>NZ_JALDST010000001.1:5654800-7068500 GCF_022747945.1 Micromonospora sp. R77
CCAGGAGAACAACCGCAAGGCGGGTGAGCAGGGCAAGAAGATGCTCATGGACCGCATGCAGCGCAGCAACGGCTGAGCCGTACGCGGCGGCCGGGTGGGCGACCCGCCCACCCGGCTCCTGCCGGTCGCGACGACGGAGCGCTCATTCTCCGGCGCCGTCGGCCATCATGCGGTCCGCATCGAGGCACAGCAGGACGAAACTGACCAACTCGCGCATCTCCGGCGGGACGGGCGGGAACCGGATCCCCCACGGCGGAGGATCGGCAAGGAGTTGCCGCGCCGTCGGCGCGTCCGCGCCGAACGCCTCGAGCGCCTGTCCGCAGCGGCGCCGTGCCTCCTCGAACCGTCCCACCTCGATCAGGGTCACGGAGAGATTGACCAGCGCCTTCCCTTCCCGGTGCCGGTCACCGGTCTCGTGGTGGATCTCGGCGGCCCGGGTGTGGGCGTCGATCGCCTCCGCGAAGCGTTGCGCCGCGTGCAACGCCACACCGAGGTTGTACGTCGCCCGGCCCGCAAGGCCTCGTTCACCGGCCCGGCGGTAGGCGGCAACGGCCCGGGTGTGGGCGGCGACGGCCTCGTCGGCCCGCCCCGCCACCCGTAGGGCCGCGCCGAGTTCGGTCAGCGCCCTGCCCTCGTCGCGCGGGTCGTCGTCCTTGCTGAAGATGTCGACGGCTCGGGTGTGGGCGGTGACGGCCTCGTCGGTCCGCCCGGTGGCGCGCAGGGCCACGCCGAGGTGGTACAGCGCTCTGCCCTCGGTGTGCCGGTCGTCGGCCCGCCGGAGGAGGTCGACGGCTCGGGTGTGGGCGGCGATGGCCTCCTCGGTCCGCCCCGCGGCGGACAGGGCGGCACCGAGATTGTCGAGGGCTTGGCCTTCGCCGTGCTGGTCGTCGGTCTCCACGAAGAGGTCGACGGCTCGGGTGTGGGCGGTGACGGCCTCGTCGGCGCGTCCCGCGAGCACCAGGGCCAGGCCGAGGTTGCTCCGCGCGATGCCCTCGTCGTGCCGGTCGCCGGCCCGGCGGTAGATCTCGATTGCCCGCTCGTGGGCGGTGATCGCCTCGTCCGGGCGTCCCGCTCCGCGCAGGGCCAGGCCGAGGTTGTTCAGCGCGATGCCCTCGTCGTGTTCGTTACCGGTCGCCCGGATCAGGTCCACGGCCTGGGTGTGGGCGACGACCGCCTCCTCGGACCGCCTTGCCTCGTTCAGGGCGACGCCGAGGTGACTCAGCGCCATGCCTTCACCGTGCCGGTCACCGACCTGCTGGCAGAGGGTCCGGGCGGCGGTGGTGACGGTGAGCAGATCGGCAAGGTGCCGACGAAAGATCAAAAAGGACTGCAGGCCGGCGGCCAGGGCGACGCCGGAGAGGGCGTGCCCGGCCGTCGCCGCGCCGGTGCAGGCCGCGACCAGGTTGGCCCGCTCGGTCTCCAACCAGGCCAGGGCGTCCGTACGGGTGCGGAACCGGACGGTGACGGGCAGCGGCTGCATCTGCCCGCGGGCGGCGTAGGCGGTCTCGATCCGGTCCACGGTGCCGGCGGGCGGTGGGGACCGGTGGGCCGCGACGACGGAGGGCGGCTGCAGGTGCCCGACGGCGAGGTGGGTGGTCATGACGTAGTGGGTGAACAGACGATTGCGGGCGCCGTCGACCGTTGCCTCGGCGTCCGGCTGCCCCTCGGCGTGGAGGCGGACCAGGTCGTGTAGCCGCCATCGCCCCCAGACCTGCCCGGCGTCGACGAGGTGGGCCCGCGCCAGGTCCTGCAGCAGCGTCTCGGCCCGGTACCGGTCGATGTCGGCCAGGCAGGCGGCCGCGTCGGTGCTGACGTCCGGACCGGGATTGACCGAGAGCAACCGGAGCATGCGCGCCTGCTCGTCGCTCAGGTGCCGGTACGACAGGTCGAACACCGCCCGGACGCTCTCCGCGCGGGTCAGCCGGTCCAGCCGGGTGTGCGCGTCGCGGAGGGCGTCGGCCAGGGACGACAGGGGCCGGCTCGGAAGCTCCGCGAGGAGGGCTGCGGCGATCTGGAGGGCCAGTGGCAGGCCCCCGCACCGCTCGGCGATCGCCTCCGCGTCCGTCCGGCACCCGTGCTCCCGGTCCAGGGCGGCCGAGGCGCGGGGGTCGTCAGGGCGACGGGTGCGCAACACGCCGGCCAGCAGGAGCACCGACGTGTCCGTGTCCAGGACGTCCAGATCATGCAGCCGGGCATCGAGGTTCAGGGTGTGCCGGGAGGTGACCAGCGTGGCGGTGGCCCCGTCGCCGGGCAGCAGCGGGCGTACCTGCTCCTCGGTGGCGGCGTTGTCGATGATCAGCAGGATCCGCCGGCGCTGCGCCCCGAAGGCGGCCAGCACGCTGCGGAACAGTCGGCTACGGTCCTCGTCGTCGGCGGGAATGTGCTCGCCGGGCATGCCGAGGGCACCCAGCAGGTGACTCAGGGCGTCACCGGCGGTCCGGCGCCGCTGCGGGTCGTAGCCGAACATGTCGATGAAGAGCACCCCGCCGGGGAACAAGTCCTCAGCCAGGGCCCGGTGGGCGGTCTGCACGGTCAGTTCGGTCTTGCCGACCCCGGCCAGCCCCGCGACCGCGGCTCTGCCGCGCCCGCCGGGAGCCAGGCCCCGCAGCAGCTCCTCGACGTCGTCGTCGCGGCCGGTGAAGGCCGAACCGGCGGGCGGCAGGCCCTGCAGAGCCGGCTCGACGGTCGGGGGCAGGACCACCGTGATGTCCCGGCCCTGGATCACCGAGCTGAAGAAGATGGCGTTCTCGATCGTGTTCACCACGCCCGGCGCGTCGGTCATGCCGGCTCGCCCCGCCCCGGCGTTCCCTCCCCGCCGTCGTGCCGTCCGGCCGAGGGGGTCACGGTGATGTCCCGCCCCTGGATCGGCGCCCCGCCGAGGAAGGTGCCGCCACTGATGGTGTTGGTGACGGTGCCGCCCTCGGGGTGGGTCATGGTGCCGGCGGCAGGGGGACCACCGGTGGCAGTTCCGGAGACGGATCTGCGGGTCAGGACCGCGCTGTAGCCGGCGAGGGCCAGCGCCGCCACCCCGAGGAGGATGCCGAGTGGGGCGGCCCACCTGCTGGCCTCGTCCAGACCGATCGCGAAGAAGAAGGCGCTGGTGGCGGCCAGTGCCAGCGCCCCCACGACGGTCGTCACCAGTCCTGCGGTCCATACGCCACGCCGGGTCATCGGTCCATTATTGATGGTGACCGCCATCGACTGGTGCCCGCACGGCCGGGGCGGAGGGCGGGGGCGTCCGGCGATTCCGGCGGCCGGGACGGCGGTCGCCGTCGTACGGTGTGAGGCGTGGCGACCACGGCTGTCGAGGAGATCCGGGTGGGGGAGCGGCTGGTCCGCGTCTCCAGCCCCGACAAGCCGTACTTTCCGGAGCTGGGCCTGACCAAGCTGGACGTGGTCCGCTACTTCCTCGCCGTCGGCGACGGCATCCTGCGCGCGCTGCGGGACCGGCCGACCATGCTGGAACGCTGGCCGCGCGGCGTCTTCGAAGGCGCGAAGATCGGCACCCGGCAGGACAACCGGGGGGACGCGTTCTATCAGAAGCGGCTGCCGGCCGGCGCGCCCGACTGGGTACGCACCGCGCACCTGACCTTCCCCAGTGGTCGGACCGCCGACGAGGTGGCCCCGAGCGAGCTGGCGGTGGTGGCCTGGGCGGTCAACCTCGGCACGCTGCGCTTCCACCCGTGGCCGGTGTCGAAGGCCGACGTCGACCGTCCGGACCAGCTCCGGATCGACCTCGACCCGATGCCGGGGGTGGAGTTCGCCCAGGTGGTGCCGGTGGCGCACGAGGTGCGCGCGTTCCTCGACGAGCTGGGCCTGGTCGGTTACCCGAAGACGACCGGCGGCCGGGGACTGCACGTCTATCTCTCCATCGAGCCGCGTTGGAGCTTCGGGGAGTGCCGGCGGGCGGTGCTGGCGCTGGGCCGCGAGATGGAGCGCCGACTGCCGGAGCTGGTCACCACCACCTGGTGGCGGGAGCAGCGGGACCGGCCGGTCTTCGTCGACTACAACCAGATGGCCCGCGACCACACCATGACCTCGGCGTACTCGATCCGGCCCACCCCCCGCGCGCTGGTCTCCGCGCCGCTGACCTGGGCGGAGCTGGACGACGCGCGGCCGGAGGACTTCGACGTGGTGCGCATGCCGGCCCGGTTCGCCGAGCACGGCGACCCGCACGCCGGCCTGGACGAGCGCCGCTTCTCCCTGGAGCCGCTGCTGGAGTTGGCCGACCGTGAGGGTCTGGAGGCTCCGCCGGAGCGGTGACCCGCGGATCAAGGTCGCGGTCGCGGAGTTCGTGCGCGGTCCCGGGGCCCGGTCGCGGCTGCCGCGCTGCGTCGGTGGCTGCAGAGCAAAGGGGAGCCGGCCTCGGTCCGGTCGCCGGCGCGAACGTCACACCCGGTGAGGGGTGCGCGCGGCCGGCGGCAGGCCTACTCCCAGGGGCTCAGCGTGCCGTCGAACTCCTCGAAGACCAGCCAACTGCGGGTGGAGAGCACCCCGGCGATGCCCTGGACCCGGTCCAGCACCACGTCCCGCAGGGTGGCGTTGTCGGGCGCCCGGACCAGGGCCAGCACGTCGTGCTCGCCGCTGAGCAGCGCCACGTGCTCGACGTAGCGCACCCGGGCCAGCTCCGCCGACACCTCCCGCCAGGTGTTCTGCTGGATCGTCAACGCGATGTACGCCGACGTGCCCAGCCCGGCCTGCTCCGGGGCGACCTGGGCCCGGAAGCCGGTGAGCACCCCGTCCCGCAGCAGCCGCTCCACCCGGGCGTAGGCGTTGGTCCGCGACACGTGCACCCGTTCGGCGAGCGTACGGATGGAGAGCCGGCCGTCCCGGACCAGTTCGTCGAGGATCCGCCGGTCCACCTCGTCCAGGGGCCCGGCCGAACGTCCCGTGCCGTCCGCCGGGCCCGGTGTGGTGCCGGTCTCCTGGCTCATGGAGCCCCCTATCGGATGCCATTCGTCCCACGTTCATCGTGGATCTTGAGTCAATCATCCAACAGCAGGAGCATAGGGCCACCACACGTCCAGGAGGTCCCCGCCGTGACGACCACACCCCAGGCGGTCCGCAGGGCATCCCCGCGTACCCGCCGGCCGGCCATCCCGGCCGCCCCCGACCCGACGGCCGGCCTGCTGCCGACGACCGAGCCGATCCGACTGCTCGACCCCGACGGCACGCCGCTGCCGGCCCGGGACGACTACCCGGAGCCGCCCGCCGAGGCGCTGCGCGAGATGTACCGGCGGATGGTCGTCGGCCGCCGCTTCGACGTCCAGGCCACCGCGCTGACCAAGCAGGGCCGGCTCGCCGTCTACCCGTCCTCCCGGGGCCAGGAGGCCTGCCAGGTCGGCGGCGTGCTCGCCGTCCGGGACACCGACTGGGTCTTCCCCACCTACCGCGAGTCGATGGCGCTGACCGCCCGGGGCATCGACCCGGTCGAGGTGCTCACCCTGCTGCGCGGCGACTGGCACTGCGGCTACGACCCGACCCGGGTGCACACCGCACCGCAGTGCACCCCGCTGGCGACCCAGTGCGTGCACGCCGCCGGACTCGCCTACGGCGAGTACCACCAGGGCCGGGACACCGTCGCGCTGGCCTTCATCGGTGACGGCGCCACTAGCGAGGGCGACTTCCACGAGGGGCTGAACTTCGCCGCCGTGTTCAAGGCCCCCGTCGTCTACTTCGTGCAGAACAACAGGTACGCGATCAGCGTCCCGCTGTCCCGGCAGACCGCCGCGCCGAGCCTGGCGTACAAGGGCGTCGGCTACGGCGTACCCAGCGAGCAGGTCGACGGCAACGACCCGGTCGCCGTCCTGGCGGTGCTCATCCGGGCCGTCGCGCACGCCCGTGCCGGCAAGGGACCGTACCTGGTGGAGGCGCACACCTACCGGATGGAGGCGCACACCAACGCCGACGACCAGACCCGCTACCGGGACGCCGAGGAGGTCGAGGCGTGGCGCGACCGCGACCCGATCGCCCGGCTGGAGACGTACCTGCGGGCCCGGGGCGAGCTGGACGACGCCACCGTCGCGGCCGTCGCCGAGGAGGCCGAGGCGTACGCGGCCGACCTGCGTGAGCGGATGAACGCCCAGCCCACGGTCGACCCGCTCAGCCTCTTCGACCACGTGTACGCCGAGCCGACCCCGCAGCTGGTCGAGCAGCGCGAACAGGTCCGGGCCGAGCTGGCCGCCGGGCACGACGAGGAGGGGGACGCCTGATGGCCACCATGACCATGGCGAAGGCGCTCAACGCCGCGCTCGCCGACGCGATGCTCGACGACGACCGGGTGCTCGTCTTCGGCGAGGACGTCGGGCAGCTCGGCGGCGTCTTCCGGATCACCGACGGCCTCCAGGCCCGCTTCGGTGACAAGCGCTGCTTCGACACCCCGCTCGCCGAGGCCGGCATCGTCGGCTTCGCCGTCGGACTGGCCATGTCCGGGCTGCGCCCGGTGGTGGAGATGCAGTTCGACGCGTTCGCGTACCCGGCGTTCGAGCAGATCGCCTCGCACGTGGCGAAGCTGCGCAACCGCACCCGCGGCGCGCTCGGCGTGCCGATGGTCATCCGGGTGCCCTACGCCGGCGGCATCGGCGGGGTCGAGCACCACTGCGACTCGTCCGAGGCGTACTACGCGCACACCCCGGGGCTGAAGGTGGTCACCCCGGCGACCGTCGAGGACGCGTACTCGCTGCTGCGGGAGGCGATCGACGATCCCGACCCGGTCGTCTTCATGGAGCCGAAGAAGCTCTACTTCGCCAGCGCCGAGGCGGAGCTGCCGGCGCGGACCGCGCCGTTCGGGCGGGCCGTCGTGCGCCGGGCCGGCACCGACGCCACCCTGGTCGCGTACGGGCCGGCGGTGCCGGTCGCGCTGGAGGCCGCCGAGGCCGCCCGCGAGGAGGGCTGGGACCTGGAGGTGGTGGACGTCCGGACCATCGTGCCGTTCGACGACGCCACCATCGCCTCGTCGGTCCGCAAGACCGGCCGGTGTGTGGTGATCTCCGAGGCGCAGGGCTTCGCCGGGGTCGGCGCGGAGATCGCCGCCCGGGTGCAGGAACGCTGCTTCCACGCGCTGCACGCCCCGGTGCTGCGGGTCTCCGGCCTCGACATCCCCTACCCGGCGCCGATGCTGGAGCACACCCACCTGCCGTCGGTGGACCGGGTGCTGGACACCGTGGCCCGGCTCCAGTGGGACGACCAGCCCGACACCCGGTGGGTGGCGGCATGAGGGAGCGTAGCGAGCGAATCATCAGGCACAGCCGGCTGACGGCTCGTGCCGGTGCCGACCGAAGGGAGGGATCGGCATGACGGCCACGACGGGCACCCGGGACTTCCTCCTGCCCGACCTGGGGGAGGGGCTGAGCGAGGCGGAGATCGTCGAGTGGCGGGTCGCCGTCGGCGACGTGGTCACCGTGGACCAGTCGGTCGTCGAGGTGGAGACCGCCAAGGCGGTCGTCGACGTGCCCTGCCCGTACGCCGGCCGGGTCGTCGCGCTGCACGGCGCGGCCGGTGAGGTACGCCCGGTCGGCCAGCCGCTGATCACCATCGCGCCGCTGGACGGCGCCGGCTCCGACGACGCGGAGCCCGCCGGGCACGCCACCTACCGCGAGGAGGAGCGGGCCGGCTCCGGCAACGTCCTCATCGGGTACGGCACCGGCCATGGCGGCTCCGGCCGGCAGCGCCGCCGGCCGCGCCTGGCCGTGGCCCGGAACCCACCGGCAGCGGGCGGACCCGGCGGACCCCGGAATCGGTCAGCCGGCCGGGCCGTCCCGACCGGGCCCGGCCGCCGCGCCGGCTCCGGCCGCCGCGCCGGCTCCGGCCGCCGCGCCGGCTCCGGCCGCCGCGCCGGCTCCGGCCGCCGCGCCGGCTCCGGCCGCCGCGCCGGCTCCGGCCGCCGCGCCGGCTCCGTCCGACGGGTCGGACCGGGGCGGGGCGGTCGACGGCGGCTCCGCCGGCCGGTCGGCTCCGCTGGTCATCTCGCCGATCGTCCGGCGGCTGGCGAAGGAACACGGCGTCGACCTCGCCGCGCTGCGCGGTACCGGACCCGGTGGCGTGATCCGCCGGGCCGACGTGGAGGCCGCCCGGGCCACGCCCGCGCTCGCCGCCGTGCCCGACACCCCGACCGCGCACGTCGGGCTCGCCGCCGACGGTGACGTCGTCATCCCGCTCACCGGCATCCGCAAGGCCATCGCCGACAAGCTCTCCCGCAGCCGCCGGGAGATCCCCGAGGTGACCATCTGGGTCGACGTGGACGCCACCGGGCTGCTGGCGACCCGGTCCGCGATCAACGCGGCCACCCCGGACGCCCCGGTGAGCATCCTCGCCCTGCTGGCCCGGATCTGCCTCAGCGGGCTCCGGAAGTATCCGCAGCTCAACGCGCGGGTCGACAGCGAGGGGCAGCGGATCGTCCAGTCCGCCGGTGTGCACCTGGGCATCGCCGCGCAGACCGACCGGGGTCTGGTCGTCCCGGTGCTGCGCGACGCCCAGCGGCTCACCACCCGGGAGTTGGCCGCGGCGCTGGCCGAGACGACCGCCGCCGCGCGGGCCGGCACCCTGCCCCCGGCGCGGCTGACCGGCGGCACCTTCACGCTCAACAACTACGGCGTGTTCGGGGTGGACGGCTCCACGCCGATCATCAACCACCCCGAGGCGGCGCTGCTCGGGGTGGGGCGGATCGTCGACAAGCCGTGGGTGGTGGACGGGCAGCTCGCCGTCCGCAAGGTCACCCAGCTCAGCCTCACCTTCGACCACCGGGTCTGCGACGGTGGCGTGGCCGGCGGCTTCCTGCGCCACGTCGCCGACTGCGTCGAGCAGCCCGCGCTGCTGGTGGCGAACGTCTGACCGGGCGGCCCGGCCCGACCCGGGGCCGGGCCGCGCCGTTTCTCCCTCGGGGGACCGGGAATGCCAGCCGGGCCGTCGAGGGGAGGTGCCGGATGGTCTACCCCCAGCTGCCCAGCGCCGGGCTGCGCGCGGAGCCCGTCGCCGGGGCCCCGCTGCTCTGCAACGCCCGCGACCACGGGTTGACCGGCGACGGGACCACCAACGACCAGCCCGCCTTCGCCGCGCTGGTGGACCGGCTCGGTGACGCGTACGCGGCCGACGGGCGGGCCCGGGTGATCTACTGCCCGCCCGGGGTCTATTCGATCCGGGACGCCGGCACCGTGTGGCGGACCGGGGTCTCCCTGGTCGGGGCGGGTCCCGGGGCCACCCGGTTCCTGCTGAGCAACGCCGGCAACCGGACCGACCCGACCCCGCTGGCCTTCTACACCGAGGCGCTGCACGGCGCCGGCCCCGACCGGTACCTGGAGTACTGCACCTTCGCCGACTTCGAGATCGACGGTTCCGGGGTCGCCTCGGTGGACTACAACCCGCTCGCCAAGGGGCTGGGCCTGCAGTACGTGGTGCGGGGCGTGTTCCGCAATCTCTACATCCACCACACCGCCGCCACCGGACTGGGCTGCGACTTCCTCCAGGACACCCTGATCGACGGGGTGCTGGTGGCCGGCTGCGGACGGGTCGACAACGGCACCGAGCTGGGCGGGGCCGGGATCGGCGTCGGGATCGGCGGGTGGGGCAGCGTCGAGCGGCTCAACGTGGTCAACTGCTCGGCCGTCGGCAACGCCACCAACGGCATCTTCTTCGAACTGCAGACCGAGGGTGCCCTGCGACCGCGCGGCATCCGGGTGATCGGCTGCCACGCCCAGGGCAACCGGTTCGGCATCTCCGACTGGGGCGCCAACGGGCTGATCGTCTCCGCCTGCACGATGACCGGCAACCTGGAGGCCGGCTTCCACGTCTCGGCCAAGGGCACCACCCGTACGGCCGGCCGGGGCGGCCTGCTCACCGACTGCGTCATCGACGGCAACGTGCGCGACGGCGTCAGCATCGGCAACACCCCCGGCCCGTACACCATCCGGGGCAACCGGATCAGCGGCAACGGCCGGTACGGCTACCACCAGCGCAGCCTCGGCGGCGACGAGACGGAGACCGCCCGGGAGATCGTCCTGGACGGCAACGACCTCTACGGCAACAGCCTGGACGCGATCCGGATCGACCGCCCGATCGCCGACGCCATGCTGATCGGCAACCGGATCCGGGGCAACGGCCGGCAGTGCGCGCCGGCCGTCTCGGGCGGCGGCGAGTCGGTGCGGTACGGCGAGCGGCGGGTGGTCGACCGGCGGGCGAACTGGCGTCACGACGAGCACCGGGGCAAGGTGCTCCGGGTCGGGGACCGGATCGCGGTGGTCGCGGCGAACGACTCGAGCGAGCTGACCCTGGCGCCGGTCCGGCCCGGCGCGGTCACCGCGTGGAGCGGCGACGTCCCCACCCCGGGCACGCCGTACCAGCTGCCGGACGCGCCCCGTACCCGGGCCGGCATCACCATCGACGCCCCGATCGACTCGGCCAGCATCCGGGGCAACCGGGCCTGGGACAGTCAGGACCCACCCACCCAGACCCACGGTCTCTGGATCACCGGGCGGGGCAGTTGCGTGGACTGCCGGATCGAGGACAACGACCTGGCTGGCAACGCGGACGCCGCGACCCGCCTGGACACCCCGCCGATCGGTGGTCGGTGGGACCGCAACCACGGCGACTGAACCGGGCGTCCGGTGCCGGTCCGGCCCGCCGGGCGCACCGGGTGGCAGCCGTGACGCCCGGCCCGTCCGGCCCGAGCAAATGCCATTCCTGTACGTCCCGACCGGAAACGCACCGGCCCCGTCCGGCCAATTTTTCCGAATAAGCCACGACCTCTGTCCCGCCCGACAGAATGTGAACCAACGGGGAGTTGAAATGGGGTGCGCAATATGGATCTGAGGCGGCGATTGACGCTATTGGCGGTAACCATCGCAGCCACACCATTGGCCCTCGGCGGGTGCACCGCCGACCAGAAGTCCGGCGCGGCGACGTCGGGCCACGCGAAGGCGGCCGCGGCCCCCTCGGTCGCCCTGACGCCGACCGACCGGTCCCGCGACGTGCCGATCAGCGCGGAGGTGGGGACCCGGGTGACGGGCGGGAAGGTGACCGCCGTCCGGCTCACCGACGACAAGGGCGCGGCGGTGCCGGCGGCGCCCCGCGAGGACGGGTCCGGCTGGGTGCCGACCCGCCCGTTGCAGAACTCGCGGACGTACACGGCGGAGGTGACCGTCACCGGCGATTCCGGGCGGACCAGCACGCAGAAGACGACGTTCACCACGATGGCGAAATCCACCAAACCGGCCGTCACGAGCGTGCTGTAT
The DNA here is from genome assembly GCF_022747945.1 of Micromonospora sp. R77. Classification (NCBI taxonomy): domain Bacteria; kingdom Bacillati; phylum Actinomycetota; class Actinomycetes; order Micromonosporales; family Micromonosporaceae; genus Micromonospora; species Micromonospora sp. R77. The sequence goes on from NZ_JALDST010000001.1 coordinate 5,666,026, forward strand.
TTCACCGACAATCAGACGTTCGGTACGGCGATGCCGGTGACCGTCGCGTTCGACCCGGCAATTCCGAAAGAGGCCAGGGCCGACGTGCAACGCCGATTGTTCGTGAAGACGGATCCGCCGCAGCCGGGTGCCTGGTCGTGGCTGGAGGACGGCAGCCAGGTCTACTACCGGGCCCCCGACTTCTGGAAGCCGGGCACGAAGATCAGCGTGCGGGCCGGCCTGGAGGGGCTGCCGATCGGCAAGGACGCCGTCGGTGACGCCGACCGGACGGCCGTGTCGAAGATCGGCCGGCAGGTCAGCATCGACATCGACAACGCGACCAAGCAGATGTCGGTCTTCCGGGACGGCAAGCTGCTCAAGCGGATCCCGGTCAGCCTCGGCAAGCCGAGCACGCCGAGTTCCAGCGGCAAGATGGTGATCATGGAGAAGTTCGACCGGACCACCTTCGACACCCGGAACGACCCGAACGGTGGCTACGTGGTCGACGTGGACGACGCCCAGCGGCTCACCTGGGGTGGCGAGTTCATCCACTCGGCGCCGTGGTCCGAGGGGGAGCAGGGTTACACCAACACGTCGCACGGCTGCGCCAACGTCTCCGCCACGGCGGCGGACTGGCTGATGGGCATCACCAAGGTCGGCGACCTGGTGACGGTCAAGGGCACCGAGGTGCCGCTGACGCCGGGCAACGGCTGGACCGCCTGGAACACCAGCTGGGACGAGTTCGTCAAGGGCAGCGCGCTGCCCGTCCCGGCGGGGCTCCGGCCCACGCAGAGCGCCACGCCGCACCCCGGCGCGGTGGCCGGCGGGTCCTCGCCCGCACCGGCCCCGTCCGCCAGCGGCGGCTGACGGTACCTGGGGAGGAACGAGCGACCGGCCCGCCACCTGGCGGGCCGGTCGCGCTCAGCCGAGGCCCACCCGGGCCACCCCGGTCGCGGTGAGACTGCCCAACCAGAGCTGGTCACCGTGCTGCCGGACCCCGGTGATCATCGAGTACGCGCCACCCGGCCCGTGCAGCGTGCGCAGCACCCGCCCGTCGCCGTCGACCAGCGCGACCAGCCCGTACCGGCGGGGCTGCGGCTGCACCGCGTCGGGCAGCAGGGCCACCAGCTGCCGGACCCGGGGGTGCGGCAGGAGCTTCTCCACGATCGGCAGCCGCGGGCTCGGCAGCGCGATCCAGTACGTCCCGTCGCCCACCGCCGCCACGTTGTCCGGGTAGGCCGGCAGGTCCGCCAGCACGGTCGCCTCGCCGTCGGGCAGCCCGACCCGCAGCAGCCGGTGGGTGGCCGTCTCCACCAGCATCAGCGCGGACTCGTCCGGGGTCAGCGCCACCCCGTTGGGGAAGTAGAGCCCGCTCACCACCACCTCGGTCCGGCCGCTGCGCCGGTCGTACGCCAGCACCCGGCCGTTGGGCCGGTGCTCCAGCAGGTCCCGCTTCCAGTGCGACAGCGGGAACCGGTCGGAGGAGTCGGTGAAGTAGACCGTGCCGTCCCGGGCCACGGCGGCGTTGTCCGCGAAGTGCACCGGCGGGGCGCTGCCGGTCAGCTCCCGCACCGCCCCGTCCGGGGTGACCCGCAGCAACCCCCGGTACGCGTCGCACACCACCAGCGTGCCGTCGACCGGGTCCAGCTCGATGCCGAGCGGCCGGCCGCCGGTCTCGGCGAGCAGGGTGGACGGGGAGCCCGCCGGGGCGTCCGCCGGCCACCACCACAGCCGGCCGTCCTCGTCGCCGCTGTAGACCCGGCCGTCCGGGGCGACGAGCACGTCCTCGGGACCGTGCGCCCCGTCGGGCAGTGGCAGCACGTCGACCCGGTCGAGCCGGACGTCGGCGGGCGCCCACGGCCCGTCCAGCGGTGGCGGCACGGTGGCGGGCTCGCGGACCGGGCGGATGAGGCGGGGCGGACGTTGCCGGGGGACGACCATCCGCTCATTCTTCCCCCGGCGCGTCCCGGCGGGCACCACCCGGTGGCGTGTCGGCTGCCGACCCCGGTGCCGGTCCCGGCACGGACCGGACACCGCCGGCAGCGGGTGCTGATCGTGGGGAGAGCCCGGGTCGCGGACCGCGTCCGGAGGCGAACCCCGAGGTCGTCGGGGTCGGACCCGGGACCTTCCCGGATCCCCCGCCGGATCAGGCGGAACTGTCGGTGCCGGCGGATAGGTTCGTCGGCATGGGACAGCACAGCGACCGGTTTCGGGTGGAGATCACCGTCGGCGACCACGTGGTGGACGTCCGGGCGATCGGTGAGGTGGACATCGCCACGGTCGGTTCGTTGCGCGCCGCGCTCTGGGCGGCCCCGGCGCGGCCCACGCTGCGGCTGGACCTGTCCGGCGTCCGGGTGCTCTCCGCGGCCGGGGTGCGCGCGCTGGTGGCGGCGCACCTGCGGGTCCGCGCCCGGGGCGGCGAGCTGGTCCTGGTCGACCCCGATCCGGTGGTGGACCGGGTGCTGCGCGTCACCGGCCTGCACCGGGTGCTGCCCGTGCGGCAGAGCGCGTCGGCGGGTGCGGCCACCCTGGTGGCGGCCTGACCCGGCACGCCGCAGGGCCGCCGGCGACCGCCGACGGCCCTGCGCGGTTCGGTGCCGGTCAGCGGACGCCGAGCAGGTCCACGACGAAGACCAGCGTCTCGTTCGGCTTGATCACGCCGCCGGCGCCCCGGCTGCCGTAGCCCAGGTGCGGCGGGATGGTGAGCCGACGCCGACCGCCGACCTTCATGCCGACCACGCCCTGGTCCCAGCCGGCGATGACCTGGCCGCCGCCGAGCGGGAACTCGAAGCTCTCGCCCCGGTTCCACGACGCGTCGAACTCGCGGCCGGTCGAGTGGGCCACCCCGACGTAGTGCACGCTGGCCAGTTGGCCCGGCTGGGCCTCGGGGCCCGCGCCGACGGTGATGTCCTCGATGACGAGGTCGGCGGGGGGTGCGCCCTCGATCGGGCCTACCTCGGGCTTGTCCATGCGGAGGTCTCCTAGCTCGGTCGGTGATGGATCCGTTCCCCGTCGATCCTGCCCGATAGCGGTCGACCTATCCGCGTCAGTCCCCACCGGTCGAGGCGGCGGGGACGGTGGGCGTACGCAGCGGCGGGCGTCACCCGAGGTGACGCCCGCCGGTGGGTGGTGCCTGATGGCGTTACTTCAGCCAGGTGAGCCGCTGGACGAGGGGGAGCTTCGCCCAGGTCCGGCCGAGGCCGAGGGTGTTGCCCGCGCCGACCAGGGCCAGTGCGGCCAGCAGACCCGCGTAGATCAGGTGGTCGTCCATGAAGGGGTTGTTCTCGGGGGGCAGCACGGCCGTCCACATCATGACCAGCAGCAGCCCGCCGGCGACCGCGGCGACCCGGAGGCCGATGCCCAGGATCAGGGCGGTGCCGATGGCCAGGAGGCCGATCATGAACAGCCAGTCCGCCCAGGCCGCTCCGGCGATGCCGTTGTAGAAGCCCTTGAACGGGCCGGCGGCGCCGAAGGCGAGGAAGCCCTTGGTGGGGCTGCCCCCGTTGATCCAGGCGTTCTTCGCGGCGGTCTCGTGGCCGAGGCCGAACATCTTGTCCAGGAAGGCCCAGAGGAACGTCCAGCCCAGCGCGATCCGGAGTCCGGCGAAGACGTACCGGGTGGCCTTCTGGCCGGTGGTCTCGACGTCGCGGGTGACGCCGGCCGCCGGAGTGATGGTGTTGGCGGTGATCCGCTCGACTGTGGCGGTCATGGTGTCCACGTCCCTTCCTGTCCTCGCACCGCGCTTTCCGGTGGCACATTCATTCCACCTCCGCGGCGGTGTCGCGGACAGGGCCGACCGGGCCGTCGGGGACCGGGACCTTCGACCTCTTCCGGCCCGGTCCGGACGGCCTTCCCGGGCCTGCCGACCGGCTCTGACCGACGGTGCCTGCCCGGTCCTACGGTCGCGGTGGGGAACACCCGACGAGGAGGCCGTGATGAGGACGTGGCAGGTGGGCGACGTGATGACCAGGGACGTCGCGACGGTGGGGGAGGAGACCCCGTACCGCCGGATCGTCGACGTGCTGATCCGGCGGGGCATCAGCGCCGTGCCGGTGATCGACGGCTTCCGCCGGGTGCTGGGGGTGGTGTCCGAGGCGGATCTGCTGCACAAGATCGAGCGGGCCGGCCACCCGGACGAGCGGCGGGTGTTCGAGGGGCGGCGTCGGCGTACCGCGCGGGAGAAGGCGGACGCGCTGCTGGCCCGGGACCTGATGACCGCGCCGGCGGTCACCACCTTCCCGGAGGCGTCACTCCCGGCGGCGGCCCGGATGATGGACCGCGAGGACGTCAAGCGGCTGCCGGTGCTGGACGATCTCGGCCGGCTGGTCGGCATCGTCACCCGCAGCGACCTGCTCCGGGTGCACCTGCGCACCGACGCGGAGATCCGTGAGGACGTGGTGCAGGAGGTGCTGCGCCGGGTGCTCGCCGTCCGGGACGGCCTGGTCACCGTCCAGGTCCGCGACGGCGCGGTCACCCTGGACGGCCGGCTCGACCGGCGGACCGCCGTCGAGCTGGCCGGAAAGCTCGCCGCGCAGGTCAGCGGCGTGGTCGAGGTGCACAGCACCATCGGGTACGACGTGGATGACACCACCCTGGTCGAGCTGGACCCGGGCCGGGTCACCCCGGTCGCCTGACCGTCCCGGTCGACGGCCCCGCCGCGCACCCGCCCGGCGGGGCCCGCCGCTGCCTCTGCCGCCGCCCCGCCGGTCCCGCTGGATCTCACCCGGCCGTCGTTTTCCCCGCCGTCGGTCTCGCCGTGCCGGCCGGATCGGGTCCCGGGCGTCACCGGGTCCCGGGCAGCGTCGAGGGGCGGTCCCCGGTTCTTTCCGGGTGGCCGCCCCTCGGCGCTGTCGTCAGGCGCGCAGCACCGGCTCGTGCCCGACGGTGGTGGCCGGGGCGGGCACCGGGATCACCACCACCGGGCAGCTCGCCTTGCGCACGCACTCCTCGCTCACCGAGCCGAGCACGGTGTGCCGCAGCCGGTTGTGCCCGTGGCTGCCGAGCACCAGCAGGTCTGCCGTCCGGGCTGCGGCGGTGAGCACGTCCGCCGCCGGGCCCTCGGCGATCTCGCCGGCCACCGAGCAGCCCGGTCCCTTGCGCAGCACCACCCCGCGGATCTCGTCGTCGAGCAGCGTCCGGGCGCGCTGCTGCTCGTCGACGGGGCCGGTCGCCTGGGTCATCGGGCCGACCTCGATCCGGTCCCACCGCCAGGCCACCACGACCTGGACCGCGCCGCCCCGGGCCACCGCCTCGTCGACCGCCCAGTCCAGCGCCCGCCGGCCGCCGTCGGAGCCGTCCACACCCACCACGATCAGTCGATTGGTCTCCATCGCCGCTCTCCTCTCCTCCTTCCCGTAGTCCACCGCCACCGGGGTGCGGGAGGGCAGGCGCGAAGGGCCCGCCACGGCCGGGTCGTAAGCCCTGTCCCGTGGGACTCAGCGTGCGGCGGCGAGCTGGGCGGCCAGCAGGGCGGGGGCGTCGGCGAGGCTGGGGCCGTACCAGGTGAGGTGGCGGCCGGAGACCAGGGCGTACGGCACGCCCGGGAAGGACTCCGGCCCGTCGTCGGCGGTGAACCGGTACGGCTCGTCCGGCAGCACCACCAGCTCCGGGTCGCGGGCGCGCAGCTCGTCCAGGGTGGGGCGGGGATAGCGCTCGGCGTCGTCGCCGTACGCGTTGACCACGCCGAGCCGGCGGAGCACGTCGCCGGCGAAGGTGTTCCCGCCGAGCACCACCCAGGGGCGGCGCCACACCGGCACCATCGCGCGTCGGGGCGCCGCCGGCCGGGGCGGGTCGGCCCAGGCCCGGCGGGCCGCCACCAGCCACTCGGGTTCGGCGCGCACCCCGAGCGCGGTCACCAGGTCGCCCAGCTCGTCCAGCGCCCCCGGCACCGTACGCGGGAAGGTGACCCGGACCGGCACCCCGGCCGCGACCAGCGCGTCGGCGTCGGCGCGGCGGTTCTCCTCCTCGTTGAGCAGCACCAGGTCGGGCCGGAGGGCGAGCACCCGGTCGAGGTCCGGGTACTTGCTGCCGCCCACCCGGGCGACGTCCAGCCCTTCCGGATGGGTGCACCAGTCGGTCGCCCCGACCAGCACCTCCGGCCGGGTCGACGCGACCGCCTCGGTCAGCGACGGCACCAGCGACACCACCCGCACGGCGTACCCCCTCGGTCTCGACCCCGGCCGATCATGCCCGATCGGGCCGTGGCGGACGGGCCCGGTGCGGTCTCTTGCCAGTCTTATACAACGTTGTAATACTCGGCTCGTCCCCTGACGAGGAGGCCTCATGAGACCCCACCCCGCCCTGGCCGCCGACCATCCCACCTCCGCAGTCGAGGACGAGACGCCCGTCGAGGCCCTCGGCGACCTCTACCGCGACGGCATCACCGCCTGCCGGGGCGCCTTCGACGTCGACTGGGTGGAGCAGGTTGCCGAGGACGTCGACGCCGCCTTCCAGGAGGCCCGCTCCCGGCCCGACGGCGCGGTCGGGCGCGGCCCGCAGCGCTGGTACGTGGAGATCCACCCCGAACAACTGCGCGGCTTCGTCGACCTGGTCACCCATCCGTGGGTGGTGTCGGTGTGCCGGGCGGTCCTCGGCCCGGACTACGAGATCGTCGAGCTCGGCTTCGACATCCCCTTCCCCGGCGCGGCCGCGCAGCCGTGGCACCGCGACTTCCCGATGCCGGAGCAGACCCGCCGGGAGCGCCGCCTGACCTCGCTGGCGTTCAACCTGACCACGGTGGACACCGTCGAGGAGATGGGTCCGTTCGAGATCGCCCCGGGCACCCAGTGGGACGACGGCCGCGACTTCGACCACGAGATGTTCCCGCCGAAGGACCGCTACCCCCGTTACCAGGCCCGGGCCGTGAAGAAGTACCCGCGTCGCGGCGACATCTCGGCGCGCTCGGCGCTGACCGTCCACCGGGGCACCCCGAACGTCTCCACCCTGGCCCGACCGGTGCTGGTCCTCGGTGTCGACGCGCCCGGTGCCGGCAACGCCGCCCACCACGACATGGCGGTGACCCGGGGCTACCGGGAGCGCCTGCCGGAGCTGGTCCGGGACCACCTGCGGTGCCCGGTGGTCGACACCCTCGTGCCGATCACGCAGAAGCACACCATCGAGGGGCTGGTGATGGGCGCGGAGTGATCAGCGCGCCCCGACCGGGGTCGCACTGCTCTCCGGGGCGAGGGTGGCCACCGGGACACCCTCCTGCGCCGCCCACTGGACCGCGTGCCGCACCTCGGCCACCGGCAGCGGTCGGCGGGTCGTCACGGTGACCGCCGCGTGCACCCGGTAGCTGACGAACGGGTACGACTGCGCCAACCCGGCCAACGCGGCGTGCACCCGGCCCGCCACCTCCAGCGCCTCCGGCTCGGTCAGCGCCGGCAGGTTGAGCAGGTATTCGTCCTCGGCCAGGCGTACCGCGCGGTCGACCGGGCGCAGCACGCCCGTGATCGCCCCGAGCACCGCCTGGGTCTCCCGGGCGACGCTGCGCCGGCCGAACCGCTCCGCCCCGCCGCCCGGCTCGCCGACGCGGACGCCCACCAGGGCCACCGGGAGGGTGCCCGAGGCGGTCACCGCGCCGGTCCACCGGCCCAGGGCCGGCTCGTCCAGCAGCCCGTCGGCCGGCTCCGCCGCGGGCGCGCCTGGCGGTCCGCCCGCTCGGCGCGGTCGGCCATCAGCCGGATCGCCGCCTCGGCCCGCGACTCTCCGGGGTGGACGGGAGGTCCCGGACCCGGGCGATCACCTCGTCCAGCGTCGCGTGCGCGGCCGGGGGCAGCCGGTCGGCGAGGTGCCCCCGCAGCCGGAGCACCTCGTGCAGTGCCTCGTCCCGGCGGAAACCCCACCGCCCGTCGAAGAGCCGCCCAGCCTCCAGGGTCACCGCGGGCGCGACCTCACCCCGGTCGTACGCCACCAGCGCCGCGCCGAAGCGCGGGGTCAGCGCGATGACGCTCCACTCCCGGGCCAGCTCCTCCGCCTCGTCCAGGACGACCCCGTACGACCCGGCGGGCAGCTCCGGCGGCGTGGGGCCGACCACCCCCACCACGGTCGCGGCGGCCCGGCCCACGATCCGTTCGTAGACCGCGCGTTCCCGGGCGAAGTACGGCATCCGCTGGAAGAGGGCGAGCACCACCAGCGGGCCGTCCTCGGCGGTGGCCAGGGCCGCCCGTTCGATCGCGTGGGAGACGGCGACGAGGCTGCGTTTGGTGAACCGTTCCGGAGTCCGTCCGCTGTGCACCGGTCGAGCCTAGAGGGCCCGCCACTCGGACGCACCGGTCCCCGGGCGGAGGCGGGTGTCCCGCCGGTGACAGCCGTCCGGCCGGACCGGCGAGCGTCACCGGCCGCACCGGCGACGCGGCGGTGATGATCGGCGTCCTAGACTCGGGCCGGTCGACCGACGGATGGATCTGGCGAAGATGACGAGCACCGGCAGCACGGACGTCTCCTGGCTGCGTCCGGTCACGGCCGGGGGCGCGCCGCTGCTGCACCGGCGTGGCCAGGCCGTGTACGCCGCCCGCCGGCTCGGGGACCTGGTGCAGGGGCGCCCGCCGGGCATCACCGGCAACCAGTGGAGCACCGCGCTGCGGCAGGGCTTCGACCAGGTGGTCTGCGCCGCCGACAGCGGCCGGCCGGCCTTCGCCGTCGAGTTCGCCGCGCCGACCGTCGCCGGTTCCGCCCAGCAGCGTGCCGACCGGATGACCAGCGTCGTCTGCGCGGCCGTCGGCCTGCCGGTGCTGCGGGTCGAGTCGTCGGCGCTGCGCGCGGGCGAACACGGTCGACGCCTCGTCGAGTACGTCATCGACGCGCGCGACTACGCGGGCGGGCACGGCCCGGACGGCGACGAGTCGGTCGGTTTCCGGGACATCGTCGGCCGGCTGCCCGACGGGCGCAGCGGCCCGGTCAACGACCTCGGTGCGCTGGCCCGGGCCGCCGCCGTCGAGGCGTACGTGGAGCGGCGGCTGGCCGACCCGATCGTCCGGGGCCTGCACGTGCGCTGGGCGGGCGGGCCGGCCGAGGGCTGGAGCTGGGTCGAGGTGCGGCCCGGACGGTGCCTGGTGGAGCGGGTGCGGCTGCGGGAGCAGGGCTTCTCCTGCGGCGTCGATCCCGCCCGCCTGGCCGAGGATTTGGCCGCGGTGGCGGTCGGCGAGCGGCTGCGCGACCTCGACGCCACGCCGGCCCTGGTGGACCGCGACCAACTCCGGCACGACATCCGGCTGCTCGCGGCGCGTGGCGACGAACTGGAGCGGGGCTTCGGTTTCGCGCACCTCTGCGCCGACTGAGCGGGCCGCGCGTACTCCTTCTCGAATTGCCCCGGTCCGGGGTTGAACCATCGTCGGCGCGGTTCCGTACCTAAGCGGGAATGGACGAGATCTTCCCAGCCGCGCCCGCAGGCGCGGGCGACGGTGCGGAAAGGGCATCGCCGACCATCGACGTGCAACCGGAACGTCGCAGTGATCCCCACCCGGAGAATTCCGTCGGTCCGTCGGGTCACCAGTCAACTACCGGATCGAGAAGGAGAGCAATTCGATGCGCAGGTCCACACGGGCGCGCCGGTCATCCGGTAACGCGCGGAGCAAGCGACTGCTGGCCGTTGTCGGCACGCTCGCCGTCTTCGGCGGAATCGTCGCCGTGACCCAGATCTCGTCGGCTCAGGACCGGCGGACGTACACCCGTACCGCCTCGGCGTCGTGCCTGCCCGCCAGCCCCGGCGCGACGTCACCGAGCGGGCGGGGCAGCACCACCCGGACCTGGCAGAACGGCCGCTGGGTGCGCAACCACTGGGGTGACGGCCAGATGTCGGTCGCCGAGTGCCAGGTGGTCAAGGCGGGCGGCGGCGCGGCGGCCGGCGCACCCACCGTGGCCTGCCCCGACGTGAAGGGCAAGCTGCCGCAGATCCCGGACCGGGCCCGCGCCGAGGTGGACCGCAACCTGGCCCTGCTGGACACCCAGATCGCCGAGGCGAACCGGCGGCTCGCCGCCGACGGCAGCCGCAACGGACAGGACTTCATCAACAACGCCATCCTGCGGCCGCTGGCCGACAAGCGGACCGCGACCCTGAACCGGATCGCGACCGCGATCGGCCGGGTGGCCCAGCGGCCGCAGGGCCTCGACCAGTTCGCCGAGTGCGCCCTCGCCGACGCCGGCCAGAACGCCGGCGGGAACAACAACGGTGGCCAGAACGGCGGTCAGAACAACGGTGGTGGTCAGAACGGTGGTGGCCAGAACAACGGTGGTGGCCAGAACGGCGGCAACAACAACGGCGGGAACAACAACGGCAACGGGTTGGGCGTGCTCGCCAAGGACTGCGGCAACAGCAAGCTCCAGCCGCACGACGGTTTCCAGGCCGGTAACCGTTGCGTGAGCACCGCTTTCGGCGAGGTCGGCGCGGCGGCGAACAACCCCTCGCTGCTGATCACGCAGTTCCCCAACCAGGTGGGCCGGAACCAGCCGTTCAACCTGCGGGTGACTACCCGGAACCTGGTCCGGGACCGGTTCCTCGCGGCCGGCCAGGGCGGCTACTACCTGGAGAGCTCCCTGCTCAACGACCAGGGTCTGGTGCGGGGGCACTTCCACACCGCGTGCCGGATGCTGGGCAGCACCCGCCAGCCCCCGAACCCGCAGGACGTACCGGCGTTCTTCGTCGCCACCGAGGACGGCCGGGGCGGTGCCCAGCCGGACGACGTGACCATCCAGATCCCCGGCCTGCCGGAGTCCGGGGTCGCGCAGTGCGCGGTCTGGGCCGGTGACGGCTCCCACCGCATCCCGATGATGGAACGGGCCAACCAGACCCCCGCCTTCGACGTGGTGCGGATCCGGGTCAACTGACCCGCGGACAGACGACGGCCGGAGCCGCCCGGGGACTCACCCCGGGTGGCTCCGGCCGTGTCGCGTCCGGCCCGGCGTGGGACGGCTGCCCGGTGGGTGTCGCGCCGCCCGCCACCCGGTGCGGCGGAAATGCTGAACGGTGGAAAAACGGACCGGGGCCCCACTGATTTCTCAGCGTGACCCCGGTGTGTCCGATGGTGATGCCGACCGCCTCAGCGGTTCTTGTACGCCTCCACCACGGAGACCGGGATGCGGCCCCGCTCGGAAATCTCGTACCCGTTCTTGGCGGCCCATTCGCGGATGGCCCGGTTCTGCTCGCGGTCCATTCCCGGGGAGGCCGGGCGTCCGGGCCGGCGGGTCGCCCGGGCCGCGTCCACCGGCCCGCGGCCGATCCGCCTGCCAGCGCTGATGTACGGGTCCAGGGCCTTGCGCAGCACACCCGCGTTCTCGTCGGAGACGTCGATGGTGTACGCCACGCCGTCCAGACTGAACTCGACGGTCCGATCGGCCTTTCCGCCGTCGAGGTCGTCGGTCAGGACGGTGATTACTTTCCTTGCCATCGCCATTACTCCCTGTGTCAGGCGGGGTGTGACCAAGAGTTTGACGTATACCTCGACCGAATCGCAAGAATACCGGCCGTTTGCCATTCGGCGGGTCGGCTTAATCGGCGTCGTGGAATCGTCGTCGCGCGCGGCGGGCAGGCGGGAGCGGGGGAGCCCGGGCGGTGCCCGCCTGTGTCCTGGGTCACAGGCAGGAACAAGGGGCGGGCGCTGGAACTTGAGCCTGACACGCTCAACTCAACCCGATAGCAGGTGTTCGATGGCAACTCTTCCGGTACTTCCGCTGACCGACGCCGTCCTGCTGCCCGGCATGGTCATCCCGGTGACCCTCGACCCGACCACCCAGGCCGCCGTCGACGCGGCCCGCGCCACCGGCGACAAGAAGCTCCTCGCCGTGCCCCGCATCGACGGCGAGTACGGCTCCGTCGGCACGGTCGCCACCATCGAGAAGGTGGGCCGGCTGCCCGACGGCGAGCCCGCCGCCGTGGTGCGCGGCCTGTCCCGGGCCCGGATCGGCTCCGGCGTCCCCGGACCCGGCGCCGCCCTCTGGGTCGAGGCGACCGAACTCGACGAACCCGCCCCGGCCGGGAAGGCCCGGGACCTCGCCCGCGAGTACCGCGCCCTGATGACCTCGGTCCTCCAGCAGCGCGGTGCCTGGCAGGTCATCGACGCCATGGAGCGGATGGCCGACCTCTCCGAGCTGGCCGACGCGGCCGGCTACGCGCCGTGGCTCAGCCTGGCGCAGAAGACCGAACTGCTCACCGCTGCGGACGTCACCGCCCGGCTGGAACTCCTCGTCGGCTGGGTGCGGGACCACCTCGCCGAGCAGGAGGTCACCGAGCGGATCAACACCGACGTCCGCGAGGGACTGGAGAAGTCCCAACGGGAGTTCCTGCTCCGCCAGCAGCTCGCCGCCATCCGCAAGGAACTCGGCGAGGACGAGCCGGACGGCTCCGCCGACTACCGCAGCCGGGTGGAGAGCGCCGACCTGCCGGAGAAGGTCCGCGAGGCGGCCCTGCGGGAGGTCGGCAAGCTGGAACGGGCCAGCGACGCCTCCCCGGAGGCCGGGTGGATCCGGACCTGGCTCGACACGGTGCTGGAGATGCCGTGGAGCACGCGTACCGAGGACAACACGGACCTCGGCGCGGCCCGCGCGGTGCTCGACGCCGACCACGCCGGCCTGGCCGACGTGAAGGACCGCATCCTGGAATACCTCGCGGTGCGCAACCGGCGGGCCGAGCGCAACCTCGGCGTGGTCGGTGGCCGTGGCTCCGGGGCGGTGCTCGCCCTCGCCGGCCCGCCCGGCGTCGGCAAGACCAGCCTCGGCGAGTCCGTCGCGCGGGCGCTGGGCCGCAACTTCGTCCGGGTCTCCCTCGGCGGCGTCCGGGACGAGGCCGAGATCCGCGGCCACCGGCGCACCTACGTCGGCGCGCTGCCCGGACGGATCGTCCGCGCCCTGCGCGAGGCCGGCTCGATGAACCCGGTCGTGCTCCTCGACGAGGTGGACAAGCTGGCCGTCGGCTATGCCGGCGACCCGGCCGCCGCCCTGCTGGAGGTGCTCGACCCGGCGCAGAACCACACCTTCCGGGACCACTACCTGGAGGTCGACCTCGACCTGTCCGACGTGCTCTTCCTGGCCACCGCCAACGTGGTGGAGACCATCCCCGGCCCGCTGCTGGACCGGATGGAACTGGTCACCCTGGACGGCTACACCGAGGACGAGAAGGTCGCGATCGCCCGCGACCACCTGCTGCCCCGGCAGCGGGAGCGGGCCGGGCTGACCGCCGACGAGGTCACCGTCGCCGACACGGCCCTCGCCCGGATCGCGGGGGAGTACACCCGGGAGGCCGGCGTCCGGCAGCTCGAACGCGGACTGGCGAAGATCCTGCGCAAGGTCGCCGTCGAGCTGGCCACCGACCCCGTCCCGGTCCGCGTCGACACCGACAACCTGGCCCGCTACCTGGGCCGGCCGAAGTTCACCCCGGAGTCGGCCGAGCGGACGGCGGTGCCCGGCGTGGCCACCGGCCTGGCGGTCACCGGCGCCGGCGGCGACGTGCTCTTCATCGAGGCGACCAGCATGGAGGGCGAACCGGGACTGACCCTCACCGGCCAGCTCGGCGACGTGATGAAGGAGTCCGCGCACATCGCGCTGTCGTACCTGCGCTCGAACGGGCGGCGGCTCGGGCTGGACCCGAACGCCCTCGCCGGACGGCGGATCCACCTGCACGTCCCGGCGGGCGCGGTGCCCAAGGACGGCCCCAGCGCCGGGATCACCATGGTCACCGCCCTCGCCTCGCTGGTGACCGGCCGGCCGGTCCGCCCGGAGTTCGGGATGACCGGCGAGGTGACCCTGTCGGGTCGGGTGCTGCCGATCGGCGGGGTGAAGCAGAAGTTGCTCGCCGCCCACCGGGCCGGCCTCACCGAGGTGATCATCCCGGCCCGCAACGAGCCGGACCTGGACGACCTGCCCACCGAGGTGCGCGAGGCACTGACCGTCCACACTCTCGCCGACGTCGCGGACGTGCTCGCCCTGGCGTTGCGCCCGGTCGACGCCGACGCGGAGTCGCTGGGCGGGCAGCCGCTGGCCGCCGCCTGAGCGGCGGCTGACCGCCCGGCCGAGCCGGCGCATGGAGGGGGCGGACCGGAGCCACGGTCCGCCCCCTCCATGCTGTCGTGAATCGTTTCCGCAATTCTTCGTAGCACCCGGAGGGCAGCGGAGAAAAACGAGTCCCACTCGCGGAAGGTGGGTCTGGTTGCAATTAGCGGAAATGACGACGGCTCACCCTGGCTGTCCCTCGACAGGCGTCCTAAGCTGCCCTTATTCGGCCACGCCGCTGCGATCAGCTCGGTGCGACGTCAGGTCGGAGACACTTTCAGAAAAGGGGCACGACGTGTTCACCAGACCATCTCCCGGAATTGACAACCGCACTGCCCTCCGACGGCTGGCCCGCGCTGTCGGCGTGCTGACCGGCGTCGCCCTGACCGCCGTGCTGGCGCTGGCCGCCCCGGCGTCGGCGAACCCCGGTGGCCAACCCGGCAAGGCGTACACCTTCGTCCTGCCGGCCGGTCCGCAGGCCACCGCCACCCAGGCCCGTCTCCTGGCGGTGGCCCCGATGATCTCACCGGCCCCCCGGCAGACACGGCACGTGGCCGCCGGGAAGCCGGCGACGTGCGCCAGCGGGAACCTCTGCACCTTCGTGTGGGACCCGACGACCAACAGCTGGAAGATCTTCGACCTCTTCACCTGCGCCCGGTACTCCCTGTCCAACTGGCTGGGCGACGGCTTCTACACCAACGCCCAGACCGGCGGGGTCACCGTCACCTTCTACGGTCAGGGCGGCAACGTCCTGAACTCCTTCACCGGCACCGGGACCGGTTCGCAGGACTGGGACCCGGTCTGGTCCATCCGCAACTGCAGCTGAGCGGCGACCGCCGCGAGCGGGCCGGCCGGGGACGCCCAGCGCCCCGGCCGGCCCGGCCACATCCACGGCCCGCCGACTACCGCCGGTCGCGTCGGTCGAAGCGGCGCTCGCCGCCGGCCTCGACGTCCCGGTCCCGGCGTACGGTCGCCTTGCGGCCCTTGATGGTGCTGCCCCGCAGCCCCTGGATCACCTCGTCGGCGACGCCGACCGGCACCTCCACCAGGGAGAACCGGTCCGCGATCTCGATCGAGCCGATGTCCCGGCCGTTGATCCCGGTCTCCCCGGTGATCGCGCCGACCAGGTCCTGCGGGCGGACCCCGGCCCGCCGGCCCAACCCGATGAACACCTGGGTGGTGTTGCCGCCCGCCCGGGGCCGCCCGCCGCCGCGGCGGTCGCCGCCACGGGTGTCGCCGCCGGGCCGGGTCTCCCGCTGCGGGCGGACCGCGACCTGCGGGATCTCCTCCTCCTGCTCGTCGGCGGAGCCCGGCAGCGCGGCCTCGTGGGCCAGCTTCACCGCGGCGAGCGCCACCTCCATCATGTCGAACTCGTCCGACAGCGACTCCACGATCACCCGGAACGGGTCGAGGTCGTCCTCCAGCAGGCTCTCCCGCAGTGCGGCCTGGGTCAGCTCCAGCCGGCGGGTCCGCAGGTCGGCCACCGTCGGGATCTTGTCGATCGCGATCCGCTGCCCGGTGACCCGCTCGATGGTCTTGAGCATCCGGTGCTCGCGCGGCTCGGCGAGGGTGATCGCCACACCCTCCCGGCCGGCCCGACCGACGCGGCCGATCCGGTGCACGTACGACTCGGGCGCCGACGGCACGTCGTAGTTCACCACGTGGGTGAGCTGCTCGACGTCCAGGCCACGGGCCGCCACGTCGGTGGCCACCAGCAGGTCGGCGGTGCCCGAGCGCAGCCGGCCCATCACCCGGTCCCGCTGTTCCTGGCTCATCCCGCCGTGCAGCGCCTCGGCCCGGTAGCCCCGGCCGTTCATCGTCTCGGTGAGCCGGTCCACCTCCTCGCGGCTGCGGCAGAACACGATCGCCGCGGTGGGGGACTCCACGTCCAGCACCCGGCCCAGCGCCGCCGGCTTGTGCGCCCGCGCCACGATGTACGCGCTCTGCCGTACCCGGGGCGCCTCACCGGCCACCGTTTGCTCGCGCTCGATCTGGATGCGCTGCGGGTCGGTCAGGTGCTTGCGGGCCAGTCCGTCGATCCGGGACGGCATGGTCGCCGAGAAGAGCACCGTCTGCCGCTGCTGCGGGGCGTGCTCCAGGATAGCCTCGATGTCCTCGGCGAAGCCCATGTCGAGCATCTCGTCCGCCTCGTCGAGCACCACCGTGGCCAGCGAGCCGAGCCGCAGGGTGCCCCGGGCGATGTGGTCCAGCGCGCGGCCCGGGGTGGCCACCACCACGTCCACGCCCATGTCCAGGGCGCGCAGCTGCCGGCCGATCGGCTGACCGCCGTAGATGGGCAGCACCCGGGTGCCCAGGTCCTTGCCGTAGCGGTGGAACGCCTCGGAGACCTGCACCGCCAGCTCGCGGGTGGGCACCAGCACCAGCGACACCGGGTCGCCGCCGGTGCGGTGGTCCGGCATCCGCTGCAGCAGCGGCAGGGCGAACGCGGCGGTCTTGCCCGTACCGGTGGCCGCCTGCCCCAACAGGTCCCGGCCGGCCAGCAGCAGCGGGATCGCCTCCCGCTGGATCGGGGTCGGCTCCTCGTAGCCGAGGGCGGAGAGCGCGCCGAGCAACTCGGCGCGCAGCCCGAGATCGGCGAAGGCGGTCGCCTCGTCGAGGTCGGTGGCGGGGGTGGGGTCGGTCGGTGTTGGTGCGGAACTCATGCGGCAAGCTTTTCATCACCCCCGAGGGCCCGTCGCGGCGACCGGCACAACCGTCGGCCACGACACGCTCAGCCGACGATGGCGAGCCGGACATCCCGGTCGGCACGTCGCCCGATTTCCCCGCGCCGGGCCGCCCGCCCGTCGGGCGGCGACTAGCCTGGCGGCGTGCGTACGGTCGAACTGCTCTGCTCGCCATCGTTGGAGGAGACCGTACGCGGCACCTGGGTGCGGCTGGCCGACGCCGGGCTGCCCAGCCTGGCGCGCAACACGCACCCCACCAACCGGCCGCACCTGACCCTCGCGGCGGTCGACGAGTTCCCGCCCGGGGTGGAGGAACGCCTCGCCGACCTCTGTGACGCCGCGCTGCCCGTGCCGGCCCGCCTCGACCGGGTGGAGGTGCTCGACGGCAGCGCCCCGCTGGTCTGGCTGGTGCGTCCCGTACCGGAGCTGGTCGCCCTGCACGCCGCGGTCTGGGACGTGCTGGCCGACGCCCCGGGACAGCGGCCGTGGCACCTGCCGGGCCGGTGGGTGCCGCACCTGAGTCTGGCGCTGCGCTTCCGGAACGCGGACCGGCGCCGGGCCCGGGCGGTCGCCGGGCCCGGCCGGCCCAGCGGTGTCTTCACCGCCGCCCGCAGCTATGACGGTGCGCGCCGCACCGTGGACGCCCTGACCCGGCAGCGGGTCTGACCGGTGGGGGAGCGGGGCACCGACGGCGCCGGGGCCGCCCACCGGTGGGTGGACGGCCCCGACGTGCGGGTCAGCGGTAGAACCGCAGGTAGTCGAACTCTGCGGTGACCGGCGGGTTGGCGCCGCCGTGGGCGACCAGCCCGATCCGGGGCGTGGTGTCGGCCGGGAAGGTCCACACCCCGCCCCAGGTCCAGTGCGCGCCGTCCCGGCTGGAGGCGGCCCGGAACTCGTGCTCCCCGGTGGCCGGGTCGACGTGGTGGGCCAACCGCAGCCAGGTGGTGGTGGCCGGGGTGCCGACGATGTTCCCGCCGTACACCGGCTGGCCGGCGAAGGGCAGCTCGTAGCCGTACTCGACCTGCCGGGTGTTCCAGATGGCCACCTGGGTCAGCCGGGCGAACCGGTCGTCGTCCACGTACGCGATCATGCCGGCCTGCTGGAAGTTGCGGACGGTCTCCTCGCCCAGGTCGAGGGTCACCTTCGTCTCCGCCACGTAGTCGCCGGTCGGGGCGTCCCGCAGCAGCACCCCGGCGGTGTTCCCGGTGCCGGTCAGGTCGCTGGACTCCACCGGCCAGCGCAGCGCCCCGTCGCGGACGGTGGCGTCCGGGTTCTGCCGGACCCACTGCCAGGCCGGGTCGAGCCCGTCGTCGAACTCGTCGGACCAGCCGGGAAGCAGCGGGCCGACCCGCGGCGGCGCCACCGGGTGCTTCGCCGGCCGGTACAGCCGGGTCGCGCTGACGTTGTCGAAGCCGGCCGGGCCGCCCGTGGCGAGCAGGGTCAGCGGGCCGGCCGTGGGGTGGGTCAGCCGCAGCGTGACCACGGCGAGTTGGTCACCGAGGCGGGCCGGGCTCAGCTCGGCGACGAGCTGCCGCCCGCGTACCTCGACGGCCAGGTTGTGCCGGTCGGCGAGGTCGATCCCGGCGGGCAGCGCGACGGAGGCGCTCGCCCCGCCGGCCTCGGCCGCCACGAGCCGGCCGCCGTCGACGCGGACGTCCACCCGGCCGAGCCGCAGGCCGGCCGAGGCCGCCCCGGTCAGCCGCAGGTCGGCCTCCGCGCGCACGTCCCCGCCCACGGAGGTACGGCTGGTCGCCGTGCCGGTGCCGGTCAGCGTGCCGTCGGTGACCCGCCAGGTGCCGCCGCCGGTCCGCCAACCGCCCAGGCCGGTGTCGGTGAACCGTTCGTCGAGCCGGGCGGTGGTCACCGGCGCGGGCCGGAACCCCTCGGAGGGGCCGGCGCCGGCGTTCACGGTCGGCCAGCCGCCGATCCAGTCCAGCCGGTCGATGAGCATCGGCCGCTCGTTGATCCCGAACGGCTCGTCGAGGTAGGGGTCGGCCCGGTCGATCGCGTGGTAGACGATCCAGTCCTGCCCCGACAGGTCGGTCAGGAAGCCGT
The DNA here is from genome assembly GCF_022747945.1 of Micromonospora sp. R77. Lineage (NCBI taxonomy): Bacteria > Bacillati > Actinomycetota > Actinomycetes > Micromonosporales > Micromonosporaceae > Micromonospora > Micromonospora sp. R77. Next base: position 5,684,724 of record NZ_JALDST010000001.1, read on the forward strand.
TGTGGCCGGTGCCGATCCAGCGGTTGCCGTTCTGGGTGAGCACCGGGGTGCCGCCGGCCCGGGAGGCGTCCAGGCGCAGCCCGTCCCGGTCCACGAACGGGCCGCGCGGGCTGCGGGACCGTCCGACGTGGACGGAGTAGCCGGTGGCCGGGCCGGCGCAGCAGTTCGCGGTGGAGGCGAAGAGGTAGTACCAGCCGTCGTGCCGCAGCACGTAGCTGCCCTCGAACTTGTTGTCCACGGCCACCAGGTTCGGGGTGCCGACCGCGCGCAGCCCGTCGGCGGAGAGCTCGGTGACCGAGATGCCGCCGTAGTAGCTGCCGAAGTAGAGGTAGTTGCGGCCGTCGACGTCGGTGAACTGGCTCGGGTCGATGGTCCACAGGTAGCCGCCACCGCCACCGGGCCGGGGGGCGACCACGGGCGCGTCGGCGAAGGTCCACGGGCCGGTGGGGGTGGGCGCGGTGGCGGCCCCGATGGCGGTGTCGAAGGTGTCGGCGGAGACGTTCGTGTCGGTGACGGTCACGTACATCACCCAGTGGTCGCCGACCCGGCGCACGTCGGGTGCCCAGAAGGCCGCACCGGGGGCGGCCCAGGCGGGACGCTGGTCGGCGGCGAAGGCGTCGCCGACGTACGTCCAGTGGACCAGGTCGGCGGAGCGGGCGGTGGGGACGCGGTGGGCCTGCTTCTCGCCCTCGCGCAGCGGGTCGGAGGTGCCGTAGGCGTACCAGAGGCCGTCGTCGCCCCGGACGACGACGGGGTCGGCGAAGGTGTCGGCGAAGTCGGCGGTGATCGGGTTGCGGTAGTGGTCAGGGCCGGAGCCGGCGACGGCCGGCGCGGACGCCGTCGTGGCCAGCGCCAAGCCGAGTACGGCGGCGAGCACGCCGCCGCGGTGGAGTTGTCCCATCAGACCTGCCTCAGGTGGTGTCGACAGAGGTCACTGCGGTGCCCACCGTTCTACAACGTTGGATACAACGTTGTAAAGGGTGTGCCACCAGTCGGTCGGCACCGAACCGTTCCCGTGTCAGCATGGCACCATGACCACCACCGGTACGGACGGCCGCACGCTGGCCGGTGTCGCCGCCCTGCTGGCCGACGCCACCAGGGCCGGCTTCTGTCTGGCCCTGCTCGACGGCCGGGCCTGGACGGCGGGCGAACTGGCCCGCGCCGCCGGGGTGGCCCCGTCCACCGCGAGCGACCACCTCACCCGGCTGGTCCGGGGCGGGCTGCTGGTCGAGCAGCGGCAGGGTCGCCACCGCTACGTCCGCCTGGCCGGCCCCGCGGTGGCCCAGCTGATCGAGGACCTCGCCGGCCACGCCCCGCCCCGCCGGCCCCGCCCCGGACGTTGCGCGCCGCGTCGGCCGGCGCCGCCCTCGCGTACGCCCGCACCTGCTACGACCACCTGGCCGGGCGGCTCGGCGTGCTGCTGCACGACGCGCTGCTCGACCGGGGCGTGCTGGACCGGACCGGGGGCCTCGCGCTCACCCCGGCCGGACTGGACTGGCTGGCCGGCATCGGCGTGCCCGTCGAGCCGCTGCGCGCGGCGCGGCGACCGCTGGTCCGCGACTGTCTCGACTGGACCGAGCGCCGCCCGCACCTGGCCGGCGCGCTCGGGGCGGCGCTCTGCCGACGCTTCCTCGACCTCGGTTGGACGGCCCGGGGCGCCGGCCGGGCGGTCCGCCTGACCCCGGCCGGCCGGCCCGCCCTCGCCGCCGCGCTCCACCTCGACCCGGCCGCCCTGGCCCCGACCCCGCCCCGCGACACCGGCGCCGGCCGTGCCTGACCGTGCGCCGTGACACCGGCACCGACCGTGCCTGGCCGTCCCGCGCCGACCTCCGGTGACGGTTCGGCGGGGGCCGGAGGGTTGCGGACATAACGTCGGGTCATGAGTTGGCCCATGATCACCGCGCCCGCCCCGCCTCCTCGGGGCCGCCCGTCCGCGACGCGGACGGCGGCTGGTCGGTCACCCGGCACGCCGACGTGACCGCCGTGCTGACCGATCCCGACTGTGTGGTGCCGGCCGCGCCGGACGGCCCGCCGGGCACCCTGGCCTGGCTGCGCGGCACGGTCAGCCGGTTCAGCGCCCCGAACGCCACCCGGCCCGCCGGGCGCTCGGCGTCGCCGCGCTGGCCGCGCTCGACCCGGCCGAACTGCGCACCGCTGCCGCCCGGCTCGCCGTAATCGAGATCCGGGCCGCGCAGACCGAGGGCGGGCGTGCGGGGACCGGTCCGAGGTGGTGGCGCGGCGCGTACCCTGGTGGTGCTGGCGGAGCGGCTCGGCCTCGGCGATCCGGCGGCGGCCGTGCCGGCGGTGGTCGCGGTGGCCGCCGCCTACCATCCCGGCGCCGAGCCGGCGGCGGTGCGGCGCGCGGACCGGGCGGTGGCGGCGCTGCTGGCGATGTCGCCGCCGGCCCCGCCGGAGGTCGCCGGCAGCCGGCTCGGGCTGCTGGTGCAGACCTGCGAGGCGACCGCCGGGCTGATCCGCGCCGCCGCCCGGCACGGCCTCGCCGCCCCGGCGTCGGTACGCACCGAGGACCTGCTGGCCGAGGTGCTCCGCCTCGACCCGCCGGTACGCGTCACCCGCCGGGTCGCCACCGCCGCCCTGCGGCTCGGTGGCTGTGCCCTCGACCCGGGCAGCCGGCTGCTGCTCCGGTTCGACGCGGCCAACCGTGACCCGGCGGTCTTCGACGAGCCGGACCGGTTCCGGGCCGGCCGGCCGCAGCGCGTGCTGACCTTCGGCGCGGGCCCCGCGGCTGCCCCGGCGAGCGGCATGCGCTGGCCCTCGCCGCAGGCGTGGTCGACGTCCTGCGCCGGAACCCCCCGCCGCACCCCGCCCCGCGCAACCCGACCGAGGTGATCTCCCGATGAGCGACCGGTACGCCGCCTTCCACGCCCTGCACCACGCCGACCCACCGCTGCTGCTGCCGAACGCGTGGGACGCCGCCTCCGCCGCCGCGCTGGTCGGGCAGGGCTTCCCGGCGATCGGCACCACCAGCCTCGGGGTGGCCGCCGGCGCCGGCAAGCCCGACGGCGTGGCGGCCACCCGGGCGGAGAACCTGGCCCTGGCACACCGGCTCCGGCCGCTGCCGGTGCTGCTCACCGTCGACGTGGAGGGCGGGTTCGCCGACGAGCCGTCCGCCGTGGCGGAGTACGCCGCCGAGCTGGCCGCGCTCGGCGTGGTCGGGATCAACCTGGAGGACGGTCGACCCGACGGCACCCTGGAGCCGGTCGGCCGGACCGTCGAGAAGATCACCGCGGTCCGGGCGGCCGTGCCGGGGCTCTTCGTCAACGCCCGGACCGACGCCTGGTGGTTGGGGGTGCCCGGGGCGCCGACGGAGGCGGTTCGCCGGGTGCGGGCGTACCGGGCGGCCGGGGCGGACGGCGTCTTCGTCCCCGCCGCCCCGGACGACACCCTCGCCCTGCTGGTCGCCGAGGCCGGCGTCCCGCTGAACGTGCTGTACCGGCCGGGCGGGCCCGGACTGCACGAGTTGGGTCGGCTCGGGGTGGCCCGGGTCAGTACGGGGTCGCTGCTGTTCCGGGCCGCTCTCGGTGCGGCGCTCGACGTCACCGACGCGATCCGGGGCGGTCGCGCCGGTGGCCCGGCGGGGGTGCCGTCGTACGGGCGGGTGCAGGAGTGGAGCGGGTGGTTCGAGGACGCTGACTCCCGTTGAGGCCCCTTCGGGGGAGATAGGAGGATTGTTCGGAGATAAGCCACTCCTGGCGATTACGGTGTGTTTCAGGTTCAGTCACGCCGTGTCCTGCCCGGAGAGGGGACCGACCATGCGAGTGCCCAGTCGAAGCCCAGGCCAGCAGCCAGGGTCCGCGGTCGCGCCCGCCCGCCGCCGGCCCGGCGCCGGCACCCGGGCGGCCGAGGTCGACCTGACGGCGTACCGGGCGGCGGTGGCGGAGCTGCTGGTCGAGGTCGGTGCGCTGGCCGACGCGCCCGCCACCCGGGCCCGGCAGGTGCTGCTGGACCAGCGGCTGCGGGAACCGGCGATCGCCGCCGTGCTGGACGCCACCGGTCAGGGCGTCGTCGGCGCCCGGGAGACGCTGCTGCTGGAGATGGCCCGTTACCGGCCCAACTCGCGCAGCTCCGCCGCCGACCTGACCGCCCTGGTCAGGATCTACCTGCTCTCCCGCATCGACGTGATGTGGTGGCGCGACACCCCCACCTTCGCCACCGACGCGCAGGTCAACGGCAGCACCGACCTGGTCGACCTGGAGTGGCTGCGCCGCCGCGACCTGCTCGCCTTCCGCTACCTGGAACAGCCGTCCGGTCTGCTCGGGCGGGGCTGGCGCGCGCTGCGTCGTCGGGTCCTGCCGGACGCCACCCCGCGCACCGCCGGGCTGATGTTCCGCCGGGCCCGCCGCGAGGTCGTCGCCCTCCTCAACGACCTCGGCCGGGAGTTCGCCCTGGCCGCCCCGCCCGGCACGCCGCCGCTCTGGGTGACCAGCCTGGTCCGCAGCGCCGAGCACCAGTACCGGCTGCGCCGCCTCGGCTACGCCGCCATGGTGCCCAGCGGGCACTGCCTCGGCTGGGCGGCCGACGTGGAGATGGAGTGGTTCACCCGCTTCGGCGCCCGGGACACGCTGGCCCGGCTGCTGCTGCAGCGGCAGGAGACCGGCGAGATCAACGTGGTGGACGAGGGTCAGGCGTGGCACGTCTGCCTGGCGCCCGCCGCCCGGCGTCGGCTGCGGCGGTCGTACGAGGCCGAGATGGGGATCTGAACATGTGCGGCATCGCGCTGAGCATCGGCCCGGAGGCCGACCCGGCCACCTTCCGCCGGATGCTGGCCGTCCTCGCCCCGCGCGGCGAGGTGACCGAGACCCGGCAGGAGAACGGCCTGCTCGCCGGGGTGCGGCGGCTGCGGATCGTGGACCGGGACCGGGCCGTGCAGCCCTGGGTCTCGGCCGACGAGCGGCACCTGCTCTGCTACAACGGCGAGATCTTCAACCACCACGAGCTGCGCGTGGAGCTGACGCGGCTCGGGTACGCCTTCCGCACGACCGGCGACACCGAGGTGGTGCTGGCCGCGTACCTGGTCTGGGGTGAGGACGCGGTGCGCCGGCTGCGCGGCGAGTATGCCTTCGCCGTCGTCGAGCGGGCCACCGGGCGGGTCTACCTGGCCCGCGACCCGCTGGGCGTCAAGCCGCTCTACTGGTCCCGCAGCCGCGGCTGCCTGCACCTCGCCTCCGAGGTGAAGGCGCTGGTCGGGCACGGTGCGCCGATCAGCGAGGTGCCGCCCGGGCACCACGGCTGGGCCGAGCCCGACGGCCGGGTGCGGCTGCGTCCGCACGTCGACCTGCTCACCCTCGGCGTGGGACTGCCGGTGATCGACGACCCGGACGAGGCCGCCCTGCTCGTCCGCGCCGCGCTCACCGACAGCATCCGGATGCGGGTGGACACCGACCTGCCGGTGGGGGTGGTGCTCTCCGGCGGACTGGACAGCTCGCTGGCGCTGCTGCACGTGCACCAGCTGCACCCGAACTGCGTGGCGGTCACCGTCGGCGTGCCGGACAGCCCGGACGTGGCGTACGCGCGGCGGCTCGCCCGCGACCTGGGGGTGCCGCACGAGGTGGTGGAGCTGCGCCCGCGCGACGTCCGGCTGGCCGACGTCCGGGAGGCGATCCGGATCTCCGAGCTGACCGAGTACGGCGACATCATCAACGCGGTGGTGTCGGTGCCGATCTTCCGGCGACTGCGCGAACTGGGGGTCAAGGTCGTTCTCACCGGGGACGGCTCGGACGAACTCTTCGGCGGCTACCCGATGTATCACGAGGTCGGGCCCGAGCGGTCCCGCCGGCTCTTCCTCCACAAGATCCGCAACCTCTGTCGTACGGAGTTGCAGCGGGTGGACCGGGCCAGCATGGACCACGGCGTGGAGGCCCGGGTGCCGTTCCTCGACCTGAGCGTCGTGGAGCTGGCCATGCGGCTGCCGCTGGCGCTCAAGATGCGCGACGGGCAGGAGAAGTGGATCGTCCGGCGGGCCTTCGCCGACGTGCTGCCCGACTATGTCCGGCGGCGGCCGAAGAACCCGATGTCGTACTCCTCGGGGCTGCACGAACGGGCCCGGCTCTACAAGCCGCTCTTCGCCCGGATCCACCGCTCCTTCGGCTACGACCTGCTGGAACCGGTCCGCCGCGACTTCGACAGCGTGCTCACCCGCTGCGGCAACGACCTGGACCGGGCGATCGCCGACGGGCTGGCCCGCCCCGACTACACGATGCTGGAGCACGCCCGGGACCTCGTCGGCGCGGCCCGCTGGAACGCCGCCCCGGTGGTCCGCCGCCTGGTCGGCCCGCGGGCCCGCCGGCGTGCCCCGGCGCGCTGAGGGGTAGGCGTCGCCTCCACCGCTTGACTCTGACACCGTGTCAGGGGCGAGCGTGAGGGGGCCATGTTCACCATCGGAGAATTCGCCAGGCTCGGTCGGGTGTCGGTCCGGATGCTGCGGCACTACGACGGCATCGGGCTGCTGCGCCCGGCCGCCGTCGACCCGCACACCGGCTACCGGTACTACCGTGCCGACCAGCTGCGCCGGCTCAACCGGGTGATCGCCCTCAAGGAACTGGGGCTCACCCTGGAGCAGGTCCGGGACGTCGTCGACGACGCGGTCGACGTCGGCGAGCTGCGCGGCATGCTGCGGCTGCGCCACGCTCAGCTGGCGGCGCAGGTCGAGGCGGACACCGCCCGGCTGCGCGAGGTCGAGGCGAGACTCCGCATGATCGAGACGGAGGGTCGGATGACCACCGAGGACGTCGTACTCAAGGAGATCGCACCGGTCCGGATCGCGGAGCTGACGGCCCTGGCCGCCAGTTACGAGGCGCCGGCCATCAGCCCGGTGATCCAGCCGCTCTACCCGGAGCTGTTCCGCCGGCTGGCCGACGCCCACATCCCGCCCGCCGGGCCGACCATCGCCTGGTACGAGCCGGCGGGCGACGGGGAGGCGGTGGTGGTGCACGCCGGGGTGACCGTCGCCGCGGACCCGTCGGCGGCGCGCGACGTCGCCGTCGTCGACCTGCCGGCGGTGCCCACCGCGGCGACCGTCGTGCACCACGGGCCGATGGACGAGGTGGACCGGAGCATGCAGGTCCTCGCCCGGTGGATCGAGGACAACGGCTACCGCGCCGACGGCTACGCGCGCGAGGTCTACCTCGACTACTGCCAGGACGAGCCGGAGAAGGGCGTGACCGAACTCCAGATCCCGGTCTCCCGCCGCTGATCGCCGCCGGGCTGCTTGCCGAGGCGGCAGCCCGGCCGGCAGCGCCAGGTCCGATCGCCGCCAGCATCCGACCGCGCGACCGGCGAGGCTGGGCCGATGACCACCACACATCCCACGTACCGGATCGGTCCGTTGCCCGCCGACGTGCTGGCCGAGGTGCGGCGCACCGGCCACGACGTCGCCGGCCAGCCCGTCGAACGGACGACCGCCGAGGGCGGGGAGCCGCTGCGCTGCTGCCTGCGGGACGCCGCGCCGGGCGAGCCGCTGCTGCTCTTCGGGTACGCCCCACCGCTGGCGGCCGGGCCGTACCGGGAGGTCGGGCCGATCTTCGCGCACGACGCCGACTGTCCCGGCCCGGACCGCACGGACCGCTACCCGTCCGGTTGGCGGGGACGGCCGCAGGTGCTGCGGGCGTACGACCGGCGGGGCCGCATCCACGGCGGCCGACTGCACGACGGCACCGACCCCGAGGCGGTCGTCGCCGACCTCTTCGCGGACCCGGCCGTCTGCCGGCTGCACAGCCGCAACGTGGTGCACGGCTGCTTCATGTTCACCGTCGAGCGGACCACCGGCTGAACCGCACCCGGCGGCGGCGAGGAACGGCAGGCGTACGCGCCGACGGGCCGGGACCGTTCACCGCCGACGCGCACCTGCTCGGCCGCCGACCCTCGAAACGAGTGCGCTCCGGTCCCCGGTGGGGATCGGAGCGCGACGTCGTTCGGGTCAGGTGGTGCCGGCCGGGGGCGGGTTGGGCGGGGTGCTCTCCGTGGTCGGCGGCGGGTCCGGCGGGGTGCTCTGCGTGGTCGGGACCGGGTCCGGCGGGGTGCTCTGGGTGGTCGGCACCGGGTCGGCGGGCTTCGTCGTCGACGGGCTGCTCGACGGCGCCGGGTCGGCCGTCGCGCTCGGCGCGGGGCTCGGCGTCGCGGAGCCCGACGCGGAGGGACGGCGCCCGGGATGTTCGGCCGGTAGGTGCGGCCCTGCTGGTCGGTCGGGGCCGCCTCGGTCGCGGCCGGCTGGTCGTCGGGCTCGCCGCTGGGCGGGACCGTGGCCTTGGTGGTCTCGACGGTGGTCGCCGGGAGGTCGGCCGCACCGGTGGTGGCGAGCGCAGCGCCGAGCCCGGCCAACGCCACCAGCACCGCGGCGAGCGCGCCGACCAGGGTGCCGCGGCGGCCCCGCCGGCCGGCTGGCGCGATCGTGGCCGGCGACGCGACGGCCAGGTCGTCACGGGTGGTGCCCGCCGCGGCGCCGCCGTTCGGGCGGCGCAGCGTCATCGGCACCATCGCCGTCGGCGACTCGAAGCCGGCGGCCCGCGCCGCCTCCGCCATCGCGGCGCCGGTGGCGAAGCGGTCGGCCGGGTCCTTGGCGAGGGCGCGGGCGACCAGTGCGCGGACCGGCTCGGGGATGTCCTGCGGCAGCTCCGGCGGCTCGTCGTCGAGGTGTCGCACGGCGACCTGGAGCGGGTTGTCGCCGGTGAAGGGCGGGCCGCCGGTGAGGCAGCAGTAGGCCACCGCGCCGAGGGCGTAGATGTCGGTCGCGCCGGAGACCGGGCGACCGGCGGCCTGCTCGGGGGCCATGTAGAGGGCGGTGCCGGGGACCGCGTTGGCGCTGGTGATGCTCGTCACGTTGACCGACCGGGCCACCCCGAAGTCGACCAGCACCACCGTGCCGTCCTCCTGCACCAGCAGGTTGCTGGGCTTGACGTCCCGGTGGACGATGCCGCGGGCGTGCGCCGCGTGCAGGGCCTGGGCCACCTGCGCCACGATCGACATGGTCTCGGCGACGTCGAGCTGGCCGGCGTCCTCGATCCGTCGGGACAGCGGTTCGCCCTCGACGAACTCCATCACCAGATAGTCGGCGCGGCTGCCGTCCGGCAGCTCGTCCTGGCCGCTGTCGAAGACCTGGACGATGCCCGGGTTCCGCAGGGACGCCATGATGCGGGCCTCGGCGCGGAACCGGGCGATGAAGTCGGGGTCGGACACCAGCGCCGGAAGCAGGACCTTCACCGCCACCTGGCGGCCGAGGACCTGGTCCGTGGCACGCCAGACGTCGCCCATGCCGCCGGTGGCGACACGTTCGTCCAGGCGGTACCGACCGCTGAGGAGGACCTCCGATGACAACACCCCAATACCGTACCCAGTGCGGCGGCGAAGTATTTCCGGCGATCTCCCTCCTCGCGGGCGGCGGTCGGTTCCGTTCGACCCGGCCGAACGGCCACCCGACCCGGGAGGGACGGCTCACCGTGACGGCCCGGGTACTATCTGCGAGGCGTGAGCGCGGAAGCCCCCGTCGATCCGCTCCTGGCGACCGCCGGCCCCAAGCGTCGGAGGGCCGGAAAGCGTTACGCCGACGCGCCGTCCACCCGGTTGGACATTTGTCACTCTTCATCGCCCGGACGTCGGCTTGCCCACCCACCGGCCCACTCCTAGCGTTAGCCCGGCTCCGGCCCAGCCCATGGCGCCGGTACGGTATGTCCGCCGACGGCCGTACTTCGTGGCAGGTGACGTGCTGCCCGAGCGCCCCGGCGTCGGGCGGAATCGGGTCAGCGGGGGGCTGATGGTGCGGGTCGAGGTCGTGCACGCCGGCCCTGCCGTGGGTCGGCCCGGGCAACCAGGACGGCGGGAACGGCGGGTCCATGACCGGTGAGCTGAGCGAGGCGGTGGTCGCGGCGCAGGCCGGCGACGAGGAGGCGTTCCGTTTCCTCTACCGGAGCCTGCAGCCCGGCCTGCTGCGCTATCTCACCGCCCTGGTCGGGGCGGACGCCGAGGACGTCGCCTCGGAGACCTGGTTGCAGATCTCCCGTGACCTGCCCAGCTTCACCGGCGGGGAGTTCCGGGCCTGGACGGTGACGATCGCCCGGAACCGGGCGATGGACCACCTGCGGCGGCAACGCCGCCGCCCGTCCCTCCCGGTCCCCGTCCAGGCCCTCAACGAGCTGGCCGGCGACGCGGACACCGCCGAGCGGGCCGGCGAGACGATCGGCACCGAGGCGGCGCTCGCGCTGATCGCCACGCTGCCGCCGCGCGAGGCCGAGGCGGTGCTGCTGCGCGCGGTCATCGGACTCGACGCGGAGACCGCCGGTCGGGTGCTCGGCAAGCGGCCCGGAGCGGTGCGGACCGCCGCGCACCGGGGCCTGCGTCGGCTCGCCGCGATGCTGGAACGTACCGACCTCGGTGAACCGTCCGGCCGGGCCGGGGAGGCCGCGCCGCCGCGCCCCGTGCCGGCCGGGGCCGGTCGGCGCTGCACACCGAGCCGGCGGACGGCTGAGATGAGGGAACCTGGATGAGATTTCGCCGGTCCGCCGGGTCCGCCGAGTCCGAGCGCCGCCTGGCCGGGATCCGTGCCGGCCGACCGCCGGCGCGGGACGCCGAACCGCTCGACCGGCTGCTCGCCGCCGCCGCTGCCCCGGCCGCCCCGAGGAGCTCTCCGGGGAGGAGCAGGCCCTCGCCGCCTTCCGGGCGGCCCGGGCGAACCCCGCGCCGGCGCCGGCCCGGTCACCCCGCCGACGAGGGGTACGCCTCGGCGCGGTGGCCTGGGTCGCCGGGCTCGCCGCCACCACCACCGCCGGCATCGCCTTCGCCGCGGTGAGCCTCGACCGGCCGGAGGAGCCGGCTCGCCCGCCGTCGGCGCCGACGACCTCGGCCGGCGCCGGCTCCGGCGTCGACGGGTCACCGTCGGGCAGCCGGGGCGGCACCCCCACCACGGGTGCTCCCACCCCCTCCGCGGCGCCCACCCCGACCGGCGCGACGCCCGGCCGACCGGAGAAGACGGCCGACGTCCACCGGCTCACCGGGCGGTGCCGGGCCTACCAGGCGAAGTCGTCCGGGCAGCGGGCCAAGGCACTGGAGACACCGGCCTTCGCCGACCTGGTGGCCGCCGCCGGCGGCGTGGACCAGGTCGAGGCGTACTGCGGACGGCTGGTGCCGGCGGCCTCGCCCAAGGCATCCCCCAAGGCATCCCCCAAGGCCTCGACCGCGCCCCGGACCACCCGATCGGCGGGCCCGCCGGCCGTGCCGGACCCCGTCGTCCCGACCCACCGGACCGGCACCGGGCCGGTGGGCTGAGGTCGGATCCGGACAAAGTTTCAAATGTGACGACGCGCGGATTTCATCTGCTAGACAGAGGATGGTGAGACCGCGGACGCGCCGGCCGCACACGGTGGGTGACGGCGCGGATGGCCCAGCGGTGGGACTCCGCGCGGGGGAAGGGAGCCGTCTGGTGGTGATGTCGCCGGAACTGGACCGGGCCACCGTCCTGCGGGAGGAGGCCGCCGCCGCGGGGCACATCGCCAGGATCTGCTTCAAGACCGGCCCACCGACGCACACGGGCGTCGAGCTGGAATGGACCGTGCACGACGCGACGGACCCCGCCCGCCCGGTCGACCGGGAGCGGCTGCGGGCCGCGCTGGGGGCGTACAGCCCCCGCACCATCGACAGCACCAGCCCCGCCCGCCGGCTGCGGCACGGCGGCGTGGTCACCGTCGAGCCGGGCGGACAGGTGGAGATCTCCACCCCGCCACGCACCGGCGTCGGTGCCCTGATCCAAGCCACCCGGGCCGACATCGCCGAGCTGAGCGCCACCCTCTCGACAGCCGGCCTGATCCTCGGCCGGACCGGCATCGACCCGTGGCGGGCCCCGGCCCCGGTCGTCCAGACCCCGCGCTACCAGGCCATGCGGTGCGTCTTCGACCGACGGGGTCCGGCCGGCCGGACCATGATGTACAGCACCGCCGGCCTCCAGGTCTGCCTGGATGCCGGTGAGCCGGACCGACTCGCCGAGCGTTGGGCGGCGGTGCACGCGGTCGGACCGCCGCTGCTCGCCGCGTTCGCCACCGCCGACCGGCACGCCGGCCGCCGTACCGGATGGGCGTCGGCACGGATGGCGGCCTGGCTGGCCATCGACCCCGCCCGCACCCGGCCGGTCTGGTCGCCGACCTGCCCGGACGCGGACCCGGTCGCCGCCTGGACGGCGTACGTGCTGGCCGCGCCGCTGCTCTGCCTGCGCGACGACGGCCCGGACTGGACCCCGCCACCGGGTGTCACCTTCGCCGACTGGATCGCCGGTGCGCTGCCCCGGCCACCCACCACCGACGACCTCGAATACCACGTCAGCACGCTCTTCCCGCCCGTGCGTCCGCGCGGGTACCTCGAGGTCCGCTACCTGGACACCCAGCCGGACGACGGGTGGACGCTGCCGCTGGCGGTGCTGGCCGCGCTGCTCGCCGGTCCGGAAACCACGAGGGACGCGCTGACCGTCGCCACCCCGGTCGCCGACCGCTGGCACGCGGCCGCCCGGTACGGCCTCGGCGACCGGCCACTGGCCTCGGCGGCGGCCGACCTGTTCGACCTGGCCCTGGCGGCCCTGCCGCGGCTGGCGCTGCCGCCCGGCATCGACGAGGAGACGAGCCGAGGAATCCGGCGGCGCCGTGCCGCCGCGGGAAGGGGACAGCCGTGACCACCATCGAGGAGCCCGGTACGGAGGCGCAGCTGCGCGACCGGATCGCGGCGGAACTGGCCCGGACCCGGGCCCGGACGGCGCTGCTCACCGAGGCCGTCGACGACACCGACCTGGTGCGGCAGCACTCGCCGCTGATGTCCCCGCTGGTCTGGGACCTCGCCCACGTGGGCAACCAGGAGGAGCTGTGGCTGGTCCGGGACGTCGGCGGGCGGGACCCGGTCCGCCGGGACATCGACGACCTGTACGACGCGTTCAAGCAGCCCCGCAAGGACCGGCCGTCGTTGCCGCTGCTGCCGCCGGCCGAGGCGCGCGCCTATGTGGCGACCGTCCGGGACAAGGTGTACGACCTGCTGGACGGCATCCGGTTCGCCGACCGTGACCTGGTGGCCGAGGGGTTCGCGTTCGGCATGATCGTGCAGCACGAGCAGCAGCACGACGAGACCATGCTCGCCACCCACCAGCTGCGCTCCGGCGCACCCGTGCTGCACGCGCCAGCGCCGCCCGAGCCGCGGGGCCGGGTCGCCGCCGAGGTGCTGGTGCCGGCGGGCCGGTTCACCATGGGCACCTCCACCGACCCGTGGGCGCTGGACAACGAGCGTCCCGCGCACCCCGTCGACCTGCCCGCGTACGTCATCGACGCCGCGCCGGTGACCAACGGCGCGTACCGGCGGTTCATCGCCGAGGGCGGTTACGACGAGCCGCGCTGGTGGAGCGAGGCGGGGTGGCGGCACCGCCTCGACGCGGGACTGACCGCGCCGATGCACTGGCGCCGCGACGGCGACGGCTGGGCGTACCAGCGGTTCGGCCGGTGGTCCCCGGTCCGCGACGACGAGCCGGTGGTGCACGTCTGCTTCCACGAGGCGCGGGCGTACGCGGCCTGGGCCGGCAAGCGGCTGCCCACCGAGGCGGAGTGGGAGAAGGCGGCCCGCTGGGACCCGGCGACCGGCCGGTCCCGCCGCTGGCCGTGGGGGGACGACGAGCCGACCGAGGCACACGCCAACCTGGGCCAGCGGCACCTGTGGCCGGCGCCGGTCGGGGCGTACCCGGCGGGGGCCTCGCCGCTCGGCGTGCACCAGCTGATCGGGGACGTCTGGGAGTGGACGTCGACGACCTTCCGCGGTCACCCGGGCTTCGCCGCCTTCCCCTACCGGGAATACTCCGAGGTCTTCTTCGGCGACGACTACCGGGTGCTGCGCGGCGGCTCGTTCGGCACCGACCGGGCCGCCTGCCGGGGCACGTTCCGCAACTGGGACTACCCGATCCGCCGGCAGATCTTCAGCGGCTTCCGCTGCGCCCGGGACGCCACCGCCGAGGAGATCCGGGCGGGGCGAGCCGCCTGATGTGTCGGCACCTGGCGTACCTCGGCCCGCCGGTCGGGCTGCGGACCCTGCTCTACGACCCGCCGTACGCGCTGGCGCGGCAGTCCTGGGCGCCGCGCGACATGCGCGGCGGCGGCACGATCAACGCCGACGGCTTCGGCGTCGGCTGGTATCCCGGCGCCGACGCCGACCCGGTCCGCTACCGGCGGGCGCAGCCGATGTGGGGCGACGCCACCCTGCCCCAACTGGCCGCGGTGACGGTGGCGGGCGCGGTGCTGGCGGCGGTCCGCTCGGCGACCGTCGGCATGCCGGTGCAGGAGAGCGCGGTGGCCCCGTTCGCCGAGGGGCGGTGGCTGTTCAGCCACAACGGGGTGGTCCGGGGCTGGCCCGACTCGGTGCTGCCGCTCGCCGCCGACCTGCCGGTCCGGGACCTGATCACGCTCGACGCGCCGACCGACGCGGCGCTGCTCTGGGCGCTGGTGCGGCACCGGCTGCGGGCCGGGGAGGACCCCGTCGAGGCCCTCGCCGCGACCGTCGCTTCGGTGGCGGCGGTCGCACCCGGTTCGCGGCTGAACCTGCTGCTCACCGACGGGCGGCTGGCGGTGGCGACGGTCGCCGGGCACGCGCTGTCGGTCCGGGCCACGGGCGCGGCCGTGCTGCTCGCCTCGGAACCGCTCGACGACGACCCCGGCTGGCAGGCGGTGCCGGACGGGCAGCTGGTGGTGGCCACCGCCGCCGGGGTGCGTACCCGCACCCTGCCGGGGGTGTGACACCGGGCAGGTGGACAGGGATGGTCGGCTGGAGAAGGGACACCTCATGAGCGCGGAACCTCTGGAGATCTACCTGGAGGAGCAGGACCTCGACCGCGGCCTGCGGGAGGACGTACGGGTCGGGTTGACCGCCGAGCCGAAGTGGCTGCCACCGAAGTGGTTCTACGACGCCCGGGGCAGCGAGCTGTTCGAGGAGATCACCCGGCTGCCGGAGTACTACCCGACCCGCGCCGAGCGGGCGGTGCTCGCCGAACGGGCCGACCGGATCGCCGAGCTGACCGGGGTGAAGACGCTGATCGAGCTGGGGTCCGGCTCGTCGGAGAAGACCCGGCTGCTGCTGGACGCCTTCACCCGGCGCGGCGGGCTGGGCACCTTCGTGCCGCTGGACGTGTCGGTCAGCGCGCTGCGCCGGTCCACCGACCAGATCGCCGCCGACTATCCCGGCCTGCGGGTCCGCGGCATCGTCGGCGACTTCACCCGGCAGCTCGACCGGCTGCCCACCGGCGGCCGGCGCCTGGTGGTCTTCCTCGGTGGCACGATCGGCAACCTGCCACCGGCGGAGCGGGCGGGTTTCCTCGCCGCCATGCGGGCGGCGCTCGAGGCGGGGGACTGGCTGCTGATCGGCACCGACCTGGTGAAGGACCCGGCGGTGACCGTCCCGGCGTACGACGACGCGGCCGGGGTGACCGCCGAGTTCAACCGGAACGTGCTGCGGGTGATCAACCGGGAGCTGGGCGCGGACTTCGATCCGGAGTCCTTCCGGCACGTGGCGGTCTGGGACCCGCAGCACGAGTGGATCGAGATGCGGCTGCGCGCCGAGCGGCCCATGCGGGTACGGGTGCTGGACCTGAGCGTCGACTTCGCCGCCGGGGAGGAGCTGCGGACCGAGATCTCGGCGAAGTTCCGGCCCGAGGGGATCGCCGCCGAGCTGGCCGCCGCCGGGTTCGTCAGCGAGGAGTTCTGGACCGATCCCGACGGCCTGTTCGGCGTGACGCTGGCGCGGGCCGACTGAGCCGCCGGGGGCCGTCGCGGGTGAGCCTGTTCACCCGCGGCGGTCCCGCCCCCGGCGGTCGACTAGGCTGGGCGGCGCGAAGGGGAGTAGCCCCCAATGTCGTGGTCGACACACTGGTGCGTTCCGCACCCGGCCACGCGGCCCCGGTCCCCGGGGCGGGCGAGACCTTCGACTCAGGCTGTCACAGCCGGGTCGAGGGCGCCCCATACCTCCTCCCGGCCTGATCGGGAAGGTTCTCATGGACGGTTTCCTCGTCGCGCTGGTGATCAGCTTCGGCGTCATCTTCGTCGCCGAGCTGGGCGACAAGTCCCAGCTGATGGCGCTGACGTTCGCCACGCGGTTCAAGCCCGTACCGGTGCTGATCGGCATCACCGTGGCCACCGCGATCGTGCACCTGGCCTCGGTGGGCATCGGCTACGGCCTCGGTGCCACCCTGCCCACCGGCTGGATCTCGCTGATCGCCGGTCTGGCGTTCCTCGCCTTCGGCGCCTGGACCCTGCGCGGGGACAAGCTCACCGAGGAGGAGAAGCGCAAGGCCGAGAAGACCGGCAAGTCGGCGATCGTCGCGGTCGGCGTCGCGTTCTTCCTCGCCGAGCTGGGCGACAAGACGATGCTCGCCACCATCACCCTGGCCACCAAGTACGGCTGGTTCGGCACCTGGCTCGGTTCGACGCTCGGCATGGTCGCCGCCGACGCCCTGGCGATCCTGGTCGGCCGGCTGCTCGGCCGGCACCTGCCGGAGAAGACGATCCGTTACGGCGCCGCCGTGCTCTTCGCCATCTGCGGCCTGTGGCTGATCTTCGAGGCGGTCGACCAGCTCGGCTGAGCCGGGCTGCGGACTACCGTCGCCCGGGACGGGTAACGCCCCCGGGTGCGGTGGTCGGAAGTGCTTCGCCACGGCGACCAGATCCTGGTCGCCGTGGTGGAGATCGCCGGCGCACTGATCATCTTCGTCGGTGCGGTCTGGGCGGCGCTGCGCTTCGTGGTGGTGGGACTGCGGCAGCGCAGCGCCGCGCTGTTCACCCCGATCCGGCTCTCCCTCGGCCGGTTCCTCACCCTCGGACTGGAGTTCCAGCTCGCCGCGGACATCCTGCGTACCGCGGTGTCGCCGACCTTCGCCCAGATCGGGCAGCTGGCCGCGATCGCCACCATCCGGACCGCGCTGAACTACTTCCTCCGTCGGGAGATCGCCCAGGAGCAGCGGCAGGTCCAGGGCGAGCGTCAGGTGGAGACCGCGCACCGGTCGTCGCGGTGACCGCCGCGCTGGTGGACCTGACCACCGCGCTGGCGTTCGTCGCCGGCCTGACCGCCCTGGCGACCACCGGCGCCTGGCGCGCTGCGTTGCGGGTATTGCTGGACCTGCTGGTCGCCGCCGGGCTGCTGCACCTCTCGCTGGCCCGGAGCTGGTCGGCGCTGGGTGCGGCGGCGGCCGTGGTGGCGCTGCGGCAGGTCCTCTGGGCCGCGGTGGCCGCCGGACCGCCCGGGCCGGTGCGAAGATCCCCGCCGCGCTGCGGAGGAGACGATCACCGCTTAGCGTGGGCGACGAGAGGCGAACCAGACCACGACCGGAGGACATGCCCATGAGCAGGCACGACGAGCCCAACGAGTACGGCTTCGCCGGTGGCGCCACCGCTCCCGAGCCGCCGCCGGGCGGGCGCGCCGACGAGCAGGACCGCGCCGAGGAGGTCGCGGTGCCGGGCGACGATTTCACCGAGCCGTTCGCCGACGCGCTGGAGGAGACGTCGGAGACCGACGAGGAGCCGGCCGACCGGCGGCGGTGAGCAGGTCACGGTTCCGCTCACCGGACCCGCGAGGTGGCGGCGTCCGCAGGCTCCGGATACCGCCACCTGAGCGACCCGCCTCGATCACCATGGTCGGTCAGCGCTCCTGCGCCGGCCGTTCCTGGTAGACGTCCGGGATGCCGTCGCCGTCGTCGTCGCGGCTCTCCCGCTCGGCGATCCGCCGGTAGACCGCGTTGCGCCGGCGCAGGACCATCGTGGCGAGGACGGCGGCGGCCACCGAGCCGAGCAGCACCGCCGCCTTGACCCGCTCGTCGGCCGTGCTGCCCGGGCCGAACGCCAGCTCGCCGATGAGCAGCGACACGGTGAAGCCGATGCCGGCCAGCAGCGCCACCCCGAACAGGTCGGACCAGCCGATCTCCTCGTCCAGTTCGGCGCGGGTGAACCGGGCCAGCAGGTACGTCGACCCGAATACCCCGACGGTCTTGCCGAGCACCAGGCCGGCCACCACCGCGAGCACCACCGGGTCGGTGAACACCTCGCCCAAATCGGTGCCGACCAGCGTCACGCCGGCGGCGAAGAAGGCGAAGACGGGCACCGCGAAGCCGGCCGACAGGGGGCGCCACCGGTGCTCCAGCCGTTCCGCCAGGCCCGGCCCGCCGCCCCGCGACGGCAGTACCGGCACGGTGAAGCCGAGCAGCACCCCGGCCACGGTGGCGTGCACCCCGGACGCGTGCACCAGCGCCCACGCGGCGACGCCGAGCGGGACCAGCGCCCACGACCAGAGGAGTCGCCGCTGCACCAGCAGGGCGAACAGCCCGATCGGCACGAGGGCGGCGAGCAGCGGCAGCGGGTGGAACTCGGCGGTGTAGAAGACCGCGATGATGGTGATCGCGAAGAGGTCGTCCACCACCGCGAGGGTGAGCAGGAACGCCCGCAACCCGGCCGGCAGATGCGAGCCGACCACCGCCAGCACGGCCAGGGCGAAGGCGATGTCGGTGGCGGTGGGGATGGCCCAGCC
Organism: Micromonospora sp. R77; assembly: GCF_022747945.1. NCBI lineage: Bacteria > Bacillati > Actinomycetota > Actinomycetes > Micromonosporales > Micromonosporaceae > Micromonospora > Micromonospora sp. R77. Next base: position 5,703,252 of record NZ_JALDST010000001.1, read on the forward strand.
GCGCAGCCCGGTACCGCCGGCCGCCGTGGTCACCGCGAGGTAGCACAGCGCCGGCACCAGCATGCCGCCCAGCGCGGCCACCACCGGTAGCGCCGCCCGGCGGGGGTCGCGCAGGTCCCCGGCGACGAACTCGCGTTTGAGCTCCAGCCCGACCACGAAGAAGAAGATCGCCAGTAGGCCGTCGGCGGCCCAGGTGGCCAGGCTGAGGTCGAGGTGCAGCGCGGCCCCGCCGGGCCACGGCACCCAGCGGCCCAGTTCGGCGTACGACGACCGCCACGGCGAGTTGGCCCAGAGCAGGGCCAGCACCGCCCCGAGCAGCAGCAGGCCACCGCCCACCGTCTCGGTACGCAGCACATCGGCGAGGAACCGCGCCTCCGGCCAGGACCGGCGGGAGAACAACCGGTCGGCGGGGCGACGCTGGTCGGGGTTCGGGGTGTGCAGGGGCATGCGCGTAGGTCACCTCTGAGTCGGAGCACGGGGGAGCCAACCGCCGACCAGACTTCCCGGCACACCGCTTCCGACCCTATCCGCCCACCCGTCCAGGGGCGACCGGTGACGGGACGGGTCGAGGTGACCCGTCCCACCTCCGGTCCGGCTCAGCGGGGGAGGGGCACGGCGGTGAGCGGGGCGCCGACCTCCGTGCAGAGTGCCGCCAGCCGCTTGACGAGCTCGTCCGGGTCGGCGTACGGGTCGAGCCCGCGTACCTCCTGCGGGTCCAGCGCCGGCACCCGGACGTGCGACACGAGCGGGTGCAGGGGTCGACTGTCGGTCTCGTCGGTGCCGAAGAGGTCCTCGTGCAGCTTCTCGCCGGGGCGCAGGCCGGTGAAGACGATCTCGGCGGGGACGGCCGCCTCCGCGGCGAGCCGGCGAGCGATGTCGGCGATCCGGACCGGCTCACCCATGTCGAGGACCAGCGCCTCGCCGCCTCGGCCGATCGTGGCGGCCTGGAGGACCAGCTGCACCGCCTCCTGCACGGTCATGAAGTACCGGGTGACGTCGGGGTGCGTGACGGTGATCGGCACGCCGGCCTCGATCTGCGCCCGGAACGCGGTCAGCACCGACCCCCGGCTGCTGAGCACGTTGCCGAACCGGACGCTGAGGTACGCCCCACCGAGCTGCGCGGCGTGCTGGGCGGTGAGCCGCTCGGTGATCCGCTTCGAGTAGCCGAGCACGCTGATCGGGTTGGCGGCCTTGTCGGTGGAGATGTTGACGAACTGGGTCACGTCCCCGCATGCCTCGAGGACGTTGAGGGTCCCCCAGACGTTGGACTTGATCGCCTCGCCGGGGTGCCGCTGGAGCAGGGTCAGGTGCTTGAGCGCGGCGGCGTGGAAGACGACGTCCGGCTGCCGGTCGGCGATGATCCGGGCGATCCCCTGCGCGTCGCGGATGTCGGCCAGGATCAGGTCCGGTCCGTCCAGCAGCGCCCGACCGTGCAGGGACATCTGCAACGCGTGCAGCGCCGACTCGTCCCGGTCCAGCATCATCAGCTCGCCCGGCTCGCACCGCGCGATCTGCCGGCACAGCTCCGAACCGATGGAACCCCCGGCCCCGGTGACCAGCACCCGGCGGCCGGCCAGCCCGTTGCACTCCATGGCCAGCTCGGCGACCCGCTGCGCCCGCCCGAGCAGGTCGGTGATCTGCATGTCCCGTACGTCGGTCACGGTGACCGGCCGGTCCAGCAGGTCGCGTACCGGTGGGAGCACCTTGAAGGCGGCGCCGGCCCGCAGCGTACGGGCGCGCACGTCCCGCATCAGCTCGGCGTCCGAGCCGCTCATCGAGAAGATCACCGTGCTGGCCCGGCTGCGCCGGATCGCCTCGTCGATCTGGTCCCGACCGCCGAGCACCCGCACCCCCTCGACCCGGAGCCTGCGGTGCAGCGGGTCGTCGTCGAGCAGGCCCACCGGCAGGTAGCGGCCCGCAGGATCCCGGAGCAGGGCCCGGACCAGTCGTTCGCTGGCCGCGTCGACGCCGTACACGAGGGTCCGCTCGGCGGTGGCGACCGGCCGGTGGTGCCGGTCCCGCCGCAGCCGCCAGACGGCGCGGGCGGCGCCCATCAGGACCAGGGCGACCGCCGCGCCGACCGCCGGCGTGCTGGCCGGCACGGGGCGGGCGGACATCGGCACGAGGGTGACCAGGGCGGCGAGGGTGACCAGGCCGGCGCTGCCGGCCACCTCGTGGAGTTCGCCGGCGCTGCCCACCGCGTGCCGCCCGTGCATCCGGGAGCGCAGCACGAAGATCGCGGCGTGCAGGGCCGCGCAGACGAGCGCGACGGCGACGACGCGCCCGGCGAGGGCGGCGTCGAGGTCGAATTCGTAGCGCGTCCACGCCGCGATGAGAAATCCGCCGCACCACGCGGCGCTGTCCAGCGTTAACAGAGACAGGACGGCCGCCCGGCGGGCGATCCAGCCGCGGAGCGGTCCGACGGCGGTGACAGTGCGGTCCATGGTTGCCCTCTGCATCTGATCCGGTATTGGGGTGATTGACGCCGTATGAACGGTTTTGATGGTCTACATTCGTTGGGTCGCCTAGCGCGACCAATGAACGGTTTAGATCCTGGCACGTCGTTTGTTCCAATAGGGGGATTTCGTGCGGTTTGACTGGTTGGCCGACCTGGCGGAACGGGGGATGTGATGGATGCTCGTGGTTACCTGCGCCTGATCCGTCGGCACTGGTGGATCGTCCTGGTCACCCTCATGGCGGCACTCGGTGCGGCGGCGGTCGTCACCGTGCGGACGCCGCCCCGGTACGTCGCCTCGGTGACCTTCTTCGTGACCACTCCCAGCCAGGGGGTCTCCACCGCCTACCAGGGCGGCTTCTTCGTCCAGCAGCGGGTGAAGTCCTACGCGGACCTGCTCACCAGCGACCGGCTGGCGCAGAGCGTGGTGGCCGAGAACCCGCTCGGCCTCACCGCCGACCAGGTGCAGAGCCGGCTCAGCACCTCCACCCAGCCGGAGACCGTCCTGCTGCGCGCCACCTTCACCGACACCGACCAGAACCGTGCGCTGAAGACCGTCGAGACGCTCTCGGCGAAGTTCGTGGACCTCGTGCAGAAGGTCGAGACCCCGCCGGACCAGAAGTCCCCGCTGGTCAAGTTGGAGGTGGTCGGCGGGCCCCGGGTGACCTCCAGCCCGGTGTCGCCGCAGCCGACCCGGAACCTGCTCGTCGGTGGCCTGCTCGGTCTGCTGCTCGGCCTGGGTCTGGCGGTGCTGCGCGGGCTGATCGACGACCGGATGCGGGACGCCGCCGCCCTGCAACGGGCGACTGGCAGTCCGTTGCTCGGAGAGATCCCCTTCGAGGCCGCGGCCCGGTCCGCCCCGCTCATCGTCGGCGAGGCGGCCAACTCGGCCCGGGCCGAGGCGGTCCGCAAGCTCCGGACCAACCTGCGGTTCGTGGACGTGCACGAGCCGGCGCGGGTCATCGCCGTCACCAGCGCCCTGCAGGGCGAGGGCAAGACGACGCTGTCGTGCAACGTGGCCATCGCGCTGGCCGAGGCGGGCTGGCGGGTGCTGCTCATCGACGCGGACCTGCGACAACCCAAGGTCGCCCACTACCTGGGCCTCGACAGCGGTGTCGGCCTCACCGACGTGCTCCTCGGCGACGTCCAGGTGGGCGACGTCGTCCAGCGCTGGGGCGACAAGTCCCTGCTGGTGCTCCCCAGCGGTGCCGCGCCGCCCAACCCGAGTGAACTGCTCGGTTCCAAGGCCATGGCCGACCTGCTGATCGCCCTGCGGGAATCCGCGGACATCGTGATCATCGACACCGCGCCGATGCTGGCGGTGACCGACGGGGTGGTGGTGGCCGTGCAGGCCGACGGCGCGCTGCTGGTCACCCAGCAGGGCCGGACGTCGCGCAGCCAGGTGGCCACGGCGGCGGCAGCACTGCACTCGGTCTCGGTACGGCTGCTCGGCTGTGTGCTGAACATGGCCAAGGTGCCGAAGGCGGACGCCTACCAGTACGAGAGCTACCGGGTCACGGTGCCGGCCGCGCCGGCCGCCGTACCGGCGGACCGGGCCCGCGCGGCCCGCCACGGCGCCGGGTCGGAGACCGACGACCGGACCCGGGAACTCAGCCGGCTGCCGCGATGAGCGCGACCACGGCGGCGATCGACCGCTCGATCTCCTCGGCGCAGCGCCGGAAGTCCGCCGGCGAGCCGCCGATCGGGTCGAGCAGGTCGTCCGCCTCTGGGGCGGCGGGCTGCAGCCGTCCCCGGGCCTGGCTCGCCGCCCCGACCACGGCCCGCAGCACCGCGCCGCCGTGGTCGGTCGGGGCGTCCGCCGCCCGGACCAGCCGACCGAACTGCCGCACGGTGAACGTCCGGTGCAGCGCGGCCGGGGCCAGCGACGTGCAGTGCGACCGCTGCCGCCGGGTCGCGGTGAGCACCAGGGTCGCGGCGGTCAGGTGTTCCGGACGCAACCGGCGGGTGCGGAAGCCGGTCGGGTCGGCGCCGGTCCCGGCCGCCACCTCGGCCGCGTACGGGTGCATCGGCCGGTCGTCGAGGGCGTCGGTGCCGGCGCTGGCCACGGTGACCGGATGCGCGGCGAGGAGCCGGCGGGCGATGAACTCGGCCATCGGCGACCGGCACATGTTGGCGTGGCACACGAACAGCACCCTGTCGTCCATCACGACCCCTCTCGTCGGCGCGGTCGCGGGCGGGACGCCCGCGACGGCAGCGCTCCGGCGGTCGCGGCCGGACGCGGAGGGGATGCCGGCATCGTACGGGGCGCTCACGGCCGGGTCGGCGGATGCCGCGCCGGAGGACCGGCCATGAAGATCGGGATCCTGTCCTACCACTTCCCGCCGGAGCCGGCCTTCATCCCGGGCAGCCTGGCCGAGGAGCTGGCCGCCCGGGGGCACGAGGTACGCGTCCTCACCGGCTTCCCGGACTATCCCGGCGGCCACGTCTATCCGGGCTGGCGGCAACGCTGGCGGCACCAGACCCAGAGCGAGCGGCTGACCGTCCGCCGGGTGCCGCGCTACACCGGAGGTGACGGCTCCGCCGGCGCCCAGCTGGCGAGCTGGCTCTCCTTCGCCGGCAGCGTCGCCCTGACCGGCCGTCGCTACCTGCGCGACGTCGACGCCCTGTACGTGTTCCAGCTGCCGCCGTTGACCTTCGCCGCCGCGGGCCTGCTCCGGCTGCTCGGTCGGGTGCCGACCGTGCTGCACGTGCAGGACGTCTGGTCCGCGGAGGACCGGACCGACGGTGGAGCGCGCGGCTGGTCGGGCCGGTTGGGGACGACCCTGCGACGGCTCTACCGGGAGGCCGACGGGATCGCCGTCAGCGCCCCGTCGATGCGAGGGCTGGTGGTCGACGGCGGCGCGGACCCGCGCCGGGTACGGACGGTGCTGAACTGGACGGACGAGCGGATCTTCCGGCCGACCGAGCCGGGTCCGGCCGCCCGGCGGCTGGTCCGCCGGGACGGCCGGTGCGTGGTGATGCACGCCGGGACGATCGGGGCGCGGCAGGGGCTGGAGACCGCGGTACGGGCGGCGGCGGCCCTGGACGGCCGGCTGGACCTCGTCCTGGTCGGTTCGGGGGCACAGGAGCGGCGGGTGCGGGGGCTCGCCGCGGAACTGCGGGCGGAGAACGTCCGCTTCGTGGAGCGGCGGTCACCGGTCGACATGCCGCAGCTCTACGCGGCGGCCGACTACCAGCTGGTGATGCTGCGCGACCGGCCCGAGCTGCGCGGCACCGTGCCCGGCAAGCTCCAGTCGGCCCTGGCCTGCGCGTCGCCGGTGGTCGCCTCCGCGGCCGGCGACACGGTGACGCTGGTCGAGCGGGCGCGGGCCGGGTTGTCCTGCCCGCCGGAGGACTGGGCCGCGCTGGCCGACCGGTTGTGGCTGGCCTCGGCCATCCCGCCGCCGGCCCGGGCGGACATGGGGCGGCGGGGGCGCGAGGCCTACCTGCGGGAGATGTCGCTGCGGGCCGGGGTCGACCGGATCGAGCGCCTGCTCCACGACGTGGTGGGGGGAGCCGGGCGGATCGATCGCCCCGCCGAGCGAAACTCGCGAAACGGATTCCCGGGATAAAGGACCGGAAACCACACATGAGGGGACGAGTTCGTGCTACAACACGATCAATGGTGGTTGTTGTCCGTTTTGTCGAGTGGGGAGTGCGGTGACCGAGAGCGGTGAGTTGCGGCGTCAACGGAGACGTGTCCGGCGTCGACGCCGGGCCCGGATCCGGCGTGCCCTGCTCAGCGGCCTGGTCGTCCTCTCGGTGCTGTCGCTCACCGCAGGCTGGATCGCATTCCGCGGTTGGCAGGCCCGCGCGCACCTGGTCAACGCGGCCGGACTGGCCCGGCAGCTCAGCGCTGACCTGGTCGGCGGCGACACCGCACGGGCCCAGCGGACCCTGGCGGCGCTGCAGGAACAGGCCCGCTCGGCGCGGGACGCGACGACCGGTCCCGCCTGGTGGCTCGGCCAGTGGAGTCCGTACGCCGGCGACGACCTGGCGACCGTCCACCTGATCGCCAGTGCCATCGACGACCTGTCCCGGCAGGCGTTCCCCGCCCTGCTGCGGGTCGACCTCTCCACCCTGGTGCCCCACCAGGGCGGGCTCGACCTGGGTCGGCTGCGTACCGTCGCCGGTGAACTCTCCGGCGCCGACCGCGCGGTACGCGACACGCGCAACCGGTTGGCCTCGGTCCCCACCGGGGACCTGGTCGCCCAGATCCGCGACGCGCTCACCGCGCTGCGCGCGGAGATCGACCGGCTGGCCGACCTGACCGGGGCCGCCGAGCAGGCCGCACGGGTGCTGCCGCCGCTGCTCGGCGCCGACGGGCCCCGACGCTATCTGCTGGTGTCGCAGAACCCCGCCGAGCTGCGGGCGACCGGGGGGATGTTCGGCGCCTACGCGGTGATCCGCGCCGAGGACGGCCGGATCCGGCTGGCCCAGCAGGGCACCAGCGGCGCGCTGCCGCGGCTCGATCCGCCCCTGCGGGTCGATCCGGAGCTGCGCCGGCTCTGGACCGACCTGCCCGGCATGTATCCGGCCGACGTCAATCTCGGCCCGCAGTTCCCGGTGGCCGCCGCGCTCTACCGAGAGATGGTCCGGCGGCGGACCGGCCTCGTCGTCGACGGGGTGCTGGCGGTGGATCCGGTGGTGCTGTCCCATCTGCTCCGGGCGACCGGACCGGTCTCCGTGCCGGGCGGTGCGGCGCTGACGTCGGAGACCGTGGTGCGGGCGCTGCTCAGCGACGCCTACCGGGACCTCGACCCGGCGGCGCAGGACGCCTACTTCGCCTCCGCCGCGTCGGCGGTGTTCGACGCCTTCCTCACCAGACGGGTGGATGCCCGCACCCTTCTGGGCGCTTTCAGCCGTTCTGTGGACGAACGTCGGATATTGTTCTGGAGTGCCCATTCGGAAGAGCAGCGCATCCTCGGCGACAGCCGGTTGACCGGGACGCTCCCCGAAAAGGACACCGTGCCGACGGTCGGCGTGTTCCTCAACGACGGCAGCGGCGCGAAGCTCGGCTACTACCTGAGGTTCTCGGCGAGCCTGACCGTCGGCGACTGCCAGCCGGAGGGTCGCCGGGAGTTGCGGTTGCGGGTCACCGTGCACTCCACCGCACCGCGCTCCGGCCTGAGCGAGTCCGTCACCGGCCTCGCCCTCGCCGGTGATCCGTACACCGCCCGCACCTTCCTGGCGGTGTACAGCCCCACCGGCGGGGCGGTGCTCGGCGGCCGGCTCGACGGGAAGGCCACGGCGATGGGCAGCGGGACCGACCGTCGCCGCCAGGTCACCGTCGCGACCGTCGAGGTCCGGCCCGGGGCCACCCGGACCCTCGACCTCACGCTGCTGACCGGTCGGACCGGCGTCGGTACCGCCGACCTGCTGCTCACCCCGACCAGCACGCCATGGACCACCCAAGTTGTTTCCGCACCAAGCTGTGACCAGTAGGAGGAACCCACCATGCGGCTATCCCGCATCATCATGGCGCTCACGGTCGGACTGGCCGTGGCGGCCGTGCCGACCGCGGCGGGCGCGGCCCAGCCGCAGCCTCAACCGTCGACGAGCCCGACCCAGCCGGCACCGTACCCACCGCAGCCGCCGGTGCTGACGCTGGACGACCCGACCATCTTCCTGGGGCAGACCTTCACCCTGCGGGGCAGCGGGTTCACCCCCAACACCACGGCGACGATCGACGTGACCGTCAGCGACCTGCCGGCCGCCGCGCCCGCCGCGGGCACGGCCCGGCAGAGCGACGGCAGCACCGTCGCCCTCGCCCCGGTCGCGTACGTGCTGCTGTCGGCGCCGCTGCACTTCACCGTCCAGGTCGACCAGAACGGCAACTTCACCACGACCTACCGGCCGGACCGGATCGGGCGGTACACCTTCACCGCCCGCGACGCGGTGACCGGGCAGACCGCCGTCACCACCGGCACCGTACTGCCACCGCGGCAGCCGAGGCCGCCGCACCACCACGGTGGGCTGCCGGTCACCGGGTCCAGCCTCAGCACGCCGATGAAGCTCGGCGGCGGTCTGGTCGGTGCCGGTGCCGTCCTGCTGCTGCTCTCCCTGGCCTGGCGTCGTCGGGGCCGGTTCGGCCTCGGCTCGCGCTGATCCGAGCAAGCACCGGGCCTGGCCCGGAGCACCGGGGGTGCCCGTCGGACGGTGGTCCGACGGGCACCCCCGCATGCGGGTGACCGGCACGATCGCCGGGTGGAGGCGAAAGTGGCGTGGACGGACCGGACCGGACTGGTCGAGTTGCCCGGTGGGGCCGTGGTCCGGGGTCGCCGGATCGCCGACACCGTGTCCCCCGCCGACTTCGCCCTGCTGCTGGCTCCCGGCCCGATCCCGCCCTGGCCCCACCGGCGGATCCGCTGGCCGGACTTCCTCGTGCCGCTGGACGGCGACGACGCCCGGGACGCGCTGCGGGAGGCGTGGCACCGGGCGTACGCGGGGGAGCGGGTCGAGATGGCCTGCCGGGGCGGCATCGGCCGGACCGGCACGGCCCTCGCCGCCCTCGCCGCCCTCGACGGACTGCCGCCGAACGGGCCCTGGCCTGGGTCCGCGCGCACCACCACCGGCGCGCGGTGGAGACCCCGTGGCAGCGGCGCTGGCTGCGCGGGGTCCGCTGAACCCGGCACATCTCGTCGAGGAGGGGCCGGCCCCGACTGACCGGGTCCTCCGGCCCACTTCCGCGCACCGGGCGCCGGGCATCGGGAAGATTTCCGGCACCGCGCGTCGGATCCGGCGCGCGTCGTTCGTGGAACAGGAGAGAGTGCGGCCGGACCGGCCGCCGGACAAGGGAGTCATCGGATGACGCGATACCTGATCTCGTTCGACGACGGCGCGATGGACCACATCCCCCAGGAGGAACTGCCCGACGTGCACAAGGCCACGCACGCGGTGGCTCAGGAGGCGATCAACGCCGGCGTGTGGGTGTTCGGCGCCGGGCTGGGACGCCAGCAGGCGAGCGTCGTGGCCACCGACGGGACGGTCACCGACGGCCCCTACCCGGAGACCAAGGAGGTCATCGGCGGGCTCGTGGTCGTCGACGTGGACTCCCGCGAGGAGGCGCTGGCTTGGGCTGCCAGGATCGCCGACGGGTGCCGCTGTGCGCAGGAGGTACGGGAACTCCTGCCCGACCCCGGGCTGGACGAGATGGTCCGCCGGGCCGACCGGCGCGGGTGAACTCCTGACGACGGTTCGTCGGGGCAACCCGCCGGGTCGGGGCAGGGGGCGTGCGGTCCGGCGGGACGGATCTCCCGCCGGACCGCACGCGTACCCGCCCGGGGCGTCAGTTCAGCGTGCAGGGGGCCAGGGCGACCAGGTCGGCGGGACGGTCCCCGGTGACCCGGCCGATGTCGGTGGCGATCCGGTTGAGCACCGCCACCCGCCTGTCCTTCAGCGGGCCGAGGATGGCGTTCTGGACGAAGTTCGGGCCGCCCTCGGGGCGTACCGCGAGGCGGGCCAGGCGGGCGTTCGCCTCGGCGATCTCGCGGTCGAGGTTGGCCAGTTCGGTCCGTACCCCGGCGGCGGCCCGGGCGGGGACGGCGGGCAGCCGGTCGGCGACGCTCGGGCAGTTCACCGTGCGGGCCACCCCGGCGTTCCCGTTGCCCGCGTTGCCGTTGCCCGCGTTGCCGTTGCCTCCGGCGTTACCGTTCCCCCCGTTGCCGTTGCCGTTGCCGTTGCCGTTGCCTGCGTCCGCGTTGCCGGGGGCGTTCAGGGTGCAGGCCGCGAGGTCACCCAGGGCGGGCCGCTGGCCGCCGACCCGAGCGATGTCGAGGGCGATCCGGTCGAGCACCGCCACCCGCTTGTTCCGCAGCGGGCCGAGGATGGCGTTCTGGACGAAGTTCGGGCCGCCCTCGGGGTGTACCGCGAGGCGGGCCAGGCGGGCGTTCGCCTCGGCGATCTCGCGGTCCAGGTTGCCGAGTTCCTTCTCCACCCCGGCGGCGGCCGCGGCCGGCACGGCGGACAGCTTGTCGCGTACGGTCGGGCAGTTCACCGTCTGCGCGCCCGCCGCCGCGTTCCCGGCGTCGCCCTGCCCGGCGTTCCCCTGGCCCGTGTTGCCCTGCGCCGCGTTGCCCGCGCCGGTCGCGGCGCCGAGGGTGCAGGTGGCGAGCTGGTCCAGCCCGGCGGGCGCGACGCCGCCGACCCGGGTGATGTCCAGCCGAATCCGGTCCAGCACCGCCCGGCGCTTGCCGGCGATGTCGGCGAGCTGGCCCTGCGCCGCCTTCGGCTCGCGGGCCAGTCGGGCGTTGACGTTGGCGATCTGGTTGTCCAGGTTGCGCAGTTCCTGGTCGACGCCGGCCTGCGCGGCTGCCGGCACCGCGCCGATCCGCTCCGCGACGCCCGGGCAGCTCACCGCGACGGCGGTCGTAGCCGGGTTCTCGTCGGCGGAGGCCAGTTGCAGTCCCGCACCCAGGGCGAGCGCCGCGAGGGCACCCACCCCGCCGAGCTTGAGGACCGCGTTCCTGCGGGTACGCCTGACCATGCACCTCTCCTCTGGTCGACCGCCGGCACCCGGCGAAGGTCGCCGGCGGCACGTGCGGCTCGTCCCGTCCGACCCGGCATGGCGGAGCGGGACCAGCCGTCCTGTCGCCCAGGGATACGAGGACCGAGGGAAGATCGTTCAACGGGCCGGGGCGGCCGGGGCGGTGGGCGGGTCAGGCCGGGGGGCGGGTGCTGCGCCGCACGATCAGCGGGGTGGCCAGTTCGATCCGGTGGCTGTCCAACTCCTCGCCGTCGATGAGGCCCAGCAGCATCCGGGTGGCCATGCCGGCCATCTCGGTGAGCGGCTGGCGGACGGTGGTCAGCGGCGGGGCCGACCAGCGGGCGGCGTCCAGGTCGTCGAAGCCGACCACGCTCACGTCGTCGGGCACGCGCCGGCCCCGCTCGTAGAGCGCCTCGTAGGCGCCCAGCGCCATCTCGTCGGAGCAGGCGAAGATCGCGGTGGGCGGGCGGGGCAGGTCGAGCAGGGCGTTGGTCTCCCGGTAGCCGGTGGGTGGGGTGAAGTCGCCGGTGCGGACGTAGCCGGTGGGCACCCGGTGCCCGGCGGCGTCCATGGCGGCCCGGTAGCCGTCCACCCGGGCCCGGCTGCACGGCACGCCGGGTGGCCCGCCGATCACCGCGATCCGGGTGTGCCCGAGCCCGAGCAGGTGTTCGGTGGCGGCCAGCCCACCGGACCAGTTGGTGGCGCCCACTGACGGGATGCTGGCGGCGGGCTGGCCGGCCGGGTCGATCACGACGACCGGTATCCCGAGCTTGTCGAGCTGGTCGTGCTGGCTGGGGGAGAGGTCGGAGAGGACCAGGAGCACGCCGTCGCAGCGGCGCGCGGAGAGCTGGTCGAGCCAGCGCCGGTCGGGTCGGGTGCGGTGCCGGCCGTGCACCGCCGACACCACCACCCCCATCCCGGCCCGGTAGGCGAGCTCCTCGACGCCGTCGATGATCTGCATGGCCCACGGGCTGCCCAGGTCCTTGAGCACCAGGTCGATCAGGCCCGCCCCGCCGGCCGGCCCGGCCGCCCGGCGGGCGGTGTAGCCGCGCTGGTCCAGCAGGTCCTGCACCCGCTGCCGGGTGGTCGGGGCCACGTCGGGCCGCCCGTTGAGCACCTTGGACACGGTGGGGATGGAGACCCCCGCCGCGGCGGCGATCTCCTGCAGGGTCGCCCGCTGGTGCCGCATGCCGGCCTCCTCGCCACTCGACGCGTACGACCGGCAGCATAGTCCGAAAGTTTCGGAGATTGGACCCGGTCGTGACCCATCCGTTAACCGCGTTGCCGAAGACATCGACGGTCACCCCTTGACCCCCGTTTCGGCGCGAACCTACGCTGCCCGGTACCGAAACTTTCCCGAAACTTATCGGACTCGCTGCCGGTCCCGGTCGGCCGGAGCTTGGAAAGGATGTGATCGGCGATGCGTCGACGCGATCTCCTGGGCGGAGCCGTCGGAGCCCTGCTCACCGCCGGCGTGCTCGGCTCGACCTCCGCCTGCGGCAGCTCCGGCCCCAGCGGTGGTGGCGGCGGCGACCAGCTCCAGTTGTGGGCGTTGCAGGACGCGCAGTACGTGCGGGTCGTCCAGCCCGCGATCGACACCTTCAACGCCGGCGCCAAGGCGAAGGTCCGGTTCTCGGGCTTCGTCAACGACGCCTACAAGCAGAAGCTCCAGGTGTCGATGGGCTCGCCGCAGGCGCCCGACATCTTCTTCAACTGGGGCGGCGGCAACCTCGCCCAGTTCGTCGACGCCAAGCAGGTGGTCGACCTGACGGACCGGACCGCCGGCCTGGCCGGTGACTTCCTGCCCAGCGTGCTCTCCGTCGGGCAGGTCGCCGGCCGGCAGTACGCGCTGCCGATGAACGGCATCCAACCGGTCATCTTCTTCTATCACAAGGCCGTCTTCGCCAAGGCCGGCCTGCAACCGCCGAGGACCTGGGACGAGCTGCTCTCCGTGGTCGACGCGTTCAAGGCCCGGGGCGTCACCCCGATCGCCCTGCCCGGCTCGCAGGGCTGGACCGAGCTGATGTACCTGGAATACCTGCTGGACCGGGTCGGCGGGCCCGACAAGTTCGCCGCCGTCGCCGCCGGCAAGCCGGGCGCCTGGTCGGACCCGGCGATGCTCAAGGCCGTCACCATGTGCCAGGACCTGGCCGAGCGGGGTGCCTTCGGCACCAACTTCGCCTCGGTCAACTACGACAACACCGGCGCCTCCCGGCTCTTCGCCACCGGCAAGGCGGCCATGTTCCTCATGGGCAGCTGGGAGTACGCCACCCAGCTGACCAACAACCCGACCTTCATCAAGGGCGGCCAGCTGGGCTGGCTGCCCTTCCCCTCGGTCCCCGGGGGCGCCGGTGACCCGGCCGCGGTGGTCGGCAACCCGAGCAACTACTACTCGGTCTCCGCCGGGTCGAAGCACGCCGACGTGGCGGTCGACTTCCTCACCCGGACGCTGACCTCCGAGTCGTACGTCAAGGCGCTGATCGACGTCGGTCAGGTGCCCGCCGTCAAGGGGGTGGAGGCCAAGCTCGCCGGCACCCCGGGCGCGGACTTCACCACCTTCACCTACCAGCTCGTGTCGAAGGCGCCGTCGTTCACCCAGTCCTGGGACCAGGCGCTGAGCCCGTCCGTCGGCGCCGAACTGCTGACCAACCTGCAGAAGCTCTTCCTCGCCAAGCTCTCGCCGGCGCAGTTCGTCGCCGCGATGGGCACGGCGCGGTGACCACGACCGTGCCGGCCACCGGCCGGGTCGGTGCCGACCGGCGTCGGCACGGTCGACCCGGCGTGCTCTGGGCGCTGCCGGCCGGACTGTTCTTCGTCCTCTTCGGCCTGGCCCCGATCGCGGTCGTCGCCGGCCTGAGCCTCACCCGGTGGAACGGGCTGGGCGACCCGGCCTGGACCGGACTGGCCAACTGGCGGGCGCTGCTCGACGACGCGGACCTGGGCCACGGCATCGGGGCGACCGTCCTGCTCACCGTGCTCTGCTGGGCGGTGCAGACACCGCTCGCGCTGCTGCTCGGGGTCTGGGCGGCCGCGCCGCAGCGCAACCGGGCGATCCTCTCCGCCGCCTTCTTCCTGCCCCTGCTGCTCTCCACCGCGGCGATCGCGCTGGCCTGGTTGTCCCTGCTGGACCCGAACTTCGGTGCCGCGGCGACCGTCGGTCCGTGGCTGGGCGCCCCCGACGGCAACCTGCTCGGCGACCCCGACCGGGCCCTGTACGTGGTGGCGTTCGTCATCGCCTGGCAGTTCGTCCCGTTCCACACGCTGATGTACCAGGCCGCCGTCCGGCAGATCCCGGCCAGCCTCTACGAGGCCGCGGCGATCGACGGCGCCGGCCGGGTACGCCAGTTCCGCGCCGTCACCCTGCCGCTGCTGCGACACACGATCGTCGCCTCGTCGGTGCTCATGATCGTCGGCTCGCTCACCTACTTCGAGTCGATCCTGCTGCTCACCGGCGGTGGGCCGGGCACCGCCACCCGGGTGCTGCCGCTGCACATGTACATCAAGGGCTTCGTCGGCTTCGACATGGGCTACGCCAGCACCCTGGCGGTGCTGCTGGTCGCCGTCGGCACCGTGCTGTCCGTGCTGATCGTCCGCACCACCGGCTACCACCGGATGACCAGCGACCGGGAGGGACTGTGAGCCGGCCATCGACCCTCGGCACGACCCGCCCCCGGCAGCCGGCGACGGCTGCGCCGCCCGGTCGCACCCCGACCCCGCCCCGGCGGCGTCGCCACCGCGGCGTCAACCTGCCCGCCGGGGTGGCGGCGACGCTCTGGCTGCTCGTGGTGGTGCTGCCGCTCTACTACATCCTGGTGACCAGCCTGCGGACGCCGGAGGGCTACCTGACCGAGGGCGCGCTCGCCCTGCCCCGGACGCTGAGCCTCGACAACTACGCCCGGGTCCTCGGCCTGGGCTTCCCGCGCCTGCTGGTCAACAGCCTGGTGGTGACGGTGTCGACGGTCGTGCTGGTGCTCGCCCTCGCGCTGCCGGCGGCGTACGCCATCGTGCGTGGCGTCAGTCGGGCCGTGCGGGTCGGGTTCTCCCTGTTCCTGCTGGGCCTGGCCATCCCGGCGCAGGCGGTCGTCATCCCGATCTACCTGATCATCACCCGGCTGCGGCTCTACGACTCGCTGCTCGCGATCATCCTGCCCACGGTGGCGTTCGCCCTGCCCATGTCGGTCGTCGTGCTCACCAGCACGCTGCGCGACATCCCCGTCGAACTGTACGAGGCGATGACCGTGGACGGCGCCGGCCCGGTGCGGGTCTTCGGCCGGCTGGTGGTGCCGCTGGCCCGACCAGGGCTGATCAGCATCGGCATCTTCAGTGGACTCGGCGCCTGGAACGGCTTCCTCTTCCCCCTCGTGCTCACCCAGAGCCCCGAGCAGCGGGTGCTGCCGCTGGGCCTGTGGAACTTCCAGAACCAGTTCGGCACCGACGTGCCCGGCCTGATGGCGCTGGTGGTGTTCTCCGCGCTGCCGGTGCTGACCCTCTATCTCTTCGGCCGGCGCCACCTGCTCGGTGGCCTCACCGCCGGCTTCGGCAAGTGAGCACGTGACCCGCCCCGACCCGCGACAGGAGACGTCCGCATGACCAGCGGGGTTACCGACCAACCCACCACCACGCGGGTGATCCGCAACCCGGTGCTGCCCGGCTTCCACCCGGACCCGTCGATCCTGCGGGTGGGGACGGACTACTACCTCGCCACCTCGACGTTCGAGTGGTACCCGGGGGTGCGGGTGCACCACTCCCGGGACCTGGTCCACTGGCGACCGCTCGGTGGCATCCTCACCGAACGCCGGCTGCTGGACCTGACCGGCACGGCCGACTCCTGCGGCGTCTGGGCACCCTGCCTGTCGTACGCCAACGGGCTGTTCCACCTCGTCTACACCGACGTGGCCAGCTTCGCCGGCGGCTACTGGGACCCGCAGAACTACGTGGTCACCGCGCCCGACATCACCGGACCGTGGTCCGACCCGGTCGCGGTGCACGCCCACGGCTTCGACCCGTCCCTGTTCCACGACGAGGACGGCAGCACCTGGCTGCTCGCCATGCGCGCCGACTGGCGGCCCGGCCGCAACCCGTTCGGCGGGATCGAGATCCAGCGCTACGACGTGGCCGCCGGCCGGACCGTGGGGGAGCCGCGGTTGATCTTCGAGGGGACGGCCGCCGGGGTCACCGAGGCGCCGCACCTCTACCGGCGGGACGGCTGGTACTACCTGCTCACCGCCGAGGGCGGCACCAGCTGGGAGCACCAGGTGACGGTGGCCCGCTCGCGGGCGCTGTTCGGGCCGTACCGACCGGACCCGGACGGGCCGCTGATCACCTCGCACGGCCGGCCCGACCTGCGGCTGCAGAAGGCCGGACACGGCAGCCTGGTCAGCACCCCCGCCGGCCAGTGGTACCTGGCCCACCTCACCGGCCGCCCGTACGCGCCGCTCGGCGACTGTGTGCTCGGGCGGGAGACCGCGTTGCAGGTGGTCGACTGGACCGATGACGGCTGGCCCCGGGTGGCCGGCGGGGTGCCCGCCGAGACCGTGCCCGCCCCCGACCTGCCCGCCGCCCCGGTCCCGCCGGAACCGGCCGTCGACGACTTCGACGCGCCCCGGCTCGGCCCCAACTGGTCGACGCTGCGCCGCCCGGCCACCCCGGACTGGGTCGACCTCACCGCCCGCCCCTCGTACCTGCGGATCGTCGGCGGCCAGTCGCCGGTCGGCCGGCACCGCCCCAGCCTGGTGGCCCGCCGGGTCACCGACCCGCACTGCGCCCTGGACACCGTGCTGGAGTTCGCGCCGACCACGTTCCGGCAGCTGGCCGGGGTCACCGGCTACTACAACAGCCGCAACTGGCACTACGCGTACGTCAGCCGGGACGACGACACCGGGGAGCGGGTGCTGGCGGTGCTCAGCTGCGACTCCGGTCGGCGGACCGCGTACCCCCAGGTGACCGTGCGGCTCGGCGACCGGCGCCGGATCGGGCTGCGGGTCGTCTTCGACGGCCCCGTGCTGCGCTTCGGGTACGACCTCGGCGACGGGTGGCGGCACCTGCCGCTGGTGCTCGACGCGACGATCCTCTCCGACGAGCACGCCGCGCGGCCGGTCGACGGCGAACCCACCGGCTGGGGCTTCACCGGTGCCTTCGCCGGGCTCTGGGTGCAGGACATCGGCGCGGACGGCGGCTACGCCGACTTCGACTCGGTCACCTGGCGCACCGGCGTCGACGCGACCCGGCTGCCCCCCGCCACCCCCTGACCTCCGACTCCCCACCACCCTCGCGCGTCCGGTCCGTCGGGGGACCAGCGCGTCGTGACCCGGGCCGGCCGCGATCGGGCGATCTTGCGGGATACTCTCCCTGGTCATGAGAGCTCGGCTCCGGAACGCCGCGGTCGCCGCCGTACTCGTCACCGTCGGCACGCCCACCCCCGTACCGGCCGCCCCGGCCGCGCCGGCGGCCTCGGCGGCGCCGGCCGCCGCGCCGGTGCCGTGCCCGAAGGCGCCCGCGCCGGCGGTGACCCGGCCGCCCCCTGGTGCCGCCGCCCGCCGTACCGGCGGACCGCGCCGTCGGTGGTCCCGCGCTCGACACGCCCGGGCTGGTGACGCCGGCCGGCGCACCCGCGCCGCCGGCCGTCACCGCCACCAGTTGGCTGGTCGCGGACCTCGACACCGGCGCGGTGCTCGGCGCCTGCGGCCCGCACGAGTACGGCACCCCGGCCAGCGTGCAGAAGCTGCTGCTCGCCGCGACGATGCTGCCGAAGCTCGACCCGAAGCAGGTGGTCACGGTGACCCCGGCCGACCTGGCCATCACCCCGGGCAGCTCCGCCGTCGGCCTGCTGCCCGGCGGCCGGTACCCGGTGGAGACGATCTGGCTCGGGTTGCTGCTGAACTCCGGCAACGAGGCCGCCAACGTGCTGGCCCGGCTCGGCGGCGGCACCGCGGGTGTGGCCGGCGGGGTCCGCGCGATGAACGAGGAGGCCCAGCGCCTCGGTGCCCGGCAGACCCGTGCCGTCACCCCCTCCGGCCTGGACGGCAAGGGACAGTTCACCAGCGCCTACGACCTGGCCCTGATCGCCCGGGTCTGCTTCGCCGACCCGCTGTTCCAGCGCTACGCCCTGACCGAACGCACCCAGATCCCGGCGCAGCCCGCCCTGAAGAAGGGCGGCTTCCAGATCCAGAACGAGAACCAGCTGATCTACCGGTACCCCGGTGCGCTGGGCGGCAAGACCGGCTTCACCGAGCTGGCCCGGCACAGCTACGTCGGCGCCGCCCGGCGCGACGGCCGGCGGCTCGTGGTCACCCTGCTCGGCGCCGAGGCCCGGCCGGTGCGCGGCTGGCAGCAGGGCGCCCAACTGCTCGACTGGGGTTTCGCCCTGCCCCGGGACGCCTCGGTCGGCCGGCTGGTCACGCCGGGAGAACTCGACCGGGCGGCCGAGGCGGTGCCGAGCCCCGCCCTGGTCGCGTCGACCCCGCCGCCACCGTGGCGCGGTCCGGCCGCCACCGCCGGCCGGCGGATCGCCGACGGTGACTGGCGGGTCATCCTCCCGGTGGCCGGTGCCGCCGCCGTACTGGTGGGCGGGGGCGGCGCTGCTGGCCGCCCGCCGTCGCCGACCCCGCCGCCGCGGCTGACCGCCGGCCCGACCCGCCCCGCGCCGGTCGGATCCGTCGCGTTGCCGCCCGGTCCGGGCGGGCGCGGCCATAGGGTCGGGGCATGCCGGCCCGCCGCGCGCCGATCAGCCCCCGGACCGCGTTCCTGCTGGTGATGCTCGTGCTGCTGGGCGTCTTCGTGCTGACCCGGCGCGCCCAGGTGGCCGCCGCGCTGCACGCGCTGCGGGACGCCCATCCGGTGACGGTGACCGCCGCCGTGCTGGCGTCGGTGGCCACCATCCCGCTGAGCGCCTGGGGGCTGCGGCTCGCGGCGGCCGACCGGATCCCCTTCGGCACCACGGTGGCGGTGCAACTGGCATCGGCCTTCGTCAACCGGCTCGCGCCCGGCGCCGTCGGCGGGGTGGCACTCAACCTCCGCTACCTGCGCCGGCAGGGCCTGCCGATGCCGGTCGCCGCCACCACCGTCGCCGTCGACCGGATCACCGGGGTGCTGACGGTGGCCTTGCTGCTGCCCGTCCTGCTGCCGTTCGCCCGCGGCTCCGGGCACCACCTGCTGGCCGCCACCCTCCGCCGGGGCCCCACCCTGCTGCTCGCCACAGCGATCGCGTTGCTGCTGGTGGCGGTGCTGCTCGCGGTGCCCCGGCTGCGGGCCCGCGTCCGGTCCGCCCGCCGGCAGGCGGTCACTGCGCTGCGGTCGTTGGCCCGCAGTGGCCGGGTCCTGCGGCTGCTGGGCGCCAGCGCCGCGCTCACCCTCACGTACGCGGGCGCGCTCTGGCTGAGCCTCCTCGCGGTGGGGCTCCGGGCCGAAGCGGCCCTGCTCGCGCCGGTGGTGCTGGTCTCCGTGGTGGGGGAGGGCGTGGCGTCCGCCGCCCCGACGCCCGGCGGCCTCGGCGCCACCGAGGCGGCCCTGGTCTCCGGGCTGCTGCTCTACGGCGTCCCGGTGGACACCGCCGTGGCCGGGGTCCTGGTCTACCGGCTCGCCACCTTCTGGCTCCCTGTCCTGCCCGGCTACCTGGCGCTGCGCGTGCTGGTCCGCCGGCAGGTGGTCTGAGGGAGCGGACGGGGCACCTGCAGGCGCTACGCGGGACTGGACCGGCCACCGGCGGGTAAGCGCGCCCGCATGAAGGGCCGGGGTCGCATCGTGGTGGTCTCGGCGGACGTGGGCGCCGGCCACGACACCGCCGCGGCCGAACTGGCGCGCCGGCTGCGCGACCGGGGCTTCACGGTGGACCGGCGCAACCTCCTCGACGTGCTGCCCCGACCCGCCCGCTGGGCCTTCCGGGAGGCGTACCGGGGCATTCTGCGCTGGCTGCCCTGGGGCTACGAGGCGCTGTTCACCCTGACCAGCCGGTCCCGGCTGACCGTTTCGGTGGTCCGTGCCCTGCTGCGTCCCGTTCGGCACCGGCTGGGACGGGCGATCCCGCCGGACACCCGGGCGGTGGTGACGACCTATCCGTTCGCCAACCAGCTCCTCGGGCCGCTGCGTCGGCAGGGGCAGCTGGTCGTTCCGGTCATCTCGTACGTCACGGACTTCGTGGTCCATCCCACCTGGCTCAGCCCTGGCGTGGACGTCTACTGCACCGTCCGGCACGCCGAGGTGCAGCCCTCCGACGCCGCCGACGGAATCGACGTGGCGGTCGTGCAGCCGCTGGTCTCCGCCGCGTTCGCCGGCGCCTCGCCGGTCGACCAGCGACAGGCCAGGCGGCGGTTCGGGCTGCCCGACGGGGAGCGCCTGGCACTGATCGTGGCCGGGGCGTGGGGCGCCGGGGAGGTGGAGACCACGGTGGCGGAGATCGCCGCCGCCGGGATCGTCCGACCGGTGGTGGTCTGCGGTCGCAACGAGGCGCTGTACCAGCGGCTGCGGCAGGACCGGGAGCACGTCTTCGGCTGGGTCGATGACATGCCGTCGCTGATGCGGGCGGTGGACGTGGTGGTGGAGAACGCGGGCGGGCTGACCTGCCAGGAGGCGCTGGCGTGCGGGGTGCCGGTGCTGACGTACCGGCCGATCCCCGGGCACGGCCGGGCGAACGCCTCGATCCTGGAGCGGGCGGGCCTCACCCGGTGGGTGCCGACCGCCGCGCACCTCCGCCCGGCGCTGGCCGCGCTCGCCGACGGGGATCACCTGCCCGCCCCTGGCCCGGGTTCCCGGGTCGACCTGGCCGGTCTGGTCGCCGACGCGGCAACCGTGCCCGGCGGCGCCGGGGCGTACGACGGGCGGCGCGGCGCTTCCGCACCGACTCGCTCGGCGACGCCGTGGCGGTGGTCGTGGCGCTGCTCCAGTCGCCGGGCGGGCCGCGGTGACCGGTGCGGCCGGCGGCTGCTGGCCGGCGCGGGCACGGCCGTTGCGCTGCATTTCGCCCCGGCGGTCACCGCGCTGCCGGGACGGTCCGGGCGGCTGCTGCCCGGGCTCGCCGGGCTGGGCCCGCCGGACCGGGTGGCGTTGACCTTCGACGACGGTCCCGACCCCGAGTCCACCCCGCGCTTCCTGGAGGTGCTGGCCGCGTACCGGGTGCGGGCCACCTTCTTCCTGCTCGGCTCCCGGCTGCTCCGCTCGCCCGCGCTCGGCCGGGAGATCGTGGCGGCCGGTCACGAGGTGGCGCTGCACGGCTGGGACCACCGGAACCTGCTGCGGCGCGGACCGGTCGGCACGTGGCGGGACCTGGCCGGCGGCCGGGCGCTGATCGCCGCCGTCACCGGCCGTGCGCCGCGGTTCTTCCGCCCGCCGTACGGGGTGCTGACCGGCGCGGCGCTGCTCGCCGCCCACCGGTTGGCGCTGCGGCCGGTGCTCTGGACCTGCTGGGGGCGGGACTGGACCGGCTCGGCCACCCCGGAGTCGGTCCTGCGCACCGTCCGTTCCGGCCTGACCGGTGGGGGCACCGTGCTGCTGCACGACGCCTCCTCCGGTACGGCGGCCCCGGGGGCCTGGCGGGCCGGCCTGGCCGCGCTGCCCCGGCTGCTCGACGAGTGCCACTGGCGGGGCTGGACGGTGGGCCCGCTGGCCGAGCACGGCAGCGCGGCGCGGTGATCCTCGCGGTGCTGGCCGCGCTCGTCGCGGCCTTCTCCTTCGCCCTCTCCACGACGATGCACCAGCGGGCGGCGAAGCGGCAGCCGGACAGCCGGGCGCTGGATCCCCGGCTGCTGTTCCGGCTCGTCCGCACCCGGCTCTGGCAGCTCGGCTGGGCGCCGGACGTGGCCGGGGTGGCGTCCCAGGCGGTGGCCCTGCGCTACGGCCCGTTGGCCGTCGTGCAGCCCCTGCTTGCCAGCGGGCTGTTCATGGCCATCCTGATCGAGGCCGCCTGGAACCGGCGGCCGGTGCAGCGCCGGGACCTGGCCGCGACCGTGGTCGGCGTCGTCGGGCTGGTGGCGTTCGTGGTCACCGTCGACCCGCGGGCGGGGGTGGCGGATCCGGGCGCGACCGCGTGGTGGTGGGTGGCGGTGGGCACCGGCGGCGTACTGGCCGCCTGCCTGCTCGCCGCCCGGCGGACCCGGGGCGCGGCCCGGGGCGCGCTGCTCGGCGTGGCCACCGGCGTCCTGTACGGCGTCGCCTCGGCGCTGCTCAAGTCGGTTGCGACGCGGTTCCACGGCGACCCGGCGGCGCTGGTCCTCGACCCGAGGTTCGTCGCGCTGGTGCTGGTCGCCCTGGTCGGCGTCCAGCTCAACCAGAGCGCCTTCCAGAGTGGGCGGATCGCCGCCCCGTTGACCGCGCTGACCCTGTCCGAGCCGGTCACCGGCGTCCTGATCGGGTTGACCGCCTTCCACGAGGCCCTCTCCCTCTACGGCCTCCGGATCCCGCTGGTCGCGCTCGCCGCGGTGGCCATCGTGGTGGGCGTCTGGCTGGGCGGCACCGCGTCGCGCGCCGACCGGGAAGCCGCCGCCCGTGGCATGGGCCGGTGAGTCGCCGGTCAGGCCTGGTGGGGTGTCCGCGCCTGACCGGCGTGGCGGTCAGGGTCGGGGCTCGGCGTCCCCGCCGGCGCGGATCCGGTCCGCCTCGGCGTCGTCCGCGCCGACGGGGGTGCCGTCGGAGTCGCGGGTGGCGTCGGTCAGGTCGGTGTCGGCCCCGGCGCGGGCCGCGTCGGCGCGGGCGTCGTCCGCGCCCACCACCGGGCGGTCGGAGTCGGGGCCGGTCTCCTCGGTGAGGTCACCGGCGGCGGCCAGGCCCAGCGGGGCGTACCTGGGATCGGTCATGGTCTCTCCTCCTTCGACGTCCTGCACCCCAGGGCTACCCCGGACGCGTCCCGCCGACACCGGGCCCGCCCCGCCGGCGGCGGGGATGGGTCAGCGGGCGGGGTCGGGGAGGCGGCGCAGGCCGTCGACGAGCCGGGTCGGGCCGCCGGTGGCGGGTGTCGGACCGGCCGGCAGCCGTTCGGGCACCCGCAGGCCGACCCGGGCGCCGCCGTCCGGCCCGGTGCCGACGGTGAGTCGTCCGCCCAGCGAGCCGGCCACCGCGCGGACGATGGCCAGCCCCAGGCCGGTGCCGGTCGCGGTGGGACGGCCGGCCTGCCCGGCCAGCAGCTCCGGCACCGCCTCGGCCGGGATCCCGGTGCCGGAGTCGTGCACCTCCACCGTCCAGCCGGTCGCGTCGCGCCGGCCCACCAGCGCGATCCGGTCGCCCGGCCCGGTGAACTTGACCGCGTTCTCGATCAGGCAGTCGAGCGCCGCCTCGAGGCGTTCCGGGTTGACCCGGCTCAGCCCGATCGTCGAGTGTGCCGACCAGTCCCGGGCGGCCGTCGGTGACCAGCGGCGCACGATCCGGGACAGCTCGGCGTCCAGGTCGACCGGGCGTACGAGGTCGGGCTGTTCGAGCTGCATCAGGGTGACCAGACGGTGCGCGATCCGGGTGGCCTTGTCCAGCTCGTCCAGCATGACCGCGGTGTCCTCCAGGGTCGCGGGGTCGTCGTGGGTGCCGCGCAGCAGCTCGGTGTAGCCGCGGGCGATGGTCAGCGGGGTGCGCAGCTCGTGGGAGGCGAGCCGGACCAGCAGCTCCTGCCGGTGGGCGCGGTCGCGCTCCGCCGCACCGATCCGGCGCATCTCGTGCAGCAGCACGTGCCGGCGGTGCACGTGCCAGGCCATCACGATGAAGATCACCGCCATCAGCGGTTCCTCGGCGGTCTCCTCCCAGCGGATCTCGCCGACCGCGGCGTGGTGGGCGAGGATCGCCCCGGTCGTGGTGGTCACCGCCGCCAGCGCGGCCACCATCCACGACAGCGGCCAGGTGGTGAAGCCGTAGACCAGGGCCAGGCTGATCCAGACCAGGTGGAACGGCACGGTCTCCTGACCGGGCAGCAGCCACATCAGCACCACGTTGACCGCGGCGAAGAGGATCCACACCCGGGCGAGCAGCCGGTCAGTCGACGGCGTACGCATAGCCCACACCGCGTACCGTCTCGATCCGGTCCGGCCGGTCCAGCCGGCCGCGCAGCCGGCGGACGGAGACGTCGACGACGTTGCTGCCGGGGTCGAAGTGCAGCCCCCACACGTCGGCGAGCAGTTCGTCCCGGCTGCACGGTCGGCCGGCCCGGGTCATCAGGTGCTGCAGCAGCAGGAACTCGCGCAGCGGCAGGTCCACCTCGACCCCGTCCACGGTGGCCCGTCGGCGGTGCAGGTCCAGCCGGACCGGCCCGACGCCCAGCCAGCGGGCGGCGTCACCGGCTGGTGTGCCGCGCATCCGGGCGCGTACCCGGGCCAGCAGCTCGGCCACCGCGAACGGCTTGCCCAGGAAGTCGGCGGCACCGGCTTCCAGCACCGCCACCCGGGTGCTGATCTCCGGCACGGCGGAGAGCACCAGCACCGGCTGGTCCGGTCGGCGGCGCAGCAGCCGGTCCAGCACCTGCCGGCCGTCCAGGCCGGGCAGCATCAGGTCCAGCACCACCAGGTCGAAGTCGCGGTGCAGCGCGGCGTCCAACCCGGCCGGCCCGCTCGCGGCCCGCTCGGTGAGCAGCCCGCCGCCCTCCAGCGCCCGGGTGACCAGGCGCCCGATCCGGTCGTCGTCCTCGATCACCAGTACTCGTCCCACCGTGCCCCCACAGACCTCGGCGACTTTCTGGTTCCTTTATGAAGCCCTGCTCACGTTGGGCCCGCCACCGCCCGAACGGCGCGGTTTCCTGTCGCCGTTCCGACAGCGCCCGGGCCGCCGGATGACGCTCGGATGACGGCGTCGTCATAAACCGTCGTCGGCGGCCCACCACCGCCCATGCTCCACAGACCGGCCCGGCCGCATCCGTCGCGGCCGTTCTCCGCCGAGCGAGGGGGTGAGGG
This sequence comes from Micromonospora sp. R77, assembly GCF_022747945.1. Taxonomy (NCBI): domain Bacteria; kingdom Bacillati; phylum Actinomycetota; class Actinomycetes; order Micromonosporales; family Micromonosporaceae; genus Micromonospora; species Micromonospora sp. R77. The sequence continues at coordinate 5,728,045 of NZ_JALDST010000001.1, forward strand.
CATGCCGCGCCGTTCCGTCCGGGCACGCTGGCTCGTGTCCGCCAGTTGCCTGCTGATCGTCGGGTTCGTCGTCCCACCCGGGGCGGCGGCGGCCGAGCCGACCACGGGCGCGGTCACCCTGCAGGTGGCCAGCGCCCGCACCGTCGGCCCGGCGCCGCAGGTCCAGCAGGGCGACCCGGTGGCCGACTACCACTGGCTGATCACCGCCGACGACGCCGGCGACCCGCACGACGACCCCGCGCACTGCCTGCCGGCCCGCGCCGGCGTGGCGAGCACGCCGGACTTCGCCGACCACTGTCGCTGGCCGTCCATCCGGAACACCCCGGGCGCGGTGCCGGTGGTCGCGCAGGGCGACCAGGCCGCCCTCTCCTCGGGTACGCCGTTGCAGGACCTGCCCGCCGGCCGCTACCTGATCTCGGTGACCGCCGACGGCTACAAGATCGACGGCGAGCACTTCACCGTCACCGCCGGACAGACCACCGCCGTCACCGTCGGCATGCAGCCCTACCCGTTGCCGCTCGGCACCGTCCGGCTGCGGATCTTCGAGGACAGCGTCCCGGTCGACGGCACGTACGAGGTGGGCGCGGAGCGCGGGCTCGCCGGCTTCACCGCGCACCTGGCCGACGTGATGGGCGAGGTGACCGTCGACTACTACGGCAACCCGCTCTGCACGAAGTACAAGCACAGCGCGCCCGACCCGAGCCACCCGGCGGGGCAGATCGTCTTCGTCGACGGCAAGCCGGTCGTCGAGACCGAGTCCACCGGCTGCCGCAGCGACGCGAGCGGCGACATCGTCATTCCCAACCTCGGCCCCGACCGGTATGCCGCCCAGGTCGTCGCCCCCGGCGGGCAGAGCTGGGTGCAGACCACCACCCTGGAGGGCGGCCACGACTGGGACGTCTGGGTGCAGGAGGGCGACACCGGGTACGACACCGAGCAGAGCCTCGGCGGCGAGCCGGTGCCGTACGTCGACTTCGGGTTCGTCTCCCCGAAGGCGCTGACCGGCACCGCCACCGGCGCGGTCACCGGGACCGTGGTGCAGGCGTACACCTATGTCGGCGGCCAGGGCGGGGTCACGCTGCCGGCCGACGGGGTGGCCGGCGCGAAGATCGCCGGACCGGTCGCCCGCCCCTGGGTGGCCCTGTCCGACCTCGGCGACGGCGACCGGATGGTCTATCTGGACCGGGGCGCGGCCGACGGCTCGTTCACCGTTCCGCACGTGCCCGACGGCGACTACCAGCTGACCCTCTGGGACGGCCCGCAGGAGATGCTGCTCGACTCGTTCAACGTCACGGTCAGCGGCGGGAAGACCGTCGACATCGGCGCCAAGCCGCTGGTCGGCTGGTTCACCGAGATCACCGGCACGGTCTTCGTCGACACCAACGGCAACGGCCGGCGGGACACCGGTGAGAGCGGCGTGCCCCGCTTCCCGGTGGTGCTCAAGGAACGCGACAACTCCCTGATGGACCAGGGCACCAACAGCGTGGTCACCGACGCCGCCGGGCACTACGCCATCTCCGAGGCGTACCCGCTGACGAAGTGGCTGGTGCTGGAGGCGTTCAACACCCGCTACAAGACCACCGGCATCACCTACCAGGCGGCGAACGAGCCGACCCCGACGACGCTGCTCGGCGCGGCCGTCGACGTGGACGTGCTGCCCATCATCGGCCTCACCGGCCGCGTCGACTGGGGGGTGAAGCCCTACCAGGGGGCCGAGAACGGCGGCATCGCCGGCACCGTCACCTACGACACCACCCGCAACGAACTCGACCCGCAGTACGCGGTCACCGAGCCGTACCAGCCGGGCATCCCCGGCATCAAGGTCCACCTGTACGCGGTGGTCCGCGACGACAACGGCGAACCGGTCCACGAGGCGGACGGCTCGCTCAAGCGCGGCCCGGAACTCAACGACGCGTACACCTCGGAGACCTGGGCGCCCGGACGCGGCTGCACCGCCCGGATGTTCGACGGCCGACCGCTGACCGACCAGCTCGCCCTGCCCGACTTCGGCACCGAGGCGAACCAGCTCTGCGTGGAGGCCCCGATGATGGGCTTCCAGGCCGCGCCGACCGACAACGACCCGGCGAACTTCGGGCAGACCGTCAACGGCAACTACGCCTTCGCCGACTCGAAGCTCAACCTGATCCCGCCGGGTGACCCGACCAACCCGGGCCCCGACCACGACCTGCCGCTGTACGCCCCGCTGCCGGACGGCACGACCCAACCGCTCCCGCCGGACGACTACCTGGTCAGCGTGGAGAGCCCGACCAACCCCGTCGGCGGCGGCGCGATCTACCAGCCCACCCGGGAGGAGGACGTCAACGTCTTCGACGGCGACGGCTTCCTGCCGCAGGAGAACTTCCCGCCCTCCGCCGAGCAGGCCGGTGACCAGCCCGCCCCGCCCGACCCGCAGCCCGACCCCGGCCAGCCGCCGTCGCAGGGCAACGGCATCAACTCGGCCTGCGCCGGCCGGCTGCACACCGTGCACGTCACCGACCCGGGCTTCCTCGACGGCGGCGGCAGCCCCTTCGAGGGCCAGCAGCGCCCGCTCTGCGACACCAAGCTGGTCGAGGTCCGCGCCGGTCAGGCCAGCGCGCCCAACTTCAACCTCTTCACCCCGGTGCCGCTGCCCACCCACTTCTGGGGCCTCGTGATCAACGACCTGGGCCTGACCCGAGACAAGCGCAGCAGCAACTTCGGTGAGGCCGAGGGCATCCCGAACGTCCCGGTCGGCCTCTACGACTGGGCCGGCCGCCTGGTGGACACCGTGGACACCGACTTCAACGGCATGTACGAGGCGATCGAGCCCTCCACCAGCACGTACAACTGCCCGCTGCCGGCCGGGCCGTGCCCGAACATGTACCGGTTCGTCGGCAACGACCCCGGCCAGCCCGGCCATCTCAACGGCAACTGGAACCCGCGCTACCGCACCATCGCCACCAACTTCCAGGCCTGGCCGGGGCTCTACACGGTGACCGACACGGCGCCGACCCAGGTCGCCGCGATCGGCATCGGCGCCGGGTCGGGGCAGCTCGGCGCGGTGCAGTGCGACCCGGCCGCGCAGACCCCGCAGCTCTTCGCGGCGTCCCGGCCGTTCCTGCGCAGCACCGACACCGACCGGCGGGTCACCCTCACCGGCACCGGGTTCGGCACCCGGGGGCCGCGCAGCGCGGTCCGGTTCGACAGCGCCGGCACCGACCCGACGGTGACGATCAACTCCTGGTCGGACCGGCGGATCGAGGTGACCCTCACCGGCGGCTCGGTCGGCCCGGCCGAGGTGGGCGTCACCGCCGACAACGGTCAGCAGACCACCAACGGGCTCACCTTCCAGCTGCTCGGCACCACCTACGGCACCGGCATCGGCGGTGCGGCCAACCCCCGGCTGTTCCAGGTGAAGCCGCCCGGCTGGGCGGTCCGCACCGGGGAGACCACGTACGCCTCCGTGCAGGCGGCGCTGGAGGCGGCGGCCACGGCCGGTGGCATCGCGGTCGTCGCGGTCTGGCCGAACAGCCCCGGCCCGGACAACCCGGCCGGCGCCTACTTCGAGAACGTGGTCGTGCACTCCTCGGTGCGGTTGCAGGGCGTCGGCCCCGGCGGCCGGTACGCCGACGGCACGGTGGTCGCCGGGTCGATCCTCGACGGGCGCGGCTTCGGCATCGACAACCCGACCGGCGTGGCCTGGCTCAACCTGGTCGCCTCCGTCCCGCACGCCGGCCCCGCCTCGGTGCCCGACGGCGCGGTGGTCACCGTGCTGGCCCGCGCCAACCAGTTCACCGCCGGGAACGCGGTCACCGTCGACGGGTTCCGGATCACCGGCGGCAACCAGTCCGACTTCGCCGGCAACGTCAACGACGTGACCGGCGGCGTCACCACCCCGTACGGCGCGCCGGGCGCGGTGGTCACCCAGGGCGGCGGGATCTACCTGCACGGCGCCGCCCGCTACGCCCAGCTCACCGACAACGTCATCGTCGGCAACAGCGGCTCGTACGGCGGCGCGGTCCGGGTCGGCACGCCCTATCTGAACACCGGCAACGACCACGTGACCATCGCCCGCAACCAGATCCGGGACAACGGCGGCACCAACCTCGCCGGTGGCATCGGCATCTTCGCCGGCAGCAACGCCTACTCGGTCGACCACAACGCCATCTGCGGCAACTTCTCCGCCGAGTACGGCGGCGGGGTCAGCCACTACGGCCTCTCCTACAACGGCCGGATCGCCGACAACCGGATCTGGCTCAACCAGTCGTACGACGAAGCCGGCGGCGTGATGGTCGCGGGGGAGCTGCCGGCCGACCCGACGAAGCTCTCGCCCGGCTCCGGCGCGGTGGAGATCGACTCCAACGTGATCGAGGCGAACCTGGCCAACGACGACGGCGGCGGCCTCCGGCTGCTCCAGGCCGGCGACGTGCCGATCTCGGTCACCGACAACATGGTGGTGGACAACATCTCCACCCACGAGGGCGGCGGCGTGGCCCTCGACGACGCCACCGACGTGCGGTTCGTCAACAACACGGTGACCGGCAACATCACCACCGCGACCGCCGCCACCAGCACCGGCCGGGCCGCCCCCGCCGGCCTGTCCACCGCGGCCAACAGCGAGCAGCTCCAGGCCACCCTGCCGGCCGGCGCGCCGACCTTCAGCAAGCCGAAGCTGTTCAACAACGTCTTCTGGGACAACCGGGCCGGCGAGTGGGACGGCGTACGGGTCAACGGCATCGGCGCCGCCGACGCGCCGGCCGGCGAGGCCGTCCGGCACTGGGACCTGGGCTCCGCCGACGGGGTGGGGCCGCTGACCCCGACGAACTCGGTGCTCCAGGACACCACCGGCACCACGCTCAGCAGCACCAACCGGGTCGGCGTCGACCCGCAGTTCCGGACCCCCTTCCCGGTGTCGGTGTCGATCCTCACCTCGCGGACGTTCCCGTCGTTCCGTCAGGCGGTGATCGTGCTCCAACCGGCCCCGCTGACCGCGATGGGCGACTACCACCTGGCCGGCGCCGGTTCCCCGGCGAACGACCTCGGGGTGCCGTCGCGCACCTACGGCACCTTCACCCTGACCGCCCCGACCGACGACATCGACGGCCAGCCGCGCAGCACCTCCCGCCCCGACGCGGGCGCCGACGAACTGTCCTGAGCCGTCCGGGCGGCCGGCCCACACCGGCCGCCCGGACCTCCGCCCACCCCGACCCCACCCCAGGAGGAGATCGTGACCGATCCCGTACGGCGGAGCATCAGCCGGCGTGCCCTGCTGGCCGGCCTCACCGGCCTGGGCGCCTGGGCGGTCCTGCCGGAGAGCGGCTCGGACGCGCAGCCGCGCCGCCCGGCGGCGGTGCTGCCCCGGGCGGTGCCGAACCCGACCGCGAGCGTGCACCTGGCCGCCACCGACGGCTGGGTCTCGATGCCGCAGGGCGCACCGCCGATCAGCCCGTTCTGGCCCGACCCGCTCGCCCCGCCCGGCACCGACCTGTACGTCTTCGGCTTCCGCGACGTCACCGGTCTCACCCCCACCGAGGTCACCGCCCAGCGGGGCAAGGCGCAGGTCAGCGCCCCGCTGCTCGGCTTCGACCAGGAGACCGACATCCGGATCACGCTGACCAACCTCGGGCTGTCGGTCCGTCCCGACCTGGTCGACGGGCACACCGTGCACTGGCACGGCTTCCGCAACGCCATCCCGCTCTTCGACGGGGTGCCGGAGCTGTCCATGTCGGTGCCGATCGGCCGCGACTTCACCTACTTCTTCCGGCCGCACGACGCCGGCACCTACATGTACCACTGCCACTTCGAGGACGTCGAACACGTGCAGATGGGGATGACCGGCATCGTCTACGTCCGGCCCACCCAGAACGCCGGCACCGCCGACGTGCCCCCCGGCCGGTACGCGTACAACGACGGCGACGGCTCCACCCGCTACGACCGCGAGTTCGCCCTCATGCTGACCGAGGTGTGGGCGGAGGCGCACTACCGGGACGCGCACATCCAGACCACCGACTGGACCGACTACCAGCCGTCCTTCTTCGCCTTCAACGGCCGCTGCTACCCGGACACCCTCGCCCCGCCCGGCGACCCGCTCAGCCCCGCCGCCGGACGGCTGCGCTACCAGCCGATCTCCTCCCTGATCACCGCCAACGCGGGCGAGCGGGTGCTGCTGCGACTGGCGAACCTCGGCTACCAGAACCACACCCTCACCGTGGACGGCATCGACCTGCTGGTGGTCGGCAAGGACGCGGCGCTGCTGCGCGGCCGGGACGGCAGCGCCGAGTACCAGGTCACCAGCACCATCCAGATCGGACCGGGGGAGAGCCGGGACGTCATCTTCACCGCGCCGGACGCCGGCACCTACCTGCTCTACGACCGCGACCTGACGTCGCTGGCGAACGCCGGCGCCGGGCGGGGCGGCCAGTTGACCGAGATCCGCGTCTCGCCGCCCGGCACCCTGCCGGCGCAGACCCGGGCCAACAGCTGAGATGGGGGTAACGATGCTTCGTGGAGACCGTGGCCGGTGGCGGCGGCTGAGCGCGGTGCCGCTCGTCGCCGCCATCGTCGCCGTGCTCGTCGTGCCCGACCCGCACGAGGTGGCGGCCAGCCCGCCGGCCGGCCTGGAGTGCCTCAGCTCCGGCGACAACGCGTTCGACCTCACCGCCACCGGCGGCTACGCGGCCATGCCGGACGGGAACACCATCTACATGTGGAGCTACGCCGCCCGCGGCGGCGCGTTCCAGCTGCCCGGCCCCACCCTCTGCGTCGACAGCGGGGTGAAGGTCACCGTCGTGCTGCACAACACCCTGCCGGAGCCCACCTCGATCACCTTCCCCGGCCAGGTGCAGGTGCTCGCCGGCGGGCAGCCCGCCCAGCCGGAGGCGGACGACGCCGGCAACCTCACCTCGCTGACCACCACGGCGGCGGCCGGCACCGGCGCGGTGACGTACACGTTCACCGCCGGGCCGCCCGGCACCTACCTCTACCAGTCCGGCACCGACCCGCAGAAGCAGGTGCAGATGGGGCTGTACGGGGCGCTGGTGGTCCGCCCGGCCGGGCACCCCGACCGGGAGAACGACCGGGCCGACTCCGCGTTCGACCCGGGCCACGAATACCTCTACCTGCTCGGTGAGATCGACCCGGACCTGCACCTGGCCGTCGAACGGAAACGGGCCTACGACTTCACGAGGTACCGGGCCCGGTACTTCACCATCAACGGGCGCAGCATGCCGGACACCATCGCGCCGAACCACGCCGACTGGCTGCCCGCGCAGCCGTACGGGGCGCTGATCCACATCCGCCCGTACGACCCGGTGGGCAACGCGAAACCGGCGCTGATCCGCTATCTCAACGCCGGCTCGGTCGCCTACCCGTTCCACCCGCACGGCAGCGACGAGCAGCTGATCGCCCGCGACGGGCGGCCCGCGCAGGGCCCCGGCGGGCAGGACCTCTCCTTCTCCAACTTCCTCATCGACGTCGCCCCCGGGCAGACCGTGGACACGCTGATGATCTGGAAGGACGCCGAGCACTGGGACGCGGACGCCAACCCGATCCCGGTGCCGCTGCCGTCGTTGCAGGACCAGATCGTCGGGCCGGGCCCGGAGACCTGGTTCGCGGAGAACCCCTACCTCGGCGGCGCCCCCGGTGAGCTGCCGCCGGGCGTGGTGCAGAACAACGAGTGCGGCGAGTACTACCACGTGGCGCACAGCCACGCGCTGGAACAGGCCACCAACTACGGGGCGAGCTTCGGCGGCATGATGACGCTGATCCGCATCGACCCGCCCGCCGGGTGCCCGGCATGACCAGGCAGGGGAGGGCGACGATGACTCTGACCCGTACACCCCGGCTCGTCGCCGGGTTCGCGGCGGCGCTGCTGGCGCTCGGCCCGGCCCCGGCGCGGGCCGCGGCCCCGGTCGCCGCGGCGCCGGCCGGCCCGGCGGCGGCCACCGTCGCCGGCCCGCCGGCCCGCCGCAGGGGCGCTGCCGCAGACCGGCTGCCAGCTCGCCGACGGTACGGCCACCTGCGACCTCTGGGCGAAGCCCGGCTCGGTCGTGCTGCCCGGCGCCGCTGCCCCGGTGCCGATCTGGGGCTTCGCGTCGACCGACGCCGCCCCGGCCACCGTGCCCGGTCCGGTGCTGGTGGTCGACCAGGGCGACCGGGTCACCGTGACCGTGCACAACGGACTCGCCGACGACCTGGCGCTGGCGTTCCCGGCGGTCACCGGGCTGGCCCCGGACCGGGCCGGCGCGGCCCCCGGCGGCACCCGCGCCTACACCTTCACCGCCTCCCGCCCCGGCACCTACCTCTACGAGGCCGGCCACACCGCCCAGGGCGCCCGGCAGGTCGCGATGGGCCTGGTCGGCGGGCTGGTCGTCCGCGCCCCCGCCGTCGGCGGCCGGCCCAGCGGGTACGGCGACGCCGCCTCGGTCTACGACGACGAGGCGCTGCTGGTGCTCACCGAGGTCGACCCGGCGTTCAACGCCGCCCCGCTCACCTTCGACCTGCGCCGGTACGCCCCGAAGTACCGCCTGATCAACGGCAAGGCGTTCCCGGAGACCGACGTGGTCGCCACCGACGTCGGCCGGAAGGTGCTGCTGCGATACGTGGCCGCCGGGCTGCAGCCGCACCCGATGACCCTGCTCGGGCTCGACCAGTCCGTGATCGGCCAGGACGCCCGGCCGGCCGCGTACCCGGAGGCGGCGGTCACCGTGCCGCTGCAACCCGGCCAGGCCGTCGACGCGGTGGTGACCGTGCCGACCGGCCCGGACGGGCGACGGTTCGCGCTGTTCGAGTCCGGCGGGCAGCTCAACAACGCCGGCCAGCGCTACGGCACCACCGTCACCGGGGTCAGCCCGCAGCAGGCGTTCGGCGGCATGCTCACCTTCCTCGACACCAACCCGCCACCGGTCAGCGGCGACCACGTCGGCCCGACCGCGGCCAACGTCCGGGCCGCCCCGAACCCGGCCAGCGTGCGGGACGCGGTGACCGTCACCGCCGACTTCACCGACGCCCGCAACGGCAACGCGGTGGTCGACCGGGCCGAGGCGGTCGTCGACGACCTGCGGGTCGCCGAGGGCACCGGGGTGCCGTTCGGCTCCGCCGCGTTCGGCACCGGGGCGACGGTCACCGCCGCCACCGCCGCCCTCCCCGCCGAGCTGCTCACCACCCTCAGCCAGGGCCGGCACACCATCTACGTCCGGGGCCACGACGTCGCCGGCAACTGGGGCGTCGTCGGCAGCACCACCCTCACCCTCGCCGTCACCGGCGCGGCCACCACCGCGGTGACCCTCACCCCGAACCCGACCGCCGGCACCGGCGACGTCACCCTCTCCGCCTCCGGCGACGACAGCGGCCTCGGCGGCACCGTCACCGGCGCGGAGTACTTCGTGGACAGCGCCGGAACCACCGGCACGGGCACCCCGCTCACCCTGGACAGCCCCGGCGCGGCGGTCACCGCCGAGTCCGGCACCCTGCCCGCCGTGGTGGTCGCCGCACTGGCCGAGGGGCGGCACACCGTCCTCGTGCACACCCGGGACTCGTTCGACCTCTGGGGCCCGTACGCCGCCGCCGACCTGGTGGTCGACCGGACCGTGCCGACCCTGCTCTCCGGCGCGGTGCAGCCCGCCGTCACCAACGGCAGCACCGGCTCCACCTCGGACCCGACGGACCTGCGGATCAACGCCGCGTTCACCGACCCGACGGGCGGCGGCGCGCACTCGGTGATCGCCGGGGCGGAGGGCTTCCTCGACACCGGCGGCGCCGACGGCACCGGGTTCACCTTCGTGGCGCTCGACGGCTCCTTCAACGGCGTCACCGAGAACACCTACGGGCTGCTGCCGCTGAGCGAGCTGACCGGGCGTGCCGACGGCGTCCACCAGGTGCTGGTGCACGCCCGGGACTCCGCCGGCAACTGGGGGCCGCTCGCCGCGGTCACCTTCACCCTGGACCGCACCGGCCCGGTGACCAGCGCCGTCACCGCCACCCCGAACCCGACGGCGCGGGCGGCCTCGCTCACCCTGAGCGCCACCGCCACCGACGCGCTGTCGGCGGTCACCGCCGCCGAGTGGTACGAGGGCACCGACCCGGGCGCCGGCCACGGCCACCCGATGACGGTCAGCGGGACGGCCCTGTCGGCCACCGTCGCCCTCAACGGGTTCAGCCGGGGCAGCCACACCCTGCGGGTACGGGCCCGCGACGCGCTCGGCACCTGGGGCGCCCCCGGCACGGTGACGGTCACCGTGGACCCGCCGAACGCCATCTTCGCCGACGCCTTCACCGCCGGCACCAGCGCCTGGTCACAGGTGGTCGGCACGGTGTCGGCCGGCTCCGGCCAACTGGTCGCCGGCACGGTCGGCTACGTCGTGGACGCCACCCCGGCCGCCGACACCAGTCTCCACGCGAAGTTCGACCTCACCCTCGGCACGATCAACCCGCAGACCGCCACGGTCACCGTCTACCAGCTCCGTAATGCCGCCGGCAGCCCGCTAGCGGTGGTCCAGTACCGGCGGAGCAACGGCGTCAACCAGTTCCGGTTGGGGCTGCTGCGGCCGGCCGGGTGGGCGTACACCGGGTGGGTGGCGGCCGCCGGCGGGACCGTGCGGGTCGACTGGTCCTCGGCCACCGCGGGCGCCGCGACCCTGAAGGTCGGCACGGTCACGGTCGGCACGCTGACCGGCGACACCAGCGGCTACCTGGTCGAGTCGGCGGCGCTGGGCCTGGTGGCCCGGACCGCCACCACCAGCGGCTCGCTGAGCTTCGACACCTACGCCTCCACCCGCTACACCGCACCCTGACGCCGCACGTGGGGCCGGGCGACCGGCCCGGCCCCACCGTCCACGAGGAGTCCAGACGATGGTCGCGATCCCGTCCCGCATCCCGCGCCGCCACCTCGGCCGGGCCGTGCTCCTGCTGCTCGTCCTGGCGCTGGTCGCGGTCTCGATCGTCCGCTTCGGCGGCGACGCCTCGGCGCGGCAGGGCTATGCCGTCCCGCACGACGGCCAACTGGAGGCCACCCTCGGCGTCCGCTTCACCCAGGCCGCCGTGGTCGGCGACGGTGGCCTGGTGGAGCTGCGGTATGTCGTGCTGGACACCCAGAAGGCGTCGGCCTTCCAGAACGACACGAAGCACCCACCCCGGCTGCGCAACGAGCGCTCCGGCAAACTGGCCTGGCGCGCGGCGCTGATGAAGCAGGGGCACGAGCTGCGCCCCGGGCAGAGCTACTACCTGCTCTACCTGAACGCCGACAGCGCCATCAAGCGGGGCGACCAGATCGAGATCACCTCGGGGCCGCGCCGGCTGGCCCACGTACCGGTGCGGTGAACGTGGTGCGCCGGCTGCTCCGCGTCCTCGCCGTCGTCGCCCTCGCCGGGCTGACCGTGCCGGTCGGGTCGACGCCCGCCCAGGCCCACGCCTACCTGGCCGCCAGCGCGCCCGCCGACGGGGCCGTGCTGGACGCCGCACCGGAAACCATCAGTCTCTCCTTCACCGAGCACGTGGAGCTCGCCGCCGCCCGGATCGCCCTGGTCGACGGCGACGGCCGGCACTGGGCGGTCACCGGGCTGGCGCTGCGCGACGCGGACGGTGCACCGGCCGCGCCGGACGCCGACAGCGAGGAGCCGGTGACCCTGGTCGCCGGCCTGCCCGCGCTGCCGCCGAACACCTACCACGTCACCTGGCGGACGCTCTCCACCGACGACCTGCACACCACCAGCGGCACCCTGGTCTTCGGGGTGGGCCGGCAGGTCACCGCCGCCGGCACCAGCGGTCCGGTCGGCCCCGGCCCCCGGGAGACCATCGCCCGGGCGCTCGGCCTGCTCGGCCTCGCCGTCCTCCTCGGCGGTGCCGCCCTCGCCCTGCTGCACACCACCCTGCCCACCCTCGCCACCCGCCGCCGCCCCGCCCCATCTCCGCACCGCGCACAAACCCTCGGCGATCCTGGACAGAGCCCGTTCGGCACCAACGGCAACTCTCCAAGATCCAGCGCGGTCCGTCGACGGTTGCTCGTGGTCGCCGGATACGCGGGGGCGGTGGCGTTGCTGGCCGCGCCGCTGCAACTGGCCATCCAACTCGCCGGGGCGGACGGTGCGCGGTGGCGGCTGCTGGCCGACCAGCTCACCAGCGGGCGCTGGCTGTTGCGCGAGGCCGGGACGGCCACGCTGCTCACCGTGGTGGCCCTCGCCGCCCACCGATCCCGACCGGTGGCGCGCCCGACCGCTCCGCCCACCGACAGCGCGACGGGCCCGGCCGGTCCTGCCGCCGACAGCCCGCAGGCGCTGCCGGGCCGGACCGGGTCGGCCCGGCCCGGAGCGGGTCCGCGACCGTCGTCGTCGGCGTGCTCGGCGCGGTGGCCGCCGCCGTGGGGACCGCTGCTCGGCCATCCGATGGGCGGCGCGTCGCGGACCGCCCTGGTCGGCGGGATCCACGTGCTGGCGGCCGGAGCCTGGGCCGGCGCGGTCCTCGCCGCCGCGCTCGCCCTGCTGCCGCTGATCCGCCGCACCCCCGACCGGTCCGACCAGGTACGCGCCCTGCTGCGCGCCTTCGCCGTCCTCGCCGCCGGCTGCCTCACCCTGCTCGTGCTCACCGGACTGCTGCTCACCGGCCCCCAGGTGGCCACCGTGGACGCGCTGCTCGGCTCGCCGTACGGGCTGCTGCTGCTGGGGAAGGTGGCGGTGGCCGGGGCGGCCGGGCTGCTCGGCCTGCGGACCGCCCGCCGGCTGCGCCGCGCCGACCTGCCCCGCCGGGGGCTGCTCGTCGAGGCCGGCCTGCTGGCCGTGGCGCTGGGCCTGGCCGGGGCGCTCGCCGCCGCCGGCCCCGGTCGCGGTCCCGCCTTCCCGACGGCCGCCGCCGCCCGGGCCGAGCCGCAGGTCAGCGGTCAGGTCGCCGACCTCGTCGACACCGTCGCCGTACGCCCCAACCGGCCGGGCCGCAACATCGTCAGCATCTCGGTCGGCGACACCCGCCGGCCGGCACCCGGCCCGGTGACCGGGGTGTCGCTGCTGCTCACCGGCCCGAACGGGGCGCGCGCCGTGCACCCGGTGACCCGTACCGCCGACGGCTGGGTGGCCACGGTCGACGACATCCGTACCCCGGGCGACTGGCGGGTCGGGGTGACCGTGCTGCGCGACGGGCTGCCCCCGGTCACCGACACCCACCCGTGGCTGGTGCCCGCCGCCGACCCCACCGGTCCCGCCGTCCGCGTCTCGGCCGCGCCGCTGCGACCAGTGCTCGACCGGGCGGCCCTGCTGCTGACCCTGGTCGGGGTGGCCGTGGTGGCCGTGGTGGGCCGGCGGTGGCGCCACCGAATCGCCGATGCCGCGCCGACCCCGGAGCGGCCGGTCGGTGGCGTCCCGGACGACGACCCCGACCAGCCGGTCGACGGGCTGGCCGTCACCGGAGGCATCCGGGCTGGGCCCTGACCCCGGCCGTGGGCAGCCGTCGCCGAACGGCTCAGGTCAAGGGCTGCCGGTAGTGGCGGGACAGGGGGAGAAGGTCCGGCTCCCCGAACCTCTCCACCAGCGCCGCGAACCGGGCCACCTTGTCCGCGCCGAAGCGCCGCACGCCCGCGGCATAGGACGCCGTGGTGAGGAACGTGGGCGGGGTGGTCTTGCTGTGGAACTTGTCCGCGTACAGCACCAACTGCTCTTCGGGGGTGTCGGCCGTGTAGTCGTCCACCGGGAGCGGCAGGCACTGCCGCAGCACGTCCTCGCGGGTGAGCCCGACCCCGGTGTGGTGGGAACAGAATCTGCCCACCCGCTCGGGGAGGCCGAGGTCACGCAGTAACGCATGCCCGAGCACCCCGTGCCGGATGTAGTTCTTCTGGTCGAGCTTCCCCGCCGCCCCGTACAGGCGGTAGACACCGATGTCGTGCAGGAGACTGCCCGCCCGCACCAGATCGACGTCCAGGGTCGGTGGGTGCCGGTCGAGCAACTGCTCCGCCACGGCGCAGACGATCAGGCAGTGGGTGTAGACGAGCGTGAAGGCTTCCTCGGTGGGCGCGAACCGTTCGTGCAGCGCCCGGATCTGCTCGTCGGTCGGGATCACCAGCGCGCTATCGACCGTCACGACGCTGCCCTGCTCCGCTGCGCCACGACACCAACCCATCCGTCGACGACGTGTCTTCCGGAGAAGGAACACCCCGGGTATCCGAGGATCATCTCATCCGTGGCGAACCGGCCGGACAATCTACCGGCCCGGCCGGTCCGCCGGACGCGAATGGCGGAGCAGGCGACCCGATCGTGGCGGCGTGGCTACCGTCCGGGGGCATGAGAGTCCTGCCCGCCGCGCTGGCCACCGCCCTGCTCGTACCCGCGCTGAACCTGCCCACGGCGGCCGTCGCGGTCGGTCGGACGGCGGTGCGCGGCGGCCGGGCCGGTCTGCCGGCCGGTGCGCCGCCCTGCCCGAACGTGCCCGCGCCGGCGACCCGCCCGCCGCAGCCCCCACCGCCGGCCGACCCGGCCGCGCGGGCCGTCGGCGGGGCCGCCCTGGCCACCGCAGGCCTGGTGGTGCCGCCCGCGGTCGCCGCGCCGCCGGCCGTCACCGCCACCTCGTGGGTGGTCGCCGACCTGGACAGCGGCGCGGTGCTGGGCGGCTGCGGCCTGCACGAGTACGGTGTGCCGGCCAGCGTGCAGAAGCTGCTCCTGGCGGCCACCATGCTGCCCCGGCTGGACCCGCAGCGGGAGGTCACCATGACGGCGGAGGACCTGGCCATCGAGCCGGGCAGCTCCGCCGTGGGGCTCGCCGAGGGCGGCCGGTACCGGATCGAGACGATCTGGCTGGGCCTGCTGCTCAAGTCCGGCAACGAGGCGGCCAACGCGCTGGCCCGGCTGGGCGGCGGCCCGGACGGCCAGGCCGGTGGGATCCGGGCGATGAACGAGGAGGCCCGCCAGCTCGGCGCCCTCCAGACCCACGCGGTGACCCCGTCCGGGCTGGACGGGCCCGGCCAGTTCACCAGCGCGTACGACCTGGCGCTGATCGCCCGGGCCTGCTTCGCCGAGCCGGCGTTCCGCCGGTACACCGCGACCCGGACCGCCGAGATCCCCGGGCAGCCGGCGCTGCGCGAGAAGCCCTTCCAGATCCAGAACGACAACCAGCTCCTCGACCACTACCCGGGTGCGCTGGGCGGCAAGACCGGCTTCACCGACCTGGCCCGGCACACCTACGTGGGCGCGGCGCAGCGCAACGGCCGGCGGCTGCTGGTGACCCTGCTCGGCGCGGAGATCCCCACCCAGCGCGGCTGGCAGCAGGGCGCGGCCCTGCTCGACTGGGGATTCTCGCTGCCCGGCGACGCCGCCGTCGGCCGGCTGGTCCGCCCCGGCGAGCTGACCGGCGCCAGCCCGTCGCCGTCCGTGCCGGCGTCGGCCCTCGCCGGTGGGGAGCGGCTGCGCGGTGCGCCGACCGCCGACCCGTCACCGTGGTCCGGGCCCGCGCCGGCGCTCGGGGTGGGTGCGCTGCTGGTGGCCGGGGGAGCGGTGCTGGTGGCCCGCCGACGGCGGCACGCCGTCCGGGCCCGCACCGGCGGCACCGGTCGAGGCTGGTAGCCGCCGGGCCGGTGTGCGCGAAGGCCTGCCCTCGCCCGGCTCCGTCCGGTAGACAAGCAGCGTGAGCAGCCGGAGCAGGCCGTCGGATGCCGCCCGACGTGCCGTCGGCCGGAGCCTGGGGGCGCTGGTCGTGGTGGCCGTCGCGGTCGCCGGCTGCCAGCGGCCTCCGCCGCGCCCGCCGACGCCGACCGCCACCGGGCCGCGCGCCCCGGCGGACTTCGTCGTGCTCACCGACGTCGATCCGCGCATCCGCGCCGACATCCGGTACGCCACCGCGCACAACTTCGTCGGTCGGCCCGTCGCCGGCTACACCGAACCGCTCTGCCTGCTCACCCGGGCGGCGGCCGAGGCGCTGCGCCGGGTCCAGTCCGCCGCGCTCGCCGAGGGCCGCGGCCTGAAGGTGTACGACTGCTACCGCCCGCAGCGGGCCGTCGACGACTTCGTCGCCTGGGGCAGGCAACCGGACCAGCAGCAGATGAAGGCCGAGTTCTATCCCGACGTGGCCAAGTCGCGCCTCTTCGCCGACGGCTACCTGGGTGCGCCGACCGCGCACAGCCGGGGCAGCACCGTCGACCTGACCCTGGTGCCCGCCGCGCCGCCCGACCAGGCCACGTACGTGCCGGGGCAGCCGCTGGTCGCCTGCACCGCGCCGGCCGGTCGGCGCTTCGGCGACAACTCGGTCGACATGGGCACCGGCTTCGACTGCTTCGACCCACGCGCCCACACCGTCGACCCCCGGATCACCGGGACCCCCCGGGAGAACCGGGCGCTGCTGAAGCGGCTGATGACGGTGCAGGGGTTCGAGAACTATCCCCGGGAGTGGTGGCACTACCGCTTCACCGCCGAGCCGTACCCGGCGACGTGGTTCGACTTCCCGGTGGCCCGGTCGTCGCTGCGGTGAGCGCCGCCCCACCGGGAGGCGGCGCCCACCGGCGGCGTCAGAGGATGCCGCGGGCGGCGAACGCGGCGCGCGTCGCGGTGGCGGCCTGAGTGCCGTAGAGCCGCTGCGCGGCGGCGACCGTGGCCAGCGCCGCGTCCCGGAACGAGGTGTCCGGGGCGAAGTCGAACTGCGCCTCCACGATCAGCGTGCTGGCCCTGCGGTCGCCGAGGCTGGTCCGGATGTCCCACAGGGCGCGGGACCAGATCTCGCCGTCGGCGTGCACCTCACCCACCACGTCGGCCGGGTAGACCTTGGTGCCGTCGAGCCGGCGCAGGCAGTGCGGGACGGTACGCGTGTAGGCGACCGAGTCCCAGTCGGCCACGCAGGCCTCCGGGGTCTTCGTCGGCGTGCCGGTGGCCCAGCTGGTCACCGCGACCGCCAGGTAGTCGCCGAACGCCTCGCCGATGGCGCCGGACTCGGCGTTGGTGCCGAAGCCGGGCACCTGACCGTCCTGCACCGAGTGGCCGTACTCGTGGACGATCACCTCGGCGTCCTCGGCGTCGTCCACCCCGCCCTTGCCCAGGGTGATGTTGGCCTTGTCGTCGCGGAAGAACGAGTTGTCGCCGCCGTACTGGTCGATGCGCAGCTCGATCTGCCGCTGGTTGACCGGACGCAGGGTGCTGCCGAAGCCCAGCGACTGGAGGTAGCCCTGGGCGGTGGTCACCCAGTGGTAGCCCATCACCTGCTCAAACTGGTCGGCGTCCCGGTGCCAGGCGGGGAAGTTGCCGTTGACCGCCCGGGCCGGCGTGCCGGTCTTGCTCTTGACCGCCACGTACCGGCCGGTGAGGGTGCCGGAGCCGTCCAGGTCGGTCAGCAGCACCGACCGGTACGCCCCGGCCAGCGCCGGGTAGTCGGCGTCCTTCTGGTCGGTCAGGCTCTGGTCGCCGAGCTGCTGCACCGGGTTGGGGGCGAAGACCGTGGCGGCGGCGGTGCGGCCGTACGGGTCGCCGGCCGCCTGGACGGTCGTGCCGCCGGCGACCAGCGCCGCGGTGACCGCCGAGGCGACCAGCGCGGAACGTCGGAGATGGAGGTGCATTCATGATCCCTTCGAGGGTGGATCGGTGCGCCGAGACTAGGCTCCTGCTCGATCCCTGCCAACCTTCGACGGGCCGGTCGGCCGCCGACCCGTCGGACCCGGAAGGACGCATCGTGGAGACCGAACGGATCGGCCCGCCCCTGCGGGCGGGGGAGCGGGAGACGCTGCGCGCCTTCCTCGACTTCCACCGCGCCACCCTGGCCGGGAAGTGCGCGGGCCTCACCGACGAGGAGCTGCGCCGACGGTCGTCGCCACCGTCGACGCTGTCGCTGCTCGGCCTGGTGCGGCACATGGCCGAGGTGGAGCGCGCGTGGTTCCGCCGGGTCATCGCCGGCGAGGACGTCCCGCTGGTCTGGTCGGCGACCGGCGACTACCAGGAGGCGTACGACGCCGCCGGCGCGAGCCGCGCCGAGGCGTTCGAGGCATGGCAGCGGGAGGTGGCGCACGCCCGCCGCATCGAGCGGGAGGCCGAGTCGCTGGACGTCACCGGCCACCAGGTCCGCTGGGGCGAGGACGTCTCGCTGCGCCTGGTGATGCTGCACATGATGCACGAGTACGCCCGGCACAACGGCCACGCCGACTTCCTCCGCGAGGCGATCGACGGCAGCGTCGGCGTCTGACCGGCGGGTGTCGGAAGGACGACGCCGCTGCGCCGCCCGGCGGCTTGACCGGTCCGGTGGCCCGGTCGATCCTCGGGGGATGGCGCAGCCGACCACCGCACACCCCGGGCTGCTCGACCGCGCGGAGCGCCGCCGGACCCCGCTGACCGAGCTGTACCGGCGACTGCACCGGCATCCCGAGCTGGGGCTGCGGCTGCCGCGCACCCAGCAGGTCGTGCTCGACGCCCTGCGCCCGCTCGGCCTGGAGCTGCGCACCGGCACCACCTCCACCGCCGTGGTCGCCCGGCTGCCCGGACGCGGGGAGGCGCCGCCGGTGCTGCTCCGCGCCGACATGGACGCGTTGCCGCTGACCGAGCGCACCGGCCTGCCGTACGCCTCGCAGGTCGACGGCGTGATGCACGCCTGCGGTCACGACGCGCACACCGCCATGCTGGTGGAGGCCGCCCTCCTGATCGCCGATACTCGGCCGGGTCCACCCGGCGACGTGATCCTCATGTTCCAGCCCGGCGAGGAGGGGCACGACGGCTGTCGTACCGTGCTGGCCGACGGCCTGCTCGACGGTGCGTTCGCCGCGTCCCGCGCGTACGCGCTGCACCAGCTGCCGGCGCTGCCGTCCGGGACGGTCGCCACCCGGCCCGGCTCCCTGCTGGCCGGCGCCGACCGGCTGACCGTGACCATCCGCGGCAGCGGCGGCCACGTGGCCCTACCCCACCTGGGCGCCGACCCGGTGCCGGTGCTCTGCGCCGTGGTGCTGGCCGTGCAGCAGATGGTGACCCGCCAGTTCGACGTCTTCGACCCGGTCGTGGTGACCGTCAACCGGCTCGACGCGGGAACCTCCGGCGCCGGCATCATCCCGGACACGGCGACCGCGGAGGGCACCATCCGCACCTTCAGCGACCCGGTCCGCAGCCGGGTCGCGGAGGCGCTCACGACGGTCGCCACCGGGGTCGCCACGGCCCACGGATGCACCGCCGAGGTGCGGATCGACCCGGGTTATCCGCCGACCGTCAACGACCCGGCCGAGGCCCGTTGGGCGCGGGACGCGATCGCCGGGGTGCTCGGCGCCGACCGGGTGCACGAGCTGCCCACCCCGGTGCCGGCCAGCGAGGACTTCGCCTACCTGCTGCACCGGATGCCCGGCGCGATGCTGCTGCTGGGCACCCGGCCGGCGGCCGGTCCCGTCGCGCCGGTGCACTCGGCCGGGATGCGACTCGACGAGGCCGCGCTGACCGCCGGGGTCGCCGCCCTGGCCGCGCTGGCGCTCACCCCACGCGGCGCAGCTGCGGGACCCAGGTCCCGGGGGACGGGCCCTCCGGCCCTGACCGCCGCCCCTCCCACCGAGCAACGTGGGGTGGGAGAACGGCGTGAGGAGGAGCCATGAAGGCACTCGTGTACGGCGGGCCCGGCGAGAAGACCTGGACCGAGGTCCCCGATCCGACGATCAGCCACCCCCGGGACGCGGTGATCCGGGTCGACGCGGTGACCATCTGCGGCACCGACCTGCACATCCTCGGCGGTGACGTGCCCGAGGTCCAGCCCGGTCGGGTGCTGGGCCACGAGGCGGTCGGCACGGTGACCGCGATCGGTGACGGGGTGGCCAACCTGAAGATCGGCGACCGGGTGCTCGCCTCCTGCATCTCCGCGTGCGGGGTCTGCCGCTTCTGCCGCGAGGGCGTCTACGGTCAGTGCCTCGGCGGTGGTGGCTGGATCCTCGGTCACACCGTCGACGGCGTCCAGGCCGAGTACGCCCGCATCCCGTTCGCCGACCTGTCGACGTACCAGCTGCCGGCGTCGGTCACCGACGAGGCGGCCGTGCTGCTCGCCGACATCCTGCCCACCTCGTACGAGGTCGGCGTGCTCAACGGTCAGGTCCGCCCCGGTGACACCGTGGTGGTCGTCGGGGCCGGCCCGATCGGGCTCGCCGCGATCCTCACCGCGAAGCTCTACTCGCCGACCCACATCGTGGTCGTCGACAAGGCGCAGAGCCGGCTCGACGCGGCGAAGCAGTTCGGTGCGGACGTCACCGTGCTCGCCGACGGCGACCCACTGGCGGCGGTCCACCGGCTCACCGACGGGCTCGGCGCGGACGTGGTGATCGAGGCGGTCGGCACGCCGGCCACCTTCGAACTCTGCACCACGCTGGTCCGCCCCGGCGGCCGGGTGGCCAACATCGGCGTGCACGGCAAGCCGGCCACCCTGCACCTGGAGCAGCTGTGGATCCGCGACGTCACCGTCACCACCGGCCTGGTCGACACCCGGACCACGCCGAAGCTGCTGGACCTGCTGGTCGCCGGCCAGCTGGACACGGCGCAGATGGTGACCCACCGGTTCACCCTCGACCAGATCCTCGAGGCGTACGACGTCTTCGCCCGCCCGGCGCAGACGGGTGCCCTCAAGGTCGTGTTGACCCGCGGCTGACCGGGCCGAGCGTCGGGGCGGCGGTCAGCCCGCGTCGCCCCGGCGCAGCGGCAACCAGGCCAGCACGTCCCGGATCTTCGCGTCCCAGTACGCCCAGTCGTGGTCGCCGGGGGAGAAGTCCACGGTCAGCGGCACGCCCCGCTCCCGGGCGGTCGCCACGAAACGGGTGTTGTCCTCGTAGAGGTGGTCCTCGGTGCCGCAGGCGACGTAAAGGGCCGGCAGGTCGTCGCCGGCGCGTTCCAGCAGCGCGATCGTGTCGTCGTCGGTGCCCGACACCGCCCGGTCGCCCCACACGGTGTGCATGACGTCCGGGTTCGTCGGGCGGGTCGGGTGCTCCCGCCGCCGGGCCATGTCCAGCGCGCCGGAGAGGCTGGCCGCCGCCGCGAACCGGCCCGGGTCGCGCAGCGCCCACTTCATCGCCCCGTAGCCACCCATGGAGAGGCCGGCCACGAAGGTGTCCTCGCGCCGCTGGGAGAGCCGGAAGAAGGTCCGGCACACCTCGGGCAGCTCCTCGCTGAGGAAGGTCCAGTAGCGGTTGCCGTGCGCCTCGTCGCTGTAGAAGCTCCGGCCGCCCTGCGGCATCACCACGGCCAGCCCGAGCGGCGCGACGTACCGCTCGATCGCGGTGCGCCGGGTCCAGGCGGTGTCGTCGTCGGTGAGGCCGTGCAGCAGGTAGAGCACCGGCGGGTCGCCGTCGGCGGCGGCGCCGGCCACGCCGATCCCGGCCGGCGTCCGGTCCGGCAGCAGCACCGTCATCGACGTGCCCATGCCCAGCGCCTCGGAGAAGAAGTCACAGCGGATCCGCGCCACGGTCGTGGATGCTACCCGCCCGGAGCGGCCGTCCAGGGCGTCCCCCGGACGGGCGAGCGGCAGAGCAGGATCGACGGTTCCTATTGCCTCCGGCGTCCAGGAGGGACAGGATGGCCAGGCGCGTCCCGGTTACGTCCCCGTAACCTGCGCGTTGCTGGTTCTGTCACGAAGAAGTGGGAGTCAGTCATGAGCGACGTGTCCGCGGCGCTGGGTGTACGCCTCTACCCGGACCTGGTGGAACGGGGTGGGCTCGCGTCTGCGCTCGCCGAGACCGCCGCCCGGCACGGGCTCGACGTCGGCCGGGTGTCCGCTCCCGAGCAGGGGCGCAGCCGCTTCACCTGCGCCGAGCTGATCTCGGAGCGGGGGACGGTCTGCGTCGGGCTGGGTGCCCAGGCCCGCTACTTCATGCTCGACCTGCGGGTCGACGGCGAGGTCCAGGCGCGCGGCGACGCCACCGACCTGCTCCAGGTCGCGCAGGTGGCCGACGCGTGGCGCGGCGGCGCGACGCTCGACGAGATCACCACGTTGTTCTGCTTCATGGAGCAGATGCGGGTCGTCCAGGCGCGCTAGGTCGGCGCTGCTGCCAGGTGACCGCCGCGACCCCGCACGGCGGCGTGCTCGGCGTCCTGGAGCCACTCGAGCCGCCCTGATCCGCCGTCACCCGTCGGGTCGGTCACCCGCGGCGCGGCGGGAGCAACGTGTCGTCGACGATGCCGGGCAGCCGCCGGGCCACCCCGGCGAGCAGGTCCGCGACCTGGACGCGCGGATCGTCGCGGGAGTCGACCACCACCAACCCGGCCAGCGGTGACACGCCGGCCGGCAGGCCGCCGGTCCGGTCGGCGTCGTCGGCCAGCGCCCGCTGCAGGCGGGTCAGCCGGTCGGCCGTGAGGGCGCTCTGCTCGTCGTGCGTCACCAGCACCTGCCGCCGGCCGCCGCTCCACGACAGCACCGTCTCCGCCAGCGCCGGCAGCAGCGGTTCCAGCGGTGGCGGGATCGACCGGTCCTCGTTGTCGAGCCGGGTGACCACGGCCCGTACGCGGGCCGGGTCGAGCCCGTCGAGGAGGGCGACGGCCGGCGCGGC
The DNA here is from genome assembly GCF_022747945.1 of Micromonospora sp. R77. Lineage (NCBI taxonomy): Bacteria > Bacillati > Actinomycetota > Actinomycetes > Micromonosporales > Micromonosporaceae > Micromonospora > Micromonospora sp. R77. The sequence continues at coordinate 5,750,462 of NZ_JALDST010000001.1, forward strand.
GAGTGCGTGTCGCAGCAGGGCGTCCCGCGCCTGGAAGAACCGCTGCACGTTCTGGCGGCCGGGCTGCCGGCGTTTCGTCCGGACCAGGTCGACGAAGGCGGCCAGGAAGTCGTCCCAGTCGCTGCCGACGGCCCGTCCGGCCCGGTGCAGGGCGAGCGCGGCCGGCCGGTGCCGGTGCGCCAGCCGGGTGCCGGCCGCGTACGACGGCTCGGTCAGGAACAGGTCGACGATCCGGGTGACGAGGAAGAACTCCTTGTCGACCAGGTGGACGTGGGCGCGACCGGTCAGCGCCGTGCGGAACCACTGCACCGCCGCGGCCGCGTCGGGGCGACGCAGGAACTGCCCGGACTTCAACTCGTCCGGGGCGAACCGGAACGTGGCGCGCAGGGCGGTGATCAGCGCGGCGGCCTCGTCCCGGTCCAGGTCGACGCTCGCGTGGGTGATCACCGGGGCGGTCGAGTGCAGCAGGTTGGTGCCCGAGAAGCCGGACTCGTCGCAGGCGATCTCCACCACCGCGCCGACCGGCGCCTCCGTCGGCGGCAGCCCACCCTGCAGCGGCGATCTCACGCCCGCTCCTGCGCCATGCCGACCATGATCCGCCCGCGTACCCTGGTCGGACAACCGGATTGCCGCCGCGGCCGGTCCGGCCGGGCGGCCGAATATCCATTGCGGTGGTTGCGCGGTCGACCTACCTTCATGGGGCACCGCAGACCGGATCAACCCAGGGGAGTACGTCGTGCCGCAGCACCTCCGCACCGAAGCCGAGCGGCCCGTGCCGCGCGGTGGTGCCGTGCTGCCCACCGGCGAGCGAAACCCGGCCCGCTATCGGCGGCAGCGGTGGCAGGACGGACGGCGGCGCGACTAGCGCCGGCGCGACACGCGCAGCCGCCCGCCCCGCACCAGGGACCGGGCGGCTTTTTCGTCACCCACGGGGGCAGAGCTCAGCCCGGCAGAGCACCGGATTCCACACCCGACGATCGCCGGTTCGACTTGTGCCGCCCCTGCTCGACATGACCCACCATCCCGAGGAGACCACGATGGGCTTCACCCCGCTCGCCGGCACCCGTGCCCCGGTACGGGTCTGGACCGACCCGTACACGATCGAGGCGCAGGCGGCGAAGCAGCTGCGCAACATCGGCGCGCTGCCCTGGGTGCAGGGCGTCGCCGTCATGCCGGACGTGCACTTCGGCAAGGGCGCCACGGTCGGTTCGGTGATCGCCATGCGGCAGGCCGTCTCGCCGGCCGCCGTCGGCGTGGACATCGGCTGCGGCATGTCCGCGGTCCGGACCTCGCTCACCGCGGCGGACCTGCCCGACGACCTGGCCCCGCTGCGCTCGGCGATCGAGGCGGCCATCCCGGTCGGCTTCGCCAAGCGGGACGACCCGGTCGACCCGCGTCGGGTCCGGGGCCTCGAGCAGGCCGGCTGGGACGCCTTCTGGCAGCGCTTCGGTGAGCTGGACCGCAAGGTCGCCCAGCTGGAGCACCGGGCGCAGCGGCAGCTGGGCACCCTCGGCGGCGGCAACCACTTCATCGAGGTCTGCCTCGAGCAGGGCGGCCCCGACGACGGCCAGGTCTGGCTGATGCTGCACTCCGGCTCCCGCAACATCGGCAAGGAGCTGGCCGAGCGGCACATGGCGGTCGCCCGGCACCTGCCGCACAACGTCGACCTGCCCGACCGGGACCTCGCGGTCTTCCTCGCCGGCACCCCGGAGATGGCGGCCTACCGTCGGGACCTGTGGTGGGCCCAGGAGTACGCGCGGCGCAACCGGGCCGTCATGCTCGCCGTGCTCTGCAACGTCGTCCGCGACGCGTTCCCGCAGGTCGCGTACGGCGAGCCGATCTCGTGCCACCACAACTACGTGGCGGAGGAGACGTACGACGGGGTGGACGTGCTGGTGACCCGCAAGGGCGCGATCCGGGCCGGCCGGGGGGACCTGGGGATCATTCCCGGTTCGATGGGCACCGGCTCGTACATCGTGCGCGGGAAGGGCAACGCGGACGCGTACTGCTCGGCGTCGCACGGGGCGGGGCGGCGGATGTCGCGGGGGCAGGCGAAGCGGACGTACAGCACCGCCGACCTGGTGGCGCAGACCGCCGGGGTGGAGTGCCGCAAGGACGCCGGGGTGGTCGACGAGATCCCCGGCGCGTACAAGGACATCACCGAGGTGATGGCGCAGCAGGACGACCTGGTCGAGGTGGTCGCGCACCTCAAGCAGGTGGTCTGCGTGAAGGGTTGAGGCCGGTCGGCGCCCGAGGGGGCGCCGACCGTACGCCCCGGTGGCTCAGTGGAGAGAGCGTCGGCCTACGAAGCCGAAGACCCCAGGTTCGAATCCTGGTCGGGGCACCTCATGAGGTCACGACTCCCGTACCTGTCGGCGGTCCGCACCGCCGTGGTCGAGGGTGGCGACCTCGCGTACGGCCCCGGCGACGGCCCGGAAGTCCCTGCGCAGGATCGCACCGTGGTTGCTGGCGACCTTCGCGCTCACCTCGATGTGCGGGTTGCGGGCGGTCACCGCGTCGAGGCCGGCGCGGATCTGCTCCTGCTCATCGCCGCGGCTGCCGAACGACGTCCCCGAGGCAACCACGTACCGCACCGGGACGGTGATGCCGTTCAGCACGGGGCCGAGCTCGCGCTCGCGGGAGAGCCTGCCGACCTCGATGTTGCTCTCCGCCTGCTGTTCGGCGGTCATCCGGGGGGCCAGGCCGGTCGGGCGCAGCAGGGGCAGGAACCAGCTCATCCGCCGGAACAGCTTCCGGATCCGCCGCTCCATGGCCTCGTCGAGCCAGTCGTACGGGTACGCACCGTCGACCAGGACCGCGCCCAGGGTCCGGGCGGGATTCCGGCTGGCCCAGTGCGCCGCGACGAGCGCTCCGTAGGACCAGCCCACCAGCAGCGCCCGGTCCACGCCCCGGGCCGCGAGAACGGCGTCGACGTCCCGGACGGCCACCTCGAAGGAGTAGTCCGCCGAGCGCTTCGACCTGCCGCGGGCCCGTTCGTCGTACGTGATGTGCCGCCACGTCGTCCCGAGTTCGGCGATGACCCGCCGCCAGTACCCCTGGGTGGCGAACTGGCCGTTGAGATAGACCACGGGGATGCCGGTGCCGCCGGTGTCGGTGACGGCCAGGGCCGTGTCGTCGACCGGCACCAGGCCGGTCCACGTCGAACCGGTCGAGGAGGTGCTGTTCTTCGTCATCTTTCCGCCTGTTCGTGTTGGGGTGTGGTGCGAGGTCACGGACTCGGTCGCGTCGCTGGCGACGGCCGGCAGGATGTGGGGTGGCGGTGGCCCCGCCCGGACGGGGCCGGTTCCGTCAGAGGCTGCGCGCGGTGATGTCGCCGTGGGCGGTGGTGGCGCGGATGTCCAAAGTGACCGTCCCGTCGTTCCGGAGGGCGTTGCTGACGCGGCCGTGGCCGGTGCCGGCGTCCAGGGCGGCCGAGATGCCGGTGGCCGCTCCGACCGAGATGTCGCCGGACAGGGTGTGGAGGATGACGGTGCCGCGTGCGGCCTCGGTGATCCGGATGTCGCCCCGGGCGGTGCTGATCTCGGCGGGGCCGTTGAGCCGGCCGACCTCGACGTCGCCGTCGATCGCGGTGAGGCGGACGCTCGCGGCTTCGTCGATCTTGATCCGGCGGTACGCGCCCTCGAAGGCGACGTCGCCGAGGCGGCCGACGCCGCGGAGCTCGGAGCTGGCGGTCCGGGCCTCGACGCGGGAGCCGGTGGGCAGCTGGACGGTCACCTCCAGGGAGCCGGAGGGGCCGATGAGCGGGTTCCCCGACCCGGAAGTGTGGATCCGCAGGACGCCGTCGGTGTAGTCGACGGTGGTCTGCTCGGCGGTCCGGACGTCCCGGCTGCGGGCGGGATCGGCGGGCAGGACCTCGACGGTGGTGTCGGCGCGGTCGGCGGCGATGAACTGGACGCGTCCGGCGGGGATGTCCAGGGCGGCGGTGATGGGGGCGGGGGTGTCGAACGTCTGCATCGTGCTCTCCCGTGTTCGTCTGCTCTTTCTGACACGAGAAACGCTACGTTGCTTTCCATGTCGAGACAACAAACTTGTTGCACGGAAGATGTATATGCGCAGCTCAAGCTGACCAAATTGTTGCAACGACTCTGCTTTTAATGCAACGCCCGCCCGGGTGCTCGTTGCAACAAGTAGGAAGTGAACGCTATGGTGGGGCGTGCGGGACCACCACGACGGCGGACAGGAGATCGCGATGCCGGGAGGCAGGCTCACTCAGCAGGACCGCCAGCAGATCGCGCTGGGGTTGGCCGACAGCCTCCCCTACGCCGAGATCGCCCGACGCCTCGACCGGCCGACCTCGACGATCACGCGCGAGGTGATGCGCAACGGCGGTCCCACCGCCTACCGCGCCGACCTTGCCCACCGGGCCACCGAACGCCGCGCCCACCGGCGCCGGCCCGCCTCCTCGCGAGGGTCGCAGTCCCCCCAGCCCCCCGGGCGCGACGCCGACGCCGTCGCCGAGTACGAGGAGACGCTCACCACCGTCCTCATGGCCTCGGGCCTGCCCAAGATGACGGCCCGAGTGCTGACCTGCCTGTTCGTCACCGACGCGGGCAGCGTCACCGCGTCCCACCTCGTCCAGCGCCTCCAGGTCAGCCCGGCCTCCATCTCCAAGGCGATCGCCTTCCTGGAGAGCCAGAGCCTCGTCCGTCGAGAACGCGACGAACGCCGCCGCGACCGCTACGTCGTCGACGACGAACTCTTCTACCAGGCGACGATCGCCAGTGCCCGCGCCAACGACCAGCTCGTCGAGACCGCCCGCCGGGGCGTCGCCATCCTCGGCCCGCACACCCCCGCCGCCACCCGGCTGGAGAACATCGCCCGCTTCCTCGACTTCATCAGCGAGAGCATCGTCCGCGCCGCCGAACAGGCCCGCGAGGTGCTCCACACCGCACCGGGAACGACCTCGAACCACACCACCCCGGCACCAGGGCCGGACCACGGTTAGCCGCCGGTTCCGACGCCGGCCCATACGCGATCGCCGGCCCCCGTCACGGGAGGCCGGCGATCGGGCGTGCGGTGGGGGCGTCAGCCCAGGTGTACGGCGTCCGCCGTGGAGAGGTCCTCCTTGCGGACCTTGATCAGCAGCAGGGTGGCCAGGCCGGAGAGCAGGATCAGCCCCGCACCCCACGCGAACGCCACCGTGTAGCCGTGCACCAGCGCCTTCACCTGGTTGATCGGGTCGGGCACCCGGCCGACCAGGTACGCGGTGACCGCGCTGGTGTACATGGTGTTGAGCAGCGCGGTGCCGAGCGAGCCGCCGACCTGCTGGGTGGCGTTCAGCGTGGCGCTGGCCGCCCCGGCGTCGTGCTCGGGCACCCCGACCAGGGCCAGGCTGGACAGCGGCACGAAGGTGAAGCCCAGACCCATGCCGAGGACGACCTGGGCGGGCAGCAGGTGCGCGACGAACGAGGTGTCCAGACCGATCCGGGTCAGCGAGAGCATCGCCCCGGCGGCGAGCACCGCACCCGCCACCATCAGCGGCTTCGCACCGAGGCGGGGAAGCAGCTGACTGGCCACGCCGGCGGCGACGAGGACGCCCAGGGTGACCGGCAGCGAGGCCAGGCCGGCCTTGACCGGCGTGTAGCGCAGCACCACCTGGAAGTAGAACGTCAGGAACAGGAAGGCGCCGAAGAGTCCCGCGCCGATCAGCATCGAGGCCAGGTACGCGCCACCCCGGTTGCGGTCCAGCAGGATACGCAGCGGCAGCAGCGGGTGGCTGGAGCGCAACTCGATCACCACGAAGACGGCGAGCAGCACCAGCCCGGCGGCGATGAAACCGATGGTGGCGGCGGCGTCCCAGCCGTCCTCGGCCGCCTTGGTGAAGCCGTACACGAGGGAGACCAGGCCGGCGGTGACGACGACGGCGCCGGGGATGTCGTAGCGGGTGTTGCCGTGGGCGCGGCTCTCCGGCACCAGCGGGATCGCGGCGACCAGCGCGACGGCGGCGATCGGGATGTTCACCAGCAGGCACCAGCGCCAGTCGGCGTACTCGGTGAGCACGCCGCCGAGCACGAGCCCGACGGCGGAGCCGCCGCCGGCGATGGCGCCGTACACGGCGAACGCCTTGGCCCGCTCCCGGGCCTCGGTGAACAGCACGGTGAGCAGGGCCAACGCCGCCGGGGCGAGCAGCGCGCCGAACGCGCCCTGCAGGGCCCGCGCGGCGAACAGCAGCCCGCCGGTCTGGGCGAGGCCGCCGATGGCGGAGGCGAGGGCGAAGCCGACGATGCCGACGCCGAAGGTGCGCTTGCGGCCCCAGTAGTCGGCGATCCGGCCACCGAGCAGGAGGAGACCGCCGAAGGTCAGCGTGTAGGCGGTGACCACCCACTGCCGGTCGGCGTCGGAGATGCCGAGGTCGGCCTGGGCCTGCGGCAGGGCGATGTTCACGATCGTCGCGTCGAGGACGACCATCAGCTGGGAGATGGCGATGACGGCCAGCGCCAGCCAGCGGCGCGGGTGTGGCGTCGACGGGGCCGCGGCGTCGGACGCGCCGGGCAGGGTCGAGGTGGTTCCGGACATGGAGGGGCCTTCCGTGGTGACGAGAACCGGGGCGTTGCGGTGGACGGGTGGGACACCCGCGTCGTGACGGGCGCCGGGGTGGTCAGTCGGACCGGTACCGGAGCACCGGGAGGAGGACCTGGTCGACGAGCTGCACGAGGAACGCGTCGTCGACGGGCAGGCCGTGGGCCAGGAGGCGGGACATCACCATGGCCGGGGCGAGGTCGTGGAAGAGGTGCCGCTCGCCGGCCTCGGCGGGGATCTCGCCCCGGGCCGCCGCGCGGACCACGACGGCGACACTGCCGACCTGACCGGCGGGCATCACCTGCTGCCGGATCAGGTGGGCCAACTCGGGACTGCTCCGCATGGCGAAGGTCAACGCCTGCATGAGGTCGCCGTCGGCGATGCAGATGGCGGCGGTGGTGCGGAGCAGTTCGATCAGGTCGCCGCGGAGCGAGCCGGTGTCGGCGGGGGTGTGCACGGCGACGTGCCGGTGCCGCAGCGCGGCGGCGACCAGCTCGGCCTTGCCCGGCCAGTGGCGGTAGATGGTGGCTTTGCTGACCCGGGCGCGGGCGGCGACCGCGTCGATGGTCATCCGGTCGTAGCCGACTTCGCGGAGCAGGTCGATGACGGTGGTCATCAGCTCCGGATTGCGGTCGGCGGCGGTGGCCTGGTCGAGGCCGCCCCGCTGCTCTCCCCGCATTCCCACCTCCAGCGAAACGATGTCGTACTGAGGCTAGCCGTCTCACACCTTCCGACGGATAAAATATGAGCCACGTCGCAGCGGACGGCGGAACGAACCCGTTCCGCTGAGGTTCACCGGTGATTCACCGGCGAGGGCAATGCGGGCATCCCGGACCTGCTCGACACCCGACTTCGCTACCGTCGGGGCGTGGCCGAGGTGAACCTGCGCCTGCGTGGCGGGCCGTACGACGGACAGACCGTGGACTGGGACGTGCCGGATCCGGACGATCCACCGATGTCGTACGAGCTGAGGCTCCACGGGCCGCACGAGTCCGCGGAGACCTACGAGTACCACCGGGCGGAACGCGCCCCGGACGGCGCGGCCGGGACCTGGATCTACGAGGCGCCCGGCTCCCGGTAGGGCATCCGCCGCCACGGCCGGCGGCTACGGTGATCGCATGCCGGTCACCCGCCGTCGATTCCTCACCTCCCTCGGCGCCGTCGCCGGCATGGCCGGTCTCGGCGCGGGCGGGCTCGCCCTGGTCGACGCGGAGGTGCTACCGGGCCGTTCGGTGCTCGACCACGCCCGGGGCCGGTGCGACGCCCCACCGCCGCACGCGCGCGCGCGCGCCGCCGCCGGTCACCGGCAGCTTCCGCTCCGCGGCGCGCCGCCGGGAGGTCGGGTTCGCCATCTCCTACCCGCCGGGGTACGCCCCGGGCTCCCCGCTCCCGGTCTGCCTGGCCCTGCACGGGTACGCGGCGGACGCCCGCAGCGCCGTCACCGCCGCCCGCTATCCGGAGTTCCTCGCCGGGGCGCTGCCCGCCGGCGCGGCGCCGTTCGCGCTCGCCGCGCCCGACGGCGGCAACGGCTACTGGCACCCGCACGCCGGTGACGATCCGCTCGGCATGCTCGTCGACGAGTTCCTGCCGCTGCTCGCCGCCCGTGGCCTGGGCGCCGACCGGGTGGCCGTGGCCGGCTGGTCGATGGGCGGGTACGGCGCACTGCTGGCCGCCCTCACCCACCCCGACCGGTTCCGGGCCGTGGTCGCCACCTCCCCGGCGGTGTTCCACTCCTACGCCGACGCGGAGCGGGTCAACGCCGGCGCGTTCGACAGCGCCGACGAGTGGGCCCGCTACGACGTCACCGCCCGGGCCCGCGAGCTGGCCGGCCGGCCGGTGCGGATCGCGATCGGCGCGGCCGACCCGTTCGCCCCCGCCGTCCGGAGGCTGCGCGATCGGTTGCCCGACCCGGCGATGGTGGAGATCGGCACCGGCTGCCACGACACCGACTACTGGGTCTCCGTGGCACCGGCTCAGGTGCGGGCGATCAGCGCGGCCCTGGCCGACTGACCGGCGATCGCGGCTTGACGGGCGTGGGTCGCCGTCCGAGGATCGGGACATCGGATGTCGCGACCTCGGCGGTCCCCACGGGCCGTACGGGCTGAAACGTCGACTCTTCACGAAGGGACGACGCGCGTGCATCCTCTGCTGCGACGACTGGACGACCTCGCCGCTCACCTGGCCACCCGGGGCGACGTCGTCGCCCTGCTCGGCCTCGGCTCCGCCGGCATCGAGCACGACCGGCTGGACGACCACTCCGACCTGGACTTCTTCGTCATCGTCGACGACGGCGCCAAGCCCCGCTACCTGGCGTCGATCGACTGGCTGGCGGCGCCCTGCCCGGTCGCGTACAGCTTCGCCAACGACCGCAACGGCCGTAAGGCGCGCTACGCCGACGGCGTCTTCGTCGAGTACGCCGTGTTCACCGTCGACGAGCTGCGGGCCCTGCCCGTTGCCGGGGCGCGGGTGGTGTGGCAGCGCGCCGACGCACCCGCCGACCTGGCCAGCTGCGGCCCGGCGCCGGCCGGGCCGCCCTTCGACACCGTCGAGTTCCACCTCAACGAGGCGCTGACCAACCTCTACGTCGGCCTGCACCGCGAGCTGCGCGGGGAGCGGCTGACCGCGTCCCGGTTCATCCAGTCGTACGCGGTCGACCGGGTGGTGTCGTTGCTGAACCTGGCCGCCGGGCCGGGCCGGCACCGGGACCCCTTCGACCTCTCCCGGCGGGTCGAGGCGGCGTACCCGCCGGAGGTCCTGCCGCTGGCCGAGATGGTCCCCGGCTATGCCGACAACCGGCGGGCCGCCGCGGTCACCCTGGCCTGGCTGGTGCAGCGCTATCCGGTGGACCCGGTCATCCGGGCCGCCATCGAGCAGCTGCTCGCCGACGGGTCCGCGCGGCGCGGCTGAGCGGGCGGCGGGTCCTCGCGCCCGGCCGCCCGTGGCACCGGCTCACCGCACCGACAGCTCCTCCACCCGGGCCGGTGGCGGGACGACCACCGGGGCGGCGCGCCGGCCGGACCAGAGCACCCGGGTGAGGATCCCCGGCGCGAAGAGTGCCGGCGGCGGGGTCATCAGGTTGGCGACGGCGAGGAACCGGCGTCCCACGACGGCGTGCCGCGCCGCGGCGACGTGCAGCCGGGCGACGTACCCGTTGAGGAAACGGGTCCGCCGGCTGCGCGGCCCGACCACCGTCGGGAACCGCAGGTCCGCGCCGACCGCCATGTCCCACGGCACGTCCACCACCTTCGCCGCGGCGGCGAAGAAGCGCCGGGGCAGGCCGCGCCGGCCCTGCCGCAGGCAGTTCCGCAGCACCATCGCCTCCGCCGCGGCCACCGTCATGCCCTGCCCGTACGAGGGGTTGAAGCTGCACAGCGCGTCGGCGACCGCGATGAAGCCCTCCGGCAGGCGGGTCAGGCGCTCGTAGCGGCGCCGCACGCTGGTGGGCAGCCGCAGCCGGCGGGGCGGGCCGAGCGGCTCGGCCCGGTTCAGCAGCGCGTGCAGCTCCGGGGCGGGGAGCCGGCCGGCGAAGGCCAGGTAGCCGTCCGGGTCGACCGGCGGGTCCTGGCCGGGGCCGACGCCGAGCAGGGTGTCCATCCACCGGTCGTCCTCGGCCGAGATGGCCACCCCGCCGTACGGGGTCTCGGGGGACGGGCCGCTGACGAAGGCGGCGAAGTCGGTCTCGCCGGGGGTGCGACGGTACTCGCGGGAGACGTACACCGTGCCGGGGTCGACCCGGTCCTCGGCGGGCGGCTGGTAGCCGAGTTCGGCGAGCCAGGTGGGGCCGCGGTTGCCGCGCCCGGTGGCGTCCACCACCAGGTCGGCGTCGTGGCGCTCGGGCACGCCGCCGCGGGGGAGGACCCGCGCGCCGGTGACGGTGCCGCCGTCGGCGTCGGCGATCAGCCCCACCGCCTCGCACCCGTCGCGCAGCTCGACGTTGGGCAGCGCCCGGACCCGATCCCGGACGTACCCCTCCAGAGCGCGCCGGCTCACGCAGAGCCCCGCCATCCCCGAGACGACCCGGGGGACCCGGTGGCCGTCGTTGACCCAGAGGCAGTCCCGCTGCACGTCGACGGGGACGGCGCCCCGGGCGGTCAGGTCGGCGGTCAGGCCGGGGAAGAGCTCCTCGAGGACCTGGAGACCCCGGGCGAGCAGGCCGTGCGAGTGGATGCTCTGCGGCACGCCCCGCCGGTCGACGTCCGCGGTCGGCAGCAGGTCGCGGTCGAAGACGGTCACCTTCGCGTACGCGTCGCTCAGCACCCGGGCGGCGAGCAGGCCGCCGATGCTGCCGCCGAGGACGATCGCCGCTCCGGTCTCATGGGTGGTGGACACGGTGGACTCCGTTTCTGCACAAGTGGTGTCCCCAGTGAGCGGCACGACGGCGTGGCGGCGGAAGCGAATTGCCGGACGGCTAATTGACAGACCGTTTCCCGTCGGTATTCCCAGTCCGTTAAACGGCCGACCGGTGAGCCGTGAAAGACCTGTTCAGCGCGCTTGTCCAAACGTTTCCCCTGCCATTGGTGACCGACATCTCAGTCGTCTACCGGTCACGCGCCCGGTCGGGATGAAAGCGGAATGGACGACGTCGGCTTCGAGCGATCGGAGGGCTGTGGAAGGTCCGAATGGCACGCCCCGGCCGGCGGCGGTGTTGACCGACCGGCCCACCCGGGTCGGGCCGGTCGTCCGATACGACGGCGTCCGTCGCATCTGGAGGGTGAGGCCAGGGTCTCTTCACACGGGGGTAACGAATGCACCTGAATCGACGGACGATGCTGCGCGGCGCCGCCCTGGCCGGAGCCGCGGCGGCGACCGGCCTGGCCGGCGGACTGACCCGGGCGTTCCCGGCGAGCGCCGCCGACACCACCGAGGTGGTCAACGGGCCGTGGCTGGTCAGCACCTACGGCGTGTTCACCGTCGAGCCGGGCCGCACCACGCCGCGCCTGCTGATCGACGACTGCCGGGACGGCGTCGCCTCACCCGACGGCCGGTACGTGGCCGTCCTCTCCGGCGGATGGCGCCCGGACGAGCCGCGCCCGGCCGCCCTGTCGGTCTTCGACCGGGTCACCGGGCAGCTCCGGCCACTGCTGCCCGCCGAGGACGGGGTCCACTGGGAGTGGCCGATCTGGTCGCCGGACGGCACCGAGATCGCCCTGCTCCGCGAGCGGAACACCCTGCTCGCGGTCAACGTCGCCACCGGCGGCACCCGGATCCTGGTGCAGGGGCACGACATGAACAAGCCCCACTGGTCCCGGGACGGCTCCATGGTCACCATGTGGTGGTACAGCCGTTCCGAAGGTCCGCAGCTGCGCACGCTGACCCTGGCCACCGGGAAGCTGCGCCGGATCTACTCGCCCGGGGTCGAGGGCGAGCGCTTCCACTCTCCGGTCTTCATGCCCAACTCCGAGCGGGTGGTGTTCTCCACCAACCGGTGGGGCGTGGACGGCGACGAGCGGACCGCCTGGTCGCTGGCCTCGGTCCGGATTGACGGCACCGGCCTCAAGCGGCTCACCACCGGCCAGTGGATGTACTCCTCACCGGTCTTCTCCCCGGACGGCCGCTACTGCGCGGCGATGTCGATCCCGCCGACCAACGAGTACCCGGACGGCGGCAACATCATCGTCTCCACCAGTGGCTTCGGCGAGCAGTGGTGGATCCCCGGCGACGAGTACGACGACAGCAGCCGGATCGACTGGGCCCGCGCCATCTGACCTGATCGACCCTCCGACGCGGCGGCCGGCTCCCGGCCGCCGCGTCGGCGTCTCCCCGACACCCGTCGCGTGCGCGACCGCCAGCTGGCGCCGGTCGTGGCGACCACTGTCGGAGGGACCACGCACCGTGCCGGGGGTTGCCTTAGGATCGGTGCGGAACTCCGTATCTCCGGTCCGAGAATGACGTCGCAGAGGACCTGAGACCCCGCTCGGGCGGGGAGGAGGTGGCGACAGCACTGTCCGCTGCCCACCTTCAGGAGATCATCATGGACCTCGGCCTCGGCCTCCCCATCGGCAACCCCGGCTGCCTGCCCGACTGGGCCCGTCGCGCGGAAGCCGCCGGCTTCGACTCGCTGGCGCTGCTCGACCGGCTCGCGTACGACAATCCGGAGCCGCTCGTCGCGCTCGCCGTTCTCGCCGGTGTCACCACCCGCATCCGGTTGCAGACGGAGGTGCTGCTCGGCCCGTTGCGCGGCACGGCGCTGCTGGCCAAGCAGGTCGCCACCCTCGACCGGATGTCCGGTGGCCGGTTCGTGCTCGGCATCGGCGTCGGTGGTCGGGACGACGACCACGCCGCCGCCGGCACCCCGCTGAACCGACGCGGCCGCCTCCTCGACGAACAGCTCCCCGCCCTGCGGGCGATCTGGCGCGGGGAGCCGTACGCCGACGCCCTCATCGGTCCCCGACCGACCGTCCACGGCGGCCCGCCGATCCTCGTCGGTGGTTTCGCGCCGGCGGCGTTGCGCCGGATCGCCGCGTACGGCGACGGCTTCCTCTGCGCGGCCCCGCTCGCCTGGGCGGGCCCGCTGGTCGACACGGTGCACCAGCAGTGGGCCGAGGTGGGGCGGGCCGGGCGACCGCGGCTGGTCTGTCAGATCACCGTCGCGGCCGGCCCACCCGAGACCGTGGAACGGGCCCGGCGGGCGGTCGCCGACTACTACGCGTTCACCGGTCGCCCGGACTGGGGCGCCCCGTTGAGCGATCCGGCGGAACTCGCCGACACGGTTGCCGCCTACCGCGAGTTCGGCGCCGACGAGCTGGTCCTCTACTGCTACGCCGAGGATCCGGCGCAGGTCGAGGAGCTGGCCGCGATGGTGCGCTGACCTGCCCCCACCGGTGCCCGTCGACGGCCCACCGTGGGTGTCGATCCTCGCCGTCCGTCCGCGCCGCCCGGTGGTCACCGCCGTCCCCGGGCGGGGCGGATCGCGGGCGGGGCGGCCGGTTACGGGCTGAGCAGCAGGGCGGCGACGGTGGCGGTGGTGGCCAGCGCGGCGAGGGCCGCACTGGTGGCGACGAACCGGCCCAACGGCACCGTCACGCCGGCGGCCCGGCACCGCTCGTACCAGATCAGGGTGGCCAGCGAGGCCCACGGCGTGGCGAGCGGGCCCACGTTGGTGCCGACCAGCAGCGCCAGCAGTTGGGTGTGGTTCCCGGCTGCGACGACCGCCTCCCCGGCGACGTACGCCGGCAGGTTGTTCACCACGTTCGCGAAGAACGCGCCGACCGCGCCGGCCCGCAACGCGCCCTCGGCGCCCGGGTCGCCGCCGATCAGCGCGCCCATCACCCCGTCCAGGCCGTGCCGCCCGATGGTCTGGACCACCAGGAACAGGCCGGTGACGAAGACCAGCAGCCGCCACGGCACCAGCGCGGGGCGCAGCGCGCGGCGGGCCCGGACGGCGAAACCCGCCACCAGGATCGCGGCGGCCACCCCGGACGCCAACCCGATCTCCACGCCGGCCAGGATGCCGGCGACGAAGAGCAGGCAGGCGCCGAGCGCGGTGCGGTAGAGCACCCGGTCGGGCGGCACGTGCGGCGGCGGTGGGACGAACGGGTCCGCACCGGCCCGGGCGGGTCGCCAGTACCACCACCACAGCAGCAGCATGGTGATGACGATCGCCACCAGTTGCGGCCACCACATCCGGGCCGCCCACGGCAGCGGGTCCAGCCCGATCCGGTCGCTGGCCAGGATGTTGGTCAGGTTGGACACCGGCAGCAGCAGGCTCGCCGTGTTGGCCAGCCAGACCGTGGTCATCGCCAGCGGGGTCGGCGACACGCCCAGCTTGCGGGCCAGCGCGATCATCACCGGGGTGAGCAGCACCGCCGTGGTGTCCAGGTTGAGCGCGACGGTGGTCGCCGAGGCGAAGCCGACGCAGAGCCAGAACAGCGCCCGGTAGCTGCCCCGCGCGGTGATCGCCACCCGGACGGCGAGGGCGTCGAAGACCCCCGCCACGGCGGTCAGCTCGGCCAGCACCACCACCGTGCCGAGGAAGATCAGGATGGGCACGATCCGGCGTACGGTGGCCTCGGCGTCCGCGCCCGGCAGCAGCCCGGTGAGGACGCAGAGCACACCCGCCACGGCGAGCCCGAGCGCGATCCAGTCGAGCACGTGCAGCCGACCCCAGCGGGATCGGTCCGGCGCGGCGGACGGCGGCTCGCCGACGGTCTCCACGGGAGACGATCCTCGCACACCCGCCGCCCGCCGGTACGGTGCGACTCGACCGCGACGGCCGCCCAGGGTGGCGGTGGTGGGGTGCGGCAGTGGCATCGGCGTACCGGCCGGCCCCTCGCGAGCTGGACGGTGGCGCCGGTCAGCGGCGCCACTTCTGGTTGGCACCGCCGGTGCACTCCCAGAGCTGCAACGGGGTGCCGTCGGCGGAGCTGACGCCGGTGGCGTCGAGGCACTTGTTGGACTGCGGGTTGACGATGTCACCGGCGGCGCTGAACACCCACCGTTGGGCGCCGGTGCCGTTGCAGTCGTAGAGCTGCACCTTGGCGCCGTTGGCGGTGGACCCGGCGGCCACGTCGAGGCACTTGCCGAGGGCGCGTACCGAGCCGTCGGTGTTCCAGCTCCAGCGCTGCGCGGCGGTGCCGTTGCAGGTCCACAGCTGGATCGGGGTGCCGTTGGCGGTGTTGGCGCCGGCCACGTCGACGCACTTGTTGCCGTACCCGACGATCTGGCCGGCGGTGCCGCCGCCGTTGTCCCAGGCCTGGACCCGGACGTAGTCGACGACCATCTGCTGGGGGAACGCGGTGCTGCCGTCGGGCGAGCCGGGCCAGTTGCCGCCGACCGCGACGTTCATGATCAGGAAGAACGGGTGGTCGAAGACCCACCGGTTGCCGCCCGCGTCGGCCGGGGTCTTGCGGGAGTACGCCACCCCGTCGAGGTACCAGGTGATGGAGTCGGGCGCCCAGTCGACGGTGTAGGTGTGGAAGGCGTCGGCGAGGGCCTGCCCGCCGGGGAGCGAGGTGGAGCCGCCGAGCCCGCCGGCGCCGGAGTAGCCGGGCCCGTGGATGGTGCCGTACACGGTGGACGGCTGCGCGCCGATGTTCTCCATGATGTCGATCTCGCCGTTGTTCGGCCACGGGTTGGTGGCGATGTCGTTGCCGAGCATCCAGAAGGCGGGCCACATTCCCTGCCCCCGGGGGATCTTGATGCGCGCCTCGAACCGGCCGTACGCCTGGCTGAAGGTGCCGTTGGTGAGCAGCCGGGCGGAGGTGTACTGGCAGCTGCCGTACCAGCAGGTGTAGCCGGCGGGGTTCTCCCGGCGGGCGGTGATGACGAGGTTGCCGTTGCCGTCGAGGGCGGCGTTGCGGGTGCTGGAGGTGTAGTACTCCAGTTCGTTGTTGCCCCAGCCGCCACCGCCGGTGTCGTAGCGCCACCTGCCGGCGTCCGGTGGTGAGCCGGCGGCGCCGGTGAAGTCGTCGGACCAGGTGACGGTGCCGGGGCCGGCCTGGGCGGGGCTGCCGGTGGTGGCGGTCAGCGCCACCGTCAGCCCCACGCTCGCCAGGGCCACGGCCGCGAGGATGCGGATGCTGCGCACGGGGTGCCTCCGTTCGGTGTGCGGTCGTCCCCGCCCCGGTGCCGGGCACCCGACGAACGGTAAACAAACCATAAAGATAGACTTCAATGAAGCTATGAACGAAGTGCGGACCTGTCAAGGGAGCGCTCCCCGAGGTGTTCCGGAACCGGCCGAAAACATTGACGCCGCCCGATCAGGTTCGGAAGGATGCCGGGGACGGGACCCGGCCCGCCCGGCCACGGGGACACCGGTGACCGGTCCTGTGAGGAGGCACCAGATGAGACCGCACAGGTACGCCGCCCTTGTCGGGGTCGGCGCCCTGGCCGTGGCCCTGTCACCGGCCCCACCCGCGGCGGCCGCCGACGCCCAGACCGTCACCGTCGGGGGTGGACGACCGGTCTACCAGGCGCCGGAGGGCCGGCGGGTCCCGGTGGACGTGATGGTGTCCACCTCCGACGGTCGGCCGCTGGCCATCCCGGTCACCGTGCGCTGGGCGACCGGCGCCGGCACCGCCACCCCCGGCGCGGACTACACCGCGGCGTCCGGCGTGCTCACTTTCCCGGCCGGCAGCCCGTCGGGAACCGTGCGGCCGGTCACCGTCACGCTGCGCCGCGACCGGGCCGCCGAGACCGCCGAGACCGTCCCGCTGACCCTCGACTCCACCGACGCCACCGTCGGCACCGCGCCGACCGTGGTGATCGACGCGCACGGCCTGCCGTACCTCGACCGGCGACTGCCGGTGCGGCGGCGGGTCGACGACCTGCTCGCCCGGATGACCCTCGCCGAGAAGATCGGCCAGATGACCCAGGCGGAGCGCGCCGCCGTCGCCGACGACCCCGGCCGGGTCGCCCGGTGGCAGCTCGGCTCGGTGCTCTCCGGCGGCGGCTCCACCCCGGCCAGCAACACCCCCGCCGCCTGGGTCGAGATGGTCAACGGCCTCCAGGCGCAGGCGCTGGCCACCCGGCTGCAGATCCCGCTGATCTACGGCGTCGACGCGGTGCACGGCCACGGCAACGTGTACGGCGCCACCGTCTTCCCACACAACGTCGGGCTCGGCGCCACCCGCGATCCCGCACTGGTGGAACGGGTCGGCCACGCCACCGCCGCCGAGGTGCGCGCCACCGGCATCCCGTGGAACTTCGCGCCCTGCGTCTGCGTCTCCCGCGACGAGCGGTGGGGCCGCAGCTACGAGAGCTTCGGCGAGGACCCGGCCCTGGTGGTGTCGATGGAGACCGTCATCGACGGCCTCCAGGGCCGCCCGGGCCGGCTCGCCGACGACGACCGGGTGCTCGCCACCGCCAAGCACTTCGCCGGTGACGGCGACACCGACTACGACGAGGCCACCGCCGCCGCCAACGAGGGCAAGCCCTGGTGGGAGCAGAAGTACCCGATCGACCAGGGCGTCACCGTCACCGACCGGGAGCACTTCGCCCGAGTCGACCTCGCCCCGTACGGGCCGGCGGTGCGCCGGCACCGGATCGGCAGCGTGATGCCGTCGTTCTCCAGCGTGGACTGGACCGAGGACGGCCTCGGCAACCCGACGAAGATGCACGCCAACCCCGACCTGATCACCGGTGAGCTCAAGGGCCGGCTCGGCTTCGACGGCTTCGTGATCACCGACTGGGAGGGCATCCACCAGATCCCCGACCCGGCCGACCCGACCAACGGCGGGCTGACCGGCTACAAGGTGCGGGTCGGCGTCAACGCCGGCAGCGACATGTTCATGGAGCCCAACACCGCCGAGCAGTTCGAGCAGCTGCTGCTCGCCGAGGTGACCGCCGGCCGGGTCGGCCAGGCCCGGATCGACGACGCGGTCCGCCGGATCCTGGCCCAGAAGTTCGCCCTCGGCCTCTTCGAGCAGCCGTACGCCTCGGCCGCCAACGTCGACCGGGTCGGCAGCGCCGCGCACCGGGCGATCGGCCGGGAGGCGGTCGCCAAGTCGCAGGTGCTGCTGAAGAACAGCGGGCAGGCGCTGCCGCTGCGCCCCGACGCGAAGCTCTACGTGGCCGGGCGCAACGCCGACGACCTGGGCAACCAGGCCGGCGGCTGGACCATCGCCTGGCAGGGCGTCTCCGGCACCGACACGATCCCCGGCACCTCGATCCTGAACGGCATCCGGGAGGTGGCGCCGCAGGCCCGGGTGACGTACAGCGCCGACGCGTCCGCGCCCACCGGTGACGCCCAGGTCGGCGTGGTGGTGGTCGGCGAGACCCCGTACGCCGAGGGCTACGGCGACGTCGGCGGCCCGGAGTGCGGCTGGTGCACCGTGCCGCAGCAGGAGGAGAAGTCGCTGCGCCTGCAACCCGCCGACCGGGCGGTCGTCGACAAGGTCTGCGCCGCGCTGCCGACCTGCGTGGTGCTGGTCGTCTCCGGCCGGCCGCAGGTCGTCACCGACCAGCTCGGCGAGATCGACGCGCTGGTCGCGTCCTGGCTGCCCGGCAGCGAGGGCGCCGGGGTGGCCGACGTGCTCTTCGGTCGTCGTCCGTTCACCGGCCGGCTGCCGGTGAGCTGGCCCGGTGCCGAGGCGCAGGTGCCGATCAACGTCGGCGACGCCGACTACCGGCCGCTGTACCCGTTCGGCTGGGGGCTGCGTACCGATCCGGCCCGGTCCCGGCTGGCGGCGGTGGCCGCCGACCGGCCGCAGCTGCGGGCGGCGCTCGCGGCGGCGGCGTGGAACCTCGACGGCTCGCTGCGCGACGCCCCCGAGGTGTTGCCGCTGCTCGGGCGGCACCTGCGCGGCGGTGACCCGGCGCTGGTCGACGCGATCCTCGCCGTCGTCCGGGACGCCGCCCAGGCGGCCGTCGTGCGGGGCACGGCACCCGCGGACTGGGCGGCGCTGATCGCCGACGCCGAGCACGCCCAGCTCACCGGTGACCCGCTGCGCGCGTTCGGCCTGCTCGTCCGCGTCGCCCGGTGAGAGTGTGCGGAGGGGCCCCGGTCACCGTGCGGGGCCCCTCCGCAGGCGGTCAGTTCAGCGTGGCCAGCAGGGCGGTGGCCATGCCCGCCTCGCCCCGGGCGTTCGGGTGGAACGGGGCGGCCGAGTTCTCCGGGACCAGGCCCTCCACCCACCGGGTGCTGCTGCTCTTGCAGGTGTCGTGGCCGATCGACGGGGTGTAGACGTCGGCGTAGGTGGCGTCGTTGGCGGCGGCGGTGTTCGCCAGCATCGTGTTCAGCGCCTTTGCGACGCCGCGCAGGTACGGCACGTCCTGGTAGGCGATCGGGACGACGGGCCAGCAGCCGTAGCCGCTGTCCGGCAGGATCGCCGGGTAGCCGAGCACGACGATGCGCGCGCCCGGGGCAGCGGCCCGGACGGATCGCAGCACACTGGCCACCTTCGGCGCGGTGGCGTCGATGCGCGCCCGCAGCTGGTCGGTGCCCCCGGCGGTGTACGTGTTCTTGCAGGGCGATCCGAGTGGGCTCTTCAGGCTGGCCTGCGCGCAGTCGCTGATGATGCCGGAGAAGCCGATGTCGTTGCCGCCGATCTCGACCGTGACCAGCGTGGTGTCCGCGGTGACCGCGCTGAGCTGCGGCGGCAGCGGGATGCCGAGTTCACCGCTGCCGCCGACGAGGATGTCGGCGGTGGTGGCGCCGGAGCAGCTCACGTCGGCGAGGGCGGCGGAGCCGGCGGACGCGGCGACCAGGGACGGGTAGTTGCGGTTCGACCGGAGGCAGTTGAGGTCGACCTGGGTGGGGATCAGCGGGCCGGCGGTGTACGAGTCGCCCAGCGCGACGTAGCGCCCGGTGGGCACGGCGGCGCTGGCGGGTGGGGTGACGGCGAGCACTGTTCCGGCGACGGCGGTGGCGAGTGCGGCCATCCGGGCGGCCGTCCGGAACGGGCGGGGACGGGTCATGGGGGCTCCCGGCGGTGGGGGATCACGGGTGCGCTGATTCTGTCCGCGATGACGCCGAGGGTCAATATAGACAGCAATCATTCGAGTGTGGCGGGTGTGGGACGGGTGGGTTCGGCTTCCCGCTGCCGCGCCACCGGCGGCGGCCGGCGCATCGCGTGCCACGGCCCGCCCCACAGTGGCGTGAGCACCGCCAACATATAGCAGGCGCTGACGGTGAGCATGGTGGCCGTGGTGCCGAACCGGTCGACCGCCAGCCCGGCGCCGAGCGCGCCGACCGGCATGGCGGCCCAGCAGCCGGCGCCGATGACCCCGTACACCCGGGCCCGCATGGCTGCCGGCACCCGTTCCAGCTCCACCGCGCCGATCAACGGGTTGATCGCGCCGGCGGCCAGGCCGGCCACCGCGACGACCGCGAGAACCACCGGCAGCGGTGGCGCGGCGGCGAGCGCCCACAGTGGCGGCGCTCCGCACACCGCGTAGGCGGTGACGAACGCGGCCCGGCGGGGCAGCCGGTGCCCCACAGCGCTGAACAGCAGCGAACCGACCAGCGCGCCCGCGCCCATGGTCCCGACCAGCAGGCCGAACGCGGCCGGTCCGCCCAGGTCGCGGTCGGCGACGACCGGCAGCAGCACGTTGCTCTTGGCCGCATCGAAGAGGTTGGTCACCATCACCAGCAGGACCATGGCACGCAGCAACGGTTCGCGGACCAGGAAGCGCAGCCCTGCGGAGAACTGCTGCCAGTAGCCGCCGGCATCCGCCTCGGCCTCCTCGACGGACGGCCGCAGGCCGCGCGGCACGAGCAGCGTCACGACCAGCGCCGAGGCGGCGAACGTCGCCGCGTCGACGGCCAGCACCGGCAGCGCACCCAGCACGCCGACCAGCAGACCGGCCACCGGCGCGCCGATCATGCGGGCGCCGCGCGAGGTCGCCTCCTGCCAGCCGACCGCCCGCTCGATCGGCACCCCGGCCGCGACCGCCGCCTCCGGCAGCAGCGCGGTGCGGGCGGTCTGACCCGGGGTGTCCAGCAACCCGCTGACGAAGACCAGCGCCAGCAGGGCCGGGAAGGGCAGGCCGACCGTGGCGTGCAACAGGGGTACGGCGGCGACCGTCACGCCGGAGACCACGTCGGCCAGCACGCTGGCCCGGCGGTAGCCGATCCGGTCGACCAGCACCCCGCCGAACGCGCCGCCGAGCACCACGGGCGCGGTGGCGAACGCGCCGGCCAGCCCGGTGGCCGCCGGCGAGCCGGTCTCGGCCAGCACGTAGAGCGGCAGCGCGATGAGCGTCAGCACGTTGCCGGTCAGCGAGACGGCGTGCCCGATCAGCAGCCCGACCAACGGCCGGCGGTCGCGGCTCACCGCGGCCCCCGGCGGGCCTGTCCCGAACCGACGGGATATGAAGGACGAGAGGTCTTGTGCCTCGGCTCCACCGGGCCGGCCAGGCGGCCCGTCCGGCACCGGCTCCGGGACACGATCATGGCCCGGCGGGTCAGTCGCGCCGGGTGGCGGTACGGCCCTTGAGCCGGCGGCCGAGTTCCCGGGCGATCTCCCGGTTGGCGTCCCGCTCGGCGAGGGCCTGCCGCTTGTCGTACGACTTCTTGCCCCGGGCCAGGCCCAGCTCGACCTTGGCCCAGCCGTTCGAGAAGTACATCGACAGCGGCACCAGGGTGTACCCGCCGCCGGCCTCGCGCAGCTTGTCCAGGATCCGGGCGATCTCGATCTTGTTGAGCAGCAGTTTGCGGGTGCGCCGGGGCGCGTGGTTGGTCCAGGTGCCGTAGCCGTACTCGGCGATGTGCAGGCCGTAGAGCAGCAGCTCCCCGTCGCGTTCCTGGGCGAACGCGTCGACCAGCGACACCCGCCCCTCGCGCAGCGACTTTACCTCGGTACCGGCCAGCACCAGCCCCGCCTCGTAGGTCTTGAGGACGGTGTAGTCGTGCCGGGCCTTCTTGTTGGTGGCGATGACCTTCCGCCCGGTCTCCCTGGCCACGCCCGCCTCCCGTTGCTCGACCGGGAGCAGGATACCCGTCGGTGCCGGCCGGGACCGGCACCGACGGGCGGCCGGAGATCAGACCCGGCACTGCCAGGAGTACGCGTCGCGGAAGCTGACGAACCGCTCGACGGTGGCGTAGCCGAGGGTGGTCTCCCGGCAGGTGGCCAGCACGTCGACGGCGGAGTACGTCACCCCGGCCCGGCTGTACGACACGCACCGCCAGTCGTAGACCGTGCCGCCGGTCAGCACCGCGTCGGAGTGCCCGGTCACCTGGCACCAGCGGGTGAAGTCGGGGACGACCACGTCGGCCCGCACGCGCCAGCAGCGTACCGACGTCGGGTCGTAGAAGTTGCCGATCCGGTCGACGGCCGCGTCGGTCCGGTACGTCCACCGGCAGGCCGCGTCGAACGCCAGGTCGGTCTGCCGCCCGTCGGCGGTCCGGCAGTGCCAGTCGTACGCGGTGCCGCCGATCAGCGTCGCCTCGGCCGCGCCGACCGACCGGCAGTACGCGGACAGGTCCAGCCCGCCCAGCTCCTGCGGCGGCAGGGGCGAGGCGTGCGCGGCGGCCGGCGCGGCCAGCGCGGCGGCGACCAGGGTGAGCGTGGTGAGCACGGTACGCAGGATGCGTCGCATGATCGTCCTTCCGGTTGCGGATCGGGATGGGGACGGTGGTGGGACGTCGCGGTGCGCGGGTCAGCGCCGGCAGGGCCAGACGCCGCGGAAGCTGCCGGTCAGGTCGGCAACCACCTGGGTGGTGCCGGCGGGCCCGGCGAGCAGCCGCCGGTTGTCGATGTCGAAGCAACCGGCGTCGCTGTCGGTGTAGTCCTGCTCGACGTGCGCCCAGTCACCGAGCGTGTACTTGTACTCCAGTTCCGTCCCGCCCGGCACGGTCAGCACCGTCCGGTACGGGCCGGTGGCGTCCACCCGGTGCAGCGGGTAGGCGCCGGGGTCCCAGTCGGGCAGCCCGGTGCCGAGCCGGTCGAGCGTGCCGGCCAGGTGCACCCCCGGGCCGTCGATCGCCGGGTCACCGGGGCGTACGCCCACCTGGAGCAGGACGCGGGTGGTGTCGCCGGGGTGCCCGGTGGCGGCGCGCAGCGCCAGGTCGACGTCGAGCACGCCCGCGCCCAGCGGCAGTCGTCGGGGGCGACGGTGGGCCGGGCGGTGCGGGTGAGCAGCCCGGTCAGCTCGCCGGGGACGAGGTCGGGGCGGCGTCGAGCAGCAGCGCCGCGGCGGCGGCCACGTGCGGTGCCGCCATGCTGGTGCCGGCGTACGCGGCGTAGCCGTCGCCCTCGGCCACGGTGGCGCCGGTGTCGACGGTGGAGAGCACGCCGTGCTCGTGGTCCCCGCCGGGGGCGGCGAGTTCGACGTCCGTACCCCGGTTGGAGTAGGCCGCCGGCTCGCCAGTGCGGGTGCTGGCCGCCACGGTGAGCACGCCCGCGCAGCTGGCCGGGGTGTAGTCGGCGGCGTCGGCACCGGCGTTGCCGGCGGACACGACCACGGCCACGCCCGGGCCACCGCGCCGTCGACCGCCGCCTGGGTGGCCGGGTCGCAGGCGCCCGGCGCGCCGAGGCTCAGGTTGAGCACCCGCGCCGGGGTGGGGTTGTCGGGCACGCCGGGCACCGTCCCGCCGGAGGCCCAGACGATGGCGTCGACCAGGTCGGCGGTGCTGCCACCGCAGCGGGCGAGCACCCGTACCGGCTGGATACGCGCGCCAGGGGCGAGCCCGGCGATGCCGGTGCCGTTGTCCCGGGTCGCGGCGATGGTGCCGGCGACATGGGTGCCGTGCCAGCTGCTGGGCCGGAACCGGTCGCCGCAGTCGCCGGGCTCCGCCCAGTCGCCCTGGTCGGTGGCGTCGGGGTCGCGGCCGTCGCCGTCCCGGGCGTCGGCGGCAGAGCTGACGAAGTCGTACCCGGGGACCAGGTGGGCGGCCAGGTCGTGGTGCGTGGTGGCGCCGGTGTCCAGTACGGCGACCGTGACGCCCGCACCGTCCGCGCCGGTGTCCCACGCGGGCCCGGCGTAGACGCCGCCGAGCGGGTCGTGCAGGTCCCACTGCTCGGCCCAGCGGGTGTCGTCGGGGGTGGCGTCGGCGTGCAGCCGCGCCTCGGGGGCCGCCCAGCCGACGTCGGCGCGGCGGCGCAACCGGTCGAGCACCGCGGCGCTGGTGGCCGGGGCCAGCGGCCGGTCGGCGCGAACGAGGAGGTCGCCGGTGGCGAGTACCCGGGTGACGGTGAGCCGCTGGCCGGTGGCCCGGCCGACGGCGGCCAGGTCGTCGGCGAGCCGGCCGGGGGCGACGCCGCGTCGCGTCGCCGGACCGATCAGGAAGGAGCTGGTGCCGGTGGTCCCGGGCGGCGGGGCCGGGGTGGCCACGGCGGGGACCGCCGGCAGCAGGGTGGCGGCGACCGCCACCACCAGGTGCATCGGGGTATGGATGGACACGGGTCTTCCTTCGCACTCGGACGCGGCCCCGCGCACCGCGGCGCCGGCTCCACGCTAGGTGTCCATGTAAGACCTTTCAAGGATTGCAAGTGGACACTCATGAGAAGAAAGAATTTCCGGGATCTTGCGAAAGTTAACACCGGGCCACTGGCCTGCGACGCGCTACGACGGCCCGTTCGCACTGTGGGACGCCCCGGAGGCACCGCCGCTCGGCGAGAGCACGCCGCAGCCGGGAGGTAGTGGCCTCGTCGGGCTTCGGAGGCCACTACCTCCCGGCTCGTGCCGGATCAGAGCGTGCGCTGACGCGCCGGCTCGGCCGGCAGCGGCGACGGCCGACCGGTGGCGTGGGCGTCGACCCAGCCGGTGGTGATCAGCAGCAGCGCGGCGGCGTACGTGGTCATCACCAGCAGGCCCTGCGCCGGCAGCCGCACCCCGGCCGCGCCGAGCCCGATCATCAGGTCGGAGACGAGGAAGAGCGCCCCACCGACCGCCGTGCGCGCCGACACCCCGGTCGCGGCGGCGGCCATCAGCGACAGCGCCAGGCTGTAGCCGAGCACCGGCAGCCGCAGCGGCCCCAACGTGCCCCACAGCAGCGCGTTCGCCCCCGCCCAGGCGAGCAGGTAGGCGGCTACCGCGAGCGCCGGCGGCCGGCGGTGCCGCAGGAAGGCGGTGAGGAAGGAGAGCTGGGTGACCAGGAAGCAGCCCATCCCCACCAGGAACGCGGTGCGGCCCGGCACGAGCAGTGCCACGTCACCCGCGCAGGCGAGGAGCAGGCCGACCGCCACCCCGTCGACCCGTCGCCGGACCGTCCAGAGGTACGCCAGCAGCAGCGGCGCCAGCAGCGGCTTGGCCAGCCACTGCACCGCCGTCAGGTGGAACCCGACGCCGATCAGCTCGACGGCGGCGACGAGCCCGAACAGTCGTAGCCAGTGGCGGCTCACCGGGCCGGCTGCCAGCCGGGGCGGCCGAACACGTAGCCGAGCCGGTGCCGCCAGGAGGTGGCCGCCCGGGCGTCCGCCCAGATGGCGGCGAACTCGTGGGTGGCCACCCGCAGCGGGTTGTAGGTGGTGATGTTCGTGGTCAGGCCGTACCGGACGGGGGCGCGTTCCGGCGCGAAGCTGCCGAAGAGCCGGTCCCAGACGATCAGGATGCCGCCGTAGTTGCGGTCCAGGTATTCGGCGTTGGAGCCGTGGTGGACCCGGTGGTGCGACGGGGTGTTGAGCACCCACTCGATCGGCCGGGGCAGCACGCCGACCCGCTCGGTGTGCAGGAAGAACTGGTAGAGCAGGCTGATCGACTGCTGCAGGAAGATCATCCACGGCGGGATGCCGAGCAGGGCCAGGGGCAGCCAGAACGGCAGCGAGGTCATCGGCGTCCAGCTCTGCCGCAGCGCGGTGGAGAGGTTGTAGTGGACGCTGGAGTGGTGCACCACGTGGCTGGCCCAGAGCACGCGTACCTCGTGGTGCAGCCGGTGGAACCAGTAGTAGGCCAGGTCGTCGGCGAAGAAGACGATCACCCAGGTCCACCAGTGGGCGGGGGAGAGGTGGATCGGGGCGATCGTCCACAGCGCCGCATAGAGGCCGACGGTGAGCAGCTTCCACGGGAATCCGATGAGCTGGCTGCCGAGGCCCATGGAGAGGCTGGTGGTGGTGTCGCGCAGTTCGTAGCCGCGTTCGGTGTCGTCGGGCAGGAACCGGTAGGAGACCGCCTCGATGACGATGAGCAGCAGGAACGCCGGGACGGCGTAGAGCACGGCGGGGATCATGCTCGGTTTTCCCTTCCGGACACGGTGGTGGGGGTGGTGAGGGGGGCGGTGAGCAGGGCCTGGGCGTGCCGGGCGGCGGCCGTACCCTGGCCGGCGGCGATCGCGGCGGCGAGCCGGCGGTGGCCGGCGACGTCGAGCAGTTCGGCGGCCCGGCCGGCGGGCGGCACGTCGCCCACGGCGAGCGCGCCGGCCACCAGGCTGTTGAAGGCCAGCAGGTAGGCGGTGTTGCCGGAGCCGCGCACGACCAGCCGCCAGATGGTGATGTTGGCCGCCGCCATCCGGTCCAGGTCGGGCGCGAGCGTGCCGTACTCCTCGGCGGCCCGGACCAGCGCGGCGGTGACCGCCGGGTCGCCGCGCTCGGCGCAGAGCCGGGCCGCGTCGACGCCGACGCAGGCCCGCATCTCCAGCATGTCGCGGACCAGCGTCTCCACCGGGAGTACGTCCCCCGACTGGGTCAGCGACAGCGCCAGGTCGAGCCCGGCGTGCACCCGCCAGTCGAGCACCCGGGTGGCGCCGCCCTGGCTGACCCGGACCAGGCCGAGCTGCTGCAGCCGGCGCAGCGCCTCGCGGACGGCGTGCCGGTTGACCGCGAACGCGGCGGCCAGCTCCCGCTCACCGGGCAGGGTCTCGTCCGGCCGGTAGCGGCCGCTGACGATGGCGTCGCGGAGCTGGCCGAAGACGTGGTCGGAGACCGAGGCGCGGGGGACGGGGACGAAGGCCATGGGCAGCAGTGTGAGCCGCCGCACATCAACTCGTCAACTGGTTGGACCAGATCGACCCGGCCACCCTCTGCTGTCCCGGTGCACACACCTCGTATCCTGTCGCCGGAAACCCCGAGGGATGGAAGGGAGTCGGTGTGAGCGACCGGGTTGAGACGTTGGAGTTCCAGGCCGAGGCCCGTCAGCTGCTCCAGCTGATGGTCCACTCGATCTACTCGAACAAGGACGTCTTCCTGCGCGAACTCATCTCGAACGCGTCCGACGCGCTGGACAAGCTGCGGCTGGAGTCCCTGGTCGACAAGGACCTCGACGTCGACACGGCGGACCTGCACATCGAGCTGGAGATCGACAAGGACGCCCGTACGCTCACCGTGCGGGACAACGGCATCGGCATGTCCCGCGACGAGGTCGTGGGCCTGATCGGCACCATCGCCAAGTCCGGCACCGCCGAGCTGCTGCGCAAGCTGCGCGAGTCGCAGGACGCCGCCGCGTCACAGGAGCTGATCGGCCAGTTCGGCGTCGGCTTCTACGCCACCTTCATGGTCGCCGACAAGGTCACCCTGGTGACCCGGCGGGCCGGCCAGACCGGCGGCACCCGCTGGGAGTCCACCGGTGAGGGCACCTACTCCGTCGAGGCGGTCGACGAGGCCCCGCAGGGCACCTCGGTCACCCTGCACCTCAAGCCCGCCGACACCGAGGACAACCTGCACGACTACACCGCCGAGTGGACCGTCCGGGAGATCGTCAAGCGCTACTCCGACTTCATCGCCTGGCCGATCCGGATGACCGTGGAGCGCCCCGGCGAGGAGGGCGCCACCACGACCGAGACGCAGACCCTCAACTCGATGAAGGCGCTCTGGGCCCGCTCCCGCGACGAGGTCGACGAGGCCGAGTACCACGAGTTCTACAAGCACGTCGCGCGCGACTGGGCCGACCCCCTGGAGACCATCCACATGCGCGGGGAGGGCACCTTCGAGTACGAGGCGCTGCTCTTCCTGCCCTCGCACGCCCCGCTGGACCTCTTCTCCCCGCAGGGCCGGCGCGGCGTGCAGCTCTATGTCAAGCGCGTCTTCATCATGGACGACTGCGACGCGCTCATGCCGAACTACCTGCGCTTCGTCAAGGGTGTGGTGGACGCCCACGACCTGTCGCTGAACATCTCCCGGGAGATCCTCCAGCAGGACCGGCAGATCCGCGCCGTACGCCGCCGCCTGGTCAAGAAGGTGCTCGCCACCCTCACCGAGATGAAGGCCGAGCGGGCCGAGGCGTACCGGACCTTCTGGACCGAGTTCGGGCCGGTGGTCAAGGAGGGGCTGCTCGAGGACACCGACAACAGCGAGACCCTGCTGAACCTGCTGCGGCTCGCCTCCACCCACGACGCCGACGAGCCGACCACGCTGGCCGACTACGTCGCGCGGATGAAGGACGGCCAGACCGAGATCTACTACGCCACCGGCGAGTCCCGCGGCACCATCGAGAACTCGCCGCACCTGGAGGCGTTCCGCGCCAAGGGCTACGAGGTGCTGATCCTCACCGACCCGGTGGACGAGGTCTGGGTCGAGCGGGTCGGTGCGTACGACGGCAAGAGCCTGCGGTCGGTCGCCAAGGGTCAGGTCGACCTGGAGACCGAGGAGGAGAAGGCGAAGACCGAGGCGGAGCGGAAGGAGTACGCCGACCTGCTCACCTGGATGAGCGAGGCGCTCGCCGACAGCGTCAAGGAGGTCCGGCTCTCCTCCCGGCTGACCACCTCGCCGGCGTGCGTGGTCGGCGACGCCCACGACATGACGCCCACCCTGGAGAAGATGTACCGGGCGATGGGGCAGGAGGTGCCGCGGGTCAAGCGGATCCTCGAACTCAACCCCGGCCACCCGCTCGTCACCGGCCTGCGCAAGGCCCACGAGCAGGGCGCCGAGGGTGCGGCGCTGACCGAGACCGCCGAGCTGCTGTACGGCATGGCCCTGCTCGCCGAGGGCGGCGACCTGACCGACCCGGCCCGGTTCACCCGGATCCTCGCCGACCGCCTCGCCCGTACCCTCTAGTCCCGTACCGCCACGGAGCCGGCCCGGCGGGTGCCGGGCCGGCTCCGTGGCCGGTCAAGCGGTGCGTCGCGGCAGCAGCCGGACCAGCAGGGCCACCGCGACGCCCAGCGCCACCAGCACGGTCAGGCCGAGCGTGAACGCGTGCGGGAAGCCGCCGGTGCCGAGCGCGCCGTAGAACACGCTGCCGATCAGGGCCACCCCGATCGCGTTGCCGGCCTGCTGCGCCGCGGAGAGCACCCCGGAGGCGGCGGCCGCGTGCCGGGCCGCCACCCCGGCCAGCACGATCGACGGCAGCGGCGCGACCACCAGCCCCATCCCCACGCCGGCCACCGTGAGTCCCGGCACCAGCCAGCCGACCGGGTCGTGCGCGGCGAACGCGAGCAGCGCGTACCCGGCGGCGACCACCAGCGTGCCGACGGTCAGCGTCCGGCGGCCCCGCCCGGCGGCGAACCGGCCGGAGAGCACCGACGTGACCAGGTAGCCGACGCCGAGCGGCGCGAAGAGCAGCCCGGACGCGAGCGCCGACAGGCCGCGCCCGTCCTGCAGGTAGACCGCCAGCACCAGGAAGAACGACGCCATCGTGAGCTGGAAGGCCAGACTCACCAGCACCCCCACGGTGTACGCGCGGTCGCCGAACAGACCCGGGTGCACCAGGGGTGCGCCACCCCGCCGCGCCAGCCGACGCTGGCGCAGCGCGAACGCGGCGAGCGGGGGCAGGGCCGCCAGGCACCAGCTGGCCGACTCGCCGGCCACCAGCGGGTGGACCACGGCGATCAGACCGAGCGTGACCAGCACCGTACCGACCAGGTCGAGGCGGGCACCGGTCGCGGAGCGGGACTCCGGCAGCAGGCGCCGGCTGGCCGCGACGGCCGCCACCCCGATCGGCAGGTTGATCAGGAAGATGCTCCGCCAGCCGAGACCCGCGATGTCCATCCGGATCAGCAGCCCGCCGACGAGCTGCCCGAACACCGCGCCCAGCCCCACCGCGACGCCGTACGCGCTGAACGCGCGGGCCCGCCGGGCGCCGGTGTAGACGGTGGTGATGATGGCCAGCACCTGCGGCATCAGCAGCGCCGCGCCGACCCCCTGCACGACCCGGCCGGCGACCAGCACGCCCGCGGTCGGCGCCAGCCCGCACGCCGCCGAGGCGAGCGTGAACAGGCCGAGCCCCGAGGTGTACAGCCGACGCCGGCCGTACAGGTCGCCCAGTCGGCCGCCGGTGATGAGGCCGGCGGCCAGCGCCAGCCCGAACCCGGCGACCACCCACTGCACCGCCGACGGACCGGCCCGTAGGTCCACCTGGATCGACGGGATGGCCACGTTGACGATGAAGAAGTCCAGCAGCGTGACGAACGTGCCGGTCAGCAGCACCAGCAGGGCACCCCAGCCGGTGTCGGCCCGAACCGGGGTGGCGACGGTGCTCTCCGTGGCGGCCGGCGCGGCGGTGCTCGCGGGCCGCTCCTGCAGGGTCGTCATGCCGGGACCTTGTCGAGGAAGCCGTGGACCTGGGCGATCCGGCCGTCGGCGGTGAACACCGCGACGTCGAAGCCGACGACGAGCGGCTCCGCGCCGGGCGCGCCGAGGGTCCAGGTGAACCGGGCGATGTCGTGGTGGGCGTCCACCGGGCCGAGGCCGAACCGCAGCCCCGGGAACTGCCCCTGCACGGCACCGATCAGGGCGGCGATCGCCTCGCGGCCCTCGACGACCGCCAGCGGGTCGGTGTAGCGGCCGTCCTCGGCCCACACCTCGTCGATCAGCAGCCGCCGCTTCGCCGGGTCCGTCTCGTTCCAGCTCTCGATGTACCGGTCGATGACCTTCATGGTGTTCCTCCCGTTCGTTCCTTCAGCTGCCTGGAACGCTATGGCGCGGCGCCGGCCGGGAAATCTGTCACGCATCAGTACTTCTGTCCGCGCGCCTCGGTAACCTCTCGGCCATGCTGTACGGGCGGGACGCGGAGCTGGCGGTGTTGCGCACGATGCTGGACACCGTCCGCTCCGGCGGCAGCGGCGCGCTGGTGGTCCGGGGTGAGCCGGGGATCGGCAAGACCGCGCTGGTCGCGCACCTCGACACGGCCGGGCTGCGGGTGCTGGGCGGCGTGGGCGTGGAGTCCGAGGCCGAGCTGCCGTTCGCCGGCCTGCACCTGCTGCTGCACCCGGTGCTGGACCGGCTCGACGCGCTGCCGCAGGTGCAGGCCGAGGCGTTACGCGGCGCGCTGGGGTTGGCCGAGGCCGGTGCGCCGGACCGGTTCCTGGTCGGCCTCGCGGTGCTGTCGCTGCTGTCCGAGCTGGCCGACGACGGTCCGCTGCTGGCCGTCGTGGACGACGCCCAGTGGCTGGACCGGGCGTCCGCCGACGCGCTGCTGTTCGCGGCCCGCCGGCTCGGCGCCGAGCCGGTCGGCCTGCTCTTCGCCGCCCGCCCCGACGGCTTTCCGGCACCCGGGGTGCCGGAGCTGCCGCTGCGCGGGCTGAACCCGGCCGACGCGGCGGCGCTGCTGGCCGCGCACGCCACCGACCTGGACGCCGGTGCACGGTACCGGGTGCTCGCCGACGCCGTCGGAAATCCGCTGGCACTGATCGAGCTGCCGGCGGTCGCGGCGTCCGCCGGGGCGGCGCTGCCCGACCGGCTGCGCGACGCGTTCCAGGCCCGGGTCCGCACCCTGCCCGACGGCGTGCGGACCATGCTGGAGGTGCTCGCCGCCGACGACACCGGCGACCTCGGTGTGCTGCTGCGGGCGGCCGGCAAGCTGGGCGTCGGCAGCACCGACCTGGACGTCGCGGTCCGGGCCGGGCTGGTCACCGCGGACGGCACCGTGGCGTTCCGACACCCACTGGTCCGGGCCGCGGTGTGGCACGGCACGCCGCCCGGCCGGCGGATCGCCGTCCACGACGCGCTGGCCGCCGCACTGGACCGGCCGGGCGACGCCGATCGTCGGGCCTGGCACCTGGCATCGGCGACCACCCGCACCGACGAGCGGGTCGCCGCCGAGCTGGAACGCACCGCGGCGTGGGCCGGCGAGCGCAGCGACCACGCCGCCGCGGCCGCCGCGTACGAGCGGGCCGCGCAGCTCTCCGCCGAACCCGCCGCCCAGCTGCGGCGGCTCACGCTCGCCGCCGAGGCCGCCGCCGAGGCGGGCGACCTGGACCGCTCCGACGCCCTCGCCGCCCTGGCCGAGCGCCCCGGCGCCGACGATCCGGTACTGGCGGCCCGGCTGACCGCGGTGCGCGCCGCGGCGGACTTCGGCGCGGGCGCTGCCGTCCGCGCACGAGCGGCTGCTGCGTGGCGCCGACCGGGTGGCCGACACGGACCGGCACCTGGCGCTGAGCCTGCTCGTGGAGGCGCTGCACGTCGGCTGGTACGCGGGCGAGCGGCAGCTGGCGGAGTCGGTGGCGCGGTTGCGGTCGGCGCTGGTGCCCGACGACCCGCTGACCCCGCTGGCCCGGTTGTCGATGCACGCCGTCACCCCGATCGTCGGCGTGACCGACGAGGGCGGCGGGGTCGACTGGGCCGAGCCCGGCGCGGTGGCCGGGGTGGCCCGTGGGGCGGCGGACGAGCCCGGCGTCGCGATCCTCGTGGCGGGGATCGGGCTGATCCTCGGTCAGGAGACGGTCACCGTCGAGCTGGCCGAGGAGCAGGTGGAGTCGGCGCGTCGGCAGGGCCGGGTGGGCTGGCTGCCGCAGGCGTTGTTCTACCTGGCGTGCGGCTGGCAGTTCGCCGGCTGGCCGGCCCAGGCCACCGCGGCGGCACAGGAGGCCCTGGCGATCGCCCGCGACACCGACCAACGCCAGTGGATCGACCGGCTCGGCGAACCGCTGGCGTACCTGGCCGCGGTGGCCGGGGACACCGACGGGTGCCGCCGGATCACCGACGAGGCGCTCGCCCGGGTGGCGGGCGGCGACCCGGCCTGGCAGGTGCCCTGGGTGTACGCCGCACTCGGCCTGCTGGAGCTCGGTCAGGGCCGCGCGGATTCGGCGCTGATGTGGCTGGCGCCGCTGGCCGAGGGCCGGGCCCGGTTCCACGTCTCGGCCACCCGGAGCACACCGGACCTGGTCGAGGCCGCGGTGCGGGCCGGTCGGCCGGCCGAGGCGGCCGAGGCGTTCCGCCAGTACGAGCGCTGGGCCGCGCACGCACGGCAGCCGTGGATCGACGCGGTCGTGCTGCGCTGCCGGGCGTTGCTCGGCCCGGACGAGACGGCGGGTGAGTCGTACGCCGCGGCGCTGTCGGCGTACCGCCGGCTCAACCGGCCGTTCGACGAGGCCCGCACGGCGCTGCTGTACGGGGAGTGGCTGCGCCGGGCCCGCCGTCGGGCGGAGGCGCGGACCTATCTGGACGCCGCGCTGGACGGCTTCGAGAAGCTGGAAGCGGTGCCGTGGGCGGCGCGGGCGCGTACCGAGCTGGGTGCCGCCGGCACCCCGGCGCCGCACCGGCCGACCGGCCTGGCCGCCCGGCTCACCCCGCAGGAGCTGCAGATCGTCACGCTCGCTGCCAGCGGTCTGTCCAACAAGGACATCGCCACGCGGCTGTTCCTGTCCGCCCGTACGGTCGGCTATCACCTGTACAAGGCGTACCCGAAGCTCGGAGTGGTCTCCCGCGCCGAGCTGTCCGATCTGGACCTCGCGGCGGTGTGACCGCACCCGATAGCCGCATCGCCCGGCGGTTCCGGAACCGCCGCATCGTTCCTAGTCGATGAAAGCTGGCATAGGGTGCCGGTGAACGGCCTCAGCGTTCCTCCGGAAGGAGCGACCCGTGATCCGTCACCGCCGCCACCGCCCCCTCGCCCTCGTCGGCCTCCTCGTCGCGGTCACCGCCCTGGTCGCGCCCGCGCCGGCCACCGCCGCCGGCCTGCCCTACCAGGACCCGACCCTGCCCGTCGCCACCCGCGTCGCCGACCTGCTCTCCCGGATGACTTTGGACGAGAAGCTCGGCCAGATGACCCAGGCCGAGCGCGGCTCGGTCACCGCCGCCGACCTCACCACCTACCGGCTCGGCTCGCTGCTCTCCGGCGGCGGCTCCGCGCCCACGCCCAACACCGCCACCGGCTGGGCCGACATGTACGACGGCTTCCAGCGGGCCGCCCTCGCCACCCCGCTGGCCATCCCGATGATCTACGGGGTGGACGCGGTGCACGGGCACAACAACGTCCACGGCGCGACGATCTTCCCGCACAACATCGGCCTCGGCGCGACCCGCGACCCGGCCCTGGTGCAGCAGATCGGGCAGGCGGTGGCCGAGGAGGTCAGCGGCACCGGCGTCGACTGGGACTTCGCCCCCTGCCTCTGCGTGGCCCGCAACGACCGGTGGGGCCGCACCTACGAGTCGTTCGGCGAGACCCCGGACCTGCCGTCGAGCATGTCCACCCTGGTCACCGGCCTGCAGGGCAGCACCCTCGGCGGACCCACCTCGGTACTGGCCACCGCCAAGCACTACGTCGGCGACGGTGGCACCACCGGCGGCGTCGACCAGGGCGACACCCGGCTCAGCGAGGCCGACCTGCGCGCCGTCCACCTGCCGCCGTTCCAGGCCGCCGTCCAGCGCGGGGTCGGCTCGGTGATGATCTCCTACAGCAGCTGGAACGGCGTGAAGATGCACGGCAACCAGTACCTGATCACCACCGTCCTCAAGGGCGAACTCGGCTTCTCCGGCTTCGTCGTCTCGGACTGGAACGGCATCGACCAGATCGACGGCGCTGCCGGCTTCACCGCCGCCGAGGTCACCGCCGCGATCAACGCCGGCATCGACATGGTGATGGTGCCGACCGCCTGGAAGACCTTCCTCAGCACGCTCCGCGCCGAGGTGCAGAACGGCCACGTCCCGCTGAGCCGGATCGACGACGCGAACCGGCGCATCCTCACCAAGAAGTTCGAGCTGGGCCTCTTCGAGCGGCCGTACACCGACCGGAGCTGGACCCCGACGGTGGGTAACGCCGCCCACCGGGCGTTGGCCCGGCAGGCCGTCCGCGAGTCCCAGGTGCTGCTGAAGAACTCCGGCGGCGTGCTGCCGCTGGCCCGGGACAACAACAAGATCCTCGTGGCCGGCAAGAACGCCGACAACATCGGCAACTCCAGCGGCGGCTGGACCATCTCCTGGCAGGGCTCGTCCGGCGCGATCACCCCCGGCACCACCATCCTGCAGGGCATCCGCGCGGCGGTCGGTCCGACCACGACCGTCACCTACAACCAGCGCGGCACCGGCATCGACCGCAGCTACCGGGCCGCGATCGCGGTGGTCGGCGAGACGCCGTACGCCGAGGGGCAGGGCGACCGGACCGGCAGCATGAGCCTGGACCGGGACGACCTGCGGACCATCTCGACGCTGCGCAACGCGGGCGTGCCGGTGATCGTGGTGCTGGTGTCCGGCCGTCCGCTGGACATCGCCACCGAGCTGCCCCGCTGGGACGCGCTGCTGGCGTCCTGGTTGCCCGGCACCGAGGGTGCCGGGGTGGCGGACGTGCTCTTCGGCGCCGCGCCGACCGGCAAACTGCCGATGACCTGGATGAACTCGGTCAGCCAGCAGCCCATCAACGCCGGCGACGGTCAGCTGCCGCTCTTTCCCCAGGGCTTCGGCCTGACCTACTGACCACGCCCGTGGACTGTCCGACCGGGAGCTTGTAAGGCACGTTTCCGCACCCCGCAACTCGAAAACTCGTGCCGTCGCTCGGCCGGGTGAAGAACTTCACAAGAAGTGGGCGATCGCCCGAAACCGTTCCTAACGTCGTATGTGTTCGCGATCGCGGACACCACGGACCGGCAACGCCTAATCCCGCCGCCGGTCCGGAGGTACCTGGACCTCAGGCGGGAGCGGGGGACCCACACGTTCCTCGGTGCTCGACACCTCGGGGTGAAGCCGCCGACCGGCGGCCGGGCTCCTCGGCCCGAACCCGACAGCTCACCTCGTCGGCGTGGAGGAAACCACACATGGCTACTGCACACATCGGACGCCACCGCCGGACCGACGCCCGTCGGGTCGCGGTCGGCGCGCTCGTCGTCGGCGCCGCCACCGGGGCCGCCGCGATCCTCGGCCCGGTCGCGCCGGCCAGCGCGGCCAGCGTCAACTGGGACGCCGTCGCCCAGTGCGAGTCCGGCGGCAACTGGCACATCAACACCGGCAACGGCTACTACGGCGGCCTGCAGTTCAGCAAGAGCACCTGGAACGGCTACGGCGGCCAGAAGTACGCCAGCCGCGCCGACCTGGCCAGCCGCGGCGAGCAGATCGCCGTGGCCGAGAAGGTCCTCGACGGGCAGGGCATCGGCGCCTGGCCGGTCTGCGGCAAGAAGGGCGGCTCCACCAAGCACTACGCCACCAAGGACTCGGGCTCGAAGTCGAAGAAGGACTCCGGCACGAAGTCCCGTTCGGACTCCGGGCACAAGGCGAAGGCGGAGGAGCGCTCCTCGCGCAGCGAGCAGCCCGCCACCCGCAGCTACCGGCGTACCGCGCCGGCCACGGGCGGCGCCGCCGGCGCGTACGTGGTGAAGCCGGGCGACACGCTGTCGATGATCGCCGACGCGAAGGACCTCGCCGGTGGCTGGCACGCCCTGTACGAGCGCAACAAGCGCGTGGTCGGCGCCGACCCGGGTCTGATCTTCCCGGGTCAGCAGCTCCGGCTGCGCTGATCCCCGCGACCGCGCACCGGGTCCGCCCGGGTACGGATCGACCGCGAACGCCCGGCCGGGTCACCGGCCGGGCGTTCGGCCGTCCGGCCCGGTGAGTGCCGTCCGGTCGGACCGGACGAAAGGGTTTGTCCGGGCCGGACCGGGGCATCCGGGAGCATGTCGTCCGTCGTCGAGGACCCGCCGCTGCCGACGCACCTCCAGTTGGAGATCACCTCGGCCTGCAACCTGCGCTGCCTGATGTGCCTGGTGCGCTACCGGAATGCGGGCCAGTGCTCCGGCCTTCTGGCCGGGGGTGAAGGCCCGCGTTGGGAGGGCCGTCAAGGCTCGAGCAGTGTCTTAAGCTCGACGGTTCTGCTGTTCGATGTACTGCTTCAGGACGCTCGGCGGTGGCCCGTCGATGGATCCGGCGAAGTACGAGCCTGACCACAGTTTGGTGTCCCGGTAGTAGTGGGGCGCGAGGTCGGGGAACTCCTGTCGTAGGCGGCGCGAGGACACGCCTTTGAGCGAGTTGACCAGCCGGGCCACGGCCATCTTGGGTGGGTAGTTGACCAGTAGGTGGACGTGGTCGTTGTCGCCGTTGAACTCGATGAGTTCGGCTTCGAAGTCACGGCACACGTCCCGCATGATCGTCTCCATGCGGGACAGGTGCGGGTCGGTAAACACCTTGTGGCGGTACTTTGTCACGAAGACCAAGTGGACGTGCATTGCGAAAACACAGTGCCTGCCGGTGCGGATGCCTTCGAGCTCTGCCATAAACCAAGATGGTACGGTGCTGTTTGTGCAGCTCCGTTACCGCTACCGCGTCTACCCGACGCCCGGCCAGCAGATCGCACTGGCTCGGGCGTTCGGGTGCGCACGGGTGGTGTTCAACGACGGGCTGCGCGCACGGCAGCAGGCACACGAGGCCGGCTTGCCGTACATCTCAGACGGCGACCTGTCCAAGCAGGTGATTACGCGGGCGAAGCTGACGCCGCAGCGGGCGTGGCTGGGCGAGGTCTCGGCGGTCGTGCTGCAACAGGCCTTGGCCGACCTGAATACCGCATACCGCAACTTCTTCGCCTGGGTCACAGGCAGGCGCAAGGGTCGCAGGGTCGCCCCGCCGCGGTTTCGGTCGCGTAAGGACAACCGGCAGGCGATCAGGTTCACCAGGAACTCCCGGTTCAAGGTTCTCGACAACGGCCGCCTGCGCCTGCCGAAGATCGGCGACCTGGAGGTGCGCTGGTCACGTGCCCTGCCGT
Organism: Micromonospora sp. R77; assembly: GCF_022747945.1. Classification (NCBI taxonomy): domain Bacteria; kingdom Bacillati; phylum Actinomycetota; class Actinomycetes; order Micromonosporales; family Micromonosporaceae; genus Micromonospora; species Micromonospora sp. R77. The sequence continues at coordinate 5,788,151 of NZ_JALDST010000001.1, forward strand.
CCGATCCGTCGTCGGTGGCGATCATCCGGGATGTGGCGGGCCGGTACTTCGCTTCATTCGTGGTGACCACGGGCGAGGAGGAGACGCTGCCGCCGGTCGAGTCCGAGGTTGGTATCGATCTCGGGCTGATGCATTTCGCCGTCCTGTCGGACGGTACGAAGGTGACCGCGCCGAGATTCCTGCGTCGGGCCGCCCGCAAGCTCAAGCGGCTGCAACAGGCACTGTCCCGCAAGCAGAAGGGCAGCAACAACCGGAAGAAGGCGGTTATCAAGGTGGCACGGGCGCACGCCCGGGTGGCCGACACCAGGCGGGACTGGCAGCACAAGCTGTCTACGGCGATCATCCGCGACAACCAAGCGGTGTACGTCGAGGACTTGTGCGTTGCCGGTCTCGGCCGGACCAGGCTCGCGAAGTCCGTGCACGACGCCGGGTGGGCCGCCTTCACCGGCATGTTGGAGTACAAGGCCGCCCGGTACGGGCGCACTTTCGGCGGGGTGAACCGGTGGTTCCCGTCCACCCGGATGTGCTCGGCATGTGGCCGCGTCAACGAGAAGATGGGGCTGAACGTCCGGTCGTGGGACTGCCCCTGCGGCAGCCGCCACGACCGGGACCACAACGCCGCCAAGAACGTGTTGGCCGCCGGACAGGCGGACAACTCAAACGACCGTGGAGCGCAGGTAAGACCGGGACCCGTCCCGGCACCGCGCCGCGAAGCGGTAACCCACCCGGACGCCGCGCGGTCCACGCGCAGCGTGGAGGGAACCTCCGTCCTTTAGGACGGAGAGGATGTCAACGACCGCCGGTGAACAAGCTGGCCGGTGCGATGGCCCCGGAGCTGTTCGACCGGATCGTGGCCGACGTGCCGGGGCTGCGCCGGCTCACCCTTCAAGGGCTCGGCGAGCCGCTGCTCTCGCCCCACCTGGGCGACATGATCGACACGGCGGTCGGGCGGGGCATCACGGTCGGGTTCAACACCAACGCGACCCTGCTGCACCGGCGGCGCGCCGAGGAGTTCGTCGCCAGCGGGGTGGACTGGCTGCACGTCTCGCTCGACGGCGCCCGCGCGGCGGCGTACGAGCGGGTCCGGGACGGGGCGAGCATCGACACGGTGGTGGCCAACCTCGCCGGCCTGGTCGAGGCGAAGCGGGCGGCGGGCAGTGCCACCCCCTGGATCCGGGTGGTCTTCGTCGCCATGCGCGACACCGTCGCGGAACTGCCGGACCTGGTTCGCCTGCTCGGTCGGGTCGGGGTGGACGAGCTGCACGTGCAGAACCTGTCGCACAGCTTCTCCGACGCCGATCCCGCCGGTCGCTATGCGGAGATCCGCGAGTTCACCGCCGACCAGGCGCTGTGGACGGGGGTGGACACCGAGCGGGCCGCCGTACTGTTCCGGCAGGCCGTCGACGTGGCGCGGGAGACCGGCGTGCGGCTGCGGCTGCCGCACCCCGGCGCGGCGCCGGACGCACCGCGGACCTCCGGGCCGGGCTGCTCGTGGCCCTGGGACGCGGCCTACGTCACCAGTGCCGGCGTGGTGCAGCCGTGCTGCATGGTGATGGGTGACGACCGGGTGCGGTTGGGCCGGCTGGACGAGCGGTCGTTCCCGGAGATCTGGCACGGCGAGGAGTACCGCCGGTTCCGGCGCCGCCTGGCCGGCGACACGCCGCCGTCGGTGTGCCGGGGCTGTTCCCTCTACCGGCGCACCTTCTGACCCGTCGGGCGTCGTCGGCGCGGCACGGCGTGCCGGGTGCCCGACGGGTTGCTATCGTCACCCTGCTCGGCCCGAACGTGAAGAAAGCGCGGCTATGACCAACGAACCGATCACCGCAGCCGCGACCCTCGACGACCTGCTCACCAGCACACAGCAGATGCTCGCGGTGCTGCGGTCGCAGGCCGTGGAGCCGGCCGACGGCGATGCCGTGGCCCTGCTGCGGGCGGAGGGGACGGCCGCCGATGGGCAGGTGACGGCGACCGTCGTGCAGGGTGGCCGGTTGGCGTCGCTCACCGTCGACGAGGACCTGCTGGGGCAGGGCGCCGAGGCGCTCTGCGGTCATGTGGTGCGGGCCGTCAATGCCGCTCTCACCGAGCTCGACGAGCGGGTCAGCGAGTCCGCGCGGGCCGACGTTGATGCCCTGGCGGCCCGGTTGGGCGGGGTGCGGGAGCCGTCCGCGCGGCAGATGGCGATGTTCAGCCAGGCCATGGACGACGTGGCCGCCCGACTCCACCGGGACCGCTGAGCCCACCCGTCGGCACGCTCGATCGCCGCTCCGGACACGACGAAGCGGCCGGCCGTCTGGAGGACGACGACCGGCCGCTTCGTTGGTGATCAGCTCAGGGTGAGCGCGGTGTCGTCGACGACGAAGGAGGTCTGCAGGGAGCTGTCCTCCACGCCGCTGAACGAGATGGTGGCGGTGGTGCCGGCCAGCGACGAGACGTCGAAGGACTTGAGCACGTAGCCGGCCGCCGCGTTCACGTTCGAGTACGTCGCCAGGGTGGTGGCGCCGGCCTTGACGGTCAGCTTGTCGTAGGCGGTGGTACCCGACTCGGCGGTGTCGATGTGCAGGTAGAAGGAGAGCGTCGCCCGGCAACCGGCCGGGATGCTCACCGACTGCGACAGGGTGTCGGTGTGGGTCGAGCCGTAGCCGTCCATCCAGGCCTTGTACGAGCCGCCGTGCGCGGCCTGGCTGGTGGAGTTGGTGATGACGCCCGAGGAGGCGGTCCAGTTCACGTTGCCGGACTCGAAGCCGGGGTTTGCCAGCTTCTGGCCGGAGCAGCCGCCCGACGGCGGGGTGGTCGTGGTGGTCGGGGTCGGCGTGGTGCCGCCGGAGCAGGTCGGGTCGCCCGACTGCGCCGGCACGCTGACGGCGTCCCAGGCGGCCTTGACCGTGTTGAACTCGGTGCAGCTGGTCGGGTACAGGTTCTTCGCCGCCTGCAGCGTCCAGGTGCGGTACTTCAGGTAGGACGAGGAGGTGGTCTTCAGCAACATCGCGTTGTACATGATCTTGATGGCCTTCTGGATGCCCAGGCCGGTCACGGTGCTGCTGTTGCAGGTCGGGCTGGTCGGCTGGCCGTTGGTCGGGTTGGTGCCCATGGCCAGCAGGTAGAACCAGTGGTTGCCCGGACCGGCGGCGGCGTGCACCTCGGTGCTCGGGATGCTGCTGGAGTAGCAGTTGGCGTCACCCAGCGCCGACGGGTTGTACATGTTGCGGATCGGGCCGCTGCCCACCAGGTTGATCTTCTCGCCGACCAGGAAGTCGGGAGCGTCGTAGGTGGACGGCTCGTTGGCGTACCACTCGGTGGCCGCGCCGAAGGTGTCGGCCACGAACTCCTGGGTGCCGTTGCCGGAGATGCCACCCGGGGTGTGGTCGTCGATGCCGTGGCCGATCTCGTGCGCCACCACGTCCATCGAGCCGATCCACTGGCCGGCGGTGTTCTTGCCGATCTGCACCTGCGAGCCGTCGTAGTAGGCGTTCTGGTCGTTCAGGCCCACCCGGATCGGCCAGTAGCCGCCGTTGCCGTCGGCGCCGTTGCGGCCCAGCCACGCCGAGAGCATCTTGTCCTCGGTCTGCGCGCCGAAGAGCGCGTCGACGCAACCGGTCTCCCGGTTGGTGCCGACGCCGTTGCCCCACGAGTCGTCCGAGCCGCTGAAGGTCGTGTTGGTCGCGGCGTCCTGACAGACCAGCGTGGGCTTGCTCGGGTCCTTCATCGAGTACGTGCTGCCCGACAGCGTGGTGCCCAGGGTGACCGGGCCGTTCCAGACGCCGCTGCCGCTGCCACGTACGACGTGCTCCTGCTTGCGCAGCACCTTGCCGGTGACCGCGTCCACGTCGACGGTGAGCCGGCTCGGGCCGTCCGCGGTGGTGCCCCGCACGGTCGTCTCCCAGGCCAGCGTGGGGGCGCTGTCCAGGGTGAAGACGACCAGCTTGGTGCTCTCGACGGCGGAGACCGTCTTGAGCTGGGCGCGGGAGGTCTTCTCGGCCGCGGCCGAGGCGAGCTTCGGCGTGGTGGTCAGGCTGCCGATGGGCCGCTGCTGGGCGACGGAGGCGTACTTGACCTGGCCGGCCGAGTCGGTGGCCAGGACGAAGTCACCACCGACGACCGGCAGGCCCTTGTAGGTGCGCTCGTAGGGCACGTACTGGGTGCCCTCGGAGGAGATCACCGACTTCTGCACGAACGCGTCGTCGGCGCTGGCGTGCAGGTAGGACGGTCGGCTGGCGACCAGCGAGCTCGCCGAGTTGGCGGCGAGCGTACGGGCCTGTGCGGCGTTGGGGGCGGGGCTGGGGGGCGCGGCCTGGACGGCCGCGGCGGTGCCTGCGGCGATCAGGCCGGCCGCGGCCGCGCCGGAGAGCGCGACCAGGCGGGGTGAGAGCTTCAAGGGGGTGTGCTCCTGTTCCTCGGCGACGCGCGGAGCCCGGTGGGGGCGCCCGTCGCACCGTGACGCGAGTGGGCGATGGACGGTCTCCGGAGCTGCCGGCGTGCCCGGAACGAACTGACCGACCATCTCGCGAATCACCGGGGGTCGATGACTCGCGGGAGCACAATCACACGGCCAGGTGTCACAGATCAATGGGTGACCAGGGCAACTGTTTCGTTCGGGTTACCGGAGGAGTGCCGGTGATTCAGGAAGCCATGATCTTCAATAGCCCCTGGCCAGCGCATTTGCCGTTCGGTGCCGGTGGGATCTTGCCGGGATTGGAGGTTATTGCCGCATTGTGCTTCTGGCGCGTCTTCGGTCTCATCCGAGATGCCAATCCCTCCCGTCTTCCGGCTCGTCGGCCTCATCGGACGGTCCGGGGGCGTCGACCGGCCGGCGTCGCCCGGCGCCGTTCGGTTGATCTCTCCACCCTCGTCGCCCGGCGGGGAAGGGTCCGCGCGCGCCCCGTCGGTCGACGGCGGTCGGATACCGGACAGCGAGCGGATCATCACGCTCCGGGGCTGCCATCCTGGGCTTCCCCGCCGGCACCCGCTGACCGCCGGGGCGTCCCGGCGAGCGGAGGTACGACCCGCGGCAGAGGTGAACGGGGGAACGGATGGCGACTCGGATCGGAGCCGACCGGCGGTCCGCGCTGTCGACCGCGGCCCTGACCGCCGCCGGCACCCGGACCGACCAGGGCGGTCCGCGCCGACGCCGGCACCCCCTGCGGAGCACTCCCGTCCTGATCGTCGTGCACGGCGCCCTGCTCGCCGCGTTGCTGCTGGCCACCGCGGTGGTCGCCGCCGGTTCCGCCGATCCGGCCCGCACGCTCGGCCGTCGCTCCGCCGACCTCGCCGCCGGCACCAGCACCAGCGCCCGGCAGATCTACCGCACCCTCGCCGACGCGGACGCCGCCGCCAGTGCCGTCTTCCTGCTCTCCCCGGGCGACCGCCGTCGGCGCGGCCTGATCGACGGGTACGACGACCGGATCCGCCAGGTGCGGGCCGCGCTCAGCGCCTCGATGGGCGCCGCCGTCGACGACCCCGACCGGCTCGCCCGGCTGGCCACCATCGCCGCCCGGCTGCAGGTCTACCAGCGGATCATCGACGACGGACTGGGCCGCCGCTGCGACGACCGGACCGGTCCGGAGGGCCCGGCGATCTGCGCCAAGGTCGACGACGAGACGGTGGCGACGGCGAAGAACCGGGGCGTGCTCGCCTCGGCGTACGCCCGGGAGGCCTCCCACTACATGTCCGCCGAGCTGCTCCGGACCGCGCAGGACCTGTGGAACTACGACACCCGGCAACTGCGGGAGGCCCGGGCGACGGGCGAGTGGTGGCTGCTCGCCTCCCTGCTGGTGCCACTCGCCGCGCTGGCGGCGCTGGTGGCCGTGCAGTGGTGGCTGTGGCGGCGCACCCGTCGTCGGCTGAACGCCGGGTTGCTGGTCGCCACCGTGGGCGTCGCCGTCGTACTCGGGATGCTGGTGGCGTCGTGGTGGCACTGGCCCGCGGCGGACGACCGGTTCCCGGCACTGGAGCGGGCCATCGAGACGCAGAGCGGCACCCAGCAGCGCCTCGGTGACCTGCTGCGCGGGCGCGCGGACGTCTACCTGGCCCTCGGGTCGAGCGTCGACCCGGCCGGCCACCGGCAGGACTTCCTCGGTCGTGGCGTCTGTGGCGTCCCGCCCGAGGCCGTCGACTGCGGCACCCTCGACCCGGTCTGGTCGGCCCGGCAGGGCTACCCACCGGGAGCGTTCGGGGTCGCCGTCGACACCGTGCTGAAGGACGGGTCGGGCCGCACGGGAGCGGCGGCGCGCTCCTTCGACCAGGTGACCGACCGGCTCACCGGAGAGCTCAACGACGGCGACCGGGCGGTCGACGCGGCGGTGGCGCGGCTGCCCCGGGCACCGCGGCAGCTCGGCGGGTCGGCGGCCTGGGTGACCCTGCTCGCCGGGGTCGCCATGCTCCTCGGGCTGCGGCGACGCCTGGTCGACTACCGGTGAGCCGGCAGGAAGGGAGCGTCCGGTGAGGATCCGCCCGACGGTGGGGTGGCTGGCAGCTGTCGTGCTGCTGGCGGTGGCCGGCTGTTCGGCGACGTCCGGGTCGACGGCCGCCCCGCCCGCCCTGCCCGCAGCGGTGACCAGCACCCCCACCACCGCCGCGCGTACGGGCGGCTTCTGCACCGTCCGGCACAGCTACCCGCCCAGCGCCGTACCGCCCGGCCGGGTGCTGACCCGGGGCAAGCTGGTCGCCGGGGTCGACCCGTCGGACGCGACGATGAGCCACTGGGACGCCACCGCGCAGCGGTTCGAGGGCTTCAACATCGATCTGGTGCTGGCCGTGGCGAAGGCGATCTGGCCGGACCGCGACCCGCGCAGCATGACCGAGTTCCGGGCCGTCCGACCGGGTCAGGGCGCCTTCGACGCGCTCGTCGGCGACGACCCGGTGGACGTGATCGCCACCTCCCTCACCGCCTCGTGCCGGCGCGCGCAGGATGTCGTCTTCTCCAACGACTACCTGGACTCCGGTCAGACCGCGCTGGTCCGACGCGTGGGCGACGGACCCGAGTACGCCGGCGTCGACGACCTCGCCGGGCGTCGGGTCTGCGCGGCGGCGGGAACGACCTCGCTGGAGACCGTCGCCAGCTATCGGACCAGGGACGGTGGACGCCTGGTGCCGGTGCAGGCCGAGAACGTCATCGACTGCCTGGTGATGCTGCGTCAGCACCAGGTCGACGCGGTGAGCACCGACGAGAACATCCTCATCGGCTTCGCCCGGATGGCCCCGGACACCGCCCTGGTCACCGCCCCGCCGGCGGACAACGCGGCGTTCTGCACCTACCACGTGGCCTCGGCACAGCAGCCGTGCACCTGGCTGACCGACGAACCGCACGCGTTCGCCTTCGCCAAGGGCGAGGTCGAGCTGGTGGCCTTCGTCAACCACGTCCTGGCTCCCGCCGGCCCGGCGGGGCAGCGCGTCTGGCAGCAGGCCCATCAGCGCTGGCTCCCCGACCACCCGGACCGGGGTATGCCCTCGCCGGGCACCCCCGTGACCTCCTGGCCGCCGGCATGAGGAGGGCGCCGTGACGACCGACGCGCGGCTGATCGCCGAGGCCCGGGAGGGTCACGCCCGGGTGTCCCGGTGTCTCCTGGACGCCCGGAAGCTCGTCGACGAGGAGTTCGGTCGGCAGCGCCCCTGGACCGGTGCCAGCGCGGCGGTCGAGCGGGACGCCCGGGAGCGGCTGCACCGGCTCGGTTGCCTCTCGCTGGCCCTCGACGCGCTGGTGGAACGGATCGACGAGCGGGAACAGTCACCCGGCGGGCGGGCCGCCCTGGCCCGGCTGCTCGCCGAGCCCTGCATGGTCCGCTTCACCGCCGGCACCCGCGAACCGGCCCGCGACGAGGCGTTGACCGTCGCCGAGATCGTCGCGGTGGCCGGCGAGCAGGCCGACCGCGTCGGAGCACTGGTGGCCACCCAGCGGTCGGCCGTGTCGAGTGTGGCGGCGCAGCTCGCCCGGCTCCGCACCGACCTCGAGGAACTCGCCGCACCCAACGGCCCCGTCGACGTCGGCCCCGGCCGGGCCGACGGGGACCGGCCGGTGACGACGGCACGGACGACGGGCCGGCCGGTCGCCTGGCCGCCCTGCACCGGCAGGCCACGGCCGACCCGCTGGGCTGCGCCCGGCCCGGCCCGTGGCGCGACGCGGTGGCCCAGGTCGCCGACGAGGTCGCCGTGCTCCGTCGCGCTCCGGCGGCGGCGGCCGAGCAGGAGCTCACCGCCCGGGCCGAGCGGCTGCGCACGGCGGTACGGCGGTGGCGCCCTGGCGGCCGAGGCGACCCGCGAAGGGCTGGGCGACGGCGACGACCCGACCGTCGGGCTCCCCGTCGACGCGTGCTCGACCGGGCCGGCCGGGGCGGTCCGGTCGGACGGGACGCACGGACCGCCCTCGGCGACGAGCTGGACCGGACCACCGAACGCCTCGACGCCGCCCGCCGCCGATTGCGCCGGCGCTGCCACGCCGAGCTCGGCGGCCGGCTGGAGGCGTACCGGCAGCGGGCCGCCGACGAGGGGCGGGCCGAGCACCCCGACCTGGACCGGCGCTACCGCGAGGCGCGGGACCGGCTGCGCCCCGGACGGCTTCACGGTCACCGCCGCCAGCCGGGCGGTACGTGCCTACCAGCAGGCCGTGAACGGGGGACGCGATGACCGCTGCGCACCGGACCTGCGCCGAACGCAACTGCCCCGCAGAGGTGGACCGGGACGGCTTCGCCGACTGTGGGGGCACCAGTGCGCGGGCGACGCGCCGGCCGTCGCCGTACCGGCCCGGCCGGACCCGGTGCGGCCCGGCCGGCGTCGAGGCCGTGGCTGACCCCGGCCGTCATCCCGCCGGTCGCCCCCCGCGACCCGCGGGCCGCCGTGCTGTCCGGGCCGGTCGTCGCCGAACACGCCCGGTTCTGCCCGCGGACCGGCTGCCGCAGCCCGCTGGAGAAGGTGAGCGGGTTCTGCCCGGAGTGCGGCACCCGCTACTCGTTCACTCCGCCCCTGTCCGACGGGGAGCTGCGCGCCGGCCGGTACCGGATCGTCGGCTGCCTCGGCCACGGCGGCGTGGGCTGGGTGTTCCTCGCCCGCGACGAGGCGATGAACGGCATCTGGCGGGTCCTGAAGGGACAGCGCAACCCGGACGACCGGGAGGCCGCTGCGGCCTTCGTCGCCGAACGGGAGGCGTTGATCGCGCTCAACCATCCCCGGATCGTCACCATCACCGACGCGCTGCGCGAGTCCGACACCGACGCCGGCTACCTGGTGATGCAGTACGTCGACGGCGGCACCCTGGAGGACGCCCGGCGCGACCTGGGCGCCGACGGCGGCCCGGCGGCCGTCGACGTCGGCCAGGCGCTGGGGTACGGGGTGCAGATCCTCGACGCCTTCGAGTACCTGCACGACCAGGGCTGGCTCTACTGTGACCTGAAGCCCGACAACGTCATGCTGATCGCCGGGCACGGGGTGGACGGCCCGCTCAAGCTGGTCGACTTCGGGGCGGCCCGGCGGATGGACAACCGGGTCAGTCCACCATGGGGCACCGCCGGCTTCGAGGCGCCCGAGGTGCCGCCGCTCGGCCCGGCCGGTCCCAGCGTCCGCTCGGACATCTACACCGTGGGTCGTACCCTGGCCGCGCTGACCCTGGCCACCAGCTCGGCCGACCTGCGGGCGCTGCCCGCCGGGCCGGACCTGCACCGGCTCGGCCTCCCGGCCACGCACGACCCGTTCGTGCGGCTGCTGGCCCGGGCCACCGCCACCGCCCCCGAGGACCGCTTCGGCTCCGCCGCCGAGATGCGCGAACAGGTCCGGGGCGTACGCCGGCAGGTGCGCTCCGCCGCCGACGGCGAGCCGCGACCGACCCGCTCGGGCCTGTTCAGCCCTGCCGCCTGCGCCTTCGCGCTGCACACCGACGTGGGGGACCTGGACGTGCGGGAGATCCTGCTCGGCCTGCCCATGCCGCTGGTCGACGGCGCCGACCCGGCCGCCGGCTTCCTCGCCTCCCTCGGGCCCGCCGAGCCGGACGAGCTGATCGTCCTGCTGGAGAAGGCGCCCGAGCGCACCGCCCAGGTCACCTACCGGATGGTCCGCGCCCACCTGGCGGCCGACCGGGTCGAGCCGGCGCGCGCCCTGCTCGCCGACGTCCCCGACGGGCCGGGGGACTGGTCGCTGTGGTGGCATCGGGCTCTGGTGGCGCTGGTCGGCGGCGAGACCACCGAGGCGCGGGACTGGTTCGACCGGGTGTACGGCTGGCTGCCGGGCGAGGTGTCCGCGCGCCTGGCGTACGCGGTGGCCTGCGAGCTGGACGACGACCTGGCCACCGCCGCCGCCCACTACCGGGGCGTGTGGACCGCCGACCGGGGGGTGGTGGCGGCGGCCTTCGGGCTGGCCCGCTGCCTGCTCGTCACCGCGGATCCGCGTCGCGCCGCGGACGTGCTGCTCACCATGCCGGAGTCGTCCCGGGCCACCGCGCTGGCGGTGACCTGCGCGGTCCGCATCCTGCTGGAGGCGCCGGACGACGGCCACCGGCTGGACGCCACCCTCGACGCGGCGCGGGTGGTCGAGGGACTGCCCCGGTTCGCGGAACGGGACCTGGTCGAGGCTTACCTGCTGCGGATCCTGCTGGAGTACGACCTCGCCGACCCCCGGCACGCCGGCCGGCGCCTCTTCGGCCGTCCCCTCGACGAGCGGCACGTCCGCCGCGCCTTCGAACGCCGCTGCCTGCGCCTGGCCCGCCGGACCGGCGACCGGGCGGAGCGGACCGAGCTGGTCGACCTGGCCAACACCCACCGCCCGGTGACCTGGTGGTGACCGCCGACCCCGAGGAGAGGAGCGCGCCGGTGTCCGACGGTGCCGAGCTGACCCTGACCGCGCACCACAGCGCGTACCTGCCGGCCGAGGGGGGCGTGGTGGACGTCGTCGCCTCCGTGCGGGGCGGCGCCTCCGGCGGCGCGGAGACGTCCCATGACGGGCTGGCCGAGGTGATCCTGCTCGACTGCTCCGGCTCGATGGGTGCCCCGCAGGCCAAGATGCGGGCCGCCCGGGCGGCCACCCTGGCCGCGCTCGACGCGCTGCCCGACGGGGTGGCGTTCGCCGTGGTGGAGGGGACCGACCGGGCCACCATGTGCTATCCGGCCCAGCCGGTGCTGGCGGTCGCCGGCGAGCGGACCCGCGCCGAGGCGCGGCAGGTGGTCCGTCGGCTGCAGCCACACGGCGGTACGGCCATCGGCCGGTGGCTGCTGCTCGCCCGGGACCTCCTCGCCGGCCGGCCCGACGCCATCGGGCACGTCATCCTGCTCACCGACGGCCGTAACGAGTCGCAGCACCCCGACGAGCTGCGTGCGGCGGTGGCGGCCTGCACCGACCGGTTCACGGTGGACTGCCGGGCGGTCGGCTCGGCGGACGGCGTGCACGACTGGGACGGCACGGAACTGCTCGGCATCGCCGAGGCGCTCGGCGGCAATCCGGTCGTACCGGTGGAGGACCTGGCCGCGCTGGCCGCCGACTTCGCGGCCGTGCTGGCCCAGGCGATGAGCCGTCGGGTGGGCGACGCCCGGCTGCGGGTCCGGACCCCGGAGATCGCCCGCATCCGGTTCGTCAAGCAGGTCTATCCGACCATCGTGGACCTGACGCCGCGCGGTGTGTCGCTGGACGCCCTCAACACCGACTTCCCGATCGGCGCGTGGAGCCCGACCGACCAGCGCGACTACCAGGTCGCCCTGGAGGTCGACGCGATGCCGGTGGGGGCGACCCGGCGGATCGGCTGGTTGAGCCTGCACACCGGGGCCGGTGCGCAGGGGGAGGAGGAGCCGCTGACCGTGGAGTTCACCGACGAGGTCGACCTGTTCAGCACCGTGCACGACACGGTCGCCCACTACACCGGCCAGCAGGACTACGCGGAGGCCTTCCGGCGTGGCCTGCGCGCGGTCGAGGCGGGGCGGCTCGACGAGGCCGAGGAGCACTTCGGCCGGGCGGTGGCGCTCGCGCACGCCGGCGGCAACGGCGACAAGCTGACGCTGCTGGCCCGGATCGTCGACGTGCTGGACGCACCCGCCGGGCGGGTCCGGCTCAAGCGGGGCGCCGACCCGCGCAAGCGCCAACCGTCCGTGGTGCACGCCCTGCAGACGTCCCGCTGGCGCGCGGCCGAGCCGGCCGACCCGGCACCGGCCGTGGCAAGCCGCGCCGTGGCGGCACTGCGGCCAGGAACGCACCAGCGCGTTCTGCGGGGACCGGCGCCGGGCGGGACGCCGCCGGCGTCGACGCCTGAGCGCGGATGAACCTCGACTCCTGGAACCAGGTGGCCGGCGTGGTCAGCGGTGTGCTGGCGCTGGCCGGTGGGGTCGCGCCGTCCGCCGCCACCAGCGCGGCCGCGCCGAGCGCGGCTGGTGGTCCGCGCTGCGTCCGCTGTGGCAGCACCAGCACGCCGAGCGGATGCTGCACCCGCACCGTTTCGGCCGCGGCCCCGTCCGGCCGCTGGCGCAGGTGTACGTCCCGCGCCGGGCGGTGCCCCGGCTGGACCCGGCCGGCGGCGAGGTCGACGTCGCGCGACTGCTCACCGGCACCGGGCACGTGCTGCTCCTCGGCGAGCCGGGCAGCGGCAAGTCGGCGCTCGTCCGGCAGGCGTGCACCGACTCGGCGGCGCGGTGGCTGGCCGGGCGGGGGCGGCTGCGGCGTACCGGTGCGGGACCGGTGGTGCTGAGCCTGCCGGCGGGTGCCCTGGTCGACCAGGGTTGCCGGCCGCGCTGCGGGCGGCGTACCGGGAGGTCTGCCCGGGGGTGGACTTCACCCGGCCGCCGGCGCGCGGTCGCGGCTGGCTGGTCTGCGTGGACGGGGTCGACGCGGTGACCGACCCGGACGACCGGGGTCGGGTGCTCAACCGGCTCGCCGACGCGGCCCGCAGCGGCGGGGCGGAGACCACCGGGCCCGGGCCGTGGCGGGTGCTGGTGACCACCCGGCAGCTCGCCGGGTCGGAGCTGGCCGTGCTGCGGGACTACCAGGCGCACCACCTGGTGCCCTTCACCGACGCGGACGTGCAGCTGCTCGCGTCGCGCTGGTTCCCGACCGCCGCCACCGCTGCGGCGTTCCTGCGCTGGCTCCGCGACCAGCGGATCGGCGAGCCGGTACGCAACCCGCTGACCGCCACCATCGCCGCGTTGGTCTGGGACAACGAGTGGGCCGGAGCGATCCCGGGCACCGGCCCCGCCGCCCTGCTCGAGGGGTTCGTGGCGGCGCTGCTGGCCGGCGGCCGGGCCACCCTTGAGGCGGTGGCCGGGCAGCTGCGTGCGCGCGCCCGGCGGGGAACCCCTGGCCGCCTGGTTGACCACCCACCAGCCCGAGCTGGTCGAGGTCGCCGCGATCGCCGCCCGCGACGGCGGCGACCCGGTCGACGCCGCCGTGGCCTGGTCGGCCCGCACGCGCCCGGCCCGCCCGCGGCGGTCGCGGCGGACTGCCGGGCAGGTCCGCGCCGTGCTGCTCGCCACCGGCCTGTTCCGCGAGCCGCGGGCGGACGAGCGGACCGGCCCGGCGACCTTGTGGCGCCGGCCGCGCTGCTGCCCGCCGGCGCGGGACTGCTGGACTACGTGGCGGCCGGGCCGCTCGCCGACGACTGGCGGGAGGACCGCTGGATCGCGGCGATGACCACCACCGGTGACCGTGGCCTCGGCCTGTACGCGCTGACCCGGGTCGCCACCGCACCGGACTTCCTCCAGCGGATGGCGGCGCAGGGCCCGGCCGGTGCCGTCTCCGCCGGGTACGCCCTCGCCGCCGGTCAGCCGGTCGCCGACGCCGTCCGCGCGGAGGTGCTGGCGGCCCTGCTCACCCACTGGTCCGCCCACCCGGGGACGGCCGACCCGGACGCGGACGCGGATCCGGCCCGGGAGTGCCTGTCGGTGCTCACCACCCTCGCGGCCGTCCGGTCCACCCGGGAGCTGCTGCGCCGGATCGGCACGGATCCGCAGCGCCCGACCGTGGTCCGCGAGGCCGCCGCGCTCTTCTTCGCCGTACGCCAGCAGACCGCCGGCCCCCGAACCGGTGCGGACGTCGCCGGGGCCGCCGCCGGCTGACGCGCACCCGAGCCCGGAGCGTCTACGGGTCGCCCCGGTGTCCGTCGCGGACCACCGCCAACCCGCCGACCCGGGTCGTGATGCCCGCCGGCCCGCGTCGGGCCGAAGCGAGCACGCTGGCCGGTCGACCGAGGGTGTCGCCCTGCTCCACCTCGATCGTGACCGTCTGTGCGCCTGTCGTGTCGAGCAGGTGGGCGGCCAGGCAGCCGGTGCTGTTGGCGTTGGCGACGTCCTCGTCGACACCGATCGCCGGCGCGAACATCCGTGCCGCACCCGGTCGGTCGCCCACCGGCGGTACGTACACGAAACAGCCGAGGAGCCCGTACCGCCGGCACGCCGCTGTCAGCCTGCCGAGGTGTGGGCGGACCCGGCGCAGCGCCGACCGGTCGTGGACCGGTACCAGCATGCGTGGTGCGCCGGGCGCGGCAATGCGGGGCGCGTCGGCCGGGTGCGGGTCGTCGGCGGTGAGCCCGAGCGCGGCGACGATCGCGGCGCGTTCCTCCGGTGCCGGGTGACGCAGCGCGACGAGGCCCTGGTCGAACCAGACCTCGATGCCGGCGGGGCGGCGGATCGCGACGGTGTCGAACGTGCGCCCGCCGGTGTGTTGGCGGTCGTTCAGCTCGCCCAGCGCGGTGCGGGTCAACCGGACGGCCTGCGCGGCGACGGTGCCGTGGCCGCAGCCGGACAGTTCGGCGGTGGCGGTGAAGAAGCGGACCGGCCAGCCACCGTCCGGCGTCCGTCCCGGGCCGAGGAACGCCGCGTGCGAGGTGCCGGCCGCAGCAGCGACCGCACGCCGGTCCGCGTCCGTCGCCGCCGGGTCGTCGTCGGTGACGGCCGTCGGGCTGCCGCCCCGGCCGTCGCGCCGCACGCACGCGTCGACCACCGTGACCTCCGGCCAGGACATGGTCCCGCCGGTCAGTCGATGCCTTCGATGATGCGGAAGTCGCGCTCGAGGCCGTCGGGGAGGGCCGCCAGCGCCTTCTGGTACGCCTCGCTCTCGTATGCCGCGACGGCCTCTTCGAAGCTGTCGAACTCGACCAGGACGACGCGTTGCGTGATCCCGGCTTCGTGGGCGACGACTCGACCGCCACGGGACAGGGTGCGTCCGCCCCCGGCCTGGACAGCCGGACGGGCCAGCTCGCCGTAGGCAGTCAGCATCTCCGGGTCGGAGATGGCGGGGTAGACACTGACCCAGTAGCCCTTGGCCATGGAAACCTCCTGTGTTCGGCCGGACACGTCCGGCGGCGAATGGACGATCAGATCGATTGATCCCGGCGACGGATCACCGGGCACGTGCGAGCGCGCGTGAGGAGACACCGCCTCATCCGAACCTCGCCGGGTGTCCACCATCCGCCGGTGTCGTCGGCGTCAACAGCAGACTGAGGTCGAAGGCCGGTGCGCTGTGGGTGATGGTGCCGACGGATATCGCGTCCACTCCGGTTTCCGCGACGGCCCGCACCGTGTCCAGCGTGATGGATCCGGACGCCTCCAGTCGGGGCCCTTCCGGCCCGCGCAACGCCACGACGTACCGGATGTCCTCGATGGACATGTTGTCCAGCATGATCCACTCGACTCCCGCGTGGAGCGCCTCGATGGCCTGGGCTGTCGACTCGACCTCCACCTCGACCGCGATGCCCCGCGTGTTGCACGCGTGCACGGCCGCGATCGCGGCAGCCACGCCGCCCGCCGCCGCGATGTGGTTCTCCTTGAGCAGAACCATCGCCGCGAGGTCGAGCCGATGGTTGCTCACTCCGCCGGCGGCGACCGCGGCCTTGTCGAGCGCTCGAAGCCCGGGCGCTGTCTTGCGGGTGTCCAGGATCCGTGCCGGAAGCCCGGTCACCGCGTCCGCGAAGGCCGCGGCGGTGGTCGCGATGCCGGACATCCGTTGCAGGAAGTTCAGAGCCGTCCGCTCGCCGGTGATGATCTCCCGTGCGGGTCCGGTCAGCGTGAGCAGGTCCTGTCCGGTGTGGACGCGGTCGCCGTCCCGAACGTGCTCGGTGACGACGACGTCGCTGCCGAGTTGTCGGTACACCTCGGCTGGGATCGCCGTGCCGGCGATCACGCCGTCCTGGCGGGCGACGACGCGCGCGAGGGCGCGGGTGCCGTCCGGCACCGACCAGCGAGTGGTGATGTCGTCCTCGGCGCGGTCTTCGGCCAGGGCACGGCGCACGGCGTCCGCCATGGCGTCGACGGCGACCACCGTCCGGCGCAGGGCGGCGGTGTAGGAGATGCCCTCAGCCGCGGCCAGGGCGCGAGCCTCGGTCTTGCGCTGCTTGTCACTGGTCATGGCGGAGTCCGATCGGGCGAAGGTCCCACGCCCCTGCGCCACAGGCTCAACGTCCACAGCGGTAGGAGCAGCACGCGAGTCGTGGACCCTTGTCCTCATCGCCACCGGCGGCGTGGACGCCGTGCGGCTCGGAGTCGGGCGGGCGTGGCCGCCGAGGACCACAGCCTACATCGCGCGCCACGCGCCTCGGCCGGGTCGCGTCCCGGGCGATTCCGGTCGGCCTCCCGCATCGGGTGCGGCGTTCGGGACAGGAGATGCATAAAGGGTTCATATAAACACTGTATGCTTCAAGCATGAGCCGTCAAGACGCCTCCCGTGGCGCTTCCACCGCGATCGGGTCGGCCCTCTACGGGCTGGCCACCAGGGCTGTCAGACGCCTCCCGCGCGATATGAGCATCACGTCCGCCGCCACCCTGGCCACCCTGCACAGGTCCGGCCCGCGACGGATCACCGATCTGGCCGTGACCGAGGGGGTCACCCAGCCCGCGATGACCGTCCTGGTCCGGGTGTTGGAGGAGTCCGGACTGGTCGAGAGGAGGGGCGACGCGTCCGACAAGCGGGTCACCCTGGTGTGTCTGACCGAGGCCGGCGCGTCGTACGTCCGGACCCGGCGCCAGGCGGGCGTCGACGCGTTCGCGCGGCTGATCGACGAACTCACCGACGACGAGGTCGAGGCCCTGGTGGCGGCGCTACCGGCGTTGGCGCACCTGGCAGAGATCGAGAGCCAGGACCGAGAAGGACCGAAGCGGTGACGGCGCGCACCCTGGAGCGCTCCGGGACGCGGCTGCTGGTCCCCGCCCTCACGTTCATCGGCCTGGTCGTGGCGGTGGTCGCCAGCCTCGGGACGCCGCTGATCACCAGTGTGGCGACCACGTTCCACGTCTCGCTCGACAGCGCGCAGTGGACGCTGACCGTCGCGCTGCTGAGCGGCGCCCTCGCCACGCCCGTCCTGGGCCGGCTCGGAGCCGGTCCGCACCGACGGGCCACGATCCTCGCCACGCTGGCGATCGTCGTCGCCGGCAGTGCGCTCACCGTGCTGCCGCTGCCGTTCGCGTGGCTGCTCATCGGCCGGGCCGCCCAAGGCGTCGGGCTCGGCCTGACGGCGCTGATGATGGGTGTGGCCCGGGACCATCTTCCCGAGGAGCGCAGCGCGGCCACGATCGCCCTGATCTCGGTGGTCTCGATCATCGGCGCCGGCGTCGGCTACCCGCTCACCGCCCTGCTCGCCGAGATCGGCGGCGTACGGGCTGCGTACGGACTCGGTCTGTTCCTCACCGCTGTCGCCTTCCTCGTCGCGTGGCGTTCCGTACCCGTGGCTCCCGAAGGCCGCTCCGCTCACCTGAACGTGACGGGTGCGCTCGTCCTGGCGGGCGGGCTGTTCCTCGTCCTGTTCCTGGCCAGCCAGCGGAGCCTGTGGAGCCGTCACCTCGCCACGGCGATGGTGCTCGCCGTCGTCGCCGTGCTCCTGCTGTGCGTCTGGACCGTCTCCGAGCTGCGCAGCAGGACGCCCCTGATCGACGTCCGGGCGGTACGGCACCCGGCGGTGGCCGGAGCGAACATCGCCATGTTCGTCGGCGGGAGCGGCATGTACCTTCTGCTCACGCTCATCACGCGGTACGCGCAGACGCCGCGCAGCGCCGGCTACGGCTTCGGGCTGTCCACCTTCGTCGCCGGGCTGGTCCTCGTCCCGTTCTCGGTGTCGGGGTTCGTCGCCGGCAAGCTCACGCCCCGGGTGCGGACGCTGATCGACGCGCCCTTCCTCCTGGCCGGCAGCGCCCTCGTCGTCGGCAGCGGGTTCGTCCTGTTCGCCGCGGCCCGGTCGAACCTGGCCGAACTGCTCGCCGCGATGGGGGTGCTGGGCTTCGGCGTCGGCAGCTTCTCAGCCGCGATGCCCGACGTCATCCTGGCCGTCACGCCCGTGAGCGAGACGTCGAGCGCGATGAGCTTCAACTACGTCGTCCGCAGCGTCGGGTACTCCCTGGGCAGCGCGACAGGCGGCCTGGTCCTGGCCACCGGCACCGGTCGTCTCTTCCCCGACGACCACGCCTACACCACCGCGGCGCTGATCGGCATCGCCGCGATGGCGGTCACCGCCATGGCCGCCACCGCTCTCGCCCGCCACCGCCCGCCGGAGATCGACCCCGGCGCCGCCACGGCCGGCGGGCCGAGTCGGCGCCGGTCGGGCCGCTGACCGGCTCGCCGGAACGGCAGCGACCCCGTCGTCCTGCCCGGTGCAGTCACCTGTGCGACCTCGGGTGGTGGCCTGCCGGCGGCGAGAAGGCGGCACCGGCGGGTCAGGCCGGCCGCCAGGCGGGTGTCGCTGCCCCACGGGGTCGGGGGCGTGGCCCAGGTGGCCGGGCCGCCCGGCAGGGTGACCGGTGGTCGGGCGTACCGGAACCGGCCCACCGTCGAGTCCCGCTCGTCGCACCAGGGGTCCGGGTCCACGGTGCCGCCCGGGTCGCCCGGCGTCGGCGGGCAGCTCGTGCAGCAGCCAGCGGGCGGTACGCGCCAGCGCACCTCGACGCTCCAGGCGCCGCCCTGCCGGCCGCGTTGCGTCACGGCGCGCAGCACCGCCGCGGCGAGCAGGTAACCGGTGCCGTGGTCCGGGCCTGCGCGGGCAGCGCGCCGGGCACCGTCCACCCGGCGCTCGACGTCGGCGATGCCGGTCGCCGCCTGTACGAGGCTGTCGAAACCGCGTCGCCGCGCCCACGGCCCACCACGCCCCCAGGCCGACAGCCGGGCCACCACCAGATCCGGGCGGTGGCGCCGCAACGTGTCCGGGTCGAGCCCGAGGCGGTCCAGGGCGGCCGGCCGGTAGCCGGTGACCAGCACGTCGGCGTCGGCGAGCAGCGCGGTGAAGCGGGACCGGTCGGCGGGGTCCCGCAGGTCCAGCAGGGTGGAGCGTTTACCGCTGCCGGTGTCCAGGTGCTGCGCGGTGATCTCGGGCAGCCGGGGGTCGTCCACCCGGAGCACGTCCGCGCCGAGCAGCGCGAGGACGCGGGTCGCCACCGGTCCGGCGATCACCCGGGTCAGGTCGAGCACCCGCAGGCCGGCGGCGGGCAGCAGCGGACGCGTCGGCTCCGGGGGCAGCCGTCGGGCGGCGGCCGGGGCGTCGAGGCGCAGGTCGACCAGCGGCTCACCCGCCACCGCCACCCCCTGCGGATGCCCGCTCCACCCGTCGGGGCACGGACCGCCACGGCGAGCCCGTCGGCGGCGGTGACGAGTCGCTCGACCTCCGCCGCCGACGCGCCGCCGATCCGGTCGGCCAGCTCGGTCGCGAGCCGGGCGTCGTCGGTGCGGGCCGGATCCGCGCCCAGCGCGGTCAGCAGCCGGTGCCGGTGGTGCGGATAGTTGGCATGGGTCCGCACCCACCCGTCGGTGGTGCGCCAGAACCGGGACAGCGGCGCGAACTCCTCGAACGCCACCCCGTCCAGGCGCAGGTGCCGCTCGCTGGTGAACGCCGTCGCGACCGCGGCGGTCTGCACGGGCAGACGTCCGACGGGCGGCGCACCCCGGGCGTACGCCAACTCCACGGCCGCCAGTCCGGCGGCGGCGACCGTGGCGACGGCGAGGTCGGCCACGGGCAGCCGGGCCGGCAGCACGCCCGCCGGTCCCCGCACGTCCACCTGCTCGGCGTCCGCCGGGTCGCCGCCGAGGGCCGTCCAGGCGGCCCGGATGGCGTCGGTCATCGGCTCATTGTCGTACGTCCCGGCGGGTCACCGTGGCCCCCTGCTCCGGGACGGCGACAGGCTGGGCGTCGGGCTCAGCGTGGGGGAGAGGTCGGGCGTCGGTAGTGGCCTGCCGGTCGGGCTCGTCGTGATGCAGGGCCGCCGGTCGCAGGTCGGCCGGACGGTGCTCGGGCTCGGTGAGGCGCTGGTCGGGCTCGGTGCCGCCGTGGTCGGGTCGGCGGTCCGCGGTGCGGAGCTGGGCTCCGGGGTGTCGTTCGGGAAGCGGGGCTCGCCGAACCGGTACTTGTCGGGGTCGAGCTTGAGCGCCGCGGTGGCCTGTTCCATGAACTGCCGCCAGATCGGTCCCGCGCCGGTGGAGCCGAACACCTGGTAGCTGCCGTCCTTCGTCCGCAGCGGCTTGCCGTCGACGGTGCCGAGCCACACCGACGCGGCGAGCGCCCCGGTGTAACCGACCATCCAGGTGTGCACGTTCTGCGTGGTGCTCTGCCCGGCCTGCCAGGTGCCGGTCTTGCCGGCGGAGTCCCAGCCGTTGTCCAGCTTGGCGGCCTTCACCCGGCGCAGCGCCCAGTCGAGCTGGTCGACGGCCTCGGCGTCGAGCCCGACGTCGGTCTGCTTGAGCGCCTCCTGGTAGATGCGGTCGTCGCCCTTGGTCACCGAGCGGACGAAGTGCGACTCGGCGCGCTTGCCGCCGGCGGCGAAGGTGGCCATCCCGTTGGCGTGGTCCTGCACGGTGATGCCGTACTGGCCGATGCCGACCTCGGTGGAGAACTGGCGGGCCACCTGGTCGGGGTCCTGGCCGCGCAGGTCCACCCGCTTCGGCCGGGGGCTGCCCTTCTCCACCGCCCACATCGAGTCGACGCCGGCCCGGGTGGCCATGTCGATCACCTTCGCGGTGCCCAGCTTCTCGGTCAGCTCGAAGTAGGTGACGTTCAGCGAGGCGACGGTGGCCTCCCACAGCGCGCAGTCCGGCTGGCAGGGCGCGCGTTCGGCGTTGCGGATCGGGCCGGCGGGGCTGTCCTTGGTGCGTCCCGACTCCGGGAACTCCTTGGTCTCCGGCGAGTCGAAGTGCTGCTTGACCGAGATCTTGTCCTTCACGGCGGCCGCCAGGTCGTACACCTTGAAGGAGGAGCCCGGCGGGTGCTGGCCGAAACCGCGGGCCTCGCCGTTCTCGTCGTAGTACCAGCCGGCGTAGTCGGCGCCGGACCCGTCGTTGCCGCCGTAGTAGCCGAGCACCCGGCCGGTGCCGGGCTCCACCGCGACCAGCGCGGCCTGCCAGTTCTTCGGCTGGCCACGGACCGCCTCCGGGGCGCTGTCCCGGCGGATGTCCGCGGCGGCCTCGGCGGCGTCCTGGACCCGCTTGTCGATCGTCGTGACGATCTTGAAACCGCCGTCGCGCAGGTAGTCGGCGGGCTTGCCCCGGAACTGCTCGGTCTGCCGCAGCTCACTGAGCACGTGGTTGACCACCAGCCCGGTCGGTCGGTCCAGGCCCGACCGGCCGGCGTTCCGGTCGATCGGCTTGACCGAGTCCGGGTACGCGAGGTTCGCGGCCTGCTCGGCCGTCAGGTAGCCGAGCTTCACCATCCCGTCGCGGATGTAGTTCCACCGGTCGATCGAGTTCTGCTTCGCCGTCGCGTTGCGCGCCGGGTCGTAACCGGGCTGGCCCTCCGGATCGTTCGGGTCCGCCTCGGGCTGCTTCACCATCGCGCAGAGCACCATCGCCTCCGCCACGGTGAGCTGCTGCGCCGCCGGGGCGTCCCGGCGCACCGTCTTGCCGAAGTACGTCTGCGCCGCCGCCTCGATGCCGTACGCGCCCCGGCCGAAGGGCACCGTGTTCAGGTAGAAGCCGAGGATCTCGTCCTTGGAGTACTTGTCGTCGAGCTTCCAGGCGATCACCGCCTCGCGCAGCTTCCGCGAGTACGTCACGCCCTTGAGGTCCGCGGCCACCCGCGCGTACTGCTGGGTGATCGTCGACGCGCCCTGCCGCTGGCCGCCGGTGACGTTCGACCAGGCGGCGCGGAGCACACCGCTGAAGTCGATGCCCTTGTTCTTCCAGAACGTCCGGTCCTCGGCCGCCACGATCGCCTGCTTGGCGGAGTCGTTCATCTCGCCGTACGGCACGATCGTCCGGTTCTCGGTGCCGAGCGTGGCCATCTTGGTCCGACCGTCGGCGTAGTACACGGTCGTGGACTCCGGCAGTTTCAGGTCGGTGGGCGTGGGCACGCTGTCGACGTAGTAGCCGCCGGCCACCAGGCCGGAGCCGGCGAGCAGCGCGAACACCGCCAGGAAGACCAGGACCCGGTTCCGCCGTCGGTTCCGCCCCGTCGGGGCGACCCGGGCCCCACCGCTGTCGTTGTCACCGTCAGAAATCACCCGCACGCGTTACCCTCCGGCAGCTCCGCCGAATCATGACGCCCGGCCTCCCGTCGCAGGTCAGCCGGTCAGGCAGTCCGTCGCGCCGGCCCGCCGTCCGCGATCGTAACGGCCCGCCACCGCCGTGCCGAACCTCTCGACCGCCCACCGTCGGTCCGGCAGGGGCGGCGACGGGTCAGGCGGGGTGCGGCAGTCGGGCGACCAGCCCGTACCCGGGGAAGTGGGCGGACGGCGGGTCGTCCGGCTCCGGCCGCCAGGCCGGGCACGCCACGATCCCGGGCGGCACCAGCTCCCACCCGCGCAGCATCGCGTCCAGCGTCTCCCGGCTGCGCATCGTCACCGCGCTGTCGGCCCGGGCATAGATCGACTGTGCGTCCCGCAGGCCGGCCGGCGGGCGACCGTCGTCGCTGGCGTGGGAGACCGCCACGTGGCTGCCCGGGGCGAGCGCGTCCCGCAGGTCGGCCAGGACGGCGCCGGCGGTGGCGTCGTCCGGGACGAAGTGCAGGGCGGCGACGAGCAGCACCGCCACCGGGCGGTCCAGGTCGAGCAGGTCCGCCACCACCGGATGGGCGAGTACGTCACCGACCCGCCGCAGGTCCCCGGCGACGGCCGCCGCGTACGGGTGCCCGGTGAGGATGGCCTGCGAGTGCGCCACCGCCACCGGGTCGATGTCGACGTGGACGACCCGCGCCTCGGGATTGATCCCGGCGGTGATCTCGTGCACGTTGCCGGCGGTCGGGATGCCCGAGCCGAGGTCGAGGAACTGGTCGATGCCGGCCTCGCCGGCCAGGTGGCGCACCGCCCGACCGAGGAACCGGCGGTTCTCCCGCAGCACGGCCGGCAGGTGCGGCATCGCGGCGATCGCCTGCTCCGCCACCGCCCGGTCCGCGGCGAAGTTGTGCGACCCGCCGAGCATGTAGTCGTAGATCCGGGAGGACGTCGGCGTGGTGATGTCGACCCCCGGCGGTGCCCAGCCCGGCCGCTCCATCCGCACACCTCGTTCCCTCGACGGTGGACCGCGTCGAGTCTAGGCCGCCCGGCGGCGCGCGGGCGGCCCGCCGACCGGCGGTCGCCGACTGCCCGCTCATGGCGTGGCGCGGCGACCGTCGGGGTACCACCGGTGCCATGAGTACGAGCACCGCCACCGCACCCGCGACCGGCACGGACGTCACCCGGCCGGTCGGCACCGTCGCGGTCGTCGCGCACCGGAAGAAGACCTTCGGCGGTGGCCTCGACGAGCTGCGCGCCACCCTGGTCGCCGCCGGGGTCGGGCGCCTGCTCTGGTACGAGGTGCCGAAGAGCCGCAAGGCGCCGAAGAAGGTCCGCAAGGCGCTGGAGTCCGGCGCCGAGCTGCTCCTGGTCTGGGGCGGCGACGGGATGGTGCAACGCTGCGCCGACACCCTCGCCGGTTCCGGGGTGCCGATGGGGATCCTGCCCGCCGGCACGGCGAACCTCTTCGCCACCAACCTCGGCATCCCCGTCGACCTGCCCGAGGCGGTCCGGATCGGGCTGCACGGGCGTCGCCGGGAGTTGGACCTGGGCCGGATCAACGGCGAGCACTTCGCGGTGATGGCCGGCGCCGGTTTCGACGGGGACCTGATCCGCGAGGCCGACCGGAAGCTCAAGGGCAAGCTCGGCCGCGTCGCGTACGTCTGGACCGGGCTGCGGCACGTCCGTGGCGAGCTGGTCCGCACCCGGGTCCGGGTCGACGGCACCGACTGGTTCGACGGCGAGGCGAGCTGTGTGCTCTTCGGCAACGTCGGCACGATCACCGGTGGCATCCCTGCCTTCGACGACGCCCGCCCCGACGACGGCGCGCTGGAGATCGGCGTCTCCACCGCGGACGGCGCGATCGACTGGGCCCGGACGTTGGGCCGGATGGCCGCCGGCCGGTCGGAGGAGTCGCCGTTCGTGCGGATCACCCGGGGTCGGAAGGTGACCGTGCGGTTCGCGCAGCCGAAGACGTACGAGCTGGACGGCGGGGCGCGCGGCACCGCGAGGCGGCTGAAGGTGCGGGTGGTGCCGGGGGCGCTGACGGTCTGCTGCCCGGACCACCCGGCCTGACCGTACGGCCCGCCGGCGGGCAGGATGCCGGCATGGACGAGCAGCTGCGCGGCTACCTGACCGAGCTGGTGGACCGTGCCCGGGACGTGCTCGGCGACGAACTCGTCGGCGCGTACGCGGCCGGTTCGGTCGGCCTGGCCGCGTACCAGCCGGGGCGCAGCGACGTGGACGTGGCGCTGGTGGTCGCCCGGCCTCTGGCCGGCGCGGCGAAGCGGGCGCTGGTGGCCCGGCTGCGGCACGAGGCGTTGCCCTGCCCGGCGCGCGGTCTGGAACTGGTCGTCTACCGCCGGGACGTCGCCGGGTCGGGCACCCCGGAGCCCGGCTTCGAGGTGGAGCTGAACAGCGGCCCGGCGATGCCCTTCCGGGCCACCTACGACCCGGCGGACCGGCCGGCCGCCGACGGGCGGTTCTGGTACGCCCTGGACCGGTCGATCCTGCACTCGGGCGGGCTGGCGCTGCTGGGCCCGCCGGCCGACGACGTCTTCGCCGGACCCGCCCCGGACGAGCTGCGCCGGCTGCTGGTGACGGCGCTGCGCTGGTGGCTGGCGGTGCCCCTGCCCGAGGGGGACGCGCCCGCGCCGGGTGCCGAGGACGCGGTGCTGGGGGCGTGCCGGTCGCTGGTCCGGGTCCGGGACGGGGTGTGGGTGTCCAAGGTGGCCGCGGGGCGGCGGGTCGCCGACCTGGTCGGGCACGGCGACCTGCTCCGTCGTGCGGTCGCGGCCCGCAACGGCGGACCGCCGGTGGGCGCCGGTGAGGCGCGCGCGTTCCAGCGGTGGGTGCTCGGCCGGCTCGACGCCACGCACTGACGAGGAGGCGTCGCGCCGCTGGGTCTGACATACGACCACAGGGTGTCGTGCCGGCGACGATTTCAATAAGATCCCTGACCGTGCGTCATCAGACGTACACGTGACGTCAGGAAACGGGGGCTCATGACGGGGAGTCGTTGTGGTCCGTACGCTGCTCGCACTCAAGGGCCGGCTGGTCCGGGGTGCGCTCGCCCACCTGCTGGCCGCTCAGGACGGCATCGAGGTGATCGGGGAGACCGGCACGCCGCACGGGTTCCGGGCCGCCGTCCGGGCTGAGCGCCCCGACGTGGTCGTCGTCGACGTCGACATGGTGGACTCGGAGCAGCTCGCCGACCTCGCCGGCACCGACCCGACCGACGGTTCGGACGGCGCCCGCCTGCTGGTGCTGGTGGAGCAGCGGCGGGCCGCGCGGCTCGGCCCGGTGCTCGCCGAGCACGGGCGGCGGGTCGGCTTCCTCAGCCGCGACGTGCCGCCCGACCGGATCGCCGACGGCGTCCGGCAGCTCGCCGACGGCCAGGTGGTGATCGACCCCGACCTGGTCGTCGCGGCGCTCGAGGCGGACGGCAGCCCGTTCACCCGCCGGGAACGGGAGGTGCTCGACGCGGCGGCCGAGGGCCATCCGGTGCGGGAGATCGCCGATCGGCTGGCGCTGTCGGTGGGCACGGTCCGCAACCACCTGTCGCGGGTCATGGCGAAGACGGGAGCGCGGACCCGGCTCGAAGCGGTGCGGATCGCCCGGGAGTCGGGGTGGATCTGACCGGGGTCGCCCCCTGCTCCCCGTAGCCGACCAGCTCCCGGTAGGCCGCCGAGCGGGCCAGCAGACCCGGGTGGCTGTCCAGCAGGGCGGTGTGACCGTCCAGCAGCAGCACCCGGCGGGCGCGCAGCGCGGAGCTGACCCGGTGCGCCACCACCACCAGGGTGCCGGGCCGGTCGGCGAACGCCTCCTCCAGCCGCGCCTCGGCCGCCGGGTCCAGGTGGCAGGTGGCCTCGTCGAGGATCACCAGCGGCGCCGGGGAGAGCCAGGCCCGCAGCAGGGCCACCTGCTGGCGTTCGCCGGCCGACAGGTCCACCGGGCGGACGTGCGCGTCGAGGCCGCCGAGCCGGGCCAGCAGCGCGGCGAGCCCGAGCCGGGCCGCCGCCCGGTCGATCGCCGCATCGGGCAGGTCGGGGCACAGGTAGGTGAGGTTCTCCCGCACCGTGCCGGTGAAGACGTACGCCTCCTGCGGGATCAGCACCCGCCGGTCGGCCAGCGCGGCCGGGCTCGCGCCGGCCACCGGCAGTCCGCCGACGCGTACCGTGCCGGCCTGCGGCCGGAGCACCCCGGCGATCAGCGCGGCCAGGGTCGACTTGCCGATCCCGCTCGCCCCGACGATCACCAGGTGGTCCCCGGCGGGCACGTCGAGGTCGAAGCCGGCCAACACCGGGTCGGCGTGCGGGCCGTACCGGAAGGTCACCCCCCGCAGCGACAGCGCCGGCTCCGGCGCCGCGGGCCCTGCGGCGACCGGGGACGGGCCACGCCGGTCCGGGTCCGGGTCGGCGGCGGTACGCAGCAGCCGGTCCAGGGTGACGGCGAAGCGCAGCCCACCGGCCGCCACCCCTGGACCAGGCTGCGCAGCGCGGGCTGCACCCCGTGCACGACGTAGACCAGGGCGCCGAGCACGGCGCCCGGCCCGAGCCCCTGCCGGACCAGCCACGGGGTGGCCAGCAGCAGCACCGGCACCGGCAACCAGCCGCCGACGGCCAGGCTCAGGCTGCGGGTGGCCGCCATCGTCGCCAGCCGCCGCTCCACCCGCGCCTGGTCGTCGACGTACGCCCCCACCCAGCGCACGACCCGGTCCCGCGCACCGCTGACCGTCACATCACGGTGCCCGGTCACGGCGCTGACGGCGGCCCGGCCCAGCCGCTCGTCGGCCAGCACGTACTCCCGCTGCCGGGCGATCATCGCGGGCAGGGCCGCCGCGAACAGGCCCAGACCGGCGAGCACCGGCACCGCCACCAGCAGCGCGACCGGGGCGGCCAGCGAGGCCAGGCCGACCACCGCGGCGCCGGCGGCGAACACGAAGCCGCGCACCACCATCACCAGCCCGGCGAAGGTGTCCCGGACCATCTCCACCTGGTGGGTCAGCCGGGACACCGCCGCGTCGTCGCCGCGCCCGGCCGTCGCGTCCGCCAGCGCCCCGGTCACCACCCGGCGCAGCAGGTCGTCGCGGAACGGCTCCACCACCTCGCCGAGCAGCGCGTACGCCCGGTTGGTGCCGGCCGCGCCGACCAGTACGGCGACGGCCAGCAGCCCCAGCCAGGCCAGCCCGGTCGCCGGGCGGCCGGCGAGGAAACCCGCGTCGACGGCCCGCGCGGTCAGCAGCCCGGACAGCGCCGCCGGCAAGGCCTCGGCCACCGACCAGCCCGCGAGCCGCCACAGTGCGGGCCGCCGTGCCCGCAGCGCGGCCCGGGTCACCTCGCCGACGCCGCTCACGCCCGGAACACCGCCCGGTAGTCGGGGTCGGCCCACAACACCTCGTGCGGACCGACCGCGCGGACCCGGCCACCGTCCACCCAGGCCACCAGGTCCGCCCGCGCGGCCATGCCGACCCGGTGGCTCACCATCACCCGGGTACGCCGGTCGCCCGACCCGGTCAGCGTCCGGGTCACCCGGTACTCGGTGACCGTGTCCAGGCTGGAGGTGGCGTCGTCGAGGACGAGCAGCCGTTCCGCGCGCAGCGCGCGGGCCAGGCCGAGCCGTTGCCGCTCACCGCCGGACATGGCCACCTCGGCCAGCGGGGTGTCGTACCGGTCGGGCAGTCGTTCGACGAAGTCGTGGATGGCCGCAGCCCCGGCCAGCGGCACCGGGTCGGCGCCGCAGCCGACCGCCGTGCCGACCGTGTCACCGACCAGCACTGGCCGCTCGAACCCGTAACCGACCGCGCGGTGCAGCGCCGTCGAGGTCAGCTCGGCCAGCGGCACGCCGTCCAGGATGACGGTGCCCGAGTCCGGGTCGCGCAGCCGACCGGCGACGGCGGCGAGCAGCGACTTGCCCGCGCCGGAGCGGCCGACCACGACGAGCAGCGCGCCACCCGGCACCCGCAGGTCCACCCCGTCCAGCAGCGGCCGGCCGTCGTCGTCGCGCACCGTCACGTCCCGCAGTTCCAGCACGCCCGGCCCGCTCGGCAGGGTACGGCTGCCGTACCGGCGGACGGGCTCGGCCAGCACGTCGGCCGCCTGCCGGCAGCCGGCGCGCCGCGACCGCCTTGTTGAGCGCGGTGACCACCGTGCCGAGGCCGGCGCCGAGCGCCGCGTACTGGAGCGCGGCCAGCAGTTCCCCGGGGGTGAGCCGGTCGGTGGCCAGCGACAGCCCGCCGACGGCGACGACGGCCAGTTGCAGCAGGGGGTTGAGCACCGCGCCGCGCGTCGTTGCCGAGGCCAGCACCCGCCAGGTCCGCGCGCCGTGCCGGTGCAGGTCGGGCAGGGGGGTGAGCACCCGGGCGATCTCGCGGTCGGCGGTACCGGCGGCGGCGATCGTGCGGGCGCCGGCGAGGGTCTCCACCAGTCGGCCGGCGAGCTGTCCCTGGGCTCGCTGGTAACCGGCGACGGCCGTCGAGGCGTTCGCCACGAAGCCCCGCAGCAGCAGGGCCAGCAGCAGCAGGCCGGCCACGAAGGTGAGACCGAGCCACGGGTCGATCAGGGTGAGCGCCACCAGGCTGCCCAGCGGGGGCAGCAGTACCGTGGCGGCCAGTACAAGCGTCGGGGCGGCCTGCCCGGCGTCGGCGACCTGGCCCACCAGCCGACCCACCAGTTCGCCGGCCGGATGCCGGCCGGCGGTGCGGGGGTCGAGGGCGAAGATGTGCCGGGTCAGGGTGTGTCGCAGCCCGGCGACCGACCGCGCGGTGGCCACTCCGGTGCCGTAGTCGCGTACCGTGCCGGCGGCGACCAGCACGGTGATCAGACCGACGACCACGGCCAGCCAGCGGGCGGGCGAGGTGCCCGGTGCGGTGCCGACGGCGGCGTCGACGGCCCGACCCAGCGCGGCGGGCAGCGCCAGCTCGGCCGCCACGGTGGCCACGGTGACCACGGTCAGCACCGGGGTCCACCAGCCGGCGGAGCGCACGGCGCGCAGCAGGAGCCGGTCGGCCGGAGTCATCGCACCTCCCACACCGCGCGGCCCCGGACCGGCGTGAACCGGCCCGGGGCCAGGCGAACTGATCGTCAGTTGCAGGTCGTGACGCTCAGCGAGCTGTCACCGCACAGCAGCAGGCTGGCGCGGCTGCCGCCCCCGGTGCGCTCGGCGGCCGGCAGTTCCATTCCCTGGAGGTCGAGCAGAGCCATGACGGGTCCTCTTTCTCTCGTGATGGTGCCGAAATCGTGGACGTGTCGGGTGGGTCGCCGGGTCGACGACCGTCACCTCAGTTGCAGGTCGTGACGCTCAGCGAGCTGTTGCCGCAGAGCAGCAGGCTGGCGTTGCTGCCACCACCGTTGTGCTGGGCGGCGGGCAGCTCCATCCCCTGGAGGTCGAGCAGAGCCATGTCGGGTCACCTCCTTTCCTCGTGCGTCGGGTCGAACGGCCCCGGAGTGACCCCCGGGGAGCTGGTGGGCCGGTCAGTCGCCGGCCGGTGCGGGGTCGCCGGCCGGCGTCGCGCCGGGCAGCGGGGTCAGGAACGGCAGCCGGGCGGCGTCCGTGGTCCGGCTCGTCGACAGGGCGGCCAGCACCCCGGCGGTGCCGGTGGCCAGGTCCATCGACAGTCGCAGGAGCTGGTCACCGGGGAAGGCGGTCAGCCCCCGGTACGGCAGGGCGTGCCAGCTCAGCAGCCGGGCCTGCCGGCGGGCGGCGTCGTGCTCGCCCCGCGCGGCCAGGTAGGTCACGATCCCCGCCCGACCGGCGAAGAGGCCGGACTGGGCGTAGAAGGGGGAGTCGGCGCAGCGTCGGATCGCCGCCGCCTGACCGCGCAGCGTCTCGTCGGGGCGGTGCCGCAGGTACTGGTCGAGCACCAGGCCGATCCCCACGCTGCCCTCGGCGAGGTACGGCATGGTCCGCCAGCCCTCGTTGACCTCCAGGTGACCGGCGTCGCGCAGCACGCACCGGCGCAGGTCCTGGCGGAGCGCCGTGGCGGCGTGGTCGAGCAGGGCCGGGTCCCGGTCCAGCTCGTACATCCGCAGCAGCATCAACGCCATTCCGGCCCCACCCCGGGCCAGCCCGGCGTACGGGTGCCGGCCGCCGCTGACCTCGGCCACCGACTCGACGTCGCCGAGCCGGTCGACCACCAGGCCGACGGCCCGCCGGGCGGCGTCGGCGTACCGCCGCTCGCCGGTGAGCCCGGCGAAGTGGGCCAGGTTCAGCGCGATGCCGGACAGACCGCTGGTCAGGTCGGTGCCGAGCTCCGTCCAGGGCTCGTCGAGGCAGAGGTCCAGCAGGCGCAGCGCCTCGGTCCGGTGCCCGAGCGCGTCCAGCACGTACGCGATGCCGTGCAACCCGTCGTAGAAGCCGAGCCGGCTGCCGGCGGCGGGTTCGCGTACCCGGTCGATCAGCCACCGCTCGTGGGTGGCGTCGGTGGGCACCCCCGTCGCGTGCAGCGCCCAGAGCACCCCGGCCGCGCCGTGGGCGACGTTCAGCCCGCCGTCGGCGCCGGAGAACTGGCGGATGTCGCCGGGGAAGAGCCGGTCGTCGCGGTGCGGCGTGGCGCTCTCGGCGATCGCGGCGGCGAGCCGGTCGCGCAGGGCGGGCCAGTCGTCCGGGTCGACCCGGACTAGTTCCGGGTCGGTGGTGGCCGCCGCGTCGCCGGCCAGCTCCGCGACGGTCGCGTCGAGCAGTTCCCGGGGCACCGGGAAGCGCTCGGCCACCAGGTCGGCCAGGTGCGCCGCCTTGGTCGGGGCCAGCCGCAGCATCGCCGTGAGCGGCAGGAACAGGGCCAGCCGCAGGCAGGCCAGGGCGTAGCGGTCGACGGCGACGCCGGTACGGTCGCGGGGGGCGGCGAACGCCTGGTTGCGCAGCGCGGGCCGGCCGCCGGCGTCGGCCGGTGCGGCCACCTCGAAGTCGATCAACGTGACGGCGCCGTCCGCGCCGACCATGATGTTGAACATGTGCAGGTCGCCGTAGACCACCCCGTGGGCGTGGATGGCGTCCACCGCCTCGGTCACCTGCCGGTGCACGTCCAACGCCCAGCGGGTGTACCCGTCGCGGTCCGCGTCCACGTGGACCAGCGGGTAGCGCTCGACGACCAGCTGGTTGAGCGGGCGACCCTCGACGAACTCCAGGGCCAGGAACTCGTGCCCGCCGAAGCTGAACACGTCGTGCACCCGGACCAGGTGCGGCACGTCGGCGAGCCGGCGCAGCATGTCGGCCTCACGGTGCAGGCGGGTGACCGCGTCCGCGCCGTCGGCGTCGAGCCCGGCGTGCGGGCGGGCCTCCTTGAGCACCACCCGGTCCCCGGTCCGGGTGTCCCGGGCCTCGTACAGGCCGCCGCCGTTGGAGAAGTGGATGACCTTCTCGATCCGGTAGGGCAGCTCGGTGGTGCTGGCGGCGTTGCGGGCGGCCAGGTGCGGGGCGAGGAAGTCGGGCAGCGTCACCCACTCCGGCACGTGGAACACCGGGTCGCGGCGGTCCGGCACCAGGGTGCCGCTCGGGTCCTCGATGGCCGGGACGACCTGACCCTCCGGGGAGAGGCAGTAGCGGGCGGCGAAGCCGCCGTAGCGCAGGTACACCGGCCCGTCGCCGTAGCGCAGGTCGCTCAGCACGTACGGTCCCTGCTCGCCGTCGAGCAGCGCCGCGAGCTCCTTGGCGGTCAGCTCCAGTTCGGCGTCGTCACGCGGGTAGACGGTGACGAACTTGCCGCTGCTGCCGCGGCGGGCGTACTTGCTGTTGCGCATGAGCAGCATCCGTGGTCCGCGCAGGTGCTTGAACGGGATGCCGCGCGGCTGGCAGTAGTCCATCACCCGGGCCAGCACCCGTTCGGCGTTGTCCAGCCGGGCCGAGACGTGGAGCTTCCAGCCCTGCTGGGGCAGGGCGCCGCCGACCGGTCCGTGGATCAGCCAGTCGTCCTTCACCTCGCACTCCCAGCCGGCGGGCAGCGGTCGGTCGGTCGCGTAGCCGCCGGCCTCGGCGCTCGCGCTGGCCAACGAGTCGTAGAAGAGCGGGTCGACCGCGCAGTACGAGTCGTACCGTTCATCCATGTCGTCTGCCTCCACCGCCTGATCGGTTGAGGTCAATCCTGCGGACGGCTGAGGGTTGGGCCCAGTGTGATGAGTCATGGACGGTGGGTGAGTTTCCCACGATGACATCGTGACATCGGCGGAGTTTGAATTCCCGAATCACGTGTCACCTGCGGCGACGCGGGGTGTCCGCACACGACGGAGACCCGCACCGAGCGGTGCGGGTCTCCGGTGGACGGGCCGGCCGGGGCCGGCGACGGCTCAGTAGACGGCCACGCCGTACGAGCTCGCCGCCTCGGTGACGGGCTGATAGAACGTGGTGCCGCCGGTACGGCAGTCACCGCTGCCGCCGGAGGTGATGCCGAGCGCCTTGGAGCCGTCGTAGAGCGGGCCGCCGGAGTCGCCGGGCTCGGCGCAGACGGTGGTCTGGATCATGCCCTTGACGGTGCCGCCGCCGGAGTACCGGACGGTGACGTTCAGCGCGGTGACGGTGCCGCCGTGGGTACCGCTGGTCGACCCGGTCCGCTTCACCGCCTCGCCGACGTACGCGTTGGCGGCGGCGTAGCCGCCCGGGTGGCTGAGAGCGGTGTTGTCGTACCGGACCAGGGCGTAGTCGTTGCCCGGGAAGCTGGAGCCGATGGTCGGGCCGATCAGGGTCTTCAGGCCGGAGTCGGTGTACCAGGTCTTCGCCACGTTCCCGCAGTGCCCGGCGGTCAGGAAGTAGTAGACCCCGCCCTTGACCACGTTGAAGCCGAGCGAGCAGCGGTAACCGCCGCCGTAGATGGCGTTGCCGGCCGACAGCAGGGGACGGAAGACGCCGGCCGAGCGGTCGACCCGGATCGCGCCGGCGTCCCGGCCGGCGCTGCGGGTGACGGTGGCCAGCTCGGCGGCGGAGACGGTCCGGTCGGCGGTCACCACGACCCGACGCGACCCGGGGTCCACCCGCCAGGCGAGGCCGCCGACGCCGGAGGCGGCGACGGCCCGGTCGACCCGGGCGAGCTGGTCTGTGCTGTACGTGCGGGGTGCGGCGGAGGCGACACCGGTGAGGGCGGTGGCGGCCACCAGGCCGACGGCCGCGGCGAGCAGGGGAGTGAATCGGCGGACTGGCATGGGCTCCTCCTCGGACGGAGCGGGCTGCCGGTTGCGGCGGCGCCCATGACACGTCACCGGGTATCGCGTCGGGGTGGTGACCTCGGCGAACGCTGTGGCGGCGAGTATCCACCCCAGTCGATGTTGCGTCAAGGGTTGGCCCGCCCGGCGCGGTGTCACGCCGACGCGGGGACGCGGGTGCTCTCCCGGGGTGTCAGCGTGTGCGGCGTACGGACCTCGGCGGGGAGGGTATCCGGCCGGGCGATCCGGGCGACGATCCGGGCGACGGCCGCTCGGGCGATGGCGGTGGGGTCGCTGCCGACCGTGCTCAGCGTCGGCCGGGAGTAGCGGCCCTCCTCGCTGTCCCCGATGCCGACGACGGCCACGTCGTCGGGAACGCGCAGTCCGGCGTCGGCGGCGGCGCGCATCGCACCGATGGCCAGTAGGTCGGAGTAGCAGAAGATCGCGTCCGGGGGATGCCGGTGCGCGAGGAGCGATTGGGCCGCGCGGTAGCCGTCGCTGCGCTGGTGGGAGGCGGCGGACCGCAGGTAATCGGCCGACACGGTGAGCCCGGCTCGGCGCAGGGCGAGCCGGTACCCGACGGTACGTGGCTGCGCCCCGGTCGCGGGCTCATCTGGGTGCGCGCCGATCGCAGCGATCCTCCGCCGTCCTAGGGTCAACAGGTGGTCGGTGGCGTCCTGGGCGGCGCGGGCGCCGTCGATGCCGACCCGGTCGCAGTGTCGGTCCGGGCCCGCCCCGAGCAGCACGAGCGGGGTGCCGGCGACCTGTGCCTCGACGAGTCCGGCCGGCGCGGCGTCGGCGTCGAGCAGCACGCCGTCGACCGGCAGGGCGCGTCCGCCGTGTCCCTGCGGGGCATGGACGGGGGTGGCCCGTTCGATGACGACCCGGTAGCCGCGTCCCGCCGCCGCGCTGACGATCTCGCCGGTGAGAGCGTCGAGGGCCGGCCCGTCGAGTCGGGGGAGGACCAGGGCGAGCAGGCCGGTGCGGCCGGTGCGCAGGCTCCGGGCGGCGAGGTTGGGACGGTAGCCGACCTGCGCCGCGGCGTCCTGCACCCGGCGGCGGACGCTATCGCTGACGTGCGGGTAGCCGTTGACGACGTTCGAGACGGTCTTCACCGACACCCGGGCCAACGCGGCGACGTCCTTGAGGGTGGCGCCCACGACGCGTCCTCCCGTCCCCGTCGGTCGAACATTCACACCGGCAAAACCTTCTCACCGGTGTGCATCGCGACCCTCGCAGAAGCTTTCACACCTGTCAAGGCGCTACGCTGGTGTGACAGTGGAGGAGGCCGCCGTTGAGCGACGAGGCAGCGGTCCCGGCCGCCGTCCGATTGGTGCGGGACTTCGTCAACACCTTCGAGCCGCAGATCGACCAGGAGTCCCTGACGACTCCCGACCAGCTTCGAGACTGGTTCGCCGAGCGCGGGCTGCTGCCGGCCGACGGTCGGCTGCGCCCGGCCGACCTGACCGCCGCCATGACGATCCGGGAGGGCCTGCGCGAGGTGCTGCTGCGTCACGCCGGTCACCGGGTCGATCCGGCGGTGGAGCGGGGACTCAACGACGCCCTCGCCGCGGTACCCGTCCGGCTGGTCTTCACCGACCACGGACACCACCTCGCCCCGGCCGGCGATGCTCCCCTCGACCACGCACTCGCCGGGTTGCTCGACGCCATCCGGCAGTGCGCCGAGGACCACACCTGGACCCAGCTGAAGGTATGTGCGCGCGACACCTGCCGGTGGGCCTTCTTCGACGCCTCCCGCAACCAAGCCCGTCGCTGGTGCTCCATGGCCGGCTGCGGCAATCACGTGAAGATGCGCCGCGCCTACGTCGCCCGCGCCGGCCGGCGTCGACCGCCGCCGCCCGACGAGCCGGAGCAGCCTCGCTGACCGCCCTCGACCGCCACTCGTCACCTCCGGCCCGGACGCGCCGTCGACAATAGATTTCCCGGATGCACCGATCCCGGCTTCACGCGCTGATCATTGACGTGCCCACCGACGGCGAGCAGGCCGCGGCGGAGTGCTGGTCCGCCACGCTCGGCGCCCCGGTGCAGCGGGTGACCACCGAGCCGGAGCTCACCAACCTAGGCGGTCGACGACGCGCCGCGCTACCGGGATGCGGGCCAGTGCCGGCTTCAGGTCGGGGTGTGGGGCCCGCGCTGGAAGGGCCGCCAAGGCCGGGGTGGTGCCTTAGGCCGGATGGTTCTGCTGTTCAATGTACTGCTTCACGACGTCAAGCGGTGCCCCGCCGTCGAAGTACGAGCCCGACCACAGTTTCTTGGGTTAGGTAGTAGTGGTGGGCGAGGTCGGGGAATTCCTGCCGCAGGCGGCGAGGACACGCCTTTCAGCGAGTTGACCAGCCGGGTCACAATCATCTGTGGCGGGTAGGTGACGAGCAGGTGGACGTAGTTGCTGTCGCCGTCGAAATCGACCAGTTCGGCGTCGAAGTCGCGGCACACGTCCTGCATGATCGCCTCCATGCGGGACAGGCGCCGGTCGGCGAACACCTCATGCAGGAACTTTGTCACGAAGACCAAGTGGACATGCATCGCAAGAATGCAGTGTCTGTCAGTGCGGATGCCTTCGAAATCTGTTATAAATCAAGATGGTAAGGTGCGTTCTGTGCAGCTTCGGTACAACTTCCGCGTCTACCCGACGACGGGCCAGCAGATTCAACTGGCGAAGGCGTTCGGGTGTGCGCGGGTGGTGTTCAACGACGGGCTGCGCCTGCGCCAGCAGGCCCGCGAGGCGGGCGAGAAGTACGTTTCTGACGGGGAGTTGTCGCGGCGGATCATCACCGAGGCGAAGGCGACCGCAGAGCGTGCCTGGTTGGGCGAGGTCTCCGCGGTAGTGTTGCAGCAGGCCTTGGCGGATCTGAACAACGCGTACCGCAACTTCTTCGCCTCGGTTATGGGTAAGCGCAAGGGTCGCAAATTTGCCCCGCCGAGGTTTCGGTCGCGTAAGGACAATCGGCAGGCGATCAGGTTTACGAAAAACTCCCGGTTCAAGGTCCTCGACAATGGCCGCCTACGTCTGCCGAAGATTGGCGACGTTGAGGTGCGCTGGTCGCGAAGCCTGCCGTCCGGTCCGTCCTCGGTCACGGTGATCAAGGACGCGGCGGGTCGGTACTTTGCGTCGTTCGTCGTGCAGGCCACGGACGTGCCACTTCCCGAGACAGGCTCTGAGGTTGGCATCGACCTCGGACTGACCCACTTCGCTGTGCTGTCGGATGGCACGAAGGTCGCGGCGCCGAAGTTCCTGCGTCGGGCCGCCCGCAAGCTCAAGCGGCTGCAACAGGATCTCTCCCGCAAGCAGCGCGGGAGTCAGAACCGCAAGAAGGCCGTTGTCAAGGTCGCTCGCGCTCATGCGCGGGTGGCCGACACGCGGCGGGACTGGCAGCACAAGCTGTCCACGAAGATTATCCGCGACAACCAAGCGGTGTATGTCGAGGACCTTGCCGTTGCCGGTCTCTGCCGGACCCGGCTCGCGAAGTCCGTGCACGACGCCGGATGGGCCGCCTTCACCGCCATGTTGGAGTACAAGGCCGCCCGGTACGGGCGCACTTTCGGCAGGGTGAACCGGTGGTTCCCGTCCACCCGGATGTGCTCGGCATGTGGCCGCGTCAACGAGAAGATGGGGCTGAACGTCCGGTCGTGGGACTGCCCCTGCGGCAGCCGCCACGACCGGGACCACAACGCCGCCATCAACGTGTTGGCCGCCGGGCAGGCGGACAACTCAAACGACCGTGGAGCGCAGGTAAGACCGGGACTCGTCCCGGCACCGCGCGGCGAAGCGGTAACCCACCCGGACGCCGCGCGGCCCACGTGCAGCGTGGAGGGAATCCCCGTCTTTTAGGGCGGGGAGGATGTCAACACCTTGACATCGAGACCGACGACGTCCACGCCGAGGTGGACCGGCTGCTCGCGCTCGGTGCCACCCGGGTCTCCCAGTGGCAGGAGTGCCACGTGCTGCGTGCCCCGAGCGGGCACCTGCTCTGCGTGATCCCGGTGGCCGGCGACCCGGCGTCGTTCGCGGCGACCGCCCGCCGCTGGGACTGACCCACCGACGCGCGACGCCCCGACCGCCGGGTGTGGCGGTCGGGGCGTCCTCGTGCGTCAGGTCACCCGGTGTACGGGAGGGTGACCTTCGACTGGTTGCCGGTGCCGAGGGTGGTCGGGGTGCTGCCGATGGCGTTCCAGACCTCGACCTTCACCGTGCCGCCGGCCAGGTTCCCGAGCGTGCCGACGCCCGAGTAGAGGCCCTTGGTGTCGGTGTAGTGCTCCATGCCGGTGACCGGGTCGGTGGCGTAGTAGTTGTACGTCTCCACCCGGTCGAAGCTGCCGTCACCGGTCAGGTCGTAGGAGACCCGCACGTGGGTGCCGTCACCGACGCCGGTGCCGGCGTCCAGGAGCAGGTCGAACTTGGTCTGCCCGCCGTTGTACGTCGCGGTGACCCCGGTGGCGGTGTAGACCAGCGGGTTGTGCGGCGTGCCGACCCAGTTGCCGTTGGCGGCGCTGACGGTGGCCGTGCCGGCGGCGCCGGCCGTGCCGGACAGCTGGGTGCTGCCCTGCAGGTACATGTCGCCGGCGAAGGCGGTCGGGTCACCGGTGGGCGGCGGGGTGGTGGTGGGTGCGGTCCCGTCGTACGGCATCACGAGCTGGGACTGGTTGCCGATGCCCAGGTTGACCGCGCCGCTGCCGATGGCGTTCCAGACCTCCACCTTGACCGTGCCGCCGGCCAGGTTGCCGAGCGTGCCGGTGGCCGACTTCAGGCCCTGGGTCTGCTTGTAGTGCTCCACGCCGGTGACCGGGTCGGTGGCGTAGTAGCTGTAGGTCTCCACCCGGTCGAAGCTGCCGTCGCCGGTGAGGTCGTACGACACCCGGGCCTGGATGCCGTTGCCGACCGAGGTGCCGGCGTCGACGGCCAGGTCGAACGCGGTGGTCCCACCGTTGTAGGCGCCGGTCAGCCCGGTGGCGGTGAACACCTGCGGGTTGGTCGGCGTGCCGTCGTGTGTGCCGTTGGCGGCGGCCACCGAGACCGTCCCGTTGGTGCCCGCGGTGCCGCCCAGGGCGCCGTCGGCCAGCAGGTACTGCGTCGGGCTGAGCGGCGTCGCCGGCGGCGTGCTGGTCGTCGGGGTCGGGGTCGGGGTGGGCGGCGTGGTGACCGACGGGCTCGGGGTCGGGCTGGTCGGGGTGGGCGACGGCGTGTCGGTCGGCGTGGTCGGCGGGGTGGTCGGGACCACCACGCCACCGGTGGCGCTGCCACCGCTCCAGGTCAGTGCCCCGGAGGTCACCGTCTTGCCGGCCGGCACGGCCAGCTTCGTACCGTCGGAGAAGGTCACCGTCAGCGGCTCGGCGGTGATGTTCGACGCCACGTAGGTGCGGGCCGTGCCCTTCTTGAACACCTTGGCCAGCGGGTGGTTCGCGGTGATCGAGGTGTCCACGTTGCCCAGCGCGGCGAGGTTGCGGATCCAGTGGAACGTGTGCGCCTTGCTCTCGCCCTCCTCGCTGGCGAAGGTGCTGTTCGCTCGGAAGTTCGCCAGCGCCTTGTCGCCGTCACCGAGGGCCTGGAACTCCCAGATGATGTCCTGCCACACGCTCGGCGGACCGCCCTTGTTGGTGACCAGCTCGTTGTAGTTGGCCAGCACGTACGCCGGGTCGTTGCCCAGGTAGAAGTGGCCGCCGGTGATCGGCAGCATGTTGATGCCCTGGATCATCTCGGGTGCCGAGGAGAACCAGGTGGCGTACGCGCCGCCGTCACCCCACACCATGCCGACCGTCTTGTGGCCGAAGGCGGCGGGGAAGTTCTCGTCGTGCACGTCGAACCAGTACTCGGAGATCGCCGCGGACTGGGTGGTCCAGATGAAGACCCCGGCGTCGCGTACGGCGGTGTTGCCGGTCGCCTGGCCCCATTGGATCAGGGCGTTGGCGAAGTTCATGCCCTCCGAGGAGGACTCCTGGTTGTTGCCGGCGAAGAAGCAGGCCAGGCCGGAGGCCCAGTCGTGGCCGGCGTAGATGTCGAAGTCCCGCAGGTAGGGGAAGCGGGCGTCGGACCGGTCGTAGTTGTTGGCGTCGCGGATCAGCATGTCGACCATGCCGCCGTACTTGGTGGTGGAGGCCCAGGTCGGGTCGAACTTGGCCACCGTGGCCGCCGCGGCGATGAAGTAGCCGTAGTGGAAGTGGTGGTCGTTCAGGTCCTCGTCGGAGAAGTACGAGGCGGGGTAGCCGATCAGGGTGCCCCAGTTCTTGTCGTAGTAGAACAGCTGGCTGGTCTCGCCGGAGCCGGCGGTCAGCCAGTTGGTGAGCCGCGTCTTCATGGCGGTCACCGCCGCGTCCCGGACTGTGGTCAGGCCGAGCTGGTCGGCGATCTCGGCGACCCGGGCGGCCCGGCCGAGGCCCTTGCCCGCCCAGTAGGTGTCCTGGCCGCTGATCCCCTCCGGGTTGGCCAGTTCGGCGTTGAGGTAGTTGGTGATGGTGGTGAGGTCGGCGCCCGAGGAGTCGCCCACCGCCGGCACCTCCGGCAGCACGCCGGTGTACTTCATGCTGGTGGTGAAGGAGGCGAC
Organism: Micromonospora sp. R77; assembly: GCF_022747945.1. NCBI lineage: Bacteria > Bacillati > Actinomycetota > Actinomycetes > Micromonosporales > Micromonosporaceae > Micromonospora > Micromonospora sp. R77. The sequence goes on from NZ_JALDST010000001.1 coordinate 5,828,180, forward strand.
CCCGGTCAGGGTCCGCATCGCGCCGCGCGGCGAGACGTAGGTGGGGGTGATCGGGGTGGCGCCGACGAGGCTGCGCCACTGGTGCGGGTAGAGGGACACCACCGTCTTGGTCTCGGTGCCCTCGCGCGGGGTGGTGGTTAAGGCGTACGTCGTGCGGACCGTGCTGGTCGCCGGGTCGTACGTGTAGGTCATCTTGGTGCCGGTGACGTGGGCGTGGGCGTACTTGCCGTACTCGGCCGCGAGGGCGGCCTTGTCGGCGCCGCCGGGCAGCACCGCGACGGAGAAGTAGCCCTTGCCGCCCAGCGTCGAGCTGATGCCCGCGCCGGCCACGGTCCAGCTGGCGCCGGTCGGGGCGTACGCGACGTAGTCGTGGCCGCTGACCGTGAAGCCGATCATCGAGCCGGAGTTGGCCCAGACGGTCGGCGCCGCGGCGGCGGTGATCTGCGCGTTGCCGCCGGTGATCTGGTAGTAGCTGAACGGCAGGCCGTGCCCGATGGTCGCCCGCATGGTGCGCGCGCCGTCGTTCCAGTCCGCGGTGACCGTCCAGTCGGTCCAGTCGGCGGCCTTGACGATCGGCGCGCCGAGCCCGGCGACCCCGACCCGGATGTCCTCGGTGTACGGGTAGTGGTACTCACCCGTTCCGGTGGCGGTGCCGCTGATCGCCGGCGTGGTGGTGTACGACAGCCCCAGCCCGTTGTTCTCGGCGTGGTACGCCAGCGGGTGCGCCATCATGTTCTCGCTGGTGGCGCAGTTGTTGCGCTTCCACAGCAGCGACGACCACCAGTCGTTGGTGGGGATGGCGCCCTTCGGGGCGTCGGCGGTGACGAAGAGCCGCGGGTTGGTGCTGATGGTGCCGCAGCCCTTGGGCAGCGCGCCGCCGGGCGGCAGGGTCTCGGTGTAGCTGCCGGCGCCGACGGTGCCGGCCTCGGCGGTGCCGCCACCGGCGACCACGACGCCGAGCACACCGGCGGCGAGGAACGAGGCGGTGGCGAGTGCGAGGGCGCGCAGGCCCCGGGTGCGGTGGGTGGGCGGTACGGGAGTGGTCAGTGGACTGCCACCGGGGGAGTGGTCCCGGAGGGGAGGTGTCATGGGGGGTTCCCCTTCACTGTCAGGGATCGGGGTAGGTGGGGTGCGGATCGAGGAGCGTCGAGAGAGCGCTCTCTTGAGGTGCGAGGTTAGGTTTCGGTTACCGGCACGTCAATGGCTGATGACGAGAGAGAGCGCTCTCTCGAAGCTGTCACCCGGGCGCTCCGCGCTACGCCTTCCGGCTCTTCAGCAGGGAAGATGATCGATGCCATGATCCACTAGGGAGGGTGTCGCATCGGCGAAACACGTCGGAAATTTTTTGCCGGTCGATGGCGGTGTCGCCCGTGGGCGCGCTCCCGACCGCGATCACTGGCCGGCGCGTACCCGCTGACCCGGACCCACCGGGAGCGTCACCGCTGCGGTCCCGGCGGCTCGGAGCGGCGTCGCCGCCGTGCCAGCAGGGCGATCGCCCCCAGCGCGCCGCCCAGCACGACCGCTGCGCCGGCCGGCAACCACCCGGACCGGCCGGTCGGCGAGGTCCGCGTGGCGGCGGCCGACGACGCCAACGGCGGATCGGCGGGCGCCGTCGTCGCCCCGGGCAGCAGATATGCGTTGCTGGCGACCAGGGCGCTGCCCGCCGTCGTCTCCACCGAGGTGACCGTGACCCGGTTGCGGACCAGCGTGCCGGGCGGGGATCCCGGCCGGACCAGCCCGGTGACGGTGATCCGGGGCGGCCCCTGTGCGCCACCGAGCCGCAGGTCACCCAGTTCGCAGACGACCGTCCGCGGGGAGACGGCACACCGCCCCGGCGTGACGCGGGCGCTGACCCCGTCGAGGTCGGCCGTGGTGGTGAAGGTGACCCGGGCGCCGGTGAGGGTGCCGTTGCCGGCGATCGTCACCGTGTGGGTGACCCGCTGGCCGGGCAGCGCGCCGAACGGCGTCGAGGTCAGCACGGGAGCCGCGTCGACCGTTGCCCCGGTGACGGTGGGCGTGGGGGCGGGGGCCGCGCCCACCACGGCGGCCAGCAGGCCCACCACCGGCCCGGCAACGGACTCCCACATCCCCACACTGTAGGCCCGGCGGCGACCCGGTGCGGGGCATTGTCCCGAGGCCGCGCACCGACGGGGTCCGTCGCGCCGGTCCGTCACGGGCTCGCCGGTCCGCCGTCGGGTCGCACCGTCGGGCCGGTCGGCGCGACTCGTGAAAAGCCGCCCCGACGGCCCGGTCGGCCCGCCCGCGCAGCTTTGCCGGCACTCTCCGGCGCGTGGCAGGATATCGACCATGACAAGCGACGAGCAGGTGAAAGCCAGCCACCGCAACACCCCGACGAGCGAAGAATTTCGCGCCTTCATCGCCTCCGGCTGGGCCGAGCCGGAGGCGGCACCTGTCCCGCGCGCGGAGGTCGCCGACCACGCGGCCCGCCGCCGGGCGGCCTTGTCACGGCAGTTCCCCGGCGAGCGCCTCGTCGTCCCCGCCGGCGGACTCAAGGTCCGCAGCAACGACACGGACTACACGTTCCGGCCGCACACCGCCTTCGCCTACCTGACCGGTCTCGGCGCGCACAGCGAGCCCGACAGCGTCCTGGTGCTCGACCCGACGTCCGACGGCCGCCACGAGGCGCTGCTGTTCTTCCGGCCGCTCGCGCCGCGCGACAGCGAGGAGTTCTTCGCCGACTCCCGCTTCGGTGAGTTCTGGGTCGGGCCGCGCCCCACCGTGCACGAGCTCGAGCAGCAGCTCGGCATCACGGCCCGGCACATCGACACGCTCCCCGACGTGCTGGCCAAGGACGCCGGCAGCGTGCCGGCCCGGGTCGTCCGCGCGGCCGACGCGCAGGTCACCGCGCTCGTCGACCGGAACCGGACGCAGGCCGAGGACGCCTCGACGGAGCAGGACGACCCGGACGAGGAGTTCGCCCGGCACCTGTCGGGCATGCGGATCATCAAGGACGAGTGGGAGATCGGCGAGATGCGGCGGGCGATCGCCGCCACCCACCGGGGGTTCGACGCGATCATCGCCGGCCTGCCCGAGGCGGTCCGCAAGGGACGCGGCGAGCGCTGGGTCGAGGGTCTGTTCGGCCTGTACGCCCGGCACGACGGCAACGGCGTCGGGTACGAGTCGATCTGCGCGTCCGGCGACCACGCCAACACGATCCACTGGACGAAGAACACCGGCCCGGTCCGCGAGGGTGACCTGATCCTGGTCGACGCCGGTGTCGAGGTGGACTCCCTGTACACCGCCGACATCACCCGGACCCTCCCGGTGACCGGCCGCTTCACCGATGTGCAGCGGAAGATCTACGAGGCGGTCCTGGAGGCGCAGGAGGCCGGCTTGGCCGCGGTGAAGCCGGGCAACAAGTTCAGCGACATCCACGCCGCCGCCAACCAGGTGATCGCCGCCCGGCTGCACGAGTGGGGGCTGCTGCCGGACGGGGTGACCCTCGAGCAGACGCTCGACCGCGAGCGTGGCGGCTGGCACCGGCGGTGGATGGTCCACGGCACCTCCCACCACCTGGGCATGGACGTGCACGACTGCCAGATGCTGCTGCGCCAAGACTACATGGACGGTGAGCTGAAGCCCGGCATGATCCTCACCGTCGAGCCGGGTCTCTACTTCAAGGCGGACGACCTGCTGGCGCCGGCGGAGTTCCGCGGCATCGGCGTCCGGATCGAGGACAACGTGCTGGTCACGCAGGACGGTCACGAGAACCTGTCGGCGGCGATGCCGCGTACCGTCGCCGACGTGGAGGCGTGGTTCGACCGGGTGTGGTCCGACGTGGACGCCTGACCCCGGGTTCGGGGGCCGGGCCGCCGGAGGGCACACGATGGTCAAGAACCCAGTCCGGCGTTCGACGCTTGACGTCGGGCTCCGGAGGTGGTCGTCCACCTCCGGAGCCCTGGCGTCGTTCAGGCAGCCTGTCGGTCTCTTCGCCGGCTCAGGCCGACAGGGTCCTTACGCGTAGCCAACCGTCCACTGGCCGTCGTCGTCGCTGCATGGGTCCCATCCGTAGGTGACCTGCACGCAGACCCGGAACGCCACCGCGCGTCCCTCGCCGAAATTGTGGTCCCACGAGACAGGCTTCCCGACGTCGGACAGCCCCCAGTGCGTTCCCTCCTGCACCGTGCCGTCGATGCGGATGTACTTGTATTCCAGGTAGGGGCGGCCGCCATATGACGAACGCTTCGTCAGTTGGAACGAGTCGCCGTACGAGATGAATTTGCCTTCGGCTGCGATTTTCCCATCCACGTACACCCGAGCGAGAGCGTCCTGCCCTGCCATTGCGGGCGATGCCGTCGTTACCGTGGCACCACCCGCGAGGGTCAACCCCGCCAGGACCATCGAGAGTCTCCGCCGCGCCGTTTTCATCATTCCCCTTTCCGGGACGTGTGTTGGCTCCGAATCGAGGCTCGGCGGGTCAGCCATGTCCGGCAACTGGTTCCTGCTGTCCCGGACAGGCGTAGCGCTGTCTGGACTGGTCAGAGGCTTGTCCGGGACTTCGTCCGGCTGGAGCTGACGGCATCCCTCATCGACCGGGAGGCGTCACGAGCGACACCACGCCCTGCGGTGAGGCGGTCTGGGCAGCACTGTCGAACAGGGTGAGCCAGACGATCTCCTCGATCTCGTTGTCAGGCTGCAGGACGCCCTGGTAGGCGGCGGTGTAGCAGGTCATCCGGACGATCATTCCGTCTGGATGACCGTGGGCCTGGGCGTGGACGGTGCCTAGGTGCTCGGCGGTGTCGGGGGGGCGATGGTCACGCTGAGTTCTTCCCGGATTTCGCGGACGAGGGTGTCGAGGTCGCCTTCGCCGGGTTCCCGCTTGCCGCCGGGTAGGTAGTAGACGTCCTTGCCGCGTGCCCGGGAGCTGAGGATCGCGCCGCCCTCGAGGTGGATCCACGCGACCTTGTCGATGATGGTCATGTCCCGTGCTCCCTCAGCGCGTCGGTTGTGGTGGTGCGGCCACGCCGGTCGAAGGCGCGATCCGGCGGCCTCTCCGTGATCCGCTGTCCGGGCGTCGGGGTCAGCCGTGGAAGGCGCACCCGACCTGGGGGGAGTACGAGCGCGGGCGCTCAGGACTGCGACGACGGTAGGGGCGTGCTCGGCCGGTCGATCGTCCGCCGTCGACGGGCAACCGTGACCGCGGTGAGCATGCCGACAACGGTGCCGAGGACCAACAGCACCGAAGCAATTGCGGTGTCGGACACTGGAGTGCCGAGGGTCGCCATCCGGAAGAGGCCGCTGTGTCGGAAACCGTAGGACCATGGGGCGTCCCCGATGGACAGCGGTGACGTGGACGTGCCGGCAGCCTGGCAGGCAAGCTGGTAGGTGTCCGCGGGACTTGCCGTAAGAGCCAGGACCCCTCGCCATCGCTCGCCGTCGACCGTGAGTTCATACACGTCGAACAGTGGGGCTTCCTGGGTCATCGAGGCGAGCACGTCCTGGCTCTCCGGCTCGCACTGCACCTGTGGAAAACCGTCCGGCCCTTCCTTCGCCCACACCATCTGCGGCGACGAAGGCTGCAACTGCACGGTCACCGGCTCACCCGGCGCGAAGCCTTCGCCAAGGCTTCCTGCGGGAGCCAGGAGCAGCAGGATCCCGGACAGTATGCCGCCGGCGGCGATCGACCCTGTGACGACGAGCCAGATCCGGGCCGGCTGCCGCATCGGCCTGCCGGTCGATCGAGGAACAGTCATGAGCGACATTCTTGATCACCTCGATGTCCCGTGGCATCCGACGAGGAGGGCAGCCGCACGGGGCTGAACAGCCCCGGGCATGGCTTGCGGCACGAGATCCGGCTCAGGTCAGCCGAGTGCGGATCGCGGCCAGGTGCGCGGGCCGTACGCCGGAGCCGACCAGGTAGTCGGTGACGCCGCCGTAGCGTGCCTCCAGATGGGCGAACGTGTTGACGATCATCGCTGGTGGCGAGTTGTCGGTGAGCGCGTAGTCCGCGGCGATCGACGCCGTCGTGGCACCGGCGACATGCAGCGCGAGCGCCACCACCAGCCCGGTGCGATCACGGCCGGCGTGGCAGTGCAGGACGACGCCGCCGGGCGGAGCCTCCGCGATCGCGGTCAACGCGGCGGCCAGGCGGTCCCGGCTGGCGTCCGCCATGAGCCGATAGCTGTCCTTCGGGATCTCCTCGTCCCCGGTGAGGTCGAAGCACGCCGGAACGAGCCGGTAGCGCTCGTCGTCGGCCAGCGGGCTCGGATACTTCGACGCTTCCCACTCCCATCGCAGGTCGATGACGCGGGTCACGCCGTAGGCCCCGATGGCGGCCAGGCCGGCCGGGTCGAGTCGGCTGTGGTTGTCGGTGCGGATCAGGGCACGCTCGCGGATCCGTCCCCCATCGACGGTCGGGATCTCCCCGAGGTCGCGTGCGTTGCGCAGGTCGGGCCAGCGAAGTCGCAGCACCGGGCGAGGTTACCTCGCACAGCGGCCCCGGCAGGGGCCGTGGTCAGCCGTGGAAGGCGCAGCCGACCTGCGCGCCGCCGGCCATGCTGACCACCCCGACCGCCGGGTCGGTGCTGGCGCGGACGAAGCAGCCGGCGTACCCGTCCTCGCCGACCGCGTCGGGGTCGGCCAGGTAGATGCCCCAGTTGAGATAACGAGGGCCGTCGGGGAACGGCTCGGCGGCCGGCCGGACCCGCCGTTGCAGCACGTACGGGCCGTCGACCGCCGAGGCGACCCGGGCCGTCCACTCGGCCGCGTCGACCGCCCAGCCGGCGACGATCCCGCTGCCGCCGTGCAGCAGGGTCGGCTTCAGGATCAGCTCGGCCTGCCGGGCCCGGGCGTACGCGGGTAGATCCACGTCGGAGCCGTCGGGATCGGTGCCGCGCGCGCGCACGTACCGGGTCCAGGGCAGGATCCGCTCGACGCAGGCCCGCTCGTCGGCGTCGAACAGGTCGCGGTGCCGGTCGTCGGAGAGCATGGCGAGGGTGCCCTTGTTGCCGTAGAGCTCGGCGTCGAGGCGGCTGAACAGGCCGACCCGGCCCTGTTCGGCGGCGGCCAGCAGCGGCTCCAGCGGGGCCGTCGCGGCCGGGTCGGTGAGGTCCTCGACCAGGAAATAGCGGAAGACCACGTCGACGGGCCGGCCCGCCACGGTCGGCCGGCCCCCGGGATAGCTGAACTGGCCGAGGTGGCAGGCGATCCCGTCGAGCCCGTGGTCGGCGAGCTTGTCGGCGAGCACCCGCAGCCGGGGTCCCACGATCGAGAAGTTCTCCTCGGTGTCCACCACGGCGACCACGGGCGGTCGGTCGGCGGGGAGCACGGCGGCGCACTCGGCGGACATGGTCCGCACCATGCAGCCGAGGGTGTCCCGGTAGCGCAGCCGGTGCCGCACCACGAACTCCCGCAGCGGCGGGTACGCCAGCATCGCGACGTTGAGGTCGGCGTTCTCGAAGCCGCCGAGCGCGCTGGTGATGTTGAATTCCAGCAGCTGGAACGCGGTGCCGTCGTGGTAGAGGTCGGCGCGTCCGAGGGGGAGCAGCGCGCCGGTGCGGGCGCTGCGGGTGATCAGCGCCGTCTGGTGCGGGTTGAGGCCGACGGCCTCGGCGAGGGCGGCGCGGCTGCCGCCGTACACCCGGTCCGGCAGGGAGCGCAGCAGGTCGTGGACGGTGTGCAGGTCCCGCGCGACGGTGTGCCGTTCGGCGTCGGTCAGGAAGACGGGACCGGGCAGGAACCGGTCCCGGTAGGCGAGGGTGAGCGCGGCGGAGTCGCGGGCGGCGGCCGTCGGGTCGCCCGCCGGGCCGGCGGCGAGGTGCTCGGCGTACGCCCGACCCAGCGGTGAGCGGCGCAGCTGGCGGGGGGCGGTCCTCATCGGTCGTCCTCTCCTTGAGGCTGGTCGGCTGCGGTGGCGCGGGTGATCCACTGCCGGCGAGCGCCGCGCAGCAGGGCGACCGCGATGACCGCCATGACGGCGGCGCCCGCCGCGAAGACGGCGGGGGTGCCGGTCCCGGCGGCGAGCAGACCGCCGGCCGCCGCGCCGACGGGCAGGCCGCCCCAGGCGATCAGTCGGTAGACGCTGTTGGCCCGACCGAGCAGGTGCCGGGGCACCAGGGTCTGCCGGAGCACGACCACGACGACGTTCCAGGTCACCGTCCCGCAGGCGAAGAGCGCGAGGGCGGCGCCCGCCGCGTACGGCGACGGCACGGCGGCGAGCACGGCCTCGCTGGTGGCGATCAGCGCGGCGGTGGCTACCAGCGCGCCCTCCCGGCCCAGCCGGCCGGTCAGGGCGGGGGCGAACCGGGAGGCGAGGACGGCTCCGGCGGCCTGGCAGGAGAGCATCACGCCGTAGCCGAACGGGCTCAGGTGCAGCACCTGCTTGCTGTGCACCACGAGAACGGCGAGCATCGCGTTCCCGGCGATGTTGATCACGCAGGAGAGCAGGGCGAGGCTGCGCAGCAGGTGGTGCCGCCAGAGCCAGCGCGCGCCGGCCAGCAGTTCCGGCAGCATCCCGCCGGCCGCCGGTCGGGCGGCGGGTGGTCGGCTGCCGCGGATCCGGGCGACGAGCAGCGCGGAGCAGGCGAAGGTGGCTGCGTCCACCCCGAACGGCAGCGCGACCGCGACGCCGAACAGCAACGCGCCGACGAGGGGGCCGAGGAAGCCGCTGCCGGCCTCCTGGGCGGCCATCACCCGGGCGTTGGCGGTGGCGAGGCCGGACTCCGGGGTGATGAACGGGACGAGCACCTGGGCGGCGTTGCGGAAGAAGACCTCGCCGACGCCGAGCAGGAACAGGCAGGTGTAGAGCAGCGGCAGGCCACCCCAGCCGCCGGCGATCCCGGCGGCGAGCAGCGCGAGCAGAGCGGCCCGGGTGACGTCGACCCGGACCATCGCGGCCCGGATGTCGAGGCGGTCGACGAGCAGTCCGGCGGGGATGCCGAAGAGCACGAACGGCGCGGTGAAGGCGACCGAGGCGCCGCCGATCAGCCGTGGGTCGTCGGTCAGCTGGGCGGCCAGCAGGGGAGCGGCGGCGATGGTGACGCCGTCGCCGACGGCGGAGACGGCGGCGGCCGTCCAGAGTCGGGAGAAGTCGCGGCTGAGCATCCGGTGCCGGCCCTGCGGCGGCGCGGCGGACGCCGTCGTGCTCACGGCGTCTCCCGGCGGCGCGACCGCCGCCGGCCTCCGGCCGGGTCGACCGCCGCGCCGACGGCGACCGCCGGCACCGGTTCGGCCCGGCCGCCGCCGGTTCCACCCACCGGTGTACGCCTGCCGGAAAGCGGACCGTCGCGGTGCCGACAATCCATTGCGTCCCCTTTTCTCCGCGCTGTTCCCGCCGCCTTCCGCAGTCGACCGGAACCGCTTCTGCGGAAAGAGGCGCGGGGTCGGACACGCGAGCCTGCCGAGGATAGTCGAAATGGTGCCCGGGTTGTCCACCGCCCACCACCGGCCCGCCGGACGCGGACCCGTACGTCGATGGGCGGCAGCTGGCGAGGGCTCCGGCGGCCGGCTCCGACCGGGAAGCCTGACCGGTCGCGGTAAGCCGAAAAGCCTGTCAGGGCAGGCAAAACGGGACGCACCGGCGATGGAGTCGGCCTGCTGACACCCTCCGGGGAGGACTGTCAGGAGAGTGACCGATCTGGACGGTCCCTGTCACACCGGCATCTGGTACCTTCGATGGCGCAGGCGGTTGCGTCAATGCAAATGGCAACGCCTGCATAGTCGTACGTGCATCATCAGGAGCGCTTTCGATTACCGCCTCGATACTTCTCAGGCCAGGCTGACGGTCCGAATTTCTTGTAATCATGTGTGCGGGTACGGGTCCGAACGGGACCCGTTTCCGGTGGTGACCCGAACGTGAGTCGCGGGTCCACCGACAGCGACGGTCGAAGCGGTGCACCCGGCAATCGCGGCCGGGGCGCGGCGTGGCGGGACAGGTCCTGGCGATGACGCTCGGCCCGTCCTCGCGTGCCCGGACGCCGGCACCGGCCCGCCCGGTCCACCGTCACGCACGCACGGCGAAGGTGAGGAACGACGTACATGAGAACCCTTGATCCGGCTGCGGTGAGCGGCGCGACCGGCGCCGGGCCGGACGGTGCCCGGCCCGCCACCGTCGCCGTCATCGGCACCGGGGCGATCGGCCGGGACCTGATCAGCAAGATCCACCGATCAGGGCTGCTGGAGTGCCGGCTGGTGGCCGGCCGCAACCCCGACTCGGCCGGTCTGCGCTACGCCGAGCAGCTCGGTTACCCCACCACCGCCGCCGGCATCGACGCCGTCGTGGCCGCGGAGCACCCGTTCGACGTGGTCTTCGACGCCACCAGCGCGGCGTCCCACCTGGCGCACTGGCCGCTGCTGGCGCCGCTCGGCACGCTGGTGGTCGACCTGACCCCCAGCCGGGTCGGGGAGATGGTGGTGCCCACGGTCACCGGCGTGACGGCGGCGACCGGCCGCAACGTCAACCTGATCAGCTGCGGCGGACAGGCGTCCGTGCCGGTCGTGCACGCGCTCGCGACCCGCTTCCCGGTGGCGTACCTGGAGGTCGTGTCGACGGTGGCCAGCGACATCGCGGGCCGCGCGACCCGACTGAACCTCGACGAGTACGTGGCGACCACCGGGCACGCCCTCACCGCCTTCTCCGGCGTCTCCGACGTCAAGGCGATCCTCAACATCAGTCCGGCGGTGCCGCCGGCGACCTTCCGGACGGCCGTCCACGCCCGGATCCCCGGCGCCGACCCGGCGGCGGTGCGTGCGGTGGTCGACGACGCGGCCGAGCGGGTCCGCTCGTTCGCTCCCGGCTACACGGTCACCGCCTGCACGGTGGTCGACGACCGGGTGACGGTGGCGCTGCAGGTGACCGCGCACAGCGAGGTCCTGCCCGCCTACGCGGGCAATCTCGACATCATCAACTCGGCCGCCGTCATGGTGGCCGAGCAGCACGCGGCCCGATCGGACCGGTCCGCCCCGGTGGAGGTGGTGAGCCGGTGAGGAGCATCCTCATCCACGACCCGACCCTGCGCGACGGCCAGCACGCCGTCCGCCACCAGCTCGGCGCGGCGGCGCTGCGCCGCTACGCGGAGGCGGCGGACGCGGCGCGGATCCCGGTGGTGGAGGTCGGTCACGGCAACGGCCTCGGCGCCTCCTCGCTGCAGGTCGGCCGGGCCGCCGTCACCGACGACGAGATGCTCTCGACGGTACGGGAGGCGCTGCGGCACAGCCGGATGGGCGTGTTCATGCTGCCCGGCTGGGGCACCTCGGACGACCTGCGCCGGGCGATCGGCCATGGCGCCGACGTGTTCCGCATCGGGGTGCACGCCACCGAGACGTCCCTGGCGGAGCGGCACCTGGGTGTCCTGCGCGACGCGGGCGTCGAGGCGCACTGCGTCCTCATGATGAGCCACATGGCGTCCCCCGAGGAGCTGGCCGAGCACGCGGCGCGGGCCGTCGGCTACGGCGCCCAGGCGGTGGGGATCATGGACTCGGCGGGTCACTTCCTGCCGCCGGACGTCACCGCCCGGATCGCCGTGATGGTCGCGGCGGTCGACACCCCGGTGATCTTCCACGGCCACGACAACCTCGGCATGGCGGTCGCCAACTCGGTGGCCGCGGCGCAGGCCGGCGCGTCGATCATTGACGGCTGCGCGCGCGGCTTCGGCGCCGGGGCCGGCAACACCAAGATCGAGGTGCTGGTGCCGGTCCTGGAACGCAGCGGCTTCGCCACCGGCATCGACCTGTACGCGCTGCTGGACGCCGCCGACCTCGCCGAGCGGGAACTGATGCCCGCGCCGCCGGTGACCGGGTCGATGAGCATCGTCAGTGGACTGGCCGGGGTGTTCTCCGGGTTCAAGCACCGGGTGCTGGAACTGTCCACCCCCGCCGGCGTCGACCCGCGCGACGTGTTCTTCGAGCTGGGCCGGCGGCAGGCCATCGCCGGCCAGGAGGACCTGATCGTGGACGTGGTGGCGCAGTTGAGCGCCCGGCAGCGGGCGACCGAGCCAGTCGGAATCCAGCAGTGAGGACAGGAGACATGGGAGTTGACGCAGCCGCCGGCGTGCCGGTTGCCCGCATGACGTTCGACGAGTTCATGGCCGTCGGTCCCGGCGGCCTGTTCAAGGCCGACGTGCCCGTGGTGATCTCGTTGCCGAGCACCGTGCAGGGCCTCGGCCGGGACGGCGTCGCGGAGCGGCTGGCCGACATGACGGTCACCCTGTTCAGCGAGCCGGGCGACAAGAACCACCCGGGCCGCTGGGAGACCCGGGACATCCGACTGCGCGAGTTCTTCGCCGACGAGCGGCACCTGAACACGCCGGGCACCTGGCACCGGGTCGTGTCGAACATCCGCAACAGCCCGGCCGACGTGAACGCCGTGATCGGCTTCGACGCGGAGAAGTTCTTCGGCTACGGCAGCACCCTGTACGCGGCCAACCTGTGGATCAGCCACCGGGGCGTGTTCACCAAGAACCACTTCGACGAGTTCGAGAACTTCAACATCGCCCTGGAGGGGCGCAAGCGGTTCATCATCGCCCCGCCCGGCTCCCGGGACTACTACCCCCGGTCGGTGTGGCAGGGCTTCGGCGACAAGTCGCAGGTCTTCGACCTCGACAACGTCGACCTGGACCGTTTCCCCCGGGTGGGACCGAAGCTCGCCCAGCGCCGCGACTTCGTCCTCGAACCCGGTCACATGCTCTACCTGCCGCTGGGCTGGTGGCACCAGGCCGAGTCGCTGGACGACATGAACATCAACGTCAACTTCTGGCTGAAGTCGAAGAAGATCCTCCGCCGGCCGCACGTGCTCGGCGTCGCCCTCTACACGTACGCCTACCGGCGGGTGAAGGGCGTCTACAGCTACCAGCCCACCGAGGTGAACTCCTGATGAGCGAGCGCAAGACCATCACCCCGACGCACCGCTACCGCAACAACGACAAGCTCATCGGCATCGGGAACACCTTCTGGAACATGTCGGAGGAACACGGGGTCGCCGGCATCGTCGGTGACCTCGCCGACGGCGTGCTGACCACGCCCGAGGGGCACCAGTTCGTCAACTTCACCGTCTGCTCCTACCTGGACCTGGACACCCACCCGAAGGTCATCGACGGGGCGGTGGACGCGCTGCGCCGCTTCGGGGTGCTCGACCACTGCATCCCGCGTACCCGGGTGCAGACGCCGGTGCTGCTGGAGCTGGAGGAGTCGCTGGGCGAGCTGTTCGGCGCGATGGTGATCAGCGCGATCTCCACGGCGGCGGCCAGCACCGGCCTGTTGCCGATCATCGCCTCGGGTCACCTCGGCAACGGCACCCGGCCGCTGATGGTGTTCGACAAGAACGCCCACGTGTCGCTGGCCAACGCCAAGCCGAGCTGCGCCGACGAGTCCGAGGTCGTCACCTGCCGCCACCACGACCTCGACTACCTCGAGGACATGTGCCGCACCTACGAGCGGGTCTGCTACGTCGTCGACGGCTCCGACAGCCTCGGCGGGTACGCCCCCGTCAAGGAGTTGGCCGAGCTCCAGGACCGCTACAACATGCTGGTCTTCTACGACGACTCGCACTCGCTGTCCGCCTACGGCGAGCGGGGCATCGGGTACGTCCGCTCCCACTCGCCGGTGCTGGACGAGCGGACCATCACCGTCGCCACCCTCAGCAAGGGCTTCGGGGCCGGCGGCACCGCCATCCTGCTCGACGGCTACCCCCTCGCCACCCGGCGGCTCATCGAACGCTTCGCCGGCCCGCTCGGCTACTCGCAGAAAATGAACGCCGCCGCCGTGGGTGCGGCGCTCGCCTCGGCGGAGATCCACCGCACCGACGAACTCGTCCAGCTCCAGGGACGGCTGCGGTCCAACATCGCGCTCTTCGACTCGCTGCTGGCGACCGAGGCGTCCGGCAGCACGTACCCGATCCGGGTCGTGCCGATGACCGACGAGACGGTGGTCGAGGCGGCGCAGCGGGTCTTCGCGGCCGGGTTCTACACCTCGCCGGTGTTCTTCCCGATCGTCGCCCGAGGCACCGCCGGGCTGCGCGTCATGCTGCGGGCCGGGCAGACGGAGGAGCAGATCCGCCGGCTCTGCGCGGTGCTCGTCGAGGCGGGCGCGCGGCCGGCCGCCGCGCTGCCCGAGCCGGTCGCGCCGTGACCGGGGTACGCGCGATCCCGCGCAGCATCCTCTACACGCCCGCGCTGTCGCTGGACCGGGTCGTCAAGGCCTGGTCGTACGACGCCGACGTGCACCTGATCGACCTGGAGGACTCGGTGCCGCCGGCGGAGAAGCCTGCGGCCCGCGAGGTGTGCCGGGACGCGCTGGAGAAGGCGCCCCGACCGGCGAACGTCGCGGTCCGCATCAACGAGCTGGGCAGCGTCGCCGCCGTGCACGACCTGCTGCTGCTCACCGAGTGTCCGGCGCGGCCCGGCATCGTGATGATGACGATGGTGACCTCCGCCGACGAGGTCGAGCTGCTGCGCCGCATCCTCGCCTCGGCGGGAGCGCAGCCGGAGATCTACGTGACGGTGGAGACCGTCGAGGCGATCGTCGGCATCGACGCGATCGCCCGAGCGGCCGACGGCCTGGTGCTCGGCTCCGCCGACCTGGCCGCCACCCTCGGCGTCGAGATCACCTGGGAGGCGATGCTCGCCGCCCGGCAGGCGATGGCCCTGGCCTGCGCCCGCTACGGCACCGCCTGCATCGACACCGCCAACTTCCGGCTCGCCGAACCGGCGGTGCTGACCGAGGAGACCGCCCGGGTGCGGGCGCTCGGCTTCCACGGGAAGGCGACGGTGCACCCGGGCGAACTCGACGTGATCAACCGGGCGTTGCGTCCGCACCCCGACGACCTGCGGCTGGCCCGCCGGATCACCGACGCCGTACGGGCCGCCGACGGCGGGATCGCGGTGCTGGACGGCAACATGGTCGGCCCGCCGTTCGCCCGGATGGCCCGCGACACGGTGGCCCGCGAGGACGCCTGGGCCGCCCGGTTCAGCGGCGGTGGCCGGTGACCGGGCCGGCGATGGTCACCGCCGTCGACATGGCCGGTACGCGGCGCATGGTGCGGGTCATCGACACCCTCGGTGAGATGTTCGTGGACCTCGCCGCCGGCCGGACCCGCTCCCCGGCGCGCACCGTCATCGAGCACGGCGACGAACGGGTGTTGCTGGTCAGCCCCGCCGTCTGGGAGCGGCGCGGGGTGGGCAGCGTGAAGATCACCACGCTCACCCCCGACAACCCGGGACGCGGCCTGCCGCTGATCCACGGGATCGTCGCGCTGACCGACCTGGAGACCGGGCAGATCACCGCCCTGCTGGACGGCGCGGAACTCACCGCCGTCCGGACCGGCGCGGTCGCTGCCGTGGCGACCCGCCGGTGCACCGCCGACGACGCCGAGGACCTCGCCGTGATCGGCGCCGGAGTGCAGGCCCGTGCCCTGGTCCGCGCCATGGCCGCGGTCCGCCCGATCCGCACCGTACGGATCTTCTCCCGCACCCGGGCACGGGCCGAGCGGTTCGCCGACTGGATCGACGACACCCACCCGGCGCGGGCGACCGTCTGCGACAGCGTCAAGACCGCCGTCGCCGACGCGGCGATCATCTGCACGGCCACCTCCACCAGCGACAACCGGCCCCTGATCGAGGCGGACTGGGTGGCGCGGGGCGCGCACGTCAACGCGATCGGCGGCACCCACCCGGACGCCATCGAGCTGGACCCCGCCCTCCTGGCGGACGCCCTGGCCGTGGTGGAGGACCGGACCGCCGCGCTGGACGGGGCGGGGGAGATCCGGGCCGCCCTGGCCGCCGGCGTGCTCACCGTCGACGACCTGCACGAGCTGGGCACGCTGCTGACCGGCGAGGTCCGGGCCGACGGGCGGACCACGGTGCTGCGGACGGTCGGCATGTCGATCGAGGACACCGCCGCCGCGCTGGCCCTGCACGAGGCGGCGGTGGCCGTGACGTAGCGGTCAGGCGTCCCCGCGGCAGCGGACCATGAAGGAGCGTTCGAAGACGATGACCGTCTCGCCGGTGGACTTCTCGCCCGTGGTCTCCACGGTGATGATGCCCTGCCCGGGCCGCGACCGGCTCAGCCGCTTGTCGAGGATCCGGCTGGTGGCGTAGAGGGTGTCCCCGACGAAGACCGGCTCGCGCAGGCGGACCTTGTCCCAGCCGAGGTTCGCCACCGCGCGCGCCGACAACGCCTGCACGGTCATGCCGCCCACCAGGCACAGCGTGATCCCGCTGTTGACCAGCACCCGGCCGTACTCGCTGCCCTGGCCGTAGTGCTCGTCGAAGTGCAGCGGGTGCTGGTTCATGGTGAGCAGGGTCAGCCAGGTGTTGTCCGTCTCGGAGATGGTGCGACCCGGCCAGTGCCGGATCACCATCCCGGGCTCGAAGTCCTCGTAGTCCCCGCCGTGCTCCTCGCGGTACTCGTTGCCCTGGACGTGCCGCAGCGCCATCGACCCACTCCCATCCCCGCGTGGAATCGGTCCACGCCTATCCGATGCTAGCTTTGTGATCCACTTCGTGAGGAGCGCCAGAATGGCCACCCCCGACCGCACCGGACCGCACCCGTGGTTCGGGTCGCACCGGCTGACGCCGGCCGCACCGGCCGAGACGATCCGCCGGATGCTGCGCCACGAACTGCGGGACACCGGCTGGCCGTACCAGGAATTCCTCCCCGCGGCGCCGATCACGGTGCCGCGCGCCTCGTACGCCGAGCTGTTCCGCGCGGCCGCGGGGCTGCTGGACCTGGTGCGCCGCACCGCCCTGGAGACCGCGCCCACCACGGACGGGCGGCTCGCGGCCTACCGGATGCCCGACAGCGAGAACCAGCTCTTCCTGGCCGACCCCTACGTCGAGGAACGCTACCCGGACAGCGTGGTACGGCCCGACGTGGTGATCGGGCCGGACGGGCCGCAGTTCCTGGAGTTCAACGTCAGCGGCGCGCTCGGCGGCGTGGTGGAGACGCACTCCCGGCTGGAGGTGTGGCGCCAGCTGCACGCCGACGAGCAGGGCCGCACACCGTTCGCCTCGCCGAGCCCGTTCGCGGTACGCGCCGAGATGTTCCGGTCGCTCGCCGCCGAGCAGGGCGTCGCACCCCGGGTGGCCATCGTCGGCAGCGCCCGGGTCATCGGCCCCGAGCGGCGCTACTTCGAGGTGGAGGCCGACCACTACAACAGCCACGGCCTGACCGCGCGGTTCTTCGAGCCGGAGGAACTGGTCGAGGCGTGGGACTGCCCGCCGCACCTGCGCTATCCGATCGGGCTGCGGAACTTCACCATCCCCGACTGGCTGGAGGTCGGGCTCGACCTCACCCCCGTGCAGGCGGCGCTGGACCGAGGCTGCCTGCTCGTCGGCACCCAGACGTCCACCTTCATGCACAGCAAGCTCACCCTCGGCCTGCTGTCGGAGGGACGGCCCTGGATGAGCACGGCCGAGCGGAATTTCGTCAACCGCTACCTGCCCTGGACGCGGATCCTGACCGACCGCAAGACCCACCGCGACGGCCGGGACGTCGACCTGCTCCCGTACGTCCTGGACAACCGGGACCGGCTGGTGCTCAAGGCCGGGCTGGGGGAGAGCGGCAAGCAGGTCGTCCTCGGCCGGGAGGTCGACCAGACGGTCTGGGAGGCCGCCGTCGCCGAGGCCGTCGCGGACGGCACCAGCATCGTGCAGGACTTCGTGGCGCCGCAGACCTGCCGGGTCGCGCTGCTCGCCGACGGCGCCGACGAACCCCACGAGGCGGACGTCGCCCCGGTGCTCGGGCCGCTGCTGTTCGGTGGCCGCCCGGCCGGCGTGTTCTGCCGGTTCTACGGCGACGGTACGGCCGGGATCGTCAGCGTCCGAGGGGGCAGCAGCAGCTCCGACAACTGCCTCGTCGCGATCTGAGCACAGCCTTCGAGATGAGCTGGCATCGCCGGCATGCCGGAGCGGCCATCCGCACGAGCGTCCGAAGCTGCTGTCCGGTCTTCTGAGTGTCGGTGGGCGGCTGGCGCGACTGCGCGGGCCAGCGGACGGCCCAGAGCCGCCCATCGTGGAGGCCCGGCAATCGGCCGACGGTGCGCAGGGTCTGATGGGTGACATCTTCGTGCCGCTCGGGCCGTTGGCCCTCCACCTGTCGGGGCGGTAAGCGGCCCAAAAGGGTTGGACTCGTGGGTCGGCGCTTGTCCGAGGTCGACAGGCGAGAAGTGCTCCGCAGAACTCGCCCGACATCCCGAGCACTTGATTCCGCCGGGATCGTCCTGTGGCGTGCACCCAGACATGCCGCAAGGCGGCCGTTTCGATCGTTGATGCCGCTTGGTAGGTGTCGGGTTCCCGACACGTCCAACTCGGACTGCGCGGCAGGCGAACTGCCGTCGCAGAACAGGCGCCTGCTTGACGCGAGGCGCTGACCAGGGCAAATGCCGAAAGCAAGTGAATGATTGCCTGAGGCAATATGGGTTCGGCGGGTGATTGACTGCGCAAACAGGCTAGCGCCGATGGCCTGATCGGATGGTCCCCGCAGGTCCCGGCCACGGGACTGGGGGCGGTAGTGTGCGAGAGCCGCTGAGGGGAGGGTGAAATGATGTCTGCGGCCTGGTGTAGATGTTGACCCGACGATGCCGAGCGGGTGACCAGGGCGCTGCCTGTCTCCTTTCTCTCCGGCATGCACGTAAGGCTTGACTCGCTGTTTAGTCTCGGGGGAAGTGCTGTTCGGTCATGCCGCTTTGACGAATCAGTGCTGCCAACGTGCGCGCTGGTTGGTCGGGTTGTATAGGGGCTCCGTAGAGAGGCCCTACGTCAATCGCACCTTGCCTGAAGATGGTTCAATGAGGGGTCAATCTATTGCCTGGTCGGCCATGCATGCTGCGTTGGCTCGGCAAGTGAATAGTTGTTTGTGTGCGGGGGTTAGCATCAGACCGGCTCGTCACTGGTGTGACGAGGTGGAGCGATCCAGGCGGGGCGCCTGGAGAGAAAGTGGGGAAGATTTTATGGGAGTCAGCCTTACCAAGGGTGGAAACATCTCGCTCACCAAGCAGGCCCCCGGGTTGACCGCTGTCACCATCGGCTTGGGCTGGGATGCCCGAACCACGGACGGGCAAGCTTTCGACTTGGACGCGAGCGCTATCGGCTGCGATGTCGGCGGCAGGGCCATTTCCGACAAGCACTTCGTCTTCTTCAACAATCTGGTAAGTCCGGACGGTGCCATCGAGCACACTGGCGACAACCTCACCGGAGAGGGTGCTGGTGACGATGAGCAGATCAAAGTGAGCCTGGCCGGCCTCTCGGTCGACGTGGACAAGATCGTATTCCCCGTGTCGATCTACAACGCTGACGCGAGCGGTCAGACGTTCGGCCAGGTTCGCAATGCCTACATTCGAGTCGTAAACCAGGCGGACAACGCGGAAATCGCACGGTACGACCTGTCTGAGGACGCGTCGACCGAGACCGCGATGGTCTTCGGCGAGTTGTATCGGCACGGTACGGAGTGGAAGTTCCGAGCGGTAGGCCAGGGATACGCCTCGGGCCTGGCCGGCATTGCGCGCGATTTCGGCGTGAACGTCGGCTCCTGACGCTGGGCATTTTCGCCCGAATGAATCAGCGTTCGGTCGGATCACACAGTCAGTAGGCGGTACTTCCTTGGCGACTCAAGAGATGCCTCTCGTCGGGTCGGCCAGCATAGGGCTTTGAAGCCGGCGGTCAGTCCTGACCGCGATGCTCTATAGCTATAAATGTCGGCGGGTCCCGCCGTAGCTAAAGAACAGTTATAGGAGATCTACATGGGCGTCAGTCTCAGCAAGGGTGGAAATGTCTCGCTCACCAAGCAGGCTCCAGGCCTGACGGCGGTGACCGCAGGGCTGGGCTGGGATGCCCGAACGACAAGCGGTGCACCTTTCGACTTGGATGCCAGCGCGCTGATGCTCAACGCCGCCGGCAGGATTATTTCCGATGAACACTTCGTCTTCTTCAACAACCTGGTCAGTCCCGATGGCTCCGTGGAGCACACCGGCGACAACCTGACCGGTGAGGGTGATGGAGACGACGAATCCATCAAGGTCAACCTTGCTGGCATGTCGGCGGAGACCGACAGAGTCGTGATCACCGTCTCGATCTATGACGCTGACAGCCGTGGCCAGTCGTTCGGTCAGGTGCGCAACGCCTATATCCGCATCCTGAACCAGGCCGACGGCGCCGAACTCGCACGCTACGACCTCTCCGAGGATGCGTCGACCGAAACCGCGATGATCTTCGGCGAACTCTACCGCCACGGCGGCGACTGGAAGTTCCGTGCGGTCGGCCAAGGATACGTCTCCGGCCTGGCCGGCATCGCGCGTGACTTCGGTGTCAACGTCGGCTGATCCCCGGTCCGGCGCTTTCCTGCGTGAACCTGCGGACGGTGCGCCGCATCCGGCGACAGCCTGAGCATCGGATGCGGCCCTTCCCCGCGATCCTCTAGTCCGGCAGCTTTCGTCACGTCCTGAAGAACCCGACAGATAAAGACAGATAAAGGAAGCGACGTGTTGTTGAAAACCTTCGGGGGCTCCTTTGCTCTCACCGCCGTGGGTCTCGCCGCAGCCCTGGTCTACGGCGGACCTGCGGCGCTGGCGATCGCGGCCATCCTGGCCGTCCTGGAGGTCTCGCTGTCCTTCGACAACGCTGTCGTGAACGCTACCGTGCTGGAGAGGATGAGCCCCTTCTGGCAAAAGCTCTTCCTGACCCTCGGTATCGCGATCGCCGTTATCGGCATGCGGATGGCCTTCCCGCTTGCCGTCGTCGGGCTCACCGCGCAGCTGTCCCCCGGAGAGGCCATCAACCTTGCGCTGGCCAAGGGCGACCCGCAGGTTCCCGGAACCTACGGGTACCTGCTGCACGAGGCGCACCCCGCGATCGCCGCCTTCGGTGGGGTGTTCCTGCTGATGTTGTTCCTGGACTTCGTCTTCGAAGAGCGTGACATCAGGTGGCTGTCCTGGCTGGAGCGCCCGCTCGCGCGCATCGGCAAGCTCGATCAACTTTCGGTCGTCGTGGCGATGGTGGCGGTCGCGGTGGTGGCCTACGCCTTCGCTCCACCCGGCAAGACGGCCACCGTGTTGGTCTCCGGAATCCTGGGCATGGTGACGTACATCCTGGTTAATGGCCTCGGAGAGCTGTTCGAGTCCGATGAGAACAGCGATGAGGTGCAGAATCTCCCCGGGATTCACGGTGGGCTGGAGCGGATCGAGCAGGCGGCCAACCGCGGCGGCATCGGCCAACTCGCCGCCAAGGTCGGCAAGGCCGCCTTCTTCTCCTTCCTGTACCTGGAACTCCTCGACGCGTCATTCAGCTTCGACGGTGTCATCGGCGCCTTTGCGATCACGTCTGACCCGATCATCATGGCGATTGGCCTGGGCATCGGCGCGCTGTTCGTCCGTTCGCTGACGGTGTTCCTGGTACGGCAGGGAACGCTGAGCGAGTACGTCTACCTCGAGCATGGCGCCCAGTGGGCCATCGGTGCCTTGGCAGTGATGCTCTTGTGCACCATCAAGGTCGAGATCCCCGAGGTCGTCACCGGCCTCATTGGGGTCGGTCTCATCACCGCCGCCTTCCTGTCGTCGATCGTCCACAACCGCCATCGGAGTCGTGCCAGCGGGAAGGGCGCCGAGGCGCGTGAGCTCACCCGGATCTGATCCGTCGGGTGCCTTGGCGAGCGTCATGAATTGACCCTGTTTGCTGCTGGACGGATGGCTGAAGGAGCCAAGAGCCATGGGAATCGACTACACCAAGCGACCGAAGAGCCCATCCGCGCCTGCGATGTCGGGCCAGGGCGCACCGGTGTCGCTGTCGAAGGTGACCCTCACCAAGAACGCTCCGGTGGTATCTCTTACGAAGCAGGGATCCACAAGTGGTGTGCTGAGGATCAACCTCAACTGGAATGCGCGCCCGGGTAGTCGGAGCGGCGGGATCTTCGGGCAGCGGGGTGCCGGGGCGATCGACCTGGACCTCGGCTGTCTGTATGAGTTCACTGACGGCTCGAAGGGCGTTGTCCAGGCACTGGGGAATGCTTTCGATGCGCGGCCGTACAACGTTCGGGAGCGCGTCATCTGGCTCGACGGCGACGACCGGACCGGAAGCAACTCGGCCGGCGAGAACCTGTTCATCGACCTGGCGCATGCGGCGCAGATCCGGCGGGTCCTGGTGTTCGCCTTCATCTACGACGGGGTTCCCAACTGGTCCGCGGCGGACGGTGTGGTGACCCTCTACCCGGCCACCGGTCCGCAGGTCGAGGTGCGCTTGGACGACTCCCGGGACGGTGCCCGGATCTGTGGCATCGCCATGCTCGAATCGAGGAACGGTGAGCTGTCCGTGCATCGCGAAGTCAGATACGTGGACGGCGGCCAGAGCAAGCTCGACCGCGCCTATGGCTGGGGAATGAACTGGAGCCCCGGCCGCAAGTAACGAAGGCGTCCGGAGCGCCGGAGCGCCGCCGATCCCGCCCGACGGCGGAGGAGAGACAAGGACAAGAGGATGACGGTGAGTCTGAGTAAGGGGCAGAAGGTCTCCCTGACGAAGGCCGGCGGAGGCACCCTGACGCGGGTACGCATGGGGCTGGGCTGGGACGCTGCCCCCAAGAAGGGCTTGTTCGGGATGAGGAAGCAGACAATCGACCTTGATG
This sequence comes from Micromonospora sp. R77, assembly GCF_022747945.1. Taxonomy (NCBI): domain Bacteria; kingdom Bacillati; phylum Actinomycetota; class Actinomycetes; order Micromonosporales; family Micromonosporaceae; genus Micromonospora; species Micromonospora sp. R77. The sequence continues at coordinate 5,850,740 of NZ_JALDST010000001.1, forward strand.
CCTCCTGCCTGCTCTTCAACGCACGAGGCGAGCTGGTCGACCAGGTGTGGTTCCGGCAGCTGAAGAGTCGGGACGGGGCGGTCCAGCACACGGGAGACAACCTGACCGGCGTGGGCGACGGCGACGACGAGTCGATCAAGGTGGATCTGTCACGCCTTTCTCCTGAGGTACAGACTCTGATCTTCACTGTGAACTCCTTCACTGGCCAGGACTTCTCCCAGATCGAGAACGCCTTCTGCCGGCTGATCGACGAGTCAACCGAGCGGGAGGTTGCGCGGTATGACCTGACGGGCTCCGGCCGTCACACGGCCCAGGTCATGGCCAAGGTGGCTCGCGAACAACAGACCTGGTTGATGACTGCCATTGGAGCAGCTGCCTCCGGGCGAACCTTCCGCGACCTGCTTCCGGCTATTGCCGCACATCTGTAGGCATCTGAACACCTCACCGCAACACGTCGATCAACCGCCCCGCTGCATGTGAAGGAGCACCGGCAATGTCCGAACTCGATCTCGGTGCGTCTCCCACCCCCGCCGCCCCCGCGCCGAGCGGCGCCCTGGTCCTCACTCCGCCGGCCCCGGTCGTGATGGTGGAGAAGGAGCAGGCGGTCGGCGCGGTAGGCGTGGATAGCGCCCAGCAGCGGGAGTTGCGTAGCAAGGCGGAGGCGTTCGTCGCAGAATTGACCGCGTTGGACATGCGCTCGCCCGCGTTCGCCGAAAAGGTGATCGCGATCAGCTCGATGGGCGACCGGGAGATGCGCGCATCGGCGAGCGTGTCGAACCGGATGCTGGATCGCCCTTCTGCTGCCCTGAGATCCGGGCGTGGGCGCGGTGGCGAGGACGTGCAGTCGAGGGTGGCCAACACGCTGGCCGAACTGCGGGCGACGGTCACGGACCTGGACCCGGCCCGCGCGGATCTGACCAGCGCGAGAAGGTTCCTCAGACTTCTGCCCGGCGCAGATCGGCTCCAGAGGTACTTCGCCAAGTACCAGTCCGCTCAGAGTCACCTGAACGCCATCATCAAGGCGCTCGAGTCCGGCCAGGACGAGCTGCGTAAGGACAACGCAAGCATCGAGACCGAGAAGAAGAACATGTGGGCGATGATGACCAAGCTCACCGAGTACAACGAACTGGCAACGGCTCTCGATGCAGCTGTGGAGGCCAAGGTCGCTGAGCTGGAGGCGGCCGGCAAGACGGAGGACGCCAACACGCTTCGATCGGATGCCCTTTTCCCGATCCGGCAGCGCCGGCAGGACATCATGACTCAGACCGCCGTGGCGGTACAAGGATACATGGCACTCGATCTTGTTCGAAAGAACAATATCGAGCTCATCAAAGGGGTTGACCGGGCGCAGACCACGACTGTCGCCGCGCTCCGCACCGCAGTCATCGTGGCGCAGGCCCTGGCCCGGCAGAAGCTCGTGCTCGACCAGGTCGCGGCCTTGAACACGGTGACCTCGGACCTCATCGAGGCCACCTCCAGTCAATTGCGGATGCAGGGCGCGCAGATCAGCCAGCAGGCAGCGAGTTCGACTATCGAGCTCGGGAAGCTCCAGGCTGCGTTCGACAACATCTTCCATACGATGGATGCGCTCGACGTATTCCGTAGCCAGGCGACGGAGAGCATGGCTTCGACGGTGAAGGCCCTGGAAGGCCAGATCGAGCGTGCCCGGCCCTACCTGGAGCGGACGCGTCGCGGTGAGAGCGGCACCGTCGGGCAGCTCGGGTCCTGAGGCGTTCGGCTCTGAGAAGTGGAAGCGGAATGGTTGCCTGGTTCCGGCGAGGGCGGGACATCGCCCGCCCATCACCGACAGACCAGCCCGAGGGCAACTCCGCAGTGCTGCGCGAGCGGCTGGCGGAGCTCGTTCGATACATCAACCGGAGCTCTGGCAGGTTGCCCCGGGAATCCGTGGTGACCGCCCGGCTGATCACGGATCTGCTAGGGCAGGTCATCGACGGATTTGAGACCCAGTCGGCTGAGCCGCGCGCCGTCATATCGGTCGAAGCCACCGTTGAGGACTACCTACCCACGACGCTGAAACGGTTCCTGGCGCTTGATCCCAGCCAGCTCGATGTGCCCCGGATGGGGGAACAAACCCCGGCCGAGTCCCTTCAGGACCAGCTCGAATCGCTGCTCGACTCTGCCGCAGAGCTACTCGGCGCCGCGCGGGCCCAGGATGTGGACGCCCTCATCACTCAGGGCAACTTTCTGCGTACGAAGTTCTCCCGATCGGACTTGGAACTTTGATGTCGGTTATGAAGCGCGGTGCCAACGTCGCCCTGACCCGAGAGGTGCCCGGACTGGCCGGGATCGTCGTCGGAGTCTTCTGGGACGCGGCCTCCGAGGCCGTCCTCGCGCAGAACCTGGTGACAGCCACCATTCTCTGTGACTCTGCCAACCGGGCCCTGTCCGACGAGCATTTCGTGTACTTCAACCAATTGAGCTGCCCCGACATGTCTGTGCGGCAGTTGGAGGAGGTGCTCGGCGCGGACGACGAGCAGATCGAGGTAGATCTCGACCGGGTCCCTGCAGAGATCAGCCGGATCGTGGTAGCGCTCTACATCAATGCGGGGCCGGCACGCCGGCGGACGCTCGGTCAGCTGAAGAAATGTGGGATCCGGGTGATGAACCTGGCCGACAACCGTGAGCTGGTCCGATCGGAGAACCTCGCACGGTGGCTGACCGACGAGACCGCGGTCGCGCTGGGCGAGGTTTACCGTCGGGACACCGAGTGGAAGTTCAAGGTCATCGGTGAGGGCTATGCCAATGGCATCACCGGTCTTGCCGCCGACTACGCGGTGAACCTGTGAGCATGCCGGATCCACGGGATGCGCCTATCCGGCATGATCTGCCGTTTCTCCGGCGTCGGACCAGGCCGAAAGCCAGCCCGCTAGCCGCAGGGGCGGTCAGGAAGCTGCAGGCCGACCCGTTGGCCCAAAGGAGTGGCTTGCCGGTCCTGCAAGACCCCGTCGCCGTGCCGGCGCGACCGGCGTCGGTCGCGGCGTCGCTCGATCTGTCCCCCGCAGCACCCCAGCTGCCCGCGCCGGCCCGACAACAGGCTCCCCTGCAAAGGTGGAGGCACCTCGTCGGCCGGACACGACCCGGTACGACAGTGCTCACTTCCTCGGCGCCGGCGTTGGCCCTGACCCGGCTCCAGTCCGGCATCGGCACCCTCATCATGCAGGCGCGATGCGCCGACGACGTGGGCGATCTGCGGCTCGGCTGCGCGTACGAGCTGCGCTCGGGTGAGACATCAGCGGTGCAGCGGGGCGACGGTACGGCCCTGGCCCCGCGTGGGTCCGCGCATCCGGTGATCGTTGCCCGCAGCGGCCGGTACGACCAGATAAGCGTCGACCTGCGGCAGTGCGGCGAGGTCGAGCGGCTGATCGTCTACGGGTACTCCGAGCAGGGCGTGGTGCTGAGCTGGGGTGGTGCACTCGTCGTCACCACGGCCGGCGGCGCTCGAATTGAGGTGCCGCTCGGCGGAGCTCCGTCCTGCGGGGTACGCGTGATCCTTTCGCTATACAACGTCCGCGGAGAGTTCGTCCTCCGCTCGGAGATGGAGACGGTCGACGGGTCGGTGCGCGACGCGTGTCTCGCCTACGGCTTCGACCGGATCACCTGGCTGGACGGACGTACCCCACTGTCGTGAGAGCTGTCGGAAGGCGACAGGACAGGCGTGACCAGTGTCAGCGGCAGTGAACGGGGAACCAACGATGCGGCACTACAGCTTCCTCTCCGAATTCGACCGGGCACGGCTGTTCCTGCACGCTCCGGAGCCCTTCACCTTGGAGGATCCCCTCGGCGTGCTCGGTGTTGCACTCGGCGCGACTCTCTACTGCCCGGCAACGCGACCCCAGCTGGCGACCGATCTGGCCAGGCGTGCCACGCAGGGGCTCATCAGCGTTGTGGTGTGCCTGGAGGACGCGATCGCCGACGAGGACGTGCCGGCCGCCGAACTCAATGTCGTGGCGCAGCTGCGCGAGTATGCAGCGACTGATCCGGAGGGGCCCATGATCTTCGTCCGGGTCCGGTCAGCAGACCAGGTCGCGCGGATCGTGACGGGCCTCGGTGAGTATGCAGGCACGCTGATCGGCTTCGTGTTGCCCAAGTTCACCGAGGAAACCGGTCCGGCTTTCCTCGAGGCGATCATCGAGGCCGGCGCGGTGGTCGGCCGCCGACTCCTTGCGATGCCGGTTCTCGAGTCACCGGAGATCGTCTTCGCGGAGTCACGGATCGGCGCGCTCCTCGGCGTGCAGCGGCTACTGGCGAAGTACCGGGATCACATCCTCGCGGTGCGAATCGGTGCCACCGACCTGTCCGCGGTGTACGGGCTGCGTCGTTCCCGGGACCTCTCGGTCTACGACGTTCGCGTGATCGCTGACCTTATCGCCGACGTGGTCAACGTTCTGACTCGCACGGACGGCAACAGGTTTGTCGTCACCGGGCCGGTGTGGGAGTACTTCTCCCGCTCGGAGCGCATCTTCAAGCCACAACTGCGGGAGTCCCCGTTCGTCGAGTCCGCCGAGCGGGCGCTTCGAGCAGAACTAATCGCCAAGGATCTCGACGGGCTCATCCGAGAGGTGGCGCTGGACAAGGCGAACGGGCTGACCGGCAAGACGGTCATCCACCCGAGCCATGTCGCCGTCGTCCACGCGTTGTCGGTGGTGACGCACGAGGAATTCTGCGACGCCATCGACATCCTCGACACGGACGCGCAGGGTGGCGTGCGGACCTCGACCTATGGAAACAAGATGAACGAGAGCAAGCCCCATACCGCGTGGGCCGAGCGGATCGCACGGCGAGCCCAGGTCTTCGGCGTCGCCAACGAGGACGTCTCCTTCGTCGACCTGCTGGGTGCGGGACTGCAGCGGTGAGCGTCGTCTGGAACGGCCAATGGGTCGCTGACCGGCTGGGGCTGAGCCTCGCCAACGATGCCCGGCCCGAGCTGACCCTGTCCGACCTGGTGGGGCTGGCCCTCAGACGCAACCCACGGCGCTCGCACCTGATCGTTTCCTCCGTACTCGGCAAGCACATACCGACCGATCCGACGATCGTCTACGGAGCGGGACGCCTTCTCGGCGCCTTGGCCGCCGATTGCATCACCGGACGGGACAGCGGCATCGCCGAGGTCGGCCCCGCCCTGCTCAGGTCCGCGCTCCGCGGCTCACCGGACTCCGCCACCGCGCTTCTGCGCCGGTGTGCCGAGCATGCGAGTAGTCGACCAGCCGGATGGCCGCTCGTGGTCGCATCGATGGCCGTGCTCGGTTACGCCGAGACCGCGACGGCGCTCGGCCATGCCGTTGCGGACGCCCTCGACGCGGACTGCCTGCACTCCACCCGCCGTTGTCCGCCGGGAACGGTCGCGGCCGCCGGTTTCGAGGAGGAGCACAGTCACGCCACCCGGCACCTGCTGCTGCCTGAGGACCCGACGCTGCTGGCACGCGCCGGTCCGCTGCTCCTCGTCGATGACGAACTCTCCACCGGTAGGACAGCGCTCAACACCATCGCCGCCCTGCATGCCCTGGCACCTCGATCCCGGTATGTGATCGCCTCCCTGGTGGACCTCCGCTCACGTGCGGACAAGGCCCGGATGGCGTCAATGGCAGCCTCACTCGGGGCCGCCGTCACTGTCGTCGCACTGGTCGAAGGGCACCTCGACCTTCCCGCCGACGCGGCATCGATCGGCCAGCAGCTCGTCGGTGAACACACTGTTTCCGTCGATCGGCCCACCGGGCGCACTCCACCGCAGCGCCTGTCCCTGACCGGCTGGAAGGGCATCCGCGAGGGGGGTAGACACGGGTTCGGCAGCCACCACCGGGCGGCCCTGTGGTCAGTCGCCCATGAGGTCGCTCAGCAGGTTGCCTCCAGGCTCGTCGGAGCTCGGGTCCTCGTGCTCGGGTGTGAAGAGCTGATGTACGCGCCACTGGTCATCGCCAACCGGCTCAAGGACCTACTGGGCGAGAGAACCGAGGTCCGGTTCTCCAGCACCACCCGATCCCCGGTGCTCCCGGTCGACGATGCCGGCTACGCCATCCGTAACCGCCTCACCTTCCCCAGCCACGACAACCCGGCCGATGGGCCGGGGCCACGATTTGCCTACAACGTGGCACCCGGCTCGAACCCGGACCATCGGTTCACCGACATCCTCGTCGTCGTCGACCAACCTGGCGACACTGCGGCGCTGCACTCCCAGGGTGGGCTGCTCGACCAGCTCGCCGGCTGCTGCGACCAGGTGCATTTGTTGACCCTGCCTGCCTACCAACCACCGCCGGAGCCCATGCCATGTCCGCCCCCGCACGAGCCGAACCAGATCTGCCGGAACCCCTCCACGGACCGACCTTTGGAAGCTACGACCACGACGACGTCGCCTGGCTCCTGACCGACCTGTCGAAAGCCGACCTCGAAGCGCCCGTCGACGAGCGGGAAGAAGCAGTCCAATCCGGCCGGGCACACTATGCGGCCTCGCTACCGGTCGAGTACCAGCCGAGCACCGAATATCAGCGGTTGTTCCAGGAGCAACTCGCCACCTCAGCGTCGCAACTTGCCTGGGCGGTCGGCATCGTCACGGAACTCCTCCTCGCCGCTCGCGGCCCGAACCTGGTGCTGGTGTCGCTCGCCCGGGCCGGCACGCCGGTCGGAGCGCTGATGCGACGATGGGCCAGGTTCGCGTACGGGCTCGACGTGCCGCACTACGCGTGCAGCATCGTGCGTGGCCAGGGGATAGACCTGGTTGCGCTGGAGTACCTCGCCGCGCATCACAGACCAGCCAACATCGCCTTCGTCGACGGCTGGACCGGCAAAGGCGCCATCACCCGCGAACTTGCCGACGCCCTTGCGAAGGCGAACGCCCACCTCGGTCTCGCCAGCGGCGAACGGTTCACGCCGGACCTTGCCGTACTCGCCGATCCTGGCGGCTGCGTGGAGACCTACGGCACCCGTGAGGATCTTCTGATCCCGTCGGCGTGCCTCAATTCCACCGTGTCCGGCCTCGTTTCGCGGACCGTCCTCAACCACGACCTCATCGGGCCGCGCCAGTTCCACGGCGCGAAGTTCTACGCGGGCTTGGCCGACGTCGACGTGTCGCACCAGTTCCTCGACGCCGTCACCACCAGGTTTCCGGCCGTGGCGGAACGCGTCGCCCAGGAATGGCCAACACTGCAAGGAGCGGATCGGTCGCCGACCTGGGCAGGCTGGCGCGCGGCCGAGGCGATCAGCCGGCACTACGGCATCGGTGACATCAACCTCGTCAAACCCGGCATCGGAGAGACCACGCGGGTCCTCCTGCGCCGCGTGCCGTGGAAGGTCCTGGTCCGAGCTGACGCGGTTGAGGATCTGCAGCACATCCACATACTGGCTGAGCAGCGCGGCGTTCCTGTCGAGATTGTCCCGGCACTTCCATACCGTTGCGTCGGCCTGATCCGGCCCAGGGACCGCATGGTTGCGTCGGCGATGAAGGGGAGGCACGGGCCACGGTGAGGCAGTCGCGACGACTACTCATCGCCAGCGACCTGGACCGGACCTTGATCTATTCCACGCGTGCTCTGGCTCTGACAGCGGGCGAACGACCGCCGCTGGTTGGCGTCGAGCGTCGCCACGGGCAGGACGTTTCCTTCATGACGGCGAGGGCCGGCCATCTGCTGCAGACCCTTTCCGCCACTGCGACGGTGATGCCGGCGACGACGCGCGCAGCCGAGCAACTGCATCGTGTCATGCTGCCCGGCCACCCGCACCACTTCATGGTGGCGGCGAATGGCGGCCTACTGTTTGTCGACGGGCACCTTGATGTGCCCTGGAACAGGCGAGTTCGTAGACGACTGGCAGGCGTGGCATCGCTGCACGAGGTCCGGACACACGTCGGCCACGTGTCGCACCAGCCGTGGGTGCGGAAGCTACGCACCGTGGCGGACTTGTTCCTTTGCGCGGAGATCGACCCGTCGCGGATGTCGGCCGACTGGCTCATGCAAGCGATCGAGTGGGCCGCCGAAGGCGGCTGGCGCGTATCGGTCCACCGACGAAAGATCTACTGGTTGCCCGGAAGTCTCACGAAGGGTGCGGCGGTCCGGGAGGTAGCCGACCGTATCGGTGCCGAGATGGTGCTCGCGGCGGGTGACTCGGCGCTAGACGTCGATCTTCTCGAGACGGCCGATCAGGGCATGCATCCGCGCCACGGTGACCTGTTCGGGTCCGGCTGGTCGGCGCCACACGTGAACCCGACACCCGACACCGGTGTGCTGGCTGGGGAGAACATCGTCGAGTGGTTCCTCACCGTGGCACGGGAGCGCGCTGGCGCCGGAACCTGAGCCCGCCACACCCTTTGTCGAGTGGGAACCGCCGAGAAAGCAGCAGCAGTTCCAGCAACCGCAGGTCGCGGTCCGGCCGGTGGCCCGGCTTCTACTGTCGGGCCGACGGCCCTGGAACTTTCGCCGGCGCCCGGTCACCGGCGTCGTACGCGGGCGTCAACGCCGTGGCCGGGGCTCCCGGGAGCGATGCCCCGCCGGCCCGGTCCCGGCGCCGCGAGGCCCACCACCGTTCCACCAGGCCGACGACCAGGAACGTCATCCCCACGTACGCCCAGCCGACCAGCACGTCGATCACGTAGTGCTCACCGGAGTAGACCAGCGTGAACGTCATGGCCAGCGGATACGCCAGCAGCAGCGGCCACCACCGCCGCCGCACGGCTGGCAGGAAGAACGCCACCACCAGCAGCGCGTACGCGGTGTGCAGCGACGGCATCGCCGCCACCGGGTTCGACGCCTCGACCTGCAGCGCGTTGAGCACGTTACCGGCGCCGTGCAGCCCCAGCGCCTCCCAGCCGTTGGTGGAGATCCGGTGCACCGGGCCGATCAGGCTGCCGTGCTCTGGCAGGGCCGCCCACCACGGCGGCGCCGCCGGGTAGACGAAGTAGGTGACCAGCCCGGCCAGGGTCAGCGTCACCCAGCGCCGCATGTAGCGGGCCCACCGCTGCCGCGACCGCACCCAGAGCACCACCGCCGTGGCCGGCACCGCGAGGAAGTGGGAGAAATACACCAGTGAGACCGGAACCTCCCACCACTGCACCGTGCCCGGCTGCCACAGGTGCCGCTGCAACCACACCGTCGGCACGTCCCCGCCGAGCAGCCACCCGAACATCCACCGGTCCGCCGCGACCAGCTCCCGGGCGTGCGGCGCGGACAGTCCGTCGGCGTAGCCGCGGGAGATGTTGTAGACCAGCAGCAGGAGGACGACCGGGGCCCAGTCCCGCAGGAACGTCAGGTGGTGCCGCCACGACAGGTGGCTGTTCCACGCGACGGTGGCCAGCCACAGCCAGGCCAGCGGCAGCAGCGGGTCACTGGTCGGCACACCGAGCAGCAGGGCACCCGCCACGAACGCCACCACCCAGATCGACATGGCGAGCAGTCGGCGACGCGCCAGGCTGGGGCGCGACCGTTCGGTGATGTGGTCCGGCGGCGTGGGGCTGGTCATGGTTGACGAGGTTAGTCCCCGCCCGGTGGCTGCCGGTGGAGGCACCGGGCTGCCGGGCAGCCGGCGGCCGGACGTGGTGGTCGTCAGAGTGTGGTGCCGTCGACGAGGGCCCGGAGGGGACGAATCGGGCGCTCGGTGACGCGTGTGCCGGTGCAGAGCCACCACTGGTCGTCGAAGACGTCGGGGGGACCGGTCACGGCAGTGGCTCCTGCGTGGCGACGAACCGTCTGACGAGCGGTGCGAGACGGTGCTCGTGGGCGGCGTTCCAGACGATCAGTCGGGTGGCCGGTGAGAGGTCGCGCACCGGAACCGCCACGTACCGCGGGTCGTCGGGGTCGGCCAGCGGGGCGGGGGCCACGGCGAGGGCCACGCCGGCCGCCACCAGTTCGTAGTGTTCGGCGAGGTGCTGGCTGCGGCAGCGGAGCAGTCCCGCGCCGGAGCGGCGGGTGTCCCGGTGTCGCCCCAGAGTCCAGTAGCTGGCCGCGCGACCGTCCAGCCGGATGTCGAATCCGACCAGCGGCTGGTTCGCCAGGTGGGACAGCAGGCAACTGGAGGCGGCGGCGAGCTGGTGGTCCGCCGGGGCCAGCACCACCCGGGGAAACCGCCGCCAGACCGCGGCGCGCAGCCCACGCAGGGCCGTCTCGGAGATGGGGAGCCAGGTCACCGCGAGTTCGCACCGGCCGTCCCGCACGGTCTCCAGCAGATCCGCGTACGGATAGCGACGGAAGTGGACCGGCCGCGCCGGCGAGGTGAGGGCCGCCCGGAGGGCGGCGAGTTCCGGTGATATCCGGCCGTCCAGGACGGCGATGCTCAGCGTGCGGGACGGGGTGGCGAACCGTGCGGCGGCACGGCGTGCCCGGTTGACCGCCCGTTCGCCGTGCTCGTGCATCCGCTCCGACTCGGCCACCAGGATCTGCGCGGCAGGGGTGAGGATCAGCTCGCCGCCGCCGCCTTGGACGAGTTCGATGCCGAGGCGGCCTTCGAGCAGGGACAACCGGCGGCTGATCACCGTCCGGTGCACGTGCAGTGCGGCGGCGGCCCGAGGTACCGACCGTTCCTGAGCGACCGTACGGAGGGTCTCCAGCAGTAGGGCATCGATGTCCATGGTGCTCCCCGTCGGGTGCGGCGCGGCAGGCTTGGATTGGAACGATCCAATTACCGGCCGGAACGATGACCGTCGACATTCATCGTGATCACTGCCGAGGGTGATGTCCAATCGGTACGCGGCGCGCGACCATCGAGAAAATCAATCGACGAAGGGTGATGCCGGGATGGGTCCGGAGCTGGATCTGCACCAACTTCAGGTCTTCGTCGTGGTCGCCGAGACGCGGCACTTCGGGCTCGCGGCCAAGCAGATGTTCATGACCCAGCCGACGGTCTCTTACCACGTGCGGGCACTGGAGGAGCGTCTCGGCGTCCAACTGCTGGTTCGTACCCGGCCGGCCGTGATGCTCACCGAGGCGGGACGGATCCTGCTTCCCCGGGCCCGGAAGTTGCTCGCGGACAGCAGCCTGACCGTCGAGCAGGTCCGGGCCGCGCGGGACGGCGCCGTCGGCGAGGACCTGCGGATCGGCCTGGTCGACGCCGCGTTCGACCTGCACGACATCCTCATCGACAATTTCGTCCGGACCTGTCCGCGGGTCCGGGTGCACCGTCGCCAGCTCTCCTCCGTCGAGCAGCTGCGCCGCCTCGCCGACGGGCGGCTGGACGTCGCCGTCTGCCGCGCGGCCCTGGCCCCGCCGATGTTGCGCAGCCAGCTGATTCGCCTCGATCCGGTGGTCGTGGTGATGGCCGCCGACCATCCGCTGGCCGGCCGCGCCTCGATCGAGCTGCGCGACCTGCGCGACGAGCTGTTCATCCTCGACGCCGACGATGAGGCACCGGAGTTCCGGCAGTACGTCACCCAACTGTGCCGCACCGCCGGTTTCAGTCCGCGGACCAGCTACATCCAGCCGGCCACCCTGCACGACGCCATGGGCATGCAGCCGGGCAGCACCGCCCTGGGCATCGTGCCCGGCTGCATCCGTGCCGCGGTCTCGCGCACGGACGGCATGCTGGTCGCGGTTCCCCTGACCCCCACCAGCCACTACGACTGGTCACTGCTCTGGCTCGGGGACACCCCTCCACCAGTGGTCACCCAGTTCCTGTCCGTTGCGCTCCGGACCGCCGAGGAGCACGGCTGGCTCGCGGTGCGGCGCGGGCAGGGATGACGGTGTCGGCTCCGGCACGAGCTGCCCGACGACCAGGCGCGCATAGAACCCGTCCTGCCGGATCAGCTCACCGTGGTTGCCGCGTTCCACCACCCGCCCCTGGTCGAGCACGAGGATCTGGTCGGCGGTGCGGACCGTGCTGAGCCGGTGGGCGATGATGATCCGAGTGCAGCGCAGCGCGTCCAGGTTGGCGTCCACCCGCCGTTCGGTCTCCGCGTCCAGGTGGCTGGTGGCCTCGTCGAGCAGCAGGACGGCGGGGTGTCCGACCAGCGCCCGGGCTAGGGCGAGCCGCTGCCGTTGTCCACCGGAGAGCGCGTTGCCCGCCTCCCCGACGAAGGTGCGGTATCCCATCGGCATGCCGGCGATGTCGTCGTCCAGGCAGGCCAGCCGCGCCGCTTCCTGCACGGCTGCCGGTGGCAGGTCGGGGTCGTTGAAGGCGATGTTGCTGTGAATGGTCCCACTGAAGATGAACGACTCCTGGAGGACGACCCCGAACCGGCGGCGCAACGCGCTGAGGTCGTACTCGTCCAACGGATGGCCGTCGAACAGGATCCGGCCGTCGGTGGGCGGGTACAGGCCGAGGATCAGCTTGCCGAGGGTGCTTTTCCCTGCCCCGGTCCGGCCCACCAGGGCCACCTTCTGCCCTTCCTCGACGACCAGGTCGACGCCCTGCACCGCGTACGGCGATCCCGGCCCGTACCGGAACGACACGTCGCGCAGGGCGATCGTGGTGCCGGCGCCGACCGGCCGCCGGGTCCCGTCCGACCGCTGCTCGGGAGCGGCGTCCACCACGTCTTGGACGCGGCCGAACTCGGCCTGCAGGGACTGCAGCTGCTCGACGCTGTCGACCAGCGAGCTGGCCGGCGCCAGGAACGCGCCGGCTACCGAGACCAGGGCGAGTGCGGTGCCGACCGTCATGCTGCCCGCCAGCACCTGACGACCCGCCAGCCACAGCAGGCCGAGGGAGGTGAGGGTGGACAGGAACGACACCCCGGAGTCCACGACCGCCCGCAGCCTGCCGTGCCGCACCGACAGCCGCAGCTGCCGCCCGAACAGCAGCCGCCAGTGGTCGAAGACGCTCTGTTCCGCGCCCTGCGCCTTGACCGTGGCGATGCCGTTGATGGTCTGGGCGACCTGCCCCTGCGTCTCGCCCCGGGCCATCAGCTCCCGGCTCAACAGCTCCCGCAGCGGCCGGTAGGTCCGGGCGAGGAAGAGGATGCGCAGCAGCGTGGCCGCCACCGTGATCAGGGCGAAGAGCGGTGAGATCGCGAGCAGGACGACCAGGTAGACCACCACCAGGCCGCCGTCGAGCACGGTGGAGAGCAGCCGGTTGGTGACGATCTCCCGGATGGCGAGGTTGCTGCTGAGCCGGGCCAGCAGGTCACCGGAGAGTCGCTGCTGGAAGAACGCGTACGGCAGGGAGAGCATGTGCCGGACGAAGGCGGCCACCAGTCCCTCGTCGATCCGGGCCTGCAGGACAGTGACCGCCGTGCCGCGCAGCCACAACACCACGCCCTGGGTCACCGCGATCGTGACCAGACCGGCCAGCAGCATCGGCATCACCCCGGACAGGTGACGGGGCAGCACCACGTCCAGGATCAGCTTGGTCAGGGCGGCCGGCACGAGACCGGCGACCTGGAGCAGGAGGGTGGCGGCGAGCACCAGGGCCAGCAGCCGGGGTGCCGCGCCGACCAGGCCGCGGACGTACCCGGTCAGGGTGGCGGTGGGGGCGGGCGGGCGGTGAGCTGCCGTCGGGTCGGGGGTGAGCTCGATGAACGCCCCCTGGTAGCCGTCCTCGAACTCCGCGCCGGTGAGCCGTCGTCGGCCCGCCGCCGGGTCGACGATTGACACGCCGCCCCGGCGCACCTGCTCGACGACGACGAAGTGGTTGTCCCGCCAGTGGGCGATGAGCGGCATGGCCTCGTCGCGCAGCTCGTGCGCCGGACGGCGGCGGTTCTGCGCGGTGAGTCCGAAGAACCGGGCGGCGGCGCGCAGGTCACGGGCGGTGATGCCGTCCCGGCCGGTGTCGCAGTGCCGGCGGACCTCGGCCTGGGAGCGCCGCTGGCCGTGGTAGCGCAAGACCATTGTCAGACAGGTCGGCCCGCAGTCCGTCGCCGAGACCTGGTTGAGCGCCGGCACCCGCCTCCTGCGCAGCCTCACCGGACACCGGGCCGGGTCGGGGCCGCCAGGGTGAGCACCGAGGGCACCACGTCCGGTTCCGCCAGTCGCAGCAACTGGTAGCCGGTGCCGGCCAGCCCGATCATGAACCCGGGTGTGGGCACCCCGTTCGGGGTCGCCGACGGCCAGTCCAGGGTGGTGCCGGCCTCGATGACCTCCGCGGCGAGCCCTGACACGGGTGTCGGCAACGCGGCCGGTCCGAGGACGCGACCGGCCTCCAGCAGCAGCTCCAGGTTCCCGAGATCACCGTGGCAGGCCGAGAAGGTCATGCCGAACCCGTCGGCGACGGTGGTGGCCAGTGCCTGCGCGGCCTCCCCGGCCAACGCCGGGTCGTCGCCGGCGAGGACGTCCAGGCAGGCCAGCCGGGCGAGGCCGATGCCGGGTGCGCCGTGGCACCAGGTGGTCATCGGGCCGAGTGGCTCGAGGCCGCTGGTGCGGCCCGGGGCCACGATGTCGGGGTCCCGCAGGTCCCGCCAGTTGCCTTTTGCCGGGTCCCAGGTGCTCCGCTCGTGTCGGAACGCCGCCAGCGCGGCCTCGCGGTGGGCGTGGCGGCCGGTGCGCTCCGCGAGCCGGGCGAACGCCAGCGCGAATCCGGAGCTGCCGTGCGACATGCCCGACAGCGGCGTACGCGGGCTGAGGGCGTTGCACCAGCCGATGCCGTCACCGGCGGGAACGGCTCGCTCGACGAGGTGCGCGGCGGCCCGCTCCACCGTGTCCAGCACGTCGTCGCGCCCGGTGAGCGCGTGTGCGGCGAGCCCGCAGAGCACGAATCCGGCCGAGCCGCTGAGCAGGTCCAACTGCTCGTCGGCGGCGATGTGTCGGCCCGCCCCGACGACCAGGTCGGCGGCGAGGGCGGCCAGCTCCGGATCGCCCCAGACCTCAGCGAGGTGGGCGAAGGTGTAGACCAGCCCGCCCAGGCCGCTGAAGGCGCCGAGGCGGACATCCGTACCGTCGGTGGCGCCGACGGTCATGGCCCGCAACGACCGGGTCGCGGCGCGCGCGGTCGAGGTGTAACGCGGCACGCCGGTGAGCTGCCCGAGCCGGGCCAGGAAGAGAGCGATACCGGGCAGGCCACCGTAGAGGTCGATCATCGCGGGCAGCGCCGCCCAGTTCTGGCTCTGGCCGGCCTCCAGCGTCACCCAGGACACCCCGTCGTCCCGCTCGGCGACTGCCTCCGCGCAGAGCCGGTCACCGATGCCCCGGGCCGCCGCCAGCGGATCCGTACCCTTGCGTGCCGGTCGGCGGGCCGGCCGCTCCCGGGTGGTGCGCGTCGCGCCGGCGCGCGCCGCGGTCAGGTCGGCCACCGAGGCCCGCAGGAACCACAGTTGTCGGGCGAGGTCCGCCTCTCCCATTCGGGCGACCTGAGCCCGGACCATCTCACCCGCGGACCGGCTGAGCACCTGCGGGACCAGCGTCCCAGTGCTGTCGACGACGTCGCGGGAGGAGACCCCGGCGACGAACACGGGAATGTCGCCGCGGCGCAGGTCGTGCTGTTCACTGACGATCAACGGGAAGTGGCCCTCGTCGCCCGCCCACAGTCGGTCGAAGTGCCGCTCCAGGTCGGCGGCGTCGCGCAACAGCCACGGGTGGGTGGCCTCGAACAGCAGGGTGGCGTAGGTCTGGGTGGCCCGGGCGATCACCCGGATCTCGTCGGAGTCGAAGTCCCGGACCAGTTCCTCGACCAGCGAGTCCCGGTGCTCGAGCAGGTGGCGGTAGACGGCGACGAAGCCTCGCTCGACCCGGTCCAGGTGGTCCAGCGGGTCGATCACCGAGTCCGGCTCGGCGAGCTGCGGTAGATGCTCGCCGATGGGAACCTCACCGTGCTCCAGCACGAGCCGGATCGCGTCGGTGCCGGCGGCGACGACGCTCGGCACTGGCATCGGGGTGCGCTGACCGGCCCGTGCGGCGAGCCCGCTCAGGTCGATGCCCGGAGATTCCTCGGTCGCCCAGACCGGCACCGGGAGCAGGCCGACCCGCAGCACCGAGGTGGCCAGCAGCTCGGACGTGTGGTGCATCGGCCCGTCCGGGATCGGCACGATCTCCGGTTGCAGGACCGACTCCAGGTCGACTAGGACCGGGTGCCCGCCGGAAGCGATCAGGTTCTCGGAGTGGAAGTCGGTGGCCTGGAGCAGGTGCAGCACGGCGAGCAGGGCGCCGTGGCGCTCGTAGAAGTCACCTACCTCGGCCAGGTCCCGGCACGGGTCGTTGCCCACGTGCTCCTGCCAACCGTGGTCGCCGCCGTCGACCGAGCGGGGCAGCCGCAGCGACGGCACCACGCCGGCCTGGTTGAGCCGTTCGAGGAATGCGGCGAGGTGCTGGTCGACCGCCATCGGACGAGGCTTGTAGACGACCTTGGCGCCCGAGGAGAGCACGAGTACCGACACGCGTTGGCCGCCCCGGTGCGAGTCGCCGGTGGGCAGTACCGCCTCGATCCGGTCCTGTGCGGAGAGGCCGAAGGCTGCGACCACGTGGGGCCAGTCCTCAACCAGGTGCCCCAGGAAGGTGCGGTTCGCGGCCAGCCAGATGTCGACCTGCTCGGTCATCCGCCGGGCCAGCACCGGGTACGTGGCGAAGAACTCCTGCAGCCGGGCGCCGGTGAGTCCGTCCAGGAACTCCCGGTACCGCGCCTGCGGGTCGGTGCCGACCAGCCGACCCTCGATCCGGGCGATGTTGATGTCCACGATCAACGCGCGTTGCGCGCCGGCGACGAGCGCCGCGCAGAGCTCGCTGGCCAGCGACCGCAGCAGCGCCGTCCGGTCGACGAGGGCGTCGCTTAGAGCCAGTTCGTCGAGCACCTCGGCCAGCCGCTCGGTCGCGTCGGCGACGAACGGGGTGAAGGGCTTGAGCATGTACGCCCGGATGTCGATGTCCTCACCGTCCAGGTCGGGACCCGGCAGGGTGTTCTCGTCGGCGGCCCGCCCGATGATCCTGTGGAACTCGGCAAGCCAGCGCGGTGGTCCGTCGACGGGCGGTGGGGCGGTGGGCCGCAGGAGCGCCCGGAACCGGTGGTCGTCGAGGTGGCCGAGGGACAGCCGGCGCTGCCAGATGCCCTCGTCGGTGAAGGGGCGTTGGGCCCGCCACTCCCGGTAGGCGGTCGCGGCGCGGTCGTCGCCGGTGGCGTCGGGCGGGCCGGCGTCGTCGTACAGTGCGTGCCGCTCGTCCAGCGTGGCCGCCCGCCACCAGGAGACGTCCGCCGTGCCGTCTGGCACCTGTTCCGCGGACGGGCCAACCATTACCTGTTCAGTCACGGTGTCACACCTCCGGTCGGGCCGGTGGGGCCGGTCGGTGCCGGCTGCCCAGCGGTCTTGCTCTGCGGGGGTAGGGCTCTCCCGCCGCGGGGGCGTCCGGCGGGGCGGGGGTCGCCTGGGTGGGGGCCGGCCCCGACGGATCGGGGCCGGCCCCTTTCACGGGGTGGATCAGCAGTACAGGCAGAGGTAGTAGGTCCGCACCAGGTAGCTGTAGTAGAACGGCGTGCAGATGGCGCCGGTCGGGCAGCCGATGGTGCAGGGCGACGTCGGGATGCTGTAGGCCTGACCGCCGACGAACAGGTCGTCGAGCGACGAGTCCATCTCGCCCGCCGGGTTCGGCGGGACGGACTGCCGGTCCGCCTCGCTCAGCGAGCTCAGGTAGTGCGGGTCACGCCACGCCTGGGCGATGTGACTGGACATAGCCTCTCCTCAATGCAGGGATTGGTGGTGACCGGCGAGTTCGGGCCTCGGGCGGTTCTCCGCCATGGCAGCCGCAGGGCCCGACACGGGCCGTCGTCCGATCGAGCGGTCGATCCGCGGTATCGACTTCGTCGAATACGAGGAGCTAACCATTCGGCACCTTCAGTGGTAAATCCGCATTTTCCGGAATCATGGGGGAAGTTCGGTGGGCATCCGGTCCAGGCAGTCGACCGCCAGGAGGCTGGCCAGGTACTGGATCCCGGGCACGGTCGAGCCGTCCACGCCGGTTAGCGCATAGATCTTCCTCAACCGGTACTCGAGAGTGCTGCGATGAATGTGCAGTGCCGCTGCCGTGGCCGCCGCATTCAGGTCGTGCGTGATGTAGGCCCGCAGAGTGCTCAACAGGTCGGGACCGGTGGACAGCTGTCCCGCCGCTGCGGCCAGGCGCGCGCAGGCAGTGGCGTCGGCGAGCACGGCCAGCTCCACGAGGTGGTCCTGACGGGTAGCGACGGGGCCGGCTCGGCGGGTGCGCAGGAATCCGGTCAGGGTGGCCAGTAGGCCGGCTTCGGCCGCGGCCCACCAGAGCCCGTTCGGCGCGCTGGCGGTCACCGCGCCCGCGGCGATCGGCGATCCGGGGTCGAGGGAGGCCTGGGTGAGAGCTTCCACGCACCGGTGGAAGTCACGTCCCGGTGCCGACAGGACGAGCGCCGTGCGACCGTTCGACATGTAGCGGGCGGCTGTTTCCGCACCGATCAGCTCACAGGCCGTCCGCAGCGGGGCGTGGGCGGACTGTTCACCGGGTGAACGGGTAAGCAGCACCAGGACTTCGACCGGCCCGCTGAGTCCCTCGGGATCGTCCACGCCGCGCCGGGTGTCGGCCTGCGCCCAGTGGTCGAAGGCGAACCGGCGCCACCGGGCGGCGCTCTCCCGCAGTACGGCCCGGACGTTCGGTGCCCGCCCCGATCCGGCGCTGCCGACCATTCGCATGCGGCCATGGTGTGCGAGAACGTCGCCTTGCCGGCCGGCCCGTTGCAGGATCGGCACAGGTGCTTGACATTGGCCCGATCGGGCGGCATCTGCGGTCGTCGTCGCGGGCCGCGCCGCCGGGCAGCGCGTGCACGGCGGTCAGCCCCGCTTCTCTGTGGTGCCGCGCGATTGCTTGATTTCAACCGGTGGGCCGGTGGCAGGTTCGGGGTGATGCTGGCGGCGTTCGTGCTGCTGCTGCATCGGTGGTTCCGAGGTGTGCAGGACCTCCGCGAAGTCACCCGGTTCGTTGCCCGCTTCAACGCGATGGCCCCGCCTGAACACCAGGTGCCGCCACGGGAGGCTGAAGCGGTACTGCGCGGCTACCTCGGGGAGGAGTTTCTCGCGGACTTGGTCGATGACGAGACCAGTGCCAACATCATGTACTCGCTGCTGTTCATGCTGGCCCACGAACTCGCGCTCACAGAAGAGCAACTCGACAGCCTCGTCGCTGCTGCCAGCGAGTTGGTCACCACCGTGGAGACGAACCGTTCTGAGCCCGTGCGCCTGGTGGATCTGACCAGAGTCACCGGCTGCTGGCTATCGTCTGCTGGTTGTTGTGGCAGCCCGAGGAGCTGCCGTTGAGCATGCCCCGGGTGTGGTGCAAGGCGCAGTGGTGATTTGGATTGATCCGGTCTCGTCGTGCCTGCCAGGATGCCGCCATGTCAATCGCCGAGACCTCTGCTGAGGATGCCTTGGTCGCGCTGTACACGTCGCTCGATGAGCGGCGTCGACCCGAGGAGATCGCGCATCTCGTGTTGCGGGTGGTGGGCGGCCAGTTGGGGCTCCGAGACCGGATGACGTTGGGGCGGGCGGCCCGTGCGGCATCACGCTGGAACGGGTGGAGTTCGATGTCGGCGGACTTCGCGCGGCCGGTCGGAGGTACCCGTCAGATCGACGCCGCCACGCGGCTGTTCGAGCTGCCGCGCGGCGGCATCGATCCGGATGATCCTGTTTCGCTGCTCGAGTTCTCGGCACGCCTGAGCGAATCGTTGGGTGCCGTCGATCCGGCCCGGCTGGACTTTCTGCGTGACCGGTTGAACCGGGAGGGCCGGGTCGCGGCGGGGATCGAGTTGTCGAAGCGGCAGTACAACCGGCGGTTCCGGGTGACGCAGCGACTGTTGGCGAAAGCCGACAGGTTGGCGGTCGAGCAGACCAAGCGGCATTTGACCATGGTCGCGCGGGCAGGATTCGCGGCGAGCATCGAGCGAGATGCCTTCCTGGCTGATCCGTGGGCGGGGTGCTTCGTGGCGTACTTGACCGCCAAGAGGAAGTTGCGGCGAGAGTTCACGCTGTCGGGGCGGGACAACCCGTACGACGACATCGCCGACCTTCTGTTCAAGCACTGCACCGCCAACCCGGCGACGGACTGGTGGATGATCGCCCAGGCCCATCCGACGCCGGCTGTGCTCGCCCGGCTTACCGACGCGCAGCGTGGTGAGCTGCTGGGCCGGTGGTGGGCGACGATGCGCCAGGTCGCGGCCTTGCTCAAGCGGGTGTGGACGGCTAGCGAGTTCGATCAGGCAACCATGATTGTGAGGCGGGGTAACGACTCGTCGACGTGGAACCTCTTGTGCGGCGCGTACAACGCCGCGCGGGCGGCCTGGATCGCGGCGCTTGACGCCTGCGGCAGCCTCGGACTGCTGCGGGCGTCCTGCCCGGGCAAAGCGATGATGCTGATCGCGGGGGACATGGCGGCGTGGCACCGGTCGACCGGCGGTGGCCTGCACCCCGACGTGGGCGTGGGGGCTCGGCTGCCGCTGCCGTGGGACGTGCTCGACGGCACCGCCGCCTGCACCCGTGCGGATGTGGAGGCGGCATGCGCCGATGATGGCGTCGACCCGGTCGAGTCGGGTTGGGCAGGTCCCAAGACACCCGCGGCCACCGGGGTGTTTCGGCCCACGCCCGAGTTGGTGCATGGGGTATCGATCGCGGACCCACTGTGGGCGTCGATGCTGCGTGCTAATGGGGCGTTCTCCGGAAAGATGGTCAAGGGCGGCTTGGAGCAGACGATGCTCCCGGGTGACGTCGTGGTCAGCGAGCTGCCGGAACTGGGTGGACATGTCGAGTCGTGATCGGGCAGCATGATCGCGCCCGTCGTAGCTGAGTGGTAGAGCGCCCGGCTCTGGTCCGGGTGGACGCTGGTTCGAGCCCAGCCGGCGAGGCCTGTGGAGATCCGTTGTAGCTCAGTGGTAGAGCACCCGGCTAGGGACCGGGAGGACGCCGGTTCGAGCCCGGTCAACGGATCTCCCCGACTTGCCATCTGGGTTGATGGACATCAACTGAGGCGCCGAGGCGGCAGGCTCCTCGGTGATCAGCCGGAGGATCTCCGCCGTATTCGTGATCCGTGCATCACATGCCACCCGCCAACGGATTTTGCCGGGGCTCCATCGTCCGTGCCGCCGCGGCATGAGTGTTGGAGCGCGATGCCGGCCCGGGTGAGCCGGGGTGGGCCAGCCTGAGGCAGCTACGGCAAGGGGCCCGACCCCCTCGCGATTGAGGGAATCGGGCCGTAGGGCTACTCGCGTGCCTCGCCTACTTCTGGCAACGCCCGCTTGCCTGCCCCTCGGCAATGACCTTGTCGACGCCCTTGGTGTAGTCCGTCATCGACTCGGCGTCCGGCTGGTACCGCCACTGCCCGTCCTCGTACCGGATCTCGGACATCCCGGCGACGATCGACCGCTTGAAGTTCACGACCGCCTTGTCCTCGCCCTCAAGTCGGGCACCGGTGATCTCGAAGGTCAGGCCGGTGATGGTCTTGCACTCGGTGTGCAGGCGGGCGTACTCATCGCGGGTGATCGCCGCCTTGCCCTCCTTGGTCCAGAGGTCCCATGCACCCTTCCAGTCGCCGGCCGCGTAGGTGTCGTACTCCTTCTGAGCTAGCGCCTTGGCCGCTTCCACCGTCTTCGGCTCCTGCGGCTTGTCGGCCTTGGCCTCGGCGGAGGCGGCACCCGGGGTGCCAGGGATGGTCGGCTCGGTGGTGTCCTCGTTCCCGCAGCCAGCGGTGAGCAGGGCCAACCCGAGGGCTCCAACGGCGATGATGGTCTTGCGCATTCGTGTGTCTCCTGGTCATGGTGCAGTGCAGGCCAGTCGGCCAGCATGGCCGCGATCGGTCGTGAACCGTCGCCGCTCTCGGCGGATCGCGGGTGATCATGGCAGGTCGGTGCGACAGGCCAGCTATGGGCGTCGGTCGCTGGTCAGCTCAGGCTGGTTGCGATCGGGGTGTCGGCGTTGTAGACGGTGACGGTTTGCTCGTCGAGGGCGATGTCTTGTTCTCATGTATGCGACAAGTGCGCGGCGACCGTAAGTGATGGGGAGGCTGCTGTCGGTTGCGCGCACGCATCTCTAACTGCTATGGGTCAGCTCGATCGGAACATGGGAACTTCGAGATACTTCTCGATCGAGAAAGATCGACAGAGGGTGACCCTGGTTGAATTTGCAAATAACGCTCCACTAGACCGAATTCGTGAGGATGATCGCATTGTGGCGCAGGGAATCGTCAGGGTTATTCAGGAAAGAATGCAAGGCCGGGCCGGTTCGTCAGGAAGCTGATTAAGGCTCAGTTGCTACTGGTCGCGGATCCGTACAGTGATCCGACATGTCAATAC
Organism: Micromonospora sp. R77; assembly: GCF_022747945.1. Lineage (NCBI taxonomy): Bacteria > Bacillati > Actinomycetota > Actinomycetes > Micromonosporales > Micromonosporaceae > Micromonospora > Micromonospora sp. R77. The sequence goes on from NZ_JALDST010000001.1 coordinate 5,872,889, forward strand.
GAGATGCCGTAGGGATCTACGCGGTAGACCGCCAAGGCCGGCCATAGTCGTGACGGGTGTCCAACTTGAGTGGACTGGAGCAGAAGCGCCGTTGTTGATGGCGGCAAGACGGGCACGACTGGTTCGGAAGATCATCAAGGTTCCTACGCCGTGTTGATCGCCGGGCGGGCGACGTTCGTTCATGGGTATGAGTGGGTGCCGGAGAGCCCACCGGGTGTGATGATCGGCGGCGATGAGCGGTAGTGAGGATTCTGCGTCGATGACGGTGGCCCTGGGGCGGGTGGTGGTGCCGTCGGGGACTGTCGTGCTGGCCTGCGGTGGGTTTGTCGATCAGTGGGCCGACCTTGGGGAGCCCTTGTCGGTTCGTGCGATGCGGGCGGCGGATGAGGGCGGCGCGCATCTGCAGGACTGGCTCGTGGAGGTGGTCGCGGTGCCGGCCGGACCGGGAGCGTTGACGGTGACTGCGCGGACGCGGCCCGGTACGTACGAGAAGATCGACACGATATCCATGCTCGACATCGACCTGGGCTTACCGTGGTCGGCGGTGTCAGCAGGAGAGGAACCAGTGGTCCTAGGCGATTTGCCCGTGGACCCGTCCGGGATGGTTATCGGTGACGCGGTTGCGCTTGACTCATGGGTGGGCTTCCTGCCGAAGGCACGCAGTATCGACGGGTTGGCTGACCTGCGAGTCTGGGGCAGGGGCGATCAGGAGGCGTGGGCGCACTTCGGCGGGCAGTCGTTTTCGGGGTTCCGCACCGCCCGCCTGCGTGGCTGGTTGGATCTGCCCGTTGAAGTCGCGTACGAGAGAGCGGCGGCGATCAACCGGTGGGCGGCCGCGCGGGGTCACTACGCGCACATGGCATCCGTCGACCTGCACAGCCATCACCATTTGGGTTGGCGAGCGGGCTGGCAGGATCCCCTCGGCGTAGGAGTGATCGAGGTAGCTGGCTGCCCGATCCTTTGTGTCGGCTGGGCACCGAGCGAACTTCAACGATTCAAAGCAGGCAGGTCTTTTGGGCAGGTGTACCCGCTGACCCTGGAACACGTGGCGGGCAGGGCCTTACTGCGATGGAGCATCTCACCCACCACCGCCGAGGTCTGACGGGCGCGCCCGTCAGACCTATGAGGCGACGCTGATCCCCTGTACGCTCATGCCGCCGAAGGTGCTGTTCATCATCTGCAGCCGTCACGCTCGGTTCTGGACCACGGCGGCAAGTGAGGCCTGCAACTGCCGTTGAGCGGACGGACGGCTGGCCCTGGCGGGTCGGCCCCCGGCAGGACGCCGTCGTGGCGACGCGAGAAGTCGACAGCCGAATTGTGAGCCGTCAGAGAGCCGCACGGCATTGTGCCGGTGCTCGTTGCCGAGATAAGGCGGTCGGAGGCGGAGGCGTGCCCCTGCGGCGTCATGGTTTCCATCGGCTATGTTGCCGGCGTGGATATCCAGGTGCTGGAGGGTGCGCTCGTCGAGGTGAGGTCGGTCGTTACTGGCATGGACCGACGTGTGTTCGGCGAGTTCGTAGGGCCACGTGGTGAGCTGGCGTCGTACGCGTTCGGCTGGACCACCGGCTCAAGCCCGCAGGTCGCCCGCCTGTCCATCGGGATCGGTGCCGGCAATCCTGGCGGTGGCACGTTCCACGCCGTTATCTTCCCGAACGAGGGTGGCCACGCCTTCTCACTCGTCGACGAGCCGTTCGAGCGGGTCCCGCAGGGCGGTCCAGACCTGACCGCGGAGCAGTCGCGCGCCCACGAGGACCTGCCATTTGTCTGGTGGGTCACCGACCACGTCATGCAGCACGATCGGCGAGCTTGGTGGATGCGGCACTGGCTGCTGGGCACGACCTGTATCCAGACCCCTGAGGTCTTCGAACGCCACGAGCATGTTCTGCTGATCAGTCACGACGCGGACGAGGGAGTGTGGCAGCTGATCGGAACCTCCGACGCGACCGGCAGCACCGGCAAGCTCGGGCACCTGCACCACGCCGTTGACGACGATCCCAGCCTGATCGACGTTCTCGACCTGCCGCCCGGGCGCAGCGCGGTACGCACGGGCGTCGGAAGACCCTGGACCCGCCGCCTCTAACCCCCCGATGCTGGGCGAAAGACGAACCGACATCCCGATCTGCCGCTAATAGAGCGCGGCATCCGAGAGTGCGGCCGGGGACGGCCGGGCCGTGGGGAGCAGGTCGGAGCACTCGGGGCTAACGGGCGCTGGCCAGGCGTCGACGTCAGCCAAGGCCGCTCAGGCGGAGCCGACAGCAGCCAGGATCCGTTGCCGAACGACCTGCGATACCGTGCATCTCGGCCTGCCTGCAGCAGTCCGATCACCAGCCCGAGAGATTGGGGGAGCAGGTTGGGAGCACCCGGGTGCACTCAATGGCCTTGAACTGCACCGAACGGTGCGCAACTGCACCCACCCCTAGCTTCGGGTTCTCGTTTTAGCAGGTCAGAGTCTGTGCGGCGTCCTGCTTCACACAACTGCACTCAACGGCAGCGAACAGCAGTTAACGGCACTCTATGTCGCCTGGTAGGGGAGTATCCGCAGGTCAGCGCCGTAAGGAGTTTGTGGCTGCTCGGGCCTTGCAAGTGGGTGCAGATTGGGTGCAGAGCACCGAAGTGGTCAAGGTTCGCTGCTCCCGGTCTGGCTGGTGCCGGCTGTCGGCCCAGGGCTCGCTGACGCCGTTCGCGCGCGCATGCTGCATCGACCTGTGGCACTGGTATTCGCTGCGGTGGCGTCGGTCGAGAACCCGGAGGCTGAGATGCGAATCCCACCTGGGGCCCTCCGGCCAGGGCTTCCTGCCCGGTGGCATCTTCGGCGCCCCGAAAGCCTCAACATCGGCACCCTCTTCGCGGGCTGGCGACGTCCGCTCATGCCGAAGTGTGGGTGCCGCTACGGTCCGCGCCGGAGGTCGAACGTTCGGACTTCACCCATCACGTCGAGTACCATTCGACCGTCGGTGACCCGATAGGACCACGGTGGCTCGACGAAAGTGGTCCACAACTTTCGGCCATCGGCGGTCCAGACGGCGAGTTCTAGTTCTGCGGACATCACGGCCACGTCTTCGTGCAGACGCCAGCCCCAAAAGCCGCACTCCGCTTCATCGATCCAACTGCGGCGCCATCGTCCAGACCGAGCGTGGTATGCCAACAGCCGCGTGCCTGCCCCGATGAACACCTGCTGCTGCTCCGGCACGAGCAAACTCCGGGGACGAAGCCGGGACCGGCCGGATGGAATCGCTGGGTGACCACCAAACCCGGCCACTGCGCTCCGTCGTTGATCGCGACGAACGAGTAGCCGGCGACCTCGTGTCCGTCGACCTGGTCGAAGTGCTCGGCGAGGCCCGCATGTTGCCGGTAGAGCGCGAGCATCGATGGTGCTGCCAGGCCAACAAGAACCTGCATCTCACCGACACTGACTTCCACCCGGCCGTCCCGCAGGTCATCCATCAGACGATCATGCCGCAAAACGCAGACCGCGCTGCCGGCAGTCGGCCGGGCGCGGCGGCGTTGCCGGCAGGCGGGGCCTGCCCGTGATGCTCGCGCCGCATCCCCACCCCGGCCTCGTCGCGCAGCCTCCGCAGCCTGCGTACGTCAAGGCCTTCTTGACGACAGACTCTTTGGCGACAGCCGTATGCCGTGCTCGACAACCGATCGGGGAGAGACCAATGGGCCTATCAAGCCGTGAGTGCCCAGACTGCGGACGACGGGTGAAAGAGCCGTTCCAAGAGACAATCACCGGCCGCGAGGTCTGCCCTGACTGCGCCAGCGCCCTCTTCATCGGCTCTGCTGCTGGCGCGATCACGGGGAACATCGGCTCTGGTTACGGGGTCTGGGCGATGCTTATGCGCAAGATCCGGCGTTCTTCCGAGTGACCAACTGAGTGACGACCGAGGCAGCCGATGCCGAATGCCCACGGACGACGGTGGACTCTTCCGGCAGCCCTATGGCTGCTCGCCCAGGTCATCGACGGCTAGTGGTTCGTTTCGAGACGAAGGGGCCAAGATCGCCGTCCAACCGGTCGCGCTGAGATACCGCATTGATCAATCCTCGCACTACTGGTGCCCTCGGCAGCCATCGATACCGGCAGACGGCTTGACCAGGGAAGCAACCACTTGACCAGCCGTCCGCGGTCTCTTCAATGTCCAAGGCCATGACGGTTTCTTGGGCACGGCGAGGGAGTGGTGGGCTTCAGATGTCATGACGGGCAGCAGCGGTTCGCTGGGCCAGTTCGCGGCGCAGCACGTCGCGGCCCGGAGTCATGTGGGTGAGAGGAACGAGGATTTCGTGTGGCCGGCTCTGTCCATGCCCAGCCCATTGCCACCGCTTCAGCGGGGGATGGGTCCGGTCCGGGTCTATCGGCTCGATCACCAGGGAGGCCAGCAACCGCCCGTGGATCTCGGCTCTGGCGATGTTCGACCAACCGATAGACACGGTGACTTCGCCCGGGCCCGCCACCTGTAGATGCTCTTCAGTGAGCTGCAGGGGCAGCCGTGCCTGGTAGCCAGAGACCGCTGGGCGGCCCAGCCGCTTGGCCAGGGTGAAAATCACCACATAGAGCGGGAGAAGCCAAATCCCGTCCCACCACTGTCGACCTTGGGTCAGGTTGAATGCGACCTGTCCCGCAGCGACCACGAGCAGCGCGACGGCGACCAGCACGACTCGGCGTGTCGAGCGTCTGAACTCAATCGTGTGGGACTCATCGACGGCAGTCACGGCGATCTCCTGCCCGGCCGGTCTACGGGCCAAACGGACCCGGACCGCACCGACAGGGCTGCCGGTCCGCATCTAGGGCGTGTCTCGTGGATCTGTGAGGCGTGAGTGTGTATCACGTTCGTCGTGTCTGGACGCTTCGAGCTAACTGACGCTGAGTGCGAACTGCTCAAGCCGCTGCTGCCTGGGGATCCGCCACGTGGTGGTCGGTGGCGTGATCATCGTACGACGGTCTCGGGAATCTTGTTCCGGGAACGGACGGGGATAACGTGGCGGGACCTGCCCATCAGGTTCGGCCCCTGGAAGACCGTTTACCAGCGCAAACGCCGCTGGACGCTCGACGGAACCTGGGCGGCGATCTGCGACGCGCTGCGCATTGAATGCGACGCCGACGAGGGCGACGACTGGACCTCGGCGTCGACTCGACCGTGGTCCGCGCGCACCAGCACGCCGCCGGAGCCCGCCGTGAGCCGCCGAAAGAGCTGGCCGGGGATGCCGGAGACGGCAAAGGGGGCGGTCGGCATCGGGCGAATCGGTTGACCGTGAAGCGCTCGGTCGGTCCCGCGGCGGGCTGAGCACGAAGCTGCACCTGGCCGGCGACCGCAGGTGCCGGCCGGTCAGCCGGACCCTGACCGCAGGGCAGCGCCACGACAGCGTCGGGTTCGCCAAGGTCATGGATGGTATTCGCATCCGGCGCCGGGTGGGCCGGCCGCGCATCCGGCCGGGCCGGGTGCTGGCGGACAAGGCTTACACGAACAAGAAGATCCGCGCCGAGCTGCGCCGACGCCGGATCACGGCGGTGATCCCGGAGAAGAGGGACCAGATCGCCGCGAGGAAGGCCAAGGGCAGCCGCGGCGGCCGTCCTCCGGCCTTCGACCGCAAGCTGTACCGGCAGCGCAACGTCGTCGAACGCGCGATCAACAAGCTCAAGCAGTTCCGGGCCGTGGCCACCCGCTACGACAAGAGAGACTTCATGTACCAGGCCGCGGTCGACGTCGCCACTATGAAGATCTGGCTACGCGACCTCACCCGAGATCCACGACACTCGGCGTAGCGCGGGTCACCCTGGCAGATCATTGTTGCCGGGCAGCCAGGCCCAACCCGGGTCGGCATCCAACGCCTCAGGCTCGGCCAGTGCCGCCTCGTATGCGGCGCGATCGAAGGTGTACGGCCCGATCGGCAGCTCACCCCACTGCTTGCGGTGCGGCTGGACGAATTCCGACCAGGTGACGGCGTGGTCGTCGGCCCTGATCACGGCGAGCAGCGGCCAGCATTCCCAGTCCCCGCAGGAGCCGCAGCCCAGCAGGGGTGCTCGGCCACCCCACAGGCCGTGCGTGCGCCGGTGGTCCTCGTCCGGCTCGCCGAGCAGTAACCGCGATGGTGCGCCCAGCTCAGAGGCCCACAGGTCGCAGTACTGGTCGAGCACGAACCGCCACATCTTCTCCGCGTCGTCCACGCCGTCGAGTTCGTTCAGCCAGAGATCACGGGTCGCCTCTGCTGCCACGAGGCGCAGGTCCTCGCCGTTGACCCGGATGCCCCAGCGCCGCAGGGCGGCGCCCGGGCCATGGGCACGGTTGGGGTGGGTGAAGAAGACGACCTGATCCACCCGGCAAGCGAACCAGCCCTGTCGGGCCTTTGTCGAACCCAAATCGCAGGCGGCGCCGGAAATGGGTGACGCCGATCAACCTTGCCCAGGCACTGAACCAGCCACCCACGTGCGACAGCCGAGATCCACGAGACACGGCCTAGTTGTACTGCCCAGGGAGATTGGTTGAGGTCGTGTGACGACACGGCGTAGATAGACGTGATGACGAAGGCCTCCGGTTGTGGAGTGGAGCTGTCTAGGAACCGCTCCGGCAACCAGGAGGCCTTCGTGTCCCACGCTAACGCCGCTTTGACTCCTCGTGCACGTCTTCGCCTGGCGCGTCTGATCGTGGATGAGGGGTGGCCGGTCGCCCGGGCGGCGGAGCGCTATGACGTGTCCTGGCCGACGGCGAAACGGTGGGCGGTGCGCTACGCCGAGCTCGGCGCCGACGCGATGACGGACCGGTCGTCACGGCCGCATCGCAGCCCGAACCGCACCTGCCAGCCGCTGGTGCGCAAGGTGGTGCACCTGCGGTGGAAGCACCGCCTGGGGCCGGTGCAGATCGCCGGTCGCCTCGGCATGCCCGCCTCGACGGTGCACGCGGTGCTGACCCGCTGCAGGGTGAACCGGCTCTCGCACATAGACCGGCGCACCGGCGAACCGGTGCGTCGTTACGAGCACGACCACGCCGGGGCGATGCTGCACGTCGACGTCAAGAAGCTCGGCCAGATCCCCGACGGCGGCGGGTGGCGTTACGTCGGTCGGGTGCAGGGCGACCGCAACCGTGAAGCCACCGCCCGCCGCACCGGCACCCGCAACCAGCACTGGGAGCCGCGGATCGGGACCGCGTTCGTGCACACCGTCGTCGATGACCACTCACGGGTCGCCTACGCCGAGATCCGCGACGACGAGAAAGCCGTCACCGCCATCGACGTGCTCCACCACGCGGTCGCCTGGTTCGCCGCCAGAGGCGTCACCGTCGAGCGGGTGCTGACCGACAACGGCTCCGCCTACAAGTCCTACGCCTGGCGCGACGCCTGCACCGAACTCGGCATCACCCCGAAGAAGACCCGCCCCTACCGACCCCAAACCAACGGCAAGGTCGAACGCTTCCACCGAACCCTCACCGACGGCTGGGCCTTCGGCCGGTTCTACACCTCCGAAGCAGCCCGACGCAAAGCCCTACCCGCCTGGCTGCATCACTACAACCACCACCGCCCCCACACCGCAACCGGCGGCAAACCGCCCATCACCAGGCTGACCAACGTCCCTGGGCAGTACACGGGACTGCGCGCGTTGCGGCCTGACGTTGCCGAATTCCGCTTTATCAGATTAAGGCGGCCCGCAAAGCGGGCCGCGCCGGCCCCGGCCCCGGCCTGCTGGCGACCTCCGGCCGGCATCGGCCGGGCCGGCCGGCCACGCTGGCGGACGACAAGACCTTGAAGACCTCGGGGCTCCGCCCCGAACCCCGGCCCTCCTCAGAGATGCTGCCGCGGCTCACCTCGCCGGGCACCACAAGGGCTACCAGCCTCCCCGGACGGGGCCAAGGTCGTTCGGCTGGTGAGGCGCTCCACCTTGTCCCCGTCCGGGGAGGCTGGACGGTCTGGCGACTGCCCGACGAGGAGATCCGCTCCAAGTCCCGCAGCGCCAGCAGCCGCTACCGATCTCCACTGCTCCTGGCAGACTGTCCGCGTGAGTTACGACCTGGCGGTGTGGGAAGGCGATCAGCCGGCAGACGATGCACAGGCCGAAACGCTGTTCGAGCAGATGTACAGCAGGTACATCGAGGATGAGTACCCGACGCCGCCGACGCCCCGTATCGAGGACTACGTCCGGACGTTGCTTGAGAGGTGGCCGGACCTAACCGAGGATGACGACGGGCGGAGCCCGTGGTCAACGGGTGGGCTCATTGATTCTGCATCGGGACCATTTGTCTACTTCCCCATGGTCTACAGCCGGGCTCGGGAGGTGTCGGCAGGGGCGGCGCGTATCGCGGCCGAACATGGCCTTGTCTGCTTCGACCCTCAGCAGGGTCGGCTTCGGCATGCTTCCGGCGGGCTGTAGGTCGGGCCAGCCGCGGGCCACAAGCCGGTGTCATCGGGGGGCAATCGAGGCCGGCAGAGGCCGACCCGACTTGGGGAAACGCCGCATCAGCACCGGCTCTTGTCCAATTCCCAAGCTGACAGTGCGGGCTCGGTACCGGTCTCCGCCTTCGGGATTAGGCCAGACCGGGACATCACTCCCCGTCGAAGCCCCGGTACGTGCCGGACCTGTCGACGGCGTCGGCGAACTCAGCGAAATCCATATTCGCAATTGAGAGGTTGGCCGAGACGTCGGCGTACCAGCGGGGCGGCACTCGGAAGGTGCGGCCGGGCTTGTGGGCCAGGTCGACGGCGAGCAGGGGGCGTTCGACGTCGGCCATCGTGGTCGCGTCGGCGAGGAAGAGGTAGATCAGCTTGTCTTCGTGACTTGCCGCATTGTCCGCATCGACCAGATGCTGGACGCTCACGTCCGCGTACTGTGGGTCGCTGACGAAGGTTGCGCTGTTGTCGCCTTCCCAGGTGCACAATGCCGCCTTCACGGCTTCCCAGGCAGGGTCGTCGGTGAAGTCCGTACGGAGCACCAGCGACGTGAGGTCGACGGGTTGAGGTAGAGAGATCACGACGAGGATTCTCCCCAGCCCTCTGTTGGGTGACTAACCGGGTGACGGTCGGGACGGACGCCAGCGGACGAGCAAGGACATTGATGGTTGGTTTCAGCAGACCAACACAAATGGAGCGGCAGGTCAGCGCCCCGTGTTGGTTGCCTGGGGGTCATCCCCACCCCGGCCTCGTCGCGCAGCCTCCACAGCCTGCGTACGTCAAGGCCCTCTTGACGACAGACTCTTTGGCGACAGCCGTATGTCGTGCTCGACAACCGAGCGGGGGAGAGACCAATGGGCCTATCAAGCCGTGAGTGCCCAGACTGCGGACGACGGGTGAAAGAGCGGTGCCCGTTGCGCGACGCGGTTCCGTAGACGCCAATCAGCTAGCGACGTCGCCAAGATTGGGGGAGCGGGTTGGGAGCAGACGGGTGCACGGAACGGCGTTGAACACCGTCCAACGGCACTCAACCGCATCCAACTGCACCCACCATGACCTGCAAGTTCTCGTTTCCGCTGGTCAGGGGCGGTGTGGCGTCCTGCTTCACACCGAAGAGGTCACTGGTTCGATCCCAGTATCGCCCACCATAGATGTATGCAGGTCAGAAGCCCGTTGCTGGAACTATCGGTAACGGGCTTCGCCGCTGTTACCCCTTAAATTGGGAGCAGATTGGGAGCATGGCGCTCCCGCCCTATGGTTGCCTGGCATCCCCTTCGGCCCTCGGCGGGCGTTCGTCGGCGTCCGCTCGCTCGGATCGATTGGTGGTGAATTCCACTCGCGACGAGCTTGGACACATCTCCTGCGGTCCGCAGCGACTGCAGTCCCGGCAGCTGGCCGGAGTGCCCCCAAAGGCGTGAGGAGGACCTGCGGGTCGCCGGTCACAGCAGCTCGAACGGCGGAGCACCCTCTGTCGTGGGGAGGTCAGAACGCCAAGGGCGGTGCGCGAGATATGTCGCGCATGAGGGCGTTGGCCGTAAACGCCCTACCCCACAAGGCGGCGCGGCAGCACGTCCCAGCGCCGACCAGAAGAACCGGCGACGCGGTCCGCCGGATCCGAGGGGCTACCGGCCGAGTCCTGCGTCCGATGAACGACCATAGGCTGCTGACCGTGAGCAGCAGGCCCTGACTGGTAGCAAGGGCAGAGCCAGGCGCTCCTTATCCGGGTACCGAGCTCAGCACCGGCAGTGGCAGCGCTGGGCGTCAAATGCCGGCCTAGTGCTCCAGCCGCACTTGCCTCACCTGGAGTTTCGCCAGCTCATCGGCGTGATCGACGCTTGAGCGGCACCGGCCGTGCAGTTGCGCGTGTCGATGCTATTCATGCGTTGGATCAGGTGATCGCACTGTCTGTCTGTTGTGGTTGGTCGTGGGGCGGGCAGGCTCCCGGGCTTGTGTTGATCGATGAGATCGTGGGTTGGCGGGCGGGTCTGGATGATCTGTTGGCGCGGTTCGCGCACCGGTTTGGGCGCGCAGAGCCACGCAGGCAGGTGCTGACCTACCTGGTCGGGCTGCTGTCGCCGCTGGCGAGCAAGAACGGCTGGACCTTGGCTGAGGCCGCCGGCGATGCGACGCCGGACCGGATGCAGCGGCTGCTCAACCGGTCAGCGTGGGACCCGGACGCTGTTCGTGACGACCTGTTCGACTACGTGAGCGAGCACCTCGGCCATGACGACGGGGTGCTGATCGTCGATGAGACCGGGTTCCTGAAGAAGGGCGTCAAGTCGGCGGGGGTGCAGCGTCAGTACTCGGGCACGGCCGGGCGGACGGAGAACTGCCAGCTCGGAGTGTTCCTCGCCTACGCCAGCCCCGCCGGGCGCACCCTGATCGACAGGGAGCTGTATCTGCCCCGTGGCTGGTGCGACAACCCCACCCGCCGCATCGAAGCCGGCATCGCCGCGAACGTCGAGTTCGCCACGAAGCCTGCGCTGGGGCTGCGGATGCTCGAACGCGCCATCACCGCCGGCCTGCCAGCGAAATGGGTCACCGCGGACGAGGCATACGGGCAGGACTCGAAGTTCCGGACCTGGTTGCAGCAGCTGCGCATCGGCTACGTCTTGGCCGTGCCCCGCAACCAGCGGATCCCGACCACGGCCGGCAATTCCCGCCCGGACGTCCTCGCCGGCGCCGCGCCGGCGCTGGCATGGAAGCGCCGCAGCTGCGGCGACGGCGCCAAAGGGCCACGGCTCTACGACTGGGCCGTGGCTTCTCTGCCCGGCGCCGCCGACGGATACGGCCACTGGCTGTTGATTCGCCGGAGCATCACCGACCCCACGGACCTGGCCTACTACCTATGCTTCGGTCCGGCTGGGACGCCCGACGAGGACCTGATCCGTGTCGCCGGAACCCGGTGGGCGATCGAGGAGTGCTTTCAGACCGCGAAGACCGAGGTCGGCCTGGATCAGTATCAGGTGCGTCGCTACGACGCCTGGTACCGCCACATAACGCTCGTTCTGTGCGCCACGCCTACCTCGCCGTCACCGCCGCGCAGGCCAAAAAGGGGGCGCTAAATCCGATGACGGCCTCATTCCCCTCACCCTCGGCGAGGTCCGCCGTCTCCTGGCACACCTGATCACCACCATCCGACCCTTCGACCACATCCATCGATGGTCGCGATGGCGACGCCAGCACCAGTACCGCGCTATAACAGCCCACTAACAGCGAAGACTCCGACTGCATCATGTGCGGCTGGAGTACTAGCTTCGCGGAAGCACGCTGATGGCCACGATGGCGCTGTTGACGGCCATGGCCGTGACGGTGCGGGTCACCGCCGCCGCCGCGGCGTCGGCGCCCCAGTCACCGCGTTCGAGTTCCTTGGCCCGCGTGATCACCGCGGAGTTCCACGGGATCTCCCGGTTGAACTGCGGCAGCGTCCCGCTCGCCGAGAGCAGGGCCGCGAGCGCGGCGACCCGGGCCTGCGGTTGTGCGCCGTCCACCAGCACCTGCCGGACGTCGGCGAGCAAGCGCGCCCGACGTCCGGTCCGGCCTTCCCGCAGCGCGGTCGTCCGGAACAGGCCGAGCACCTTGCGCGGCTCCTGCTCGATCTCGCCTCGCGCGATGAGCTGCGCCAGCACCGGCTCGCGTAGGCCGGGGCCGATCGCCGCGAGAGCGGTCTGCACCCCCCTGGGCTTGTCGGCGAGGTAGTCCCACGCCGGGCGGAGCAGCCGGTCCGCTGGTGGACGACCCGCCACCCCGCCGACCCGTCCCTGGGCCGTGGTGGTCAGGTGATCGCCGAGGGCGAGGTCGGCGAGTACGGCGCCACCGAGGACGTAGAAGAGGGTGTTCTCCCCGGCGATGGTCCCGGACGCGGGCTGGAACAGCAGCAGGAGCAGATCCTCCACCAGGGTCGTGGTGTCGGGCCGGTCGTCGGCGGTCATCGGCGGGGCTCCCAGCGGAAGAGTCGGGCGGCCAGGGCGACGGCGACGAGGACCCAGCCCACGGTGGGCGCGAGCAGCAGCAGGGAGTCGGTCACCGCGACTCCGCCGTTCCAGGCGTTGCTGGCCAGCTCGGTGGCCGCGCCGCCGGGCAGTAGCCGCTTGAGCCAGGCGAGGTTCTCGGTGCCGGAGATGCCCACCCAGGTCGCCACGGCGATCACGCCGAGCATGACCGGCAGGGTGGTCACCTGGGCGTGTTCGGGCGAGTTGGTGAGTCCGGCGGTGGCCAGGGCCAGGCCGATCATCATCGCCAGGGTCGTGATGACCGCCAGCACGAGCAGGGCGACGTTCGCCGGTTCCCCGGCGATGATGGCCAGCGCGGTGAGGATCGCGGCCACCTGCACCACCGCGATCGCGGTAGGGGGGAGCAGCAGACCGGCCAGGATGGTGGAGTCGGCGGCGGCGGTGGAGCGCAGCCGCTTCAGGAAGAGGTTCTGGCGTCGGGAGGCGAGGGTGGTGACGGCCGTGCCGTAGAGCCCGAACGCGGCCACGGTGAACAGCACGATCGCCGCGATGTAGCCGAGGCTGCCGATCTCGGCGAAGGTCTCGTGCTGACGGACGAAGAGAGCCGAGACGGCGCACGGAATGATGAGGCTGGTGACCAGCACCAGCCGGTTACGGAAGATCTGGATCAGCTCGCTGGCCGCGATGGACAACATGGTGGCGCTCCTGGGGGGACGAGGTTCAGCGGGTGACGGCGCGGAAGACGTCGTCGAGTCGGGTCGGACCGGCCTGCAGGTCCCGCAGCTCCACCGCGTGGTCCTGTGCCCACCCGAGCAGGGCGTGCAGGTCCTTCTGCAGGGCGAAGGTCTCGATCACGACCTTCCCGTCGGCGTCGACGGCGGCCTGGAGCGGCAGGATCGGCACCGGCATCGGCTCCGCGAGGGAGAAGCGGATGACGGCCGGCAGGGTGCGGGTCAGCTCGGAGACGGTGCCCTCCCGGTGGAGGGTTCCCTGGTGCATGAGGCCGATCCGGTCGGCGCGCTGTTGCGCCTCCTCCAGGTAGTGGGTGGTGAGCACGATGGTGACGCCGTCCTCGCGCAGCCGGTCCACCGTCGCCCAGACCGCGTCGCGGGACTGGATGTCCAGGCCGGTGGTCGGCTCGTCCAGGATGATCAGCTCCGGGGCGCCGTAGACGGCGGTGGCGAAGTCCAACCGCCGCTTTTCCCCGCCGGACAGTTGCGCCACCCTCCGGCCGGCCCGGTCGGTGAGGTCGACCAGATCGAGTACCCGGTCGACGTCGTCGCTGCGCCGGGTGAGCCGGCCGATCAGGCGGACGGACTCACGGACGGTGAGATCCGGGGAGAAACCGCTCTCCTGGAGCATGACCCCCATCCGGGGCCGGACGGCGCGTCGGTCGTCCGGGGGGTGGCCGAAGGCGCGTACGGTGCCAGAGGTCGACCTGCGGTGCCCCTCGATGACCTCCAGGGTCGAGGTCTTACCGGCCCCGTTGGTGCCCAGCAGCGCATAGAGCTCCCCGGGACGAACCTCGAAGGAGACGTCCCTGACGGCGTGGAAGTCGCCGTAGGTGAGGTTCAACCGGTCGACGGCGATGACGGGTGTGGTGGACATGCACCCATGACAGCGCGGACGCGCCCGCCGCGTCAGTGGCGTGGCGTCACGACCGGATGTGACGTGGTGTCACTGGTCGTGGCGGCTGGCCCCCGGATACTGGGGTGGTGACCGCCCCAGCGCCGCGCTTCACCACCTCGACGCAGAGAAGGCTGCGCCGGCTCAACCTCGTCACCTCACTGCCGCCGGTCGTGTTCGCCGCCGTGGTCCTGGTCTACCTCGACGCGCGTACCTGGTGGCATGTCCTGGTCCTGGCCCCGGGCGCGGTGGCGGCGCTGGTGGCCTTCGAACGGTGGGCGGCCAACGACCTGTCCCGCGTCGTGTGGCCGTGCCTGGTGGTCGCGGGGGTGGTGTGGCCGGTGGGGGTCCTGGTGACCGCCAGTCCGAACGCGTACTGGGGTGTCTGCGCCGTGGGTTCGTTGGCCATGCGCGGGGTGCGGCGGCGCCGGTCTCCGGCGATGGCCGGACTGTTCTCCTACGTCGCCCTGATCGGCGCCACGCGGCTGCTGGTGCAGCGGGACGACCTCGGCGACGTGCTGAGGTCCTACGTACTCGTGCCGACCGTCCTCACCGTGGTCGTGACGGTGCTCACGGTGGTAGGGGAACGGTTCTACGACCTCATCCGGGAGCTGGAACAGACCCGGGAACGTGAGGCGGAGCTGGCGGTGGTCCGGGAACGCGTCCGGTTCGCCAGCGACCTGCACGACATCCAGGGCCACACCCTGCACGTGGTTAAACTGAAGCTCGCCCTGGCGGAGCGCCTGCTCGACCGCGACACCGCCCGGGTGGCCAAGGAGCTACGGGAGACGTACGACCTGGTCAGTGACACCATCGCGCAGACCAAGGAACTCGCGTACGCCCAGCGGCGGCTCAACCTCACCGCGGAGATCGAGAACGCGAAGAACCTGTTCGAAGCCGCCGGCATCCGGGTCCGGGTGACCCGGGAGGCCGAGGTCGACGCCCGCGCCAGCGAACTGCTCGGCCAGGTGCTACGCGAGACGACCACCAACATCCTGCGCCACGCGCAGGCCACCCAGGTGCAGATCACGCTCGCCGAAGCCGGTATCACCATCGTCAACGACGGCGTGACCGCCACCTCGCTCCCCGAGCTGCGGGGCCTGGCCGCACTCCGGCAGCGGGTGGCCGGTGACGGCGGCGAGCTGACCGTGGAACAGACCGAGGAGCGGTTCCGGACGGCCGCCGTCTTCCCACCCGCCCGGGCGGGCGCGGCCCGACCAGCCTCGAAGGAGGTCGACCGATGACGACCATCGTGCTCGCCGACGACGAGGTGCTGCTCCGCACGGCCCTGGCCGCGCTGCTGCCCCTGGAGGGTGACATCACCGTCCTCGCCGAGGCGCAGGACGGCCGTACGGCCATCGAGGCCACCCTGCGGCACCGACCCGACGTGCTGGTCATCGACCTGGAGATGCCCGGCGTGGACGGGCTCGAGGCCGTCGCCGAGATCCGTCGCACGCTACCGGAGCAGGTGATCCTCATGCTGACCCGGCACGCCCGTCCCGGCGTGCTGCGCAAGGCGTTGCGGCTCGGTGTGCAGGGCTTCGTCAGCAAGTCCGCCGAGCCGGCCCACATCACCTCGGCCATCGCCACCCTTCAGGCGGGGAAACGCTGGATCGACCCGGACGTGTCGGCGCTCGCCGTCACCGAGGACTGCCCCCTTACCGACCGCGAAGCCGACGTGCTGCGGGTCACCGGCGAGGGCTACTCAGTCGCCGACATCGCCACCCGGCTGCACCTCGCACCGGGAACCGTCCGCAACTACCTCTCCAACGCCATGCGCAAGACTCAGACCCGGACCCGCCACGAGGCGGCCCGCTACGCCCGAGAACACGACTGGCTGTAGGCCCGGCCGTCACCACGTGCTGAGAAACCGAAGACATGTCTGCCCTCCCGATCACCACGCCGATCACCACCGACCTCCTGCGCGGCGCGCTCGACGTCGAGCACACCGCGCGCGGGGTCCTGCCGCACCGGCTACCCGGGTGGGCCCGCGCCCAGTACACCGACGGCCAACTCGCCATGGTCGGGGCCCAGCCCGCCGGCGTACGGCTGGCGTTCCGCACCGGGCCACCGCGGTCGAGCTGGACGCGCTGCCCACCCGGCAGACCTACACCGGTCTGCCGCCCCGCCCGGACGGCGTCTACGACCTGCTCGTCGACGGCCTCCTGACCGACCAGGCAAGCGTCACCGGCGGCGATACGGTGACCGTCGACATGGCCAGCGGTACCGCCGAGCACCGGCCCGGTCCGCCCGGCACCGTCCGCTTCGCCGGCCTGCCCGACCGGGTGAAGGACGTCGACATCTGGCTGCCGCACCACGAGCGGACCGAACTCGTCGCCCTGCGCACCGACGCCCCCGTCGTACCCGTACCCGACCGGGGTCGCCGGGTGTGGCTGCACCACGGCAGCTCCATCAGTCAGGGCTCCAACGCCACCAGCCCCACCGCCACCGGGCCGGTCGTCGCCGCCGCCCTCGGTGGCGTCGACCTGGTCAACCTCGGCTTCGGCGGCAGCGCGCTGCTGGACCCGTTCACCGCCCGCGCCATGCGGGACACCCGAGCCGACCTGATCAGCGTGAAGATCGGCATCAACCTGGTGAACACCGACCTGATGGGGCTGCCCGCCTTCACCCCGGCCGTACACGGCTTCCTCGACACCATCCGCGACGGCCACCCCACCACGCCGCTGCTCGTCGTGTCACCGATCTACTGCCCCATCCACGAGGACACCCCGGTCCCGGCGCGTTCGACCTCGCCGCCCTCGCCGCCGGGCAGCTGCGGTTCCGGGCCACCGGCGACCCGGCCGAGCGGGCGAGCGGCAAGCTCACGCTCGGTGTCATCGGCGAGGAGTTGGCCCGGATCACCGCCCAGCGGGCCGCCGACGACCCGAACCTGCACACCTCGACGGCCTCGACCTCTACGGTCCGGCCGACTTCGCCGAGTTGCCGCTGCCCGACCAGCTCCACCCGGACACCGCCACCCACCACCGCATCGCCGAGCGCTTCGCGGAACGGGCGTTCAGGGCCGACGGTCCGTACCCGGAATCCAGCTTCTCGGTCCCGACCTCCAGGCGTCGGCCGCGCCAGCCGCTGGAGGTCGGGTGCCGCGGGGGTGCGCACGGGCAGCGAGTACGTCCAGCCTCCCGGAGCGGTATCCGGAACGGCGGTGTGCGGTGGCCTGATCGACTGTTCGCCGGATCAGGGATCGGGGCTGCCGGACTCGGCGTCCGCCAGTACGCTCGCGGCCGTGGTGGACACGGCAGCGGTTCAGCAGGCACTGGCCAACCTGGCGACGCGGCTGGCAACCCCGGTGGACTTCATCAACATCCACCGCGCCAACAAGGACGAGGCGAAGCGGAATCCCCAGTACCGCAGCATGAGGTACGGCTCCTTCCTCCACGCATACGGGCCGTTCGAGATGTTCTTCAACGAGTTGATCGGCGCGCACGGAGGCCCCCGCCAGGGCACACCAGCGACCATGGACCGGATACGGGAGCGGATCGCCCAGCACCTGCAGATCCCGAACGTGACCCGCCAGTGGCAGGCCCGCGTGCGGACACAGTCCCTACCCGGCCGTGGCGGGCGGTGGCTCTGGACCACCATCCAGACCCGACAGCTGGGTGACTACCTCCGCGACGCCAAGGCGGTCCGCAACCGACTCGCCCACGGCGACGACCCCCACACTGCACCGAACACGTCCGGCACACCCTACGACCGCAAGGACGGCAGGACCTCCATCACGCTGATGTGGGTCGAGGGCTTCGTGCAGGCGACACAGGACTTGGCGACGATCACCGCGCTGGAACTGATCAACGACACCACGCTCATCCCCGACTGGCCGGTGCCACCGCGCACCGGCGTCAGCGCGAACCCGCCTCCGCCCCCGTACGCGCTCACGCGGTAGGAATCAGTACTCCCGGAGCCGGGCCTCGAGACGCGCGACGGCCGTCGCTCCGGCACGGCGACGGTTGGGAGGAGTCCGTGTCTACGGCGCCGAGGCCGAACGCGCCGGCGAGGGCGTCGAGCACGTCGGAACCTCAACCTCCCGATGGCTCACATCAGAGGAAACCCCTGCCAGTACCTGTGCGGGCTGGTGTCGGCATGGGGGGGTAACGGGCAAGAGCGGCCGGACCGGTACGGCAGGGGCGGGCGGCCGTCGGGGTCGCGGGACCGTGACGCGGAGACGCTGCGGCGGCGAACCTGCGGAACGTCGACGAGCGGCACTTGGAGGCTTCGCGATCGAGAGCGCCAACGCCAGCCTGGACGGTCCGGAGCCGTTCAGCGTCGCCTGCTGCGGCACCGCGGACGTGCCGGATGCGAACCGGAGCACGCGGTGGTTGCGGCTCGTGCAGCGTGGGCCGCTGGGCTTCAGCGGACCCCGCAGCGCCGTACGGTGAGCAGGGCGAGCGTCCGGATCACCGCCCTCAACTCGCCCAGGTCCACCTGCTCGCGGGGGGCGTGCGCGAAGCGGACGTCGCCCGGCCCGTAGTGCAGGGAGGGTATCCCGCCCGCGCTGTACAGCCGCAGGTCGCTGCCGTAGGGCGCGGCCGCGGCCGGGGGTGTGACGCCGGTGGTGTCGGCGACGGCCCTGGTGATCTCGTCGATCAGTGGATGGCCCGGGTTGAGGCGGCCGCTGGCGAACTGGCCGCCGGGCCAGGTGACGGTGGGTGGGTGGGTGCGTAGCCAGGGATGGTTGATGTCGTGGAGTGCCTGCTCGAAGGCCGCACGCGCGTCGGCGGGGTCCTCGTCCAGCCGCACCCCCATCCGGCCCTGGGCGACCAGCAGGTCTGGCACGCTGCTGGGCCAGTCGCCGGCGCGTACGGTGCCGATCTCGATGGGGTAGGGCAGGGCATTGCCGGCGAACAGGGCCGGCAGCGCGCTGTTGCGGCTGGCCTCCAGCTGCCGGATCGCCGCGAACACGGGCCAGAAGACCTCGACGGCGCTGACGCCCTCCTGCCGGGTGGCGCCGTGCGCGGCCCGGCCGGCGATCTCGATCTGGAAAGTCAGCGCGCCCGCGTTGGCGGTGATCACTGTGCCGTTGGTTGGCTCGGTGATCACCGCAGCCTTGCCGGTGTGGCCCCGGGCCAGGGTAGCGAAGGCGCCGAGGCCGCCGTCCTCCTCGCCAACCACACAGTGCACGGCCAGTGGGCGGGCAAGTCGCACCCCTGATCGTTTCACAGCGCGGGTCACGGCGAGGTTGGCGATCAGGCCGGCCTTCATGTCGCAGGCGCCCCGGCCGTGCAGCGTGTCGCCGGTGAGCCTGGGGGTGAACGGGTCGTTGCCTTCCCAACGGGCCAGGTCGCCAGTGGGTACGACGTCAACATGGCCCTGCAGCACGAGCGCTGGGGGGCCCTCGTCGCCGATGACACCGACCAGCCCGTACCCCTCGGTGCGGGGGGCCTCGGTACCCGGGAAACCGTCCATGCCCTGTAGTCCGACGAGGTCGAGTTGCCAGAGGTCGACGTCGAGGTCAGCCTCGATCAGTAGGCGGGCGCACCAGTGCTGCATCTCGGACTCGGCGGCGGTACCGGTAATGCTCGGGATCCTCACGGCCTCAGCCAGCAGATTCACGGCTTCCGTGTCGTCGATCGCCTCCAAGACGCGGGCCTCGTGGTTACTCAACATCTCGTCTCATCTCCCGCCCGCGGCATCGGGACCCAGACGAACAGGCCGGTCAGGTCGAGCCGCCCCGGGTTCTGCGGAAACCACCTTAGGCGGCGGGCCTCATCAGCGACAGCGTGTACGCCACGACCTCGGTGGCCCTCTCCGTCTCCCCACCGTCGCCGAGGCCCCGGCGGCCGCCCGTGCCGTCCACGCCACCCCCGGCAATGCCCGCACTGTCAATCTCGACCTAGATCGACTTGGTGACCGTAGAGGACCTGTGCCCGAGCACGTCCTGAATCCGTTCGAGCGGCACGCCCTGGTCGTAGAGCAGCGTCGTGCACGCCGCGGTGGGGACCTGCTGGTCGCGGGGCCCCCGCCGACTTCACGCCCTTCTTGAGGAAGCCGGTCTCGTCGATGATCAGTACCCCGTCGTCGTGGCCGAGGTGCTCGGACATGTAGGCGACCAGGTCATCGCGGACCGCGTCTGGGTCCCACGCTGACCGGTTGAGCAGCCGCTGCATCCGGTCCGGGGTCGCATCGCCGGCGGCCTCGGCCAAGGTCCAACCGTTCTTGGCCGCCAGAGGTGACAACAACTCGACCAGGTAAGTCAGCGCCTGCCGGCCGGGCTCCGTGCGCCCGAACCGGTGCGCGAACCGCGCCAACAGATCATCCATACCCACCCGCCAGCCGACGATCTCATCGATCAGCACAAGCACGAGAGCGTGCCCGTTCTATGAACGACCACATCAGACAGACATTGCGATCTCCTGATCCATCAGACGAATAGCATCGACATGCGCAGCCGACGTACAGGGACGACGCCGCACACGCGCCGATTATCCAGACGAGCTGCCGAAACTCCAGATCAAGCAAGTGCAGCTGGAGTACTAGCGGGCAGCCGGCGACCCGCCGCAGCTCGACAGGGAGCTGACGGCGGCCACCACCGTCGTAGGGTCGAGACTGTCGAGCACTAGATCAGGTTCGTAGGATGCCAGCTCTTGCCGACCGATCCGGTGAGCGACGACAGCGACGCGAAAGCCGGCCTGGCGTGCGCAGGCGATGTCGTTGGGCGCGTCCCCAATGACGATCGCTCTAGCAGGATCGAGCGGATCGCCATAAATCTCGGAGTAGCGCTGAGCTACGACTTTCGGAAGCTGGAAGCGATCTCGCGCGTCCGATCCGAACCCACCGATGCGAAGATCAAGGAACTCGTCCAAGCCCGCGACGTGCAGCTTCACGTCGGCGGCCGAACGCAGGTTGCCGGTCAACACGGTTTGGACGAAACCATGGTTGTGCAACTCCGCGATGCTGGCCGCGGCACCTGGGTACGGCGGCTGAACTTCAGCGAGCTCGTGCCGGCCTTCTTGCATGACTGCGGCGATGGCCTGTCGGAAGGCGGGTATGCCGGCCTCCGCAGATGATGGGTCTACGCCCGAGGCGATCGCCGTGTCGACGGCGATGGACTCGTCCGTATATCCATGCACCTTCTTGTCGGGGAAGGCAACGTCGGAGTGGGCGATGCCGTACGCACGAGCGATCGCGCGCTTCAGCCAACGCAGGTCCGCAGGGATGAGCGTCCCGTCAATGTCCCAGATGACCAAGCCCGCGCTGCTGTGGTTCATGGAAGCATCGTCGCACGGGCACGGGCACGGGCACGGGCACGGGCACGGGCACGGGCACGGGCAGCTAACCCTGTCGAGCGTCGACGGGATCGCGGCCGGGCACACGCGGCCCCGACGGAGGAGGCAGGTCGCGGCAGTCATCGCTCTGGCAGTCGCTCCCGGCCACCCCGCGGACGCCGAGGCGCCATGCGGCCAGTCTTCAATAGGAGCTCGCCGTACGTCTGCGACCACCTCCCCGTCGCAGAGCCGCGCGTGTTGACGCGTGCGGAGATCTAGTGCCTCGTCTTTGGACGTTGGCCGTGTAATCCGTCGGTTCGGAGGCCGTCTCGGGCAGGCTGTCCCTCTCGCTGTTGTGTGGGAGGTGATGCCGGGTGGGACGACGCCCGGAGGTGTTCGTGCGGGCGCTGTCGATGGCCGAGGGCCAGCGGCTGCAGAAGATCACGCGGACCGCGAAGAACCCGGTCAAGCTGCGCCGGGCGATCGTGGTTCTGATGTCTGGCCAGGGCCAGCCGGCGCCCGACATCGCGTACCTGCTCAAGGCCACCGAGGACTACGTCCGCGACGTGATCCACGCGTTCAACGAGCGGGGGTTCGACGCGCTGGACCCAAAATGGAGAGGGGGCACACCGAACAAGATCAATGAGCAGACCCGCGACTGGATCTGTGTGATCGCCCGGTGTGACCCCCGCTTCCTCGGCCAGCCGTTCTCGACCTGGTCGCTGTCCAAGCTGCGTGACTACCTGATCGCCACTGGCCAGGTGGACACGATCAGCATCGAGACCGTCCGGCGGATCCTGCACGAACGCGGCGTCACCTGGCAGACGTCGAAGACGTGGAAAGCCAGCAACGACCCGGACTTCACCGCCAAGATGCGTCGGGTCCTCGACCTCTACGACCATCCACCGGCCGGCGGCCGGGTCATCTGCGTCGACGAGTTCGGGCCGCTGAACCTGCAGCCCCGGCCGGGCAAAGCCTGGAAACCGCAGGGCAACCCGGTCCGACTCCGGGCGACTTACCACCGTGACCACGGTGTCCGGCACATGATCGCCAGCCTCGACCTGGCCACCGGACGAATCCACTACCGGATCCGGGACCGGAAACGATCGAGCGAGTTCCTCGACTTCCTCAAGACCCTGCGGCGCCGCTGGCCAGGACAGACGCTGCATCTGATCCTGGACAACTTCTCCCCGCACAAGCACCCCACCGTCCGGGCCTGGTGCCAGGCCAACGACGTTGAGCTGGTCTTCCTGCCGACCTACAGCTCCTGGCTGAACTGGATCGAAGCCGAGTTCGCCGCTTTGCGCTACTTCGCCCTCAACGGCACCGACCACCGCACCCACGCCGAGCAGGACACCGTCATCGGCGACTACATCCGCTGGCACAACCAGCGCGCCCGTCCGAAAACGGGATACGCGACCAAGTCCAAGATCCGCCACCCAGATTACCCCTTCAAGGCCGCGTGACGAGGCACTAGCCGGGTTGTCGGTGAATTGTCATAGGTCGATGAAATGGCTGTCCGACAACGCCCGACGTCGGCGACTGTAGGCGTGCCTACCCCGAAAGGCCGGGCGGATCGTTCGTGCAGTTGGGAGATCGCTGTCCGGACGGTGCCTGTGCTGCGCTAGGTGGTGATCATCGCGCTGGCCTCAACTGTTGCCGATTTCCTGTACCAGCCGGTGGACATGCAGCGGGTCCGGTCGCGGGGTGGCTGTTCGCTTCCGATCGTCTGCGACTGTTGGAAAGGAAAGTCTGCCGTGTTCTTCGATGTCGTCGTCGTTGGTGCCGGCCCAGGTGGTCTGGCTTGTACCCACGAGGTCGTGCGCCAGGACCAGGGACTTCGGGTGCTGCTGTTGGAGGCCGGGCGGGGATGCGGAATCGGCCGTGCCCGGTCGACCGCGGACTGCGGTGTACGGGGTGCGCCGGGATCTGCAACGTCATCAGTGGCTTTGGCGGCTATATACATTACTGCAACAGGGTGAAGAGCCTTCGGATCTCCGGGTACGGGCTAGCCGACCATGATGCCGTAGTCGGGGCTGTTTCCCCTCTTGTCGTAAGGGAGTGGCCAGGGGAGGCCCGGAGTGGGCGGTCATGGAGAGGGTGATGTGGGCGTACTAGGCTCGCCAGTCGCGGACTTGGCACTCCTCGGGGCCCGCTTCGTTCTCGGCCTGCTGGAAGCATGAAGTAGCCGATTGGCCCTGCGTGGTCAAGGCCCGCTGGCGCTGATTCGCCTACCTGGACCGCTAGGCTGGCGCTAGGTGGTGGCAGCAGCTGCTCGGAGAGCCAGTGTTCCATCTGCCTGGACCGTGAGTTAAGAATCAGTCCTTCGCACCCGATCAGTTAAGAGATGAAAATGAATGAGGCTGAGTTGGCGCGAGCCGAGGCCGTCGAACGGCTTCTACCTCGTAGGCGAAGAGGTCGGCGCATCGTCAGAACGGCGAGCTACATCACCATCGCTGCGGCAGCAATGATCATCTCCTCTCTGATGGTGCAGGCGACGGCCGGGCGGCTGAATCTTGCTGCGAGAGTTGCCTTGGTCGGCATCGGAACTGTGGTCGGATCAGTGTTGATCGGATTCGGCTGCTCCTGGCTTGTGAAGCGAGCGCGGCCTCGGGACTGAGGACGTCCCTGCTTCCGCCTCGGTCCTAGGGCTCGGGCTTCACGTCAGGGGCTCTGGCGGGTCTCAAGGCGATCCTCGCCGCCGCGCATCCTCCCCCTAGCGGGAGTAGAAGAGCAGTCCACATGCCTACATCTGCGGCGGTTACGCCTAGAACCTTGAGCACTGCGACGACTGCTAGCGGGGGAATCGTCAGGACCACTGCGCCACATGCCGTCAGTGTCAGCAGGAGCGGGATGTCGCGCTTGTGGTCCCCGCTGCGATCGCAACGCTCGTTGACAAATGCGAAGACACTCTGGAGCCATCCATGGCTCTTGGGTGCGGGGCGGGTAGACGGGTCCGACACCTCAGCCAGATCAGCGTTGTCGGGTGTGCCGACTGGTTGCGGCACGACGTGGCCGTCAGGAGGGACGCTCTTTGGGCGCGATAACTGAGGCTTTAGCTCGTTTCTCCGCCTACCGGGCTGCTGAGCCGGAAGCTCATTCGCGCCTTCGGAGCTCGACGACTTCTCCGCGGTAGAGGTGCGACGGTTGCCCTGTGGGCGAGCTGACTTGGAGTCGGCCCTGTTCGAGGAGTGACGCCTTGGGGGCAACGGAGTTATCCTTCCGGGCTTGTCAGAGAGCGGCCCTGAGGGCTTCTGGGGTGGGTCGTGCCTGGATGCGTGGAACTTCTATCGGTACGCTCACGGTACAGCTCATCACAGTAAGTTAGGTTGCGACGCGCTAGGTGCGAGTAGCACTTTCTGCGGCCGACCTGTCGGGCAACATGAGCTGTCGAACCGGACTTTCGGAAAGAAACGGACTTATGCCCCAAGACCTTGATGCGGCGGTGCAGCGCAGGCGTCTGCGGACAGAGCTTCGCAGAGCGCGGGCGCGAGCAGGATTCACCCAGAAAGAGGTGGCGGATGCCTTGGGATGGTCTCCGTCGAAAATTATCCGGATCGAGAGCGGCCAGGTTGGTCTCTCTCGAACGGACCTCAAGGCGCTGCTGAATTTGTACAAGGTCACGAGTGGGCCGCAAGTATCCGAGTTCGTCCGAATGGCGGAGCAGAGCAGACGTCAGGTCTGGAGCGCATATCGCGATGCGCTCACCCGCGAATTTCTCGTTTATCTAGGTTTTGAGGCTTCTGCTTCGGCCATAAAGCAATTCGAGAATATGTTCCTCCCGGGACTGCTGCAGACGGAAGAATACGCGCGGGAGGTAATTCGTGCGCTGTCAAGCCCTGAGGTGCCTGAGCGCACTAGGGAACGTCGAGTCGAAGCGCGGATCAAGCGGCAAGAGATCTTCAGCCGACCGGATGCGCCGCAAGGATCTTTCGTACTGGATCAGGCGGTTATATTCCGGCACGTGAGATCTGCGGGTAGCGGCACCGGGATAATGAAAAGACAGCTCGCTCGACTGCTGGAACTTAGCGAGCACCCTGCTATCAATATAGGGATCCTGCCGTTCTCTTTCGGGCTGCACCTTGGCCTGAGGGGTCCGTTCGTGATTCTCGAATTCCCTGATCCTGAGGACGAAGAAATGCTTTTTCTGGAGACTGGGCCTATGAGCGTCATGACGCGAGAGAGCCACGACGATATTGCGCCCTATCAAGAGACCTTCTGGGAAATCGAGGCCAAGGCGCTGACGGGAGGTGAAATGAGATCTATGATCAAAGAAGCGATGGCGAGTATGTGATCTCAGCGAGCCCTTTTCAACTTGACGTTGCAGCTCAGGGTGGGATGTAGAAATGGCGGCCGGTGCGCCAGTCGGGGTGCCGGTACCAGTGCTCGGTGAGTGCGGTCAGGTCCTGGGAAGCGGCCCACCGCTGCCGTAGGCTGGGGAGTTTCCCGGCTGCTCATGTCGGCGATCGTAGGCCCAGTGGCGGGGTACTGCGGGGATACGTCAATTCGGTGAACAGGCCCGCGACATCTTGTAGTCGCGGGTGGCGGCCGTAGGGGTGGACGGCGGCGAGGAATTGGCGAGTGCGTTGGTAGACCGATTCGAAGCGGTACCCGGCGGTGAGGCTGAGTGCTTCCAGCGCCAGCCCGGCAGCGTGCTCGAGGTCGCCCGCTCGCGTGTGGGCGGTGGCCAGGTCGAGGCGGCTGAGCGCCTGCGGGCCGCGTAGCTCCGCCGCGTCGAATGCCGCGACAGCGGCGGTGAGCTGGTCGACGACGCCGGTGGAGTCGCCGAGGACCAGGTAGGCCGTCGCCGCGTTGGCGGCGGCCCCGGGTCGGGCAGTACGGGCCGAGGGTGAGGCTGGTGCTGATCTGCCCGTCCGCGGGGTGTTCGGGCAGCAGGGTGAACGCGCGGTCCACGGCCTGGTGGACGCCCCGGCGGTCGCCGAGGTGGGCGAGCGCTCGTGCCTGCCCGTTGATCGTGAGGCGGATGAGGTGCGGGCCGGCGCCAGCGTGGCGTAGGCCGTCTTCGGCGTAGGCGAGCGCGTCGCGGTGCTTGCCGGTGTAGTAGGCGACCAGGCTTTGGGTGGCGCGGGCCCAGGCCTGCGTGTCGGGTTGTTCAGCGGCGTGGGCGAGGTCGAAGGCTTCGGCGGCGTAGGCGTGCGCGACCGGGAAGGCGCGTAGGTCCAAGGCGAGGGCGGCGAGGAGCCCGGACAGGTGGGCGGCGGCGGTGTAGAGCCGGGCTCGTTGCGGTGGGTGCTGTCGGGCCGCCATCAGCTGGTCGACGCTGACCCGCAGCGGACGCAGCCGGGCTACGAGCGTGGCCGGCGGGAGTAGTTCGTTGTCACCGATCGCCTGCCGTACTTCGTGTTCCAGGTGCGCCAGCCGTGGGTCGTTATCGGCCGTCACGGTCAGCGCGGACCGGCGGGCGGTGATGCGTTTCTCGTGCTCCCACCACACGGCTTCCGCGTTGGTGGCAGGGCCGGTGCCAGCGGGTGGGGGCGCTGGGCGGTGGCGGTGTTGGTGGTCCAGGTCGGCGATGCGGTCGTACTCGACGGTGAGTACGCCGCCGGTGCGCAACACCGCGTCGCAGCGGGACCAGAAGGATCGCTCGGGATGTTGGCGGCCGGTCTCGGTGTTCGCCACCGAACTGCGCCCGTACTGCACGAGCCGGGCCAACGTGTGCTGGGTTTGGCCGGCGTCCTTCCGCAGGTGGGCGAGGTGGCGACCGAGCGCGCGGCGAGCGGCGGCAATCTCGTTGTGGTCGACCATCGCTGCCAACTCCTCGGGTTCCCAATCGGCGACCGCACCGCACCCATCGCAGACCAACCGGCGTGGCTGAAACAGCAGCTCGCTGAAGTACCCGGGTGTGCGGAGACCCGGCCGGGGAACCACGAGCGCGCACCCGCCGCACTGCGGACAGACCACAAGCATTCGGCCGGCGAACCGTGCCAACGAGATCCCTGGATCGTGGTCACGCGCGGGCCCGGTACCCGGCTTAGAATCCATGGCGGACACCCTCGCAGGTTTGCGATTCTGCTCCCCGCCGGGGTCTCCAACTGGATGCGGTGGACCAAGCTGGCGAGGAGATCGACTGGGACAAGCCGTTTCCGGCCCGGCGGGCTACGGCGTTGTGCAGGGCGTTGACGGCCAGCCTCGACTTCATTCGTGAGTCGATGGAGTAGCCGACGGTCCGGTTGGACCACACGTCCTTGATCGCGCACAGGTACAGCTTGCCCTCACCGGTGCGGTGCTCGGTGATGTCGGCCAGCCACAACCGGTTCGGGCCGTCGGCGGTGAAGTCGCGGCGCACCAGATCGTCGTGCACCGGCGGGCGGACCTTGCCGCCCTTGCCCCGACGCTTCTTCTTGCTGAACGCGCTCCACCACCTTCTCCTGGAAGCCGAGTGTCGAGCCTTCGACCGCGGGTACCACCCTGAATTCGCGGAATAGCAGCGGCTGCCCGATCGTCGCTCAGCGCCAAGACGCGGTGGGCGGCCGATGAGAGAGCAATCCCACCGTTCACCTAGCCACGCCTGGGCGGGCTGGAGTGTGGCACCCTCGTGCGTGCACTCGCGGGAGACTGAGGAGATGGCATGGGCGCGAAGACGGCGCTGGTGGTTTTCGCGGACGGTGACTTGCGGCCAGCGCTACTGGGTGCGGTTCCGTCCGCCCGGGCGGAGGCTGAAGCTCTGGTGCGGGAGGTTTTTCCCGGGTATGACGTGGCGTTGGTGGGTGACAGCACTCTTGAGGTGACGTACCCGCCGGATGACATCACCTGCGCCACGGTGCTGCCGGGAGCCGTACTTTTGTGTGACCGCAGGCTGGTCCTGGACCGGCCTTCTGAACTGCCTGCGCATCTCCTCCGACGGGGTGCGGGCAGGCGGATAATCATGCACGGCATGCACTCGGTCGTCGACTGGCTCTGCTTCGCGGTGTGGGACGACGGGCAGCTGGTCCGGTCCTTGAGCTTGTCACCAGACAGCGGCATTCTGGAGAACATCGGCGAGCCGTTCGATTTCGAGCGCCCGTACTGGGCCGGTGAGCGTCCGTTCGAACCGGTTCCGGGATGGTCCGGCAAGGACCCTTACCCGCTGCCGTTCCATCCGTTGGAGTTGGGTGAGGAAGCCCTTCGCGCCTTGTTCGGCTTCGTCATCGAAGGGCGCCAGGAGCCGGACGACATCGACGCGGACACCGTTCACCTGCACGAGTTCCTCGTAACCGACCCGTCGGGGGAGGAACAGGCCGCACGCGAGGCGGGCTACGAGCGGGCGACGCGTGACATGGGGCCGCCCAGGATGTTTCGGCCGGGCCCGGACGGAACGATGCAGGAGATCAGCTGGGATGAGTTCTCGGCGGGCTGACCGTCGGATGATTCGAATTCTCCAGGTTGATCTTCACGCACGCGACTGTCGTCGAGGGTCGTGCCGGGCTGGAGGCTCAGGCGACTGCGCGACGAGGATGCCTGCTCGGCGACGGCTATAGGTCGCCCGTGGCGGCTACCAGAACGACCGGCCCGTGGGTGTCCCACACGCCGACGCCGAGGCAGACGCTCCGATCCGGAAAGCGCCACACGGCCACGCCGCTCATGATGGTGAGGAGGAATCCGGTGAGGTTCGGGAGCGGCTCTCCACGCAGCATGCGATCCATGTCCGGCCGCAGGTCAACGCTCTCGGCTGATCCCCATCGTCGGCTCAACGCCTGATCGAGGTCAACGCAGTCCTGCTCGAAGCGATCCAGGACCTCAAGCATCCACGTGCTGTCCTCGAACTCTGCCGTGACACCCAAGTACAAGGCCACGAAGTCGTCCTCGACTAACCCTGTGGCAGGGGCACCAAGGGGTGGGAGAGGCTGCGCTGCGATGTCGAGTGTTCGAAGTTCGATCACCCGGTCCACGCAGCTCGCAAGATCCACGATCCGGCACGGTAGGTCACAATCCCCTGCAGCGGCGCCCCGCCCCACGGGCAGCAGCCAGACTCTCGTGGGTACCGCCCGCAGTTCGACGACGACGAGGACCGAGTCGTGCCCCAACTCCCGGGTGCCCTGCGCTACCTGGCCGGCGTCAAAGGTGCCGTGCTTCGGCACGGCGATGGCCTACAGCCACCCTTGACCCCACCGAGTAGTGCAGTCTTCAGCACCTCCGGTGGATGGGGGCAGGCTAGCGGCCACCTTTCGCCAGGAGGCTGGACGATCGTCGATTCCCCCACCGGGAGATCCACGGCTACCGCTGTTGCCGCTAGCTGGCTGAGGTAGGGGACAGCGGCAGCGCTACGCGTCGGCCCATCCCCAACTCCTCTGCTTCGTCGTCAGTGACGATCGCGAAGGCACCAGTAGGCACCCGGTCGAGGGTTGCCACCTCAGAGGCGACCCGGAGCAGGGCACTCTCGCTGCTGCCGGTGATGAAGAAGACGTAGACCTTTCCGTCTTCTTCCCCGTCGTCGTACTCCTGGACGCCGCCCTGCTCCTCCAGGTCCGCCAGGAAATCCTGAACATCACCGATCCATGGGAACCGGTACTCGTCGTCTGTCGCGCCAGGATCCGCCATCAGCGGGATGTGGATCTCAACAACCATCTTCGGCATGGCAGTGATTCTCGCCGAGGCTGAGGTGACTGCGGCGGCGGGCCATCGATGAGGCCTGGACCCCGCGCAGTGCGGTCAACAGAGTCGTAGGCGCAGGGTGCTGCCGAGGCGCCGGCTCGTCTCCGGCGCGGGATGGGCGGCGGGTCGAACATCGTCGACCACTCGAACGGGGCCAACGGTGACCGACCGCGAGTCGATCGCAGTGCCGGGCCCTTAGGACACGGACGGCGCACGAAGATCCACTGCTCGGCCTTGCCTAGCATTGCGGGGTGTCATGCTAATGACGCAGGGCGCCGAACCTGGCGTGAATCTCCGCTCGGCGTTGCTTCCGCCGCTGCTCCCAGTTCGGGTCGCATACCCGGCAGCGGCACGGCGGATCCCACAGCGCCACCTTCCGGCGGTGCCGCTCCGCCGTCGCCCTCTTTCGCCGCTCAGTGAGCGCACATCCGGCCCGATCCAGGTAGGCGAGCGCGCTCCACTCCCACGTTCCGTCTTCGTCGATGCCGGGAACCTTGCCCCACAGCTCCAACTCGCCCAGCCAACCGTTGCAGCTCGAACAGAGCAGACCCCGGATGCAGTCCCCGCAGGTGTTGTGGTGGTCCGGACAGCAGAGGTGGTCGTGGTCGATGTAGAGGGGCTTCGCGTCGGCCCCTTGCAGGTGTCCTCGCTTGCAGATGCCGCACACCCCGTCCTGGGCGTTGCGGAGCTGCCGGTACCGCTCTGCCGTGATTCGGTGCCGACCGAGAGCCTTCGTGGGTAGGCCGAGCGCGCACACCTGCAATGGGTCTCGGCCCACGACGACCAGCGCCAGCGACGTAAGCGCGGTTACGTCGGCGGCCATGCCCTCGATCAGAATCATCCGCCCGCGATACCTCCTCGTTGCGTGTCTTGACGGGGATGATTCCACCGCCATGGGAAGGGCCGATGGCGGCCCGACCTCGACCTCCTCCGCAAACGCGTCCTCGCCACCCCCTTGGGCCATCAAGATCAATCACAGAATGTGTGCCAGAGCCAGTTTTCAGACGGAGCCGACAGCTGGCCAGGTCTTCCTGGCCGGTGACCTCTTCGGCGATCCTGAAGGTGTCAGTACCTGTAGCTCAGGTTCACTGGCTGACATCCGCTCATGCCGGCGAGCGGATGCTGAGGTACTGATCGCCTGCGTGGTACCAGGATCGCCTCTGTACGATGCGTCGATGCCTGAACCGCTCAACCGCGAGTGTCATTGTCTGCTGTGTGAGGGTGACGGCGCCCCCCGGCGTTGGTGGCGGTCAGCGGACGGGTCTTGGCCGGATCGTGAGCGCCGGAACGCCCGGCTGGTCCGTGAGTATGGGTGGGGTGTGACCGGCGTTCATGGCATGACCATGCCCGACTGGGCGTACTCGATTGGTCTGTGGCACAGCTACGGCAGTGTCGAGGTCTGCCTACTCGGCGTGCCCCAGCAGCAGGGTATGGACATCGTCAACGCGGTCGGCGAACGAATTCGCGACGGGCTCACGCTGACGCCGGATCTGAAACTGGTGGACGTCGTTGACGAGCACGAGCTCCGCCTCGCTCCGGTGCACAGCAGCTGGTACGAAGGATTGTTCGGTGCTGCCATCGACTACTATCAGCGTCCACCGTTCCCGGTGGTTCAGCTCCTGTGGCCTGACACGTCTGGCCGGTACCCAGGGGACCCAAAACGTGAGCACGGTGCCTGTGACGCGCAGCCGGCGCTGTGGCGGCCGATGGGCGAGCACCCGCGCTGTGTGTGGACGGAGACGCCAGCATGAGACCGGTATCTTTGCGTCGTTCCGCGGCCGTCAAGACGCTGCGTGCCCATGCCGGCTCGATCAGGCCTGCCTTGGAAGGTGTCACCCGCTGAAGTGCCCGGGGGCAATTGGCGGCCCTGACGTTGTCGTGGACCTGGCGGTCGGCTGCCCATCCGGTCATGTGGCCGTGGGTGTGACAAGACCCGACTCGTAGGCCGCGATGACGGCCTGCACGCGGTCGCGGCAGCCGAGTTTGCGCAGTACTACAGACATGTGAGTCTTGACTGTCTCCTCGCCGATGACCAGATCGGCGGCGATCTCAGCGTTGGACAAGCCTCGAGCGGCGGCGAGAAGCACCTCCTGCTCGCGCCGGGTGAGGGTGGCAAGCCGCTGGGCCCTCGGCCCTGACGGGACCGGTTCGGCGGGGCGTGACGGCGCGCTGTCGGCGGGCACGGCCGCTTCGGCGGGTTCCGCCGGTGGTTCGGAGATCGACGCGGCGCGAGTGACCTGCAGCCGGCGCTTCACAGATCTCGTGAGCACGGCCGTCAGCACGACGGCGGGCACCGCGCCCAGGTACGCCGCCAGGTAGAACAGCCTGGTGCCGTCGAGCCACCGATCCGGGTCTCTGGCGTATAGGTGGACTGACCCGACGATCGGCACGCTCCAGGACACCCCGCTCGTGCAGTAAGCCAGTGCCAGGGCGATCGCCAAGGCTGCGATCCACAGCGCGCGTCGGCGGGCGCCGTCAAAGACCGCAACCCCGAGGACGGCCAGGTTTGCCAGCCACCAGCCCCACATCATCGTTGTCGTTACCGGTGAGAGCACCCAGGGGACTGCGGCCAGCAGGCTCGCCAGGCCGAGCCGACGCCGCGACAGAACGACCGCCATGATCGCGGCGAGGTTGGCGAGCCCGAGCGCGATACGGCCAACACCCGGCACAACGTTCGGAAGGTCGCCGATGACCGGTCCCGACGGCGGCCGGGCCGGCGTTGCCAGGAGCACGAGCCCCACGACGATCGCGAGCGTCAAAGGCGCAGCCCACTCGGCCACGACGGCCCGCAGGCCGGCCCCAGCCACGGAGAAGCCAACCAGGCGCCGCGTCTGGTTGGCACCCGACTGCACATGCGGAAGGTCAGGATCGGCCACGTCTTCGAGCATGCCAGCGATCCGGTACCTCACACCTCCCGGACGACGGGGGTATCGCCTCCCCCGTACGGGGGAGATCGTGCCGCGGCCTCCTACTCCTGCACGGCGCTCCGCCCGCCCGGCAGGCGCTCGTGCCTCATCGGGAGGAGCGATCACCAACCCGTTCGAGGGCTTCTCCTCCTCTACGGGCTTCAGCGACCATTGTTAACGAGACCGGCAAGCGGGCAGGACGCGGCGGTAGTTTGATCTCGGCGAGGCTCGACTCAGCTGTTGCTCACTGCAGTGCGCCGAGCCAGCAACGCAGGAAGGCCAAACTCCCGAATGGCCGCCACGACTTCCGCGGCGGCGTTTGGCGCATCCCCGGGACCTGTGATCGTCCACCAGTGGTCTCGCTCGGTTGGCATGAGAGCGCCGATGCGCCTCGACCAAACCGGCTCGCCGTAGTAGTCGTTTGCCGAGGGCACCTCGGGCAAGTGAGGTTTTGCCTGCCGGCTTCGGGTCCACGCACCCTTATCCACCAGCAAGAAGTTGACGGTGAACTTCGCGCGGTCAGCGGTGTTGGACATCGATGACTGAAATCCGATCCGCGCCCAAAACTCTTCGTCGTCGAGCCGGTACAGCTTGCTCGATCCCTCCAGGCCCATGTCTCTGAGGGCGGGAGCTGCCACGTCACGCAGCACCGCTTTGTAGGCGTCCTGAGCAGTCATCGGGTCGCTCCACGCTCGGCGCCGGCACCGGCGCTGCGACGATTCACCGGAGCACCATGCCATCCGCCTGCCAGTAGCCGATACCCCGGGTTCTACCCCCGCGCCTCGCAGGACCCCCGCGGTGCAGGTCGTCAGGGAACCGCGTGGCCGACGGCCGGCAGCCGTTGTCGAGACGGGACGGTCGGAGGCGGTGGCGTGCCCCTACGGCAGGATGATCTCGATCGGCGGTGTTGCCGGCGTGGAGATCCGGTGCTGAAGGGTCGTTCATCGAGGTGACAACGGCCGACGGCGCATGAGTGGGCTGACGTGTGTTTAGATCTGGGCACTTACCGATGCTGGCTCGGAGGTGAGAAATGAACGACTCGGTCAATATGATTGATCGTCTTGCTGATCTGGTGGGACGGGAGGTTGCAGCCCCAAAGGCGATCGACTGGTCAACTCTCATCGAAGCCTCAGGTCACGACTTCCCGCCTGATTACCGCCGCTATGTTGAACGCTTCCCGCCGGGTGCCATTGGGCCGCTCACGGTTCACCACCCTGGCCGGTGGGGATTGGTCGATTTTGTGACTTACGCGAGGAACTACCACGATGTAATGAATGATAAAGCCGAAATGGAGGGAGTCTATCCGTATCACTTTGGCGAGTCGGTCGGCGACCTGTGTATGTGGGGTGCTGTTCAAGCCGATTACCTACTCTGTTGGCATATAACGTCAGCTTCTCCGTCGGACTGGCCGACTGTGGTTTGCGACATTGCGATGGCTGAGGCACCCGAACTCTACAATGGGACTATGGCAGAGTTGCTCCTAGACCTTGGCGAACGGCGAGAGTCGGTGTCCGTGATCAACTATGTCACCGATACAAGTTTGCCGTACAGATTTTTCCCGTTCGCGTAGCGGTCATAGATGGACCCTCCTCGCCGCCGAAGTGGATTCGAAAAGATGCCTTCCGGCAGCTGTGCTCGGGTTTGTTAATTGTGCCCGGCGCTCTCCCGTGGCGCTCTCAAATGAGATGGCAGGTGGCGTGTCGTGAAGCGGATTAAGGGTAAGCGCAACCCAGGTGGTTCCGAATCGATGCCCCCTGAGGAGATGCCCCGAACACTCATGGGCAGATTCCTCTTGGCTAGCATGCTGCGTTACAAGTCCGAGAGTGACCGCCTGTCGGCGAACTTCGGCGAGTTCAGTTCCTTGGCTTCAGCTCATGTCATGATTGCCGCCTTTGAAGTCGCGGTCGGGCGACTCTTCGCCTCAGCAGCTGATCTCGAAGAGATTCGCGTATTCGTTGCGGATATGCGTCGCGGTTTTGGAGTAGAATTCCCCTCGCTGGAGACAGAGACGCTCATTCGGCACATGTTGGGCGAAGAGGTTGCCATAGGCGGTCTGTCAGTAAAGACGAAGACGCTGGCTATGATGTTTACCTTGATGGCATGGGCGGACTTCCAGCAGCGCGCCGAAGTCGGAGTGGCATCTCTCGTA
Source organism: Micromonospora sp. R77 (assembly GCF_022747945.1). Classification (NCBI taxonomy): domain Bacteria; kingdom Bacillati; phylum Actinomycetota; class Actinomycetes; order Micromonosporales; family Micromonosporaceae; genus Micromonospora; species Micromonospora sp. R77. The sequence continues at coordinate 5,907,708 of NZ_JALDST010000001.1, forward strand.
TGCGAGGCAGAGCGTAAGGCGTTCGCGCGGGGGTACCAGCCGGAAGTCGCCTGATACGCCGACCCGCGACGATCAGGTGGGCGGTTCATGCCGTCATGGTTCCAGGGCGGCGCCCGGCCTGGCCATGACGGATGCCGGAGGGACTGTCCCGAGACCCGCCCGTCCGTGTCAACTGCCGCCGGTTCCGGAACGCAAGATTGGGGGAGCAGGATGGGAGCAGGCGGGTGCACTGAACGGCCTTGAACAGGGCCTAATGGCATCGAGCGGCGCTCAACTGCACCCACCACGACCTGCCAATTCGCGTTTCCGCAGGTCAGAGTCGGTGCAGCGTCCTGCTTCACACGGGAGTGCTCCGCGGTATCGAAGAGTGGTCGACAATTCTCTATATGGCCTGGTAGGAGAGTGTGCGCAGGTCGCGGCGGTAAGGGGCTGCTGGATGGACTGGCCTTGCAGGTGGGAGCAGATTGGGCGCAGGTTGGCGAAGTGGTCACCGTGCCCGAAGAGCTCACTGAGCCCGGGGCGGGGCAGAGGGCTTTGACCTGTGGAGATGCAGGGGAGCGGTCTGGTGTGAACTCCCAGAGAAGACCGAAGTGGTCAGGGTTCGCTGCTTCCCGCCTGGCTGTTGTCGGCTGTTGGCCTGGGGCCCGCCAACGCCGATCACGAGGGCCATGCCGCATCGACGTACGGCTATGGGAGCCGTCGTGGTGGCGTCGGTATGGATCCCGCGAGTTGAGACCCGAATCCCACCCGGCAAACCTCTGAGCAGGGCTTCCTGAGCGGTGACCTCTTCGGCGAACCTGAAGTGGTCATCGAAGGCGAATTGGTCGGTGCTTGACCGGATGTCGACTTGCACACGCCTCATTGCGATCGCTGGTGCGGCGAGGGCCAGCCGGGCGTGGCCCTGTTCGTTCGTACCTTCCTGGGTCGGCTATCTGACCCTAGGTGAGCGGTTGGATACCTGGGTGGGTCCTGTCGGCGGGACTTGTTAGCTGAGTGATCGATGTCGGGATACGGCTGTGACGCTACCGTCAGCGGTTCATGCGTGACACGTGGGGGAATGATCTGTGTCGTACCGTTTCAACGCTCCGCCGAATTGGCCGACGCCGCCGGCGGGCTGGGTGCCTGGCCCTGGGTGGAAGCCCGATCCGGCGTGGGGGCCTCTCCCGCCGGGATGGCAGCTGTGGGTTGCCGAAGCGCCGCCCGTTGTTCCGGTCGGGCGGCAGCAGTCGCCCGTCGCTCCTGTAGTGGCTGCTCCCGTGCCTCCGTCCGCTCCGACGGCACGGGCCGACGAGTCTGAGATTCCGCTGTTCGGGGCGCGAGGGAAGGCGCGGGAGTTGGCTGCGGAGGTGACGCATCTGCGGGCGGAGCTGGAGCGGCTCCGTGTGGAGATGAACCGTCTTGGTGTGCTGCCAGCGGTCGAGCTGGAGCAGTATCGAGAGCGGCTACGGCGCGAGATCGCGGAGCAGGCTGCGGCGGCTCAAGCGCAGAAGGCGGATTTCGACCGCCAGTTACGTGATCTCCGCGAGCAGGTCGTGGTGACTGAGGAGACGGCGCTGCTGCAGGAGGCCGGCGTCTACGAGTATCGGCATCCCCTGTCGGATGCGGTCGCTTACCAGGCCGCTCTGGCCGAGCTGCAAAGCCAGATCAAGAGTATGACGAAGCGGGAGGGTGGCGCGGTCTTGGCCGCGACTGGCTGGACGGTGAACGGGTCCGCGGCCGAGGGGCGGGTGATGGTGCGGGACTTCTCCAAGCTGATGCTGCGGGCCTATAACGCTGAGGCGGACAACCTGGTCCGTGGTCTGAAGCCCTACAAGCTCGACTCGGCCGTCGAGCGCCTGGGCAAGGTGGCCGCGACGATCGCCAAGTTGGGCAAGACGATGCAGATCCGTATCTCCGAGGACTACCACCGGCTGCGGGTTCGCGAGATGGAGCTTACGGCGGACTACCAGGCGAAGGTCGCCGAGGAGAAGGAGCGTGAGCGGGAGGAGAAGGCACGGCTGCGGGAGGAGCGACGGGTTCAGCAGGAGATCGAACGCGAGCGGGCCCGTCTCGACAAGGAGCGTCAGCACTACGCCAACGCGCTTGCCGCGTTGCAGGCCAAGGGCGACGTCGATGGTGCCGCCCAGCTGCAGGAGCGGCTGTCGCAGATCGACACCGCGATCGAGGACGTGGACTACCGGGCCGCCAACGTGCGCGCCGGCTACGTGTACGTCATCTCGAACTTGGGAGCGTTCGGCGAGAAGATGGTGAAGGTTGGTATGACCCGGCGCCTCGACCCGCTCGACCGGGTGAAGGAACTCAGCGACGCCTCCGTACCGTTCAACTTTGACGTGCACGCCCTGTTCTTCTCCGAGGATGCCGTCGGCATCGAAGCCAAGATGCACGCCCGCCTGGCCGACCGGAGGGTCAACCTCATCAACCAGCGACGTGAGTTCTTCTATGCCACTCCCCATGAGGCCAAAGAGCATTTGCTCGAGCTGGCCGGCAGTTTGTTGCAGTACGAAGAGGTCCCCGAGGCGCTCGAATACCGGCAGAGCCTGACCCAGGCCAAGGACCGATGATGGCGACGCTCGGCAGGCCATACCGGAACCCAGGAGCTACCTTGACGACCACCCGCACCCGCCGCCTCGCCGTCGCGGCGGCCGCGATGCTCGCCCTCGCTGGCTGCGGCGACGATCCGGCGCCCACCGCGGCGGCGACTAGCGCACCGCCGAGCCCCACGCCGTCCACGCTGCCCGCGACCAGCTCGGCCCCACCGCCGGCCAGTCCGACGCCGGATATGGCAGTCGTCGAGGACGGCCCCGCTGACGCGGCTCTGACGTTCGGGAAGTCGGCCCCCATCGCGGATCTCGCGACGGCCACCGCCTACGGCTTCCGGCAGCCGGTCGCCGCGAACGCCCCCCGCCCCAATGGGCAGCCGGGACTGACCTGGGCCGCCGTCGACGTGAAGGTGTGCGCGGTGAAGAACCCTGACGACGAGTACGACGGCATCATCGTCACCAACGACCGGTGGAAGCTCGTCTACGCCGACGACACCGAGATGGGCGCGTCGAACATCACCTACAACCAGTTCCCGCAGCCGGAGTACCCCACAGGGGAGAAGGACCTGCCGGACGGGAAGTGCGTGCGCGGCTGGATCACCTTCCGAGCGCTGAAGGACAAGCGGCCGGCCTACGTGGTGTACGAGCCGGAGAACCAGCCGGGCGCGCGTTGGGCCGTGAAGTAGTACCACCACGCAGGGAAGGGGCGGCCACCCGGAACGAGGGCGGCCGACCTTTTTCGCGGGCCAGCGGCATGAGCGCACGGCGGCTCGCCGAGGACGAATGATCGTCCTCAGCTCAACGCACCCTCCACACGGAGGTCAGGAGAGTCGGTGAGGATGAAGTCCTGGGGGATGATGGGATCGTGAGTTTCGACCTCCTGGTGCTGGCCGTGGGAGATACAGTCTCTCCCGGCGACGTGCGCGACATGATCGAACATTGCACCGGCCCCGGGCACCGTGACGGGGAGCTCGACCCACGGATCGTGGCCTTCTACGAGGAACTGCGGCATCGGTTTCCGGATCAACCACCCTACGGCCCGGAGCCGCCCTGGATGTCCATGCCCCTCGACGTCGGCATCGATCACGTCAGCATGAGCATCAGCCATTCAACGCGAGGTAGCAAGGCTGTAGAGGCGGTTTGTCGCCTGGCCGAGCGGCACGGGCTGGTTATCTATGACCCCCAGGGCGGCGAGATCACCGGCTTGGATCAGGACTACCGGAAGGCGGTGCGACCGAACGGCGATGCCCTTGGGCCGCCCGTAACACTGGTCGCAGGACTCCCTTGGGCGGCGGTTACCCGGGACTAAGTTGCGCTTCAACATCGCAGTCGGGTCTGGGCCTTCTCAGTCGTCGGCGGCGGGCACCTCGACGTCGCGCCAGTGCAGGTGGTTCAGGATCAGGCCAAGCAGCTGCACGGCCTTCCACATCCCGATGCCCGTCGCTGTGGCCGCCGCGGTAACCGGGATCGCCCAGTATGCGCCCTGAACCGCCGGGTACAGGCCGGCGAGCGCCACCACGAGCGCCGCCGGCCAGCTGATCGACGTAGAGAGGGGCTTGCTGGTGTCGCTACCGCGCGCCATGACGGTCTCCTCAGGAAGGGTGAGCTTGATTGGAGGCACGGTAGACGGTGCATGCCGATTCACGCAGTCGTCGACGCTTCGGCGGGCCCATCAACTCCTCGACGAACCGGCCGACGGCAATCAGGCCGGGCGCCGTGAGACCAAGCACCGACGCGACGTCGCCTTCCCACTCGGTCATCGCTTTAGTCCTCGTCGCTTGTGTCGCTGCCGGTACCGTCGTAGTCAGCTGCGGGATCGGGTGCGTCGGTGCATCTGTCGACCGGGTTGACCGGCGAGAGCGTCTTCGTGTCGAAGCGAATCCGCCACGTGGTCCCGTCCTTCGCAGACAGCGCTATCTCGCCATCATCCAGGAAGCGTGCACGGCCGAACAGCCATGCCGGCCCGGTGCCGGATGCTGCCGCCATGAAGCAGGCCAGACTGTCGATACTTTCGCGGCTGGCGATGCCCTCCCGACTTTGCAGCCTCAGCAATACTTTGTCGGAGCTGAAGAATCCGGGCCACCGGTATGACACGAGCTTGAAGTCGGGAGAGGTTGCCACGACCGCGTCCTGGTACGTCTGCCCGAACTGCGGGACCATGCTGAGAAGCAGTCCCGCCGCAGCTACGACCGCCGTGACGGTGTGCAGGGCCCAACGGGCAACGCGGTGCCTGATAGCGAGTTGGGCCGCTGCCGCTACCAGGCCGGCGGCGAGCGCGACACCCAAGAGCGGGTGGGCCAGTGGCCGCAGGTAGATGTGCCCTCCTTGCTTGGGGCTCTCGCACAGGAGTCCTCCACCCGGGCAGCGCCAAGCCAAACCCCCAGCCCCGTCGTTGTTCGCGACGACCGTCACGGCAACCGCTGCTGCGGCGAGGCCCAGTAGCCCGACGGTGAGCCAACGGCGCAGGATCGGTGTCACGACCGGCAGTATGCCAGGCGGTACTGCCCACGAGTGGCTGTCCGCAGGTGGCCATGCCATCCACCTGCCATGATCTGTGGGAACTCCCGCTACGGCGTACGCGCCAAGACGGTGCTGACAGATGTCGGCCCGGTGCTGTTCATGAGCGCGATCACCTCGCCCGTGCACCGAGACGGTTAAAGCTGCACGGTCCGGTCAGGGGCCGGAAGTCGGAGCTGTTCGTCTTTCAAGGGTTTCCGCCCGATCTGACCTTACTGGGCCATACGTATGGCTGACTCCGCGACGCGTCGACGAGCGCTAGCGTTGCCCCATGGGTTTCCTGTCCCGTCTCTTCATTCCGCGCGGAGTCCGACGCGCTATGCATCCGGTCCGATCGGCGAAGCGGGCGGTCCGCAAGGCTGTCGTGCCGAAGAGCGTGCGTAGGGCCAGTTACGCTGCTTCGCAGATCGCCAACCCAATAGGCGCGTTGAAGTACCACGCGGTCGAGCGGCCCCTCACGACCGCGCTTCGCAGCGGTTCGACGAACCGGTCGGCCGCACCCGCACCGGTGTACCGGCACGGCCATTGTGCCGTCAAGCACCGCAGCCCCGAAGCGGCAAGGCGTTGTCGGAACCGCTGATTGCGGGGGTTGCTGCCTCTGCCGCAGGTGCCGCCTGACGGGAGCCATCGACCGGGCTGACCGAATGGCACACATATGAAGGGGGCCGGCTGCATGAGCATGGTGTTGATCGGGCGCCGGTTGTCGCCTGAGGAGTTGACGGCGGTGCTCGCCGATCCGACGGCCGTCGACAGGCTGCTATACGGCGACCTGGACGATGATGAGGCCGAGATGCCCGAGCCGGAGCTTGACCTGGACAAGTCGTGGCACGGCATCCACTACTTGCTCACTGGCACTGGCTGGCAGGTCAGTGAGGGTGCCGGGACGGCGATACTCGGTGGCGTCGAGATCGGCCCGGATGGTGGCTACGGTCCGCCCCGGCTTCTCGACCGGGACACCGTCCGTGCTGTGGCCGCCGCGCTCGACGCATTGGATGTGGAAACACTGCGAGCCCGCTTCGACCCGGGCGCCATGGCTGCGGCCGATATCTATCCGGACATCTGGACTAACGGTATTGACGAAATCGACTACCTCATGTCGCACTTCGACCATCTGCGCCGGTTCTACCATGCCGCAGCGGTGAACAGCCAAGCAGTGCTGGTGGCCATCACCTGACGTCGAGACCGCCTGCGTTCGATTGCCGAGGGGCATCAAGCACCCGCTTCAGGCGGAGACGCCAGCAAGCCGCAGACACCTCGGCGGACCCGGAGGCATCCGCCGGTCTGGGCTGCCGCTTCTCAGGAGGGCACTCTCCGCTTACGCCGATGACAGGACGTCGATGGGATCAATGATCCTTGACGAGACGCGAGCGGCGTTCGAATCCGGTTAGTGTGGTGGTCGTCGTGATGGATGATGCGGGTTGTGATCACCAGGGAGCGGGCTGTCGCGCCTTTCGAGGCTTTGCTGGTCAGGCGGGGACGGGAGGGGCTGCTGGCCGATGTGCCTGAGGTCGCGGTCTGTGGTTTCGAGGAGCACACGCTCGGGTGGTTGGTGTCCTGGCAGTCTGTGGAGTACCTGCGCTCCGGTGATTTCGGAAGGATGCTGGTGGGGCAGGGTCCCTACCTGGTGGACGGGGAAGACGGCAGTATCCACCACATCCCGGTTGCGATATGCGGCTCGGATCGATGGGTTGAGGTGTATCTGCGGCAGTACAAGGGCGTTAGACCTGCGGATCTGCTGCTCGCTGAAGTCCGTGTCCTCGTGCAGGGTGGGGACAGGATGGCGGCGCTGCGGTATGTCCGCCGGCAGGCGCCGCGGGTGGGGCTGCGGGATGCGAATGCGTACGTTGACGCGGTCAGTGAGGGGGATGAGCCCTCGGAGTGCTTGACGAGCCTCGCGCGGGAGGAACCAGAGCCGCTGCCGTTAGCGATCGAGAAGCTTGCCGGCCCGTGGAACGAGGGCGCTGGAGGGTAGGCCAACAACTGAGGATTGGGGCCGCCGCCACACAGAAGACGACGACCGACGGCGAGCATGCTGGGCGCCTCATCGCACGCTAGCCAAGATTGCGAAGCGGCCTGGTCACGACGGGCGGCCGCGTGGATCTGCCGAAGGCGTGCGCTGAAGAGATACGGTCGCCCAGCAAGCGTGACGCGACGAGAACGGCTGCCGCAGCGGCAGGGCACTTCGAGCAAGCCGAGTTCAAGGCAGGGGGCGGCAAGGGATGACCACCAGGATCCTCCGGCTGTGGTCGAAGGGTCTTGCGCCGGGGTGGGATGGTCTCTACCGGGCGGACGGCTCTGCACGCGTCGTCGAGCTGAGCGGCGGAGCGAGGTTGGACGGGTTTGAGCTCGGGCCGTCGCTCGACTTGGACGCCATGCTGGAGGAGGGACCCGGCAGGCTGACCGACGTCGACATCCTTCGCGGCGCGGACGTCCTCTTACCCGACGACTCTGGTTACGTGTGCGGCGGTGACGGTGCCCACGGCTCGGAAGGCTTCTTCGCTCGGCTGGACAAGGACCGGAATCTGGTGTGGATCGTGGCGTTGACCGACTCCAACCCGTTCGAGAAGGCGGAGGTGCGCGGCTCGCTGGCCACGTTCACCAACAACCTGGGCAACTCGGTGACGATCGACCTCGACCATCCCGACTTCGCGTGAGCCCCGGCCGTATCAGCAGCGGGCGGGAGCAAGCCTCCGGGCGCCGGGAAGAACTTCTGCTCAACCGTGAAGATCGCCATGAGGGATCCTCGATGAGAAGTTGGTCGCCGTAGGCGGGACCTGCCGAACGAGGATCTTGCTGGTCGCTCGGGTGACCGTGCTCGCTTCAGGCGTTAGATCTGCCAGGGCGGAGTTGGTAGGGATTCCGGATGCTGAGACTCGAATCCCACCGGCAGTCATCTGACCAGGGCTTCCTGGTCGGTGACCTCTTCGACGAGCTCGAAAAGCGTCAGTACCGGCGGCTTCGCTTCACGGGTCGGCAACGTCCGTTGGGGCAGAGCGGAAAGCGCTTGATCCTCTTCTGCCGTTGACGGCGTCCGGCGGCGCAACTATTTACCGTGAGTGCGAAGAGTCGCTCAGGGGCATCTTGAAGGCGGGCCCTGGTCGCGAAGGCATCCAGCCGGTGGCCAGCGCCTGACGGATGCCTACAGCCACCGTTCCGGGCATTACTGGCTGGCTCGGCAGTCCGATCCAGTTGGAGGGTTTGCCGGGCTCGGCTCTGGGTCTGGTGTCGAACCCGGCGTGGCATGGTTACCGGATGATCCGTCTTGTGGCCGAGGATCCGGCCGTAAGCCTGGACGAGGGACAGGCCAGGCGAATCCAGTTCTGGTTGCTGGAGATGGTGCCCGCCCGCGGCTGCGATGTCCGGCGTGAACCGACCGTGGAGATCACCATCATCGGGGCCTACGCGGATGAGCTGCATCCGCCGCTGTTGGAACGGGTGGAAGCCATTGCCGGGTGCCGGTTCGGAGTGGTTACTACCGGCGGCTGACTTCGTCGAGACGCCATGCGGCATTGGTCGTGCTCCGCAGTCGGCCCGGTCGAGGTGGCACGGCGGTTAGCTGGGCGACCTTGCGCGGCCGGTTGGCTTTCAGATTCCGCACGGGTTGGTCGGTGGAGCAGGGTGGGAGCAGGCGGGTGCACTGAACGGCGTTGAACAGGGCCCAACGGCATCGAACGGCGTTCAACTGCACCCACCGCGACCTGCGGCTTCGCGTTTTTGCAGGTCAGAGTCGGTGCGGCGTCCTGCTTCACGCTCGAAGTGCTCCGCGGTTTTGAGTAACCGTCGACGGCGCTCTATGTGTTCTGGTGGGGGAGTATGCGCAGGTCACGGCGGTAAGGGGCTGCTGGATGACGTGGCCTTGCAGGTGGGAGCAGATTGGGTGCAGGTTGGCGAAGTGGTCACCGCGTCCGAAGTGCTCATCGACGCTGGACAGATTCGAGGGCCCCGACCTGCGGTGATGTGGGCGAGCGGTCGCGCGTGACCTCCCAGAGAGTACCGAAGTGGTCAGCGCTGGCTGGTCCTGCCTCGCTGGCGCCGGTCTGCCGTCCTAGGTCCGCTGGCGCCATCCCCAGAGCTCTGCTGCATCGACGCGCGGCTCTGCCTCTCGCCATGGCGGAGTCGTTGGGTATTCCGACAGCTGAGACTCGAATCCCACTGGAAGTCCTCTGACGAGGGCTTCCTGGTCGGTAAGCTCTTCGGCGAATCCGAAGAGGCTAACGGCTTGAGCCGAAGATGTCGGCTGGCACCATCTGAGGCGGTGCGTTGAGGTGAGTTATACGAGCAGACACGCTGGCACAGGACAGCAGGGTGTCCTACACCAACATCACTGCTCGACGCTGATCGGCGAACAGCGAGCGGACCGAGCCGTCCTTGCAGGGCAGGGTTCCGGCTCAGTGGAGAGGCGCTACCCAGACGGGGAACGGTGGAGGTAGCGCTTTGGTGGCGAGCGAGGCTGCGATCCGCTCGACGGTCGCTAGCTCGTTCCATGGGATGAGCCCCGGGGTGGGGTCAGCGGCGACCAGGGCGACGACCTCCGCAGCGTCGGTGGTCGCGCGGTACGGTGCTCGGAACGGAATCCGGTCGGCGGGCGCCGATGTCAGTGAACAGCGGAGCTGGCCAGCCTGTTTGTCGTACCAGGCGTAGAAGGTCGCCGGGCCGGTAACCCGTTGCCGGAGTTCGCGGTGCACGAATTGAAGCGCTGCGACCACCGCCGTCGCGTCTAGCCGTCCCTGCGGTACTGAGTAGCCCCAGGTGTTTAAGCGTTGCTCACGGTCCGTGTCGTCGGGCAGCAACATCACTTCGTCGTCGTCTAGATACGAGCGCACGAGGGCCGCAAGGTCGCTAGGGTTCATACCAGCCCTCCGGGTTGAAGATCACTCACGGGTCTGCTGCACCGGCAGGTGACAGGTCTAGTCATGCGGCCTGACTGGCCGGTGGGTGGAGGCGTCGTCCGCTGTGGCGGTCAATCCGAACACCTCCTTGTCGCAGATTGCCGTAGGCCAGTCGCATCGCCGTGCCGCCGGCGTTGCACCAGCTGCCCGCTACGCCGGCAGGACTCTGCGCGGACCGCAGACGGCGTCGAAGGCCGGGTTGACATCCCCGGCGGTGGCGTCTTGCCACAGGTCGCGCCATTCGGAGTCCGTGGACATGATCCGGTCGAGCGCCCTTGCCGCGAGCACCGCCAGGTCGCCGGGCACATCGAGCTGGCCACCGTTCAGGAGGAAGTCCGGCGCGTACGGGGAGGTGATCGGCTGCCCGCCGGGCTGCTGCGCGGCCACAATCGCGGCTGCGGCGATCGCCTCGCAGGCGATGTCGGCATCGAGGTAGCCGTCCTCGCCGGCGGCTCGGTTCAGCGCCTCGCGGACCATCGCCGGGCGCTTGGCCACGTCGGCGTCGTCGAGGTCACTACACCAGTCAGCGGCGGTGTCGTTGTCGAACGGTCCGTTGCCCCAGGTCCCCACGAAGCCTCCAAGATCGGTTGCGCGGCATTCTCGCACCGGCCACCGACAGGTCGAACTGGAAGGCGGCTATGGTGCGCGGATGGCGATCGACGGGTCGGGGCAGCGGCGGCCGGAGATGGCAGCGGCCGAGCTCGACGCCTACCTGCGCGAGTGTCGGGCGGGCGGCTATCCGGTGGCCCGGGTCGTTCACGTGGCGTGTGCGTGGTGCGGCGGGTCGGAGTTCGGGCTGCGGGTCGACGACGAAGCCGGCTACGCCGACCGTACATGTCACTTGTGCGGTGGCCGGTGCGTCATGCTCGATGCTGTTGACGTCGCCGAGGACGCCGAGCCTGGTGACGCCGCCTGCTTGTGCGGCGGTGAGCGGTTCGACGTTGCGGTGGGGTTTGCGCTGCGTGAGGACGGTGAGGTGCGGTGGGTGTCGGTGGCGTTGCGCTGCACTGCGGACGGCGTCCTCGGGGTCTACGCCGACTGGAAGATCGACTACTCGCCCAGCGGTCACCTCATGGCCCGGGTCTGACAGGAGTGGTCGAGTGACACAGCCGCGGTTCCGTTGCCACCCCGGCCCGGTCGCGACATCCTGATGCCCCTGGGCCAAGCTGCCGTTAACGGTGGACTCGGGTGGGGGGGGTGACGCTGAGCGTTCCTTGAGGCTGTCCGAGGAACCGCCACCCGTCCGTGAGCTGCCGATGCAGGAGCCGCCCGGAAGTACTGGTGAGGCATCTGAGCTGCCGGGTACGACAGTGGTCAGCAGGTCATGGCAGGGGGCGGTGGTGCCGTCAAGCGCGGCCTCAGATCTCGGGGTCGTGGGTACGCCACCGGCAGAGAAGATCCGGCCGGCGAACATCACCCAGATGGTGGTGTCGGTGGCGTCATCGGCGTACCCCCTTCGGATCTCGGGGCGGGCGGGGAACCGCCAGGGGCTGGGTGTGCGTCTTACCCCTCTGTTGGATCGTTCTATACGTAGTGTCCGTCTGGCGGTGTGTGCCGCCCGAAGGAGGTCGATGATGCCTCGCCGTGTTCCCGTGCTGCTCACCCTGCCGCTGCTGGCTCTGCCTGCGGCCTGTGCCTCACCGTCCGCGTCCGCCATGCGGCGAGTGCCGAACGCTGAGCAGTCGTATTGGCCTGCCCAGGATGCGCTTAACGATGCCGCGGAAGCCGTGGATGGCGTCGGCGGGCGCTGGCCCGACGTGTACGCGGACGTTAGCCTCGATGTTCCCGCTGGCGTGTTGCTGGTGCACCGTATACCTACTGCCGGTTTCGACGAGGCGGTGCGTCAACTCGATCTGCACGTCGCGGTGCGTTTCGTCGACGCTCAGCATTCCGCTCGGGCGCTCGACCGGTGGGTCGAGCAGATCCGTGCCGACATGGACTACTGGCGGCAGCGGGGTGTGACCGTGTACGAGGTGGGACCGACTATTGGGCAGTGCGTCAGCGTTGGCGTCGGTGACCCGCAACGCGACGCCGCTGCGGTAACCGCTCATTACCCGGGCTTGCCGCTGTGCGTGGAGCAGGGTGCACCGGCGGTACCACTCACCGCCCTCTAAGAGCTCCTAACTCTTTGAGCGCTGCAGCCGGCGCCAGCAAACGATGGCGCAGGCGAGGGTGAGGAACGCTTCGTGGATGTCGTCGCGGATCTCCCAGCGGATCCGCAGGCGGCGGAACCAGTGCAGCAGGGCGATGGTCTGCTCGACGACCCAGCGTCGGGTGCCGAGCCCGGAGCCGTGCGGGACGCCGCGTCGGGCGATGACAGGGTGTGACGCCCCGCGTGCGTAGCTCGCGGCGGTACTTGTCGAAGTCGTAGCCACGGTCGGCGTAGATCCGCTCGGGCCTGTGCCGGGGCCGCGCGATCTCGGCCCAGAGCTCGTCCGAGACGATCCACGGCGGCTGCTCACCCCTCCTCACGTTCAGACAGAACGATCCTCACGTCCCGAGGACACGCCCAACATCAATTCGTTAGGAGCTCTTACCCAGCGAGAGGCCGACGGAAGCCGACAGGGCGAGCAGGTCAGCGGCAGCCATCGACGCCGGCCGACAACCGTCTTGATCTTTGCAATGCGGGGGTCGGGTGGAAGGCTCGGCGCGTGACCAGCAGCTACCTCCGAAGCACCCGGCTTGACGTGGCCGAGATAAACGGCTCATCCAACGGCTCCCGGATGCCCACCGTGCCTAGGATGCGGCGGCGGACCTCTGGGACGAGTTGGGGCCTCCCGAGCAAGACGATGCGGTGAGCCTCGGCCTGTACCTCCAATGGGCGGCGTTCACCAGGGCAGCGTGCCCGATCGGCGCCCGATACAGCGGTCAACATCGGGCCGCAGCAGCATCTCGGTCCTACGAAAGCGGAGCGACGGGTCAGATTTCACCAGCTGGCGTTGCTGTTCGGGGCCTAGATAAATCCGATTCCCAAGCTGACGGTGTCGCCCGCCTCAGCCACCTTCGTTGTGTTGGAAGTAGCGTTCATTGATCCGCGCCGCACCTCCGGGCTTGCCGGCCATGATCTGACGCCCCTGCCATTCGACGGTCCGCTCGTCACTCCAGCCCACGCAGAAGTGCAGGCGTCCTCCGGCAGATAGGTTGCCGGGCCGCCACAGCTTCATCGGCAGCAGGTCGACCAGGAGAGCGAGCATGGCGTGAGGGTAGTCCTGGGCTTCCGGGAAGTCGTCGGCTAGAGATATCGGCTGAGGCCGGCACCCACCGCGGCCAGAGGAGGGCCAAGTACTTACCCTGATGCGCTTGTAGTCAGGTCGGCGAGTTGGTTGACGGACGCCCTCCGGGCGCGGGCTGGGAGCTGCTGGATGCGGTGACGTGGAGGCAGTGCCCGCATCGCAGCTGATGGCCTGACACCGGCACATCCGGCAACCGCACCGGTGCCGGCGTGGGCGGTAGTCGCCCGTGTCTGCCGGTCAGCCGCCAGCGGTGTCGTGTCGAGATTAGGGGAGCGATATGGGAGCAGACGGGTGCGTTGAACAGCGTTGAACAGCGTCTAACGGCCCTGAACGGCATCCAACTGCACCCATCCGACCTGCAAGTTTTCGTTTTCGCAGGTCAGAGTCGGTGCGGCGTCCTGCTTCACACCGAAGAGGTCACTGGTTCGATCCCAGTATCGCCCACCATGAATGCATGCAGGTCAGAAGCCCGTTACCGGAGTCGCCGGTAACAGGCATCGGTCGTCCTGCCCCTTAAATTGGGAGCAGATTGGGAGCAGGGGCTCGGTAGGTGACACGCCGCCGATGTGTCTACCGGGTGATGGTGCAGCGGTGAGGCCCGCCCAGCGCGGGTGACGGAGCTGCGGTGCCGGACTGGTGGGGGCTGGACCTGGTCGTGGTCGCAGGTGAGGGCGGCACACGTTCGCGGTCCGCGAACACACGCGCTCATAGGCGCTTCGCCAGGCAGTCCTCGCGTCCTCAGCGGACGTATGCCACGGGGTCTCTCGGCTGGGCGGAGCGCTGACTCGTTGGTGCCTGTTGCGGTGGCCGCATGGAGCGGAGGTTCCGAGAGACTAGGCAGTCGGCATTGTCATCGAGTGACGTTGGACACTACGCGGAGGCGCGCAGTGACGCGCCTCCGGCCCCTGTCGGGGATTGGAGCCGGCACCAGTCCCACCGTGGGTAACTGCTCCGGGGGCGCGGTCAGTAGATCACGATGCCCACGCGACTTCAGGCCGGCACTAGTTACCACGGCTTGCGCGGACGCGCCACTGTGGTGCAAGCAAGGGCACGCGCAGGGCGCACCATGTTCGCCGATGGGCTGGTGGGGACCGTGCGGCGGACGCACTTCGCCTATCGGGGGGTGAACTGTCCGTGCTTGGCGCCGGCCAGGAAGCTGGTCCAAGCTTCTGGGCGGAACAGGAGAGCCGGGCCGGTTGGGTCCTTGCTGTCCCGGAGAGCTACCGCGTCGGCGAGGCCGGCGACCTCGACGCATTGGCCGTTTCCGCTGGACCGGGTGCTCTTTTTCCACTGGGCGCGGGACAGGTCAACTGGGGTCATCCCGTACCTCCTTCCTGACTGATCGCCGTGGCGTGTTCCTGGATCAGCTTGATTGAGCTGCTCGGGTCGAGTGCGGTGGCGCGGAGGTGTTCGAAGGTGCTGGTGTAGCGGCGGACGTCTGCTTCCCGTTCGAGGAACAGGTCACCGGCCATGCTGTCGACGTACACCAGGGCGGGGTCGGCCGGGTCGGGGAAGTCCATGACGACGAACGAGCCGGGCATGCCGGCGTGCGCGCCAGAGGTGAACGGGATGACTTGAAGCGTGACGTGCGGCTGGCACGCTGCGGTCACCAGGGCATCCAGCTGTTCGGCCATGACGGCTGGTCCGCCAGTCAGCCGGTGTAGGACGGCCTCGTCGAGGATCGCCCAGAGGCGCAGCGGCTCCGTCTTGCGGAGCGACTCCTGCCGCTGCATGCGCGCCTCCACCCGGGCTTGCACGTCCGCGTCGGTCGCCAGCGGCAACACACCCCGGATGACGGCACGGGCGTAGTTCTCGGTCTGCAGGAGGCCCGGGACGAAGAGCGACTCATAGTTGCGGACCGAGCGTGCTTCGGCTTCGAAGCTGATGTACGTGGTGTAGAGCTCCGGCAGCTCCGACTCGTACGCCTGAAGCCAGCCCAGCTGCGCGGCCTGGCGGGACAGAGCGATGAGTTCGCTGCGCTTGTCCTCGTCAGTGACGCCGTACTTGTCCAGCATGGCCATCAGGGTGCGCCGCTGCGGGCGGACCTTGGCTGTCTCGATGCGGTAGAGCGTGGCGGGGTTGATGCCGGTCTGCTCGCTGACCTCGTCGCGGGTGAGGCCGGCTGCGGTACGCAGTCCGCGCAGCTCCGCCGCGAGCCGCCGGAGGCGCACCGTGGGTGGTTGCCGTCGAGCTGACAACTCCATGTCCCTTCGCTCCTGTCGTAGTCAAAGTGTGCCCGCCGTGCGGATGCAACCTCCAGGCAGGCTGAGCAAGTGACAAACATGCGAATGCAAGCCTTGCATTATCACTAGTGCATAGGCACTATAGGCCTGAGCATGTCAGGTCGGCGCCGCCCGCGGAAGCCGGGCGGTGCGGCGGTGGGCTCGCGCTCCCAGGGGCCCACCGCCCGTCCGGCCTCGGACACCTCTCGCCCGGGACGCAGCCCGTCACCCGAAAGCGGGCTGCGTCCTGCCGAGAGGCCGAGTCAGGGAGGCAACGCAGTGGTTCCACCCCTCGTCCTGGCGGTGGTCGCGATGCTCGGCTTCGCCGCCGGACTGTTCCTGTTCAAGGTCAAGTCCCGATGGTGCCGACGGTGCGGTTCGGCACTGAACTGCCCCGACTGCGGAGGCCGCAGATCCCGCCCGCGTCCTGGCCGGACGAGTTGGACGAGCGGACTGTGACCCCCACGCCAATCACACCTGAAGTCGCCGTCGCACCCGGCGACGTCGTGCTCCTATGCGAACAGGACTACCAGCACGGCAGCGGCCCGCTACGGCTGCGGATCGTCTGCGTCCGCCTCGACCTCAGCCTCTGGTACGACGGCCAGTGGGTGTGGCTCGAAGGCATTGAGCTCAACCCGGATGGGCGAGCGGGACGCTTCCGGCAGGTACTCGCCCGGGTCGCGGCCCTGCCGCCGTCGAAGGTGTGACATGGCCGCCACCGTCTACCTATCCGCAGCTGCCATCGACCAGCTCACCGCCGCGCAGCGAGCGCTCGACGCGCACATCACCTCCAGCGCCACCGGCTACTGCCTGCGCTGCCATCTCATCGGCCCCTGCCCCACCAATGAGCAAGCCGCCGCCACCTTCACCCGCTACGGCCGCCTTCCCCGACGAACGCCGGGCGCGACCCGACCTCAGCTCATCAACGCCCGCCGCATCACCGCCGGCCCTGATCCCGCAGCCGACCTCACCCGGAGGAACCAACCGTGACCCTGCCCGACATCGCCGCCGCCCTACGAGACCTGCACGTCTCCATCGGCCAACAGCAGGATCTGACCAAGGTCGTCATCCAGGACGCCGAGAACGCCCGAGCCGAGTTCCGCGCCCTCACCACCGGAGCCACCAACCCCCTGGTTAACCGGGCACTGGGCAACTACGCCCAAGGGATCGTCAAGCTCCGCGACGGCTCCTGGCTGCTTGCCGAAGCCGGCGGCATCCTCGCCGAGTACGCCCGAGCCATCGGTATCGACATGCCGCCACGGCAGCCAACCGACGGCAAGCGGAAGGTTGAGCCGATTCATGACGAGCAGAGCGACAGCGGTCCCCGCCAGCCCGGCACCCAACGGCTCCCGCACGCCGACGAGCCGGCACCGCACGACCCGGCAGCTGGCTGATCCTCCGCGGACTTCAGGGCGCGGCGGAATGCAGCGACGGCCGGTGCTCAGCCACCGGCCGTCGCCATCGCCACCAAGTGCTTACCGACGAGGTCCTGAGCATGCTTGACCTCGTCCACGCCTTCTTCGAGGCGGACAGGCGCCTGCCGGCACGCACGCACCGCGCTGTTGAGCAGGTTGTTGCCGCCGCCCCGGCTGACCTTCTGGAAGTGAGCCTGGGCCTTGTTCACCGAGTCGACGACCTCGGCGATGCCACGTCCCACCTGATCGAGCGTCTGCAGCACCATGCTCAACTCCGCCATCACCGAACCGATCGGACCGCCACCCCGCCCGGCGTTGATCCGATCCAGTCCGGCGTTCATGGCCCGCCCGGCCAGGCCCCCGACCTTCATGCCGGCGTAGGCGGCACCAACCGCGATCAGAGGGGACGGGTGATAACCGGCAGCGTCGGCGGCTGCAGTGGCCGCGACGGCTATGCCTGCCCCTGCAGCCTTGCCGATCTTCTCGCTGACCTTGGTGATGCCCTCCCGAGCAGACTCGACGGCGGTGTCACGTACAGCTCCCGCTGCCGCCGTGAGCGCTCCGGCCGCCTTCCCACGTGCACCCGGGACTCGTGCATCTCTCGTTCGACCTCGGCCTTGTCTGCCCAGCCCGAACATCGTTTACTGCGCCGGTTCCAGGAATGCGCATCCGGCGGCAACGAGCATAGGAATTACCTTGGCCGCATCGAGCGCCAGCTCACCCGCCGTCATCGCGTCGATGTCCTCGCCGCTGGCTCGTTGCTCATCCGCGAGCTGAGTTGCGATTGCACAGGCGTCCCACAAGGAGCCAACGGTCGAGGAGAACGCCCACAAGTTGTAGACGGTGAAGTTCACCTTGACGAGGGCCTGCCCGTTATGCCCGATGAGCCGTCGGTCCGGCTCCTCGGGGGTGTTACCCATGCCTTCCGCGAGCGGATGGAGCTTGATCCGCCGGAACGCCTTTTCCAGCTCACTGTCCGGGTCGAACTCAATCAGTAGCCCCCGGTCAAGGAGTCGGTCGATGACCGGCCCCGGGTCGGCAGGTCCGTTGCCGGCCGCGATCACGTCCCGCTGAAGTGTCTCGCGGTTGACCTCCAAGCGGGCCTGCCGCTCTGGGTCGAGGAAAGCTCGCCCCCATACCTGAAACTCTTCGTCGGTCAGTTCCTCAGAGTCGTTGCCGAGCCGGACCTCCCAGTACTCCGGGTCTGGGTCGGGTGGGGTGACGTACCGGTAGGAGGGGCCGAGGTTGAGGCCGACGGGGACGATGACGGTGGGCATCGGGGGACCTTCCGGGGTCGGTGTCAGAGGACGGCGTTGTACTTTTCGGTCTGGGCGATGGCGGCCTGGATCAGGCCGGCGCCCTCGCCGAACTTCTGCTTGGCGGCGCTGAGTTTGCCGATGGCGCCCATGACGGCGGGCTGCTGGGTGCCGGCGGCGAGGGCCTGGAGCACGGCGATGGCCCGGTCGACCTGGGCGTTGACGCCGGCGAGTTGGGCAAGTGCCTTGTCGGCCTCGGACTTGCCGTGGGCCAGGCCGGCCTTGATGTCTCCGATGGTGGCCACTGGATGTTCCTCCCCTGGGTCGTGGTGTCCAACGCCCCGCCACCGATGGCAGGTGCGTCTGCGGTTCAGCCTTGGGTTGCAGCGATGAAGATGAACCACAAGATCGGCATGCCGACAAAACAGATCACTCCGCCTGCGCGGGCGGATCGGGTGCCGCCTCCGCCGATGCGCGGCTGACCGACAAGGCTGATCGTGAGGTAGCCGGCGAAGAACGCCAGAGCGGGCAGCCCACACAGCGACCAGGGCACGAGTTGCCAGGGGATACGGCCGAGGTCGGCGTCGGGGCTGACGGCAAACATCAGCAGCGAGGCGAGGGTGCCGAGGGTCGCTGCAGCGGCGTAAACGAGAGCGTTGCGGGCCAGCGGCGTGAGCCCGGGCAGCAGCGGTGGTTGCGCGGCCTGCCGGTGGGCGTGCTCGGCGGCGGTATCGGCCGTGTCGGCGGCTGCGACGGCCCGGCGAAGCGCCTCGGCCTGATCCGGGACAGGGCTGGGGGCGATGCCGCCGATGTGCGGCTCGGGCAGGCGCAGCGTGGCGGCGAGCTGGTGTAGGTGTTGCCGCTGAGTTGCGAGCCGGTGGGTGATCTGGTCGAGGGCGGCCTGACCGCTACGGCTCGTCGCGGCCTGCTGCTCGGCTCGTGAGCGTTCGTCCTGTAGCAGGGCGGCGAGACGGCGCGCGTGGTCGGTGTAGGCGGCCCAGCCGCCGTCGCGCGGCATCGGGGTGACGGGGTTGGTCATGTGAGGTCGTCGATCTGGTCGAGGGTTCCGGGGCGGACGTAGGGGACGATGAGGGTGCGGCGGTTGTCGTTGCGGTCGATCAGCAGGGCCCGGTTGGGTCGGGACTGCCACTCGGAGGCGTAGTCGCCGAGCAGGGAGCCGATGTCGCTGCCGGGCAGGTTGAGCGCGACGAGGCAGGCGACCTCGCCGCCGCCGGTGGGGCCAAGGTCGTCGCTGAACCGGCTCAGCGTGCGCCACCAGCCGAGCAGGTGCACACCGTGGCCGGGCCCGTTGGCCAACACGGCCCGCAGGTCGTCGTGCCCGGAGCGGTAGGTGGTTGGGTCGCTGGTAGCGAGGAGGTTGGTCGCGGTGTCGGCGCCAAACACCACCAGGTACGTCGACTTCCCGCCGCCGGGCTCGGACTGCTGGGCGACGTCGACCAACTGCGTCCGGTACTGGGTGGAGGTGATCGTTTCGCAGGGGTGGCCGGCTGCGGTGATTGCCTCGACGGTGGCGTCGGCGGCCTCGTCGGCGGCGGCGACAAGCGGAGCGACGAGGAAGCGGGCGGTGCCGGGGATGTGCTGGCGGGCCAGGCTGACTGCGGCTGCGTACAGGACGTCGGCTCCGACGGGGGAGGTGCCGAGCACGGCCAGGTGGCTGCCCGGGGTGGCGTCGAGGGTGAACCCGGCGGTGGGCAGGCCGACGTCGACGGCGCGGCCTACCAGGGCCCGCCGTCGCCGTACGTCAGGTGTCAGGCGGGTGAAGGTGGGATCGGCGTCGGGGTGCTGCTCGGCGTAGCCGGCGAACACCGCCGGTGGCGCGTCGCCCGGCGGACGAGCGTTCCACAGCAGGTGCCGCTGCGCGGTCACTGACGCGCTATCGGCGTTCGGGAAGCGGATCACCCGGTTCGCTCCCGGTAAGCCGGCCGCCGTGTTGACGACGGCTGCGCCGATCGGAAGGTTGTCCGCGCCGTCGTTGAGCTGGTCGAGGATCCCGCCGCCACCGGCGAGCGCGACCCGCAGCGGGAACTGCCCGAAGATCGACTCGGTCTTGGCGAACAGCGCCTCCACCCCGGAGATCGTCTGCGAGGCCAGGACCAGGTGGATGCCGTACGAGCGGCCCTTACGCGCCAACTCCTCCAGCAGCGCCACCGCCTGCCGGGCCACCGCGTCGTTGCCTTCGAACAGCACATGGAACTCGTCGATCACCGCCACCAGCCGCGGCATCGCCACATCCGGCCGCCCGGCGCGCAGGTCGGCCAGCTTCGTTACCCCAGCCCGCTTCAGCTCCGTCGCCCGCCGGGTCATCTCCCGCGACAACGTGCGCAACACCGCCAGCCCGTACTCCCGGTCGGACTCGATGCCCACGGTACGGGCGTGCGGGATCCACGACGGGTCCACCGCCGTCGGGGTGAACTCCGCGAACGACACCCCCTCCTTGAAATCCAATAGATACAGGCCCAACTCGTCCGGGGAGTAGCGCGACGCCAGACCGTAGAGCACATCCAGCAGGAAGACGGTCTTGCCCGACCCGGTGCGCCCACCCACCAACCAGTGCGGCGTCGCATCATCCAGCGCCAGCACACACTCGGCGCGGCCTTCCCGACCCACCACGGTGCGCAGCCCGCCGGCCGACGACTCCTGCCAAATCTCGGTCGGCATCAACGCCGCGAAGTCCGTCGACGCCTGCACCCGCGCTGCTTTCGCCAACCTGCGACAGACCGTCTCGATCAGATCGTCCGATGGGCCTCCGTCCAACCGCATCGGCACCGCCAAGCCCACACCGTCGTCACTGAACCGGTACGGACCCGGCGGGTCCGAAACCCTGAACAATCCGCCGCCGGCTGCTGTCAGCTGCGTCGTCCGCTCCAATCGAGGTGCCGCCTCCAGCCCCGGATGCTGAGGCGGCGGATAGCCGGCCAACAGCAGGAACACACCTGCGGCCGGACCGGCGTGCGCGATCGCCGCCAACCGCGACCACTCGGTACGCCCCGCGCCCTGCGGCAGCGCCGCGACACACACCAGCAGCACCGATGGATCGGTCGCGCCGGCCTGAACCCGCTCGATCCGCTCCTCCGCCTCGGTCAGCACCTGCTCGAAACCCGAAGGGTCGATCGCGGGCCTCCGCCACGCCTCCGCCTCCACCATTGCGCGGAACGGGCCGAAAACCGCCCCGAGCGTCGCCCCGTCCACGGCCGCGACCCGAAGTGCGCCGTCCGGCAACGCCGCAAGCACTCGCAGCAGCATGCCGCGTAGCCATCGTGCTACAGACGGGTCGCGGCCGTCGCTGTCGACCGCCAGATGACCAGCACCCACGAACGGTACGACGACACCGAAGACGCTTCCGGGGACTGGTGACGCCTCACCCAGCCGAACAGCAAGCGGGCGACCTGCAGCCGCGTCTGCACCTGTCGGAAGGGCCGCGGCGGCAGCGTCCAACCGGCAACCGAGCCAGCCCGGCGTCAGTCCCTCGGCCATTCGCTGCATACCGGCAGCGAAACGCCGAGCAACTTCGCTGGCCTGCGCAGAGACGCCGTCCGGTCCGGCACCAGCGCGCAACCGCGCACGGGCGGCCTCGGCATGCGATACCGCTTCTCGATGCGCCGCCACCGCCCGACCGAAGGCCGACGCCACCGACTCCATGCCAACGTCTCCCCAGGACCGATGGACCGCGATCTCTGGCGCCGACCCTATCCAACGACACCACCCGCAGTCAGCCCCGTATTGCTCAGCGTGCTGAGCGATACTGGTGAGGTGGCCTCTGGCACGGTGAGGACACGCTTAAGCCATCGCACCACCGGCAGGGGTAGCCGGCCGCCGCCTGTCACCGCTGGGCGGCCTGCCCTCCCGGAGCCCACTCGTTCGCGAACGTCTCCATCTGGCGAATGACCAGGTCGACGGCCGCACGCTCGTGATCGGGCGGATAGTCGTAGCGAGCCAGCAGGCGGCGGATATGGCTGCGGAGCTTGGCACGTACCGGTTCACGGGAGAACCAGTCCACCGTGATCGACGACTGGATCGACTTGACCAGCTGCCGGGCGATCTCTGCCAGGGTGCCAACACCCATGAGCTCCGTAGCCGCCCCGTTCTGGGCAACGGCGTCGTAGAAGGCCAGTTCGGCGTGGTTTAGCGGAGGGTCGAACTGCTGGCCGCGCCGGGCGTCCGCGGACACCTGCTTGGCCAGCTCGACCAGCTCGACGATGAGCTGCGCGCTGGTCAGCTGCTGACGCATGTAGCGGTTCATCAGGTCTTCGAGCTGGGCCGAGAAGCGTTCCTGACGGACCACGTTGTGCTTGGTGACCTCACGCATCTTTCGCTCGATCAGCCGGCGCAGCGCCGCGGCGGCCAGGTGCGGGGTTTCCGAGTCCTGCAGGCGCTGCAACGCGACCCCGTTGAGTTCGGTGATGTCGAGCTTGCCGAGGCCCGCCTCCTCGTAGATGTCGGTGATGTCGGCGGCGTCGACGACCTCGGCGGCGAGCTGGGACAGGTAGCGTTCCACCTCGGCCGTGTTGGGTAGACCCTTGGCCTCTCGGTCGGCGGCCTCCTCCTTGACGATCCAGACCCGCACGTCGCGGAAGTAGTGGATGTCGCGGCGCATCCGCTGGATGTCACCGGCGCGTTCGGCGAAGTCGCGGCTGGTCGCGCAGAGCGTGTAGAAGCGTTCCAGCCGGCCCGCCGAGTCACGGAACCGCCGGTGCAGCGGCTTCGTGCCGGGTTCGACGTCGTTACCGGGGGTTCGCGGGTTGCGCAGGAAGTTGGCGGCCTTCTTCACCGCCCGGCGCCAGCGGGTCGGGTCCGTCTCGTCGTCCAGGATCTCCCGCCACTTGACCGGGGCCAGCATGGCATCGAGGACGGAGATCTCGTTGAACACCTCGCTGATCGCCCGCTCGATCTCCCGGCCGAGGGTCTGGTCCTCCTGATCGCTGGGCGTGTACTCGGTGAGCGCCTTGCGCAGGTTCTCGGTCAGCGGGGCGTAGCCGACCAGCAAGCCGTCCTGCTTCTCCCGGAACCGGCGGTTGACCCGAGCCAGCGCCTGCATCAGGTTGGCGCCCTTCATCGGCCGGTCCATGTAGATGGTGTGAATCGGCGGCGCGTCGTAGCCGGTGAGCAGCATCGAGTGCACGATGAGCAGCTCCAGCTCGTCGTCCGGGTCCTTGGCGCGGGCTTGGATAGTCTTTTGCTGCGACGGGCGCAGGTGGTGCGGGCGCAGCACCTCCTTGTCGCTGGGCACCCCATGAAAGACGATCTTCATCTTGCCCTTGTCGACGGCCGGGTCCGCCCAGTCGGGCCGAAGCTCCTTGAGGGCGTCGAAGACGCGGACACAGATCTCCCGCGTTGCGCAGACCAGCATCGCCTTGCCCGGCCCGCCGAGCTGCGGCCGCATCAGCTCCCGCCGCTTCTCCCAGTGCTCAACGAGGTCCTTCGCGAGGGTCTCGACCCGGTCGGGGGCTCCGTAGACGGTGTTCATGGTGGCCGCGTACGCCTCGGCCCTACGTCGCTCCGCGTCGTCCAGGCTGGCAGTGAGCTGCTCCACCTGTTCGTCGATGCTCTCCGGGTCGATGTCCGGCGGCAGCGACACCGGAATGATCCGCGGCTCGTGGTAGACCCGCACGGTCGCCTCGTCGTCGACGGCACGCTTGAGGTCGTACACGTCGATGTAGTCGCCGAAGACGGCGCGGGTGTTCACTTCGGCGGTGGCGATCGGGGTGCCGGTGAAGGCGATGAACGTGGCGTGCGGCAGCGCGTCGCGGAGGTGCCGGGCGTAGCCGTCCAGGCTGTCGTAGTGGCTGCGGTGCGCCTCGTCGACGATCACCAGGATGTTGCGGCGGTCGGACAGGAGCGGATGCGGCCTCCCGGCGTCGCGCTCTTCTTTCGTACGTCCGAACTTCTGCAGCGTGGTGAAGATGATGCCGCCGGCGTTGCGGTTCGACAGCTTGTCCCGCAGTTCGGCGCGGGTGTCGGCCTGCTCCGGCTCCTGGCCCAGCAGCGTCTGGCTGTCGAGGAACGTGTCGAAGAGCTGGTCGTCGAGGTCGGTGCGGTCGGTGAGCACCACGATGGTCGGGTTCTTCAGGGCGGGGTGGCGGACGGTCAACGCCGCCGTGCACACCATCTCCTCGGACTTACCCGAGCCCTGGGTGTGCCAGACGACGCCCGCCTTCCCGTCGCTCTGCGAGGCCCGCACGATGCACTCGACGGCCCGGACAACCGCGAAGTGTTGATGCGCCTTCGCGATCCGCTTCGCCTTCGACGTGAAGTTGACGAAGCCGCTGGTGAGCTCCAGGAAGCGCCGCTGGTTGAACAGCCCGTAGAGGGCGACGGTGAGCGCTTCCGGACCGTCGTAGTCCGACGCGGTGGTGTCGACGCGTTCCCCCTCGTCGTCGACGTTCCACGGCGCGAAGTGCTCGTAGGGGGTGAACGGGGTGCCGTATTTCGCGGTGATGCCGTCGGAGATCAGGCACAGGACGGCATGCCGGAAGGAGAGCGGGAACTCCGCGAGGTACGCCTGAAGCTGGGCGTGCGCGCCCGTCAGGGTGGCGTTCTCGTCGGCGGCGTTCTTGAGCTCGACGATCGCGACCGGGAGACCGTTGAGGTAGAGCACGATGTCGAGCCGGCGCCGGAAGTCGCCGTCGACGATCGTGACCTGGTTGATCGCCCGGTAGACGTTGCGGTCGGGCTCGTCTAGGTCGGCAACGCGCACGGTGGGGTTGTGCTCGGCGCCGAACGCGTCGGTGTAGGTGATCGAGCGAATGCCGTGGACCAGCCGCTCGTGCGCCGCCCGGTTCTCGGCGAACGCCTCCCTGGAGGCCACGTCGGTGGCGGCCCGCACCGCGTCGGCGACCGCCATGGGCGGCAGATCGGGGTTGAGTCGCTCGATCGCGGCCCGCAGGTCCTCGACGAGCACCAGATCGGCCCAAGACTGCCGCTGCCCCGACCCCGGCGCGAAATCCTTCCCGGCACCCGGCTCCCACCCGAGCTCACCGAGCTGATCCAGCGCGAGCGCCTCCCAGTCCGCCTCGCTCATCCACCCGCCCGCACCCATCACAACCCCTCCCCGTGAACCGTTGACATTCCTAAACCGCTGCTTCGACAACCTGCTCGGCGTCCCTGACCCGCAACCGCCCGGACATCAACTCCGGCAATAGGGTGTCTCGCAACTTGGTAAGGGTTGCGTTCTCGGCTGTGGCAGCCGCAGCCCTTTGGTGTAGTGGGATGGCCTTCCCTGCAAATTCTTTGCGCGCGGCTGGTGCGGGCAGTCTAACGCCAATGGCCTTGAAATTCTTTCTGCTCAGCTCGAGGAATGTGGATCCATTCGCCAAACTGCGCATCTCGTCGACCCGATCCCGCATCTCGTGGAACAACCACATCGCAAGGTCTTCATCGGGTGCCACCACCACGATGAAACCTTGATTCACAGCCGTTGGTACCTGCGGAAACGCGAACGCCCCGATAGTAGCCCGCGACGTCATGAAGATTGAACCAGCGGGGTACAACACTGATGCGCAGTTGTCGAGTCCCGCATCTGTGATCCTCCGGCTCGTGCCGAAGAGGTATGGAGCTCCTAGCGCTGTCACGTCCGACGGAGTCGCCCAAGCGATGTCGCCGTCCCAGTACTCCGTAACTTTGGTGCTTGGCGTCCCACCTCCACCCACCTGAGCGATAGAGCCGAAAGTCTCCGGCCCGGTGGGGACTTCTGCCACTGCACGGCTGAATTGTGCATCAGCGAGCGCTAGCGAACAACCGGCAATGCGGTCGTTGACCGCAATCTTGTCGTCGAGCGCGCCCAGGACTTGTGCGATTTTCTGCTGTTCGCGGTAATCCGCTGCCGGTATGCGAACCTTCACGAGCTCGGACTGGCGGATGCCAAGCACGGTTGTCCCAGTAGACCGTCCGATCAGTTGGTCCTGCACGTAAGAAGTCTGCAGTGAATAAAAGAGATACCGGCTGTCGAGAACGCCGGGCTTGCCGCGAAGTCCGAAGACCCGCTGCCCCAGCACATACCTGCCGTTGTCGGGGATCAGGGCGCAACGGCCCAATGGCGCCTCCGACGTGAGGATGACGTCATGGCGTTTGGTTGGCACGCGCATCCACTTTTCATACATCTCATCGCTGACGCATCGGGCCTGCGAGAGATCTATCGAACCGCCTTTGACTAGAAGGGCAGAGATAACCTTTGCCCCCTTCTCTGTGAAATCGCCACCCATCTTTTTTGGCGTCTTGCCGCGGTGGTCGATGAGGACCTCCAACGCATCGCCTAAAGTCAGCTCAAACATCCAAGCTCCCAACCTGGTTGCGAACGAGGGCTTCAAGGCGGCTGGACTCGTCGAAGTGGGCGTACAGATCCTTGGTGAGGCGTTCGATGCGGTCGGCGAGCGGCTCGGCGCCCGGGTCCTCTTGAGCTTCGGCAGCGCCCACGTAGCGGCCGGGGGTGAGGACATGGTCGTGGGCGGCTACCTCGTCGAGCTTTGCCGAGTAGCAGAAGCCCGGCACATCCTCGTACGTCTGGCCCTTGGTCTTGGCGGACTTCGTGCCACGCCAGGCGTGGTAGGTGTCGGCGACCCTGGAGATGTCGTCGTCGGTGAGGATGCGCTCGGTGCGGTCGACCATGGTGCCGAGGGCGCGGGCGTCGATGAAGAGGATCTCCCCGCGCCGGTCGGCCAGCGCCTTCGCGCCCTGGGGGGTCTTGTCCTTGGTCAAGAACCACAGGCAAGCGGGGATGGCGGTGGTGCGGAACAGGTTCGGCGGGAGGGCGACCATGCAGGCCACCAGGTCCCTCTCAACCATTTCACGGCGGATGTCGCCCTCGCCGGACTGCTTGGATGACATCGAGCCGTTGGCGAGGACGACGCCGGCACTGCCCCGGTCACCGAGCTTGAAGAGAATGTGCTGGAGCCATGCGTAGTTGGCGTTACTCTGCGGCGGCGTCCCGTAGCGCCAGCGTGGGTCACCCACCTTGCGCGCCCAGTCGCTCATGTTGAACGGCGGGTTGGCCATGACGAAGTCGACCCGCCGGTCCGGGTGCTTGTCGTCGGCGAACGTGTCGGCCCAGCGGTCGCCGATGCCGACCGGGTCCATTCCGTGGATGGCGAGGTTCATCTTCGCCAGCCGCCAGGTGCGCTCGTTGGCTTCCTGCCCGTAGACGGCGATGTCGTGCGTGTGGTCGCGGCCGGCGCGGGCCTCGACGAACTTCTTGGACTGGACGAACATGCCGCCGGAACCGCAGCACGGGTCGTAGACCCGGCCCTCGTAGGGCTCCAGCACCTCGACGAGAACCCGGACTACGCTTGACGGGGTGTAGAACTCGCCGGCCCGCTTGCCCTCGGCGCGGGCGAACTTCTCCAGGAAGTATTCGTACACCTCGCCGAGGACGTCCTGCGCCTTCCGGTCTCCGTGGCCGGTGAAGCGGGCGTCGCTGATCAGGTCGACGAGTTCCTTCAACCGCTTCTGGTCGACGTTGTCCCGGTTGAAGATCTTCGGGAGGACGCCGGTCAGCGCGCGGTTCTCCTGCATGATCGATTCCATGGCGTTGTCGAGCAGCTCGCCCACCCCGCTGGGAGCGTTCTCCACCAGGTAGTCCCAACGGGCGGTCTCCGGCACCCAGAAGACGTTCGCGCTGGCGTACTCGTCGCGGTCGTCGAGGAACTGAGCGCGGCGGTTCTCAGGAATGTCGGAGAGGCTTTCCTTGATCTGGGCGCGGCGTTCGGCGAACGCGTCGGAGACGTACTTGAGGAAGACCAGGCCGAGGACGAACTCCTTGTACTGAGCAGCGTCCATGGAGCCACGCAGCTTGTCGGCGGCCTTCCACAGGATGTCCTGGATCTGCTTGGTGCTGGACACGCCGAACAGCTCGGCCTGACCGTTGGCGCGTTTACGTGGGGGCACTGTGTGTTCCGTTCTCTCGTTCAGGAGTTCGTACCGTACAGAGTCGTGAGGGTGCCGTCGGCGAAGCCGGTCACGATGAGTTCGCGCAACGTCGCCATGAGATCGGCCTGCTGCTGCAGTAGGTGCTCGCGTTCCTCCAGACGGCGCAGCACGTCGTCCAAGCGGGCCGCCTCGTCGGGGGCCAGGTCGGGGATCATGGCGTCTCGCACCCGCGGGCCCCGCACCGCGGCAGGGCTGCGTGTCATGTTGCGGGCGGTGCCCAGGAGTGCCGCCAGCACTCGGGGGGTGAGCGGGTCGCCAGAAGAGATACGTAGGCCGCTGGCGGGGAACTCGATCACCGAGAAGCCGTCGTCGTCGAGAAGGACCCCGAACTGAGGAACGCTGGTGACCACGATGTCACCAGGTTCAGTAAGGGCGACCTGCGGGTACTGCGCCGCGAGGGTGAGCCGGTCCATCCAACGCCCGGAAGACTGGGCGAGTACCTCTGCCGCGCCGATGACCCGATGGTGACCCCGAGGTCCGACATGCTCGGGGTTCAGGCGGTGCCCGGTGAGGGGGCGGACCCGGCGAGCCGTTCGTAGCGCCTCGCAGGAAAGCTCTTTCGGCCTGATCCCCTCGCGCTGCACCGCTCCGGTGTTCAGGAAGCCGTTCTCCTTCCCGTAACGGATGGCCTCTTGCTCAGCGTCGGCGAGACGCCCCTCGACCTCGCCAACGAGCGCGGGGCGGTCGGCGGCCAGGCGGGCATGCAGGGTGACTGACGCCGGACCGGGCGGCCGAAGGGCGGCAGCCTGACGCAGGTCGAGGCTCTCCAGTGGGACGATTCGGCCGGTGCGCGGGTCGTGGCCGTCACTGCGGTGACCCTCGGCGCGCCAGAGAAGGATGTCCTCGGCTGCGGACTCGACAGTGGACTCTCCAAGCGCCTGACCGCTGAGGTCGACGAGTAGCAGGCGGCCCTTGGTGGTGTGGATCGGGTCCCGGGTCAGCAGCCAAAGGGCGGCGGGGTGACCTGGCCTGGCCGGGTAGACGCCGCCCGGAAGTTGCACAACTGCCTCGACGATGCCACTGCTCAGCAGCGCAGACCGCCGTAGCGCCGCTGGCCCGTCCCGTAGTTGGTCAACGAGGCTGCTCGCAGGGCCGACGACGATGGCCGTGCGGCCCGGACCGAGCAGATCGGCGATCGCTTCAACCCGGTCGAGGTCGGCGAGGGCTTCTCGACTCTCCGCCGGTTGGTAGGGGAGCCGAGTGACGATGAGGTCCGGTTCGGCGAATTCCTCGTTCAGCTCATCGGCGCGCACCTCGAACTGGAACTCGGGTAACTCGGCGAGGAGTAACTGCCGACGCACCAGACGGGCGAGTTCCTCGTCGGCGACGACCGCGTTGACTCGCAGATTGTCGCGGTCCTGGTCGCTTACCAGCGCTGTCAGTAGGTCGCCTGCGCCTGCGTTGCCGTCGGCGATGGTGACGGCGCGATGGGCGCGCAGCCGGGTCGGCACGTCGGCCACCCGACGGATCAGGGCCACCGTCTCCGGGGTGAGTGCATCCGCTGTCAGCTCAGGCCAGCCGAGGTGGTTAGCGGAGCTGAGTAGGAACTGACAGCTGCGCCAGGGGTCGAAGGCTCCCTCGATCAGTTGCTCGACCAGTTGGGCGAGCCCGGTCGGTTCCGGGGCGTCGGTCAGCTCGTGCAGCAGAAACTCGTCATCGGGATCGAGGCGCCGAGCCAGTGGCAGAGGATCGGCGGGCAGTGCCTGGCCGGTGAGGTGGCGGAGGCAGAGCGCGGCGCCGAGGACGACGATCGTGCGTCGGCCGCCGTGCCGCCGGGCGTACGCCGCCAGCGTGTGCATGGACCGCTCGGCGCGCAGGGTGTCCGGGTCGGCGTGGCCGAGCCCGGTCCGGAGTAGCCAAGCCACGACAGCGTCTGCAGGAAACAAGGGCTGTCCATGGATGCCCGGCACAGGTGCAGGGAAGTCGGGGTGCCGCCGGCGCCAAGTTGTGACCGCAGGCTTGCTGACCCGCGCGAGCTGCGCGATCTCGCGCTGCGACATCAACTCCGCCTCCACCGCTCACCTCCTCGCTCTGGCGGTCACGGTACGAGTCCTGAGGTTCAAAGACGAACGCTGGTCTGTTATCCCGGGATAACAGTGTGTAGGGCAGTTTAGGCGACCAATCTGCGGTTCCCTCGATGCGCCAACGACATCAGGGGGTCTGATGAACGACACACTCACGCTCTACCAGGAGCTTGTGGACCGCCTCCAGCGGTCCCAGGTGCCTGGCCCGGTCAGCGACCTGGCTCTCGCCGCCTTCCACGGCGAGCAGGTTCTTAATGACGTACTGCGAGGTGAGGCCCTTCCGCCATCGCCCGAGCCGGGTGAGGCGGGCGGTGCAACGCCGCAGGCATTCCTGGAAGAGGTCCGGGTTGCCGGCTTCCGCGGGATCGGTCAGCAGGTCACGGTTGGGCGGCTGCCCAAGACAGGGCTGACCGTGTTTGTGGGCCGCAACGGCTCCGGGAAGTCCAGCATCGCCGAGGCCGTCGAGTACGCGCTGACCGAGGATTCTCTGCGCTGGGCGCAGCGCCCGCCGGCCTTCCGCGAGGGCTGGCGGA
The DNA here is from genome assembly GCF_022747945.1 of Micromonospora sp. R77. Classification (NCBI taxonomy): domain Bacteria; kingdom Bacillati; phylum Actinomycetota; class Actinomycetes; order Micromonosporales; family Micromonosporaceae; genus Micromonospora; species Micromonospora sp. R77. The sequence continues at coordinate 5,938,276 of NZ_JALDST010000001.1, forward strand.
ACCTGCACCACGACGGCGCATCGGAGATCCGGCTCAGCCTTCGGCTCGACTCCGGCCAGCAGGTGACGACCCACCGCACCTGGCCGGCCGGGGCAACCGATCTGACCTCCGCGACGGTCACCACGACCACGGGCGGCGCCGCGATGCCGCCCGGTCAGGTGCCGCAGTGGGTCGGTCAGGCCGCCAGGTACCGGCCGTTCCTGTCCGCCCGCGACCTTGAACGGGTCATCACCGCGAAGCCGGCCGAACTGTACGACGCGATCGCGCCGATCCTCGGCCTGGGCCCGCTACGCGACACCGACGCCCGGCTGCAGCAGCGGCGCAAGGTCTACGACGACCGGGCCAAGGCGCTCAAGGCGGCCTTCACCGAGCTGCGCGAACAGCTCGGCCGCATCGACGACGACCGTGCCCGCGACGCCCTGAGCGCGCTCGGTGCACGTCCGCTCCGCGCAAACCTGACCCTGCTGGCCGACCTCGCCCGCGGCGACACCGCCACGCCGGAGGAACCTGCAGCGGCAGCCGCCCGGCGGATCGCCGAGCAGGACTTGCCCGACCTGGGTGGGGCGCTGGTTGCCCTCGCCGAATCTGCGGCGGCGATGCGTGAGGCGACCGCGACCGACAGCGGCGCCGCGGATCGAAGCGCTCGGCTGCTGCGGGCCGCGCTCGACGTGCACCACGATCGTGGGAACGGCCCCTGCCCGGTGTGCCGCATCGGGACCCTGGACCAGGACTGGCGTACGCAGGCCGAGGAGGAACTCGCCACGATGGCCGCGGTCGCCGCGGCGGCACGCGCGGCCCAGCAGGCTCACGCGCACGCCCAGCGTACGGTCGATGGGCTGCTCGGCGACATCCACCGGCTGCTCGAACCGGCCGCTGCGGCGCTGGCGCCCCACATCCCGGGGGAGAGCGCGGCGATGCGTGAAGCTCTCGCCGGGCTCGGCCCCGATCGGGTCGCTTGGGACAGTGTCGTCGCGGCGTACACCACCCTCGTGAAGGCGGCGGCCGGCTGGCTTGCCCAGCGTCACGACGCCTGGCGCGAGCCCGGCGCCGCGATCCGCCGGTGGGTCGACGCGGCGGCCGTGGTCCGCGCCGAGGCGCCGGCCCTGGCTCTGCTCACCAAGGCTCGTGCGGCTCTCGACACCGCCGAGAAGGCGATCCGGGCCGACCGGCTGGGCAGCTTCGCCGCCCAGTCGGATCGGGTGTGGCAGAAGCTGCGGCAGGAGAGCAACGTCGAGCTGCACCGGCTGCGGATGGAAGGCGTGAACAACACCCGCCGGGTCCTGTTCCCCGTGGCCGCCGACGGCGTCGAGACCAGCGCGCTCGCGGTGATGAGCCAGGGCGAGCTGCACGCCCTCGGCCTCGCGGTCTTCCTGCCCCGTGCCTGCGCTAAGGCCAGCCCGTACCGGTTCGTGATTATCGACGACCCGGTGCAGAGCATGGACCCGACCAAGATTGACGGCTTGGCCGAGGTGTTGCGGGAGGTCGCCCTGACCCGGCAGGTCATCGTGTTCACCCACGACGACCGGCTGCCGGAAGCGATCCGCCGCCTCGACATCGAGGCCGACGTGCGGGAGGTCACTCGCCGCCAGGGCTCGATCGTCGAGGTCCGCAAGGTCTGCGACCCGGCGGACCGCTACCTCGACGATGCCCGCGCCCTGGCCGCCGCCGACATCTCGGACGAGGCGAAGTACCTGATGGTCGCCGGGTTCTGCCGGTCCGCGATCGAGTCCATGAGCATGGATCGCTACCGGGCCGCCGAGCATCGGCGCGGCACGCCCTACCAGCAGATCCAGGAAGGACTCGGCCGGGCGCGCACCGTCAAGGACCGGCTCAGCCTCGGGCTCTTCGGCCGCCTCGTACCCCGACCGGAGCTCTTCGCTCGTCTCGACCGTGACTACGGCACGCAGGCCACCCGGACGGTCAAAGCGGTGGCGGATGCGGTCCACGGCCACCGGAGCATGCCCGTCCGGGCGATGGTCGCCAACACCGCTGCGCTCGTGGGGCGGTTGCGATGACGACGTCCCTGTACCTCGCCACCGCCGACCGGATGCTCAGCAGCGTCATCCGAGGCACCCGTGGAGCCTGGCCCCGTGCGTGCGCGTGGCTGCTTCGCCACGAACTGGAAGCAGCGATGGACCGGTACTGGGCTCGCGTCTGCCCCGAGATCGGACGGACCCGGGTGCAGCGGCCGAAGCTGCTGCTGCTCGCCCACTACGCCGGCCCCGACCTTGGGCGCCGGGCCAGCTACCTGTGGTGGGCGCTGTCCCGGGCCGGTCACCACCACCACTACGAACTCGGCGTCACCGCAGCCGAGCTGACCCGGCTCCGCGCCGAACTCGTTGACATCGTCGCGCTCCTTGACCACTCGGAGGCACCCACATGCTGAAGCGAGATCAGGCCATGCTGATCCTCGGCGTTGAGGCGTTGGCCATTGTCGGCGTCGTCTACTACCTCGTCACGCTCGACCTCATCAGCCTTGCCTGGTCGGCGTCGATCGCGATCGCCATCCCGGCCTGGCTGCTCGCCGTGAAGGCGCCGACGACGTGCGGCGTGACCACCCAGAAGGGCGGCCGGTGCGGACGGAAGGTCAACGGGGTGATCTTCGGCTGCGGCCGGTCGAACCACACCTGGGCCAAGTTCTTCGCCCGCTTCGGCTGGCGTCGTCAGCCTGACCCGACCGTTCGGCGGAGCCGGTCCACCGAGGCTGCAGAGGTCGCCGAGATAGTGACCGTGAAGATCGCCGAGGACTGGAAGAGCACCGTGGCTTTCTGGCTCGCCCTCACCGCGACGACGTGCGCCCTGGTCAGCGCCACCATCGATGCCACCAACTTTCTCCGTGCGCAGGAGTCGCCGAAGCCGCCGGTCGCCGTCTCTCGTTGAGCCTGACCTTCTCCATCGATAAATCCGAATATCAAGTCGCGGCGAGGATCTCCCGCTACGGCCTCTCCCGCGCCGCATAGCACCTGTTCGAGTTGGCCTTCAGCCACGTCAAGCTGCACCCCGGCACTGCAACATCTCGGCCTGCCCGATGTGCTGACAAGGCCCGACGGTACCGAGGCAGGGAAGTGAAGGTTGCTGAGTGGGGTCCTTCCGATGACGTCGGTGTCGGAAATCTGATGCATAGATGAACGTGTCTTGCGCCCTATCCTGGAGGGCTTTGCCTCGGGCCGACGGCCCGGCGGATCAGCACTGGTGTACGTCGACCGACTTGGAGACGAGATGCTGTTGACCCAACCGGATGTGCTCCACCTCGTCCAACAGGCCGCCGGCCGGTGGGCAGACCAACTGATCGACTTCGGCCCGCGCAACACGCTGCTCTACTTCAAGGAGCGACAGACCACCACTCTCGATCTCGCCGAGGCGGCCCCAGGCGCTGTCGCCGATCTGCTCCAGGGGCAGAAGGTTCGCCTACGGACGCTGTTCCCGGACCAGGACCGGCACACCACCGCCTGCAACACTGCCCGCAGCCTCCGCCGGAAGCTGGTCGAGCTGGAGGAGGAGCAGGGCATCCAGGCTGGTTGGGTGACCCGCGGTCTGCTCTGCATGGTCGGTCCGTACACCCGCGGCTCCGTGCCGATGCAACCGCTGCGGGCGCCGTTGATCCTGCAGCAGCTTGCGCTGGACAGCAGGACGGCAACCGAGAATGACTTCACGCTGGAGCTATCGGAGCCACCCGAGATCAATCCCGTACTCCTGTACGCGCTGGAACGGCAGTACGGCGTGGAGGCGGACATCAGCGTCCTCGGCGAGAAGCTGAGCGCGATGCTGTCCGAGATCGCTGATCCGGACCAGCAGCTCAGTGCCGCTTACGAGCTGATCGCCGAGGCAGCCGCTCCCAGCGGCCTGTCTCTCCGGCTCGAGCCCGCAGTTGTTGCCGGCGTCTTCAGCTTCGACAAGCTCGCCATGGTCAAGGATCTGCGTAACTCGGCCGAGCTGCTGGCATCGCACCCAGTGATCGGCGCGATGGCGGGCGACCGCGACGCTCGGCAACAGTTGCGCACTGAGCAAGCTCAGGGGTCCAGCTCCAGTGCCGATCGGATAGATCCGGCCAAGGAGTTCCTGGTCCACGACGCGGATTCGTCTCAGCAGTCGGCGATCGACGCGGTGCTGTCTGGCCGGCATGTGGTCATCGAGGGTCCACCGGGCACGGGTAAGAGTCAGACGATCGCGAACGTCATCGCGTACATGGCCGCGATGGGCCGCAGCGTGCTGTTCGTCTCCGAGAAGCGGGCTGCCATCGAAGCGGTGATGAACCGCCTTGGCGACGTCGGGCTCGACAACCTGGTGTTCGACCTGCACGACCGCAAGATCAGCAAGCGGCAGGTCGCCCAGCGCATCGCCAACGTCCTCACCCAAGCCGGTGCCGAACCACCCGTCGACACTGACGAGTTGCATCGCCGCCTGCACAGCCGCCGGGCCGCGGCAAAACGGCACCCGGCTGAGCTGCACGAGGTTCGGCAGCCCTGGGGAGTGAGCGCTTTTCAGGTCATCGAGCAGCTCCTCGCGCTTCCGACTCTCGATGTCAGCGGCTACAACCTGCGCACTTCCGAGCTGCGGAACCTTGACCGATCGAGGCTTGAGTCCGCGCGGGAGGACCTTCGGACCTTCGTGGATCGTGGCGGGCTGAGGATCTGGCGCGGAGAGTCGCCGTGGGCGAAGGCGGCCATCCGCACTGCAGACGATGTCGGCAAGGTGCTGGTGCATCTCGACGAACTCGCGGCTGGCGCCCTGCAGGGCGCACAGCGCCAGATCCGGAACTTGGTCGACCGCGCGGGGCTCGACGTGCCGGACGACCTCGCTGCGTGGAAGGATCTGTTCGACCTGCTCAGCGAGGTCGACCGCACCATCGCCAGCTACGGCGAGCGGGTCTTCGGCCCGGATCTGGACGACTTCGTCTACGCGACAGCACCAGGGCGATCCCGGCCGCGCCGGTCGGAGCCGCTCGGGATCCTCCGCCGGTTCCAACTGCGCAGCGAGCTGCGACGGACCTGTCCGGCCCCTCCCAAGAGCCGATCCGAGATGTATCAGGGCCTGGTCGCCGCAGTGGACCAGCGCGAGCGGTGGCGGAAGCTCAGCCGTCAGGACAGCGCACCCACTGCTCTGGCGGACGCCGACCTGTGCATGTCGTCCTTCACACAGGTGCGTAACCACCTCGCCGCGGTGGCGGCATGTGCCCGGATCGACGGCCTTGAGCGTGTAACCACGACCACGGCGGCCAATACGCTCGCCGAGTTGAACGCCGACCGCGAGACGTTGTTCCTGATGCCCGACCTGAACAAACAGCAGCAGCTGTTCCGCTCGTTGGGGCTGAGCCACATGCTCGATGACCTGGCCCACCGGCAGGTCTCAAGCGACGAGGCAGCCGACACCCTGTTGCGCTCCTGGTTGCAGGTGGTCCTCGACGAGATGCGCATGCGGGTCCCGTACCTCGGTCAGTTCGTCGGGCAGCAGCACGCCGCAGTGGTCCAGGACTTCCGCGCTGCGGACAGCCGGCACATCGAGATGGCCGCCGGGCACGTGCGCCGCAACGTGGCAGTGAACCTGCGGAAGGCCCGAGACGCTCATCCCGACCAGAACGGCCTCGTCCGGCGGGAGGCGGCCAAGAAGAGCCGGCACCTCTCTCTCCGGAAGCTGCTCAGCAGCGCACCGGAGGTGCTCCTCGCCGCGTTCCCGTGCTGGGCCATGTCACCACTGGTGGTCAGCCGCATCCTGCCGCCCGAGCGGTCGTTCGACGTGGTGATCTTTGACGAGGCGAGCCAGATCGAGCCGCACGACGCTGTCGCCTCGATCATGCGGGGCACCCAGCTCGTCGTGGCCGGCGACCCGAAGCAGCTCCCACCCACGCCGTTCTTCCGTCGCCTCGTTCAGCAGAACCCGGCTGGAGAAGACGATGATCTCGGCGATGAGAGCCTCGAGGACTACGAGTCCGTTCTTGACGTCCTCGGTGGCCTCATCTCGGACCGGTACCGCTTGACCTGGCATTACCGCAGCCGAGACGAGCGCCTGATCGCGTTCTCGAACGTCGAGATCTACAACCGGTCCCTCGTCACGTTCCCTGGCGTGCAGGTCGACAGCCCGCTGCGCTTGGAGACGGTGGATGGCCGTGTCGCCCCCGGGCAGGGCGGCTCATCAACGGAGGAGGTCAACCGGGCGGTCGAGCTGATTCTCGCGCATGCCGAGCAGCGACCGAACGAGAGCCTCGGGGTCATCACGATGGGGCAGAAGCACGCCCTGCGGATCGAGGCGACCTTGCGCAGCCGACGCCGAGAGCATGAGCACCTCGACGACTTCTTCTCTCAGGACCGGGCCGCGAGCCAGCGGTTCTTCATCAAGAGCCTGGAGAACGTCCAGGGCGACGAGCGGGACGCCATCATCCTGAGTATCGGCTACGCCAAGACCAGAGACGGTCGACTTCCGCTGCGCTTCGGACCGCTCAACCAGGAGGGTGGTGAGCGGCGCCTCAACGTCGCGGTCACTCGAGCGCGGAGTCGGATGACCGTGGTGAGCGCCTTCTCCCACCACGACATGGACCCGAACCAGACCGCGGCAACACGGAACCGCGGACCCGAACTGCTCCGCCGCTACCTGGAATTCGTCGACCTCGGCGGCGACCTGGGTGCGCGACAGCACACCGGGGTCGAGCTCAACGGCCTCGAACGCAGCGTCCTGAAGGCTCTCCAGCAGCAGGGCATCAACGCCGTGCCGCAGTGGGGTGTCTCCGGCTACCGCATCGACCTGGCCCTCGCCCACCCAGACCAGCCCGGCCGCATGGTCCTCGCTGTGGAGACCGACGGTCACTCGTACCACCAGGCACACAGCGCCCGGGACCGGGACCGGCTGCGCCAGCAACACCTCGAGCGCCTCGGGTGGGAGTTCCATCGCATCTGGTCGACCGACTGGTACGTGGATCCGGCAGGCCAGACAGCCCGACTCATCGCCCGCTGGAAGCAGGCGGTCGACCGCGCCAACCATGCCGCGAGGAGCCACCCCGTACCGCCGGCACGCCGGCCCGCCCAGCCATCGACGCCGCCGGCGACCCGCCGTGGCCCCCGCCCCGACGTGCCGATCGGTCTGCGGATCACCGAATACACACGGGAACAGCTGGTACAGATCTGCGCCTGGCTTGTTAGCGACCAGCTTCAGCGTGATCGGGATGAGCGCCTCCAGGAGGCCATGAGCGAACTTGGCTTCCGCAAGCGCGGCTCAATCATCCTCCAGCGCCTGACCGAAGCACTCGACATCGCGCAGCAGCGCGCCGACCGGGAGGTGTCCCGATGATTGCCCTCGACCCGCTCACTCTGGAACGCGTCGCCCGCCTGATCTGCGACGTCGATGGTCCCTACGAGCGGACCGGCACGCAGATCGAGCGGTTCCTGCACCGGGTCCGGTGGCCTGGCGATCCGCAGTACGACGGCTCTCCGCGGATCCCCTGGCTGACAGAAGTACTCAATTCCCATGCCGACGATGCCGCCGCCCTCGACCGGCTGCTCTGTCGCATCGGTGATCCGCTGGAGTACGACGGCGGCGTCGAGGCCGCCGAACCGATCGCACAAGAACTGAACCGCATCCTGGCTCCCGAGCAGCTCACAATCACCTACGTCGGCGGGCGCCCCGTGCTCGGTCAGATCAGCCAGAGCAGTGACGTTCCCCTCTACGGGCCGCCACCAGACCTCCACGAGCGGGTGCGAAGACTATCCCCCAACAGCAAGGCGGTCGACATCCTCATGGCGCGCGCCGACGAAGCGTCGATCTGCCAGAACAACGGGGCCTACGCGATGGCGATCATCGGCATCGGTAGCTTCGTCGAAGGCCTGCTGCACGTCGTGGTGACTGACCGCGACGAGACCGTGCGAAGGAACGGCCTGGTCGACCGTAACGGCCGACGGGTTCGGGCCGAACGAGCGGGCCTTCACCTGCTCCTTGAGTACGCGCATCGGAAGAAGTGGGTCCAGACCGACGCAAAGGACTTCATGGAGAAGGTCCGGGACTACCGCAACTTCGTCCACCCCCGTCACCAGATCGACTACGGGCTCGTGCCCGACCTGGACACAGTGCGGATGTGCTGGGCACCTGTACATGCGCTTCTCAACGACCTGGAATCCGCACCATGATCAACAGCTCATCTCGGTGACCAGCAAGCAAGCGGATTGACCTCTCCTTGTCCAGATGCCGACCTCGACACCGCCGCTGCTACTCCAGCTTCCGAACCAAGACAAGGTGCTGGGGTAGCAGGCGGAGGCCAGCGGGGCCGCATCGAGTGAGTGCGGCGACGCGTTCGGCGCAGCCCTCTCGCCTTTAACCCCTCGGGACGGCGCAAATGCTCGGTTTCAGGTCTGTGTTCACGACCCACCGCGAACGGAACCACCTGCAGCCACTGGTACGGGAACAACTCGACCGTTGGATCGCGGACCCCAAGGGCTGGGATCCGTCTGCACTCCGTGAGAACCGGTGGGCGACCATCGGCGACAACGTCAGGGCCCTGCTACTGCAGCACGAGGGGCAGGATGGATCGGCCTCAACGCGTGTACGGATCGTCGAGACGAAGCCGGACGGACAGTGGATCACCCAGCTGACCGTCCATTCGCCCAACGCGAGAGAGCGTGCGGCGTGGGCGTGGGTCGACATCGAATCCCCCGACCCCGACAGTGAGGACCCACGCAGCCGCCCCCGCCGCGCCGGCACCCCCCGCTTTCTCGCCCCGATGCTCGAAATCATCGATGCTTGGGACGGTGTAGCACGCCTCACCACGCGGCCAATCGTCATCCGCGGCGATGAGGTCGACGAGGTCTACCGAGCGCTCATCGACACCGAGCGACGATGTGCCGTCTTCGTCGCTGGCAACGACGACTCGCTGCCGTCAGTCCCGTGGACGAACCGGATCGCCAACCTGACCCGATTCACCATCGGTATGGCCTCGTGCTACGTGCTGGACGGGGAGGCAACACAGTTGCTCAACGACCGGCTCGGCCAGGCCCACGCCGTACTGCCCGGCCGGCTTCGGACCTATCGCTCTCAAGTTGAACCGGACTCCGACGTTGACGGGCTGCGGCACCGAGTCCTAAGCGCCGAGCGGATTGCCGACGACAACGAACAGCCCCGCCTCGCGCGGGTCCTCGCCTCCAAGGCCCAACTTCAAGCTCTCGAACAGCCACTCCCCGCATCGGTGGCGCGGGTACACCGCATGCTGGAACGTATCGCCGACGACATGTTGGTGCACCGGCTCGGCGACGTCGGTTCGAAGCGGCCATCGCTCGTTCCGTCGCAGCCTCGGGCGGCGGCCGTCGAGACACGGGGGAGTGATCGCCGGCAAGACGACGTCAGCGCGCAGCAAGGCATGTTGCTGGACTACCTGAAGATCAAGGTAGGGATCGATGACCTGACCGTCGATCGCATCGATGAGATCGTGCGTCTGATCGAGGTCGGTCGGTCATCGCAGGAGGCACAGAAAGACATCGCATCCCGACTCGCGCAGCTCCAAGGCGAACTCGATGAGATGCAGAAGGCGTATCACGACGTCAAATGGCAGCTGGATGATGAGCAGATCGAGAACCGGGACGCGGTCGACCGCCTGACCCGGTCGGCGGAGACTGAACGGACGCTACGCCGCCGCTTGGCCTCCTTGGGGCAAGCAGAGGTGGCCTGGACGGCGCAGCCATCGGAAGCGGATGTCTCCCGGCCGGACAGCTTCGGCGAGTTGCTCCGCTGGCTGCCAAAGCTCCAGCACGTCGTGTTCACGGGCGATCCTGACTGCGCCGAGGAACTCGACAGCAACGACCCCCTGGGCGCCTGGGCTTCGAAGACCTGGGACGCGTTGTTGGTGCTCCAGGACTATGCGGCCGCAAAGGCGGACGGGCGCTGGGATCGGGACGTGCACGGCTTCCTGGAAAACACTCCGGATGGCTGCCACGAGTGGCCGACGCGACGACACGCCCGTGACGAGAGCGAAGAGGTCCGGACCAACCCAGCGTTCTGGCGAAAGCGGATGCTCCCCGTGCCGGTCTCCGTCGTTGCGGCGGGCCAGATCTTCATGGGTGCGCACTTCAAAATCGCTCAGTTTGCGATGATCAGCCCGCGCATGCACTACTACGACGATACTGCGCAGAGCGGACGGATCTATGTCGGCTACATCGGTAGGCACCTGCCGACTGGACAAACCAACTAACATAATGAGGGCATCCCTGTGCGCTGCCAGCACGGAACGTACGGATCGGTCACGGCCGGTATGGTTCACGTCGTGCCTGCCCCGGTGCGCGTTCTCACTGCGGTGACCGTACTCAGCCTTGCGATGTCCGGTTGTAACACCGACAGGGGTGACCATCGAACGGCCCGGACCGGTGCGGCGACAGCAGCATCATCATCTGTCCCGCACATGACCAGCCCCTCTGGCAGCCGTAGCTACCGCGCTGTTGGCTTGGATCTTTGCCGGCGTACCGATGTGGAAGTCCTCGCTGACCTCGGTGTGACGGTGACCCGGACAGATCCGAGACCGCCGTCGGGGCGTCCGGGGGCCGCATGCCTGTTCGAGATGCGTACCGCTGCCGGATACCAGGCGAACCTGCGGGTGGAGGCGTCCACCCCTGAGACGGTAGAAGATGCACGTCGCCTCTACCGGGCGACGCGTGACGTTACGGGTATGACGCCGGTCGGACCGGTCAGTGGCGCGGGCGAGGAAGCTGAGGCGTTCACCAAGCAGTCGACGCCGGGGTTCAAATATGCCGAGTACATGGTCCATGCCCGTGCCGGGAATCTTGTGGTCAAGGTGTGGCTTGCCGTCGGCGGTACCTCGTATGTCTCTGCATCGATGCTGGCAGTGAAGTCTCTGGCCTTGTTAAGGGCAGTGCAATCCGCGGTTCCCATAGTCTGACGTCTGCAGCGCGGCGCATCCTGGCGGGGGAGTCGTCGTGAATGCGCAACCGGCGATGGCCGTCTCTCGGGTGATCACTCCAAGACGACGGCGCAGTCCAGTCGCAGCTGAACGCGTTGACGGTGGCGGCGCAGAGCTTGATCATTCCCGCCGCCTCAGCGGGCTGCAGGACTGAGGGCACCGGACCGGCCGAACTATAAAGGCGTGCCGTGGACCCTGGTCGCTGGGGTCAGGGGACTTCACTCACGGGATGCAGCCGCTGCGGGTTGCTGTGCGGTATGCGTCGCACGAATCGGCAGGAGGAAGGGTGCCGTGGGCAACGCCGAGGCACCGAAGCGGAAGTACGCAAAGAGAACGGCGTGGAGCCAGGCGGCCGGCCCGGTCAGGCGCAGCGGCTCGGTGTCGGCGAAGAGAAGCACCACGCCTTGAGACTCGAGGTGATATCCCATGACAGCGGCATGGTCGAACGACAACCACCGTCCGAAGGAGTAGCACCAGGTTCGGGTGGGCGTGAGCACGACCCGGGTGACTTGGTGCTCGCGCCACTGCGGGCGGGCCAGGCGCTCGGCGCGGGACCGGGCGCTGCTGTTGCCGATGGCGTTGGCGACCAGTGCGCCGGTAACGAAGGCCACTGATCCGAACGCCATCGCCGACGTCTGGGTGTAGGTGACCTCCGAGCCGTAGTGGCGCGCGTAGTGCAGTCGGGCGTCCAGGTGCACCGACTCCTCGGTGAGGAACCCCGGGGCGGGCACCGCGCCGGGCTGCCCACCCAGGGAGAGAAATTCGAGCGTACGACGGGCGGCGTCGCGGCCCTCGGTCCACGCCGTGTCGACGGCCGGCGGCGGTACCAGCCGACCGACGCCGTAACCCGCGGCGTAGGTGGCCAGCGCCCATGGGGCCGCGACCCCGACGACGCCGACAGCGAACCACCGCCGGCGGCCGAAACCACGCCGGTGCCGCCCCTCCGTCACTCCCACGCACAGACCGGTGATCGCCGTCGCAGCGACGTAGACGATGGCGATCAGCACCAACAAACCCACGAGGCCGCTGATCTTCGAACATGCGTCGGGTATGTCTAGCTTCGGATCGCTGACTTGTAATCCGTGATCCCGAAGACACTTGTCCACGGACCCGTACGACCAGCCGATCCCCCACGCGAGTGCCGGCGTGGCAAGTGCCGTAGCGATGGCGGTGAAGGTCCAGTGGCCGCTCTTCGACGGTGCAGGCACGAACGACATGAATGGCTGCCGCTCCTTCCTGTCACTGCGCCGGTACGCTCCGACGCGAGAGCTTACCGCTCCGCCGATGCGTTGTGGAGCTGCAGATGAGCCCGCAGGGCTATACCTCATGAAGGCTGGTGATGACGCGTGGTCGAGGCCATGTACCCTCGCGAATCATGGCGGCCTTTGACCCCGCGACTGAGCTCAGCCAGGATCTCGCCTTCCGTCTGCTGATCAACACCTCGGTGACGTTGTTCTGGAGTACAGCGATCCTGGACGAGACCACCGGCGGGTCTGCTGCACCGGCAGGTGACAGGTGTAGTCACGCGGCCTGACTGGCCGGTGGGTGCATGATGGTCTCGAATTCAACGGGGGTCAACCGGGACAGTGACCGTTGGCGCCGGCGGCGGTGGTAGGTCGGTTCGATCCAGGTCACGATCGCGATCCGTAGTTGCTGGCGGGTTGCCCATGATCGCCGGTTCAGGACGTTGTTCTGCAGCAGACCGAAGAACGATTCCATGGCGGCGTTGTCGCCAGCGGCGCCGACGCGACCCATGGAGCCCACCATCCGGTGACGGTCCAGAGCACGCCGCATCTTCCTGGACCGGAATTGCGACCCGCGGTCGGTGTGCAACACGCAACCGGCCAGGTCACCGCGGCGAGCGGCGGCGTTGTCCAGTGCGGCGACGGCGAGGCGGGACTTCATCCGCGAGTCGATGGAGTAGCCGACGATGCGGTGGGACCAGACGTCCTTGATCGCGCACAGGTAGAGCTTGCCTTCGCCGGTGTGGTGCTCGGTGATGTCAGCCAGCCACAGCCGGTTCGGGCCGTCGGCGGTGAAGTCCCGGCGCACGAGATCGTCGTGCACGGGTGGGCCTGGCTTGCCGCCCTTGCCGCGACGCTTGCGTTTGCCGAATGCGCTCCACCAGCCGTTACCGGAGCAGATGCGCCACGCGGTGCGGTCGGCCATCGGCTGCCCGGCGTCGCGGGCCTCGTCGACGAGGAACCGGTAGCCGAACTCCGGATCGTCACGGTGGGCGTCGAACAACGCGTTGGCCCGATACGCCGCCACCTCCTCGGCGCTGGTGACGGGTCGGGCCAGCCACCGGTAGTAAGGCTGGCGAGCGATCTTCAACACCCGGCACGTCACCGCCACGGGGATCCCGTCAGCGGCCAGCTCGCTCACGAGCGGGTAGAGCCTTTTCCCGGCAGATGCGCCTGCGACAAGTAGGCGGCGGCCCGGCGCAGGACCTCGTTCTCCTGCTCCAACAACCTGATCCGCTTGCGCGCCTCGCGCAGCTCGGCCGACTCACCGCCGGCCGTCCCGGGCGCGGTGCCGGCATCGACGTCGGCCTGGCGCAGCCACTTGAACAACGTCATCGGGTGAACCCCGAAGTCCTTGGCGATCTGCTCGACCGTCACGCCTGGCTCGCGGTCACGGGCCACCCGCACGACGTCATCGCGGAACTCTCGGGGGTAGGGCTTGGGCACAGCGACATCCTTCCAGCCCGCCCACAGGGCAAGCCATCTCAGATGTCACCTATCGGTGCAGCAGACCCTTACCGGCCGTGGTGACGTGCAAAGCCTCGGCGCTCACCCCAAGCGCTCGTACTCCGGCTACACCCTGGCCTACCAGGCCCAGACGGGCCGGCTGCTTTATGCCTGCCTCGGCAAGACCTGCTCCATGAAGGAGTCCCAGTGAACATCGGATTAGGTCGAATCGCTGTCCTGGTCGCGACGCTGACCACCGCCCTGTCCATCACCGCGCCGGCCGCCGCGGCACCGGTCAGACACAAGATTGGCTGGCTCGTCACCGAGGCGACCGGCGGCACCCCGGTCGCGCCAGACGCGCCGCCCCAGACCAACAGCAACCCGCCCCGAACCAGCAACATCTCCACCCTCGCCACCCCGGCCGATGACCTCAAGCAGGTGTGCCGCAGCCAGCACACGCAGGAGGCCTCCACCAAGCAAGGCTGGATGGCCGACCGGTTCAACCGATGCTGGATCGGGCACAGAAATGTTGTCCTCCGCTGCCTCAACTGCCCCACAATGATCGCGAGTGTGGAATTCGACTACACCCTGGTCGGCATCGCCCAAAACGGCACCCGGCAAGTCGACTTCACCTTGACCTTCGACAACTGGCTGCCTCTGGGGGGCGAGGAGCGGGAAACCACGCCGTTTCGGGTTTCGTTGTCGGGCTGCGGCTCCCTCGTGTCGTGCAACCCAGCGCTCGGCGAGTTCACCCAACCATTGGGGTCCTGGCGGCTCGCGCCCACCTGGCAGGTGACGATGACCTCGGCCAACAACACCGGAGTCGGATCGGAGTTCCTGGCCACCTCTCTCGTCACGATGAGCATGGCCATCACACCCCTGTCCGCGAACATCCAACCCTGGGTCGAGAACAACATGACCACCGGGCAGGTGCGCTTCGATTCCGCAGGTGCCGTCGCCGGCAAGTACAACGGCACCGTGTTCTCCGACTTCACCCCGACCTACAACCTGGTCGCGCTCGCTCGCGCCGACAACAACGAGGACGGAGTCAGGGAATCCATCCTGCACATTGACGACGCCCTGCATCACATCGAACGCACCTTCCCGTCATTCATCGGGAAAAGCCCTCCGGGTGAGTACAAGGCGTCCCTGGGAGCCAACCAGAGACCCCTGCACCGTACGACCAGCACCACCGACAAGAACAACAATCGGACTTACGCCGGAAAGGTCTGCGACGACGTCTGGGGTTCTGGTGCCGCCACGCCCAACCTCAACTGCGACGAGTACCCGATGGCATCGACCAAGGAGGGTGCCTACACCGGCAGTAGCGCCTCATCCGGCAACACCGAAGGCTGGCGCACCTGGAACGGATCCTCACGGATCATCGGCGAGGTCGACAACCAGGACTCCGGCCGGCAATACCTGAACATCGGCTTCTACCAGCCGAACCGCATCCTCAACAACGACCCCTTCTTCGTCGCGATCAACCGCTGATCTAGCCTCGGGTTCTCCCGCCAGCGAGGCGGGAGAACCCGAGGCCCCGAGGAGCCCGCCATGCCCACGATGCTGGAGACAGTGCTCCCCACGGATAACGGCCTGTTCCTACTCCGGGACGTCGCCGCGAACACCGCAGACGACCAGCGAGCCGCCTTCCAGGCCTCACGCATCCCCGGCAGCCGCGCAGGCCGGCGTGTCGCCGCCGCGGGGCCCGTACTGCTGGTCCGCTGCGCCCATCAATACACACGGCCCCACGTACGAGTCGACGTTCTCGGCGGCACCCCCGACGACGACGGACCCTGGCAATGGGAAGAACGCATGCGGCTCGTCCTGCCCACCGGTGTCGTGACCCTTGACGCCGACCCGACGATGATGCTCGACCTGCCGCACATCGACCTCGGAGCGGGCCCCGGATCGTACGGCCTTTCCGTGGGTCACGTCGGACGTGCCGAGGCGCAAGAAGCGGCGAGGGAAGTCGCCGAACGAACCATCACCGCGTCGCTGGAGGAAACGAGAACGGCGTGGCAAAGCCTCGACGCAATAGAGCGCTACCTCATACGCCTGTGGCCTCTGGAGAGGCACCCTTCCTGACCTCCGTCTGCCCGACGGATAGCCTCTACAAGATCCGGGGTGATTTCACGGCCCGGGGAGGCGGACCTGCTGCAATGCTCACGGCTGAGTTGGACGGTGGGGCTGCCCTGGCCGCGACTCGAAAGGCGGACTCGTTACCGTCACCCCTTCACGCTTGAGGTGATGAGGCCGGTCAGCGGTGCGACCGGTAGGGCGATCCAGCCCTCGGTGACGGCAGCCGCCAGGTCAGCGGGATTGGGGCGAGTGGCGTGCCCGATGGCAGCCGCACGTGCGGTAAGGGCAGCGACGACAGCGTCCACTGCGTGGTCGCTGCCCCGGCATGCCGGCTCGAATGCGCCGAGCTGCAACCATGGCGTAGTCGCCGTCAGTTGGTCCACCAGATCGTTCAAGGCGCCGTTGTTCTTCCGTCCCTTATATCCCTGGTACGGCAGGCCCCACTGCTTCAGCGACGCTGCCGGATAGACCTCGACAACCGTCCCGCCGCCGCTTCGGTCCACGGGTTGCCCGTCGGCGGCGAGCCGCGCCAGGACACCGGCACACCGCATCGCCGTGTGTGCGATCCGATCCGCGGCCACGCTGAGTGGAGGGCGACCCGTCACCTCACGGGTCACCAGGTCGGTGCGGCGCCAGGCCAGGCTCCGGCGCCAGTCGCGCCCGACCAGATCGGTAGGGCTGACAAGATCGCCACGGTGGTGGGCGATGACGAATTCCACGAACGGCTCCGGCCAACCCAACGGACAGTCGATCCCCACCTTGTCGGCCTCCGACGCCGCCCGCAGAAGCTGCTCATCGCCGGCTCCGATAATCAGCTCCTCCAGCACGGCAGTGGCCCCGGTCCATCGAATCCAGGCCACAGCGGTGTTGGCGTCCTCCGCCGCAAGATCGATCCCCGCCGTCAACATCAGCCCAACCTACTGGGACAGGGCGAATGCCCCTTCGTCCACCGTGTCAGCCCCGACCGGTCGACTCGCCGACGCAGCCGAGGCAAGCAAGTCCGCACTCCAAGCGGTTCGCTCGAAACATGTGTCGAAGTGGAGGATTGGCGGGCCGATTTCCAGTTGATGATGATTGCGGCCGTGGCGTTCTTCCTGACCGACTTGGATCCTCGTGCCCGCGTAAAGGGGTCGCGGGACGGCCTCGGCGCGCAGGCTGTCTGGTCAGCGACGGGGCGGCCGCTCATCGGCAACCTCACCACTGTCACGGACTCCCTCGCGGGATTCACCACCTTGCTCGTCGGACTGCGGCTGGCCGAGCTCGCCAGTGCCGACGAGGGGGACAGCCCCACGAACGCCTTCCTGATCTGGGAGCAGATGGCGGCATACGTACGGCACGTTGTACGAGGTCAGCGTGGCTTCTTCGGCCTGCAGCGGACCGCCGCGCGGGCGGCGAAGGCGGGCAGTAACGGCGGCAAGGTGCACCTGTCGGCGCAGCCGGAGTACCAGATTCTCAGCAACCAGCGAACGGATGGGCTGCTGGGTAACTACACCGCACCGGCGCGGGCGTCGGGACTCGTCGCGCCGGGAACCCCGGCGCGACTCACTCCGGAAGCAGCCGCGTTCGTTGACGCCGTCTACCTCCCGCGACTCGAAGTCGGGTGGGGCCGGGATGCTCGCCACCTCGTCCGAGAGTTGCGGCGGGACCGGGTGGTGTTCGACCTCGGCGCGAACGAGAAGCGGGAGTCGGTGGCGAACATCTTCAGCCCGGCGATGTCGCCGCAGGAGGTCGACTTCTACCGTTACCACCTCGTGGACGGTGGCCCGATCGACCCGACCGAGGGGCGGCAGCGCAGATTCGCGATTCTCCTCGAAGCCAGACCCGCCGACTCCGTCCGGCCCTCGCGGCCGTACCTGATGGCGATCGCCGACGATGCCGAGACGCGCGGTTGGGGAGACATCGCCGACCTGGTGCGCCGGGTCATCGCCTGCGAATCGGTGCTCGCGCCGGCGTCACTGCTCTTCAGCTACCTGCTCGGACGCAACGGCATCCACCTCGACACGGTGGTGGCGGACCTTCGATCGACGTGGGGTGAGCGCGTCGACTCGGTCGATCCGCTCGCGGTCTCCGCGATGCCCGGCCACGATTGGCCCCGCATCGCCGAGGCCCTCGCAGTTGGCGACTATCGACAGCTCATCCGGATGTTGGCCGAGCGCAACGGCACCGTGATGCGGGAGCGCGGTGCAGCGCTGGCCTGGCTGGAGGTGACCGACCAGGACCAGCTTCGGGTGCGGTTCCGCGACGAGCCCGCCGGCCTGCCCACCCGTGAGGACATTCCAGCGCTGTGGTGGTACCCGTACTTCATCCCGTCACTGGTGTCCGTGCTGGCGGCGATCGGGAAGGGCGAGGCGTGAGCGAGGGCATTCCCCGGGCGGTACTCACCGAGGCACTTCGCGCGCAGATCAACGGTCGTGAGGTGTTGGCCGCCGTGTTCTGCACGTTCCGCTTCGATCCCGGCTTCTTCGAGCGGGAGATCCTGCCTGCGCTGTTCGACATCCAACTGCACCAGGACCCGCAGATCCGGCGTGTCCAGCTCGAGGAGGCGCTGCGTCCCCTCGCCGGCCGCGTCGCCGTCTACTACGACCCCGGCGCGCTCGTGACCGGTGACGGAACGGCGTGCCTGGACGTGGGTCGGATCCCGGTCCGGCCCCGGACCGGCTACTTCCATCCGAAGAACGCGTTCATTCTGGTGCGGAACCCCTCGACGCAGGAACGCTCACTGGTGGTGCTCACCGGGTCGGCGAACCTGACCCAGGCGGGCTGGTGGGAGAACGTCGAGTGTGCGCACCTGGAGGAGATCGCCGAGTCCGGCCGGTCGCGGACCGTACCGGAGATGCAGCGGTTCCTCCAGTACCTGCGGACCACGGCGAAGAACTTCGAGTCCCAGGCAGCCTTGGACGACGTACAGGGTGGCCTTCGTACGGTGCAACCGATGGCACACCGTACGGCGAAGGGCCGGCTGCACCCGCACTTCCTGTTCAACGGGCGGCGCGGTGCGCAGTCGCTGGTCGACCAGCTCGACGCTGTCGCCGGCCAGTGGCTGCGTCACGCCGATCTGGAGGTGCTGTCCCCGTACCTCGACGACGCGGACGCGTCACTGCCGCTCGAGGCATTGATCGACCGTTTCCAGCCGCGCAGGTGGCGGGTGCTGCTGCCCGAGGAGAGTGGCCTGGCCCGGTGCCGCCCGAAGCTCTACGAGTGGGTGCTGGAGCGAGGCGGCGAGTGGGGGCGGCTGCCCAAAGCGGTCCTCGCACGTGGCGGCAAACAGGCGACGGGGGCGGCGCAACGGACGGTGCACGCGAAGGTGTACCGCTTCTTCACCAAAGACTGGGAGATCACGCTCGTCGGGTCGTTCAACCTCACCGGCCCGGCGCACTCGGGCGGCGGCAACGTCGAGAGCGGGCTGCTGTCGGAGGTGCCCGTGGACCGCCCGCCGCAGTTCTGGCTGGAGGCTATCGAGGAGCCGCCGCCGTTCGCGCAACCGGCCGGCGAGGACGACGGCGTCGACCAGGGCTATGTGCCGCTGCTGGCGCGGTACGACTGGGCGTCCGGGCAGGCAGAGGTCCTGTGGGACGGTGCGGGCGACACCCCGGCCCTCCAGGTGTACGACCGGGGTGTGCACCTCTTCGAGATCGGTCCTCTGCAGCGAGCCGTCTGGACGGCGCTGACCGCCGACGACGCGGTGATTCTGCGCGAGCGGCTGCGCGAGACCAGTTTCCTGACCGTGGTCGCCGATGACCGGCGCGGGATCGTCCTCGTCCACGAGAGCGGCATGGCACACCGCCCGTCGATCCTGCTCGACCTGAGCCCGGCCGACATCCTGCGCTACTGGTCCATGCTCACCGCGGAGCAGCGAAACGCCTACCTGGCCGCGCGCGGCGAGGCGCTGCGCGGGCCCGGAGAGGGACTGCCGGTGGAGTCATCCCCGGACACCATTTTCGATCGGTTCGCCGGGATATTTCACGGGTTCGCGTCACTGGGCCGCGCCGTGCGCGACGCCCTCGACGACGATCGGGTCGAGGAGGCCCGGTTCCGGATGTTCGGCGCCAAGTACGACTCGCTGCCCGTCCTCGTCGAGCAGATGGCGAACGAGACGGCGGGGGATCCGCTGGATCGGTACCTCATGGTGCTCTGCGCGCGACAGCTCGCCGACCACGTACGCCGCCACTTCCCCGGATTCTGGGCGTCGGATCCGGTCGGGGTCTCCCGCCTGGCAGAGGGGCTCAGCGTGCAGGCCGTCCTACGGGAGCAACTGATTGCGCGTAACGACGCCGAGATGGCGGAGTTTCTGGACTGGTACGAGCCCCGATTCCTGGACGAGACGGCGGTAGCGACGGCATGATGATCACGGTCGGCACCGCAAAGCAGCTGCTCAACTTCAACCGGACGATCCACAATCCGCAGCTGGCCAAGGATCAGCTCCACGGGGCCGTCGCCCTGCACAACATCCTGCAGCGCCATCAGGTCGCCTACCTTGCCGACGAGGTCGGCATGGGCAAGACGTACGTAGCGCTCGGTGTGGTCGCCCTGCTGCGCCATTTCACGCCGGACCTGCGGGTGCTCGTCATCGCGCCGCGGGAGAACATCCAGCAGAAGTGGCAGCGGGAGCAGGGCCTCTTCACCAAGAACAACGTGTGCCTCAACGACCTGCGGGTGCGGATGCCCGGTGGGCTGCCGGCACGATCGCTCGTGCACTGCCGGAGTCTGATCGAACTGTTGGAGGAGACGGCGGTCGGCCCGGACCGCGACTTCTTCGTCCGGCTCCCCAGCTTCAGCCTGCCGATGCGCCGCGACCCCCAGCAGCGCCGCAACCTGCGGGACCGGCTGCGCGCGCAGGTGCCGTGGCTTCCCGACGACCTGGTCGACCTGAGGGCCAACCCGGAGCTCGTCAAGGACCGGTTCGCGCAGGCGATCAACGCCGCGCTGCCCCCCTTCGACCTCGTGATCGTCGACGAGGCGCACAACCTCAAGCACGGCTGGGGCCCACAGTCGTCCTCCCGGAACCGGGTGCTGGCCACCGTGCTGGGCCGCGACCGCACCGACGTCGACCCGAGACTGCGCGACACGTACGGCCCGCGGGCCGGCAAGGTGTTGCTGCTGTCCGCGACACCGGTGGACGACGACTACCGGCAGCTGTGGAATCAGCTCGATGTCTTCGGGCTGGCGGATCCCTTCCGGCCACTACAGGACTCGGACGTCAGCGAGCAGCAGCGGCGGGAGGTGGCAGGGAAGTTCCTGATCCGCCGGGTGACGTCGCTGGAGGTGGCCGGGCAGCAGCTGACCAAGAACCTCTACCGGCGGGAGTGGCGCGGCGGGGGCGTCACCGAGCACGACGAGCCGATCCGGATCACCGACGACCGGCAGCGGCTGACCGTCGCGCTGGTGCAGAAGAAGGTGAGTGAACTACTCGACGACGAGCGGTTCGGCACCCGGTTCCAGGTCGGCATGCTGGCCTCGTTCGAGTCGTTCCTCGACACCAGCGCCGCGAAAAAGCCGACTACGAGGGAAGACTCCGACGACATTGCGGACGAAGCCGTCGAGGGTAACTTCGACGACGCCGGGCAGGCCACCGACGCGGTCGAGCGGCAGGGCATCGACGTGCCGATGCTCAACGACCTGGCCCGCGACCACTTCCGACGGTTCGGCCGCGAGCTGCCGCACCCGAAGATGGACGCCCTCGTCCGTACCCTCGCCACGTCCTGGCGCGACGGCCGTAAGGGCCTGGTCTTCGTCCGTCGGGTCGCGTCCGTCAGCGAACTCAAACGCAAGCTCGACGACGAGTACAGCGACTGGCTCGTCGACCGACTCCGCAACCGGCTGGACGAGCGGCATCGGCCGGTGTTCGAGAACGCCGTCGACGAGTTCCGCCGACAGCGGGCGCTGCGAGACTCGACCGCCCCCATAGTGGCGGACCAGGTTCGGGAGGACGATGACGCCGGCGGCCAGGACACGTTCTTCGCATGGTTTTTCCGAGGAGCCGGACCCAGCGGCATCGTCAGCGGAGCCACCATCCAGGGGCGGTTCCGCAACCAGAGCGGACCGCTCGGCACCTTCTTCGACGACAACCACGTCATGGCGCTCCTCGACGCCGACCCGGGACAGGTCAGGAAATTGCTGGCAGCCGCGCTCGGCCAAGAGCCGGACAAGGTCAACCGGCTCGTCCGCGAACACTCACGCCACTACATGACCGAGGCGAAGCAGGCGACCCGCAGCGCACGGTTCGACGCTGCCCAAGCCGCCGCGCTCGAACTGCTCGCTGACTACGAGGGGCCACACCGGGAACGCGCCGAGGCGATCTGGCGCCAGTTGTACCGCCCGGAAAAGCGAAGCGCCGTCTCGGCGGAAGCGGATCCGCATCTGCTGGAGACCAGGACCTTCTTCACCGAGCTGCGCCGGCGTAAACGGCTGCGTGACCTGATCTGGCCGGAGCCTACCGGGGCCGACCAGGGTGAGTCGTTTCGCGAGGGGTATCTCCGTGCGCAACTCCTCTCCGCCGCTGCCCGCCTCGGGCACGCCTTCCTCGACCTGTACGCCGTGGTCACCGATCACCTGCCGACGCTGGATCCTTCCGCCGCGATCGACCGACCGGACGTGGCCATCACCGCCTACCTGAATGAACTCGAAAGCCAGGCAGCGGCCCCACCCGACACCCGCCAATGGGCCGGGTTGGACGAGCTTGCCGCGCTGGCCGAGAACTACGAGCTGGTCCTCGACACCAACCTGCCCGATGCGAGGCGGGTCGATCTGCGAGAAGCACGCGCTCTTGTCAGTCGACTCTTCACCGCGCAGGAGCCCGTCGCCGGGATGTCCGGCCGGGTCAACAGGCGCCACGTACACCAGTTCCGTCTCCCCGGCTACCCACTCGTGCTGATCTGCACCGACCTCCTGCAGGAGGGGGAGGACCTGCACACCTTCTGCTCCCGCGTCTACCACTACGGTCTGGCCTGGACACCGTCGGCGATCGAGCAGCGGATCGGACGGATCGACCGGGTACGGTCCGAAACCGAACGCCGGCTGACAGCCCTGAACCGCCCAGCGGACGGCGACGACCTACTGCAGGTGTACTACCCCCATCTCACCGACACCGTGGAACGCCTACAGGTCCGTCGCGTACTACGCAGGATGAACGACTTCCTCCGGCTGATGCATCAAGGCCTGATCCTGCCGACCACCGGCGACAGCCACCTCGACGTCAGCCGGGAAACACTGGTCGACGATGACATTCCACCGCCGCCGGTCGAACCGCTGACCACCGCCTTTCCCGTACGCCCCGAACACCTCGACGGTCAGGACCGGCCGCTGGCGGTGGACGGAACACTCGCCGCTCAGCAGCTCGAGCGCTTCAACACGGTGGCACGCGGAGCACTGCCCGACCTCTCAGTCGACTGGGAGCGGAACCAATCCGGAGACGGCACACTCCTCGGCACGGTGGTCTTCGCCGGCGGGCGGCAACAGCCGTTCAGCCTGCAACTCGAGCGGGAGGGCTCCCACCTTCTCGTTCGGTGCGTGAGCCCTATCGGGCGCGTCAGCACCGAGGGCCAGTGGGATGACCTGGCCACGTGGTCCGCGGGAGTTCCGCTGCGGCTCGGCACCGTCGAGGCCCGCGGCGGCAGCTACGACGTCACCGTCGAGGAAGACGTCCTGCTTACCACCCGGATGTCTGACCCGTCCCGGATCGCGGCCCTCATCCGGCGGGTCACCACATTCGCAGATGCCCTCGAACGGGAGCACCTCCCCGAACGCGACCGACTGCTCAAGGAGTTCAGGACGGAGTTGGAGCGGGATGTTCGGCATGCGCGATGACTGGCGACGGCTCTGCCAAAGCGACGACATGCGGACAAAGGGGCGGCGGGTGCAAGTCTCATTCGCCAACGGGCGATCACATTCGGTCTACGTACACGACGGCGCCGAGGGATACCTGCTCACCGCCGTCGTCGCCGATGCTGATGTCGTCGGGCAGTGGGACCGCCTCTACCGCGAAGCATGGGAGAGGAACCGCCACACCAGGCTGGTGGGCTTTCGCATCGACGAGGACGGCCGAATGGTCGCCCACGGATGGACCCCGAAGGACGGACTCACCGCCGATGCTTTCCAAACCGTCGTCCGCGCTGTTGCCCGCGAGGCGGACCGGTACGAGTTCCAACTGACCGGCGCGGACCGTCGCTGACCTGCCGTCCACCACGGGTTCGTGGATCTATTGGGCTCTGTCCCATGAGCGGTTCCGGCGGCCGTGGCAGCCGCCGGAACCGTCGCCGGGTGGTTAACGTCGTATCTGTACGCAGGCGGGCGATACCTGCGTCCCGTCGGTCCACCGCGCCGCGACGCACACATAGCTGCCGCTGGCCAGGTTGCGGTTGACGGGAAGGTGTACGAAGGTGGTGTCCGACGGGGAGCCGGGATCGCCGTGGCCCCGGTAGTAGATCCCGTCGCCCCAAACCTCGATCTCCAGGTAGAGACCGGTCCGGTACCGGATCGTTCCCTCGATGTAGTTGACGTAGGTGCTACTGCCGTTGACGTACACACAGCGGTCGACCGGGTAGCCGCTGTAGGTGCAACCGCTCGCACTGGCCGCTGCCGGCTGGCTGAAGGTCACGAGCGAGGCACCGATGACCGTGAGTGCGACGAGGGTAGAGCGGAGCGCCTGACTGATTTTCGGGTGTTTCATCGAGGTCCTTTCTCAGCAGTGGCCGACGCCCGTTTGGTTGAAGACGTACGAGGAGTGCACGAGCCAGCGGCCGGTCAGCGGCACGGCCCACACCACGAACCAGCGGTTGCTGTTGTAGTTGCCGTTGAACCAGTGGGTCGAATCGTCGAACCAGCACGCCATCGACACCTTGTTGCCGTTGCTCCACCATGTCTGGGCCCCGTTCGGGCATCCGCCGTCCCAACAGGCGAGTAGGGACGATGAGCCTGAGTAGTTGTACGTGCACGACACCTGCGAGCAGGGCGCGGCGGTGGCCGGCGTGGTGGTGATGCCGAGCGTGGTGGCGATGGCCGCCACGATCAGCAGAGCCGTGGCGAGCCTGTGACCCGGGCGGCGTCGCCGCGGCGGCGCTTCGGGGTTCGGGCCTCGAACATTGGTAGGTGTCACATCGGCGTCCTCTCGTCGAGGTGAAGCTGCGGTGATTTGGTGATCACGGCAGCTGTCTTCGTGGAGCCAATGGTGGGGGAGTTGGGGGCGTGTGGAGGGCCCTTTGCAGGCGATGCTCACGTGTGCAACAAATGAGCGGTTCGCAGATCATCAGGCTGTCAGGTGGCGAGTCGCCGCTCCGGACGGTGGTGGCAGGCGAAGCTGCGCGAGCCGGCTCACCTTCGGGTGAGAGGTGGCCCGATCGGTGGTCGGCGTGAATGAAGCCACGATCGAGCTATGCCTTGGTAGGACCGCCCGTGTGGGGGACATCCTTACCGGTTGGCGCCCTCGTACACCACGGTCGACAGGTTCAGCCACCAAGCGGCGGCGGTCCGCACCGGCTCGGGCATCCGGTCGTCGTTACGTAGCCGCTGCAGCACGGCCCGGTTACGGGTCATGCCCAGGCCGTAGGTTAGGCCGCTCAGTGCAGCCGCGTTGGTGGGCTGTCGGGTACCTCGCCACAGCTGCGCGTGGTGGGTGATCGCTTGTCGCCAGAAGCGGTCGGTACTGGTGCCGCCGACGTGGCCGATCGCCTGGGCCGAGGCGACCGTGACTCGTGCTGGCAGGCCGCTGGCGGTGATCAGCCGCTCGATCACGGGCCGCTGCTCCGCTCCGCCGAGCAACCGCAGCGCCTCGATCATGGCGGGGGCCACGGAGGCGCCAAGAACTGCTGGGCCGGTCAGGTCCGCGGCGAGTGCGGCGGCGAGCGGCCGGCGGTACGGGGTGCCGCTGATCGTGATGGCCGCCAGTAGCCGGACGTCGAATACGGGGTTGAACAGCATTTCCTCCAGCACGACTGGCAGCACGTCGTCGCGGAAGCGTGGGACGTCCCGTGGCATCTGCGCCACCACCGTGCTGGCCAGCCGGGCCACCAGCCGTTGGCTCGCCTCCTGACCGGCGAGCCGGCCGGCCCGGAGCACGTGGTCCGGACCGGCCGGATCGGTGACCAGCCCCCGCAGCTTGGTGCGGCTGGCTGCCGAAGCTGTGTCCAGCAGACGGCGCATCAGCTCGGTCGCCAGCTGCTGAATGTCATCCCGCCGGTTGGAGTCGAGCGTCAGCTCCTGAATTACCGCCATCAGGCGGGGCATCTCGGCGTCGGTGAAGTGACCGAAACGCAACTTGCGGACGCTCGCCAGGAGCGCGCCGTACTGGGTGCGCTCGTTGGTGGGATGAATGAGCTGCTGCAGCACATGTCTGTTCGCGTCGGGATGATCGCTGGCGTCCAGCACGCTTACCGTCTCCACGAAGACCTGGTTCGTACGGTCCGCCGCCAGACCTGCGCACGCGGCGACGGCCGCCTGCTGGCCGACCGGATGTGCCAAGAGCCGGCTGAGTGCCTCGTATCGCTGCATCCAGGCGATGCCGTCGGCGACGATGGTCTCGCTGAGCAACCGCTCGGCGATGTCTGACCATGCCCGGTGTGGCGTGATCACCACCGCTGGTGCCGCCGCCAACCGGCGGGTCAGCTCGTCCCATTCCACGCCGGTCAGTAGGTCCGTCGAGGAAGCCGCCCGTTCCACGAGTTCGTCGAGGCGTTCCGAATCGGCGATCCGGTCGGGCGACCGAGCCAGTGTCGGTAATACGTGCTCCGTGGACGCGGCGTAGCGGTGGATCGTGTCCACGAGCGCGACGAGGCGGTGCGACGGCAGCTCCAGCAGTTCTTCATACCGTCGGATGGCCAGGTACGGGGCACACACTGCCGCTGTCTCCCACCGGGAGATTTGGTAGATGCTGGTGTGCTCGGCCCAGCAGCCGCCCTGGAACGCCTCGGCGAAGTCCGCCGTTCGCAGCCACCGGTCGCTCGGCCCGTAGAGCCGGTTGACGCGCAGCAACCAACCCACCCGGTCCTGGTGCGCTGGCACCCGCGCCCGGTCGCCCGGTCCGGGCACGGCTCGATACGGTCGGCCACGGCGGCCGGTGGTGCTCCTTCCAGTTCCCACGCGGCCATTTATCACACGATGAACTACTGAAAGCAATGCTGCCGCCACTTAAAGACAGCGGGGGGAGTGTAGGACCGACTATGGATGCGTAGATATGCCGTAACACCACCTACTTATCGGTCCCGACGGCTTTGGCGCCTCGCGCGGCCGCTGTGCAGATCGGTGGTGGCTCCGTCTCCCATCGGATCCTGCTCCTAACCTCAGCGGGTGCGGGACCCGAAGATGGATGCCGCGACCGGCGTGAGCGCCGCGATCGTTACCCTGTGGGAAAGGGCTACTGAGCTACGGGGCTCAGCGCCCGCGAGGCCTCACCCAGAATCCCACCGGCCTGCGTCAGCCGAGACCGATCGCAGCGCCGCGTAAGGCCAGATCCCGATGATGGCCTACATGCCATCAAGGTCAGTGTCGGATCTGGTCGACTGGACCGACCTAAAGGGCAGCAACCTCAGGGCGCAAGGCGAACCTTGTCCGGTGGGAGAGCGACGAGGTTGATGGTACGTCCGTCCTCGTCGGTGAACTCGACCTCGTAGGCCAGCTGGGGGGTGCGGAAGACATGCACGATCGTCCCGACTGCTCCGGGAAAGAGCTGCTTCTCCGGCACAGCCTCAACGAGCTCGACCACGTCGTACAGTTCCATCGCCCATCCTTGCTTCAGTGGTGCGAGTTGCGCCTCAGCCTTGAACCATGTCACGTGACCACGCGGTAGTCCGGGATAACGGGGATGTGGCGCCTCTGGTGGGACACCGAGGGAGCGCTCTGAGGACCCCTCCGGGACGGGCATCCGGGAGAGCTGAATCCCTTCGAGGCAGGCGCGGCGCCAGAAGGCTGCATAGACGCCGGGTTCGGACCCGTCTAGCAGCTTGGGCTGAAACTTGCAGGTAGTCGTTATTCAGAGTTGAAGCGAGCCTCTCGAGAAGGGCGTGGAGAAGCCCACGAGGGCCTGCTGTCTGACTTTCAGCACCTTCCGAACAGGTGGGTGCCGGCGCCGCCGCTTCAAGCGCGGACCCCGCGAATGTCTCATCGGATGCAACCTCCGGGGTCGGACCCCGCGTGACTATCCCCGACACGGGATCGGAGGCCACTGGATGAGCGATCGTGACGCCGCGTTTGCGGCGTACTTCGCGGCGCGATCAGACGCGATGCGCGGGACTGCCTATCTGCTGTGCGGCGACTGGCATCGGGCGGAGGACCTGGTCCAGTCCACGTTCACGAAGCTGTACCTGGCGTGGGACCGGGCATCGCGGCACGAGGTCCTCGACGCGTACGTACGGCAGATCCTGCTGCGGACCTTTCTCGACGAGCGGCGCCGCGGCTGGTGGCGACGGGAACGGGTGAACGCCGAGCCGGCGGAGAAGGCCGTGACGGCGGAGTCGCCGGAGGAGCGGCTGGTGCTGTTGCGGGCGCTGACCGACGTACCGCCGCGCCAGCGGGCCGTGCTGGTGCTGCGGTACTGGGAGGACCTGTCCGTCGAGGAAACCGCGTCGCTGCTGCAGTGCACGACCGGGACCGTCAAGAGCCAGGCGGCGCGGGGACTGGACACGCTGCGCCGGCTGCTGGCCCCGACGTTGACCACTACTGGGAGGCAATTCGATGAATGAGGACGAGCTTCGAGGAGCACTACGCCGCACCATGGCGGCCACCAGTCCTCCTCCGCCGATGAGCGGAACCGGCGCCTTGGTCGCCGGACGCCGCGCCCGGTTTCGTCGCCGCGTCGTCTCGTTGGGTGCGGGTTCGGGGGTAGCGCTCGTGCTGGTCGCCGCCGTCGGGTTCACCGGCGTACTGGGCAGCGGAAGTAGCTACCGCCCGGCGGATGCGAAGCCTCCATCCAGCAGCATGGCGGATCCGGGGGTGACCAGGCCGCCTGGTGCCGTGAGGTGCACACCGGCGTCCTGCCCCCGCCGGGGATTGCCGGACCTGTCGCAGGAGGAGCAAGACGCTCGCACAGACCGGGCACGGGAGATGCTCGACGCTCTCCTTGCCGCCCTACCCGGTGGGTACACCGTGGTGAGAGACGACCCGCTGAATCCGCTCGATCCGAAGGCGTCACTGTCAGGGATCTACCAGGCGTACTTCACCGTACGTCAAGGGAAGCAGACCGGGCTGGTGTTGGTCGAGGTGCACGACCCGCAGTCCCCAATTGGAGACCGGTGGGAGGGTGACGGCTGCGCCCTGGCGCTGGCGATGTGGCCCGTCCCCCGTGGACGATGCCAGCTGATGACCACCGGCCAGACGAAGGTGGGGGTGGCCCAATCCCAATGGGGAGATCGGTTCGCCCAGTGGGCCGGGTACCGGCACCCGGACGGGGTGGTGGTCAAAGTCGCCCAGATTTCGAGGCCCGACCGATACTGGAAGGCCCCACCAGAGCTGAAGAAGCTGCCCTTCACCGTCCAGCAACTCGCGGACCTCGCCGTCAACGAACGGTTCCACGTCAGTTGAGATTCGGCACAGTGGGTGGGTGCGCGCAATCCACGCACCCACCCGCGTCGTTGTGTGCTGTCGCGTCCGTGGACGCGTCAGCGTCCGCCGTCGCGGAGGCGTCCGAGTTGTTTAACGTCGACGTGGATCAGTTTGCCGGACCGGTCGCGTTCGTAGCGGCGGATGATCTGGGCGGTGGGCGGGTCGAGTCCGGCGAGGCGGTGCAGGCCGTGCCGGGTCAGGATCGCGTGCGCGGCCGAGGCGGGCATCCCGAGCAGCGTCCCGAGCCGCTGAGGCCCGAGCGTGCGCTTTTGGCGCAGCTGGCAGACCCGTACCTCAGCCTCTGCCGACGTCTTGTGGGGTGGCGGTGGGCCCCGCTGGATCGGTCGGCCAGACCGGCATCGCCCTAGGTCCGCCACCGTCGCAGCCACTTGTATCCGGTGGCCCGGGAACAGCCGAGTTCCTTCACCACATGGGCTACCGGCCGGCCCTGGTCGACGACATGCGTGACGAGCAGCCGCCGACCGCGAATGGATGCTCCTATGGATGTCAAGGGGTGTGGAGAGCGGCGAAGTCGGCGAGGAGGGCGGTGTGGATCTCGCGGACGACGTATCGCTTGAGGCACCGCATGATCTCTTTCTTGCCGAGGCCTTGTTTGGTGCGTTTGTCGACGTAGGTGCGGGTGCGCAGGTCGTAGCGCATCCGGCTGAGCACGATGGTGTGCAGGGCGTTGTTCGCGGCTCTGTCACCGCCGCGGTTGAGGCGGTGGCGGTTGGTGCGTCCGCTGCTGGCGGGTATCGGGGCGACGCCGCAGAGGTGGGCCAGGGCTGCTTCGGAGCGGAGCCGGTCGGGGTTGTCGCCGGCGGTGGTCAGCAGTTGCCCCGCGACCTCCGGTCCTGCGCCGAACAGGCGGCTCAGGGCCGGTGCGGTCCGGGCAACGGCGGGGCGTATCCGTCGATCGGCGTGGGCGATCTCGGCGTTGAGCGCGGTGATCCGGGCGGCGATCGAGGCGAGAGCGGCGTTCGTGGCGTGGACCGGGTCGGTGAGTGCGGACTCATCGACCCGGAGATCGACGCATCGTTGGACGAGCGCGGGACCGGTGAGGCCGGCCAGATCCTCCCTCAGTGTGTCCGGCGCGGAGGTAATGAGGCCGTGGAGCTGGTTGAGGGCTGCGGTGCGGGCCTTGACCGCGCCGCAGCGGGCCACCCGCAGGACACGGATCGCCTCGACCGGCCCGGTGCGGGTCTTCGGGACGCCAGTGGCCTGCCCCGACAGGGCCGCGCGGGCGGCGGCGAGGGCATCGATCGGGTCGGACTTGCCCTTACTCCGACGGGTCTTGCGGTCAGGGCGGTCGATCTCGATGACGGTGATGCCCGACGCGCTCAGGTGACGTGCCAGGCCAGCGCCGTAGGCGCCGGTGCCCTCCACCCCGACCTTGACCACCCGGCCGAAGGTGCGCAGCCAGCGCAGCAACTGCTGATATCCGGCTGCGGTGGCCGGGAACTGCTGATCACCGAGCACCCGACCCGCCTGGTCGACCGCAGCGGCGTGATGAGTCTTGCCGTGGGTATCAACCCCACCCGTGACCTGGCGCTTCTTGGCTGTCATCCTGGAACCGTCGTCCCTTTCGCTTGCACCGACAGGGTCGGCACGCACTCGCCGGGACGGGCGGACAGGACAGTGACGGGGCCTCTTGCACAGGCTCCTATCAGGTCACGACGCCCCTGCCAGTGACGTGCAGGACGGGGTCACCCGGAACCGGTCGACGAATCCACAGCAGGACAGCATCGTCGGTCAGTCGGTGAGTCAGACCAGACCGGGTGACCCCACCTACATCCTCACTGTCAGTCGGGCATCACGGTGGGCCACGAGATCTCCGGTTTCGGTGTGGGCGTCAGCACCTCACACCTCGCCGGAGGTCTCGACGGTGGACGAGATGGCCTCATTCGGCGATCGTTGCCGCTGCTGTGGGGGCCCAGAGGGTCAACCACTGCTCGATGGCTGCCGGGTTCTGTAGTTCCAGGTCACCGTCGTTTTGCAGCCTGAGCCAGCCTGGGCGAAGGAGACCGAGCGTGGTCAACCGTGCCTGATCATGTCCGAGGAGTTCGAGCCACAGATCGGGCCACTGCATCCAGTCCATGACCTCGCTGTCTGGTCGCAGTGCCAGCGCTGCTCGCAGTTGCATCAGCGCCTCTGGATCATGCTGGTCAGCGAGGACCGGAGGACGGTGGCGACGCTTGCGAGTTGGCTCACCAGGCCCGGTTGAGCCGAAGACGCGGACCCGAGTTGTCCTGCTTAAGGTCTCGACCACTTCCGTGAGAAGGTCGCTGATCACGGTCGCCATTCTTGTCGGCGGGTGACCCGACTACCAGCAGGTGCCGACGAGGGCCGTGGATGGGGTCAGGACTGTAAGCCATGGACCGTTTGCCACGAGGCGGTGTCGATGACAACCTGTTCCGTTTCGAAGGCCTCACGCTCGAACGCCTCCACGTCGACGGGTACCGGCGGCTGATCCATCAGCTCGGTGATCTCATCGGGTAGTCGCACGTTATGTGCGTCGATGTAATGCGCGAGCCCCTCTGGCCACACGAAGTACTTGCCGTCGGTCAGTTCGCTGGATCCGTTGCGGGTGCCACACAGCCGACACAGTGAGTGGCCCGCTGTAGCCACGAACCGCGTGCCACCACGCAGGTAGGCGCTTACCCGTCGCTGGTTCGCCGCATCGGCCTCGCCGTCCACCAACAGCGCGGGGTCGGGCCAGTGCTCTTCGCCCGGCCCACACCAGTACCCGATCAGCCGTAAAGTCCGGCTGTTGGTTGCCTCGCTACTCG
Organism: Micromonospora sp. R77; assembly: GCF_022747945.1. Classification (NCBI taxonomy): domain Bacteria; kingdom Bacillati; phylum Actinomycetota; class Actinomycetes; order Micromonosporales; family Micromonosporaceae; genus Micromonospora; species Micromonospora sp. R77. The sequence continues at coordinate 5,970,249 of NZ_JALDST010000001.1, forward strand.
ACACGGGCCCCTCTTCGTAATCTCGGCGACGCGGGTCGAGCGTCAAAGATCAGTCGACGCTGCCTGGGGGGCGGTCTGCGCTGTCTACAGCCAGTGCGGTGATGGGCACCGGAGCGACTGCCTCGCATGGAATGTGGGCTCCGGGTGGCCGGCCGAGCCATTTCGGTGGCAATCCTGAGCCGGTAGCGAGGCGATCGTCCATCGCCGTCCACACGACCATGTCTAGCAGCCGGAGATCCGCGATCAGGGGGCGCTGGCTTCCTGGCTGCGCTGCCGCCAGTTCGGGTACCGTCGGCGACACCTCCGCTCGTAGTTGAGCCAGTGTGCCCGGATGGTCGTGGAGGTACGCCGCCATCGCTTCCACGATCGCGGCGATGCGCTCTTGGCGATTGAGGCCGAACCGCTGAACCTTGAGGCTGAGATCGTCACGCTGGTAGCCGAAGGCCATTCCGACGTAGCCGTCTAACACGGGGACGGCCCGAGGTCGGTACAGCGCGGCGAGCTTCGTGATCCTCGGGGCCCAGGCGCCGTCGAACCCGAACTGGCACGCGTGGATGACCGCGTTTAGCTGGTCGTGAGTGAGGTGGTGCAGATCCTGGTCTGCTGGGATGCGACCGATTCGATGGGCGAACTCGCGTCGGCGTGCCAGGTCGAAGTCGGCGATGTGCTTGAGCTCGATCCGGCCATTAAGGGCGTTGGCGAGCAACAGCGACCACGTGGAAACCTCGTCGAGCAGGCCGGTCGACCTGGCGCTGATACCAGCCAGGTCGTAGACAGCCCATCCACTGTGTCGGGAGGTGCAGTACGCCAAGATCCTGCTCGCTGCCTCGTCGATCGGGACCGGAGGCAGCACATCTCCGGAGAAGCCCGCCGTTACGTCGATGGTCACCGCCGCTGTCATGGTTGGCACCGTACCGGCCGGGGGAGAGCGGCCGTGTCCCGTGCTTGCGCTGGCTCGACGTCGCTTCTGCCCAAGCGGCAGGGCCCCTGCGGTGCTCCATTAGATCGACTGATCGGGTTTGACGCATGCCTACGATCCCGCAGATGACGCTCCCGAGAACGCCCTCCTTGTGACAAAGCCGGGCGTGTTACTGGCTGGCGCTGGCGGTGACTCGCAGGTCCCAGCCAGGCAGGTCTTCCTCACCGTTACGGACGAGACACGTGTGGAACCAGGTGGCGTCGGGCCGTCCGGCCTGCTCCCATCGGTGCAGCCACCACCGCAGCGCGGTCAGGGACGAGGAGTCGGCGCTGTTGGCGAGGATGGTGCCGTCGGCCAGGATAACGGCGGCGGTGGCCGCGGTGGTGTGCCCGATGCCGCGCCTGCCGTCGTCCAGGGCGACGAAGCTGCGGTGGGGTCCGCCGGCGATCACGGAGTAGGCCGTCCAGGACAGCCAGTCCAGGGGCGTGTGGTGGTAGGTCTCGGTGTGGCCGGGGCTGCGCAGCAGGCGCAGGGCGGTACGGGCGCCGGTGCGGTGCGGGTCGTCGTGGTCGCGCCAGCCGATGGATATCCATGCGGGTCGGGGATGGTCGGTGTGGTGGTCCACCCAGCGGCCGGGGAGGGTCAGGGCGTCGTCGACGGCGGTGGGGGTGCTCTGGGCGTACCCGCCGAAGGTGACCGTTTCGACGTGGGGGTGTCCCGCGGTCAGGGTGATGGTGGCGACGAGGGTGGTGGACGGCTGGGCGGCGATGGGTAGGCAGGCCACGATCCGGCCGCCCGGGGCGAGTTGATCCACCCAGGCTCGGGGTAGGCGCGGGGGCGTGCACCAGGCAACGATGCGCTGGTAGGGGGCGTGGGGCGGGTAGCCGTTCATGCCGTCTGCGGTGCGGCAGGTGATGGTGGTGATGCCGCGTTGGCGGTGCAGGCGGTCCGCCCACGCGGTGAGGTGGTCGCTGATGTCGACGCTCGTCACGCGCCCGGTCGCGCCGGCGCGGGCGGCGAGGAGCGCCCCGGAGTATCCGGTACCGGTGCCGATCTCCAGCACGTTGTCCCCGTCGCGCACGTCCAGGGCGATCACGTCGCGGTGGATGGCCTCGGCCGTAGAGCGGTGCAGGGTCTCTCCGCGGTCCTCGTTATGGACGTAGAACTGCTCGGGAACGCTGGCGAGCAGCGGGTCGACAGCGGTCATGACACTCCTTCCGCAGACGATCGGTGACTCGACAGGCGCCGTCCTCACCGGGCCGGAGCGGGGCGTGCTCAGCCCTGCCCGTCGGTGGCGCGGACGACGAGGATCGTGCCGTCCCGGCCCAGCGAGAACACCTCACCCGGCGGGCGGACGTCCGACCATCGGCGGAAGATGCCCGGTGCCGCCCGCAGGTAGGGGCCGATCCGACCCTCCGCGAGATGCCGGTACAGATCGCTCTCCACACCCCGGAACACCTCCAGCGCCCGGCCCCCGGGCAGCGGCGCGTAGTAGCGGGTGCCCTCGGCCCGCAGGCCATTGCGCAACCGCACTGTCTGGGCGGTGCTCGACGCCCACGGCAGGTCCGGCTCGAACAGGGCAGCCTGCGCCGGTGCGGCCGGCTCCCCGCGTTGCCGCGGCGTGGCGTACCCGCGGGCCGCCCCGTTGTCGCCCGCGAAGAGCAGCGTGGTCGCCGCCACCGCCCGGGTCAGGATCTGGGTGAACCAGCCACGCCGCTCGGCAGGGATGTCGAACACGTCGGGCGCCCCGGGCGGTAGCTCCTCGGCGGGCGGAACCTCTGCATCGGTGGCCGGGGGAGCGCCATCTGTGGGTACCTCCAAGGCGCGGGCCTCGTCCGGTGCGGCGGGCCGGGGCTGCCAATCCTGGTCGTCGGGGCTGGCGCGCAGCAGCTCGTCCAGGTCGTCGTCCGCACCGGACCACAGCTCGTCGTCACCCGGCGGGTCAAGAACATACGACGTGATCCGGCTTCCGGTCAGGCACAAGGCCACCATCAGCGCCGGCTGGCTGCGCCCGGCCACCCGTAGCGCGTCGACCTGCACCGCGGCCCGCGCCAGTTGCCCGTACGCGAAGCTGGGTGGTTGGTGGGTGCCCTTGCATTCCAGGATCACGATCTTCACACCGCTGCGCCGCCCGGAACTGTGGTGCCCGAGCAGGATGTAGTCCGGCCGCTTCTTCGTCCTGGACGTGGTGTCCACCGCGCCGACGCCGTCGATGAAGCCGGCCTTCAGCGCCACCTCCGCGTCGACCGCATGGAAGTCCCAATCGGGATACTGTCGGCGCAGCACCGCCTTCGCGACCACCAACGCCAGCCCGATGCCCAACTGCTCGGACTGCGCCACCTTGTGGTGGTGGACCACGTTACCGGCGTGCCGGGACAGGGCGAGACAGCCGTCGCGCGCGGTCAGCGTCGCGCAGTAGCGCACGTGCGCCCAGTGTCGTGCCACCTGCGCCAGGGGCGAGGCGGTCAGGAACGTCGTGGCCACGCCCACCTCGTGCAGCACCTGCGCCGGGCTGGTACGCACCGCCGGGCCGATCCGCACGGGCGACGGTGTCTTGCCGTACCGGTAGGCCTCGTAGTCCTTGGCCTTCTCCTTGGCATACCGGAGCACCTCGGTGACGACCTGCTCGGAGGACCGGACCGCGAGCGTGGACTCGCGCCCGAGTGATCGGACGAGCGAGTCGAGGTCCACCGGCCACCCCCGATGCGGCGTCCTTGTTCGAGCCAGGCACTCACAGTCATCGAAAGATGGCAGAGTGTCAATGTTTCTGCCGGGGTGCGACATAACGCTTCTCAGCCGGCCTCCGCCGCGAGAGACTGTGCAATGCGCCGGCGAAGGCTCGCGGCGCGCGCATTAGGGAAGCGGGCCGGCAGCGGTTGCTTCGCGGCGCGGGCCCGTCGAGCAGTCACGTAAACGACCCGCTGAGGCGAGGTACCGAGGGGCAACCATGTGCTGCGGCCGGCCGCGCACCCTGAGTGCGGCTGTCTACCAGGAGTCGTCATTCTTGGGTCGCCGCGTCCGGTGTCCGGCTTGGCCCCAGGACTTGGGCGGTGCACTGCGGTCCTGCTCGCGCCACTGCCTGGTGGTCTCGGCGCTGAGCGTGCGGATCTGTCCGGCGTCCCTGCCCTTTCAGGCGTCACCGCCAGCCGTACCGGACGGGGCGCACGTCTACCGCCCCCGGCTGGCACGCTTCTCTGATCGGCCGTTACTTCTCGTCGACGTGGTGTAGAACCGGCCACTGACTTGATCCAATCGTCGAACGCTGTGGCGGCACGGAGGTTTCCGGTCCCGCGGTCGGTAGGACAGAAGGGGGTCAGCAGCTGCCCCCGGCGGCCGACGTTCACTCGCTGGCAGCTACCAGGTGCGGCGGTTCACCGCCGGTCTTGAGGAAAGTAACTGCCAGTTGTATCGCCGTCTCAGGCCGAAGTTGTAGGTGCTCAGCCGGGTATTCGGTGGGCACTCCGCCGAAATCGAAGTGGAGCCCTTCGGTCGGGGTATTCGCTGTGGGGTCGTGGAGGTAGCCGCCGTCGTCGGCGATGTGTACCGCGAAGGCGTGGGTGGGGTGACCAAGCCCGATCTGGATGCCGGGCGGCAGTTCGTCCGGGTCGTCGTTGGTGTCGCTGAAGATGGTCAAAACGACGGGCTCGCCTGCCTGCTGGATCTCGCGGAGGAGGGACTCCATGGCGTTGGGGTCGGTCAGTTCAACCTCGTGGTTGTCGCGTTGGTCGCCTCGGTCGTAGGTCCAGGTCATCTTCATGCGATCGCCTTTCCGTTTCCGGTGTAGGTGCGCCAATGGCGTACCTGACCGTCATCGTCGCGTACGTAGACGGCCAGCTGCGCGCCGGCCGGCAAGAGCCGAGAGAGGATCTTCTCGCAGCCGTAAGGGGTGTAATCGCAGGGCGGATTGTTCGTCACCACAGCCGCCTGGGTGACGTGGTCGCGGCGCATCCGGGCGGCGAGCTTGGCCTCTAGATGGTCGGTGGTGGTAGCGATGAGCTTGTAGGCCGGCTTGAGGTCCGCAGCGGCGGCCGGGTCACGGCCAGACTTCATGGGAATCCGCTCACCACCGATCAACGCCACACCGGAGGTTGGGTCCTTGGCTTGCCGTCGGGGCAGGTCCCGAGCGGCATCCGTTAATTCTTCGGGTAACGGCTCGTGTGGAGCCGGAGTTGCCGTTGCACTCGCTGTAGTGCCTGCGTCGGGCGGTGGGCCGATGTCGCTGCCACCGCCCATGGTCAGTTTCCCAGGTCGCCGACCTGCCGGGCCTGCGCCAGCGTCGTATCGACGTGCTGTCGGGCTTCGGTGCCGTGCGTCCGGACGGTGGCCAGGACCTGCAGCACCTGCTGCAGACGCGACAGTGTCGGACCGGGTTGCCCTCCCTGCAAGGCCGCCGTGACCAGCCGCCGCGCCTCGTCGACCGCGGATGCCGCTGCGGTAAGGTGCCCGTCGATGGCGGTCAGCGCGGCCACTACCGGCGTGAGCGCCGCGATCGTCTCCTGCGGTGACGGCTGTTGAGCTACGGCGCTTAGCGACTGCGATGCCTCGCCCAAAAGCCCATCGGCCTGCGCCAGCCGAGACCGAGCCTGCCCGAGTACTTCTCGCGCGCGAGACAACCCCACAGTGATGCCAGCGAATCCAGAGGCTACCGCCCGAGCGGCGACCTGCTCGATCGCGTGATCGACAGCCCCAGCCTCCTGCTGCGTCCGTTCCAGCCCGGCCGCCATCGCCTGCAGATCGGCCCCAATGGTGTCGGTCAGCGACATCGCACCACCCTCCGGCTCCCAATCCCCATAGAACCGTGGCAGCGTAAAGACGAGCACCGGTGGAGCACAACCGGTCGCCCACAGCTGCACTGGACGTTTGGCATTCTGCCCCGGTGGCGCTCGCCCTCGTCAGCGACTTGCAGCCCCTCGCCATCCCAGTGTCGGCTCGGACTTGTAAGACGAGGGTGACGGTCGCGCAGCTCGCCGAGGACTGGGGGACCCGATGACGGTGCTGCCAGCGTAACTCGTCGGCATCGTCGACAGCCGTCAGGCAGGCACGTTTGTGCGGCCGGAGATGGCGTGACGGGCTGCACCGACCTGTACAAGTTGTGGAGCGGGGTCAATTGACTTTGCCGCATTCGTTGTACCCGATGACCAGCGCATATGGTGCCTAAGAGGCATGAGGCTGTTAGCCGATGACGGAACCATTAGGTGGCTGGAGAGCTACCGCAGGCCCCCGGCCAGCAGTTCGGATCGGCAAGGCCCGCAATTGGCGGCCAGGCTTCCACGGTGATGGGGGCAATGATCAGCCGTGCGAACAAAGGAGGACGCGGCTGGGCGTCGTAGTGCTCCGCTCGAGGTAGCGGTTCGCTGCGGGATATGGCCTCTGGGAGGCTGCCGGTGCCCGGCCGGCACGGTGCGGTGGCCGCGCAGCTTCATGTGGTCTTCCTCTGCTTCGGGTGACAGCCCATGGCTGTCACCCCTGGTGGCGTCATTTGGCACCCCGCCGCGCTGGTTGTCACCCCCTAGCGTGCCCGGGCGCCCGGTCAGGAGACGGTAGATTCGGGTGGCGACGGAGGCGACCTGGCGGACGGCCAGCCGGCCGAGGTGCACCAGTTTCGCCAGGGTGCGTTGCACGGTGCGAACCGAGACGCCGGCGTAGTCGGCGATCGTGGCCACGGACGGCCAGGCGTCTCCATCGCGGTTGGTGTGCGCGGCGATGGCGACCATGATGAGCCGTTCGGTGGGGCGGAGGTCCTTGGAAGCCAGGAGAGTTGCCTTCACGGCGGCGGCGCCTCCAGGGTACGGAGAACTTGAGATGTTCACTGGTCACGACTCCGATGATCGATCTTGTCGAGGCGGGCGCCATGTGAAGCCCGCGCCGACGTGATCCACGCTCATCTCTGCGGCAAGGTCAAGTCAACGCGACCAATCAGCCAGCGCGGTGCTTGCCCTGCGCTGGGCCGACGCCGTTTCTCCGCAACATTGGTGCTCGACGAGATCGACTGGTCACCGTTGACGCACGCCTACGGCCCCGCGGATGACGTTCCCGAGCTGCTACGCCCATGCCGCCGACCACTTCGACGAGCTGTGGGAACGCCCCTTCGTCAGGGCTCGTCCATCCGCAGTCGTGGCGGCCGTGCCGCTTTCATTGCCGACCTTGCCCGGACAGCGCCCGCCCGGCGAGCCGCGTTCGCCTGGATGTCAGGGGATGCACGCTGATCCCCGGCACGCCTCCGGCGACTCCTTGGAGGCCGCCCGCGCAGCGGTGACGGCTCAGCCGCCGCTGCCACTCGACGACCCGGACCGCGACGTCCGGGCGGCCGCAGCATGCGTCCTGGCCCAGACCGTAGGCCGTTAAGGGGAGGGTCTCGTAGTCGCGGACGAGTCGCCGGTGTTGCATCAGCCAGCCGAAGGTTCGTTCGACGACCCATCGGTGGGGCTGAACGTGGAAGCTCTTCCCGGCACGGCGGGGAACCCGCTCGACGTCGATGCCGAGCCGGGTGCCGTGGGTGCGCACGGCGGTGTTGTAGCCGCCGTCGACCCACGCCTTGACCACAGGTGGATGGTCTGCGGGGACGCACGGGTGGAGCCTTCCCTGAACGAGCGGCCCGGACCCCGTTGCGCACTGTCCGCACGCGACGTAGTGAGCCCTTGCCGCCAACGCGGGCAAGGAAGCTGCGACCTGGGCAATTGAGCGCTCTGAAGGAATCGATTGATTTCCACCGACGATGCTGATGTCCATCGGCGGGGCGTCAGCCGCCGGACGGACGAACGGAAACGATCAGAGGAGAGCCATGAGGAAAAGCGTGCAACGTGTGGCGGTCATGCTCGGCGTCGTTGCGGCGACGGCAACCACGTTCGCTGCGCCGGCCCAGGCCGACGGCCGCGGGGACTGCCCGGGCGAGTATGTCTGCTTGTGGTGGGACCGGAACTTCACTGGGCTGCGCTGGCAGGGCAAGTACGACAACAGCAGTATCGGCACCGCGAACGACAAGGCGTCCTCGGCGTTCAACAACGGCAGGACTTGCTGGGCCTACCTCTGGACCGATCCCGGTTACGCGGGCACGTACCTGCCCATGGCGCTCGGGTCCTACCGGGCCTACATGAACAGCGATCCCGGTCCGAGCCCGGTCGGCTCCTGGGAAGACATCGTCTCCTCGGTCCACTGGTGTTCGCCGCGCTGACCGCACGCTGAATAGGAAGGTTGGCTGGTGATGCGCGAGGCACGCCGAGTGCGGCTCCTGGCATTGTCGGCCCTGCTGGTGGGGGTGCTCTCCGGCTGCGAGGGGCAGCCTGAGAACACCCCTACCACCGCGGCCGTGACCGCCGGTCCGGAGGCGGAAATCGAACTGGGGACCGCTGCTATCGACCTGGCTACGAACTCTGGCACCTACCCGGACCGGAACTACGTCGTCGAACTGGCCGACGAGCGGGCAACGCAGCGCTGCGTACGCGCTGCCGGACTCACCTGGTCCGGTTTCGTGTACCAGCCGCCGCCGGGCTCCGACGAGGATCGTGCTCTGAACATAGAAGGCCGACGGCGTGATGGATACGGATTGGCCGACGCGGGCCGCGGCTCCCTCGGAGAGCCGCCCGGCGGCTCCGGCGGCGCCCGTCTGGAGGAGGCGTTGTTCGGCCGGTCGCGCAAGGTGGCACAGTTGCGGGTCCCGGGGGCCGGAGAGGTGGGGTATCCCGTGGAGGGCTGCACCGCCCGGGCACACGCTGCCGTCTTCGGGGATGTCACGACCTGGGCTCGGGTGACCTTTCTGCCATCGGGGATCAACATGATGCTCGCCAAGAAAGCGGCCGCCGATCCGCGGCTGCAGGCGCCCCTGAGGGAGTGGAGCCGGTGCATGGCCGAGCATGGCCATCAATACAATAACCCGAAGGAGATCCGCTATCAGCTGATCTCGCAGAAGGCGAATCGGGAACGAGAGATCGCGGTCGCGATTCAGGACGCCGACTGCAATCGGGCCGCGGGGCTCGCCCGGACCGAGCTTGAGTTGCGCCGTGCCGCCGCGCGGGCGTTGCCCGCGGACCAGCGGGCCGAACTGGCCGGCCTGGCGACCGCCTTGGACGAGGGCGTGCGGCGGGCCCGGGCTATAGTCGGCGATCCGCAGGCCGACCCCGCACCTCCGCTGGCCGACGACCGCGCACGGTCACCTCGCTGAGTTCAACGGCAGGTGGGGCGCGCTCCGTCCCCGTGACCGGGCTGTCGTCCGTGCTGGCCAGCAGCCGCTTCGTACTTGTACGGCTGATCGACGGGCCCATCTGCGGGCGGCCCGGAGTGCGTCCGGCTGGCCGCCAGCAGGCGACCAACGGATCGCGCCTCCGGGCTGCCCAGCCCTTCCAGGATTACCAGCGCATCGTGCCACGACCGAACAGCATGTTGACGCCTCGCCCGAGCCATCTCGTTGACACCGCTATTGATCAGAGCCTGTGCCTGCAGGTACCGCTCGCCGAGTAGCCGGAACAGCCGTACCGCCTCGTGGAAGCACCGGGCCGCCCGCCCGTGGCTGCCGAGCTGGGCGTGTATGTGGCCCAGGCTGTCCCAGGCGCATGCCTGGCCGTGTATGTCGCCGAGCCGTTCGAGCCAGACCCGAGCCTGTTCGCACGAGGTGAGGGCGCGCCGGTGCCGTCCGAGCAGGTTCTGTTGCCAGCCGATGTCGTTGAGCGTGGACGCGGCGCCACTGAGGTGGCCGGCGGCAAGGAACAGGGCCAGGCTCTCGCCGTTGAGGCGTAGCGCTTCGGCGTAGCGGCGGCGGTGTTGCGCCACAAGAGCCAGACCGTTCAGTGCCCGCGCCTGCCCCAAGCGGTCGCCGAGGCGCCGGGCCACGCGCAGGGAACGGCGCAGATGCACCTCGGCTTCGGCGTGCCGGTGCAGGCGGATCAACGCGCGTGCCGTACCCCGATGCGCGAGCGCACGCGCTGCGGGGTCACCGAGGCGTACTGCCGCGCGCAGCGCGATGCGCGCGACGGCGGCTTGATCATGCCAGTGTCCATGCCGTTGCAGGTAGGTGGCCAGAGCGGCGGCGATCAGCCCGGCCGCCGGGTAGGCGCCGGTCGCATATGCCTCTCGCGCAGCGTTCACCAGTTCGGCCCGGTTGGTGTCCAGCCATTGCCGGGCCGTATCGACGTCGCTCAGCACTGCCGGGTACACGTCCGGCCCGACGGTCGGCACCGGCGGCATTTCGCGGTGAGGTTCGAGCAGCCGTGCGGCGGCGACGGCAGTGCCCGCGTAGTGCGCGAGCAGCCGGTCGCGCGCCGCGCTGCGCTCGGCGGCGGTCTCTTTAGCGTGCAGCAGTTCGGTGGCGTACCGGTGGAGAACGTCGTGCTGGAGGAATCGTCCGGGCGCCGACTCGTCGATCAAATGCAGGCGGGCGAGTGCGGCTAGCGCCCGGTCGGCCTGCGCCGGGGACATGCCGGCGACGCTGGCGGCGGCCGGCACCGTGATGTTCTGCCAGTGCTGGACCGCGAGCAGCCGGAACAGGCGTGCGGGTCGATCCGTCAGGGCCCGGTAGGACCAGGACAGGACGGTGCGGACGTCGGTGTAGGGGTCTTCGCCGTCGAGGGCGTCGAGTGTTCCGGCGGCGAGCAGTTCCGCAGCCAGCTGCGGTATCGAGAGTAGGGGACGGGTGGCCAGGCGGGCACCCGCGATTGTCAGGGCCAGCGGAAGACCGCCGCATGCTGCAACGATGTCGCTGAGCCCATCCGCCGTCGCGCCGCGCCGGTGCCCGAGCCGCGAGCGCAGCAGAGCGCGGGCGGCCGGTGGCGTAAGCGGGCCGAGAGGCAGCGGCTGGGCAGCGGTGGCTGCGACCAGGCCGGTGAGACGGTCGCGGCTCGTCACCAGCACCACGCTCGTGGAGGTGGCGGGCAGCAGGGGGCGGACCTGGTCGGCGGTACGGACGTTGTCCAGCACGATCAGTATTCGCCGGGTGATGAGCAGGCTGCGGTACAGGGCCGCCAGCGCTGTCAGCCCGATCGGCATCCGCAGGGACGGCACCCCGAGCGCCTGCAGGAAGTCGCCCAGCGCCACCTCGGGCGGGATCGGAACCTCGGCGGGACCGAAGCCACCGAGATCGAAGTAGAGTTGTCCGTCCGGGAATTCGCGCGCGGCACGGTGGGCCCAGTGCACCACTAGGGCTGTTTTGCCCACTCCTGCCATACCTGAGACGACCACTACGGTCGGGCCGACCGCAACCTTGTCAAGTGTCGCCAGCTCGGTCTCCCGGCCGACGAGATGAGGCACCGCGCGCGGCAACTGCGCCGGCCGGGTGCGTCCGTCGAGGATGCGGTCCGCCGCACGGATGCGCAGACCCTTCGGCTCTGTCTGTCGCGGACGGCTCATCGCCGCCAGGGAGGACACCCCCAGGTGGTCGCCGCGAAGCAGTTCACCGTGCAGAGCTTGGAGCTCGGGCCCCGGCTCGGTCCCCAGTTGCTCCGCCAACAATTTACGGGTCGCCGCGTACTGCCACAGTGCCTCCGCGCCCCGGCCGGCTGCGGCGTACGCCCGCATCAACGCCGCGACCAGGGTCTCCACCAGCGGATGTTCGGCGTTGGCCCTGAGGAGTTCGGGGAGCGCGAGTTCCGGCGTGTTGAGTTCCACCGCTGCGGCCCCCCAGGAGGTGAGGGCGACCAGGCGCTTCTGCTGCCATTGCTCACGCACCTGCTCGAACCACTCGCCGGAAAGGTCGGCCAACGGACGATCACGCCACAGGTCGAGTGCGGCCTTCAGCAGTTCCGCTCGCTCCTGCACCGGATCGCGGTTGTGCAGAGCGCGGTTGAGCATGGACTGGAAGCGGTGAACATCGATGGCATCCAAGTCCACCTCGAGTACGTAACCACTCGACCGCCGGGTCAGGGTGGCGGTATGACTGCTGAGGTCGCTGGCCTCGGAGAGCACCTTGCGGATCCGCGCTACGTAGACGTGCAGGTTGTGGCGCGACCGTTGCGGTAGAGCCTGCCCCCAAACCCGATCGATCAGCACCTCCGTCCGCAACGGCTTCCCCGCGTCGATCGCAAGCGCCGCGAGAACCATCCGTTGCCTAAGCGGGCCCACATCCACTGGAACACCAGCGGCGTGCAGCTGCATCGGACCGAGGAGTCGCAACGTCAGCACGTATCGACGCTTGCACATTCAGTCATGAAAAGCACTCCCCCTCGAAGGCGTCTCGGGGACCGCCGACTCAGCAGCCCTCCGGGGGCAGCTCCGCCCACTTTGCACCTGCGGGACATGACGGCTCGTCGGGATAAGACGGACAACGGCAGCCCCGATCGGGAGGGGACACGACGTCCACCGTCACGCGACCACGGGGTGCATCCGACCCCCGCACGGGCGGGCGCGAGCGGCCCGCGCAGCCGACGTCTTTCCACTACCGGAGTACCGCGGATGATCACCAGGGTCGCGGGAGCGTGGACGCTGGAGCGAGGTGTGGGCATTAGTAGGCGGCGCTGGTCCGGAGCTCGGGGGCGGAGTTCTCCAAGAGGCACGCGAGGCGGTTGATAGTGGCGGTGATGACCTCGACGGCGTGCTCGTGGGCGGCCTTGCGATGCGCAGCTGCTCACCGCCGGTCGCCACGTCGGTGTGCCGGTTTAGGTGGCGGAAGATATCCCACGCGTCGCCGGCAGCGCGGTCGACTTGACCTGCGAAGCCAACCACCGCATCGGGCCGAACCGAGAGTGTCATCTCTCGCCTAACTCACGAGGAAGATGCCGGCCACGCCGACGACGGTGAGGACGAGGGCGGCAGCGAGGACGTAGAGGCGCGCACGTGCATCCCGCACGACGTAGGTGCACAGGCCGAGCGCACCACCCAGGATCGAGGCGGCGTACCACGGCAGACGCAAAGGCGTGACATCACCAGTGAAGATCATCCAGGTAGCGACAACGGCGACGAAGATGGTCGCGTAGGCGATCGTCTGCCGTACGTTCCTGTAGGCCGTCGTCTGCAAGCGCGTCACAGACTCGCGGTATACCTCCACCGGCTCGGTGCCATCTTCTTCGGTGCCCCGATGTCGACGATCACGACTACCGGTCTTTCGCCCCCGGCTCATGCCGGCGAACATATCAACGACCGTCACGCCGCAGCTGCCCTCCGTAATGGTCATCCAGGGGAGGCTGAGTCGGTTGTGCACACGAGCAGCCAACCAACGGCCAGAGCGAACGACGGCGCTCCGACGTGGCGACCCGATCGCACGGGAGCCATCAACCGGCTACGAGTACAGCTACTCGTATTTGCCCACCCTGGTGCGCGCACTCGACTGCACCAACCGCGGGCCGCTCGTGCTCACCAGCCAGTTCCAGACACACCGGTCGCTCTGATCGCAGCCGAGCGGAAGGAACTGGAACGGTGACTCCGCGAGCGCATAGTCGCCACGGGGACAGCGCGCCGCGGCAGCGATAGACGCTGCCAAAGCTCAGCACGTCCACGTTCAAGGTGAGGCGATGACAGGGCGCTCGTCGGCCGGTGGCGACCGTGCTGAGGGGCCAGGGCCGCGGCGAGGACGCCCGGCGCATTCTGCTTGCCCGGCAGCGGCGCGACGCCCGCCGTGCCCGGCCGGGATCCCGGCTCTGGGGTTATCTCCAGGACGCTACCGTCGGCTACGGATACCGGCCGCAGCGCGCCGCCGTCATCTCCGCCGCGTTACTCGCGGTGGGTGCCGTCCTTTTCGGTGTCCATCCGCCGGCTCCGGCCGAGCCGGCGAAGGCACCGTCGTTCAACCCGCTGGTCTACACGCTCGACCTACTGTTGCCGGTGCTGGATTTCGGTCAGCAGAGCGCCTTTCTACCGAAGGGCCCCTACCAGTGGGCGTCGTGCGCCTTCATCGTCGCCGGCGTGATCCTGGCGACGACGATCGCGGCCGGTCTTACCCGCTCACTGCGCCGAACCTGAGTCGGCAGGCGATCGTGGGCGTCCGCATGCCGGGGATCGGATGGATGTGTCCGAGTGCCCCTAGCCGCCGATCGGAGCCGCCTCTTCCCCGGCCGAGGCGGGCGCGTTGGCCGTCGACGAAGTTACGGGCCAACGCCAGCAGATCCCGTAAGCGCAGTCAGGATCGGGCCTGATTTTCACTAGTGCCTCGTCACGCGGCCTTGAAGGGGTAATCTGGGTGGCGGATCTTGGACTTGGTCGCGTATCCCGTTTTCGGACGGGCGCGCTGGTTGTGCCAGCGGATGTAGTCGCCGATGACGGTGTCCTGCTCGGCGTGGGTGCGGTGGTCGGTGCCGTTGAGGGCGAAGTAGCGCAAAGCGGCGAACTCGGCTTCGATCCAGTTCAGCCAGGAGCTGTAGGTCGGCAGGAAGACCAGCTCAACGTCGTTGGCCTGGCACCAGGCCCGGACGGTGGGGTGCTTGTGCGGGGAGAAGTTGTCCAGGATCAGATGCAGCGTCTGTCCTGGCCAGCGGCGCCGCAGGGTCTTGAGGAAGTCGAGGAACTCGCTCGATCGTTTCCGGTCCCGGATCCGGTAGTGGATTCGTCCGGTGGCCAGGTCGAGGCTGGCGATCATGTGCCGGACACCGTGGTCACGGTGGTAAGTCGCCCGGAGTCGGACCGGGTTGCCCTGCGGTTTCCAGGCTTTGCCCGGCCGGGGCTGCAGGTTCAGCGGCCCGAACTCGTCGACGCAGATGACCCGGCCGCCGGCCGGTGGATGGTCGTAGAGGTCGAGGACCCGACGCATCTTGGCGGTGAAGTCCGGGTCGTTGCTGGCTTTCCACGTCTTCGACGTCTGCCAGGTGACGCCGCGTTCGTGCAGGATCCGCCGGACGGTCTCGATGCTGATCGTGTCCACCTGGCCAGTGGCGATCAGGTAGTCACGCAGCTTGGACAGCGACCAGGTCGAGAACGGCTGGCCGAGGAAGCGGGGGTCACACCGGGCGATCACACAGATCCAGTCGCGGGTCTGCTCATTGATCTTGTTCGGTGTGCCCCCTCTCCATTTTGGGTCCAGCGCGTCGAACCCCCGCTCGTTGAACGCGTGGATCACGTCGCGGACGTAGTCCTCGGTGGCCTTGAGCAGGTACGCGATGTCGGGCGCCGGCTGGCCCTGGCCAGACATCAGAACCACGATCGCCCGGCGCAGCTTGACCGGGTTCTTCGCGGTCCGCGTGATCTTCTGCAGCCGCTGGCCCTCGGCCATCGACAGCGCCCGCACGAACACCTCCGGGCGTCGTCCCACCCGGCATCACCTCCCACACAACAGCGAGAGGGACAGCCTGCCCGAGACGGCCTCCGAACCGACGGATTACACGGCCAACGTCCAAAGACGAGGCACTAGCTCGTAGACGACGCCGCCGGTGTCGGGATCGATGATTGGCCTGCATTCATCGCGTGAGACTTCTTGGCGCGTTGATCCGGACTTAGAGCGTTTCCAGACGACCTGCCAGGCCGCGAAGGGAGCCTCGTCACATGCGAACCGGACTCTGACTGAGAGCTTCTGCACCCGATGGTCCTCCCCACTCTCGCGGTAGTACGGCTTCATCGCTGCATAGGTGTCCTCGAAGACCTGCTTGATGCCAACGCGGACCCGGCGGTTACGGGCGATTGGTCCTAGCAGGTACACCCATCGGTGGATCCGACCATCCTCCTCGGCCACGGCACCATCGAGCAACCGATGTTCCGGGTACAGCGAGGTCACCTCTTCGAGCGTCCGGCTCTGGCCACTCCAGTGGGAACGAATTCCGACAAGTCTTAGGTTGTTGCGGGTGGCGCGGATGCGTTGCTGCCGGCTGTACGTGTATCGGTGACGCTCTCGGCCCTCATCACTGCAAACTCGAGCGACCACGAGCAGCCCCACGAGCTCCTCAATCACGAAGTCTTGCGAACTGTGGATCCGCCTAGCGTGGTAGGTCAACGCTGCCGCATTGATGACCATGACCGTAGCCCCGACTGCAACGGTCGCTGAGAGACCATGCGAGACCGCCCAGCTAATTCCCGTGCTGGACACAGCGGCGAGGACCGTAAGAGCGAGCGCAGCCAGCTGCAGCAAGTCTGAGCTTCGCCCAGCGAGACGCGCTGGGGTGCTGTCGAGCAGCCTTTGCAGTCCCATCGCTCCTCCGCGTACAGCATGGACGGACACCGGTCGCAGCCGGTAATGAACCGCATTAGGCCCAGTGTCGTGGTGTGATCAGGATGAGGCCATCCCGGGCAGCACTCACTCAGCGCTCACTCAGTCGGGACCCTTGGTCCTAACTCCTTGGTACCGAAGTCGCAATGAGGAAAGGGTGTTGCAGTCGAGGGGAGGCACGCCACGGAACCCGTCGCGCAACCGGCGGCTGCGTAGCCGACCCAACCGGCCACGAAAGGATTGTCCATCGCCGGGTTCCGAGCCCGTGGTCGTGTCCAGAGCGACGTCGGGCCACGAGCCGGTCATGCGGGTTCGCACGGACAGGCGTCTATGCCCTCACGGGCCGGCCGGACGCGTGCTACGGCCTGGTGAAGCGAGCGACGACCGGGGCGTGGTCGGGCACGATGGCGGCGTCCCGGCCGCGGGTGGACGCGCCGATGGAGGTGATGTCGTCAACGAGACAGTCGATGCTGACCAGGCGGAGCTGGAGGTCGCGGGTGGCGAGGATGTGGTCGATCAGTTCACCGCGGCCCTGGTAGATGCGGGAGTAGGCCCGGGCGGCGGGAAGGCGGCGTCCAAGGTTGTACAGCCGGACCGAATCGCCCTTGTCCGGGCGGTGAACGTCCCCGTCGGCAGGCCCTTCGAGCAGGACGGTCGTGACGGCATCGGGACCGTCGTTGAAATCACCGCACAGGATCGTCGGCACACCGGGCTGCCCGTCGACAGCGGACGAGGCGAGGACGGTGTTGAGGTGAACGCGCACGGCGACGGCCTCGGCGCTGCGTCGCAGAAGCGCGTAGCCGGCGCCCCGGGCGCGTTCGTCTTCGTTCAGCGGGTAGCGCCGACCGCCCGGATAGGTCAGCAGCTTGCTTTTGAGGTGAGCGGTGACCAACCGCAGGCCTCGGTCGCCGCAGTCGACATGCACCTGCACCGCCCCGCGACCCAAATGCGTGAGCGTCTGACCGTCCACATCCGGAACCGCCGGTAGGCCCGCTGGCGGCAGCGCGGTCACCTGTGCCTCCTCGGTGAGGGGATGCCGGGCGAGGACGGCGACACGGATCCCACGGTGGTCAGGGTGAGCGGAGACGACCCCTTGCCATGGCTCACCCAAGGCCGCCCGGAGGTCCTCAGCGGCATCCGGCGAGCCGACCTCCTGCAACGCGACGACGTCAGCGCCGGTGCCTGCGATGAGCGCGGACAGGTAAGCCAGCTTCGCCGCATAGTTTTCCGCGGCTGAGGAATCGGTGCCGTCAGGCCGGAACAGGTTTTCCACGTTCCAGGTCATCACGGTCAGATCGTTGGCCAACGTCGCTCCCGCATCCAGGTCCGCTACCAGCCTTAACGCCGCACTGTAGGCCGCCGGGAGACCCACGGCTCCCGCTACGTCGCCATGTCGACAACCGCCTACGCATCAGCCGCCCGAGGGCCGTGAGGCGCCGACCGGCGAGGCAGGGGGAGGGATATGCAAGTCAGTCTTCGTGGAATTGCCGCTACCTCTTCACAAGGACGACCTTCGATCGACATGATCGTTCGAGATGGTCGCTGTCCACCACCGGTTGCCCAGGAGGCCCCATGCGCGACACCCAGATCCCCACCCGATCCTCGCTACGGCGACGCATCGCCGCCACGGCCACTGCGGCGCTCGCCGCCACGTGCCTGGTGGCCGTGAACGCGCAACCGGCGATGGCCACGCCTCCGGGAATCCCGTCCAAGACGACGGCACAGTCGCAGCTCAACGCGTTGACGGTGGCGGCGCAGGGCTCGACCAGCGGCTACTCTCGCGATCTGTTCCCGCACTGGATCACCATCAGCGGCACCTGCAACACCCGCGAGCAGGTCCTCAAGCGTGACGGCACCTCCGTCGTGGTCGACAGTTCCTGCGCCGCGACGTCGGGCCGCTGGTACAGCCCCTACGACGGCGCCACCTGGACGGTCGCCTCCGACCTCGATATCGACCACGTCGTACCCCTCGCCGAGGCTTGGCGCTCCGGCGCCAGTTCTTGGACCACCAGCCGCCGGCAGAGCTTCGCCAACGACCTGACCCACCCGCAGCTGATCGCCGTCACTGACAACGTCAACCAGGCCAAGGGCGACCAGGACCCCTCCACCTGGCAGCCGCCGCTGTCGTCGTACCGGTGCACCTACAGCAAGATGTGGATCTCGGTGAAATACACGTGGGGCTTGACCCTGCAGTCGTCGGAAAAGTCCGCCCTGCAGACCATGCTCAACACCTGCAGCGCCTGACCGCGGTTTCGGCCGGCGGCACCGCCGTTCTCAGGCGCGACCGCCGGCCGAAACCGTGCACACCGTTAGGTCCTTCGGTTGCGATCGAGGCAGGTCCCGAGCGGAATGCGCGAGGTGCACTCTCAAGCCGGCAAGCCTTCCATCACGGGTGGGCGTCGGACCGCGGCCTCTCAATTTCGTCTCGCCGGTAGTAGGTCGGCGAGTTGCTGCACAGTTGGCAGGCGAGAACCAGCGGCTGACCGCCCCGCCCCGGCGGCCTCCCGCCGCAGCACAAGGGCAAGTTGTCCACCTCGGGCGCTACGGCCCCCGTGACGATCGAACTGTATCGCCGTTCGCAGGCTCGTTCCGCTGTCCCGTCACGGCGCGGAACGCTTCCGGCCTCGGCCAGATCGAGAGTTCCGCCGCGCTCGGCCATCACCGTGGCGTGCGCGTCGGCGGGGATCCAGCTGACGCGGTCGCGGTGACGGTACGGCAGCCAAGTGCCGTGGAGGATGCCCTCCAGCAGGTGGTCCAAGTGGGGACGCGGACCGCACGGAAACATGGCGGTCGTGGCGGCCTTCTGCCGGCTGTAACTGTGCGGGTTCAACGTCGGGTACAGATGCAAGCGGCCGCACGGCATGGCTTTTCGGGTGACTGGGCAGCGGGTGGTGCCCGTCCAGAGGTCGGACCAACCGCACCGCTGAGCTTCGAACGTGATCGCGCCCGCGCCGATCTCCAGTCGGGCCTCGGACAGGTACATGCGGTGGTCGTCGAGGGCCGGCACGGACAGGTGCGGCACCGGGTGCAGGAACGCAATGTTGTCGGCGTCGCGGTCAGTGGTCCACACCACCCGGTCGCCGGCTTTGCGAAGCGCTCGCTGCCGTGCCCGGATGGTCCGGGAAGTCTCCTTGGAGTGCTGGACCTCCCCGGCCACGGTCAGCGCCGGACCGATGGCCAGGACGTCCGGCCGGCGGTGGGCGCGTGGCCGCCACACCTCGACCTCCACGGTGCCACCGACAGACTCCCAGGTGCGGGCCTTGCGCTCCTTCAGCGCCTTGTGGGTATCGGTTTCGGGCTGGTGCTCCGCATGGGGCGAGCGGCCATTCTCGTGTCGGAACATCGGCCTGTGCTGCCCTTCGACGAAGGTCAGCCAGACCGGTGCGCGGGGGAGCCCTCGTTGGGCCTGATGACGCATGCAGAGCAGGCAGAGGAGCTTCCCGCCGCCGGCGCCGTGGGGACGGTCGTTGGCGAGCCGTTCACGCAAACCAGGTTGGTCCGGATGCCCCCAGAGCGCGGCTCGCGGCTGCAACTCCACCATGGCCGGCACGTAGAACACGCCATCGTTCAGGGCGAGTGGGTCCAGTTGCTCCCAGACTGGTCGTGTCACGCGTCCCCCTGGCGGTGGTCCTGCCGGGTAGCCGTTCGATCCGGTGAGTTACCTGTCGCGTACCCACAGTATCGAGTTTCGGCTATGTTTCCCAGCGAAGTGAGCAGGGCTTCATGGAGCGCGTAATCACCGGCTGCACAGCTCAAGCAGTCCACTCCGATCGGAAGGACTCCTCGCATGGCCAGCACGCCGACGCCTAACTGCCAGGCTTGCGAATGACGCTGCCTCCGGCTGGTGCGTCCGCTCCAGCGGACCATCTCGGCTGGGGCAGCCGTTCGGCGGCCGGGCAGCGGACGAGTCCGCGACCTTGGGCGAGCGGCATGCCGGTCGGTCCCACCAGACCGCGCGAGCGATGTCAGCTCGACATGATCGTCCTCCGTCACACCTCTGCCAGGAGAAGGGCGAGTACTTTCCCGGTGCTGACTGCCATCCCGACCGCGACCACACCGTCAGAGGCCTCGGCGAGCCACGACCCCGCGGCCGCTTCTGAACTACGGTGCACAGCGGCGACGGGCAGCGCTTGCGGAGCTCGAACGGGCCAGGCGTGGCGGCACCTAGCGGTTCACGTGGCCGCTCACGCACAGGCGCTCGTGCCGCCCCAGTCGGCTTCGCCGGCCCGTTGGCACGCAGGTCGTCTCAACTGGCCCAGCGCAGCTCGTTGACGGCAAGGCCAAGCGCCTCTTTCTTGTCGACAGCTCGACGCAGTCGCGGCGGGGACCGCAGAGGCCGATCTTGAGCGAGTGCCAGGCGGCCGGCTCGACAGGTGATCTTGATTCTTGGTACGCCAAGCGCCGTAGAAGCGATGCTCCATGATTGCTGTCGATCTCTACAGTGTGGTTGCCGCCGTAGATCAGAGGAGGCCACGCCATGAGCAGCTGTGTTGCCTGTCGAGCGCAGCAGGGCACCGTGGTTCATATCGAGAGTCGAGGTGTGCCGCACGGCAGCCCCGGCCACCAGATCAACTACGGTTGGAGCAGCCTCACCGCCTGTCCTGAGTGCGGCAGCGGCCTTCTCGTGCGCTTCGATCACGACTGCTTCCAGCAGCCCTGGGAGGAGCCGTGGGACATGGACTGGTCGTGGCCGGTCGCCACTGAAGGGATTCAGCGGTTAACGGCCGCTGTTGCCCGGTGCCCCGATCCGCTGCAGCCGTCGTGCGGATGCCCGGTGCACCGGTCGCTGCGGGACAGCACCGAGGAATCACTGCCTCGTGGGGTGTCGGTGACGGTGGACCTGACTGAGGATGGGCTGCCACAGGTGAGGTCAGTGGGCGTGCGGTGAGACGCCGATCGATCGCGGCGATCGAAACAGCCGGGCGTCGAGATCAGGCGATTGTCAGCAGCACGGCTTGGTCGTTCGCGGTAGCTGCATGGTAGAACCGGCGTAGTCCGACAGCAGGTCCTTGACGAGCTTTGGAGGTCGGATGGGAAATGCTTCCTGGGTTGACCTCTTGTTGGAGCCGCGCGGGATCCGAGCCATCTATGGCGAGGATCCGCCAACGCTGACGGCAGTTGATCTTCACGACTTGGTCCTTCACCGCGACGGGCCACGGGCTACCTTGCGGCTTGACCTCGCTCAGTTCCCGCGGAAGCCGCCGAAGAAGTGGGCTGATCAAGGCTTCAACGTTGTTCAAGTCCAACTCACCTTGGTGGATGTACAGCATCTGTCCATCGCCGGCTGGTCGACCCACGCCACGCTTGACCTCGAAATCAATCGAACCGACGAAGTGCTTTCGCTGAGAACGAAGAATGGGCCAGTTATATTGAGCATCGACGCGAGATGGCTCGTACTGTCGCACCTGCAGGCATACCGCCGCTTCCCCTAGGATTGGCAAGCTTGTGGGCAGGCGACCTCCGGCGACCGGCCCCAGCGGGCTCTTCCCGCCTCGGCCATGTCGGGCTATTGAGCCCTTTTCATCCTGGGTAGCGGTTGGTTTCGACGTGGTGCAGAACGAGGATGGCCTGCACCATCGGGGTCACTCGCCGTGGGCAGCAGCGCAGCTTGTTGAGGATCTTCCAGGTCTTGAGGGTGGCGATCGCGCGTTCGCCGCGGGCTCGGATTCTGGCGTGGGCGCGGTTGACGGTCTTCTGCCGGCGTGACAGCTTGGGCCGGAAGCGGTGCCGCTTGAACGGGGTGCGCACGCTGCCGCGGGCTCCTTGACAGCCCTTGTCGGCGAAGGTCATCACGTCCGCCCTGCTCAGGGCCTCGATGATGCCGTGAGTCCGGGCTGCAGTCAGGTCATGAACCGAACCGGGCAACGCCGGTGAAGCCCAGACGAGCCGGCCGGCGGCATCGGCGATGACCTGCACGTTCACGTTAGATGACCCCCCTTGAGGGGCCGCGCCGTACGAGTGGTCGTCATCGCCGCGCCGAGTCCTCCTTCGATACCCTGAGGGGAAGTTAGCTCCTCGCAGCGTGATGGCTGGGCTGCACCGGTGGACCTATAGTCTGGCCGCGTCCGGCCCCTGCGGGAGGACCGTGACGAGCTTTGGGGGTCGGATGGGAACCACGCTCGACATCACCCGGGCTGGGGTTCGAGAGGCTGACGTACAGGCAGCGGTGACGGAAGTCCTGGGTCAGGCACGCCTGATCACGCTCGCCACAGCGGGACCGCACGGCCCGCATGCGAGTCCGGTCTTCTTCGCGGCCGACGACGCCCTCGTGCTCACATTCGTCAGCGAGCGCAGCACCCGGCACACCAGCGGGCTGGCTGACGACGCCCGGATGTCCGGCGCGGTCTTCCTCGAACCTCCCCTGTACGGCGAGCAGTTGCGTGGCGTGCAACTTCAGGGCACGGCCGGCGAGGTGGACGGCCCAGATCGGGAGCGGGCGATCGAGGTCTACCAGCAGCGTTTCCCCGACTTCGCTCGTGATCCCGCCGTGCGGGAGACGTTTCTGGCCGCCGCCGGCCCGGCGGTGCTGTACCGGTTCGTGGTCAACGAGCTGACGGTGCTGGACGAGCCGCGTTTCGGTCGGCGTGTCTATATCCCGGCGGTCGTGCGGCGATGATCAGGTCGCCTCGTCGTCGGTGAGGTCGATCTCCGGCACGTCCACGTTCGCGAAAACCGCGAGGCTGTCCGCCGGATCGAGGTCCGCGGCGAGGGCCTGCAGTTCGGCGAGAGGGTCGACGTCGGCCGGCAGAGTGCCCGCCTGAAGCTGACTGACCCAGTCCGCGCGTCCGCGCTCGGCCGTCACGGCGCCTCCCCGATAATCCGCTGTTCCAGTGACCACAGCCACCTTACAGTGACAGCGGTCACTGGAATGGGGGTGGAAGGCGATGGACAGCACCGGCAAGTTGGTTCGCCTGTCCCGACTCCTGCCGTCCGGTAGGACGGTGATGGTGCCCTTCGATGACGCACTGATCAGCGGCCCCCACGCCGGCTTATTGGACACGGTAGGTCGAGCTGGTGAGGTCGCAGCCGGCGGCGCCGACGCGATCCTGGGCTTCCGGATGCTGCACGAGCGGTGCGTGCGTCAGGGACTGTCGATGCCGTTCCTCGTCAACCTGACCGCCAGCACGGTGTTGTCCGCCCACACTCGGAAGGTGGCCGTCGGCTCGGTCGAGGCGGCCCTGCGGGCGGGCTGCGACGGCGTGGCCGTACATGTGAATGTGACCGACCGGGACGAGGCTCTCATGTTGAGTACTCTCGGCGCGGTCAGCGACTCCTGTCAGCAGTGGGGCATGCCGCTGCTGGCCATCATGTATCCGCGACGGGCCGCCGCCGACGGCACGGACGACAACTACCTGCAGCGCCGCGCCTCGGACCGGCCGGGCTACGCCACGCTTGTTCGACATGCCGCCCGCATCGCCGTGGAATTAGGCGCCGACATCGTCAAGACCCAGTACACCGGCGACCCGGAGAGCTTCGCGACGGTCGTCGAGGCGGCGATGGGTGTACCGGTTGTCATCGCCGGTGGGCCGCGGACCTCGATCCGGCAGGCGCTCGACAACGCCCACAGCGCCGTCGCAGCTGGCGCAGCCGGAGTGTGTTTCGGCCGCCAGACCTACAATCGCGCCGACGTCACGGCGTTCGTGCGCATGCTGCGTCTGGTGGTCCGCGACGGGCGGGACCCGGCCGACCTGGCTCCCGAGTGACCCTCGTGCGCGGCGTCGAGGCATTGCGGTGGCGTTCGGCGGGCCCGGCGGCCGGCACGGCGGCCGTCGCGACGCTCTGGGGTACCAGCGGAGTGGTGGTCCGGCACATCGACCTCAGCGCGGTGCAGATCGCCGGCGGCCGGGCCGCAGTAGGTGCTCTCGCATTGACGGTATGGCTGCTCAGCCCCGCCGGGCGGCGGCACCGTCGCCTCCAGGCGGGCCGCTGGTCCGCGTCGATCACGTCCGGCGTGCTGCTCGCCGCGCACTGGTGGACCTTCACCCTGGCGCTGCAGCGGATATCCATCGGCACCGTGCTACTCGGCATCTACCTGGCGCCACTGATGATCACCGCACTTGCCCGACACACCCTCGGGGAAACTGTCACCGGCCGCCAGGTCGCCGCGCTCGGCCTGGCCATGGCCGGCGCGGTGCTCATCTTCCAGCCCGACCAAGCCGGTGGCTGGGGTGGCGTCGCCCTGATCGGCTTCTCCGCGGCGGCGTACGCCGGATCGATCCTGGCCAGCAAGCGGGTGTTGCTGACCGCGGCACCGCTGGCTCTCAGCGCTGTTCAGTTGGGCGTCGTCGCGGTGCTGCTCGTGCCGGTGTCGATGGCCGAGCCGCTCGTGGTGCACGGGGGAGACCTTGCCCGGATCGCGGTGCTCGGCGTCGTGTACAGCGCCGCCGCCCAACTGATCTACCTGCGGTGCCTGCGGAAGCTCCCTGCGGTCACCTCAGGAATTCTGCTCTATCTGGAGCCGGTCTCCGCCCTGATCAGTGGGTGGCTACTGCTGTCGGAAACCCCAACGGCGGCCACCGTCTGCGGCGCCCTCCTGATCCTCCTCGCCGGAGGAGCGATCAGCTACCGAGAGGCCACCGCGCACCGGACGTCCGGGCGAGCGAACAACCGTTAAAGTGACGCTCGGAGACCGAGCGCGGACGAGGAGTCCACCATGGTGTTGAGGGACAAGGTTGTACTGGTCACCGGTTCCTCGCGCGGCATCGGACGGGCGGCCGGCGACGCGTTCGCGACCCGCGGATCCATCGTCGTGCTGAATTCACGGGCCGACGTGGCGGCCGGCGAGCAGGCCGCGCACGCCATCGCCGAGCGTGGTGGCACCGCCGACTACCTCCAAGCCGACGTCTCCGACCAAGACGACGTGAACCGGTTGTTCGACGAGATCGAGCGACGCTACGGTCCGGTCGACATCCTGGTCAACAACGCCGGCCGCACCGAGAGCATGCCGATCCTCGAGTCGACGGCCGAGCACTGGCGCCACATGCTGAACGTCAACCTGATGTCGACGGTGCTCTGTTCCATCCGGGCCGCCCGCACCATGCCCGCCGGCGGCGCCATCATCAACACATCCTCGATCCGCGGCTTCGACGCCAACGGCCGCGAGGGCGTCATGGCCTATTCCGCCGCCAAGGCCGCAGTCAACAACTTCACCCGCACCCTCGCCAAAGAACTCGCCCCGACCATTCGCGTCAACGCCGTCGCCCCCGGCTTCGTCGCCACGTCATACATGGACCGGGTTGAGGAACCACTGAGGCAGTCGTGGCTGGACAACATTCCGCTGCGCGAGTTCATCACCCCGGAGCAGATCGCCGAAGCATACGTCTACCTGGCCGAAGCGCCGTACGTCACCGGGACCATCCTGACCGCCGACGCCGGTTTCACCCTGGGCCACGGCTGACCCACCAAACTCCCCGCCCAAGAGCCCACCATGCCAGAGCGCCCCATGCGAATCTTCATCTCCTACCAGCGGGAATCGGCGCCCGTGGCACTCCGACTCCGGTCCGCCCTAATCGCCCATGGCTTCGACGTGTGGCTCGACACCGAAGAGATCAGGCACGGCGACCGGTGGCCGGTGACCATCCAGCGGGCACTGGCCGCCGCCGACCGCATGATCCTGCTGCTCACCCACCAAGCGGTCGCCGCCACCGAAGTCTTCAACGAATGGTTCTACTTCTACCAGCACCGCAAGCCCATCCACCTGATCCGCCTCGACGACTGCGAACCGCACTACCAACTGCTGCCGTTCCAAAGAATCGACTGGCCACCCGGCGACGACCCGCACTGGGCGGAACGGGTCAACGTCCTGCTCGACCACCTGCGCGGCGGTTTCACCTGGCCGGCCCCCGACGCGCCGCCCGTGGTGACCACCCGGTTCGCCCCCACCCGCTCGACATCCGGTGCGCTGGTCGCCCTGGAACAGGCGGTACGCCACCCCGAACGCCCGGTCGCGCTCAGCGAGACGCAGCTGCAGGAGATCTACCAGCACCCGGCACGAACAATCCGGGAATACCTACTATCCCGCTACGCCCGCTGGTGCGGCCCCGCGTACCAACTCGACCGGCGGTTCATCCGGCTCACCCTCGTCCTCGACGAAGGCCCCAACGCGTTAGACAGGTGGGTCGCGGCGCCGAGCACCCGCGAAAGCACGGACCTGCGCAACCTGATCACCGACGCCGACTTCTTCGCCTACGTCCTGCTCGGCGCGCCCGGCGCCGGCAAAACAACCCTCCTGCGGCGACTGGAGATGGACGTGGCCCGGGACGGCATCCTCGCCCCGGACCAGGCGGTGATCCCGTTCAGTGTGTCCCTGGCCGAATACGGCTTCGTCGTCTCCGACCAACCACCCCCGACACCGCTGGCGTGGCTCGAACAGCGTTGGTCGGCCCGCAACCCACACCTTCCGCCACTGTCGAACCTTCTTGCCGCAGGCCGGATGATGCTGCTGCTCGATGGCCTGAACGAACTCGCCCACACCGATCGGGCCGACCTGCAACGGCGCGTCGACGCGTGGCGCGCGTTCCTCTACGACCACGTCCGCGACATCCCCGGAAACCGGGCAGTGTTCAGTTGCCGCACCCTGGACTACGGCGCGATGCTCTCGACCAAAGACGTCGGCGTACCGCACATCCGGCTGGAACCGATGACCCCACAACAGGTCCTCCAGTACATCCACGTGCACCTACCCGAATGGGCCGACCTGGTCACCCGAGCCCTCAACGACGACCCGCGACTGCTGGGCCTCTACCGCACCCCCTACATGCTGCGGCTACTCGTCGCCCAGGTCCGTGCCATCGGCACCGTACCGATCGGCCGAGCCGACGCCTTCCAAACGATGGTCCGGGAGCTGCTCCGACGGGAAGTGCTGGCCGGCAACCAGCGCCTCACCGACCACGCGATCCTCACCGAGCGAGAGCAGCGAAGGCTACGCGACGACAGCGGTGACCCCCACTGGCTGCCGGAGCGGGGACATTTGATCCCAGCCCTGACCCGGCTGGCGTACCAGATGCAACTGGCCAAGAGCGGCACCGACAAGGGCACCGTCGTCGTCGACTACGACACCGCGCTCGACCTGCTCAACGGGATGGCCCAGCTGGCCGAGGCGTCGCTGCTGATCGGCTTCGACACCGGCATCCTCGACGAACGCGAACAGTCCATCCGATTCTTCCACCAACTGTTGCAGGAGTTCTTCGCCGCCCGTCAGCTCGCCCGACAACTCAACCCCGACCTGATCCGCGTACCGACCCGGGTCGACGAAGTGGAGCCCACCCTGCCGTCGGTCGTGGAGAGCCTTGCACCCGGCGAGCCTCTGCCGCCACTGCCCACCACCGGCTGGGAAGAAACCGCGATGATGGCGGCCGCGCTCAGCGCCGAGCCGGACGCATACGTCCGGTCGATCCTCGCAGTCAACCCGGCACTCGCCGGCCGGTGCGCGGCCTCCCCGGACGTTTCGGTCAGCGCGCCGGTCAAGGATGCGGTCGCTGCGACGCTGGACGCCGCGATCCGCGATCCCGGCCATGACCTGCGGGCCCGGATCACCATGGGACACGCCCTCGCCACGCTCGGCGACCCCCGGTTGTGCACTGTCGCCGGCGCCGACGGCACGGCGTTACTGCCACAGTTCAGCACCCTCCCGGCAGGAAGCTGGCGCATCGGTGCCGACGGCACCGCCTATCCGCTGGAACGTCCGGTCCACCAGGTGCGGCTGGAGTCGTTCGCGTTGGCCCGCAGCCCGGTGACCAACGCCGAGTACGCCCACTTCATCACAGCCGGCGGCTACCGCGATGAGCGCTGGTGGCACACACCTGCCGCTCTGCGTTGGCTGCGCGGCGACGGAATCGTCGAACTCATCGCCGACGAGTGGATCCGCAAGCGCGACAACCTCCGCCGCCGCCCCCAGCTACCGGTCGACATGCTTCGGACCGGCGCCGCCACCCTCCAGCAAGCGGTCAGCATGGTCCGCCTCGCCGGCATGGACAACGCCGACATCGTGGCCGCCATCCGCGCCCTTCACCGGCCTGGCCCGCCGCAGGCCCCGGCCTACTGGGATGACAGCCGGTTCAACCAGCCGGGACAACCCGTGGTCGGCGTCAGCGTCTACGAGGCGGAGGCGTACTGCCGCTGGCTGTCCGCGGTCAGCGGCCGGGCCGTGCGGTTGCCGACCGAGTACGAATGGGAAGCCGCCGCCAGCTCAGGCGGCCGGACCTTCCCATACGGAGACGAGTTCGACCCGTGGCGGGGAAACACCTTCGAGGCGCACATCCGTGGGACGACCCCGGTCGGTGTCTTCCCCGGTGGTGAGGCTGAGTCGGGATGCCAGGACCTGTCGGGCAACATCTTCGAATGGACCGCGAGCCCGCCGCTGCCCTACCCGTACCCAGTGGACCAGATCGGGTCGGACGAGCCCGACGCGGTCCGGATCTGCCGGGGCGGATCGTGGCGGCACCATCAGCCGCGCGCCCGCGCCGCCTACCGAGGGCGGGGGCAATGCTTCGTCCGCAATGACGACCTGGGATTCCGCCTTGCCTGCGACGTCAGACCGGTGCGCGGTGATGGCTAAATGGGGTGAAACGACCGATACCGAAATCCGAGTCTTAGCCGCTTGGAGATTTCCGCAGTTGACCGCAACGGCAATTCGCCGCTACCGAGGACCTGAAGAGTGTCTGCCGCGGGTCGAAGGGGTCACGCTGGCCATATCACCGAACCCGGCATGTGCTACCGATTCCGCCCTTGACGATCCGGGACTGGCCGGCCGTTGGCTGCCTGTCGCGGATCAGGCCCGGGGTGGGTGGCGGGATCAAATCGTGATCGGGGCGGCCGCTCCGCCGCAGTGACCCATGACGGCATAGCCCATGTTGTAAGAGATCTCGGACCTGACGTCCTCCTTCGCCACGACCACGCCGAGGACGCCATGCGGGATGGTGATGGTCGCGGTCTTCCCGCTGTCGACCCAGCCCAGGTAGAACAGCTCGTTGTCCTCGCTCGTGTACAGGTAGAAGCCAAGCGAATGCTGGCGGGTGTTCGTCACCTGGAGTTCCTTGACGAGCGGCGCACGCGTGTCTCGGCTGACCGCGATCTTTCGGGTGGCTTCGGTGCCAGCCTTGTTGGTGGCGACCGCCGTGTAGGTCGCGGTATCACCGAACGGCAGGTCGTACACCGCCCGCCCGAACTCTGACGCGGCCACCACGACGTCATCGCGGCGGATCTCGAGCCGCTCGGCGTACTGGGCCTGCGCCACGAGCTGGCGGCCCACGGTGCAGCCGACGTTGGCGGACGGGGCGACCGCCAGACTGATGATCTCGGGGTACATCAGCGTTACTGCGCCGATGCTGTACGGATACGCTCCCGAGCTGGTCTCGTGCTCCGGGTGGACCGGCCGTACGTGCAGCCGGTAAAACCTGCCCGGACGCAGGCCGGTGAGCGTGGCCTCGTACGGCCCCGGGCCGACGCGCTCCACGAAGGTACTGGCGACCTCGTCCGCGCCGTCGTACGCGTCAGCCCGGTACCCGGCCGCGACGGACGAGTCGGTCCACCGCATCGTGATGGTCGTCTCGGTGGTCGACACGAACTGCACCTGCGGGTACCACAACAGCGGTAGCGACGACTTGAGGGACGTGCCGCAGACCGCGGCGCCCTGCTCGGAGAAGTCGTTGACCGCGACGACGTTCACGCAGACCGCAGTACCTGGGGCGAGGCCGCTCTCGGTCCAGCTGCGGGCATCCCAGCCGAGCGTGGCCACCGTGCTCCAACTGCCGTCGAAGGTGCGCTCGACGCGGAAGCTCGACGCGTTGGCGTCGGCCGGGGTCCATTCGACGACGACCTCGGTGGCGCTGACCGCGCGGAGGCTCACCTGCGGGGTACCGACCGCCTCGGGCACGCTGTAGACCAGGCAGCCGAGCCACGTGTTCGCCCCGGCACCCTGGTTGTACGCCTCGGCGCAGACATTGTGCTCGCCCGGCACGATCGACGAGGCCATCGTCGTGTCGAACGCGCCGGTGCTGTCGGCACCCGCGTAGGTGGCGAGCCAACCATCCACCGTGATCGCCACCGTGATCGCCGCGGAGGCGTCCGGGTCGTGAACGACGCCGCGTACCCGGACCGAGTGGCCGGTGCGGAAGGCGCTTTCGAAGGTGCCGTACGGGTCCTGGTCGCCAGGATCCGCGGACACGGGTACCGGTGGCGCGAGCACGCTCACGCCGGTTAGAACTGCCATGGCGAGTGCCAGGGCCTGGCGAACGGGGAAACGCATGTCCAGTTCTCCTCATGTGACGGTGCAGCTGGGTGGTTCCTCGTTCGCGATGGTTGGTGCCGCCGG
Organism: Micromonospora sp. R77; assembly: GCF_022747945.1. Classification (NCBI taxonomy): domain Bacteria; kingdom Bacillati; phylum Actinomycetota; class Actinomycetes; order Micromonosporales; family Micromonosporaceae; genus Micromonospora; species Micromonospora sp. R77. Next base: position 6,000,528 of record NZ_JALDST010000001.1, read on the forward strand.
GGCCGAAGCGCCCTCGGGGTCCACCGCGGGTGCGGCTGCCGTACCGACGTCGACCCGCGCGGCGCCGGCTGTACGCGACCGTGCCTTGCTGCGGTCGGCGAAGGCCACCACCCGCGGTGCCCCGGGGCAGCCGTTCCGGCGGGGCCTGCAGTTCACCGGTGCCGATGGTCCGTCAGGAGTGCCAGCGCGAGGGTCGGCTGTGGTCCCTGCGTCTCGCGTGTTTCGCGCCGGCAGGCGTCGGTCACGCCGCCGGTACGGTGACCGCCAGGACGGTCCAGTTCGAGGCGGCGACGCTCGCGAAGGCGCGCCCCGGCAGGGAAACCACGGTCGGGGTGTTCACCAGAGCTGCGGTCGTCCCGATCCCGGCCATGCCGAACTGGTTGTACCCCCAGACCAGGATCGAGCCGTCGGCCCGCACCGCGTACGTCATCGGCGAGTTGTCATTGTCCACATCGATGATCTTCGGCTCGCCGGCCGGCTGAACCAGCTCGGTCGGCACCGTCAGGCCGCCCGACACGCCCAGCGGGGTGAGCTGGTTCTGTGTGTTCTCGCCCCACAGGTACACCCGGCCGTCCCCGGTCAGGGCGGTCACCGCCGAGCTGATCGAGATGTCTGCCACGTCGCTGCCCGGGCCGAGGTTGGTGACCTGGGCTGGCGTGTAGGGCGAGGTCGGCGTGTTCTCCGGGCCGTACGGCCGGCCGAGTGCACGCCCGGTGCCGCCGCAGGAGAACACCGCGCCGTCGCCCCGCCGGAACAGGGCCACCCCGCCGGCGACCGCGATCTGCCGGATGTCGGTGAGCCCGGGCACAGGGGCCGCGTACTGTGTCACGCCTGACAGCGTGCCGTCACACTTCACCGAGCCCCAGGCGGTGACGGTGCCATCGGCCATCAACGCGTACGTCACCTCCCACCCGGACTCGACGTCCACCACCCCGGTCAGTGGGGTGTCCGGCGCGGTCAGCACCCGCTCCGGGTAGGCCCGAACGTTGGCTGTCGAGCCGTCGCCGAGCTGCCGGTTCATGTTCGAGCCCCAGGCGACCACCGTCCCGTCGGCCAGCACCGCCGCGATCGCACTTTCCATGTGCACCGAGACGTCGACGACATCCGTGAGGATGCCCGTGCCGCCGATGCCCACGACCGGCGCCGGAGCGTACCGCGTGGTCACCGTCGTTGAGCCGCTGCCGAGGGCGGCGTTGAGGTTGTATCCCCAGGACAGCAGCCTTCCGTCGGCGAACCGGGCGTAACTGGCCCGGCCGCCGCTCTGCAACTGCACGACACCGTCCGGAAGCACCGTCTGCTGCGGACTGTTGTACTGGTTCGTCTGCACACCAGCACCGGCCTGGCCAAACGTGTTGCCGCCCCAGCCGTACGCGGTACCCGGCTGGAGGCCGCCGGCCGCGCCCGCTGCCGGGTGCAGCGCCAACGCCGCACCGACCGCGACGACGGTACCGGCGATGCCGAGCAGTGCCCTGGACCTGGTCATGTCCCTACTCCTTGTCTGGAAACCTCGTCCGGTCGACACCTGCGCCGAGCCGGATAGGTAGGAGCTTGCGGGTCGGGACTTGCCGCGAACCTGACCGGATCTGACGCCGACTTGCATCGACATGTCGCACCGGCGACACGTCGATGCAAGTCGCGCGTCGTGTCGTTCGCAGACGTCTCTCCCCGCCAGAGTTGGAATCGAGCGCGTGGGGTGGTTGGAGCACCTTGACGGGGTCGCCCACCGCCGTGGCGTCGAAGGCGAACGTCCTTCCCCAAAAGGCCTCGGAGAGATCCCGCCATCCGGTCGGCCGACCGTTCGGGTTGGCCACCGCGTCCGGCCACTGTCCGGAAGGCGACGGTGACCGCCAGGCCTCGCTGCGTGCGGTACTTTGCCGATAGGCGCCGCCACCAGTGTCGCGCAAGGACAGTCATCTCCACGGCGGAGGGCGGGTGCAGTCGGACAGCGGGCTTTCGGTCTCGGTACTGGGCGAGTTCCGCGCGCGCCTCGGTGAGCAGGTGCTGGATCTCGGTGGGCCGCGGCAACGGGCGGTTCTCGCCCTGCTGCTCGTCGCGCGCGGCGAGGTGGTCCCGGTCGACCGGCTGGTGCACGCGCTGTGGGGGGAGCAGGCGCCGCCGAGCGCACTGGGCGCGTTACAGGCCTACGTCTCGCGCCTGCGGCGACGGCTGGAGCCTGGCCAGTCTGCCCGGTCCCGCCAGGCGGTGATCGTCAGCGGAGGATCCGGCTACGCGGTGCGCCTCGGCGACGAGGCCGTCGACGCCTGGCAGTTCGAGCGGCTGGTACGCCAGGCCGGTGCGCTCGCTGACCCGAACGAGGCGGCCAGGGTGCTGGACCAGGCGCTTGGGCTGTGGCACGGGCCCGCCTTCGCCGACTATGCCGGCCAGCCCTGGATCGAGGCCGAGGCGGCCCGCCTGACCGAGCTGCGCGAGGTGGTCCGCGAGCAGGTGGTGGCGGTACGGCTGGCGCTCGGTGAGAGTGGTGTCCTGGTGCCGGAGATCGAGACGCTGGTCGCCGAGGATCCGTTGCGCGAGGAGCGGTGGCGGCTGCTGGTTCTCGCGCTGTACCGCGCACATCGGCAGGGCGACGCGCTCGGCGCGCTGCGACGGGCCAGGCAGGTGCTGGCCGAGGAACTCGGTGTGGACCCCGGTCCGGCACTGCGCAGGTTGGAAGCCGACGTGCTGGCACAGTCCCCCGACCTGGACGCGCCCGCGCCGCCGTCCGTACCACGGTCCGTGTCCGTACCGGACCCGTCGGTCCTACCCGACCTCTCCGACAACGCGCTGGTCGACCGCGAGCGGGAGCTGGGAGTACTGAGCGGCGGCCTGGCCGACGCCTTGGCCGGGCACGGGCGGTTGGTGCTGATCGAGGGACCGGCCGGCATCGGCAAGAGCCGGCTGCTGGCCGAGGCCCGCCACCTGGGCAGGGCGGGGTTCCGCGTGCTGTCCGCACGGGGCAGCCGGATGGAGAAGGAGTACGGCTTCGGTGTGGTACGCCAGCTCTTCGAGCCCGTCGTGGCCAGTACCGCAGCCCTGTCCGGTGCGGCCGTCCCGGCGCGGGTCGTGTTCGACCTCGCCGCGCACGAACCGCAGCAGCAGGCCGAGGACGCCTTCGCGGTGCTGCACGGGCTGTACTGGCTGACCGTCAACCTGTCCGCCGAACGGCCGCTCGTGCTGACCGTCGACGACCTGCAGTGGTGCGACACCGGCTCGCTGCGCTTCCTGGCCTATCTGGTCCGCCGGCTGGAGGCACTGCCCGTGCTGGTGGTGGCCGCGCTGCGTACCGGGGAGCCCCACACCGACGACGCGCTGCTCACCGAACTCGCCCACGACGAGGCGACGGTACGGGTCCGCCCCGCCCCGCTGACCGCAGCCGGCTCAGCCGACCTGGTGCGCCGCCAGCTCGGCGAGTCCGCCGACGCCCGCTTCATCGCCGCCTGCCACCGGACGACCGCCGGCAACCCGCTGCTGCTGCGACAGCTCCTGCACGCCCTGCGGACCGAGGGGGTACGCCCGGACAACGTGCACGCCGACACGGTCACCGAGATCGGCTCCCGGGCGGTGTCGAGCATCGTCCTCATGCGCCTGGCCCGGCTACCCGAGGCGGCCACCACGACCGCACAGGCGGTGGCAGTCCTCGGGCCGGCGGCCGCGCTGCCGGCCGTGGCGGCGTTGGCCGGGCTGCCCGAAACCGAGGTGCTCGACGCGATCGCCGCGCTCGTGCGGGCTGAGGTGCTGCGCGACGAGTATCCGCTCGGTTTCGTCCACCCACTCGTCGGCGACGCCATCTACCGTGACCTCCCGCCCGGTGACCGCCAGGTCCGGCACGAACGGGCGGCCCGGGTCCTGGACGCGGCCGGAGCGACTGCCGAACAGATCGCCGCGCACCTGCTCCAAGTGCCGTGCCGGGGCGCGCCCTGGGTCGTCGAGGTGCTACGCCGGTCGGCGGCCACGGCGGCGGCCCGGGGCGCGGCCGACGCGGCAGCCACGTACCTCGCCCGGGCGCTGCGGGAGCCACCGCCTCCGGCCGAGCAGCCGTCCGTGCTGCTGGAGTTGGGTCGGGTAGAGACGCTGAGCGACGGTCCGGCCGCACAGGGGCACCTGCGGCAGGCCTACGAGACGCTGACCGACGCCGTGTCGCGCGCTGCCGCGGCACAGCTGCTCGCCCGTACCCTCGTGTTCGCCGGTGAGGTCGGCGAGGCCAGCGCGTTCGCCCGGTCGGCCGCTTTGGCGCTGCCAGCCGACCTGCACGACGAGCGCCAAGTCCTGCTCGGCGTGCACCGGATCGGCGGGTACATCCACGGCATCGACCCTGCGCTGTGGCGGTGCGGGCCCGAGCCGGCGACCTCCGGAGACGGGCCCGGCGCACGGATGCTCGCCGCCAGCCTCGCGTGGGAGGCGGTCATCGACGGCAAGGAACGGGCGCGAGCGGTTGACCTGGCCCGGTTCGCCCTCGCTGACGGCGTACTCCTGGACCACGACAACGGCCTGCTGTGGGTGGTGGCCGGGATGGTGCTGGAGATGGCCGACGAGGACACGTTCCCCTTCTGGGACGAGGCACTGGCCCACGCCTACCGGGGTGGCTCGCTCTTCGCGGCGCTCGCCACCCACCTCTGGCGTGGCTACACCGAGTGGCGCCGGGGCGATCTTCGCGCCGCCTACCACTCGGTGACGCTGTCCGGCGAACAGTCGGCGGTGTGGGGCTCCATGGTCGCGTCTCCTTACGCTGATGCCTTCGCGATCGGGATCCTGCTCGATGCAGGCGACCTTGCGCAGGCTCGGGCGCTGGTCGAAGGGCTCCGCGACCGGCCACGATTCGGCGACGGGGCACGCTTGTTCGCGGAGGCGCATGCGCGGGTACTCCTGGCGGAGGGGCGACCGGCACAGGCACTGGCCGCCCTGGAGTCGGTACAGCACGTGCACGAGGACGTTCTTAACCCGGTCTGGCGGCCCTGGCGGTCGAACCGGGCGCAGGTACTGGCCGCACTGGGACGGCGGGACGAGGCGGTAGCACTGGTCGAACAGGAGTTGCAGCTGGCTCGGGCGTGGGGAGCGCCGAGCGTGGTCGGCCGTACTTTGCGTATCCTCGGAGAACTGCGTGGGGGCGCGGCCGAGCTGCGGGAAGCGGTCCCGCTGCTCACCCGCGACGGGCTCGAACGCGCCCGTACACTCGCCGCGCTCGCCCGAGTGGTGTCCGAGCCCGAGGCCACCGCCTTGATGCGTGAGGCGTACGAGCTGGCCCAGCGTTGCGGCGCCCACGGTCTGATCCACGAGGTCGGCGAGAGCCTGGCGCGTGCCGGGATCGCGCCCCCGGCCCCACCCGCCGAGATCACCCTGACCAGCGTGGAGCGACGGATCGCCGCAATGACGGCCGAGGGAGCCGACGAACGGCAGATCGCCCAAGCGCTGTTCGTCACGCCAGGCGCGGTGCAGCAGGCGCTGCGCGCGGTACGGGACCGGCTGGGCGTCCACTGAACGCGGGCCTGCGCGGTGGCGCGAGATGCGCGGGTGGCACCGGCCGCTGACCTGCAGCGTGCGGCAAGTCAGCTGCAAGCGGGCGCATCCACTCTCACCACATGGCTGACTACACAAACCACCGCGCCGTCGTTGTCGGTGGGAGCATCGGCGGGCTGCTCGCGGCCCGCATCCTGAGCGAGAGCTTCGCCTCGGTCACCGTCGTTGACCGGGACAGGCTGCCCGACCGCGAGATCGGGCGCCGTGGGGTACCCCAGGGCCACCACCCACACGCCCTGCTCGCCAGAGGCCGCGAGATCCTCGACGAACTGTTCCCCGGGTTGACCGGGGACTTGGTCGCGCGTGGCGCCGTACCGGTCGACGTGCAGAACGACGTCCGGTCATACCACGACGGGTGGCGGCTGCGGCAGGCGCCCTCTGACCTGCACGGGGTGTCTGTGAGCCGGCCGGCCCTGGAGGGATACCTGCGTTCCCGGGTTGCCGCGCTGCCGGGCGTGGTGCTCAGAACCGAGTCCGAGGTGACCGGCCTGCTGGCCGACGACACCCGGTCCCGCGTCACCGGAGTACGCGCGCTGGTTTCCACGTTCGGCGCGGTCGAGTTGCCCGCCGACCTGGTGGTGGACGCAACCGGACGCGGAAACCGGGGCGCGACCTGGCTGACCGAGCTCGGGTACGAGCCGACGCCGCAGGACGAGGTCGAGACAAACGTGGTGTACGCCTCGCGGGACTACCGTCGAAGCCCGTCCGACAGCGACGTCGCCGGCATCGTGGTCGGCCCGACGATCGCTGTGCCCCGTGGCGGCGTTGCCCTTGCTGCCGAAGGCGACCGGTGGATGGTGACCCTTTACGGCATGGGCAAGGACGCACCGCCAGCCGATCACGAGGGCTTCACTGACTTCGCCGCGCGACTGCCGGTACCGGAGCTCCACCAACTGATCCAGACGGTCGAGCCCATCAGTGAGGTACGCCGGATGCGGATCCCGACGAGCATCCGGCGCCGGTACGAGCGGCTGGACCGGTTCCCGGACGGGCTCATCGTCTTCGGGGACGCCCTGTGCCAGTTCAACCCGACGTACGCGCAGGGCATGACGGTGGCGGCGAGCGAGGCCATCGTGCTGCGGGAGTCTCTGCAGCACGGTACCCGTGGCCTGGCGCGCCGGTTCTTCCGCCAAGCCGCCCGAGTCGTGGACGTCGCGTGGGACATGTCGACCGGTGCCGACCTGCGCTTCCCTTCGGTACGAGGAAATCGCCCCGCACGGGTACGGTTCGTCAACGCGTACGCGGCCCGGGTGCAGGCGGCTGCCGCGGTTGACCCGGTCGTCGGGTACGCATTCCTCAGCGTCGCCAACCTGACCGCCCCACCACAGAAGCTTTTCTCCCCCGGCATCCTGGCGCGGGTCCTGCGGACCGGCCGTCCCGCGCCCCGCCACACCGTCGCTGACACATCGCTGGCGGTGGAGCCATGAGCGCGCCGATCGACGTCACGCCGCGCCCCGCTCTCTAACCGACGGCCGTCCACCCGCAGCCGAGTGATCCCTTGTGGCGGAAGTGCCGACGACCACCTGCCTTGCGCGGCGCTGTTCCACGCCTCGATGGTGCCCATGTCCAAACGTGCCAGTCCGCCGGGTCGTTGCGATGCCTTCATCAGTCGTCGGTCCACCCGGCGTAGCGGTACACCGGGCTGTCCCCGGTGTCATCGCGGACGTACTGGTGCTCGACCGACGGCTCGGGATGATCGGCGGCGCCGAAGTAGAAGCCGGTCTGCAGGAGCAGCACAACTGGGGGAAGCTTTCCCGCGTCACGGACGTCGACCGGTGCGAGGCGGCCGTCGGCGGGGCCACCAACGAACCAGACCTCCACGGCGGGCATCAGCGGCTCCCCACCGTGTTACCGATCGCGGTTATCAGCCCCGCGACTGCCGTGATGAGGCCGGCAAACGCGGTGACCAGGCCTACCATTCGGGCTGGACGTTCTGGCGGCGTCGACCTTCCCGCTCGACGTCCCGGACGTCCGTCTCCCCGGGTCATGTGCGTGTCCTCTCGGTCTGCTGCCGCTGCTGCGACGGGACGTGCACTACCTCATCAGGAACGCAGGCGGTCACGGTGGGCCTGATGGGCGGTCTGTGGATAGCCCAGTGCCCTGTGGATAGCGCCGATGGTCACGGTTATCTGTGGTATGGCGCGGGCGAAACGGCTCGCCGACAACGCTCGCGAGACAGCGTCGGTGAACTAGCATCTGGCGGTGCCGCGCATCCCCTCGATACTTCTCGCCACGGCTGTGGCCCTCGCCCTGTGCGGCTGCCAGGGCAGCGCCTCCTCGCCGCATGCCTCAGCAGCTGGCGCTACTGCCCGTCCTACAGCCACTGCTTCGATTCCCGCTCTCGAGGGCGTTGACCTGGCGAACTGGGTATGCGACCAGAACCACCAAGCGGTGAAGCACGGCACCCATGGTGATCCGTCCGTGATGCGGCCGATCGCCGAGGCGGCGAAGCGATCCGGCGTCGATGGCTTCACCTTCAAGGGCTCTGTGTTATTGCGGATGGCAGAGCAAGTGGAGTCAGACACGACGGCTGACCTGACTCTGGTCATGGCGCTTCAGAACAACGCGTCAGAGCTCGATTGGACCTGCAAGGGAGCCGTTCTTCGTCCGGGCTGGCCGAGTTCCACTCCCTCAGCGACCGAGTGAGTGGTGCGGTGGGTTAGCTCGCCACCCAGCAGTACGCCAGCTTACGGTCAACCGAGCTCTGCCTGAAGCACTCCGCAGCTCTGTTGCTGGGACGAAGCCCGGCCCGGACCAGCAGACCGCGAAAGGAGCGGGGCTTGGTGCAATGAGTGCGCAGCGCCTGTCCTTGCGTCAACCATGTCAGGGATTCACGGGTGACGTGAATGTGATCCTCATGTTTGACTGAGGTCTATGCGGGTGGGGCAGGCGCGACTGGCGATCGACTGGGGTAGCGCCAACACCACCGCGGTGGTGGCGTGGCCGGACGGCACGTGGACGCCGCTGCTCTTCGACGGAGAGCCGGAATTGCCCAGCGCAGTGCTTATGCACGCGGACGGGGACATGTCGACCGGCCATCAGGCGTGGCAGGCGGCAGTTACCGCCCCGGACCGATTCGTCCCCGCCCCACGACTCTCGTCCGAGCAGCGCGTGACTGTCGCGAACGCCGAGATAGACGTCTCCGAGATGGCCGCTGCGACGCTGCGACGGGTCGCCGAACAGGCGGAGCACACCGCAGGGTCGCGGGTGGAAGACGCGCGGATGGTAGTGCCGGCCGGATGGGGGCCCCGTCGACGTACCTGGTTGCGGCAGGTCGCGCACCGGGCAGGTCTTGCCCAACCGCAGCTGGTCGAGGCGCCGGTCGCGGTGGCCGGACATCTGCTCGCGACCGGGGTGCAGATTCCGGTGGGTTCGTTCCTCGTGGTCTGCGACGTCGGCGCCGGCGCGGAGGTCAGCGTCGTCCGCCGCGGCCCTGGCGGGTTCGAGGTCCTCGCGACCCTGGCCGACCCGGCCGCCGGCGGTGCGGCGATCGATGACGCCGTCGCCGCCACCCTCACCGCCCACACCCCGCCAGCCGATGGTGGCGGCGGCCGGTGGGTGCTGATGGCCAGCCTCCAGGCGGCGAAGCATGCGCTGGCCGACCGCGCCGCGGTGACGGTGCCGCTGCCCGACACGTCGGCGACGGTACTGACTGTCGGGCTGCTGGAGCAGGCTGCCTATCCGGCCCTGCAACGGGTCGCCCAGCTGACCATGGAGACGCTTGCCGCCGCGGAGGTCAGCCCGCAGGACCTTGCCGGCGTGTACTGCGTGGGCGGCGTCGCTCGGCTGCCCCTGCTGCAGAAGGTGCTCACCGACGTCGTGCCCATCGCCCCCACCGTGGTCGCCGACCCTGTGCTGGCGGCAGCGCGCGGCGCCGCGGACGCGGGCGCCGACAGCGCAGGGGAGGTGACACCGCCGCCGGAGGTGCCGGTGCCTCCGGTGCGACGGGCGGCCGCGATCGCGGTGCCCGGGTTCGCGTCGTTGGGCTTGGTGTCGCAGTTCCTGCTTACGGCGGAGTGGAACGGCAGCCTGATGTACCGGTTGGCGCTGCTGAATTGGGGTGAACTCGCGGTCGCCGCGGTGTTCGCGCTGGTGGCCAGCCTCAGTGCCGGCACCGTGTTGGCGTCCGCGATCGCCGCCCGCACCAGCCTCACCGGCGGCACATCCAAGCCGGTGAGCCCAGGCGTGCAGATGGGCACCGGAATTCTGGCGTCGGCGTCCCTCGGCGTCGCGGTCGCCGGCATGTACGCGGTGGTCGGCAGCCTCTACATCGGCGACTCGGTGAGCGGTTTCCTGCGGTGGGCGTTGCTGCCGCTCGTCCCGATCGTCGCCGCGGCCGCGGCGATGGCCCTGATCGCCGCCCGGCAGTGGCGTGTCCCGCCGGGCGGCTGGTCGCAGCTACTCGCGTTCCCGACCGGATCGGTGCTCACCGCTGGCCTCGGCATGGCGTTGATCCAGTACTCGCTGACCGCCGACCGGTGGCCGAACCTGGCCCTGTGGATCGATATCGCCGGACGCGCAGGTGGGTTGCTCCTCGGCGTCGGAACCGTCATGGCGGTGGTGTCCGCACCGATCCTGCGGCTGATCCTCGGCGTGCCGTTGGCGATCATCGCCGCCGCGTTGGTGAGCTGGCCGGCGTCGGGGATCCTCGGGGTGATCTACGCGATCGCCGTGGCAGTGTGGTGGCTGCGTCAGATGTGGACCCGCCTGCTGCGTCCCGGCATCCCCGGGCGGCCGGCCCAATGAGCCGAGCCGCCGCCTCCAGCAGCCCTGCTGTCGTGGGGGAGGGGTGCGGGTGAGCTGGCCCCGACGGGTGATCGGTGCGGCGCTGCTGACGGCGGTGCTGGTGCTGCCGCCCTGGCTGCTGGCCCGATACGCCGGGTCGCTTCTACCCGGCTGGCCCACCGGTGAACAACTGCGTACCTGGATCGCGGATCCACTGACCGCACGCACTCTCACCGCCGGGCTCGCCGCCGGAGCGTGGCTGCTCTGGCTGGGGGTGGCCTACACCGTCGCCGTGACCGCTGGCCGCCGGCTGCGGGCGGGAGCTCGCTGGGTGCGCCACCTGCCGCTGCCCACGCCGTGGCAGGCCGCCGCGACGAGCATGGCCGGTGCCGCCGCGCTCACCACCGTCCACACTCCGGCCTTAAGCCCTCCGAACCCGCCCCAGCCCATGTCCACCGACGGCCTTCACCACCTCACCCCGCTCGCCTTGACCGGCGAGGGGGTGAGGGTTCCCGGGGGCTGGCTACCCGACGACACCGCCCGGCAGGTCACTGCCGCCGCGGCTCTGGTGTGGCTACGCCGCCGCCGCGCCTACCAACCCGGCCAGAACCCCGACGGGTCACCGCTGACGCCGCTGCCGGACACGGTCACCGCCGTGCAAGCAGCGGTCGCCGACCGCCCGCAACCACCAGCTACGTCCACCGCTAGCGCGGTGCCGGACTTGCCCGCTGCCGGGGTGGCGTTCACCGGTGACGGCGCCGCCGACGCCGCCCGCGGAGTCCTCGTCACCCGACTGCTCGCCGCCCTACGCGACCCACCCGACACCGTCCTGGTGGTGATCACCCGCACCTGCCTGACCACTCTGCTGCCCGACCTCGCCCCCGCCCCCGACACGATTCCCGGGCTCCAAGTCGCCGACACCGTCGAGGACGCCACCGCGCTGCTGACCTTCCTGGCCGACCCAACGACACCGTCTCGCGATGGCGGCGTCCTGCCGATACCGGTCCTGATCACCACACCGCCATCCGCCGCGACGGCCAACCAGCTGGCCACCCTGACCGCAGCGAGGGCACGCGTCGTCACCCTCGGCGAAGGGCCCTTCGGGTCCGTTTGGAGCGTCGACCGCCACGGCCACACCCGCGACGCGCAGACTGGGCAGCCCGGACCCCGACTGTGCGTCCTGGATCGCACCGCCGCCACGGACCTGCTCACCGTCGTCGCCCATCACACGATCACCGTGCCCGACCCCACCGCGACCACCGCACCCGTCACACCCCAGGCCGCCGATGGTGTACGCGCGTGGATTCCCCGCCAACCTGGCAGGGACACCCCACGCACGATCACGCCGCTGGCGACGCCGCCCGCCATCCAGCTGCAGGTGCTCGGCCGCCCTGCCCTCCTCGTCGACGGACGCCCGGTCACCATCAGGCGAAGCGCCGCCCTGCAGGTGCTCGTCATCCTCGCCGTGCAGCCCGACGGCGCCACCACCACCCAACTGGTCCAGGCCATCTGGCCCGGCCTACCCACCCACACCGTCACCGGCCGCCTCTACACCACCCTCAGCGACCTACGCTCCACCGTTCGCGCCGCGACCACCCTGACAGTGCTCGCCACCACCGACGACCGCTACCACCTGAACCCGGAACACGTCGACGTCGACCTGTGGCGGCTACACACGGCCACGCATGACGCCACCACTACCCTCACCAACCCGACGCCGGCCTGGCAGACAGTGATCGACGCCTACACCGGTGATCTCGCCGCAGGTCACACCTGGCCCTGGATCGACCCGCCGCGTGAAGCCACCCGCCGGCTCGTTTTGGATGCCTATGCCAACCTCGCCGCAGCGCACACCGACCCGCACGACCGGTTGCGGTTCCTGCAGGACGCGATCCGCGTCGACCCCTACAACCAGGCCCTGCACCAGCAGGCCGCCGACGAACTCACCGCCCTCGGTGACCCCGCCGCCGCCCACCGGCTGCTACACACCCACCGGCAGCTTCTCAAGAGCAGCAGCGTCCCCGCCACGGACCTACCCGTCGGCACCCGCCGCTGACCAACCCCATCACCAGAGCACGCCTTCGGCAAGGGCACCCTCCCGATTCGGGGAGAGCACCTCGGCTTCTTCCGTACATCCGGGTCCAGATGCAACGGACCGAGCCAACATCAAAGACGCAGCGTGCGATACATGTCGGTCAAGCATGCCGCCTGGACCTTGCTCCAGGCCTGCCCGTACGTCCGCATAGAAGCGTCGTACGGTCCCCGCTCATCGCGAACGACCGCAGCGAAGAAGGCAAACGTTCGGCTCTCACCGACGCGGCGAGCCATGCAGCTGACGGCGAGGTGACTGAAACCGTAGAAAGCGCTGATCTGGCCGGCATTCCCCTCGCCTGCGCGACTGTCCATGTCCAAGCGCGTCAGACGCCGCTTCTTGGCGAGCTCCTGCCGTCCCACCGGACGTGGGGGTCGGCCAACAATGCGGTGGGCGAACGAATGTACTAACTGGGTATTCCACCTCCTAGGGAGCGTGACGTCCGATCATGCCGAGTTGAGTGCGTCTACGCGTGGGTGTGGCCGATCCGACTCAGGCCATGCCATGCCTCGGCGGGGCCACCGGTGGAGGCATTCACCGGTACCGGAGTTCATGGCGTCGTCGGCTGCCGGTCGGAGGACGCCGAGCGGAGCCAGCGGCGGTGAGTGGCTGTGGCGATGCCGTGCACCAGGCGGGCGAGGCCGGCTGCGCCTTCCGGGTCGTCAGCGCGGCGGACAGTGGTGAGGATCGGATGGGCCTCGTCGAGTTCGATGCCGGCACGCAGCAGTACGAAGTGCATGACCAGGCCGCCCAGGCGAGCGTTGCCGTCGTCGTACGGGTGGAAGAACGCGATGTCGAGATACGCACGGGCCGCGCGGGCCGCCACCGGGACCATCAGGTCGGCGGCTTCCGATAGGCACGACTCGTACCGCTGCTGGGTGTCGGCGTGTAGCCCGTACCGATCCCGGCCGTTCTTGGCGAATGCCGGACCCCGGCGAAAGCTGGCGGCCGGGATGCCACGCAGCATCGCGTTCCAGCGGGCCGTCATGTCCGGGGTAGGGCTGACGCCGCTTGCTGCCGTACACCGGACCTCGTTGTACGCGGCCAGCAGCAGACTCTGCCGTCGTTGGTGATCGCCGATCGTGGCATGAGCGGCGAACCCGTCCCGGAGAGCGCGAATCGGGGTTCGCAGGTGCGGGACGACGTCGCGCCACGGTATCTGCTCGCGGACCCGCTGCCAGATCGTGAGCTGGTCAGGCACCGGCCACCTGCCCGGCCAGGCGCTCAGCCACCGATGCGACGAGCTTCCGGTCCGGCTCCGACCAGCTGGCGAACCGGCCGCCGATGGCGTGTTCGAGCAACTTCTCGTGCTCGTTTGGGGCGATGCCGGCCGCTTCGAGGAACCAGCCGAGGACGGTGGTGCAGCAGCTGTACCAGGCCGACTCGTACTGGGTGCGGTCGCCGACGGCGGTCACCAGGTGAGCGACAGCGCGTTCCCAGCCGTCCAGGTCATCGCCGGTCAGCGGGAGGAATCGGTAGAACCGTTCGGCGGTGTCCTGCAGCCAGTCGCGCCACTCGATCAGTGAGGCGGCGACAACGGCGGCGGTCTTGTCCGAGGTCGTGACCGAGTGCGGGAAGCAGCACCAGTTGCCGACCGGCCCGCCGTCGAGGTCGCCCTCGCCGACCGACCAGCGCCAGCCGACGGTCCACAGCCCGTACCGTTGTGTGAAACCGATCGATACGTTGTCCAGCCACAGGTCCCGTAGACGCCAGTCCGCGTCCTGCGCCGGAAGATTTTCGGCCGTGACCAGGCCGGCCGCCACGGCAGCCACTGTCGCCGGATCGAACTCCCGGTCTCGCGGGTCGACGTCGGCCCAGTTGAGGCTTGCCGGGTGGGGAACGCTTCGGGCGAAGTGTGCGCGGTTGAAGCGGCTGATACCGGGTGCCTTAACCGCCCGCCAGGCCACCGGGTCGCCGGTGCTGTCGGTCGTGGCCGGCGCTGCTGCGGCGAACCGGCCGAGGGCATCGGTGGCGAGTTCGACAGTCAGTTCGTGCCAGGCCACCAGGGCTCGGGCGAGGCGGTCCAAGGTCTCGGCCGGCGTCGTGATCGTCAGTTCCACGTTTCGCCAGATCGGGATGACGCCGCGGCCTGGGTAGTCCTCCATAACCACCGTGTGCTGCCAGCCCACCGCCCACACGCCGAGGCGTTCGACCAGCGCCGCCGTCATTCGGTCCCACCAGAAGTCGGCGAGCCGCCAGTCGGTGTCGGCCGGCGGGACCTCGGCGGCCGGGGGCAGCGACCGGACCAGCTCGGCCGCACCGGCCGGATCGAAATCGGGGCGGGTGGCGGGGTCGACGTCACGCCAGGTAAGCAGTCGGAAATCGGGCAGTTGGACACGATCAACGCTCAACGCGGTCAGCCTTCCGCTGGGCAGCCGCTCAGAATACCCGATTGAAAGCCACCGGCCTGCCTCCCATGGCGCACACCCTAGGCTCACCGCACGCCGAGCTCGCCCAACCCGCGCATGGTCACGGTAGTCCTCGCTCGGGTCGGCTCCGACAAGTATCCGCATGCCGCATAGAGGCGCAGCTGCTGTTTAGGAGTGGCATCCGGATGGGCGGCTTTCGGGAGCCCGCTCATGATGAGCGGGCTCCCCGGAGCCTGGCCCGACTCGAACGGTGCTGCCACCCCTGGGTGCAGTAACGCGCGGTACCGGCGCCGCGCGTTGGGCAGGCCGGCCTCTGAGCGTAGTACCTCCGGGCGTGCAGCAGGGATGCCCGAACATGCCGCGGAGGGGTCGCTCGGGTTGTGTGCGCCGCCCTCGCGGATACGTCTGCCGAGCAGTCACCCAGCGGACGAGGACCCGTCGATGTAGCCGACTTCTGCGGCCCCCGCAGCAGCACGGACTCGATAACCCCAGTGGCGGAGGGCCTGCGCCATCTTGGCCGCGCCCGCCGGGTTGGCCGAGTGAATGACGATGACGCCGACGTCGAAGGGCCGCCCATCGAAGGCAGCGCGCTCCAGGGTCTCTACGACCGGCCAGATGGTGTCGTCCTCGCCCAGATCGTGATCGAGCCAGAGCTCGTCCACACGCTCGATTCGGTAACGAGCGAGCAGCTCGACCCCCGATGAGCTGGTACGCGCGGCCTCCGCCTGACGGCCGTCAACGAACGACCGTAGGTCATCAACCAGAATGATCCGCAGACCGGCGGCTGTCATCCGACGATGATGCGTGGCCACTCCCACTCGCCACGATCGGCCATCCGGATTTACTCGCGAGATGCGCTCTAGGCAGCGGCGGTTGGTGCAGGTGCTGTTGCGGGGGCATGCGGTCCTTCCCGTCCCGGCCACGGTTCGCCCGGCAACTAAGATGGGCTGGATGACCATTCCCGAGCGGCGACGCGACGACGTCCCCAACGACGAGGCCCGCGTCGAGGAGGCCCTGCGGCTTCTCTGCGGCGTGCCTGTTGAACTCAATGTCGCCGTCAAGCGGCTCAGCCGTGGCAGCGGTGTCTACGCCTGGTGGGCTGCTCCCTCGGTCTTTCCTGACCTCCCAGGGCTGCCGAATGCGAACGCCCCGTCGTTACGGCTGCTGTACGTGGGACGGGCGACCAGCCTACGGGGGCGGATCTTGCGTAACCATCTCAGGCGTTCGGGCAGCTCGACTCTGCGCCGTACCCTGGCCGGGCTTCTTGTTTCTGAGGGCTTCCGAACGACCTGGACCGACCGTGTCGTCCTGGTCCCCGAGGATGAAGCGCGGCTGACCGCGTGGATGCATACACACCTGCGCGTGACGTGGGCGCAGGACGCGGAACCGGCAACCATCGAGGCCGAACTTCTCCGGCGTCTGCACCCGCCACTCAACGTACACGGCATCGATCCCGAGCACCTTCAGGCCGCCGTGGTGGCCGCTAAGAACTCATACAACACCAGCAGCCGCCCCGCCGAGCCTCCGCGAACGTCGTAACTGGTTGCCCGAGATGCGGACGGGCGCGGCCGCACGCTCACGCCGTGCTTTGTGTGCCGCGCAGCGCCGCGCCGAGCGTGCCTGGATGGCGTCCAGGCGTGTGCCGAGGAGTGCACAGCCGGGCGGCAATCCGGTGACCGTCGATCTGGGCGATCAGCTCTCCGGCCATGACAACTTTCGTCCTGGCGGGCACCCGTGTATCGCCGGCGCCTGGCAAGATCGCTGCGGGAGGTAGAGCCGTTGAAGTACAGGTGGGTTTCGTCGGCTGGCGGACCGCTGCTCGTCGCTCCGCAATCGGCGCTACCGCTGTGGGCCGGTGCGGATAGCACGGATGGTTCCGTGGAGAACTGGGGCGACTACGGCCGGGCGTGCGCGGTCGACGGTTACGTCGGCGTGGTCGCGATCGGCCAGCGGCAGGCGCTTGTGCTGGGCGACGAGCCGGCGATGACGACGTACCTATCCTCGGAACGGCTGCTCCTACGGTGGGCAGCGGCGTATGAGGAAGATGACCTCGTGAGCGCTGCACGCCGAGCGGTACGTGATGGCGTGAAATGGGACGCGGATGAGGATGTCCGCTGGGTGGTGGACGGGCCAGTCGTGATGTTCGATTCGGCATGGCCCGGAGCAGAGTTGGAGCCCGACAACCATCTCGTGATCGATCTATGCCCGAGCGAATACCGGGTCCGGGCGACGCACCGCGCCGATGGTGACAACTGGATGATCCTCGTTCAGCTTCAACCGGTTCCGTAAAACGCACAGCCGGGAGCAGACCGGGCTTGATCACGACATCCCGACCTGCCGCTGAGCATGCACGGCCCCGACCAAACTAGAGGTGGTCGCAGTACGGAAAGCAGCGACGGCCAAGGGCGTGGCCCAGGTCCCGCAGAAGCGTGCCCAGGCGCTCGACCTCTTCGGCGGTGGGCGGAGTGATGGCTGCGCCGGCCGCGATGTGCTCTCCGGCCTCGTACAGCGCGACGTACAGATCTTCGGCGGTTGCACGGTCGAGCCGCAGAACGATGTCATCCCCCATACGCAGACCCTAATCGCCCGTCTCGCGGCACCACCGGTTGGCAAGGTCGAGCGCGCGGGCCTGCCGCAGGGCGTACGCCGAAGACAGACGGAAGCCGAGCAAGCGCGACCGCGACGAGGATGGCTTTCCGCAGTGGCCGGGTTACTTCGGCCACCCGAGATGAAGGCAAGAAGCGGTAAGAGACGACCACGATGATCATCGACTGTGGGAGAAGGGTCTCGCGCCTGGGTGGGACGGTCTCTACCGGGCGGACGACTCTGCACGCGTCGTCACACTGAGAGGCGGAGCGAGGCTGGACGGGTACGGGCTCGGGCCGCCGCTCGACCTGGACGCCATGCTGGAGGAGGAACCCGACAGGCTGACCCACGTCGACATCCTCCGCAGCGGTGACGGTCGACCTCGACCATCCCTACTTCGCCTAATCCCAAGGCATCAGCGAGGAACGGGAGACGGTGGCGGTGGCGGTGGTGTTTCGAAGGACTTGGCCAGGCGAGGGGCACGTCCGAGTCGGCTGTGTGCAGCCTCGACGCGCCAGACGTGCCGGAACTCCGGCTGCCTGTCCTCCCAGCCCGCTCGGCACACCTCAACTTCGTGGCGGTGGCCGAGTTCCCGGCCGCGACCGCGGTGACGCCACGGTCCACGAATACCAGCTCGAGCCGCCCCGTCACACCCTGACGGGCCAGGTGCTGCAGCATCAGTTCACTTGTGTGGTTCTTGCGCGTGGACGCCGGCACTAGCAGAGCACCGAGTGAGAGGCTGGCTACGTCCGCCGCCACGACCGCTTTGCGCCCTTCGTCCGCCCGTACGTGCCGCCTCGATCGTGGAAAGTGAGGCCGCCGTTGGAGGCGCCGCAGGCCAGACAGGTGTCGATGATGACCCTCGACGCGTCATCTCGGCCCGGCCCTCGGTGTGGCGCGGCCACTTGATTCAGCACGGTCAGCGCCCGGCCCGGGTGCCGTGGCGCGACCTCGG
Source organism: Micromonospora sp. R77 (assembly GCF_022747945.1). NCBI lineage: Bacteria > Bacillati > Actinomycetota > Actinomycetes > Micromonosporales > Micromonosporaceae > Micromonospora > Micromonospora sp. R77. The sequence goes on from NZ_JALDST010000001.1 coordinate 6,018,766, forward strand.
CGCAACCGCGACCACAACCGGGCCCCCGGACCAACGACTCGGGCAGAAACCGGCACTGGCAGCCGGTGTGCGAGATGCGGAGCATCCCCGCCCGCCACCGCCGAGGTCCGGTCCATGCTTGGGTCCCGCGCTTGCCGGGCGCGGTGACCACCCGCTCCAGTAGCGCCCACTGCTCATCGGTCAGGTCACTGGCTTACCACGCCGGCAAGACCGTACCGGCTCGCGGAGGCACGGAAGTCGCCGCTCAATAGGACGCAGCCAGCAACGGCTCGTCTGGCGACTCAAGGTCCCCAACGTCTACCCCCTGACGATCATGCGTCCTGTCCACGTTCGCCGCTCGGCGAGCCCACCGAGCGGCTGCAGACCGCTGACCTGCGGTTGTAAGGACGTGTGAGCTCGTGTGAGGTCATGTAAGCCGTCACCACACTCCACGACCGCCCGCCCGGCAATAGCGTCGTCCCATTCCAGGCGCGTGGCCAGCCGCAGAGGCAGGCAGCGCTGTCATTACCCGCAGGCTGCGATCGAGCCATCGTGGGTCAGGGCAGGTGAGGAGGAACGGGTGAGGCCGAGACCAGCAGTCATCGCCGCCGTCGCCACGTCCACGATCGCGACAGCCGCAGCTCCTGCCTACCTTGCCGCGTCAGGGACGTGGACACCGCAGCTGCCCTCGCTGGCCGAGGTCCGGCAGTGGATCCACCAACCTCTGACCACAGGCTTCGTCCTCGCCCTCGCCGAAGCAGGTGCGGTGCTGCTGTGGCTGTTCCTGACCACCGCCGTCCTGGCCCACACATACCGCCGGATCGCCTATCACTGTCGCTGGCTGCCCGCGCTGCGCCTACCCGGCCCGGTGAAAGGCCTGACCGCTGCTCTTCTCGGCGCCACCACCGTGACGACCACCGCCGCTGGCGCTGCCCCCTCCCACGCCGCGCCGGCACCAGACGCGGTGCACGACCTCGAACAGCCGGCTGCCAGCTCCTTGACCGTGGCCCCGCCAGCCCAGCACGCGACACAACGCCAAGATCTCACCGTCGTCGTTGCCGGCGGCCAGACGTACACGCACACCGTCAAGCGCGGTGAGACCTTGTCCGAGATCGCCGCGCAGTGGCTCGGTGACGCCGACCGATGGCCCGAAATCTTCGCCCTCAACCGCGGCACCCACTTCGCCCACGCGGGCGGAACCTTACGCAGCCCGAACGTCATCTACCCCGGCTGGACCCTGGATCTTCCCGGCGATGCCATTCCGCCCACCGCCCACCAACCCCGCCCACGACCTGTCCCGGACCGGCCCAGCGTCCCCACGCCGGCTCCGGCACCGACCAGGGATCCGGCACCGCCCGCGACACCTGCTCCCACCGCTACCGAACCGGGCCCCACCCGGACACCCACTGCCGGAACGTGCGCCCCGACCGACGGCGATACCGCCAGTAGGGGAGACGTCCACGGCCCGACCGACGACCCCACGTCACGCTCCGCAGATGCCTCCCGCGGTGTGTCACTGTCCACCGGCAGCTGGCTCAACCTGGCACTCGCCCTCTCCATCGCCGCCGCCGTCGCCCTCGTGTGGGCACACCGGCAGCGCCGCTACACACCCCACCTGGCCAACGCGCCGACCCTCGACACGCCGCCGCTCGCACCCATACCGCGCGTGATCCAGCAGATCCGCCGCGCACTGCGTCACGCCGTCCCCGAACACGCCGACGTCGATCCGCTGGCATCCACCGCAGCACCGGTTACCGGCCTCGACGACACCACCACCGTCAGCGGCACCCACCACGCCGCCGGCAACCACGTGACGCGCGCCGAGACAGCCAGCGTCCCGAACCCAGCCCCACATGCCGCCATTTACCACGGCAGCGGAAACCCCACACCAGCACTGCTGCCCCCACTGTCAGCGGCATGGCCGCCAGCTGGGCTAGGCCTCACCGGGCCCGCCGCCCACGCCGCCGCCCGCGGGTTCCTCACCACCGCCCTGGCCGCCGACACCGACACTCATGCCGCCGACCGCACCCAGGTCGTGATACCCGCACCGACCGCAGCAGCGCTGCTCGGCTCCGCTGTCACCCTGCCCCACACGCCTCGGCTGATGATCACCGCCGGCCTCGCCGAGGCACTCGACATCCTCGACGCGCTCACCCTGCACCGCACGCGCCTGATCAACGACCACGAGACCACCATCGCTGACCTCCGCGCCGACGGCTACGACGAACCCCTCCCACCGGTCGTGCTCCTCGCCGACCCCACCCACCCCGCAGAACGCGCCCGCATCGCCGCCCTCCTCGCCCAAGGCCAACACCTCGACATCCACGGCGTGCTCCTCGGCACCTGGCTCGACGGCACCACGATCACCGTCCACGAGGACGGCACCACCACACCCGCCGACAGCGACACCCCCCACGACGGCACCACTCCCGTCGGCCGGCTCACCGTCCTCAACCCCACCGAGACGCTCGACCTGATCACCACCCTCGCCGAGGCCCACACCGGCGAGGTGCCCCTTCCCGCCCCGACCGAACCAGCGCCCCTCCACGCCCGGCCCACCACGCCGACGCATCCCGCCCACCTCACACCGCCAGCCCCCACAACCCAGAGCACGCCCAGCGTCCACATGCCCCCGCCAGTCGACCCCAGCCGCACCGATCACGCCGACAACAGCCCTGCACACACCACAGCGGCCGGCAGCACCGCCGCCACCACCCCCGAGACGCCGCCACCCCCCGACGAACCAGACACCGGCACCACCAGCCAGGTGAGGATCACCGTCCTCGGGCCACCCGCCATCACTGATGCCAACCCGCAGCGCACCCTGCGCGCGAAATCCCTCGAACTGCTCGTCTACCTCGCCTGCCGCGACGGCACCGCCTCCACCGAAGCAATCCTCGACGACCTGCTACCCGACGCGCCCGCCCGCAAAGCCGTACACCGTCTCCACACCTACGTCTCCGACCTCCGCAGCGCCCTGCGCCACCACGCCGGTCCCGGCACCTACCTCACCCACCCCCGACACCACTACCAACTCAACCCCGACCGCCTCGACGTCGACCTCTGGCGGATGCGCGCCGCGATCCGCGCCGCCAACACCGCCACCACCACACCCGCGCGGATCGCCGCACTGCGCCGCGCCGTCGACACCTACCGCGCGCCCCTCGCCGAAGGCTGCGCCTACGAATGGCTCGAGCCCTACCGCGAGGCGGTGCGCCGGGAAGCCCTCCACGCCGCCGTCGCCCTCACCGAGGAACTTGAAGGCCAGCCAGCGGAGCAACTCGCCGTCATCGACCAGGCGATCACCCACCACCCCTATACCGAGCAGCTATACCAGGCGGCCATGCGCGCCCGCGCGGAGCTTGGCGACGCCGACGGCATACGCGCCCTGCGCCGCACCGTGACCCACCATCTCGCCGAGATCGACACCCAACCAAGCGCCGAGACCCTCACACTGGCCGACACGCTCCTCGCGGATCTCTCTCGCAGCTCCGGATCACCACGTTCGTCCGCAGTTAACCGAGCCCGCTCATGACCGCGCCCACCACTCCCACCACTCCTGACAACGCCGCGACGAGGTACAAGCGGTCCGACGACACCGGGGTGCATCTGCGGCGGCTGCGATGGGCGATACGAGCCACCCTCACCCTCGGAGTCGCCGCCTCAGTGGCCGCGAACGTCCTGCACGCCCGACCCAACCCGATCAGCCAGATCATCGCCGCATGGCCGCCACTGGCGCTGCTCCTCACCGTCGAGCTGATCTCCCGCGTCCCTCACCACCGCCGCTCCCTCGGCGCCATCCGCATCACCGCCACCAGCCTCATCGCGGCCATCGCCACCTGGGTGTCGTACTGGCACCTCGTCGGAGTCGCCGCCCGCTACGGCGAAACCGACGCCGGCGCCGCGTACCTGCTGCCCATCTCCGTCGACGGCCTCGTCATCGTCGCCAGCGTCAGCCTCGTCGATATCACCGCCCGGATCCGTACCGGACATGCTCAGCGCCCCAGCCAGCCGGTAGTCGCAGCACAGAGCACCACGCCGACACCACTGCCGAAAGCCGCAAGCAATCGCGACGCCGCCGGCCAGGCGCGCATCGGTGCACCCATCAAGGCTGCCCCACCAGCGCACACACCTCGACATCACGCACGGTCGAACCCGGTAGATGGCGAGACCGCGGCACCCGATCACCTCGACGACAGCAGCGAGGCACGGACCGCCACCGTGAACGCGCCGAACGAAATCACCGGAAAGCCGGAGAGCGACAAAGCGGATGCCGAGGAGGTGGTCCCGTCCGAGACGGCGTCCGCCGTGGCTTACTGGCATCGACGGGACCCCACTCTGCACCCTGCGGACATCGCAGCGCGCATCGGGCGCTCCGAACGTACTGTTCGCCGATACTGGCCGCCGCTTCCCTCGAGGGCGCCTTCCGGCAACGCAAACCGCGGAGCGACACCCACACGGGGCGTGCCGCCGACTCCACACGCGGCAGTCCCAGACCAAGAACCGCAGGAGGAGAACTGGGCTTCGATGGCCAGCAGGCCGCCAGTACGACGGCCTCGGGGAGATGGTGGACGGGAGTCATCCGACCGCAAAGCTGACGACGAGGTTCTGGTGCGGCATGGTCGTACTCTCGAGCGCCCGACATAGGAGGCACGGATGGGATTGTCAGGCCGGCAGTGCCCCGACTGTGCTCGTCGTGTCCGCGAGCCGTTCGAGAAGACGATCACCGGACGCGAGGTGTGCCCGGGCTGCGCGAACGCACTGCTCATAGGAGCGGCCGCCGGGGCGATCACCCACGACGTCGGGTCCGGGTACGGCGTATGGGCGATGCTCATGCGCAAGCTCCGACGTGCTGGTTGAGCGCTCTCAGATCTACCCGTCCACGGTGAGGGCCAGGAAGATCTCCCGAGCGAGGTCGACCGGTACCCAGATCAGGGGTTGACGGCAGACCACTGCGCCTGCGTCAACAGGCCCCCATGTTCCAGCCGCAGGACGATATCGGTCTTCGTAGCCCCGTCCAGCGTCTCGGGTAGCCCCTCGAACGAGGCGGGCAGCACATCCAGAAGCGAGAGGACCTGCTGGCCGTCTCGCACCGTCAACAACAGCATGCACCGCCAGTGCGGCGAAAACTCAGGTCGGTGCCTCAACCGGTGCACCAGTACCGGCCACAGATAGTGCACCGCCGTCGAATCAGCGAACTCCAGCAGCCACCCGACACCGTGGTTGCGGTTCAGCCCGCACTCGATCGCCTCGGCGTCGAGCCGGATCAACTCCGAGGTGTCGACCGCCTTCACCGTACGGGGAACGCCGACGTTCACCGTCTGAGTCTCCCAAACTCTGAGTGGTACCCGTGCCAATGCGTCCGGCGGCTGCCGCGAGCGATTGAGCACGACCCACGAGCCAGCAGGCAGCTGGTTACTCATTCGCGGTGCGCTTGTGGCCGAGGAGGCGTGCGAGTCGTTCCGTCGGGGGCACACCATTAGCTCCGACGACCGGCGCGTCGTACATGACACCGCGCAGCCGGTCGGGCATGACCGCGGCGGCGTACCCGAGGCAGCGGTCGGCGATGCCGTTGGGCACCTCGCTGCACTGCCGGTGGCCACCGCCAAGTCCCATCCGTGCGTCACCGTCTCAACGGTGAAGCCCCGAGCGGCCTCCAAGGCCGTGCACGATCCCCAGGGCGCTTTGACAGGGGCGGCAGCAGCCAGATGAGACCACGCCTCACAGGTTTCACCAGCCAAGGTGAGAAGTGAGTCGCCCGGGTCACCGTCGTCGGCCGCGCCTTCGGTCTACCCTCGCGGTATGACGGGTGGCGCGGCACCGAAGGCCGGCATGACGATCAGCATCCGGACGCGACGCGACGTCGTCGTGGTGCACCCGGAGCGGTTCTTGGCCGCAGCACGGCAGGCTCTGCGTGACCGCGATCCGGACCTGACTGACGCCGAGGTAGCCGACATGGTGGCCGATGTCCACGACGCCGTACATGCGCTGCTCGATCGGGATGGAACCCTCGCCGCGGACGCCATAGCGGGGGAAGCGATTGGTGTCGGGGGGCCATTGCCTGGCACGCGGGTCATTGATCGATCGGACGGCCTGTCGCCCGCCGGTTGGCTGCAACAGGTGGTGCTCGATGATCCGCAGCCACTGCAGGACTACGGTTGCTTCCTCCCTGCGGATCCCTTCGCGGTGCCCCAAACGCGGTCCAGCTCGCAGTAAGTGCCTCGGCCCGCTCATCAGCGGCCAGGTCTATCGGCTGGCTGCCCTCGCGTCCTGCCGCGTCTGCACCCTCTTGCTGCGCGGCGTCGCACAGTAACCTGATGCTGCTCGCGCGCCCCGTCGCCCGCCGTCCTCCCGTGCGACGACCCGGACGACCACGAACCCGCCGGCCGGATCTTCGTCGAGAAGGTCTACCAACTCACCTTTCCCGAGTCCTGGCCGGTGGAGCAGGCGATGCCGACGTTGGCAGGGTAGTGGGCGAACCAGGGCTACCAAATCGTCACGGATCGCAGGGACGCACCGGGTCTGTCGAGAACGGCGTCGACGGCTCCGGGTGGGAATCGAAGTCCTTCCCCAGGGGGACCGGGCAGGTCGATGTCTACCTCTTCGGTGGCTCGCCCTGCATCTGGGAGAACGGCACACCCGATCCGCAATGAGGCCGGCACCTGAGCGGGCGGCTCGTTTTCGAAGACACCCCCTGACGACCTCGTCGTCACCCGCTTCCTGACCGGCGAACACCGCGCCGCGTACCTTGGCGGGAGCTGAGCCCCGGCGCCACCGCTGCCCGAGAGGCGTGCGCTGCCGGCTGCTCCGGGGCCCGAGGCCGTCGGCCCAGTCGCATCCCCGACTCACGGCGGGTTCGACGCGCCGCGCCCCTGGCGGCCCGGTGGCCGGATGTGGCGCAATGACCGATGTGGACGACCACTCACGGCAACCCTTCGTCGGCTTCTTACACGGCGACCCGCACGAGGTGCTGCGCCGGATCCGCCAGGAACAGCCGGTCACGCCGCTGCCGCTGCCCGACGGCCGGACCGGCTGGCTGGTGACCCGCTACGAACACGTGCGAGCGGCGCTGGCCGACCCCGCCCTGTCCAAGGGGGAACTGATCTCCCCACTACGGCCTCTTTCATAACTCGGTGGAGTTGTGAGACAGCGCCCTTCTCGGGCGTACCGCCTGACCCGGGGTGGGGTGGGTGCGGTTCCTGCGTCATCGGGGCCGGTTTCGCCCGCGCGTGTGCGTGGGCCAGAGCCTTCCCCTCGGCGGGCGTTGGTGACCGGGCCCCCTGCGGGGAGGTCCCGGGTCTGGGCGTGGTGCTGCTCGGCCCAGACAGCGAGGTTGACCGCGGCGTTGTGGTCCCGGTCGGCCTGATAGGCGCACACTTGGCAGGTGAACGTGCGCTGCTGCAGAGGCATCGCCGGGCCCACCGTGCGGCATGCGGAGCAGGTTTTGGTCGACGGGTACCAGCGGTCGACCAGAGCCAGCTGCCCGCCGCGCCACTGCTGCTTGTAGGTCAGCAGGCGGGCCAGCTCGCCCCATGCCGCGTCGGCGACCGCCGAGGCGAGGCGCCGGTTGGCGAGCATGCCGCCGATGGTGAGGGTCTCGATGGCGAGCCGGTCGTGGGTATTGACCAGCTCGTTGCAGACCTGGTGCAGGAAACGACGCCGGATCGCCGCTGTCCGGGCGTGGTGGCGGCCCAGCCGGGCCGCAGCCTTTGCCCGGTTCCGGGAGCCGCGCTGTTTGCGGGTGACCTTGCGGGACAGGCGGCGCTGGCGCGCCAACGCGGCCCGGGCGGGGCGTGGCCAAGCGTCGATCCGCAGGACCGGGGTGCCGTCGGCGCGCGCTGCGGCGACGAACGTCGACAGACCCCGATCGACACCCACCCACCCTGCGGCAGTGGGGATCGGCTGGTGGCGGCGGGCCTCGTGCAGATCGGCGGCTTCACAGGTCAGTGACACCGTCCACCGCCCGGCCCGGTAGCTGACCGTGGCGGACACGACCTTCGCCCGCCCCTTGGCCAACATGCGCCGCAGCCGACGGGTGTCCTGCCGCACCTTCAGGACGCCCACACCGGGCAGGGTCACGGTACGCGGCACCTGCTCACCGACCCGGATGCTCGCACGACCCGCGGCGGAGGTCCTGCTGCGGATGCGAAACGACAACGGTGCACGTTTCTTCGACTTGAATCTCGGAAAACCGACCCGCCGACCGCCGGTGCGCGATGCGGTGTACGCGGACAAGCCGCGGCCGAGATCGACTGCGGCTTCCTCGAAGACCTGCTGACACACCTCGCGCCGCCACGCCAGACCGGTCACCTGCACCGTGACGGTCCCGTCGCCGGCGGCGACCATCACCCGGCCTGCGTCACCCGAGCGTTTCCACCCGTTGAACGAGTTGATCAGGTCGAAGCCCGACCATGGCACCTTCCCGACCGTCGCACCACGACGCTTGCCGTCCAACGCGTCCTGCACCAACCGCAGGCACTGGTTGTAGCCGAACCGGGCCGCACCCGCATGCCGACGCAACACAATCTCCTGCTCGGCGCTCGGGTCCAGGCAAAACTGGAACCTGGTGAAACGGGCCACGGCAGCACACCATGCCACCCCCCACCGACAAACCAACCACCACGCAACCCACTTACGAAACACGTCGTAGGCATCAGACCTCCCGTGCCCGCCGACGTGTGGGCCGCCACGGAACGGCACATGCTGGCGGCGGACCCGCCTGACCACACCCGGTTGCGCCGGCTGGTGCAGGCGGCGTTCACCCCGGGGCGGATCGACGGCATGACAGCCGTCGTCACCGGCATCACCGATCGGCGGCTGGAAGGCCTCGACAAGCCCGGCGTCCACGACCTGATCCGGGAGGTCGCGTTCCCGCTGCCCATCGCGGTGATCTGCGAGCTGTTGGGGGTGCCGGCCGCCGACCGCGCCACCTTCCGGGAGTGGGTGGAGGTGATCGTCGCCGGAGCGCCCCGGCTGGCCGAGGCGCCGGCCGCCCGCGCCGCCCTGCTCGACTACCTTCGTCGCCAACTGGCCGCGAAAAGGGCCGGCCCCGGACCTGACCTGCTGTCGGCGCTCGTGGCCGAGAGCGACGGGGGAGACCGGCTCAGCGACGAGGAACTGACCTCCACGGCCTTCCTACTGCTGCTCGCCGGCTACGACACCACGGCCAACCTGATCGGCAACGGCGCGTACCGGCTGCTGGAGGACCGCGGGCGGTGGGAGCAGCTGCGGCGCGACCAGCACTTGCCGCTCCGGCGATCGAAGAGCTGCTGCGCCACGACAGCCCCGTGCAGCTCGCCACCCATCGGACGACCACCCGGGACGTGACGATCGGCGGGCACACCATCCCCGCCGGGTCGACGGTGCTGCTCTCCCTGCTCTCGGCCAACCGCGACGAGTCGCGCTTCACCGACCCGGCCGCCTTCGACGGCAACCGGCCCTCCAACTCCCACCTGGCGTTCGGCCACGGCATCCACTACTGCCTCGGGGCTCCGCTCGCCCGCCTGGAGGCGCGGGTGGTGTTCACCGCGTTGCTGTCCCGGTATCCCGAACTGCGGCTGGCGGCGGATTTCGTGCCACGGTGGCGACCGAGCACCCTGATGCACGCCCTGGAGTCGCTACCAGTGATCCCGCGGCCCTGACGGAGGTGCTGGGGCGGCCACGCGGCCCTCGCCCAGCTCCGTCCCAAAGGCTACATGGCCGACCTCCCTGCCTTCGGACATGATCCAGCCCGCAGCACTTTCACTGATCGACGCGCGGGCGTCGCCCTCACCGAGGATCAGCTCCCCGAGCTGACCCGGATGGCCGTCAACGCCCTACGCATCGACGTCCGCGCCGATACAGCACGTCGCCACCACTGCTGAAGCCGCTACCGGCTGCGGTCGATCTGGACAGCAACCGCACGGCCCGTCCGTCGCATCCACCGCTCACGGCCCGTCCAGCCGTCCACCGAGTGGAGCGGCCGCGGCTCGTCCTCGAGGTAGACGCCGCCGCGTCCGATCAAGGACACCACCGCGCTGACCGGCTGCGCCAACCGAGGAGGCAACACCTCGCGGACCCGCGTCACGTTGGCGATATAGAAGGCTCGGGCTCGATCTGCGTCTCGCCTCCGCGACCGACCCGACGGGGGGATGTCTCAGCAGCGGCTGGGAGAGCTCGCCGGTAATCGTTGGGCCTGTCGCGACACAAGCCAGAGTGAGAGTCGTCGAGGCAATGGGGGTTCGGGTGGGTCCACCGAAGGACAGGGACGAGAGCTGGTTCACCGGCCTCTACGTCGCCGAGTACGCGAACGTCGTGAGGTATGGCCTGCGCCGACTCGCGGACTCCGACGCGTCGGCGGAGCTCGCCCAGGAGGTCTTCGTCGTCGCCTGGCGTCGTCGCAACGAGGTGCCGGACCGCAGCCTTCCCTGGCTGTACGGGGTGGCCCGGCGGCTCCTTGCGAACCACTGGCGGTCACGGCGCGGCGCCCCCGATGTCCTGCCCATCACCGGCGCCGACCTCGCAGGAGCTGCCAGCTCGTCGGGTGCCGACACCACCGTCGGGGTCGCCGACGTCCGGGCCGCGCTGGCCATCCTCAGCGAACTCGATCAAGAAATTCTCCGGCTGGTCGGCTGGGAGGAGTTGACGGTGTCCGAGGCAGCCCAGGTTCTCGGCTGCACTCGGACGACCGCGGCGGTGCGCCTGCATCGCGCCCGCCGGCGCCTCGCCGAAGCGATGTCGGACCGGCCTGCTCAGTCCCGGCGCCGCCCCGTGTCGGCGACAACGCGAGAGGAACTGTGATGTTCGGAGCAGAGCGGACCCGTACCCTCCTCGGCCCGGTCGATCCGGCCCGGACCGCCGCTATCGCGCCGCCGCTGGTCTCGGCACACGAACTGATCGACCGTGCCGACGCCACCGAGATGACCGTCGGGCATCGTCGCGGGAGCCCGACCCGCCGGCTGGTGCTGACGGCGGGGACGCTGGCGGTCGCGGTCGGTGCCGTGGCCGTTCTCCAGCCATTCGACGGCCCCCCACCGGACGTTCCTGGCGGGCGCGGAAGCACAGCGGGATCGGTGCTCGTGCCGGTCTCGTACCAGTTCGACACGGACCCACCAGCCGCCGGCCCGCAACTGCGCGCGCTGGCCGGCAAGATCAAGGACGCGGAGTACGACCACCTCGGCGGACGCTACATGTACCACCACACAAAGGTGTGGGGCGATCCAGTGATGACCTCCGCCGACGGCCGTCACCACGTCGCCTTCGCCGGCGAGACGAAGGTCTGGCAGGCCGCCGACGGGACCGGCAGCCAGATCAACACCCAGTTGGAGCCGCAGTACCCCGACCAGGAGTCCCGCGACTACTGGCAACGCAACCTGGACCGGCGTCCCGTAGTTGACGCCACAGCAGCCCCGGCCATGATTCCGCTGCCGCCCATGGAGCTCACGCCACCGTCGGCCGACCCGTCGCAGCTGCGCGAACTGCTCAAGGTCGAGTACGGGGCGGGTGCCGCGAGCAAGGAAGTCAGCACTCTCTACGCACAGTTCGTCATACCGCGTGCGGCCCGAGCGGAGATCCTGCGGGTCCTCGCCGCCGTGCCCGGCTTCCGCTGGCGGGGGCAGGTGACGGATCGCGCTGGTCGGGACGGGGTCGCCATTACCTTCGACGACCGCGAACATAACGCGCAATCTCTCCTGATCTTCGACCCGAAGACGGGTGAGCTGCTCGCCCACGAGCGACTGACGCTGTCGCCCGTGCTGCTCAGCGCGTACCAGGTGATCCTCGATGCCGCTTGGACTGATCGAATGGGCTGAACGCCGAACTCCGGGGCCGTTCCTTCCGGGAGCGGCCCCGCCGCAATCTCGGGAACTTGTCCGAAGGGCTACCAGGCCTCCTGCTCGTCGGCGTCGGGTGGCGGTGGGGGAGCGTACTGGTTCCAGGCGCCGTCGCGGAACATGTACAGCCGGAAGTACGTCTGGTTCTGGTCCATGAGGAACACCTGCACGGCAGCCGGGTAGCGCCAAGGCATCGTCTGGACCTGGCGAAGAACCGCTTCCAGGTCAGCATGGTTGAGGGCGCCGCCCCACAGTTGGCACTCGGGGTTCTTCCACCCGCCCCAGTAATTGGCCTGCGGGTCGGTCAAATCTTTGAGTGAGCCGACACCGCGAGGTCGCCTGTCAGACATCTCGGGGGTGCCGTCGGTGCGTCGCGGCGCCTCCCGTTCAAGCCAGGCACTGAATGCCTGCACGGTGCCGCTGTCTGCGCCGTCGGCTTGGATCATCAGATTCGCCACCCAACTCACCTCCGGTATGGTGCCCGACGATCCCGTCCCGCACCATCGGTCAGTTCTCCTGGGACGCAAGGGAGAGCCAGAGCGAGGGGCGGGCACAGAACGTGCGCCGTTCAGGCGCAGCTGCCTCGAGCCCAAGTCGAACGGGACCTGGCTCTTCCCTGATTCGCCCACGCGGCGGGCGGCCTTAATAGGCCGCATCGCATCAACATGTCGAGCTGTCGGTGTCCGACGGCGTGGCCTCCCCGGGTGGGTCAACCTCGACGAAGCCGAAGAGCCGGGCGAGGAGCCGCAGGCCCTGCGTGCTGTAGCGGTCGGCGAAGCCGCGACAGATCGCCGGTTTCGCCTCGGGGTGCTGGTAGTGCGGCAACGTCGAGTGGCAGATGATGAAGGATTCCCTGGCTCGGGCTTCAGTGACGATGTCGCGGAGCCGACCGGGGGCGAGGCGCATTCTGTTGCCAGGGGCGAAGATGCAGGTGTCGCACTGCCGAGACAGCAGCCGCGACTTGCGGAGATCCGGGTCTCCGACGCTGAGGTCCGTCCCGGTGGTGTCGTCGGGCTCGCCGGGGCTGGGCGTCCACTCCATGGTGGCTCCTCTTCAGGTGTGCGTTGGGGTGCCGCCGTTCCGGGCGGCACCCCAAATAGGACAGTGTGGGTGGGTCGGACTGGTGTCAGCGGGGTTCGCGACTGCAGACGGGCCACAACCAGGTCGGCGGGTGTCCCAGCCGCCAGGTGAGGGCCGCGAGGAGATCGCGTGCACCTTCATGGCGGGCGTCGATCGCCCTCGTAGGTATGGCCTAGCGGGCGAGGACGGAAACCGTCTCACCGAGCAGCAGCGGCGCCCCTTCGGGTCCCTTGATGTAGGAGTGGATCCAGATTCGGTAGGCCTGACCATCGGCGTTGACCAGACGCCGCCAGTGCCCACGCACGAGGAATCGAACGCGGTAGTGCCACCTCGCTTCCCCGCCGCCGGGTTCGGCGACGGGATTGGTGCGGCGAAGCATGACCACCCGGGTGTCGTGGCGGAGGCCGGCGCGTAGCGCGCGCCGGCGGGCTGGCCGGTCCAGCGGAGGTGCGGCGACGGTAGCGATGGGTTGTTCCTGGATGCGCCAGAAGGCGTACAGGATCGCGGCGACGGCGCTGGTGCGCATAGCGGTCTCGTCGATGCAGAACCGGCCGTCAGGTGCCGACTGCCACTCGGCGTCGACCGGTGCGGGTGGGTCGTCGAGGGCGGTGATGGTGGTGCCGATGGGGATCTCGGCGAAGGAGTTCAGGACGTAGGGGCCGAACTGCGCGGCGAGTTCCGGTGCTTCGGCGAGCTGCTGGCGGCGGCGAATGGCGGCGGGGTCGAGCGGGTCGTCGCGGTCGGCCCATCCGAGGATCCACCAGCCTGTCCGCCCGCTGCTGGTGTTGTGCCATTTGGCCCAGGTGATCGCCCCGATGGAGGTGACGTGACCCTGAACGTCGCGTTCGTAGATGGGTTCGGGGAGGAAGAGTACGCCGGCGTCGCTGGGGGCGACGTCGTTACTGATGATGTCGCCGGTGAGGTCGAGGGCTTGGGCGGCGGCGGCGATGATCGCGGTCATGGCGGGTGCGAGGACATATGGTTCGCCGTGCTGCCACGGCTCGTGGGCCACCCGAGCAAACGCGTCCAGGGCCTTCTTTTGGGGGGTCGCGTCGTCGTCAGCGGGGTCGAGATGGGGTGTGAGGAACGCGCGCAGGTACTGCTGGGCGAAACGGCTACGCGCGTATTCGGTCATGCGGGTGCGCAGATCAACGGCCGCGCGGGCGTAGCCGGCGAGGGTCTTTTCGATATGAAAACTCATGAATCCTCCATCGAGGGTGTGAGGTCGGCGGCCGGCCGCGTCGCCCGCAGGGGAACCGCGACGTCGGCGACGCTGCAGAGCGGGACCAGCGTCAGGCCGCACGCGGCGCGGGTTGCTGTGCCGGGGCAGAGCGGAACCAGCCCGCGAACCGTGCCGCCGCGGCTACAGGCGGGGAGACGACCCGCGCCCGGCCTCGCGTGTGCGGCGCGGGCCGGGTGGCCGCGCGGTAGGCGCGCTGGGCGTCGCGGGCCGGCGGGTACGGGTACGCCGCCTGGTGGCAGCGCAGGTTGGCGCAGCGGCCGGGCCGGTCGGGGTCGGGTAGGTGGTGGGCGGCGACATCGGTGGCGAGGAACCACAGCAGGACGTCGGTGACATGAGCCGGCACGGCCCGTCGGTGCGGTAGCGACATGGGTTGTCCTCTCCCGTGAGCGGGTGCGATGGGGGTGGCCGCCACCCCGGCCGGCAGTGTGAGGTGCCGCCGTCGGGTACGCCGGGGTGGCGGCCGCGATGAGTGACGCTCGACTTTCCGGATAGATCAAGTCCTCGCCGCGGCATGGACCGCTAACCGGTGGTGCCTCATCGGTGAGGTGAGCGGACGGACCAGCAACGGCGGGGGTCCAGCTCGGTGCCGGCTTTCCCGCCAGACGAGCCGGCCGCGACGCCGCCGCGTCACCGCGCGCCACGGACGTCCATACCGTCGCGGCGGGCGGCGTCCCAGCCAGGCCGGGACGCCGCCGGGAAGGACACCAACAGCGCCCACGGCCGGCACCCGGCCGCGGGGTGTGCACGGCGCCCTCAAGTGCCGGCGCGTGCACGCCGCGGGTCAGCGGTGGGTGGTGTGATCGCCGTCGTGGCCGAGCGGTTCGTCGGCGTCGAGGTCACCGCCGACGGCTTCGTAGTGTTCCTGCCCGTCCCACTCGATGGTGGCGGGCAGGGTGTCCAGCGCGGCGTCGATGGTGTTCTCCGCGCGGGTGAACGCGTCCTCGCGGGTGGTGGCGGTGACGTCGATGAGCACGGGCAGGCGGAGGCGGACCTGCCAGCGTCGGGGCAGCAGCGGCAGGTCGAGAACCTCCAGGAGACTGTTCGCGGCGTCGATGCTGATCTGCGCGCTGCGCACGGCGTCGGCGAGCGCTTCCCGCAGGTGGTGGTGGAACCGGTCGATCGGGTCCGGGTGCAGGGCGGTGTCGGCTGGGGTGTGGGTGGGCAGCAGGTGGGATCGGATCTGGGCGGTGGTGTGGGTGACCCAGCCGAGCGGTGCCTGCTGGCCGGCGTGGAACGTTTCCCAGCTGGTGCGCAGGATGCTGTCGAGCGTGGGCTCGCGGGGTGGGATGGTCGCGCTGGTCATCATCTTCCTCGTGTCGGTGCCGGTGATCGGATGTGAAAGCGCCCCGCGACCGGGAGAGGCTGCGGGGCGCAGAAGGTGCCGGTATCGAACCGAGCCGCTGGTGCGTGTTGCTAGGGGTGGAGATGGCAGCGGTCATGGGGTGGCTGGGGTTCCGCCGCCAGGTTGATCAGCGGCGGGGGTGTGGTCGCCGGAGCGGGTGAGCAGGCCGGTGCCCAGGTCGGTGAGTGCGTCACATGCCTGCCGCAGCCGGGCGGTCGCCTTGTCTCGCCACGCGAGAGCGCGGATGAGGGCGTCAGCGACGCGGTCGAGGCGCTCCCGGAGGGACAGGACGTGGTGGATGTCGCCGTCGGCGTGTACATCGCACAGCAGGTTCGCTGCGCGGTTCAGCATGGCGATCTGCGCGTCGGCGGCAGCGATGGTGCAGGCAGCCGCGAACAGCGCGCACACGACGTCGGGATACCGGGCGCAGCATTCGTCGAGCTCGTCCGGGTGGAGGACGTAGCCTTCCTTGCCGGTGTGGTGGCGCAGCACGTCGAGGTAGTCAGACACAGTGTTCCTTCCATGTTGGTGGGATGGCTCGGTGGTGGTCAGCAGGGTCAGGGAGTGGTGGGAAAGTCCTGGTCGGGCCAGCCGTCGAGCACGGACGGGGGAAGCGCTTCGCGGAGCATCCGGTCGAGCAGGTGGGCGAGGGAGTAGGTGGGGTTCGCCTGCAGAGCCCGGTCGACGGCGACGGACGCCAGAGCGCCGAGGCCGCTGCGCCAGGCGGTGAAGGCGAGCAGGCTGGCGGGTGGGGCGGCGAGCGCGGGTTCGGCGCGGCGGGTGACGTCGCTCCACAGCGCGATATGCCAGGGCTGAGCGTCGGTGGCCCGCCATGCGGCGTCACGGACCGCGGTGATCGGGAGAAGCACGGTGAGCCAGGCCAGCTCGTCGTCGGTGAGGACCTGGTCGGCGGCGTAGCGGGCAAACGTGGTCCGCACGATGTCCTCACCGGCGCGGATCAGCGCGTCCCGGCCGGCGACGGCGGACAGGGCGCGCCGGTGTGTGCGCGCACGGTGGGTGGCGCGGGTGACGGCGTGGCGGGAGGGACCGTCGATGGGGGCGATGCTGGCGACGAGGGCCCGCCGGTCGGGCAGGGTGCTGCAGCCGGCGACGATGGCGTGCAGGGCGATGTCGCTGTGGTCGGGGTCGAAGGGCACCCCGTCGATGGGGCAGCAGGTGAGGTTCTGGCACAGGTAGGAGTAGTAGCGGCGGTCGGTGACCCGCAGCGCGTCCAGCACGGTGAGGCCGGCCTCGCGGAGCCGGGGAACGACGGTGTCGACGACGGGCGTGACCCGGTGGCTGGGGCCGTAGCCGATGACGACGGTGGCGGTGACGTCAGCTTGGTGGAGCATGCGCAGCTGTTGCCGCATCAGCTCCTCGACCCCGCCGACCGTGGCAGCGGGATCGGGGAGGTCCGTGCGGCCGGCGACGGTGACGCGGCGGCCGGTGAGACCGACGAGGACCAGGCTGTCGGTGGGGTGGAAGCCGAGCAGGTACGGCACGGCGACGATCAGGTCACCCGGTGAGGTGACCGGCAGGCGGGGTGTGTCGCTCATGATGATCTCCAAAGGTGTGGGATGGAAAGCCGGGCACGGCGGTATGGCTGCGTCCGGGGGTGCGGTCGCGCGGGCACCCGTGGGCGGCCCGAGGCGGCATGGGAAGGGGACCGATCGGTGTCGGCGGGAACAGCGGGCGCGTCGCCTGCGGCGGCGGCTCGCCGGTACGCCGGCTCTGTCCCGCAGCGGCCGGCTGGCCGACGTGTCAGGCCTGCTCGAGGGCGGCGACGGCGGCGTCGGCGATGAGGCCGATGGCCTGCACGGGATCGTCGACCAGGACCGGGGTAGCGCCGGCGAACGTGTGCCCGGCAAGGTCGGCGGGCCGCAGCCACAGCAGCGCGCATCCCGCCTGGTGGAGGGCGTAGACGAGCCGCTGCACGGCCGGAATGTTGTCGAGGTCGCCGTCGGAGACGACCGCGAGCATCCGCAGCCTGCCCGGTTGACGTAGCTGCAGCACCTCGTCGGCGAGTTTCACCGCCTCGATGAAGGCGCTGCTGCCGCCGAACGTCGCCATCTCCAGCACCTGGGTGGGACGGTGCCGGGGCGCGACGAGCAGGGTGACGTCGCTGCCGAAGCCGATGGTGGCGGTGACGGCGTCGCTGCTACGCGCCGCGTGGGCGAGGATCCACCCGGCCGACGACATCGGCTCGACGTAGGGGTGCATCGAGAACGACACGTCGACGATGACCCCCAGGTGCAGGATCGGCTTCGGCGGCGGCAGCGTTGCTCGCTGCTGCCACGGTGTGGCGGTGGGAATGGTCCCCGCGGCGCGCTGCGCCTCAGCGGTGATGGCGTGGCGGGTGCGCAGCCGGCCCGGCGGGATGAGGCTCGCCCGGATGGCCGCTTCCGGGTGGTGGGTGCGGGCGCGGCGCAGCCGGGCGGCCAGGTGCCGGGCGGCGGCCCGTTCGCCGTCGGTCGGATCGCGTCGGCTCCACTGCGCGGGCGCGCCGTACCGGGCGTGCAGCTGCCGGGCCCGGTACTCGGCGGGCGTGAGCCCGGCCGCGTGGGCAAGGTAGTCGGTGACGGCCTGGGCGAGCCGGCCGGCGAACACCCCCGGATCCGGTACCGGTGTGTCCGGCTGCAGGCGAGGGTCGACACCGAGGATTCGGCACCACCGCCACGCCAGCGCGATCATGCCCTCGGCGTCGCAGTCGTCGACGGTGTGAGCCTGCCGCCACACGTCCCGCAACTGCAGCAGCCGCTTACGGCCGAGGACCACGGTGACAGCGGCACGAACGCCTTTGATGTCCTTGGCGGTGATGATGCGGGCGTCCACGCGGGCCAGGAGCAGCCCGGCGAGGTGCCCGGCGTGCCACACGTCGTCGACGGGCACGTCGGTGGGGCTGATCAGGGTGGTGACGGTGTGCCGCAGCCACCTGCGGTCCCCGTGCCGACGGCTGCGCTGCCGGAACTCGATGCGGGACTCCTCAAGGACCTCGGCAACAGCGGCAACAACCGGTGGGGTGCCGGGCGGGGTCCGCCACCGGCTGTGAGCGGCGTGCGCGGCCTCGTGAACGAGCAGCCCGTAGGCGGTCGGGACGAGCCGCTTGTGGCCGGCTCGTCGCGGGTTCGCCACATCAGGGGCACCGACGTGGGTGGCGTCGACCTCGATGCGGCGCTGGTCGGGGTAGAAGCAGGCGGGGGCGCCGCCGCCCGCGCCGGGCGCGACGGTGACCGTCAGGTCGGTGCGGCCGGTCAACACCGGAATGTGCCGGGTCCAGGCGTTACTCCAGTCCTGCCAGTCCGGGTCCCGATCGGCCGCAGGCGTGCGCCCGGGTTGGTGGTGGGCGGAGGGGTGAGGCATGAGCGTCTCCTGTCAGCGTTGCTTGCCGAGGGTCAGCGCGGACACGTCCACGCCGAAGTGCTGTTGCAGGGCGGCGGTGACCGCCGACCGGTCGTCTTCCGGGGCGCGGCCGGCGAGGTTGCTCACCGCCGCGGGCAGGCCGAGGGTTTTCCGGACGCGCGTGAACCCGAGCAGCTCCCGCAGCTGCGGCGCCCACGACACCCGCCCCGCCGCCAGGTCGGCGTTGAGCGCGATGGCCGCCTGCACGGCCGGGGCTGGCACACCGAGGTGGCGGGCGAGGTCCCAGTCGGTGGTGACCTCGATGTGCACGTCGAACCGCGACGCGAGAGCCTCGGTGAGGACCGCGCCGTGCACGCCGGGGTTGTGGCCGGCGATGACGTAGAACCCGTCGCTCGCGTCGACGCGTTCGTTGCGGTAGCCGGGAATGGTGATCACACGGCGGCCGTCCATCGCCGGGTACAGCACCGCGAGGACCTTCGGCGGGATGAGGGTGGCGTCGTCGACCAGCAGTGCCCGCCCGTCCCGCATCGCCGTGACGAGGGGTCCGTACACGAACTCGTAGCCGCCGTCGGGGAGGGGGATGAAGTTGCCGAGGAAGTCCTCGACGACCGTGTCACCGGTGCCGGCGACGGTGACCAGGTCCGGGAAGGCGGCCTCGACGAGGGCGGTCTTGCCGGTGCCGGGCGGCCCGTACAACAGGACGGGGATACGCTTGTCGCGTAGCCGGCGCAGCACGTCCACATCGGTGGCACCCGCGAGCTTGCGCGGGAAGTACAGGTCCCCGTTCGGGCGGGTGACCGGCTGTCGCCGACCCGTCCCGCGGCCACTGCGGGGTGTACGCGGGACGGGCGGTGGCATGCTGCCGGCAGCGTCGATGCCGGCTTGGGTGATCTGGAAGCGGTGCGGGCCGCTGTCGTGCGTGGCGTAGCCGGCAGCGGCCATCTTCTTGAGCGCTTCGAACACCGCGCCGCTGGAACGCGCGCCGATCGCGGTGGTCACCTCACCGACCTTCAGCACCCTGTCCGGGTGGGCGGCGAGATAGGCGGCGACCTGTCGGTACAGATAACCGGGCCGACGGTGATCACCGGTAGGTCCGGGGTCGGGTGCGGTAGCAGGGTCCATGCGGGCCTCCTGGTCGTACGGGTAGGGCCCGCCCACGCACCGGTCTACGGCGCGGGGCGGTGTGGTGATGTCCGCGCGGCGCAGACGAGTGGTGGACGGGCCGGCCCCACCGCAGGCACGGCCCGGCACTTCAGGGCGAGCAGCCGCCCAGGGGCGGCGTCTCGAGGGAACGCCGGGTGCCGCGTGACGGTGGGCGACGACAAGGAACGCACCCGACCGTGAATCGATCAAGTCGAATCGATGGACGCGGAAAGAGGCGCGGCAGCATGCACCGCCGGGCCACCGGGGGCCCGTCTGAATCCGGCGTTACGGCATCAGGCCAGAGAGGGCGGGGGCCGGAGAGACGCAGACAGGCATGGGACAACGCCTCGGGCTCCGCCGGCAGGGGACCGACGACTGGTCTGTGCACCGGATGCGCGTCGTACCGTCGTGGCACGGTGGCGGCCATGACCCAGCCGATCGCCATTTCGACCTTCAACGTGGCGGTTCTCTACGGACACTTCGTGATCCGGGACTACTGGTGCGACGCCGGAGACGACGGTGAGTCGTTGAAGGATGCCTTCGTCCACACGGTCGCTGCCTCGACCTACCAGTTCACCGCACTGGCGTCGTCCGACGTGCAGCTCACCTTCCGGATCTGGGACACCGACCCGCCGAGGGACAGCGGTGTGTGGGACGGCTGCCGCGACCTAGCCCTGCACTGTCCCACCGGTGAGCTGCTCGTAGAGCAGATCACCGCGGGCGCGGCAGCGCAGATCACGGTGCCCGCCGGCGCGGGCGTCTACGGTCTGCGTACCTACTGGACCAGCAGCGCCACGCCAATGACCATGGCTGCTGCGGGGCGAACAGATGGCGAACCGTCCGGGCAGCCGCTGCTGGAGCCTGAACAGCCTTCTGACAGGGCACGATTCCTCATCGACGCGTGGAGGCAAGGACCGCTGCCGCCCGCCGACGACGATGACGACTTCTACGGCGACCTCTGGAGCTGACCACCCTTCCCGCCTGCCTGCGGGTGGGTCACCCGACGACGCGGCGCACGGCGGCAAGCTGACCCGCCCACGCCGCAAGCGGGCTGATCTTGACGACGTCCCCGGTGTGCGGGGCCTGCACAATCAGCTCCCGGCCGAGGTACAGACCAACATGGCCAGGCATGCTCGGGCTACCACGACTACCGGGAATGAACAACAGATCCCCCGGCCGCAGGGCACCGGCGTCGCTGACCGGTGTCCCCGCATGGACCTGCTCGCTCGTGGTGCGCGGAATGGTGACGCCTGCGGCCCGGTAGGCCTGCTGCATCAGCGACGAGCAGTCACACTGGCGTCGGGCAACACCGGAATGCGGGGCGGTGCAGTCCCCACCGAACGTGTACGGGCTGCCCAGCTGCGCCAACGCCCAACCGATCGCGGTCACCACCGCCGGCGGTGTGCCCGGCGGCAACGCGAAACCGGACGGCAGCGGCATCGCATCACCGCCGAACTGGCCGTCACCACCGTCGACCAGGCACAGCGGGTTACTCATCGCCTGCTCCAAATCCCCTGCGACAGGGCCGGCCGCAGGGCCACCGGCAAGGACACGGACCACAGCGATCGCGTCGTCCTCCCATCGCGCGTAGGCCGTGGGAAACGCGGACCGCTGCACCGCCTGCGCGGCGTCGGTGAGCGGCATGCCCTGCCACCCGTCGACCCGCAGCAGCGCCGCGAAGAACCTGCCCGAGGCGTAACGCGGGTCCCGCAGCTGCGCAGACGTGCCCCATCCTTGCGAGGGGCGCTGTTGGAACAGGCCAACCGAGTCACGGTCCCCGCCTGCAAGGTTCCGCAGACCCGATTCCTGCATCGCGGTGGCGAGGGCGACAACCCATCCCCGGGGCGGTACCCGCAACTCGGCGCCGACCGTGACGATGGTCGCGGCGTTGCCCATCTGCTCGCCGCTCCACCCACCGACGGCCCCGACGGGCGGCGAGATCGCGATGCGGGGCAACAGCGGCTGCCCGTCGGGCCCAACCGCGCGGAAACACGACGCGGAGGAGCTGCCACCTCCGGTGAACATCACCCCGATCCCGCCCGCACACAGCACCAGCACCGCGACCACACCGGCCGCAACAGCGCCGAGGGACCGGCCGGTCACCGAGCCGCCCTGACCGGCCGGCAGCGGGCCGACTGCGGGGCTCGGGGCAGGGGTTGCGGCCGCCCGTGAACGCCGGCCGCCGGGGTACACACGTCGAGCCGGTACCGGGCGACCTGGTCACCGCTGTCGCAGTGCACCGCAACGGTGCCGGTCGTCGCATGGATCAGGTAGATCCACGCGGTGTCGACGTGCCTGGCCTGGCACAGCGGGAACACGGTGACCGGCTCCGTGCCGCCGGCGACGGGTATCCCGACACCCGGCACCGGCTGCCGCCCCGCAGGCGCGGAGACGACGGTGATGCGGGGGTCGAGGCGTTCCCAGTCGTAGGCGAGCACCGCGACGGCGAGAGCTGCGGCATCGCGGCGACCGTGGTGGGCGAAGATCAGGGAGAGGGTAGGAACGACAGCGGCGGGGTGACCGTCGGCGAGCACGAACCGGGCGTGCACGACATGCGGGTTGCGGGCATCGGTGGTGCCGACGTAGCAGGAGGTGCTCACGAATCTGCTCCTTCAACAAATGAGGCGGCCATAGCGGGCGACGGGGCGTGGTCGAGGAGGCGGCGGCGTGGCGTGGACCGGACCGGTCGCTGTGCAGGGCAACTGCGGGCGGACACGCCATTGGCCCACCCCGATCGCCGTCGACCGCACGGACCAGTGACCGGCGACGTACCGGAGGTATAGACAGGCATGCGACGGGTCGGAACCCATCCCGGTCAGCGCATCAGAAGCGCAGTTAATGCCGTAGCCGACAGGCGGGCCCGCACCGACAGTGACGTGCCAGGGGGTGGCCCGTCGCGACGGGTGCGAGGCCACGCGAATAGGTGCGTCATGAGCGCTCCCGGCCGGTCACCGGTGGCCACACGGCGGGCGTGGCGCGCCACCCGAAGATCGGATCGCTCACCTCTACCGACCCGCAACGGACGCACCGGGTGCAGGTATCGGCGCCGTAGCCAGCCATGGACGGCATCTCGTCCCGCGTCACCTCGTCAACGGCCCCGCACACCCGGCAGCGCAGCGACCCACCGTCGGGCCCGGCAGCAGCGAAGATTTCGTCGGGGTCGCCGCTCCCCAGATGCCCGCCCGTCACGAGGCGTCCTCGCCGGTGTCGATGTGGGCGACGCCGGCGGTGATGGCGAGCAGGGCAGCCAGCCCCGACAGGGTGGCGGGCATGTCCTCGACGCGAGGGGCGTCGTCGACCGCCAGCAGCGGACGCCCCTCGCCGTGCACGTCGGTGAGGGTGTAGGCGCGGCCGTCGACGTCGACGGCGTCGACACGGCGGACCGGCCGTGGCGCGCCGTCGAGGGTGTGAATGTCGTAGAGGGCCGCCCAGGCCAGCACCGTCACGGCCGGTCCGGTGCCGCGCACCCGCCGCAGGATGGTACGGAGGGTCGCCTG
This sequence comes from Micromonospora sp. R77, assembly GCF_022747945.1. Lineage (NCBI taxonomy): Bacteria > Bacillati > Actinomycetota > Actinomycetes > Micromonosporales > Micromonosporaceae > Micromonospora > Micromonospora sp. R77. The sequence goes on from NZ_JALDST010000001.1 coordinate 6,042,220, forward strand.
GTAAGGCGCAGACAACCGACCACCGGAGGGCTGCAGACCGTGGGCGAGGCGGTACAGCAGCGCGGGGAGCCGAGCAGGGTCGGTGAGCACGTCATTGGGGTGCAGCGGGAACTCGACCACCACCACCTCACCAGGCGTGGCCTCGGACCGCCGGCGGTGAACGAGCAGCAGGAGCGTCGGCGGGGTGCCCCAGCCGGTGAGCGCAGCCTCGGCGTGAGCGGTGACCACGCAGTCGGCGATCGTGTGGACAGTGGTGAAGGACAGCATCATCGTCTCCTCGAACCAGAAGGCAGAAAGCGGGAAGGGCCCCGCAGCCGGATGACTGCGGGGCCCTTCGTTAGGGCGCATGAGGCGAGGGTCAGCAGTAGTGGCGGTCCCTGCCGTACCGACCGGGTGGTGCGGTCAGCGGCTGGTGCCTACACACCCCGACACCAGTGCGTTTCGCCTGGTACATCGCCCCGTCGGCTTCGGCGAGCAGTTGACGCGGCGGCGTGCTGGCGCGGGTATGGGTGTAGCCGACCGAGGCGCGGACGCTGATCGCCCCGCAGCCCAGGTCGATGGGGGCAGCGCCGATGACACGCCACGCGGCGCGCGCCACCGCGGCGGTGGCGTCCGCGTCACCGCGCACGAGCAACGCGAACTCGTCCCCGGACAGGCGGGCGGCGATCTCGACCGGAGCGCGCAGGCCGGCCAGGAGCCGCCCCACCTGGGCGAGCAGGATGTTGCCGGCGTCGTGGCCCCAGGTGTCGTTGACGGCCTTGAACCCGTCGAGGTCGAGCAGCACCACACCGCACGGCGCGTGCTCGCTGAGCATGGCCCGCAACCGGGTGAGCAGAAGCCGCCGGTTAGGCAGCCCCGTGAGCTCGTCGTGGGTGGCGTCGTAGCGGGCCGCCTGGAGGGCCTGATGCTGGCGCCACAGCAGGGCGCCGGCGAGAGCAATACCGGCGACGATCCCGCCGACGGTAGTGACGATCGTGTGCAGGATGGGAGACACTCGAAACGCTCCTTTTCTTGCAAGGAGCACCGGGGGTGGGCGTGAGGCGCCAACCTTCAGACGCCCGCCCCCGGGCTACCTGACGAGAGGACTTACCGGCCGCCGCTGGCGGGCGCGAGCTGAAAGGTGGCCGGTCGTTCGACGGTCTGCACGGCCCGACCGGCCGCGACGAGCTTGATGGCCGCGTTCGCGACCGCCCCCGCACTGGCCTTAGCCGCGCCGCTGCCGGCATTCGCCGCGTCCACGAGCCGCGCAAGCTCACCGGTCTTGTACTGCCGGTCGGGGTGCGCTTCGAGAATGTCGAGAATCGTCGCGCGTAACGACCCACCGGCCCGGCGAACCTTCGGCGGCTGGTCCGTCGCCTGCGACGCCGTACCAGCGTCGACACCAACTCCGGTCAGCGGTGTCGCCGTGGTCGTCGACTGGTCAGGTGCCACGCCCGCGCCCCGACCGTCAGGACCGGCCGCCGGCTCCTCAGACACTTCCGAGGCATCGAGGGCAGGGACCGCTGCTGGGCCACCACGGCCCACAGTCTGGTCATCGTCCGCCGTGGCGGGTTCGTTGCCGCTGTCACGCTGCTCGCCGCCACCCGCCACCGCCGGGTCGGAGGTGCCGGAGAAACCGGCCCCCTCCACCATGTCTCCGCCGGGCGCGGCGGTGGCGGTGCGTCCAGCGGCAGTCAACCGCCACAGGGTGCGACCGTCGCCGGTACGGAACCGCTCCGCCTGCCCAGACTCCTCCCAGGCACGCAGCTTCGACGTGGTCGTGGAGTAGCCGAGCGCGGCGTGCTCGGCTACCGCCGCGGCGGACGCGTCGCCGAGGTCAGCGAGCGCGGCCAACACCTTCAACGTGCTATGGGCTGAAGTTACCTGCGATGTTGCGTCGGTCATGGGCATGTCCTTTCTTGGGACGAGGGATGAGGTCACGCACTGATCCACGCTTCAAGTGCGCCGCTGATCAAGTGCAAGGACCGAACCTTGGGACGGGCACCGGAACAGGAGCCGCCCGCTCGACACAGTGGAAGAGGAACAGGGCGGCCTGTCGCAGGCCGAGCTGAGAATCAACGCCCCCACACCCGGGGCACCCGGCGGACGCCGATACCCCGGCGGGTCAGGCGCGGGCGCAGCTGAGCAGCCGCCGCAGGCACTGCGGGACGACCGTGTCGCGGACGGCGGCCGGCGGAGAGTCGAGCACGGTGGTCGTGGTGCTGGCCGCACCGCGTACCCGCAGGACCTGGTACTGCCGGTCGTCGCTGTCACAGCCGATCAGCACCCGCACCGGCACCCCGTCGGGATGAACCGTGCTCGCGGCATCGGTGTCCCCGCCTTCGCAGAGGAACGCCATCCCGATCAGCGCGCCGCTGTCCCCGCAGGCCCACCGCCGGAGCGCGGTGACCGTGTGCGGCAAGGTGAGGTGCTTGGTGATGGCCTTCAGCCCTACCCAGTACGGCAGGCGCAGGCCCGGCACGATGTGCTCGTGCAGCTGCCACACCCCCTCGTCGACGGGCAGCTCCCGCACACCGATCCACGGTGCGTGACGGTGAGGGGCGATGTCGAACAGGCCAAACAGGGTGGGCCTGGCGTTCCAGCCACGATCGTCGGCGTCCTGCTCGATGACGGTGAGCGCCGCGGCGATGGCAGCGGCACGGTCCGGTGACTTCATGGACTTCTCCCAAGTTGAGGGGCGAGAGGTGCGCGGTGCGTCGAGCGAGACCAGCGCACAGCGGGGCCGGCGCACCTGCCGCCCTGCGGGCGGACAGGGGACGCCGACCCCGCTGATCTGGGCGTGTGAGCGTCAGAGAGTGACCGCGAGGAGCCGCTGATCGGGCGCCAGGGTGTCGAGGTAGCGCAGGGCCTGCTCGAGGTAGGAGGTGCGGTCGGTGAGGGCATCGCTTGCCGGGGCAAGCGTGCGACCGTCGGCAGTGATCATGGCGTCGCCGACCACGGCGGTAGCCGCGCTGTAATGCTGGTAGGCGAGCGCACCGGCCTGATACATCTCCACCTCTGCCACCGTGGGCTGCCCAGGACCTGGGTTCGTGACGGCGTGCAGGCGCATGGCGTTGATGCGCGGCTGGGCGTGGAAGTCGGCGATGGCGGCATCGCGGGAATACCTGTCGGGGTTCGCGAGGTGCCGCGCCTCGAGCGTCGGCCAGGACGTGGCCGGTCGAGTGCCGTGCACGGCGTGCTGCCAGATCTGGTGGCGGATGGCAGCACCGGCGGCAGCGGCGTGACGCATGCCGTGCAGATCGAGCAGCCCTATAGGGCCCCCTGCACACGCGGCGGGCCGACCCTTGCGCAGGCCGATCAGGTGGTGGCGCTGCCACCGACGCAACCCGGGTACCGCCCAGAACCGGGCGGTGAGCACGCACGGAACGCCGAGGTGCGTGGCGAGGCGAGGGCCGGCCAGAGCCTCCTGGGGAACGTCGTCGGACAGGCAGACGATCATCGTGTGGATCGCCGGTGCCGGGCGGGCGACCGGCTGCGGGGCAGGACGCCGGGCCGTGACAGACAGCTGGCTTGGCGGGTTGGCGGCCCCGGCGGGGGACAGGGTGGCGGGCGGAGCAGGCACACGGCTGCCGTGGCGGGTCAACGGAGTGCCGCTGGCGGCGTGGGACATACGGGGTTCCTCCTGTCGGTGAGGGGCGCGCGGCAGGCGCGCGGAGATGACCGGCCCACCGGGTGCATGGGTCGGGTCACGGTGAACAGGCACGAGTGGTGCGGATGGCGGGTGCGACCTCGAGGGAGCCGCCGCGCGGGGCGCGTACCGACCGGCCGAAGCGGGGGGGTGTGCGCACCGCAAGGATGCGGTGGGGGATCCCTCAGGTGGGACCGAACCGGGTGGAGCGAGACGTGAGAGGTGGTGTTGCCGACGACGGTAGCGGCGCCGTCTCACAACGCCCGCGGCGCGCGCATGCCACGCACAGCGGCGTTGACCTGCGCTGTGAGCCCTCACAAGGCGCCGTCTGGTTCTGGTCCGCCGCGATTGTGAGAATCGACCGCGCTCACAAGCGGTCCGAATGTCTGACAGTCGCCGTCTGTGGGCGGTACTCGCCGGCCTGCCACCCCGGGCTACGACCTGCGCGGTGAGTGCCCGCAGGGTGTCAGTCGTCGCTGTCGTCGAGATACCGGTGAGGGTTGGTCGCCGGGTTGGCGGGACCGTGGTCGCTGGGCAGCTCGTGCAGACAGCGGCGTACGCCGGGGTCAGCGGTAAGAGTCCACGCCGCACCGGCAGGGTGCTCGTCGTGGACACCGACGGCGACGGGCATGGCGGTGGCAACGCCGGTAAGGGCGTCCACGAGGTGCGCTTCCCGGCGGCGGCTCGGCACGCGCAATAGCACCGGATAGCGGGGCCCGAACTCGGCGAGCCGGCTGTAGGCGCGCAGCTTCGCCAGCACCGTACCGAGGGGTTCGGTGGCGTTGTCGTGCTCGAGGAAGAACCCGACGGTGCGGCCGCCTGCGGACCAGATGCCGTGTCCGTCGGGGCGGATACCGGCGATGGCGAACGCGGCGGTGGCGTGTTGTTCCGACCACCACCGTCGCAGCTGCCCGCCGGGATGGCTGCGGGTGTGGCTGATCAGGTCGACGAACATTTGGTTCGTGCCGAGTAGGTGCCGCAGGTTCCGGCTGCCGACGATCCGCGCGACCCGGTCAAAGCTGGTGCGTGGGGCGCGGGCGTCCGGGTGGTCGGGGTCGTGGAAGGTGGTGGGGTGTACGAGCATGCCCAGGGGGCCGAGGGTGTACAGGTTTTGCCGGTCGCCGGTGGTCACGTCGACGAACCGGCTGACGGCCTCGATGGAGTACAGGGTCGCCAGGCGTAGGCGAGCGGACCGGGCGGACGGGAACAACGCCTGGGTGATCTGCCCCGTGGACAGCACGTAGTGCTCGGCGAGCCACGCCAGCAGCTGCCGGTCGCGCAGGGTGAGTCTGCGCAGATGGTCGAACCGGTCGCGCAGCAGAGTGCGGGACATGAGCGTTCTCCCTTGGGGGAAGGTGGAAGGGGAACCCTCCCGTGGGGGAGGGTGTCGGGAACTGGCGGCGCTGGCAGCCGCCGGACGGTGAAGCCCATGAGCTGCCCTGACAGGCCTTCCGCCCGCCGGTGGCGGCCGTCGCCGGGTGACGGCCGGTGAAGGGCGGCGGAAGCCCGCACGGAAGGACAAGCGGAAGCCCCGACACCCGGCGCTGACAGACACCGCAGCCGCAGTCAGCGACGGAAAGGCCGCTGCTCTACCGCTGGCGGTGCTGGCCCCGGGACGCGTGGTCACCGCGCCGGGAGTACTGCTCGACGAGGTCGTCGATGGCGCTGGTGTCCTGGACGGGCGTCGCCGCCGCCGCTGCCTGCCGGATGGCGGTGGCCTCCCCAACAACCCGCTTCGGCGGGCGGGTCTTCAGCGTGAACGCCGGTGTCTGACGTCCGTCGGCCACGAGGCGGGCAACGGCGGTGTAGGCGTCGAGGTGGGTAAGGTCGTGCTCGTCGAGTTCGGGCAGCGTGTGCCGCGCCAGGACACGCGCGTCCTCCGGTGCGCACGAGAAGTAGATCTTGTTGCGGGCGTTCGCGGACGCGGCGGCCAGCAGGTCGCGGGGGAACTGCGCCAGGTCCTGATGGGACAACACCAGCGACAACCGATACTTGCGGGCCTCGGCGAGCATCGTGTCCAGCGAGTTGGCCAGAGTGAGGAAGTTCTGCGCCTCGTCAATGATCAACGTCGCGTCGCGGCGCCGATCAGGTGCGGTCTTCGCCCGGGCGGTCGCGGCCTGCCACACCTGCGCCAGCACGAGAGACCCCAGCAGCTTGCTGGTGTCCTCGCCCAGGGTTCCCTTCGGGATGCGCACCAGCAGCACCCCACCGTCGAGGACCTTGCCCATGTCGAAGCTGGAGCGCGGGTAGCGCATGGTGCGTTTGACGAAGTCCCGCAGCAGGAACGCCCGCAGCCGGGCCAGGACGGGCCCGATGACCTGGGACCGCAGCGCGGGGTTGAGCTCGTCGTACCACTGCCAGAACCCGGACAGGCCAGCCGGATCATCCAAGCCGACCGTCATCGCCGACCGGAACTGCGCACTGTTGAGCAGCGGAGGAATGTGCTGAAGAGTGACGTTCGCGTGACGCAGCAAGGTCAAACAAGCCACCCGCATCACGTCGTCCATCCGCGGCCCCCACGCCTTGGCGAAGATGTTCCCGAAGATCGACACTAGGTTGTCGACCACCAGATCCGGATCGTCACCCGACAGCGGGTTCAGCGTCGGCGGATTCGGCTGGTCGGGGTCGAACAGCACCACCCGCTCCGCCACAGACGCCGGCAGCCGGTCGAGAATGTCCAGCACCATGTCTCCATGCGGGTCGATCACCACCGTCCCCCGACCGGCGATGATGTCGTCCACAGCCATGTTCACCAGCAGCGTCGTCTTTCCCGAGCCGGTGGAGCCGATCACGTGCGTGTGATATCGCGCGTCGGCCACCCGCAGCGCCACCGTATGCCCGCCGACCTCCGCGTCACCGAGGACCTTCACGCCCCGACCACCGGTGGCTACCGCGACCGGAGCGGGCATCGACTTGGCCCGCGCCCGGTCTAGGCCCGGCACGGCCACATCCCGCGGCAGCGCGGCCAGCGCCGCCAGCTCCGGCGTCGACGCCAGGAACCCGGCGCCGAGACGCCGACGGGCAACCGCCGCGACCGGCGCCGACATGCGAGCCCGGTGCGCCAGCTGATTACGGCCGGCGTAGACGGCGAAACTGGACGCGACCGCGTCCGCCACGGCCCGCAGCCGGGGACGCGGATCTGTCGCGCCACGCCGGCTGTCTTTTGCCACGGCGTAGCGGACACCGGTCTGCCACAGCGGGTGGGACGTCTTGTCCAGGATCGCCCGCACGTCTCGCTCCACCCCCGGATCGCGGCGCCCAAGCCGACCAGTCGACCGGCCACCGCCGCCGGCGGAGGGTAGGAACAGCTCGATCAACCACAACAGCGGCACCGCCGGATTGATCACCGGGACCGGGCTCTTGCCGTCCCGCAGCCGCCCCGCCGCCCGCCGTGCCCTGCCCACGCGTCGTGGTGTGGCGGGACGGGCGAGGACCTGCACGCAGGCGTGCTCGTCGGCCTTGAGCGCGGAACCGGCGGACATCAGCGCCCGCAACGGATCATTGTCGTGGTCAGTGGCGAGGGGCAACCACTCCGCGGCGGTGGGCAGCAGGTGCCCGCCGACGGCCGACCGCACCTGCAGAGGGAGCGGTGGTTCCGCCGGGCTGGTGGTGGTGGCAGCACCGGGCCACGCGGCGCGCACCGCCGCCTCAACCGCGCCGGGCGGCACGGTGCCCGGCACCCAGATCGAGATCAGCAGCCGCCGCCCGGTCCAGGTGTACTGCCACACCACATGCGGACTGCCGTACAGCAACCGACGGCGGCGGGACGGGGTGAGGATGCCCGCCACGTTCGCCCACAGGTCTACAGCGCCGGTGGCGTCGACCTGCGGCGGCGGGGCGATCGTCACCACCCGTGCGCCGCGCGCGTGGCGGTGGTGTCGCCACAGGTCATGGAGGCTAAGGCCGCAGACGTAGACGATCAGGGCGCCGGCTGCTACGGCGAGCAGCCAAGGCCTGTGCGCCGCCCACACCGCAGCGTCAATGATCCACTGGGTTAAGCGGGACGAGGCCACCACGACACCGGGCCCGGGCGGGGTCGGGCCGGACGGCGGCGGCGGCGGAATGATGTGCACGGGTATGCCTGATGAGGTCATCATTGCTGTCCTTGTCATCGAGGAATTGCGCAGCAGCGGCCGCTCGGACGGCCGTGCCCACTGGTGTTGAACCAGGGCCGCAGCTGTGCGGGCCGCCCGGTTCCTCCTGGTGGCAGCCGACCCGTCCGGGGCGTTGCTCCGCCTAGGGAACTGGCATGCTGGCGGCCATGTCTGACACCGCTCGACTGGCCGGGTTCTTCGCCGCACACGGGATCTGGAACGTGTCTGACGGCGGGCCATTGATCCCGATGCTCGGCTACGAGCAGGCTGACGGCAGCCGAGGCATGCAACGGTTCGCCCTCGACGAACTTGCGGACGCCGCGCGAGCAGGGCAGGACGCGCTGCACCGCAACACGCACCGCGCGGCTCGCGCGGCCCTCGTGTTCGACGGCTACATCCACCTCGAGGCCGGGCGGACCGATGCGTTGATCGTCGAGGCCGTCGACTACGCCGGGAGCAGGTCGTTCACGGTGGCCGTCCCGTACCGGCCGCAGCAGAGCCCACACGGCTTCGCCGTGCACCGACCCAAGTTCCTCGCCGCTGCCGGCATCGACAACACGGACTACCAGGCGCTGGCCGACGCCTTCTTCGCCGGGATCGATTCCCACGAACAGGCGGCGACCGTCTGGAACGAGCACCTCGACCAGGCGGTCTGACCGGCAGCGGCCGTCCGCGAGACCTCTACGGCGCGCACAGCCCACGATGGCCCGGGCCGGCCACCATCACGGCAGTAGAGGCGGTCGCCGGTCAGACCGGGAACCTCCCGGCGCCGGACACCGAACACCGGCGCCTCGCCGTCACAGATCCGAGTCCTCGTCGTCGAGGTCCACCGGTCGGGTCGTGCACAGCAGATGCTCGGCGTCGGAGGCGATGGCCTCGAAACTGGTGCGGTTGGTTCCCGAGATCAGCAGTCCGTGACCGACGCGCGCGGCGAGCAGCAGCCGCCGTTCCCCGCCAGTGAGCCTGAACGCGTCACCGATCGCGTCGATGGCCTGCGGGGCCTGCTTGAGCAGCACCTGCGTGGCGGCGTTGGCGACGACCGCGTGCCCGAGGTCGCTGCCCAGGACGTCGGCGACGTCCTGGGTGATGACGGTCAGGCCGGCGTGACGCTTCCGGGCGGCCTTCGACATGCGGAACAGGAATCGGGCTCCCTCACCGTCGCGCATGAGCAGCCACGCCTCATCCACCACCACCAGCCGGCGGATGCCCGACCGGGTCGGATCGGGGGCGTCGACGGCCCGCCAGATCGCGTCCAACGCCAGCAGCGTGCCGACGGTGCGCAGCTCGTCGGGTAGATGCCGCAGCGACCACACCACCAGATGCCCGTCCGGGCGAGTCGTGGTCGGCCCGTCGAACAGGTCGGAGAACGATCCGTCGACCCACGGGGCCATCCGTGCCGCGAGTTGCCGCCCCGCCTCGTCGCCGTTTTCTTGCAGCATGTTGGCGAGGTCGCGCAGCAACGGGGCGGGCCGATGATGGGTGGCCGGATCGGCGGTGATGCCAGCCCACCGATACACGGCGAGGATCGCCCGGTCCAAGGCGGCGCGTTCGGCCGGTGGCGGCTGCTGGCCGAGCAGCACGCTGATCAGCGTGTGCAGGAACAACCCGCGGCGGGTGAGCACATCCGGGCGGCTGTCACCGACCGGCAGGTCGAACGGGTTGATCTTCACACCATGCGCGCCGAGACGGACGATGGTCCCACCGACCGCATCGGCCAACCGGCCGTACTCGTCCTCCGGATCGATCACCGCCACCTGCACCCGCTGGTAGACGTTGCGCAGGATCTCCAACTTCACGAAGTAGCTCTTGCCGGCACCGGAGCGAGCCAGGACCACACTGTTGTGGTTCTCCTGCGCCCACCGGTCCCACCACACGATGCCACCGGAGTCCGGGTTGACCCCGTACAGCACGCCACCTTCGGTGGGCGGGTCACCGGGCAGCGGCGCGGGCAGGTCGGCGCCCGCGAGCGGGAACGCCGCAGCCAACGCCTGCGTGTCCATGGTGCGGCGCATGCGCAGCGAGTCCGTCACCAGCGGAAGGGTGGTAGTCCACCCGGCCAGGTGCCGCCAGGTGGCCGGCTGCACCTCGATCAACGTCGACGCTGCGGCGGCCTTCACCTGCGCGCACGCGTCCAGCAGTTCGTCCCCCGTGCGAGCGTGCACGGTGAGATACAGGCCGACGCCGAACAGCTTCGCCGCTCCCCGGGCCAGGCGGTCGGCGAGGTCGGACGCGTCTTCGGCTGCTGCCTCCACCGACGGGTCGGACAGCTTGCCCCGTCCGGCATCGGCGCGACGGGAGGATTCGAAGCGGGCCCGCTGGTTACGCAGCCGGGACGCCGCGATCGCGGCGGGGAGCGGCTCGATGTGCAGGGCGAGGTCGAGGCGACCCGGCCAGGACAGCAGAGGCTCCAACCAGGCCGGGCCGACCTCGGCCGGGTAGCCGGTGACGACGAGAGTCGCGGCGTAGCCGTCACCGACGCGCACCATCCGTGGAGTCACCTCAACCGACGCCGGCGCGGCAGCGGCCGCCAGCGCGCTGCGCTGACGGCCACCATCGGTAGAGGTGCGGAAGCGGTTGCCGATCCTCATGTCGATCGCCTTTCTCTTCGGGTGGCGCGTCTGCCGGGAGCCGGGCCGCGGATCACCGTGTCGGGGGCGGCCAGACCGCCAGGGCGGGCTGGCCGGTAGGGGTCTGCCGCCGCAGCGATCGCCGCGGTGACAGCCGCGCCGTCCAGGACGCGAGCGGCGACACCGAGCCCACCCAGCGCACGGGCGGTGTCGTCGGCGCGCCGCCGTGCGGCACGACCAGTCCGCTCACCGGCAGCCGCTTGGGTGACGATGAGGACCTGCCGGCGCAGCGGGTCCCGCCGGTGGGCGAGCTCCTCGAGGAACCGGGCATGGTCGGCTGCTGCGCCGGCCAGAGCCGGATGCGGCAGGACGGCGGCTGCCGCTGCGAGGGTGCGGGCGTGGGAGTGCAGGTCGACCGGCTGCGCGGACACGACGATCTGCGTCGGGGTCGACAGGCTGTTGAGCCAGCGGCCGAACCCGTCGACCAGGGCGGCCTGCTCGTCCGGTGTGCGCAGAGCGAGGTTGACGGTGGTGACGGCGACCATGGCCGCCCTCAGGTCGCGTAGCCGTATCTCACCGCTGTCGTCGATGGCGTCAGCGGGCAACGTCAGCGGCGCCGGCAGCGTCACTTTCGCCTTCGGTTTCTGCACCCATTCCGGGATCTTCGCCGTCGTGTCGGTGGTCGACAACGTCGACGGTGCCTGCGTGTGCCGCACGGCGGCGAGTAACCACAGGTCCAAGGGCAGCCCGTCGCGGCGACCGACCGCGACGCCGAACACCAGGCCGCCGGCCACGACGGCCACGCCCACGAGCACGGGAGCGGGCACGACATGATGCAGAACCCGCCATCCGCCGTAAAAGCCGAGGGCAGCGACAGCAAGGATGGCCAGCTGCCGGAACGTCAGCCCGTAAAGGACCTTGTCGGGGGCGTCAACGTCGGCGGGCATCCGCGCCCGCCCCGCCTCGCCCCGATGGTCCGCATGGTCGTCGCAGGTCATCGGCTCACCGCCCGAAGGCCCGTGCCGAGGCCTGGGATAGAGCGGGTGGCCTGCTGCACCACGATCACCCGCACCGCCGAACCCAACATGGTGGCCCCGCGGTTGCTGTTACCCACCGATACGTATCGGCGCATCAGAGCGGGCACCCGCAGCGTGGTCCACAGCATGACCATGACGACGAACAGATTCAGCACCCCACCCGGATCCTGCGGTAGTCCGAGCACGGGCAGGAGATGCTCGGGGTCGGTGAGCATCCACTGCCCGGCGTAGAGGGTGAAACCCTGCACCACCGGCACCGCGAGCACCCCGGTGTAGGAGCGCCACCACATGCGAGCCACCGGGTCGGTCTGCGGCAACGCATGACACGCCAGCGCCAGCGGAGCGACGGTGGTCAGGACAAGAACGACAGCGAACCTGACGATCATGCTGAACGCGGTCGCCGCGAGCAGGAACGCGATGATGCCCACGCACACCACGAACAATAGGCCGCCGGTGGGGTTCTGTCCGGCGATGACGTGAGTCCTGATCGCCCGTAGCGCCCCGGCGCTGTCGCCCTGCGGGGTGGTGAGCGCGGCGGTAAGACCATTAGCGAGGTCGACGAGCATGAGGCACCACAGTTGCGAGAAGTGAGCGGCTACGAACCCGGCGATCAACCTCGGAACGAGGTCCTTGACGGTGTAGCGGGACCCTTCGCTGCCGCCGGCGGTCATGGTGAACACCCCGGCGGCGAGGAACGCCAGCACGAAGACGGTGTCGACGACGAGCACCGACCGGCCGGTCAAGGCCTGCACCTGCGGCAGGCCAGTGACGTTCGGGGTGACCAGCAGCGCGGTGCTGATCACCTCGAACAGCGCGTCCAGGGTCGCGAGGATCGCCTGCGCCAACCAGTCCAAAACCTGATCGAGCACCCAGTTCATGATCAGCCACCGACAATTCCCTGGACGATCTGCAGCAGCACCGGCGCCAGGACCGCCAGGCCATAGCCGACCAGCGCGTTCTTCAGCGCACCCTTGGCCTTCTCGACCTGGGTCGGGTCGCCGCCAGCGGTGGACCAGTACACGCCAGCCAGGACGAGAAACAAGGTCGCCAACGAGGTGAGGATGCCCAGCAGCCACGCTTTCAGGTTGCCGATCACAACCGGCAGCGAGTTCGCCGCCAGATACGCCGACCCACCCGGGTCGGCATGCGCGGCGGCCGGCAGGGACAACAGCAGAACGACCGCCGTTGTCACACCGGCCACACGGCCGACGAGGCGGCATCGGGGGACGGCACGTGAACGTGCCGGTGGGCGTGGGATCGAAGTGCGGAACATGGCGGGTCACCTCCGGCCCCGCCCATTCACAGGGCAGGGCGTGGCAGAGCGGTCACGGACACCGCCGTCGAGCCCGAGAGCGGACACGCCGCGACCCCACAGCCTCGGGAGGAGCTTCTCCTCCCTTAACGGGTAGCGGTGTGTTCGATGAGATGTCAGCGCACCAAGCACTGCGCGGCACCCGAGGCGTCCGGCTCACGACGGGCCTGCAGCTGCGAGCCCGACGGCGGGCGGAACATTGGCGCCCGATGAACGCTGCGACAGGTCCCGCACCCTCAAACCGGTCTTTGTGTGCTCTGCCGAACGCCCCGCCGGCTCACAGCCGCTCACGGCCGGCTCAGGCCTACAAACCAACTCTTGAAGGACGTCGCCGCCGAGCACGCGAACGGCCGGCTTGCCGGGCCGGAACACGCGACGGCGCCCCCACCCGAGCATCGTCATCGGTGAGGGCGCCGCGGTAGGAGTGCCACCAGGATGTACCCGGCCCAGGGGAGTGTTCCGCTGCCGGTCAGGCGGCCGCCTGTATCGGCGCGGGCTGTACGGGGAGGTGGCCAGCGGCCGCCCGGCCGGCGCGGGTGGCGGCGCGGTGCCCGGCCTGGACCGCCAGGTGCTCGCACATACCTGGTGACGCGATCCCGGTGAGGAAGCCACTGGCCAGAGCATCAGCGAGGCGACTGTCGATGCGACCGAAGCGCATACGCAGCGCGTCGACGGTGATACCGAGGCGGGCGGCGATGGGTTCGATCGCCCGCCGCCCGAGCCGCACGTCGATGTACGGCTGCTCGTCTTCGGTGTCGAGGATGCCCAGGCCGACCGCGCGACGCACCAGCAGGTCCGGGTGCCCGTAGGGCACCGTCGGCGTCCGAGGGCCGGCGAGGTGCTCGACGTCGTCGACCGTCGTGTACTCGTGGGCCTGCCGGCGCAGCTCACGGCCGGCACGCCACGCCGCTCTGCACAGCGAGGCGTACGGGGCGTCGCGGGCCAGGTCCACCCGGTCGCGCAGCGCGGTGAGGAAGCCAGCGAGGATCTCCGCGTCGATGTCGACCGGATCGCCGGTGTAGCCGACGCACAACTGGCCGGCATAGCGTCGCAGGGCGGGCATGGCCATCCCGACGGCGGCGATGACCCATGCGGGCCCGTCCAGACGGGCTCGGCGGACCAGCTCCCGCCATACGGCGTCTCGGACGGTGTGGGCGCCCGGATGCGTCAGCAGCCACTGCCGCAAGGCCGGTAGCGCGACGACACCCGCCGGCAAATTTCCGTCGGAGGCGACCGTGTCCACGTTGAGTGTCAACGCTGCCGGCTCGCACGTCAGTGCAGCGAAGGCGGCATCGGCGGCGGTCAGCGGTGAGGTAGGCCAGTCGGTGACGGACGCGCTCATGTCACAACTCCCATGTCAAAGGACCAACGGATCACCGTGCTGTCAGCGCAGGACTGACACGGCGATTGCGCCACGCGAGGCACACAGGACCCCCACAACGCAGGCGCGGGCGGCATCCGCGACACACCTCGTGGCGTCGCCACGGCATCGGCCCGAATAACTGACGCGCACCTCCAGGAGTGCCGTTGAGCTGCGCACTGACACGCAGGCCAGCCGACCCATCCCTCGGCGCAGCGCGTCGATGGTCGCTGTCGGAGTGACACGTTCGGCAATGACAACAGCTGCGGGCGCACACAGCCACTCACCACAGCCCACATGGGGCCGGGTGCCGTCTGGGCCCGTACCGCGATGGCACCGACTCAGGCACCCACGTCCACACCGCCCGGCCGACGGCTGACATGGCCACCGATCTGTGACATGTCACTGGCGAAACGCGAAGGCTGATGACATGGGGTGACCCGCTCCACAGGTCTCCGCCGGCACCGTGTCATCGCCGCATGTCACTACTTCGGCGGGGTGCATGTCTGACATCGCAGGATCCTGAACTGACCTGGCTGACAACCGCAGCGAGTGACACCACCGACACCGCCGACGGTTTCACGAGACCGCGGCCAGCTGACACACCGGGAACAGGGGCCGACCTGTTCGCTGCTGTGTGACCGTGTGAGTGGCGGTGAGTCGCTGTGAGAAACGGGGGCGTTCGCCAGAGCACACAAACAGCGGTTTGAGGATGTCAGCGCACTGCCGCGCGGCGCGGAGCCGACACCACATGAGCGAGCACACGCCGCAGCACCACGACCCTGCCCACCCCGCCACCCCGACCGCCGTCGACCCGACCCTGATCGACCTGGTCGCCGGCGACCCGCCGGTGCCCATCACCGTGTGGCGCACCGCCCGCACCGACACCGACACCGGTCGCGGCGTCGGCGCCCGCCTGGCCTACCGGCTCGTCGCCGCCTACAGCCGGCTCGGCGACACGGTTGTCGACCTGACCGGCGACCACGCCCTGACCGCGGCCTGCGCCGCCGGCGGGCGCCGCCACCACCCCGGCTGGTTCACCGACGCGTCCAGCCTCACCATCGGACCGGCCAGCCGGCCCGTCCAGTCCAGCGCACCGCGCGCAGGGAGCGGCACCGACCAGCGCGATGACCGGGAGCTGCCGGAACTGAGTGCATGGTTCGGCGACGACCTCACCGACCCGGACCTGCCCCCCACCCATGACCCGACCACCCCACCGCCCGCTGACACCTCGCTACACGCGGCCACCAGCCTGATCGTGGCCTGCTGGCCCCTCGACACCGCCGACTCCACCAACCGGATCCGGCTGGGGTGGCTGCTGACCGCGTGCGCGCGGCTGCTGCGCCCCGGCGGCTGCCTCGTCCTCGTCGTCACCGTTTCCGCCAGCACGGTCGGGCCGGAGGACTTCACCCCGGTCACCGGCGCCGCCGCGTCCGCCGGCCTGGGCTACCTGCAGCACATCGTCGCCGTCACCGCCGACACCGAGGGCGACGCGTTCGTCTACCACATCACCGACGAAGAACTGCTCACCCTCGCCCAGCAGGCCGGCGAGCAGCAATGGACGGTGTCGCACCGGCAGGTACACGCGGACCTGCTCGTGTTCAGCCAGCACCAGCTACCGGGCCGCCCCCGGCGCGCCCGCCGACACAGAGGCGGACCCCGTGACTGAGAACGCGCCTGTCCCCGAACAGCAGAACCAGTCGCACACCGGCCGGGCCGGCGCCCCGCACGCCGATCGCCTAAACACCTACGACGGCGGCTGTCCGGAGCCGAACCCGCAAGGGCTATCGGTATGGGCAACCGCGCAACGCACCGGGCCGGTGCAGCGTCGTGGCCGGTACGTGCCCGAATCGGTCAAGCACCCCGCACGAATGCTCCCCGCGATCGCGGCGCATGCCGTGCACGCCTACACCCGACCCGGAGACCTGGTCCTAGACCCGATGTGCGGGATCGGCACCACCCTCGTCGAAGCCGTCCACGCCGGCCGGGACGCCATCGGCGTGGAGTACGAGCCCCGCTGGTCGAACATCGCCGACGCCAACATCACCCATGCCCACCGCCAAGGCGCCCCCGGCCGGGCCTCCGTCGTCCGCGGCGACGCCACCCGCCTGCCGCTCCTCCTGCCCGCAGCCCTCACTGGGCAGGTCAGCCTCGTGATCACGTCACCGCCGTACGGGCCCACCGTCCACGGGCTCGTCCGGCCCGGCGCGGACGGGGTGGCGAAGTTCGACAACGTGTACAACGACGGCACCGACAAAGGCAACCTCGCCTACCGCGACCTCACCGGCCTCACCGACGGCTTCGAACAGATCCTCTTCGGCTGCGTGACCATGCTCCGGCCCGGCGGCACCGTCGTGGTCACTGCCCGACCGTGGCGCAAGAACGGCGAGCTGGTCGACCTGCCCTCCGCCGTCATCGCCGCCGGCGTTCGCGCAGGCCTGACACCGACCGAACGGTGCGTCGCTCTTCTGGCCGCCGTCCGTAACGGGCACCTCGTTGCCCGCCCGTCGTTCTTCCAACTTCAAGCCGTCCGTAAGGCCCGCACCGCAGGCACCCCACTGCACCTCATCACCCACGAAGACGTCCTGATCTTCACCAAAACTCCAACGCAACCCACGCCACCGGACCTGAACGCCGACTCCGCCCGCGAGGTGACCGAGTGAACCGCTCCTCCGGATCTCTGTGCCTCACCCCACGAACCCCTCTCATTCACGAGGCTCCCAAACCTCAAGCAGAGGCAGGCAACGACCTCGTCCGCTGCCCCAGCCCGGCCCTGGCTCCATGTCTGTGCACGGCGAGACGCGGCAGTCGCACCGGATCGGGAGGTGCATGATTGTCCCACGACCCCAACCACGCATCGGATCGCTCTGCACGGGCTACGGAGGCCTCGACACGGCCGTCGAGATGGTGCTCGGCGGCCGGCTCACCTGGTACGCCGAAACCGACCGACACGCCCGCGCCGTCTGCGCCCACCACTGGCCGCACCTTCCCAACCTCGGAGACATCCGCACCATCGACTGGACCCACGTCCCCGCCGTTGACATCGTCACCGCCGGGTTCCCCTGCCAGGACATCTCCAACGCCGGTAAACGCGCCGGCATCAACGGCCCTCAGTCCAACCTGTGGCACTACATCACCCGAGCCCTTCGCGTCCTTCGACCACCGCTCGTGTTCGTGGAGAACGTGGCCGCCCTGCGGCGGCGCGGACTCGACGTCGTTCACACCGACCTGGCCACGCTCGGGTACGACACGAGCTGGCTATGCCTACGCGCATCCGACATCGGCGCACCCCACCGACGTGATCGGCTGTTCCTGCTCGCCACCACCGGCAGCGGAGGACAAGCTGCGAACGCTGCCCACGCCTTGCGCCCGTGACGGCAAGGGACCCGGCCACCAGCACGGACTGCCGGACCTGATCGAACCGCACGGGACCCGGCATCACCTGCTGCCCACACCCCGGGCGAGCGACACCGGCACACCCGGCCGTCGCGCCGGACCAGGCTTCCGCCCACCCCTGTCGCAAGTTCTTCTGCCCACATCCCGAGCCACCGACGGGCACAAAGGCTGCCCCGCACAACGCGGCTCCCATGGAGACCTCACGCTGCCCTCGGCGGCCGTGCACCTGCCCACGCCCCGCGCCTCCGACGCGCGAGGCGCCGGCCTCCACGGCGACGGCGGCCCTGACCTGCGCACCACCGTCGCCCACCCCATCGTCGGCGTCGTCGACGAGGCCACCTGGGGTGCCTACGCTCCCGTCATCGCCCGCTGGGAAACGGTGACCGGACGACCCGTTCCCCCGCCAACCCAAACCGGCCGACACGGAAAGCCGGTGCTCGCACCCGTATTCGTGGAATGGCTCATGGGCCTGCCCGCGTACTGGGTCACCGATCCCAGGCTGGATCTACCACGAACCGGAGCGCTGCGCGTCCTCGGCAACGGGGTCGTACCCGCTCAAGCGGCAGCGGCGCTGCACCTGCTGTTGCACCGCCACCACTGACCCCGGCCCGCCGTCTGAGGGCTCATCGTGAGGCACGTCCGACCGCCCTGCGAGGAGCCCTCGGGCGCGCGTTCACAGGGGCCCCGAAGACGTTCCCGTCACCTCGTGGGTGGCGGGTGAGCGCCATCTCGCCGGCGTTCAGCTCGGCGTTCGAAAAAGCCGAGACAGCGGGCACTACGTGTAGACCGCAGCACGACTTGACCTTGGCAGCAACGACCGACGTCAATCAATTGCCACCTACCCGGACGGTCTGAACAGGCCCTCGTTCACCGCGTGAACACCGATAACAAGGAGAACCATCGATGCGACAGCGATCACCCCGCAGTCAGGCCGTCAGCCCGGGAAGAGCTACCAATGCCGCCCCTACCTCAGCTGCCCACGCCCACCGCCCCCACGGCTGTCGAGGCACACGGGCAGACCTGAGCGGTCGACGTCCCCGGACCGCCGGGCGGCGAACCGAGCTGTCGAAGGTGGGGAAATGAGCGTCGAGGCTGTCACCTGGGCGCTCACCCACGCACCGGACGTTCCCCCGTCCTGCCTCGCCGTACTTATCGGCCTGGCGAACCACGCAGACGACAGTGGCCGCGGCGCGTTCCCCCGCCAGGAACGCCTCGCCTTCTACGCCCGCAAGACCGTCCGATCAGTGCAAACCGACCTGAAAACCCTCGAAAGCCTCGGTCTGATTCGCCGTGGCGACCAGACCCGCGCTGCCTTCTTGGCCGCGGACCGCAGGCCGGTCGTTTGGGACCTTGCGCTGGAACGTCGTCGACCGTTACCCGTTCCCCAGGAATCGCTCGTGCCACCACAGCCCGACGATTGCCGGCAACCCGCAAGCGTGACCGGCACCCGCCGAGCCGATCCGGCCCGCGCGCACCAACGGGGCGAAGCGTCCTTCCGAACGGGACGAAGCACGCTTCGCAACGGGGCGAAGCCCGCATCCGAACGGGGCGAAGCCCACATCCGCACGAGGCGAAGCCCACATCCGAACGGGGTGAAGTGTGCTTCAGACGAACCGTCCTTAACCATCAATAAACCAACTGCGCGCCCGCTCGCGCGATCCGCCATCGGCGCCCCCGCCCCCAGCCCTCGCAAGGACCAATGCTCTCGACATCGGGGCAACCCCGCCCGAAACTGCGGCCCCTGCCGGGCCGAAACGCTCGGCGGCCTGACCTGAGGCGCGACGTAGGAGGCGGCGGCCGCCGAAGCCCCGCTGATCCGGCCTATCCCGGTCGGTGGCCGGTGCGCTGAGCGCTGTCCGGCTGCGCAGGTTCGGTTACATCGGTGCGGTGCTGGCAGCGGTCGGTGTGCTTGTCTTCGCCGCGTCGAGGGTGTTCGGGTGGAGCGACCGGGTTTCGTCGCTGTGTACGGCGATGGTGGTGGCGGGTCTGCTGTCGATGCTGTATCCGCCGTGGGTGCGGTGGCGGGCCCGGCGCCGTTCCAGTGGCTATGCGGTCGAGGGTGGGTACGAGATCACCGACGACAACATCCTGATGCGGAGCGGCTCGGAGTCCGGCGGTATCGCCTGGGACGGGGTCACCCAGGTTAGGGATACGCCGGAGTTCTGGATCGTGTTCGTCGGCCGGATGCCGGCGACGGTGATCCCACGCCGGTTGATGTCCGCCGAGGACGCCGAGACGTTGCGAGCCGACATGGCCGAAGGGGGGGCTGCTCGAGTGTCGGTGAGCTTCTACTGCAGAGGGCTGGGACGCTCAAGAACTCCGGCAAGGACGATCCGTTTGACGGCTACCGTCCTGGCAATGGCGGATTTCGTGCACATCACCACGGTGGCGTCGGGTCGGCGTATCAAGCGTTCGGGGATCGCCGCACGTAGCCGTGGGTGGTCCGGGGGACGAGGTGCGTACTGCATGCCGGTGCTGCCGTCGTTCACGCTCACCTATCAGTGGGTTCGCGAGCTGCGGCGCGGGCACTCGGGCGTGCTGGTGGCGGTGCATCTGCGGCTACCCGACAACGAGCCAGTGAGCGTCGGGCGCTATGAGGTCCCACCGCGTGAGGCCACCGCCGCACGCGCGGTCGGGCTGGTGCGCGAGCTCGACGATCCGCGCGGATACGAGGTGTTCGTGCCCCGCGCGATAGCGAGCGCCGAGGTACGACGGATCCGTGATGTTCCACAGGGAATCGGCTGGCGGTACCTGCGGCAGCCCACGGCAGGCAGCCCTGCCCGTGTCCGTCCTGTCTCGTCCGAGGAGGTTACAAGGTGGCGAGGTTGCGTCGCCGGTTTCCCTACGACGAGCCGCCCAGGCCGAAGCTTGAGCTGGTGGGGCGACTGCGGGCGGCAAGCAGCGCCAATGAGATCATCGACGTGCTCTGCGAGTTGGGTCGAGGCTGGCGCGGCGGCGCCGAGGAGTTGGCATACCTGGCCGACCATCCCGATCCGGAGGTACGTGACACCCTGGAGAGCGTCCTGCGGGTCTACCGCGGTCGTGAGGCACGGCGGCTACGCGAGCGGTTACAGCTCCTCGATCCCACTACGTCGGATGCGGACAACTGCTGATCGGTGTCAGACATTGTCTAGGTCAACAGCCGGATCCAGGGAGCCTCGTGGCTCTCGATGAGGGGCGCGGAACAGTATGGGCAGGATCCGGAGTGTGGTCGGACGATGTTCGTCTGGGTGGTGAGTTCCCCTGACTCCTGCTGATCCGGGCAGAGGTAGCCGAGGTGGTGCCGTACCCATGGGGTGCGGGTGAGGGCGGCGGCAGGCTGGTCACGCTTCTCGTCGTGGAAGGGGGCCCACCAGTAGTCCACCACCGCTCGCAGGATGGTCTGCGCTTCTCGGATCGTGTGGTCGAAGGAGGCGAGGCGTCCGGCGGTGTAGTGCTCGCCGCTTTCCCGGTCGCCGGAGCAGACGGCGCGCTCCGCTCCCAGCCGGAAGATCGTGGTGCGGCCGAGACGTTGGCAGACGAAGCAGTCCAGGCTCAGTTCAAGTGTGTCGCGCCAGTGGAGGTTATGGGAGGGGGAAGCGGCGAGAGCGAGGACGGTGGTGACTTCAACGGATCGGAGCACGCTGGAATCGTGGCACGTGGTAGCGGCGGCGGCCGCTATCGCCACCGGATGAGATAGATGCCCTGCCCGGTGGTGGCGAAGTGCCCGTCCGCGGGGTGCACCGTCGCGGAGTGGTAGGTGCCGGAGTGGCCGAGGGCGGGTCGCCGGAGCGCCAGGTCGAGGACGTACCGGGCGGTGCGCCGGAACGCGACCGCGTTGCCGGCCAGGAACAGGGTGTTGCCGTGCAGGCGCTGGTGGAACCTGTCCCTGGGGGAGGAACCCCGGCGGGATTGCCGGTTGAGTTCGTGGACTTCGTCCCAGCTGGGGACGTCGTTCGGATTCCAGGCGACGGTCTGCGGTGCCCCCGGTCCCAGGCGGTGGCGTAGCTGCTTCCACCGGTGCGGGGCGAACTGCAGGTCGCGGTGACTGAGCACCAGGTCGAGCTCACCGACGGAGACAATGGCGCGGGATGGCTCCGGTGGCGCGTTGCCCCGCAGCGGTAGGTGGACCAGCGTGTGGCGTGACCGGGCGGCCAGCATCCACAGGCCCGTGACGGCGAACGCGGCGTCGGCGTCGAGTTCCAGGACGTGCCAGGGGTTCTCGTCGCCCAGCACCGCGCCGGTCAGCGGCGTGGCCGGGCGGATGACGCGGTACTGCGCGGGGCCGAGCCGTGCCTGGTGTACGTGAATCCTGAGGTTCATCCGGTGGCGAGCCGGGCGCGGACCTGCATCAGCGCGAAGCCGAGGAGATTTTGGCCGCGCCACTGGGCAGGGTCGTGTGCGCGGGGGTCCGTGGCGGGCAGGCCGATGCCCCACACCCGATCGAGCGGACTGGCCTCCACCAGCACCCGATCGCCCGTGCGGGACAGGTGCTGCCCGAGGTCGGGGTGCTGGCTGAACTTCGCCACGTTGCCGGCGACGAACAGGTCGAAGCGGTGCGCCTCCCAGGTGGCTTGGTCGAAGTCGCGGACCTGCCGGCCCAGCGCCTTGACCGCACCCGGGTGCGGTGCCGTGAGCATCTGCGCGACGATCGCCTCGTCGCCGAACAGGCGGGCCTTGCCGGCCATCATGTAGTGCTCGGCGGTGGCGTACCGGACCCCGTCCACGACGAACGGTGCCGGCCACCACTGGCTCAGGCAACCCGGCCCGACGCCGCCGTTCTTCTGGGGCTGGTGCCCCCAGAAGAACAGGTATTTCACCCGTGCGCCGGTAGCGGCGAGCGCCTGCAGCTCGGAGCGGCTGGACGGCGGGGCGGCGGTGTCGGGCATGGTCCGCAGCGTGCCAGAGCTTTACGGTCGCGCGCCATCGGGTTTGCCGGCCGCCCATCTCCCCGGCCGGCCCGGCAGGGCCCGCGCGACCCTGGACCTGCGCCCGTCGAAGGGAGCCCCTGTACTCCCGCCCTCCCGACGGCTAGGTTTACCGGCCGTGATGATCAGTCAGCCGCAGCTCCTTGCCGAGGTCACACCGCCGTCGGTTTCCTCGACGCGGACCCTCCCGCCGGCTCTCGGCAGGATGCGGCGGTTCCGGTGGATCGCCGAGGGCAACGCTCATGTCCTGGATTGTGCTCCGCTCGCCGACGGTGGCGCAGTGGGGCCGTATGCGAGGTTCCCGATCGCCGGTTGGACGAAGGGGTCCAGCGGCGATGTCGCCCCGGACGGCACCTCGGTGGTCCAGGTGACGCCGACCGAGGTCACCTGCGTGCTGGCCGACGGCACCGTACGGTGGCGGATCGCGCTCGACCTGCCCGCGCGTTCGTCGGTTCCTCAGCCGCTCGGTCTCCCCGAGTGACGACCCTGGCGTACGGCGGCCGGCGGGGCGCCCCGCGAACCCGGGGTTCGCGGGGCGCCACCGGCGGTCAGCGCAGCGACCAGACCTGGTTGGACTGGGTGCCGCCACCGCCGTAGCAGGCGTAGATCTGGATCCCCGTGCCGTTGGCGGTGCCCTGACCGCTCGCGTCGAGGCACTTGCCGGACTGCGGGTTGGTGATGGTGCCGTTGGCGTTGACCTGCCAGTTCTGTGCGCCGGTGCCGTTGCACGTCCAGAGCTGCACGCGAGCGCCGTTGGCGGTGGAGCCGCTGGCGACGTCGAGGCACTTGCCGGTGGCCGGGTTGACGAAGGTGCTGCCCGTGCGGGCCCACTTCTGATTGTCGCCGCCGTGGCAGTCCCAGAGCTGGACGGGGGTGCCGTCGGTGCCCGGGTTCCCGGCGATGTCCAGGCACCGGCCGCTGCCCTGGCCGACGATGGCCTGTCCGGTGCCGCCTCCGGTGCCCCCACCGCCGTTGGTGCCGGCGTTGACGCTGGCGGAGAAGCTGTTGACGGCCAGCCCGGCGCCGCCGTTCCAGGGTTCGAAGCCGGCCTGGATGCTGGTCAGGTACCAGGAGCCGTCGACCTGGGTGCGGGCGTCGACGTCGTTGACGAAGTTCATCACGTCGAACGACCAACTGGTGACCGGTGACGGGGCGACGTACGAGACGACGTCGTTGCCGCCGTTCCAGCCCTTCCAGACCTGCCAGGTCCGTCCGCCGACGGTGGCGTTGCCAACCGGACTGCCGATGGGGCTGATCGAGCCCTGCCGGTTGAACCAGATCATGATCTCCATCTGGTTGACCCCATTGGTCTTCGGGGTGGGGTCGAGCCAGATGTCGTACGCGGCGTCGTAGGTGCCGCCGACGTACGTGTAGGAGATGGAGGAGGGTGCGCTGCCGATCTGGCTGACCTGCCGGGGCAGGTTCGTGCCGGGTGAGCAGGCGGTGTAGTGGCAGCCGACGTAGATCGCCGGGTAGGACACGGGCGCGCCGTTGGTCGGGGACGTGCCGTCCTGGCGGGTGATCTGGAAGCCGTTGGCGGTGACGTTGATGCACTGCTGGGCGCTGGTGCCCCAGCGGTTGTTCATCACGATGTACTTGTTGCCGATCGTGGTCGAGCCGAACTGGTCGCAGATCAGCGTGTCGGCGTGCGCGGGAGCGGCGCCGACGGTCGGGGCGACCAGTGCGGCCGCTGCGGCGAGTAGCGCCGTGGCCCACGCCCGTCTGAGGTTCATGGATCCTCCGCCTCGTTCCTGGCGCTCCACGATGCTGGGAGCGCTCTACTGAGGTTGGTCGATGTAATCACGGCGGGACATGGCACGAGAAGAGTGGCGACCCACGTTTCTTGCGAACCGGGCAACTCGCCGTCGAGGCAGGCGTGGCCGTCGTCCGATTCACCAGCCGAGGACTGCGGCGTCGTGGTCCGCCTGAAGCCCTGCCGGTCGACCAGTCGGAGCCACTCGCGCGGCCGGGTGACTGCATCGCCGGCCTGGGCCCGGACCGCTCGCTGGACTTCCATCACGGGAACCCGGTGCGCGACGCCACCGCCTGCGCGCAGTTCCCCGCGCGGGCGAGGGTACGGACGGCTGGCGGCACGAGGTCTGGGACACCTGGGTCGAGGTGGATGCGGTCACCTCGACGCGCTGGGCGACAGCCGGTCGCTGGTCTTCCCGGGCTGGGTGACGGCCCGGGAGCCGGCGGACCAGCTGCGGGTGCTGCCGCACTCGGCCAACTCGGGCGACGTGTACTGCCGGTCGGGATGAAGCCCGGACCGCACGAGCCTCCTCCGGCGGGGGCGCGGTGGGTCCGGGCGACCCCGGGCAGAGCAGTCAGGGCGTCAGTGGCCGATGCCGACCTTCTCCCCGGGCAGCAGCACCTCCGCGCACACGGGCAGGTGGTCCGAGGCGCTTGCGGACTCCGGGTCGCTGAGCACGGCGACGGTACGCGCGATCACGTCGCCGGACTGCATCACGTAGTCGATCCGCTTGTGCGGGTCGTAGGTCGGGTAGGTGTAGCCGTCGCCGAGCCCGGCCGCCTCCCAGGTGTCGACCAGATGGTCGGTCAGCGCCTGGATCTCGGGTGCCAAGGGGTCGGCGTTGAGGTCGCCGAAGAGCAGCACCGAGTCGTCCTGGGCACCGATCAGTCGGGTGATTGTCTCCACCTGGGCCACGCGTTCCGGGCGGTTGGTGTGTTCCAGGTGCGTGTTGTAGACCTGCACCGCCACACCCCGAACGTTGACCCGCGCACGCAGCAGCCCTCGCTGCTCGTGCTCGCCGTACCGGGGGAGCAGGGTGTTGTCCCATTCGAGGATGGGTGCGCTGGTGAGGATGGCGGTGCCGAACTGTCGGCGCGGCTGGCCGGCCTCGACCGGGTCGAGGTCCAGGTTGGCGCCGTAGACGACGTGCATCCGCAGCTCTCGTGCCAGCCAGGCCGCTTGGTCGACGAAGTCGCTACGGGCGCCGAAGTGTCGGTCGACCTCTTGCAGCCCGACAACGTCGACGTCGTTGTCCCGGATGACGCCGGCGATGCGCGACAGGTCGACGAGCCCGTCGGCGCCCGCACCGTGGTGGATGTTGAAGCTCATCACCTGCAGTGACCTGGCCGGGGCCTGCGGGTCGTCCGCACTGGCAGGAGAACCGACCAGCACCGATGCCGCCATGGCCGCGGCGGCCAGGACGGAGAGGGCTCGGCGAGGCAGTCGCAGCGTCCACATATGTCGACCTCATCGTCTCTTGTCGAGCAGAGTCTCCCCGGTAGCCATCCACAGCAGGCTGGGACAGGCCGCCCGGGCGGCGGCGGTCGCGATGGGTGATTCGGTCCTCATCGGCGACAACCTCCGATCCGGCGGAGTGACCTGAAACTTAGTTGCAGCTCGATATACAGTCAAGAAGGTTTATGACAAGGTGTTCCCGCTGCTCTCGTCCGCCGGCGGCGTCGAGACAGCGGTACGGTATGAGGCGCGCGAGTGGCCGGAGAAGCCCTGCGCCGCGGTGACGGGGGGTCACGGGAACCATGACCGACCATGACGGGCTCCACGGTGTCCAAGCCGTGCCGCCCGGCGGCATTGCCACCGCCCGGTTGGTGTTACGTCCGCCGACGGATCTCGACCTGCGCGAGGTGTTCGACCTGTACGCGGATCCTCGGGTGTGGGGGCCCGACCCGATGACCCGCCACCACCGCATCGCGCAGACGGAACAGATGATCGAGCGGTGGCGCGGTTCGTGGGCAGGCGACGGCCTCGGCATGTGGGTCGCGCGCAGCGCCGAAGAGGGCGACGAGGGGGCCTTCGTCGGTATCGGCGGCTGCTTTCTCCGCTACGGCGTGGCGTGGAACCTGGGCTTCCGCCTCGTTCCCGGCCGGTGGGGCCGCGGCTATGCACACGAGATCAGCGTGGCGGCGATGGCGGCAGCACATCGGGTACGCCCGGAGCTGCCGCTGACCGCCTACGTGCTGGCGGGCAATGACCGGTCTCAGCGGGCCGTGGAGCGCCTCGATCTCCGGCTGGTCTGGCGCGGCCCGGATGCCGGCAACCCCGACTCCTCCGCCATCCGCCTTCTCTACAGTGACCGACCGCTGTCGCCCGCGGTCCTGCACGCGCTGACGGAACGCTAGCGACCGATTGCCGGATACCTGCTGAACGCCCGGGGTGGAGGAGCAACGTGCCTGCCTATGTGGTGTCCGAGGTCGAAGTGATCGAGCCGGAACTGTTCCGGCGGTACCGGGAATTGGCGGCCGCCTCGATCGGTGCCCACGGCGGGCGGTACCTGGCGCGAGGCGCCGAACCCGACGTGGTCGAAGGTGAACCCTTGCCCGGCCGGCGGATCGTCATCGTCGAGTTCCCCGACCGCGAGTCGCTCTACCGTTGGTACCGCTCCGCCGAGTACGCAGAGGCTCTTTCCGTACGGGACAGGGCACTCCGACGCCGGCTGTTCTTCGTCGACGGGGTCCCGGAGCCGGCAGGTGATCCCCGTTGATCGTATGACGGCTCGAGCTGCCGGCCGCTCCGGCCATCGCTACCGATCGGGACCCGGCTGCCGTGCGCGTTCGCGCAGTGGATCGCGGCGGACGCCGGGGCCGATCTCGGGCGGCCAGAGCCGAGCACCAACGCTGCGCGACGAGCCCGGTGATGCGCCCGTGGCGAGGCGTCCGCTCAGCTCACCCCGGTCGGCAGTTTCCGCCTGCTGAGTGCCAGGACCGCCCCGCCCTGAGGGGCGAGCAGCGCCTCGTTGGTGTAGTGCACCGGGGCGTCACTGATCGACGTGAAGGTGAAGGCGCGCGCCGCGACGGCAAGGATGAGTACCGCTTCGGTCAGGGCGAAGCGCATCCCGTAGCAGATCCGCTGGCCGCCGCCGAAGGGAAACCATGCGGAGCGATGGATCCGCCCGGTGCCCTCGTCGAGCCAGCGGGCGGGCCAGAACCGGGTCGGCTCGGGCCAGAACCGCGGATCGCGGTGGGTGACCCACGCGCTGACCCAGATGCCCGCGTCCGCCGGTATGGCCTGGCCGCGCAACTCCAGCGTGACGTTGGCCTTGCGAGGGAGCATCGCCACGGTGGGGAACAGGCGCAGGGTCTCCTTGACGCAGGCCTCGGTGAAGGGCAGCCGGGCAATGTCGTCGAAGCCGGGCTCCGCGTCGCCGAGCACCTCGTCCAGTTCGGTGTGCAGGCGGTCGAGGACGTCCGGGTGGCGGGCCAGTAGGGCGAAGGCGAAGCCGAGGGTGTTCGCGGTCGTCGCGTGCCCGGCGACGTAGAGGGTGTGGATCTCGTTGCGCAGTTGCCGCTCGTCCATCGGGCGGCCGTCCTCGTCGCGGGCGTCGAGCAGCATCGCCAGCAGGTCCGGCGGGCCGTCCTGCTCGCCGGCAGTGTCCTGAGGCCGGCGGCGGCGGTCGACCGCCCGCATGATCAGCCGCTCGACGTGCGCGGACGCCTTGCGTAGCCGCCGTCGGTGCGGGGCCGGCATCCAGTAGGGCAGCAGACCGGGTAGGCCGGTGTACTCGATCTCCTCCAGCCGGGCCATCTCGGCCAGGGCGTCGCGGATCGCGTCGCCGTCGGCGTGGCCGACCTCGGCGCCGAACAGGCTCTTCACGGCGATCTGGGCGGTCAGCCGCACCATGTCCTGGTGCACGTCGCGGATCTGGCCGTCCTGCCACTGGTCGGCCAGTTCGGTGGCGTAGCGGACCATGGTGGTCGCGTAGCCGGTGATCCGTCGCACGTGCATGGCCGGCTGCGCCAGGCGGCGCTGCCGTTTCCACAGGTCGCCGTTGCTGGCCGGCAGGGCGCGGGCGCCGAGCAGGTCGGCGTGCTGGATGAAGCCGTCGGTGAAGCCCTTGCGCAGCGAGAAGTTGGTGGCGCTGAGCACGGTCGCGACGTCGTCGGGGTGGAAGACGCAGTACTGGCGCTGTCCGCCGAGCGACCAGGCGGCCAGGTCGCCGTACGTGTCGTGCAGGTCGGTGACGAACGCCTGCGGATCGGCGGCGAAGCGCGGCAGGTCGCCCACCAGCGGCCACGGCCTGGTTCCGGGTACGTCGTCGGGGGCGGGGCGGCGTAGCGCGTCGAGCAGCCGGTCCGTCGCGGTACGACCGGTGGCCGCCCGGGAGCGGGTGGAGAGGTACGGACTGGACACGGCGACTCCTTTGCGCACGTTCGGTGGTGAGGGGAAGCCTGGAGCGGATCAGATGTGCCGCCACGGCCGGATGTTCGCCGCCTTCAAGCGGCGGTAGAGCGCGACGGTGTAGATGATGTCGGCGACGAACACGACCAGATAGAGGTAGTTGATCAACGGGGTCAGCGGGTACGAGTCGTGCCGGAAACTGTCGACCCAGAAGGACCCGAAACTGCGGGGCCACGGTTGGGCCGCGCTCGTGGTCACGGTCAGGGCGGTCGCCAGCCAGGCGAAGAAGGTGCCGAAGAACTTTGCGATCGCGATGTACAACGACTGGCCGCGGGGGCTGTCCCGGCGCACGAGCATGACCAGGAACAGCAGCGACATCAGGCAGTTGACACCGAAGCCGGTGTATTCACCGTCGGGGTCGTTGAACTCGAAGAAGCCCAGGTAGACAATCGGGTAGGCGACGACGACCGCGACGATGGGCAGGATCCGGGCGTATCGCCTGACCGCCGGCGCGTCGCCGAACTCCGTGGGCGCGTACCGGCAGGCCTGCCAGAGGATGACCAGGTCCACCAGGAGCCACGCGATGCTCAGGGTATGGATGTGGTCGGCGAAGGGGTTGATGAACAGCCCGTACGCGGCCTCCCAGGACAGGTTCGCGCCGAGCGCCGCGATCGGCATCCCGTAGGTCTTGTCACGGAAGCCGCGGTGGATGATCCCCGCGTACGCGACCAGCCACCACAGTGTGCAGATGACGCCGGTGACCACGACCACCTGGGAGATCATGCCGAGCCTTTCGTCGTTGAGGGTTCGTCACTGCCGGACCGGACGGGTTGCGGGATCCGGTCGATCTGGGTGCGGTACCGGCGCAGACACAGCGCCGCCAGGTGCGTCCGCTGCCCGTCCGGGAACCCGTCCAGCCGTTCGTGGAACATCCGTTCGTAGCGGGCCGTCTCGTCGCGGAGCCGCTGCGGCGCGTCCGGTCCGTAGAGCCGCACCAGCGCGTCGTAGGCGTTGAAGTTCCCCGTCCGGACGTCGTGCTCGTAGTGGGCGAGGTCGTTGCCGATGTCGGCGAGGACCTCGACCGGCCAGAGCACGTCGAGCAAGTGCTGATCGACGGGCCGGCCGAGCAGCGGGTAGATCATCGTGTGCAGCAGCCGCAGATCGGAGGAGCGCAGCTCGACCAGCCGCATGACGTCGGCGTGGTCGGCGGCACCGTAGGTGGTGACCCGGTTCTCCAGTCGCACGTACCGCTCACCCTGGTCGAGTTGGTGGCCGACGGCCTCGTCGTAGGCGCCCAACCGGCGTAGCAGCGTGGCGAAGCGCTGCTTGTAGCGGACCAGTTTCTGGTAGTCCTGGTTGCCGTCGGTCTCGAGTTCGACGTCGCGGGTGTGTTCGGCGACCGCGTCGACCCGGTAGACCAGGAACTCCACCAGGAACAGCACGGGTGTGCACCGCGTTCGCTGCCACGGGGACAGCCGCAGCGCGGGGAAGTAGAGGTCCCGGGCGAAGTCCCGAAAGATGTCCCGGGACTTGTCGAGGGCTTCCCGTGAGGCCCGCAGCTTCTCCCACGCCTTCATCTGTGCATCCTTTCCGGCACCGGGGCAGGGGTCGGGCTGCCCCGCGTGGTCCGCCTGATGGCCAGGTAGTGCAGCTGGAACGGCAGACCGACGATGATCTGCGGCATGGCCTGCTGGGCGTGGAAGACGAGGGTGAACGCCAGGGCGACGTCGGGGGAGATGCCGAGCAGACCGAGCGAGTACAGTGCCCCGGCTTCGAAGGTGCCCAGTTGGGCGGGCGCGGAAGGCAGGGCGTTGGCGAAGTCGATGAAGAACAGCACCAGGATCGCCGCCGCGAACGACAGGTCCATGTGCAGCGCCCGCAGCACCAGGAACGCCGCTGCCGCGTCGGCGAGTTCGCCGAGCAGGATCCACGCGGAGGCGACGCTGAAGCCCCGCCGGTCCCGCAGGAAGTACATGCCGTCCACCAGACCGCGCAGGAACGTCGGCAGCGTCGCCCCCGGCTTACGGTGCGCCACCCAGACCAGCAGCAGCAGGTGGGCGATCATGACGGCGGTGATGGCCACGACGACCCCGAGCACCCAGCCGGTGAAGCCGAGCAGCAGTGGAACGGGCAGGGCCAGTAGCGCCACACCGACGGCACCGATCGACTTCTTCAGCACGATCAGCGCCGTGGTGACGGTGACCGGAACGCCTTCACGTCTGAGCATCCACAGGCGCATCACCTCGCCGGCGCGGGCCGGGGTGAGCGACGACGCCGCTTGCGCGGCCAACTCGTAGCGCAGCAGGGTGCCGAACCGGACCGGGTGCCGCGCGCCGAGCATGGCCGTCCAACTCGCCCCGCGGACGAACTGCGCGCCGATGTTCAGCAGCACGGCGAGCACCAGCAGCCGGTAGTCGGCACCCCGGAGGGCAGCGGTGAACTTGTCGACCTCGATGCCGCGCAGGAACCGCCAGAGGACGACGACCGTGGCCAGTACACATAGCAGCCGGAACGCGAGACCCAGCCGGCTCTTGGTCCGCTCATTCATCCCGGTGCGCCACCGTGGGCAGCCGGCTGGCGGCGAGGCTGTCGGGCCACAGCAGCCGCTCGGTCTCGAAGAACCTGAGCAGTTCCGGCACCCGGATGCCCAGCGACGACCGGATCTTCTTCAACGGCTCGTCCCACAGGTCGTCCCACCGCACGGCGTTGAGGGGTTGGACGCCCTGCTGCCGAATGAACTCGACGGCCAGGTGGAACAGCAGCACGTCACGCTCGGACAGCCGCCACGGCCCGCGGTACAGATGCCGGGCCGCCAGCGCGAAGACCTGCCGCTGCCAGCCGGCGGCCCGGCCGGTGGAGCCCATGGTGACCCCGAGGACGAATGCCTCGTCGGCCGACGTGGTGCCCCTGCCGAAGACGATGTGCACGCAGTCGTGCCCGCGCAGGTCGATGGCGCCGGGCAGGGCGACCGGACTCGCCGGGTTCTCCAGCAGGCGGACATACCAGGGCACGACGGAGGCGTCGTCACCCGGCATCTCGGCGTACGCCTCGCCCAGCGTCTGCTCCCCGTCAAGGCTGGGCACCCAGTTCGACAATGCTGTCATGATCTTCTCTCCTCGGTTGGCCAGCGGCGAACCGCAAGGGCAGGCCGGCGATCAGCTGCGGGAGGTTCTGCTGCGCGTGGAAGACGAGGGCGAAGGCCGCTCCGGCTTCGAGGGGGACGTGCGCGAGCTGGAGGCTGAAGAACGCGCCGGCCTCGAAGGTGCCGAGGTGGACCGGGGTCACCGGGAGGCTGACCGACACGTCGACGAAGAACAGCACGAGCGCCGCCACACCGACCGACCCGTGCACGTGCAGGGCGCTGAGGATCACCACTGCCGCCACGGTGTCGATCACCACTCCCAGCAGGACCAGCACCACCAGCAGCAGCAGGGTCCGAGGGGAGCGGAGGCAGAACAGGCCCTCCGCCACCCGGCGTACGCCGCGAGGCGCCCGCTCGCCGCCGTCGCGGTGGGCCAGCCATACCAGCAGGCCCACCAGGGCCACGGTGGCTACCGTCGACGACCAGATGAAGGCGGTGACCCAGCCCGGAAGTCCGGCCATCAGCAGCGGCGCGGCGATTGCGAGGACCCCGATCGCGGCGGCGCGGACGATCCGGCGCAGAGTGATCAGTGCCCCGGTGACGCCGGTTGGCACGTTCTGCCGGCTGAGCAGCCGCGACCGAAGCGGGTCCCCGCCTCTCGGCACGTCGATGTAGGCGGTCGACTGGGCCGCGAACTCGTAGCGCAGCAGGCGGGCGAAGGGCACCCGGTGACGCGGACGAAGCAGCACCGACCAGCACCCGGCCTGCACGACCTGGCCGGCCAGGTTGAGCAGCGCGGCCAGCAGCAGCAGCTGGACCACCGGGTGGCCGAGCCGGTTTCCCAGCGTCGGCGCGTCGAGCTGGGGCACCAGCCAGAACACCGGCGCCACGGTGGTCACGAACCACAGCAGCCGGAGCAGGAAGCGCCGGAGCGACCGCCCCGACGTCGCGGTGGGCCGGGGGGTGGCTGCGATGTCGCTCATGTCGGCTCAGCCCCGCGCGGCGTCGAGGTGGGCGGGGCTGCCCCGGAGCTGGCCAGCGGGCGGCGCGGCGCCGTGCATCAGTACACCAATCCGCGGTCGCCGTCGACGGTGACGACCTGTCCGTCGCGAATCAGCTTGGTGGCGTGGTTGGTGCCCATGACGGCGGGGATCCCGTATTCGCGGGCCACGATGGACCCGTGGGACAGGGTGCCGCCGGTGTCGGTCACCACCGCGCCGGCGATGCTCAGCAGCGGCGACCATGCGGGGGTGATGAAGGAGGCGACCAGTACCTCACCGGTCTGCAGTTTGGGGAAGTCCTGGACGGAGGCGACGTGCCGGGCGATGGCCGTGACGCGTCCCGGGCTGACCGGCGAACCCTTGATGCCGGAGTGGCGCTCGGCCGGATCGCCGGACTTCTCCTCCTGGCCGAGGAAGGCGACGGGCTTGAGGTCTATACCGGCGAAGCTGAGCCGCATGTCCCGCGGTACGGCGGGCGGCGGGATGAGGCCGCGCCGTCGCGCCCGGAGGTCGCGGCGGTCGGTGACGGTCTTCTCCCACGACGCGGGGCGCGGTTCGTCGGCGCGCAGTTCAGCGGAGAGTTCGTCGCCGGTGAGGTAGAAGACGTCCTCCGGTCTGCTCAGGCGACCGTCGGCGACCAGGCGCCGGCCCAGTTCGAGGTAGCCGCGGCGAATGATCGGCCAGCCCTGGGTGAAGTGGAACAGAGCCTCGTCGCGGACGGCCGCGTAGCGTCGGTTGAGCCGCAGCAGCAGTCGCAGCAGCTGCCGGCGCGCCGGGTGTCCGCGGAGCCGGGCGTCGATGCGGGCCAGCTCCGTGTCGCGCCGCTCGGCCAGGGTCTGCAGCCGCTGCGCCGGGTCGGGGGCGTTTCCGGTGCGGTAGCCATCCAGGGCGGCGCGTAGCGCGGTCGGGTCCTCGGCCGGCGTCGGCTCGACGAAGTCGAGCTGGTAGACCTGGTGCCCGTACTCGGCGAGCAGTGCGGTGAAGCCGCGGTCGGAGGCGTCCTTGTCCTCGGCGGCGCGGGCGAGCCGCCACAGTGCGGCCTCCATCTCGGAGGTCCTGGTCGGATGTCCTTGCAGCAGCTGGGCCAGGTCGGGGGCAGCGGGCACCGGCCGGACCAGGGCCGGGTAGAGCTTCTCCAGCAGCAGTTCACTGACGTTCCAGTACCAGGCGAGGCCGCCCAACATCGCCCAGTAGATGCCGCTGAGGTCCGTCACCTCGTCGATGACGCGCTGCACCTCGTCGATCTCGAGGTGGCGCAGGTCGCGTCGGCCCAGCTCGGCGATGCGGGTGAGGTGGTGGGGCAGCAGGACTTTCCGCCAGTGCGACTCGAGCCGGGACAGGTGAAATCGGTAGAAGTTGACGATCAGCATGATGGTGCGCAGTGGGTACCTGTTGAGCGGGAAGTCCAGGCGCAGATAGGCGTAGCCGTTGATCGACCCGGCCATCGGCTCGGGCACCAGCGGACGGGCGAGCCGGTCGGAGCCGGACCAGTTGCGCCGCCACCGGTCCACCAGGCGGGGGTAGAGGGTGGTCTCGAACAGCGGTGAGAGCGGCTCGGGCAGCCACGAGTCGCAGATGCTGATCCGCGCCCAGGTCGCGCCGTCGATCGGGCTGCTCCAGTCGGCCGTGGGCGGCAGGGCCAGGCTGCGGGTGAGCGGCCGGGCCTGCAGGATCCACAGCTGCCCGTCGTGGACGGCCCACTCGATGTCCTGTGGCGCG
Source organism: Micromonospora sp. R77 (assembly GCF_022747945.1). Lineage (NCBI taxonomy): Bacteria > Bacillati > Actinomycetota > Actinomycetes > Micromonosporales > Micromonosporaceae > Micromonospora > Micromonospora sp. R77. The sequence goes on from NZ_JALDST010000001.1 coordinate 6,076,429, forward strand.
CCGAAGTGCCGGGTCACGCGCAGACCCAGCCGGGCCAGCTCGGTCACCTGCTCCGTCCTGAGCGAGGCGGTGGAGCGCCGTTCCGGGTCGGTGTCGATCAGGGTGGTCCCGGTCCCGTCGGGGACCACCAGCTGCGACTTGCTCCCGATCTCGGTGCGCTGGACGGTGTCGCCGGTGGGGGACACGACGAACCGGTCGGGGTCGACCTGGCCGCTCACCACGGCCTCGCCCAGTCCCCAGCTCGACTCGATGACGACCGGCCCGGTGGGGTCGCCGGGCGCGGCGGGGTCGGGCGTGACGAACATGACGCCGGCCGCGTCGGCCGGCACCATCGCCTGCACGACGACCGCCATGGCGGCGTCGGCATGGGGTACGCCGGCCCGCTCGCGGTAGAGGATCGCGGGGATCTCCCACAGCGACGCCCAGCAGGTCCGGACGGCGTCGACGAGCTGGTCGAGCGAGCGTACGCCGAGTTCGGTGTGATATTGACCGGCGAAGCTGGTGTCCGTGGTGTCCTCGGAGGTGCCGGAGGAGCGCACCGCCACGCCGCCGCCGTTCGGGCACACCTGCCGGTATGCCCGGTCCAGTTCGGTGCGTAGGTCGGCGGGCAGGTCGAGGTTCCGGACGGCCGACCGCAGCGATCCGGCGATCTGCTCCATCGGCTCCCAGGGCGGCGTCGCCGACCCGGGCTCCGGGGAGGGGGTCGCGGTGAGACGGTCGAGCAGCGGGGCCAGGGTGGGGGTGACGACGGCGTGGTAGGTGGAGATGGGTAGGCAGAAGCCGGCGGGGACGGGTAGGCCGGCCCCGAGCAGGTCGCCCAGGTTCGCCGCCTTGGCGCCGGCGGTGCCGGCATCGGATGCGCGCAGGTCGTGGAGCGGGACGAGGTCAGGCATCGTCGGCCACCCGGTCCACCCACTGCTGGTAGTACTTGCGGAAGGCGAGCACTCCGTGGTCGCCGTTGACGTAGATGCCGTGTCGGTCGCCGCGTTCGATGGTGTTGAACAGCGGGATGTCCTGCTTGGAGGTCAAGGTGATCTCCGGGCGGTGCAGGAGGTAGTTGCGCAGGTCCCGCCAGCGCGTCCCGGTCGGGGGCAGGGCCACCGCGATGTGCTGGATGGTCCGGTTGGGTCCCAGCGGGGTGGTGGCCAGCAGCATCCGGTACTGCAGGCGCCCGTCGGCGAAGTAGCTGATCCGCTGGCCGCTGGGCCAGCCGTCGACCCGCAGGACGAACTGCTTGGCGTTGGTGCCCAGGAGACTGGTGATCCGGCCGAGCCGGCCGCGGTACGACGGCCAGTTCAGTTCCGCGCCGAGCCAGGCCTCGGCGGCGATGGGTGGACCGTGATCCGCGGTGGCCGCGGGGTCGTCGAGCATGCGCAGGGTCGTCGATCCGTTGACGTCGAGTCCGTGCAGGGCGACGAGGTGGTCGGGGTCGTAGGTGTTCTCCAGGATCCTGCGGACGGTTGCCCGGGTGTCGTCGGCCATGCGGAAGCCGGTGGGGTAGCTGGTCGCCCCGTCCAGGACGGGAAAGGTGGGCAGCGGGAACATCGGTTCGCGGCTGCCGTACCAGACCCAGACGTAGCCGTGCCGTTCGGTGGTCGGGTAGCTGCGCAGCCGGTCCCGGCCCGAGACGTCGAGCGCGGGCGGGGCGGCCACGCACCGGCCGGTGTCGTCGAAGCGCCACCGGTGTGCGGCGCACTGCAGCTCACCGCTGGTGACTTGTCCCTCGGCAAGACTCGCGCCCAGGTGTGGGCAGAATCCCTGGGTCACGACGGGTTGGCCCGCTCCGTTTCGCCAGGCCACCAGTTTCCGTCCGAACAGGGTCAACGGTTGGGGGCCCTTTTTCAGTTCGCCGGAAGGAAGTGCCACGTACCAACTCGCCGGGATGTCGGTACGCTCCGCAGTGATGAGAGTTGCTACGGTCGGCTGCTGGGTCATGATGCTGTCCACCTGCCCTGGGAGTTGGATTCGGACGCCCCAGATATGACGCATGTGCTTGCTGGTGGTCCCTCGTGCCCTGTGGTAAGACTGGTCTCGGTCGCACGAGTAATTCCGACAGGCGGAGGTATCAGCTCACGATGACGCAGTCCTGGGATGCCGATACGGCCGGAATCATGCGCCTTCCTTCGGGTGCGCTCGTCCGGGGAAGAGGACTTCGTAGGCCCGTTCCGGTCGGCCTGGACCCGCAATTCGGGGTGTATCTGCTCGGTAAGCAGCCGCCGCCGGTGGAATGGGACAGCACCTGGATCCGCTGGCGGGATTTCTGGCTGCCGTCCGATCGTGGCGCATTCCGCAACGCGTTGACCGAATTGTTGGAACGGGCCCGGTCCGAACGTGTGGAGATCGCCTGTTACGGCGGCGTCGGTCGTACCGGCACCGCAATGGCGTGCCTTGCTGTCCTGGACGGCGTGTCCGGTGACGAGGCGGTCGACTACGTTCGTACTCACTATTCTCACCGAGCTGTGGAAACGCCGTGGCAGCGGCGGTTCGTCGTCAATTTCGGCTGACTGGACGGGGGTGCGGCTCACGGCGCGGTGTCACCTTCGCCGTCGCGGTTCGCATGCCGCACCCAGTCGTCGTACCGTTCGCGGAAGTGCGCCAGCGGCGCGTCGTGCTCCGTGGGCCTGCTGTGGCGCTCCTGGCGGAATTCCGCGAAGCCGCGTAGCCCTTCCCGGAGGTCGCGCCGGCGGAACCTGCGGTAGCCGAGCAGCATCGACGCGTCGTGGGCGGGACTACCCGACCGGCGCACGAAGGACCAGCCCCGCACGATGGAATGCCCGTCGCGGACCGGGGTCACGGCGAGCAGTTCCCGGACAGTGTCCTGACCGGCGACGGAGAAGGTGAGTCGCTGGCCGCCCGGCCAGCCGTCCACCAGCAGTTCGGTAGGGCCGTCGGTGTTGCGGAGCGGGCGCGGCAGCCGTGGCCCGTGGAACTCCAGCCTGGCCCCGGTCCACGCCTGCGCCGGGATCGGCGGGCCGTTGCGTACCGCCGCCTCGGGGTCGGGCAGCACCGTCGACCCGGCCGGGTCGATCGCCGCCAAGCCGTGGGCGGCCGCGAAGTGGTGGTGGTCGTATGCCTGCTCCAGGACCCGGCGCGGTGACGCCGAGGTGAGGTGCGCGAACCGGTGGCGTTGGTAGTCGCTCCGGTTCATCACCTCGGCCGGCAGCTGCGGCAGGGCGAACATTGGCTCGGGGGAGCCGTACCAGACCCAGAGGAAGCCGTAGCGTTCCCGCACCGGGTACGCCCGCTGCCGGGCCATGTGGCTGGGCAGATTGTCGAGCCTGGGAATGTGCACGCACGCGCCAGTGGCGTCGAAGCGCCAGTGGTGGAACACGCACCGCAACTGCCCTTCGACGACCTTGCCGAGTGCGAGGCTTGCGCCCAGGTGGGGGCAGTGGCGCGGCAGCACCGACGCGGTGCCGGCGCCGTCGCGCCAGGCCACCAGTTGGCGGCCGAACAGGGTCAGGGGCCGGGGCTTGGCGCCCACCATCCGCGACGGCAGGGCGACGTACCAGGAGGCGGCCAACCGGGTCATGGGCTGCGGCGCGACGGACGACAGGGGTACGGCGTCCGTCGCGCCCGGTTGGTCGGCGGCCCGCACCGGCCCGCGGCCCGGCCGGGTCACGACCGGCCCCCGACGAAGGCCGGGTCCACCCGGTCCACCCAGGACTGGTAGTACTTGCGGAACCGCAGCAACCCGTTGTCGTGCCAGGCGCGCAGCGTGCCGGCGGCGGGCTCGGTGTTGTTGTAGACGGGCAGGTCCTGGGTGCTGCCGCCGCGGTACTGGCCGAAGAGTGTGAACATGTTGAACGCGGTGCGGGGGCCGAGGCCGCTGCCGCGAGGGGTCACCATCCAGCCCACCTGGGTGGTCCGCCGTTCCTCGATCGGGACGATGGCCATCAGCACCTTGTAGAACACCTTCCCGTCGACGTACCCGGTGAAGCGTTGCCCGCCCGGCCAGCCGTCCACCAGGACCTGGAAGCTGTCGCCCGCCGCGAACGTCGCCGACTTCGCCACCAGCCACCGGAACGGGTCACGGATCGGATGTCCGGGGGTGGCCACTCCTTCGAACCACGAGCCCAGCCAGGCGTCGGTCGGGATGGGTGATCCGTTGTCGGAGGCCTCCGACTGGTCGCGCAGCATCCGGAACTCGGTGCGGTCGAGGGATAGCCCGTGCAGCGCCTCGAAGTGGAAGTAGTCGAAGGCGTTCTCGAGCAGTTGCCGGGCGGTGCCGACGGTCCGATCGGCGTATTGGAAGCCGATGTAGCGATGCCGGTCGACGTCGCGGGGTGGGAAGTCCGGTAGCGGGAACAGCGGTGTCGGCGTGCCGTACCACACCCAGACGAAGCCGTAGCGCTCCTGCACGGCGTAGGTCGCCAGCTTGGCCGTCGAGGGGATCCGGTCGGAGCCGGGGATCTGCACGCACGTTCCCGAGCCGTCGAACCGCCAGCCGTGGAACGGGCAGCGCAGGGCGCCGTCGGTGAGCGAGCCGAGGGCCAGGCTCGCGCCCTGGTGGGGACAGAACCTGCCGGCGAGGACCGGCTTGCCGGACCCGTCGCGCCAGGCGACCAGGTCCCGGCCGAACAGCCGCACCGGCACCGGGCGGCGCCCCAACTGCCGCGACGTCAGTCCGACGTACCAGCTGGCGGCCAGACCCGTCGGGACGGCGTCAGGCCTCGCCGCCTGGGCGGAGAGTCTTCGAGGCAACACACCGGTCATCCGCGTACCTCCTGGTCAGTGCGACCGGCTACAGACGTAGTCGGCGATGGCGAACAGCGGAGTGGCGCCCTTGCCGAGGATCTCGACCTCCTGCTTGGCCGATTCCACGAGCGTGGTGGCCCGCCTGCGTGACTCCTCGAGACCGAGCAGCCGGGGGAAGGTCGCCTTGTTCGCCCGGTCGTCCTTGTGCGGGGTCTTGCCCAGTTCGTCCAGCGTGGAGGTGACGTCGAGGATGTCGTCGACGATCTGGAACGCCAGGCCGATCTTCTCGCCGTAGAGGCAGAGCCGCGCGATGATCTCCTCGCTCGCGTCGGCCAGCACGGCGCCGCTGACCAGGGCCGCCACCAGCAGGGCGCCGGTCTTGCGGGAATCCATCGACTCGAGCGTCGGCAGGTCCACGTCCGCGCGGTTGGTGTTCTGGATGTCGATGACCTGCCCGCCGATGGCGCCGTGCACGCCGATGGCATGCAGCAAGGTGCTGACCACCCGCAACAATTGCTGCGGTGGGGCCTCGGTGCGGGTGAGCATGTACTCCAACGAGTACGCCAGGAGCGCGTCGCCGGTGAGCACCGCCACCCCTTCACCGAATACCTTGTGGTTGGTGGGACGGCCTCGCCGGAAATCGTCGTTGTCCATTGCCGGCAGGTCGTCGTGAATCAGTGTGGCGGTGTGGAGCATCTCCAGAGCGACGGCCGTGGGAATAGCGACTTCCGGCCGGCCGTCGTGCGCGGTGCACGCGGCCAGGCACAGGATGGGACGTAGCCGTTTTCCGCCGGACATCAGAGAATAGTGGATCGAGGCTCGTAGCGGTTCCGGAATGTCTCCGTCAAGGGCCCGCTCAAGTTCCCGATCGATGAGGCCCTGCTGTTCGCGCAGGTAGGACGACAACTCGAATTCTTGAAGCATGAAACCTCGCTTCGACCTGACTGACCTAGGCGAAGGCTAACGCGAAGTCGGCATCGAAGCCTGTGCATTTGCATGGTGTTCCGGGCAGGGGGGTCGGTTAAGGATTTGGTGATGATGCCGTCGACCATCGGTCCCCATTGGACGGCGGGAGTCCGCGGCTCCGTGACCGGGCTCGTGGTCGCCGATGCCGGCCCGGTCGCGTGGCGCGGACACAACACGGGCAGCGACCACGGTGAGGGAGCAGCCATGACCGATTTGCACATCGCCCGACGTTCCACTCGTCAGCTGAAGGTGGGAAAGGTGGGCGTCGGCAGCGACAGCCCGATCTCCGTGCAGTCCATGACGACCACTCCGACCACCGACATCGACGCCACCCTCCAACAGATCGCGGCGCTGACCGCAGCCGGGTGCGACATCGTCCGGGTCGCCGTCCCGTCCCAGGACGACGCCGACGCCCTGCCCGTGATCGCCAGGAAGTCGCAGATCCCGGTGGTCGCCGACATCCACTTCCAACCCCGCTACGTCTTCGCCGCGATCGAAGCGGGCTGCGCTGCGGTACGCGTCAACCCCGGCAACATCAAGAAGTTCGACGACCAAGTGGGGGAGATCGCCCGGGCCGCCGCGGCACGCGATGTCCCGATCCGGATCGGGGTGAACGCCGGCTCGCTCGATCCCCGGCTGCTGGCCAAGCACGGTGGTGTCACCCCGGAGGCGCTGGTCGAATCCGCCCTGTGGGAGGCCGGCCTCTTCGCCGAACACGACTTCCACGACATCAAGATCTCGGTGAAGCACCACGATCCGCAGGTGATGATCCGCGCGTACGAGCTGCTCGCCGCGGTCTGCGACTATCCCCTGCACCTCGGCGTCACCGAGGCCGGTCCGCCACCGCAGGGCATCGTCAAGTCCGCCACTGCGTTCGGTGCCCTGCTGCGCCAGGGAATCGGCGACACCCTGCGGGTGTCGCTCTCGGCGGATCCGGTCGAGGAGGTGAGGGCCGGCATCGGTATCCTTGAGTCTCTTGGCCTGCGGAAGCGTACCGGCCTGGACATCGTGTCGTGCCCGTCGTGCGGGCGCGCTCAGGTCGACGTCTACGACCTGGTGGCGGAGGTACAGGCCGCGCTGGACGGGCTGGAGGTGCCACTGCGGGTCGCGGTGATGGGCTGCGTCGTCAACGGGCCCGGCGAGGCGCGGGAGGCCGATCTCGGGGTCGCCTCCGGCAACGGCAAGGGACAGATCTTCGTGCGGGGCAAGGTCATCCGGACCGTCCCCGAGTCGCAGATCGCCGAGGTGCTCATCGAGGAGGCGCTGCGGCTGGCCGGCGAATCCGTTCCCGCCGAGGCCACCGCGAGCAGCCGATGATCGGGCAGCCGGCGGCCCCGACCGTCGACCCCGTTGACGACACCTACTCGGGCCTGCGTGGGCTCACTCCCGAGGCGGTGCGCGGGTGGGACCCCGGGCAGTGCCTGCACCGGGCCGCCGAGATTCGGCGCTTTCTGGTTGACCGGGTCACTCGCGCCGGCGGCCACCTCGGCCCGAATCTCGGCATGGTGGAGCTCACCATCGCCCTGCACCGGGTCTTCGACTCCCCGCGCGACGTGCTGCTGTTCGACACCGGCCACCAGTCCTACGTCCATAAGATCCTCACCGGTCGCGCGACGGAGTTCGACACGTTGCGGCAGGCCGGCGGCATGTCCGGCTATCCCTGCCCGGCGGAGTCCCGGCACGACCTGGTGGAGAATTCCCACGCCTCCACCGCGCTGTCCTACGCCGAGGGCATGGCCAAGGCGTTCGCGCTGCGCGGTGAGCAGCGGCGGGTGGTGGCCCTCGTCGGTGACGGTGCGCTCACCGGAGGTATGAGCTGGGAGGCGCTGAACAATCTGGGCGCCGGCTCGCTGCCGGTCGTCGTGGTGCTCAACGACAACGAGCGTTCCTACGCACCCACGGTGGGTGCCCTGTCCCGTCACCTGGCCGAGTTGCGCGCCGGACGCGGCGGCCCGACCCTGTTCGACCGGCTGGGCCTGGCCTACGTGGGGCCAGTCGACGGACACGACGTCGGTGCCACCGAGCGCGCGCTGCGCCGCGCCGCCGAGCTGGGCCGGCCGGTCGTCGTGCACTGCGTCACCCGTAAGGGCGCCGGCCACCCGGCGGCCGAGGACGACCACGCCGACCGGATGCATGCGGTCGGTCCGGCCGGTGGCGGCGGGGGCCCGTCCTGGACGTCCGTGCTCGGCGAGGAACTCGACCTGATCGGTGCCGAGCGCTCCGACGTCGTCTGCGTCACCGCGGCCATGGCGCTGCCCACCGGGCTGGGGCCGCTGATGCGACGGACGCCGGAACGGGTGTTCGACGTCGGGATCGCCGAGCAGCACGCCGTCACTTCGGCGGCCGGGCTGGCGCTGGGCGGCCTGCACCCGGTGGTGGCGATCTACTCCACCTTCCTCACTCGGGCTCTCGACCAGATCCTGATGGACGTGGCGTTGCACCGGCTGCCGGTGACGTTCGTGCTCGACCGCGCCGGCATCACCGGCCCGGACGGGCCGAGCCACCATGGCATGTGGGACGCCAGCCTGCTGGCGCTGGTGCCGGGTCTGCGGCTCGCCGCGCCGCGCGACAGTTCCCGGCTGCGGCACCTGCTGCGCGAGGCGGTGGACCACGAGGAGGGGCCGACCGCGATTCGCTTCCCGAGGGCCACCAGCGGCGCCGACGTGCCCGCGGTGCACCGTACCGCCGACTACGACGTGCTGCACGCGGCTCCAGACGCGCCGGTCATGATCGTGTCGGTCGGACCGATGGCCGAGGCGTGCCTCGCCGCGGCCCGGGAACTGGACCGGCAAGGCATTCGAGCGACGGTGGTCGATCCCCGCTGGATCGCTCCCCTCGCCCCCGAACTGGTCAAGCTCGCCGGCACCCACCAGCTCGTCGTGACTGTCGAGGACGCCACGGCCACCGGATCGATGGGCAGCCGCCTGGCGCAGGCCCTGGCGACGGCCGGCTCGTCGGCGCGTGCGGTGCCCCTGGCCCTGCCGGCGGCGTTCGTGGCGCACGGCGGGCGGGAGGAGATCCTGCGGGCCCACGGCCTCGACGCGGCCGGCATCGCCAGTGCCGTGCGGAAACGCCTGGAACAGTTGTGACCGTCGAGGAGAGGGCATCGGCGTGAGACGGAAAGTGCTGCTCGCGGCGCCACGCGGCTTCTGCGCGGGTGTGGACCGGGCCGTGAAGGCCGTGCACACGGCCCTGGCCGAGTACGGCCCGCCGGTCTACGTACGGCACGAGATCGTGCACAACACCCACGTCATCGCCGAGCTCGAGGCGGCCGGCGCGGTCTTCACCGACGACTTGGACACGGTGCCGCCGGGTTCGGTCCTGGTGTTCTCCGCCCACGGCGTGTCCCCGCAGGTGCGCCAGCACGCGCGTAGCCGCTCTTTGCGGGTTGTCGACGCGACCTGCCCGCTGGTGTCCAAGGTGCACGCGGAGGCCCGTCGGTACGCCCGCGACGATCATCAGATCGTCCTGATCGGTCACCACGACCACATCGAGGTCGCCGGCACCCGTGGTCACGCGCCCCGGCACACGCACGTCGTGGACCCTGATGACCCGGACGCGGTGGCGCGGCTGACCCTGGACGCGGACCGCCCGGTGGTGTGGCTGTCGCAGACCACCCTCGCCGTCGACGACGTCGACCGGGCCGTGAGCCGGCTGCGTGAACGCTTTCCGCACCTGACGCAGCCACCCACCGATGACATCTGCTATGCCTCCACCAACCGGCAGGCCGCGATCGCCGCCATCGCCGCCCGGTGCGACCTCGTGCTGGTCGTCGGGTCGAGCACCTCGTCGAACTCGAAACGGCTGGTCACCGTGGCTCGGCGGGCCGGCGCCCGCGCCGCCTACCTCGTCGACGACGCCGACCAGGTGGATCCGCGGTGGCTGGTGGGAGTCGAGACCGTCGGAGTGACCAGTGGAGCCTCCGCACCGGAACGCGTCGTTCGTCAGGTGCTCGGCCGCTTGGCCGCGCGGGGCTGGGACGACGTCGAACAGGTGGTCGGTACGGCGGAGGACGTCGTCTTCGTCCCACCACCGCTGCACCGGGCCCGCCCGACTCCGGCGGAGGCCTAGCCTGTCGGCGGACCGCATCTGGTGAGAACGGGGGACGCCGCCCCGGGGTCGGCCGGATGACGACGCGCGGGGCCGCGGCCGGGGCCGAGGTGGACATGGGTGTGTAGGCGCACCGCCAACGAAGGGATGGGAATGGCCTGGATCCTGCTCGTCGCCGCGATCGTCGCCGAAGTGGTCGGCACCACGGCCCTCAAGCTGAGCAGCGGCCTGACCCGGCTGATGCCGAGCGTGGTCGTCGCGGTCGCGTACCTGCTGTCGTTCGTGCTGCTCGCTTTCGCCGTCCGGCACCTGCAGGTCAGCGTCGCGTACGCGATCTGGTCGGGGGTGGGCACGGCGACGATCACCGTCATTGGCTGGTACGCCTTCGGTGAGTCGCTCACCGTGGCCAAGGTGGCGGCCATGCTGCTGATCATCACCGGTGTGGTGATCCTCAACCTGGCGGGTGCAGAGTGAGCGTGGGGCCGGTCGGGGCGACCGTGCGGCAGCGGATACTGACTGCGGCCCTCGTCCTGGCCGCCGGTGCGGGGGCGTTGGTGTTGCTCGCCCCGGCCGCGGCGGGCCCGCACCGCGTGACGGTGGTCCGTGACGGTCCGTCCGCGGCGCTCTACCGGGAGGTTACTGCGCAGGTTGCCGACGCGCCGACCTGGGTCGGTGCCGTCGGCGGCTTTCTGCCGGGTGTCGGGTTGCTGGTGCTTCTCGCGCTGGTGCTGTCGGTGTCCTGGACGCGCCGGCACGACCGGTGGGTGTCCCGGGTCGGGGTGTTGGTCGCGCTGGCCGGTGCGGCGCTCGCTGACCTGGCGAGCGCGGCAGTGAAGGCGGTTGTCGTGGAGGAGCGACCCTGCCGGGCGGTCCTGCACGTCAGCACGTGGCTGGCCTGTCCGCCGGCCGGGCACTGGTCGTTTCCCAGCGACCATGCGGCGATTGCCGGAGCACTGGCCACGAGTGTGGTGTTCCTGGTCCGTGATCTGGCGGCGGTGGCGGTGTTGATCGGGTTGGTCGTGGCGGCGGCGCGGGTGGTCGCCGGAGTCCACTATCCCCACGACGTCCTCGCTGGCCTGCTGTTGGGCGCCGCGGTCGCCGCAGCCTGCCAGGTGCTGGCGTCAGCCGGTCCGTCGACTCCCCGTGCCGGCCGCATCCGTGATAGCTGAGGAAGGTCCGGGACCGCTGTGGGGGAGGCGCCAGAGTTCGGTCCGGCGTACGGCTGCGCAGGACCGCCTATCCCTGCGGACAGATGGTCGGCGGCCAGGTGTCGGCCTGGAGCACTCCCTGGTTGTAGGCGCGGGCGACGATCGAGGCCCGGTTCGACGCGTCGAGTGCGTCGCGCAGCGCCGCGACGTGGTAGTCGAGCGCGGTTCGGGACAGGTAGAGCGTCTCGCATATCTCCTTGGAGCTGTGCCCCAAGGCGAGTAGTTCGAGGACGCGACCGCGAACGGTTGACCAGCGGTTGCGCTGCTGCGCGTCGTTCACCACGCGTACAGACATGTTCAGTCCACATCCTCTTTCGGCTCGCTGTCCGCCGAGCGGTGATGCGTCGAGCGGTCATGGGGGAGGGGCATGGGGTGCCTGATCGCCCTTCGTGTGATCCCGGGAGCCACCCGTGTCTGGTCTGGTTGACGTTGTCGAAAGCGGGGGCAAGCCGCAGGTGGTAGGGGGCGCCGCCGTGGGGTTGGGCCCGTCGACGGCTCGGGCTGATCACGTTGCGCCGGACGGTTGCGCGGGCGGACCGCTGAGCGGGATGCGCTCGCGTCAGGTCGCGCGGGTGGCGGTCAGGTGACCTACCGCCGGGGCGCGGGAGAGTTTCGCCGAGCCGTCGCGCGTGGCGCCGGGGCGGCCTCTGCGCCGCTCAAGGGGTGTCATTTCGTGAGTGGTTGTCGCACCGATGTGGACATTCATATCTCCCCGCAGATACGAAGGTGGGCACAGCCAGCCGCAGTGGTCGTCATGCCTCGAAGGCACCGAGGAGTTGCCAGCACACGGATCCCGTCACCGCTGGTATTCATCGGTGAAAATCACGTTAACAGTAGGTGCTGCACCCCGTACCGAAATATTTACCACACAAGGATGGCGGCGGATGCGGATGACTGCAGGGCATGCAATTCCCACGAGTGGATGAGTCGACGAGAAATTACCGACGATCGTGTCCGACAGGACGACTGGCATGCCGAGGGGCACCCTGGTCGCCGAGCCGATGCTAAGAAAGCACACCCCGACTACGGCGGGACGGTGGTCACTGCCCGAGCGCATCCCGCAGCTGCGACCGCCCGGTGACGCCGAGCTTGCGGTAGACGCGGGTGAGGTGGATCTCGACGGTTCGCAAGGTCACGAAATGCGCCTCGGCGATCTCCCGGTTGGTGGCACCCGCGGCGGCCATCGAGGCGATCCGGCGCTCGCCCGGAGTGAGCAGTTGCTCGTCGGACTCCGGCACGGAACGCGGCCGTCCACCGGCGGCCAGCAACTCCGTCTGCGCGGTACGCACCAGCGCCGGCGCCCCGCACCGGACGGCCAGGGCGATCGCCTCACGCAGTGAGCCACGCGCCTCCGCGCGGCGGCCCACCTCACGCAGCCTGCGTCCGAGCGCCAAGCGGGCCTCGACGAGACCGAGCCGGCACTGCGCCGGAGTGAGCACGGTGACGGCCTGCTGCAACGCCGGCAGACCAGCTTCGCCCTCGGTCACCGTACCGAGCACCCGTAACGCCAGGCCGACGGATCCCGCGCCGCCCCACCGGCGAGCCAGTGCGACGTCCTCGGCCGCCAACCGTCGTGCCTCGACTTCCGCGCCAGTGGCGGCCATCGCGAGGGCGGCGTAGCTGCGCCACGGGCAGGCCGACGGATTGGTGTGCCGCCAGGCGCGCAGCCGCCGCTCGCACTCGCGCAGGTCCTCCAGCGCGGCCTCGATGCCCTGCTGCGCCAGGTGCAACCGGGCCCGCGCGATGAGCAGCGGATTGCTCGGCCACGTCGCCGGCAGTTCCCCGGCCAGCGCGTGGCGGTGCAACAGGTCGTTGGCCTCGCCGGTCTTGTCCTGATCCAGCAGCACTTCGAGCCATGTGGTGAGTGGTCGTGACAGCATTCGTCCCCACTGGGCCGGCTCGGTGAGCTCGAACACCTCACGCATGTCCGCCGCTGCCTCGGCCAGCGCGCCACGCCGGTGGTACACCGTGGCCCGTACGTGCAGGGCGGTGGCGTAGAACATGACCCAGCCGCGACTTCGCGCCACCCCGATCGCCTGCTCGCAGTACCGTTCGGCCAGGGTGAACTCCTCCGCCTGTATCAGCGCCCCGACGCTGAACAGGCGGATCAGGTCGCCGTCGTCCTGACGGGTCAGGCCGCCGGCCAGTGCCTGTCGGGCCAGCCGAACGGCCTCCTCCCGGCTGTCGCAGGACCACGTGGCGGCGACTGCGGCCAGCGCCGCCGTGGTCGAGTGGGTTTTCGGGTGGGTGGCGCCTTTGCGGGCGAACCGGTCCAGTCGGTCACGTGCCCAGGGCAGGGTCCGTTCGTCGACCATCGCGATCGCGACCATGTCGACCTCCAGGAGCGCGGCGAACTCCTCGTCCTTTTCCGCCACCTGCCCGACGACCTCCTCGAGTACTTTCAAGGCGTCGCCCGGCTGTCGGCCGATCATCAGGGCGTGGATCAGCAGGCGCGCCGCCCGGCCGCGATGACGCGGATCCTGCGCGGTCCGCAGCACCGTGCTCAGGCGGTCGATGGCCGACGTCGGATTGAGCATCAGTTCGAGACCACCCAGGTCGAGCAGGAGCTGGGTCCGGTCGACGGAGGTCATCGCGACCGGCAGCAGCCGGCACAGGTAACGCGTGGCCAGCTCCGGAGCGCCGCGGACGACGGCCACCCCAGACGCCTGCCGCAGCACCTCGACACCCCACGGCGGTAACTGGTCGGCGTGTAGAAGATGGGCCGCGACTTGGTCGACGGGGGCACCCTCGGCGTGCAGCAGCTCGGCGGTGCGTTCATGGCAGCGGCTGCGTTCGCCCGCCGACGCGCTCTGACGGACTGCGCTGCGCAGGATCGGCTGGGTGAAGGTCAGTGGGTTGCCGTCCTGCAAGATTGCGGCCTGTACCAGGCGGTCCACCACGGCTCTCGCCAGGCTTGGGTGGAGGTCGGTGACGGTGGCCACCAGCGGCAGGTCCGCTCGGGCGCCGAGGACCACCACCGCCAGCGCCACCTGCAGGGCGTGCGGTCCGGCAGCGGTCAATCGGCGCCGCACGGACCGGGCGACACTGGCCGGGCTGACGGTGCGGATCTCTTCCGCTGCGGCCTGCGTCGGCGGGACCCCTCGCGCCCGCAGATCCTGCAGGAGAGCCGTCAGTAACTGCGGGTTGCCGCACGTGGCGCGGTGGCAGGCCGCGGCGAATTCGGCATGTGTGTCGTCGCCGTACGTCGAGTGCACCAGGCGCCGGCTGCCGTCCGCGCTCAACGGTGTCAGCAGCACCGACGACGTGTCGCAGCCTGCTGCGGCGACGATTGCCTGCACGTCGGTGGCGCCCGTCTCGTTGTCGCGCACGGTCAGCACGACACCGATGGGCAGGCCGGTGATCCGCCGGACGAGGAACTCGAGCCACTGCCGTGACGGTTCGTCCAGCCAGTGCGCGTCGTCGATGACCAGCAGCAGCGCGGTCGTGGCGGCTAGGTTCACCGCGAGCCAGTACAGGCCGTGCATGAGGGCGAAGAGGCTGTCCGGTCGTTGCAGGTCGTGTGCCCCAGGGTTTGCCGTGAAGACGGGCAGGGCCAGGGCCGCCGCCCCGGTCGGTGCGAGGGGGGCGCCGATGTCACCGCTGATCAGGCGTTCAAACATTTGGCGTACGGCGCCGAAGGCGAACTCGTTCTCGCCCTCGGCGCAGTGCGCTGTGCAGACCAGCATGCCGTGGTGTGCAGCAGTGGCGGCAATCGCGTCGACCAGGGCGGTGCGTCCGGTGCCCGGCTCCCCGTGTAGTACGGCAACTCCGGGCTGACCGGCTTGCATGCCGGCGAGCATCCGGTGCAGAGAGCGGCTTGCTGCCTCGCGCTCGAGCAGCTGCTGGAAGTGCCCGAGCCGCTCACCGTGGTGTCCCGCGTTTGTCTGGGGTCCGAGCCGTGCCACCGAGCACATTCCTTCAATCAGAGTGGACGGTGAGTTGTCGACCGAGCCGCGCCGTCGACCGGGCCGAAGAACGCGTCAGCCCGTGCCGTCACAATGGCCAGAGCCCACTTTCTGTGATGCGGCCGCCACGCACTGAGGTCGACGTTACCGTTCTCGAATGCTGATTCCTAGACCGGCGAGGGTCGCGGAGGAGGGTCGGCGTCGGCGTCTCCCGTCGCCACATGCGGGAACGGCGGCGCGCCGGATGATGGTCGGTGCGTGATACTCGACCGGCGGGATCTGCGCCGGTGGTCAGGTGTCGTCGAGCACCCGGTCCACCCAGGACTGGTAGTACTGCCGGAATAGCCGGACGCCGTCGGCGTAAGTGCCCGGTGGGTCGCCGGGCTGCATGGTGCGCAGAAGGGACGGGTCCCGCCTGGAGGCCGGGGTCATCCTGATGAGGTTGGTCAGGAAGCATGGCAGATCCGTCCAGATCCGTCCGGTCTTCTCGACGGTCATCGCGATGTGCCTGACTGTGTGCTCAGGCGCGACGGGCGTGGTGGCCAGGAGCAGCCGGTACTGCGCGACGCCGTCGGTGAAGACCGAGACGCGCTGGCCCGCCGGCCAGCCGTCGACCCTCAGAGTGATCTCGTGGGTGCCGCCACCCGTCAGTGCGGAGGTCAGGCGTGGCGCTGCGGTGTGACGCGACCATCGCAGTTCGGCGCCGAAGCAGGCGTCCGCTGGAATCGGCGGACCATGGTCGCTGGTGAGATCCGCTGGGGTGAGCATGCGCGACCCGAGCGGCCGTTCGACGCGTGCCCCGGGCAGTCCGGCCAGACAGCCGGGTCCGTAGGTGTTTTCCAGGACGCGGCGGACCGAGGTCGTGGTGGTGTCGGCGCGGCGGAGGCGACGGTAGGGCGGGGCACTGTCTAGCGCTGGTAGTTCCGGGAGGGCGAACATTGGCTCAGGGCTGCCGTACCAGACCCAGATGTAGCCGTGCCGCTCGATTGTCGGGTAGGGCTGTCGGTTCGCCGCGGCGGGAATGCGGTCGGAGCCGGTGATCTGGACGCATGCACCCGAGTCGTCGAAGCGCCAACCGTGGAACGGGCATTCCAGCAGACCGTCGACGATCCTGCCGTGGGCGAGGCTGGCGCCCATGTGCGGGCACGCGCGTGGCAGTAGTACCGGGTGGCCGGCAGCGGCACGCCAGGCCACTAGTTTCCGTCCGAACAGGGTCAGCGGTACCGGGCGTCGCGTCAGGTCCCGCGACGGCAGGGCCACGTACCAGCTCGCTGCAAGGTCGAGTGCGACCCGTACGTCCGCGTCGGCGCGTGTGGGATGGCGTCTCATCGCTTCATCCCGCTTCCGTCTCGGCCCGGGCGGCGTGCTCGGCCCAGCCGGCATGGAACTTGCGGAACCTGAGCACGCCGTGGTCGTACTTCACCGGGACAACGGCCCCGGACTCGCTGGCGTGCCGGTAGATGACGAGGTCCTCGCGGGTGCCCTGCCGGTGCTGGGCGCGGTATCCCAGGTAGGTCAGGACGTCCCGCAACGGGCGTCCGGTGCGGGCCACCAACGTCCAGCCCTGCATGATGGTCTGGTCGGCGGCCACCGGCGTGACGCCGAGGAGTTCCTTGGCCACCACTTTGCCGTCCAGCAGAAAGGTCAGCCGCTGCCCGGTCGGCCAGCTGTCCACCAGCACATCGGATCGTTCGGTGCGGAAGCCGAAGGCCCGGAATGGCTGAGGTATGTGTAGGCCGCGGGCGGTCAACTGGGCGCCGAACCAGGCCTCGCGAGGGATCGGTGGCCCGTTCTCGGCCGCGGCCTGCTGATCCGACAGCAGCGTCATGTCCATCGGTACCTGGGACTTCACGCCGTGCAGGAACATGAAGTGGTAGAAGTCGAACGCGTTTTCCAGGATGCGGCGAGGCGGGGCCGGGGTGGTGTGGGAGAAGCGATAGGTCAGGTAGCCACTGCGGTCGCCGTCGAGCGCCGGTACCCGGGGTAGCTCGTACGCCGGTTCGCTGCCGCCGTACCAGGCCCAGACGTAGCCATAGCGCTCCACGACCGGATAGCTGCGCAACCGCCGACGGGACAGTCCGTCCACGACGTCGTGCTCAGTGGGGCTGGCACCCCGTGGTACGCGGTGCCGCTGCATGATCAGGGCGCTGCCGTGGCTGTCACGCCAGGCGACCAGGCGCCGCCCGAACAGGTCCAGCGCCCGCGGCTTCGAGGCCAGCGCATCCGAGCGCAGAGCGATGTACCAGCCGGCCGCGAGACGGAGTCCAGTCTCCGTCGCGGTGCCCTCGTGCCGCGCTGCCGTCACGGCCGACCGCCGCTGTCCACGGCCGACGCCGGCCACGCCGCTGCCGATACGCGTGGATGCGGCATCCGATCGTCGAGATGCCCGGGGCGGACCGACATGACGGTTCGTCTGGCTTTCGGATGCACGCGGTCCTGTCGAAGGCGAAGGCAGGACAACGATTCAATACGCGCCGGACAATTCATGGTCACTTTACCGAATGCGCCCACGGCAGCCAAGTTAGCACCAGGGAGATTTATGGTCAACCATGAACAAGAAGAGGAAGTGCAAGATGCGGCTAATCGCCTGAGAAAGGTTTGTGCATCGGCCGCCTTGTATGCTTTAGGCTGGTCATGATATTTTCCCCGACCGACTCGGCCCAGGTGTTATCTGTCGTCCGGCGCGGGCTGTACGCAGGTCGGCCTCGGTCTGTTTCGGTGGCCGCGGCCAGTGACCGGGCGGCTTCGGACCGGCCGTGCCACGCGAACTCCCGCGGGGAGCCGACGTCGAAATATTCGGCCACGATCCGGCCGTGACCCGCCACCGGCTCGAAGAAGTCGAACTGCGAGCGCCGCGACGACGCTGCATCCTGGCATTCCTCGCTGCATACCCGGTCGCAAGAAGGAACACCCGACACCCGACCTGTGGAAGGCGGACCGCAACCGGCCTCGACCACTGGCCGCAGAGGCGGACCCTGCGGCCGCGTGGCGGCCCACGAGGCAGTACGAGAGTTATCTGCGGGCGGCGTGTGCTGCTTCCTGGCGGGCGGTCACCAGGCCGGAGTCATCGAGGTCGAGACGCTGGACCTGACCGGCACACAGCGCTCCGATGAGTTGCTTCGTCAGGGGGCGCTGCTGGTGGAACTGTTCGTGTCCAGGATTGGCAGCACGAGCCGGGCCGGGGATCTGGTGCCCCCACGACCCTCGATGGCCCTCGCCGTGATCGGCTACCTCACCACGACCTGTGATGGTTGATCGTTGACGACCCGCCGGTGGTACGTCGCGGTGACCTGACCGAGTGGGGCGACTCGTCGACGGTGTAGGAGGGTCACGGTGTGTGCAGCCGGTCGACCCTGACGCGGAGGAGGACGCGTTGCTCCGGGCCGCCGCCGAACCCGGGATACGGGCGGCCGAGGTACTTCTGAGACAGCTCGTCGATGTGCTCCCGGGCGCCGTCCGTGGTGACGGACACGACGCTGCCGCGCAGAGCCCAGTACCGGGACGGTGCGGCGGGGTCGGCGATGCCGATGGCGACGCGGGGGTCGCGGCGGACGTTGCGGGTCTTCTGGTGCGTGTCCACCGTGTTGATGAGCACGTGTTCGCCGTCCAAGCCCGCCCAGGTCTGGGAGATCTGCGGCGATCCGTCGGGCATCAGCGTGGTCACGAAGCAGATCGCCCGGTCGTGGAGGACCGCGATCAGGTCGGCGGGTAGAGCCGTCATGGGATCAGCCTTCATGTCGTCTGGTCGTGGTAGAGGCGGTCGATGACCGTCTCGTCCGGCGGATCGCCGGACAGGTCGGCATGGCGGAGGCCCGCCAGGGCGAGCCGCAGGGCACGACGCTACAGCTGGGGAGCGAAGGTACGGGAGGCGTCCATGACGCTGCCCACCATCCGGTGCACCGCGGCGAAGTCGGCGAGGGTCGCTCCGGCCGGTAGCAGACCCGCCCGGACGGCCCGGTCCACGAGGCCGGCCACCACCGGGGTCATCCGCTCGTGCGCCCGCTGCAGCAGTGCGGTGGCCTGGCTGCGGCTGCGGAGCAGCTCGCCCAGCCCTCTGCTCTGCGCCTCGATCTCGAGTTGCTGCTCGAGGAACCAGGTGAGGCCGGCCCAGGTGTCGTCGTGCTGCGCGGCCTGCTCGACGAGGCCGACCACCGTGTCGGTGTGCTCGCTGAACAAGGCGTCGAGCAGGTCCTGTCGCTGCGGGAAGCGGCGGTACACCGTGCCCATCCCGGTGCCGGCGGCTCGCGCGATGTCCTCGTACGAGACGGCGGCGACTGGGGCGCCGCCGTCGTCGAGCAGATCACCCGCACGGCGCCCGAGCGGACCAGGGGCGTGCACTTCAACATGTCGCTGGTGTTCCCACCCCGTAGCCGCCGCACTCGCCTGGGCGGAGGGCGAACATCTCTCCATCGACTTCGAGCATGAGCGACGTAACGTCGCCAGCATCTCCGGCTTCGGGACGCACGCCGGGTACGGCCTTCGGGTCCCTGTCGCCGTTGTCCGGGTAGATCGCCTTCACCCAGCCATTTTGGCCCGGGTCACGAGCGGCGGCGCGGCCGGACGCCGGACCGTGTCACCGAACGAGCGGGATGTCCTCACCCGGGATGAGCATGCCGAATGGAAGCGGCAGGCTCAGGAGCGGCGACGAGGTGGTTCTCGCGAGGCTGAGGACCTGGTCGCGCGAGCGCCACGCGCTACGCTTCCGGCCATGCACGTCACCGACGACAGTGAGCGGCTCGCCGCGTCACTCGTCAGTCGGCTGGACGCGCTGACCTTCCGGGACGCCACGACCGACCAGGTGACCGCGATGATCATCGACTCGGTGGTCGGCTGGGCCCGTGAGGCGGGCTGGCGGGTCTATCGCCGGGCGTCCAGCGTCCTGCCGCTGCCCCCACCGCTGTCCGGGCAGTACTCCGTGCTCGACGTCGCGTGTGCGCGACCGGCCGGCCCGCCCGTCGTCATCGAGGTCGACCACACCGACCGGCGTCGCACCGTGGAGAAGTTGCTGGCGGAGGGGGCGGCAGGCCGTATCCCGATCTGGGTGCGCTGGGGTCCGGGTCCGTTCGTCGCGCCACCCTCGCCGGTTCAGCTGGTCACCTGCGCGGTGACCCGGCAGCCGGGCCCGGCAGGTCAGGGGCGTCGCTATTCCCGGGTACCGGTCGACGACCGGCCGCCACCGGCACACTCCGGCACTGCGATCGGCGGTGCGGACCCCGTGGCGCTGCCGATCCCACTGGATCACGTTTCTCCGCGCTGAACGCCGGTACGGCGCGCACCGCAGTCGGCTGCCGGGTCGACGCAAGACCACCGACGAGGCCGACGCGGTGCTGGAGGGCAAGTCGGTCAGCCACCCGTTCCGCTGGTACTGGGCCTGGCAGTATCTCGGGGCCCCCTGCCAACCGCGCCGCGATGATCGGCGTGCGGGTCCGAATTCGGTGGCGACGCTGTAGTGGCCGTGCCAATCTGGGTACTGCTCGTCGCCGCACGGTGGCAGGGCGCCCGGCTACGACGACACCACGAGGAGTGACAATGCGAGCAGCTTCCACGTTCCGGACCCTTGACCGTCCTACCGTGGAGTTCTGCCTTGGCATTGTTGAACCTCGGAATCGTCGCCCATGTTGATGCCGGAAAGACCAGTCTGACCGAGCGCCTGCTCTATGAGGCCGGGGCCGTGTCCCGGCCGGGCAGCGTCGACGCCGGCACGACGCGGACCGACTCGATGGAGTTGGAGCGTCGTCGCGGCATCACCATCCGCGCCGCGGTCACGTCCATCGCGATCGGTGAGCTGAGCATCAACCTGCTCGACACCCCGGGCCACCCCGATTTTATCGCGGAGGTCGAGCGTTCGCTGGCCGTGCTGGACGCCGCCGTGCTCGTGGTGTCGAGTGTGGAGGGCGTGCAGCCGCAGACCGTCGCGATCTGGCGGGCGCTGCGCCGGATCGCCGTACCGACGGTGATCTTCGTCAACAAGGTGGACCGCCGCGGTGCCGACGTCGACCAGGTGGTGGCCCAGGTGCGTCAGCGGCTCGGGGCGCGTCCGGTCATGCTCACCCGGGTCATCGGCCAGGGCGGGCGCGATGCCCGGGTACGGGCCGTGGGCCTCGACGCCGACTCGGTGGTGGAGGCGGTGGCGGAGGCCGACGACGCGGTGGCGGCGCGGTGGCTGACCGACCAGCCGGTGCGCGTCCGCGACGTCCGGCGGGCGATCCGGCACGCGGTGCGTCGCGCCGAGCTCACCCCGGTGTCGTGCGGGTCGGCGATCACCGGAGCCGGGGTACGGCAGCTGTGTCGCCTCCTCGCCGACCTGCTGCCACGCGGCGAGGAGCGGAACGGTCCGCTGGCGGGTACGGTCTTCGCCGTCGATCGGGACGGGCACGGCCGGCGGGTCTGGCTGCGGTTGTGGTCGGGGCGTCTGCACGTACGGGATCGGGTGCGGCTGGCGGGAGCCCGCCCCCAGACGGTGACTCAGATCGCCGTCACCGAGCCCGAGGGTGTACTGGTGCGTCCCGCGGTGTCCGCCGGGCAGATCGCCGCGGTGCGCGGCGTGTCGGCCCGGATCGGTCAGCACATCGGGGACCCGCCGCGGCGGCACGTCTACCGGTTCCCGCCGCCGACCAGGCAGGCGGTCGTCGAGCCCGTCGAGCCGGACCAGCGCCTGGCGATGTTCGCCGGGCTGACCGAGCTGGCCGAGGAGGACCCGCTGGTGGACCTGCGGCTCGACGCGCAGCAGGCGGAGGCGGTGATCCGGTTGCACGGCGAGGTCCAGAAAGAGGTGCTGGCCGCGCTACTGGAGGATCGGTACGGCGTCCGGGTGCGGTTCTCCGGCACGTTGACGGCCTGTATCGAACGGGTCGCCGGCACCGGAGTCGCCGAGGAGCGGGTGCGCGAGCGCGGCAACCCGTACCTCGCCGGGCTCGGGCTGCGCATCGAGGCCGCCCCGGTCGGGCACGGCATCGAGTTCTGTCCCGGCGTCGAGCCCGGCCGGCTGCCGCCCGCGTTCGTCGCCGCCACGGAGGAGGGCGTACGGGCCGCGCTCCGGCAGGGCCGGCACGGCTGGCCGGTCACCGACTGCACGGTCACCATGACGGCCTCCCGGTACTGGCCGCGACAGAGCAAGCCGCATCAGAAGTTCGACAAGTCGGTGTCGACCGTGGCGGCGGACTTCCGCAACCTCGCCCCGATCGTGGTCGCCGCGGCGCTGCGCCAGGCCGGTACCCGGGTGTGCCAACCGATCGAGCGGTTCGACGTCAACCTTCCGCAGCGTGCGGTGGAAACGGTGCTGCCGTTGCTCGGCCGGTTGGGAGCGGTCGTCCACGACACCGCCGTCGCCGGCGGATACCTCGAGGTGGGTGGCACCCTGCCGTCCTCACGGGTGCCGGAGGTCGTCGCCTCCCTTCCCGACCTCACCGGCGGTGAGGCCGTCCTGACCACCTCCTTCGACCACTACGCGCCGGTCACCGGTGAGGATCCGCCGACGTTGCCCCGGCGCGGGCCCGACCCGGACGACCGGGAGGGGTGGTTCCGCGCCGTACCGCGGTAGGCCGTCCGGAACGTACGCCGGGCATACCGATCCGGCCGCCGGCGGGGGAGGCCGTTGCCCGGACGCCGGGTGCTGGTGGTCAGACGGGACCGGCCGGATTCCGTCAGGTGTCGTCGGTGCCCGCCCAGGCGGTCGCGACGAGGGTGGGGAGGACCTGTGCCGCGGTGCCGTGCAGGTTGACGGCGGCGATCCGGTCGAGCGGGGTCGGTTCGGGGTTGACCTGGATCACGGTGGCGCCGGAGCGTGCCGCGATGCGGGGGATCTCGGCGGCCGGGTACACGGTGCCGGAGGTGCCGACGGTCAGGAGCAGATCGCATGCGGTGGCGGCCTCGACCGCTGCGGTCAACGCCGCCTCGGGCAGCGGCTCACCGAACCACACCACGCCCGGGCGGACGAGTGCGCCGCACGACGCGCATCGCGGCGGCGGAATACGGCCGCCCTCGTCCGGCGGCGCGGCGTGGTCGTCCGGGCTCGGGAGGGTCGCCGGGTGGGCGGCTGCCGCCACACAGCGGGGTGTGAAGAGGCTGCCGTGCAGGTGGATCGCCGCCGGGGTGCCGGATCTCTCGTGCAGGTCGTCGACGTTCTGGGTGATGACGGTGGTGTCCGGGATCCGGGCCTGGATGGTGGCGATGGCGACGTGGCCCGGATTCGGTTCCGCTCGGCCCACCGTGGTGCGCCGCCACTCGTACCAGCCCCAGACGAGGTCCGGGTCGGCGTGGAACGCCTCCGCGGTGGCGAGTCGCTGGGCGTCGAAACGCGCCCACAGGCCGGTGAGAGCGTCACGAAAGGTGGGCACGCCGCTCTCGGCGGAGATCCCCGCGCCGGTGAGGACGACGACCCGGTGGGCTTCGCGGAGGAGTTGGGCCGCTCGATGCGGCAGCGCACCCTTCATACGCGGAGATCCTGCCATCAGGCGACAGGCGGGCAATAGCTCGGCGTGAGAAGCCCTGCCGCCGACAACCCGAGAAACATGATCGCGGCCGTCGTCGACGACCGCTCGGGCAGCCGGCGACTGAAGCGGGCGGCCGTCGATGGTCTGAACAACGGGGTACGAGTGCGGCCCGGGGACACGTGGGGGCACTATCGTTCAGGCGTGCACATCCGTTTCGACGTCCCCGCCGATCCGGCCTATCCCGGCCGGGTGGCCGCTGCGCTCAGCGCTGTCCGGCTGCGCAGGTTCAGTTACATCGGTGCCGTGCTGGCAGCGGTCGGTGTGCTTGTCTTCGCCGCGTCGAGGGTGTTCGGGTGGAGCGACCGGGTCTCGTCGCTGTGCACGGCGATGGTGGTGGCGGGTCTGCTGTCGATGCTGTATCCGCCGTGGGTGCGGTGGCGGGCCCGGCGCCGTTCCAGTGGCTACGCGGTCGAGGGTGGGTACGAGATCACCGACGACAACATCCTGATGCGCAGCGGCTCGGAGTCCGGCGGTATCGCCTGGGACGGGGTCACCCAGGTTAGGGATACGCCGGAGTTCTGGATCGTGTTCGTCGGCCGGATGCCGGCGACGGTGATCCCACGCCGGTTGATGTCCGCCGAGGACGCCGAGACGCTGCGCGCCTACCTGGCGAAACGTGGGCTGCTCGAGGGTCGGTGACAGCGCTGCCTACGGCCGAGAGTCGACTGCCGCGTCGGGCTTCCGTGTCCGATCGTGCCTCGCCCCCGTGGGCGTTGGCGGCCGGATCGTCGCGTCGGTAGGCTGCGTGGGCGGCCTCAGGCAGCCCCTGCGGCGTGCGGATACGGTCACCAGCCGGCGCACCATCCATCATTCCGCATCCGCACCGAGAGGCGGACCACCATGACGACGGTTTCAGGTCACCGGCCGACTGCTGCGGATCCGGCGGCCGCCCGGGAAGCGGCAGAGGACGATCTGCGGGCACTGTTCGGGCAGTCCACCGCCGTCTTCGCGTCGCTCTCGGGCCCGATGCACCTGCTGGAGACGGCAAACCCGGCATTCCGCGCCACCATCGGTGAAGAACGGGCTCGCACCGGCGTCCCGCTCGTGGGCCTGATGCCCGAACTGGCCGGCCAAGGCTTCGTCACCCTGCTCGACCAGGTCTACGAGAAGGGAGAGCCCTACACCGGCCGTGACGTCCGGGTGCTGCTGGGCAGCGGCCCGCGCACGCGGGAGGCGTTCTTCGACTTCACCTACGAGCCGCGCCGGGACGCCGACGGCAACGTCACCGGCGTCCGGGTCATCGGCGTGGAGACCACGCAGGTCAAGCACGCTCAGCGACTGATGACCGAACATCGCGCCCTGCTGGAGCAGATCGCCCGTCAGGCACCCCTGACCGAGGTGCTCGACGGGATGGCCCGCTGTATCGAGAACCTTGCACCGCAGGAGGTGCTCGTCTCCGTTCTGCTCGCCGATCCCGACGGCCGGCACCTGCGCCACGGAGCCGCGCCCAGCCTCCCGGACTTCTACAACGAGGCCATCGACGGGATCGCCACCGGTGAGGGCGTCGGGTCCTGCGGCACCGCCGCGCACCGGCGGGAACCGGTCATCGTCACCGACATCACCACCGATCCGTTCTGGGACGAGTTCCGGACCCTGGCCGAACGGGCCGGCGTGGCCGCCTGCTGGTCCACGCCGATCCTGGCCCGCGACGGCAGCCTGCTGGGCACCTTTGCCATGTACCACCGCACCCCCCGCGTCCCGCAGGACCACGACCTCGCTCTCACTCGCGTCTTCGCCGACACCGCCGCCCTGGCCATCGAACGTCACCACATCGAGCAGGAGAAGGCAGCCGCCGAAGCCCGCGCCAGAGCAGCCCACGACGAGCTGGCCAAGGCGGTACGCGCCGAGCAGAAGCTCCGCGCCGAGGCCGAGCAGCGCGCCGCCGCCGCGGCGGAACTGACCGCCCGAGTACGTGCCGCGGCGGCCGCGCAGGCGACCACGCCGCGTCCCGAGCGCTGCCAACTCGGCGGCGAACCCGGGTGCACCGCGGCGGCCGAGATCAAGGTTGCCGACTCGTGGGGCGACGCAGCGTGGGGCTGCCCGGCCCATGTCGAAGAAGCCATCCTCAACGTGCGGTCGGTGTTCATCGCCAGCGAGGAACTCGGCGGCCTGATCGCCTACCTCAACCGCTAGGGTCCGGCACCCGGTGGCGGCAGGCCGGGCAGGTCGAGGAGGTGCCGCGTTCGTCGAGCGGACCGGCCCTGGCCGACGGCCGCACGGCTGGCGATCCGAGGATCGGCCGGCCCGTGCGGCCGTCGGCTCCGTCGTGGGGACGGTGGTTCAGAACTTGGTCCTCATGAAAAGTCCGGCCGGCGACAGGTCGCTATCGGTCCACGGGCCGCTCAGCGACGAGGTCGGCTTGAGGAAGGCGGATCCTTCGTTCTTGGTGGTGAGGGACCAGTTGGCCCAGCTGATCTTGTTGGTGGTCATGAAGTCGAGCCACTTCTGCGCCTCGGTGGGGTACGGGCCGCCGTCGCCGGTGTAGTCGGAGGTGCCCCATTCGGTGACGAAGACCGGCATCCCCTTGGCGATGAGCCCGGCGACGTTCCCGCGCTGGCCGTCGCCGTTCTGCCCGCAGTAGAAGTGCAGGCTGTACATCACGTTGCCGATGGTCAGCGGGTTGGTCCAGGCGTCCTGCGGTGCCGAGTCGTAGTTCGGAGTGCCGACCACGACGACGCTGTTCGGGGCGTTGGCCCGGATGACGGGGATGACCTGGTTGGCGTAGTCGCGGATGCTGCCCCAGTCGGAGGTCGGCTCGTTGTAGATCTCGTAGATGACGTTCGGCGTGGAGCGGTACGTCACAGAGATGTCCTGGAAGAAGGCCTTGGCCTGGGCGGTCCAGTTCAACGGGTTGCCGCCCACCAGGTGCCAGTCGACGATCACGTAGACGTCGTTGGCGATCGCGGCGTCGACGATGGTCCTCACCTTGGCCTTCATGCCGGCCGGGTCGGTGGCGTACCCGCCCTCCTCCACGTACATGGCTGCCCGGACCAGGCTGTTGTGGTACTGGGTGACGAGGTTGTCGACCGTGGCAGTCGTCCACGGGTAGAACTGCAGCTGGTGCGCGCTCATCCCCTTGAGCTGGACGGGCGTCCCGGACTTGTCGACGAGCTTGGCGCCGGCCACCCGGAGCTGCCCGTACTGGGTGACCACCCCGACCCGGTGGGCGCCGGTCGCGGTGGTGGCGGACGCCTCGTTGGAGGCGGCCGATTCGCTCGTGCCGTTGACGGCGGTGACGACGTAGTAGTACTTCGTCGCGGCGCGGACCGTGTCGTCGACGCAACCGGTCGCGGCGGTCGTCGTGCAGGTGACGAGGTTCGCGGCGCTCGCCGTGACGCCGGGGCTGGTCGACCGGTACACCCGGTAGATGACCCCGGCGGTGCTCGACGCGGTCCAGTTCAGCGCCACCGAGGCGGCGGTGGCCGACGCGGTGGCGGTGAGTCCACCCGGCGCGGTCGGCGCCGGGGGCGGGGCGCCGCCGCCGGTGATCTCGATGCCGTTGAGCAGCGGGGTCTGGGCCACCGCGGTGAAGCCGATGTCGAGCCGTCCGTCGGCGACGGTGACCGTCGCGGTACGGGTCAGGGCGGCGTCGGGGCCGACGGCGGCGTAGATGTCGATGTTGTTCATAGCGGTGCCCTCGACGTCGACGTTGAACACCCGCTGACCGGCGCCGGTGATGCCGGCGTAGGTCTCGGCGAACAGCAGCTTGACCGTGTACGTGCCGTTGGGCACCGCGAACGTGTAAGCGCTCATGCCGTACCGCTCGGTCTGGAAGATCCGCGGGTTGGTGGTGTTCGCGATGGCGACGGCACCTCGGTCCACTGTCGCGCCGCCGGTGAATCCGTTGTCCGCCGCCCACACGTCGCCGTTCGTGTCGGTGAACGCGGAGGTGCCGCCCGCCTCGACCCGCACCACCGTCGGCGGCGGCGTGCCCGCCGGGACCACCTCGATGCCGTCCACCTTCGCGTTGTTGGCCGCGCCGTTGGTGAAGGCGACCACGATCTGACCGCCACCGGTCGCGGTCGCCGGGAAATCCCGTACCAGTGCCTTGTTCGCCCCGCCGGCCGCACCGACGATGTCGAAGTTCGTCAGCACCTGCTGGCCGTTGACCGACGTGTTGAACTGCCGCTGGCCAGCGGTGGTGAAGTACGTCTCGGCGAAGTGCAGCCGCAGCGTGTACGCCCCGCCCGCCGCCAGCCCGGGAAGCGTGTAGCTGAACGCCCCGTAGCGCTCGGTCTGGTACACCGCCGTCGGGGCCGGAGTGTTGACCCCCGACACGTCGATGGGATTGGCGTGTGTGGCGGCCGTGCCGCCGGTGAAGTAGGCGTCGGCGACGAACGCTCCCGATGCCGCACCGCCGGCGTTCACACTCAACACCGCTTGACCGGCCGCGGCGGCGGTCGCGCGTGGCGTGACCAGACCCGTCACCGTCAGGGCCAGCGCGAGGAGAGCCGCGCCGAGGCTTCTTGTCCGTAGCCCGTACTTACGCCGCACGGCGTACCTCCATTGGTTCGACCGGATGAAACGTCGTGACGGACTCGCGGTCCGTGGGGGTGTTCCTGGGGGTGCCGAGGGCAGCGGCACCCCCAGGAACGTTCAGGTGAGGGCTGTCGATCGGCGGGTTCAGGAGGTCTGCGGCGCGCCCATGCCGTTGCCGTAGGTGATCCGCTTGACGAACTGGCCCTGTCGGTTGAAGACCAGGACCATCGAGGTCTGCGCGCCGATCGCCTGGGTGAAGGTGATTGGCGTGTTCGCCCCGATGTTCACCGTGCAGCCGCCGCTCACGGCGTCGTTGTTGAGCCGCACGGTGCAGGTCTGGGCCCCGCCGACGTTGATTAGCATGACCGCGATCTTGTCCGTGTCGACCGCGCCGTAGGTGCGCAGCGCGCTGACGTTGGACGTGCCGTCGACGTATGTTCCGGAGAAGTTCTTCGACACCATTTGCATGTGGTAGTAGCTGGACCGCGGCGTCAGGTTCCCGCTGACGAAGCCGAAGTCGGTGCCGCCGCAGGCGCCGCCGCCCTCCTGCATGGACCAGGTGGTGGCGTAGGTGCCGCCGTACTTCATGACGTAGCCGTAGATCTGGGCGAACATCTGGCCGTTGGCGAACTGGCAGACGCCGCTGCCGTCCGAGGCGTTGAACTCACCGATGCCCCACTGCAGCGCGGCGGCACCGGTACGTCCGTGCAGCTGGTTGGCGTAGTCGACCCGCGCACGGGCCTTCTTGGCCCGGTCGAGGAAGTCGTTGGCGCCGGTCGTGGCGAGGTCGCCGCCGACGTAGCGGTGCCAGGAGACGCCGTCGATGTAGTAGTTGCCGTTAGCGTCCTTGCCGGTGATGTCGGCGGCCCCGCCGAGCAGGCTGTTGTACTCGGTGTCCAGCCAGTCGCACTCGTCCGGGCCGAAGATCTTGATGGTCGGGTCGACGGCCTTCATCGCCGAGGAGATGGGCTTGATGTAGTTGGCGATGGTGACGGCGACGGCGCTCTGGTCGGGGCGGCCCCGCTCGAGCCACGGCTCGTTGCCGATGTTCCAGTACTTGACCTTGTTGCCGGTCTGCTGGTTGAAGTACCTGACCACGTTGGCGGCGTCGGTCGCGCTCTTGTAGGAGGAGACCTGGATCATGGGCTCGGCGCCCATTGCCTTGATCTTGTTGACCCAGGTGGTGAGTTGTGCGGTGGAGGGGAAGTTCTGGTCGTACTCGATCCCGCCGATCCGGATGATCTTCAGGCCGGCGCCGCCGCTGACGTTCCAGACCGCGTCGCTGGGGTTGTACCAGACGTTGTTGCCGACCAGCAGCGGGCTGATGGCCGGGCCCTGCGGTCCAGGGCCGGTGGGGTTCGGGCTGGGCGACGTGGTGGTCGGTGACGGGTTCGCGCCGCCGCCGATGATCTCGATGCCGTTGACCAGGGCGCTCTGTGCGACGGCGGTGAAGCCGATGTTGAGCTGCCCGTCGGTCACCGTGACGGTGGCGGTACGGGTGAGTGCCGCGTTGCGGCCGACGGCGGCGAAGATGTCGATGTTGTTGATCGCGGTGCCCTCGACGTCGACGTTGAACACCCGTTGCCCGGCGGCGGTGATGCCGGTGTATGTCTCGGCGAAGAGAAGGTTGACCGTGTAGGCGCCGTTGGGTACGCCGACCGCGTAGCCGCTCATGCCGTACCGCTCGGTCTGGAAGATGCGCGGGTTGCTGGTTCCGGCGATGGCGATGTTGCCCCGGTCGGCGATCGCGCCGCCGGTGAACCCGCTGTCCGCGGCCCACACGTTGCCGGCGGTGTCGGTGTAGGCGGCCGTGCCACCCGCCTCGACCCGCACGGTGGCCGGCGCGGCGGGCACGACCTCGATGCCGTCGATCGTCGCGTTGTTCGCCGCGCCGTTGGTGAAGGCGACGACGATCTGACCGGCGGCGGACGCGGTGGCAGGGAACTCCCGGACCACCGCCTTGTTCGCGGCGCCGGCCGCGCCGACGATGTCGAAGTTCGTCAGTACCTGCTGGCCGTTGACGGCCGCGTTGAACTGCCGCTGACCGGCCGCGGTGAAGTATGTCTCGGCGAAGTGCAGGCGGACCGTGTACGCCGCCTGCGAGGTCAACCCGGGAAGCGTGTAGGTGGACGGCCCGTACCGTTCGGTCTGGTACACCGCCGTCGGTGCGGCACCCGGCACACCGGACACGTCGATCACGTTGGGGTGGGTGGCCACGGTTCCGCTGGTGAAGTAGGCGTCGGTGGCGAACGTTCCCGACGCCGGGCCGCCGGCGTTCACGCTCAACACCGCTTGGCCTGCCGCGGCGTTGGCGTCGGACAGGCGGTAGCCGCCGAGGAGGGCGAGGACGGTCGTCAGGGCGGCAATGACCGCGACGACCTTCCCGGTGCGTTGTCGTACGTCCACCAGGGACATGCAACCCATGGCGGGACCTCCGATCACTGAGGAAGACAGGGTGGTGTCGGTTGATCCCGCTGCCGTTGGACCGGCCTGAGTGGAGTGCCGCCGAGAGCGTGAGCATCGGGACGCGTAAAGACTCTTCGATGTGTGCGGGTCAAGTCAAGGAAAACCTGGGAGCGCTTCCAGATTTTTCTGAACGGCGAACCCAGGTGGCTCGTCCCCACTGATAGCTGCCCAGCGCGCGCGGTACTGCCGCAGCTGGCGTGCCGACGATGCTTCGAGCTGGGTACTCCGGGTGAGAAAACTGGGACCGCTTCCAGACGTGGCGTGCCGAGGGGACGTAAGGCGTCCGGGGCGTCGCGGTACGGCCGGTCAGTCCACGATGGCTGGCGCGGAGCCGCGGACCACCAGACGCGTGGGCAGGATGAGCGGGCTGGGATCCTCACCGTCGATGATGCCGAGCAGCATCCTGGCCATCTCGTGGCCCAGCTGCCGGATCGGCTGGTGGACGGTGGTCAGCGCGGGATCGGTGTGCCGAGCGATCATCAGGTCGTCGAACCCGACGATCGCCACGTCTGCGGGGACCGACCGGCCGTGTGCCTTGAGGGCGCGCAGCGCTCCGGCGGCCATGTTGTCCGAGGCGGCGAAGACCCCGTCGAGGTGCGGGTACCTGGCGAGCAACCGGGTCATCGCCGCGGCGCCGCTCTCCTCGCTGAAGTCGCCCGCCTCCGCCATGCCGGGGTCCATCCCGGCGACCGCCATGGCCTCCCGGAACCCGCTGTGGCGTACGACGGCCACCTCGGTGTCGGACGGTCCGGTGATGGTGGCGACGTGACGGCGGCCCGCCTTGATCAGGTGCTCGGTGGCCAGGCGGGCGCCACCCCGGTTGTCGGCGTCCACGTACCAGCGCGGCTCGGTGCCGAGCGGCCGGCCACAGTAGACGACCGGGACGTCGGTGTGCCCACCGAGTCGGCTGAGCAGGTCGTCGCCCCGTACCGCCACGATCATGACGCCGTCCGTCCGGCCCGAGCGCAGCACCCGCTGCAGCCGCTTCTGCCCCTGCTGTGAGTCGGCGAGCACGAGCATGAGCTCTACCTCGGACTTCTCCAGGGCGCCACTGACCCCCACCATGACCTGCACGTAGAAGGGATCGGCGAGGGCTGCCGGATCGTCGTGGGACACCGCGAGGACGACTGCGCCGACCTTGCGGGTGGCCAGCGCGCGGGCGGTCGGGTTGGGCACGTACCCCAGCTCGCGGACGGCGCGCTCGACGGCCTTGCGCTTGGCGCCGCTCACGTACTGGGCGTTGTTGATGACCCGGGACGCCGCGGAACGGGACACGCCGGCCCGCTCGGCGACCTCGGCGAGCGTCGGCCGTCTCGGCGGGGGCGTCTCCATGAACCGTTGGTACCTCTCTGCGGCTCCGCGCCGGGCTGCTCATCGCTTAAGGTAGCGCTCCGTAGCTGCGAAACAGCTTAGCCCGGACGCGACGCGGGTGGCCGTCCACCTGCCGCCGTGCCTCGTCCCGTCCAGCCTGGCCCGGCCCCGGCTGGCGTCAGCGCCTGATCGGTGCCGGACCGGTGCTGTGCCGGATCACCACCTCCGGGGTGAACTGGACGTCCGGCGACGGCTCCTCGCCCGCGAGGTGCGACCACAGTCGGTTCCAGGCCTGCCGCCCCAGCTCATCGAGCGGGATGGCGACCGTCGTGAGCGGCGGGTTCGCGTACCGGGCGAAGGGGATGTCGTCGAAGCCCGTGACGCTGACCTCCTCCGGCACCGAGATGCCGAGTTCGGCCATGCGCGCCAGGGCGCCATACGCGACCAGGTCGTTGTAGCCTACGACAGCGGTGGCGCCGGTGGCGAGGAGGTGTTCCACGGCGGCGTGGCCGTCTTCGAAGTGCGCGCCGCCGGCGACCCGATGCAGGTCGAAGCGGCCGGTGCCGGCGGCCCGTAGGGTCTCGAGCCGCACCCGGTTCGCCGCGCTGTTCGCCGGCCCGCTCAGGTAGGCGACCTGACGGTGGCCGAGCCCGGCGAGGTGCGCGGCGATCGCGCGCATGCCGTGCGCGTGGTCGACCGACACGGTGGGGACGTCGAGGCCGTCGAGCCGTCGATTGAGCAGCACGACCGGAGTGCGTGCGGCGGCGACCTGCCGGAGCACCTCGTCGGGCATCCGGGGGGCGCAGAGCACCAGGCCGTCCGAGCGACGCCGGATTTCCCGGGCGAGGATTGGCTCCTCCTCGGCCTGTTCGTGGCTGTCGGCGATGAGCACCCGGTAGTCGCGCTCGCCCGCCGCCGAACTCAGGCCGCGCAGTACCGCTTGGAACACCGGGTTGCCGAGGTCGGGCACGATGATCCCGACCACGCCGGTGCGGCCTAGCGCGAGGCTCTGGGCGGTTCCGTCGGGTTCGTACCCGAGTGCGGCGGCCGCGACCCGGACCCGTTCCGCCAGCTCCGGGTCGACCGTGGGTAGCCCGTTCATCACCCGGGAGACGGTGGCGCGGGAGACGCCCGCCTCCTTCGCCACCGCGCCGATCGTCGCCCGACCGCTGTGGCGTCGGCGTGACGGCGGCCCACGGTGGCCCGACGGGCTGGGCGCCGTGGGTGCGTGGGAGGCGTCGATGGCATCTCCTCGGACGGGTGAGCCGGGGGTCGCGGGACGCGTTCGGCGTCCTCCATCGTAGTGGCGCACCCGTCCACGGGGACGAGCCGGCCGCCGGGAAGCCAGCTTCCCGGCGGCCGGTCCGTCACCACGTACGCGGGTCAGCGCGGTGCGTTCGCCGCCACGCACTCGCCCTCGTTGGTGTACTTCTCGACGAAGTACACCCAGCCGCCGTTCTTGCACTGGTCCCAGAGTTTGATCTTGGGCTCCTTGGCGAGCCGGGTGGGATCGACGACGCCCCAGTACGCCGGCTTGGCCTGCAGGTTGTCGTCGAAGAACAGCGGTGCCTCGGCCCGCTTCATCGGCCAGTTGCGCAACCAGGTCTGGGTGTCGTAGATGCCCCACGTCGTGACCGACACCAGGTCGTCGGCGTGCGCGGAGAAGACCTCGAACAGCCTCTTGTAGTAGTAGCCCTGCTGGACGAGCAGCTCGTTGCTCACCGAAGGCAGTGCCAGGTCACGGGAGCTCACGCCGACGTCGAGTTCGGTGATGGCCTGGTCGATGCCCAGGTCGGAGAACCGGTTGAGGCTGTCGTCGACCTCCTCGATGGTGGGGTTGAACATGGTCAGGTGCATCTGGTGGCCGATGCCGCTCACCGGGACCCCGCGGGCGATGAGGTCCTTGAGCATGTCGTGGACGGGGCCGGCCTTGAAGGCGAACTCGGTCTCGTAGTCGTTGTAGTAGAGCTTCGCCGTGGGTACGGCGGCATGGGCGTACTCGAATGCCTTCGCGATGTAGTCGGGGCCGAGGATCTCGTACCAGCGGGAGTGCCGGTAGCCGTCGGCCTGCTTCGTGTCGATGGCTTCGTTGACGATGTCCCAGATCGGGATGTCGTCGCCATAGCGCTGCATGACCGTCGTGATGTGGGTCTTCATCCGGTTCAGGAGGATCTGCTGGTCGGCCGGGCTGTTGGTGAGCGGCGCGCCGGTCACGGGGTGGTTGAAGAGCCAGCCGGGCACGCCCTGGTGCCAGACGAAGGTGTGGCCACGCACCGTCATGCCGTTGGCCTTGGCGTACGCGACCAGGCGGTCGGAGTCGGCCCAGGTGAAGTGACCCTCGGTGGGTTGGATGTTGGCCCACTTCATCTGGTACTCGGCGGTGATCGAGTTGAAGTGCTTGCCGAGCACCTCGGAGACCTGACCGGTGAGGTGGGGGGTCTTCACCGCCGCGCCGATGAGGAACTGGCCCTGGTAGACGTCCTTGAGGCTCGGGATGTCCTGCTGCACGGGAGGCGGCGGCGGGAGCTGGGTCACCGTCACGTCGTCGACGTAGAAGTCGAGCCCCGCGTCGCCCTCAATCTTGAACCGGTAGCTCGTGAAGGACGGCGGAAGGGCGACCGTCGCGGCGACCTCGGTCCAGCCGGCGTCGTTCACCAACGCCGAGCCGAGGCTGGCGTACTGGCTGCCGTCGGTGATCGAGGTCGTGTTGAGGCGGCCGGAACCCTCGCCGGCGGCCAGCCGCAGCCAGACCGAGACGCGGTAGCGCTCGCCGGGCTTGACGGTGCCGGTGAGGGTGCGACCGGCACCCATGTACGTGGCGGTGCGGCCGGTGACCAGCAGGCTCTTCGTGCCGGTGCGCGCCTGGGCGGTGCTGACCGCGATGGTCTCGACGCCCGCGGCGGAGGCCCAACCCGTTGCGGTGCCGTCCTCGAACGTGTCGTTGACGACGACGTTGTCGGCGGTTGTCTCGGCATGGGCCACGACTGAGGGTGCCGCCAGCGCCATCGCCAGAACGAGGACCCCTACTGCGGGGATTCTTCGCCGAACTAAAGACATTGATTCCTCCGATTCCAGAAACCGGTTTCTGGGGCGCTAGTCAAGCACCAGCCACCTGGCCGGGCAAGGGAGTGCACGGGTTTGCCGCGCGTTTGCCACGGATCCCGCCGCGGACCCGGTGGCCGGTTCTTCGCCGGCCGACGGCAAACAATGGCAAACGGTTGCCTCAGCCCTGGCGGGCTCACTAGCTTCGCCTGAGTGACACACCCCTGCGGGAGGAACCTCGCTGTGACGACGCACCACGACCTGCCCGCGGTTGCCGACCCGGATCGGCTGTTCCCGGCTGATCCGACCACCCGAGCCGTTGCCCGGGAGCTGTTCGCGCTGGTGGAGAAGGCGCCGATCCTGTCGCCACACGGCCATGTGGAGCCACGGCTGCTGGCCGACGACGTCTCCTTCACCGACGCCGCGACGTTGCTCGTCACGCCAGACCACTACGTCACCCGACTGTTGCACGCAAACGGCGTCGGACTGGACCGGCTGCGGCCGTCGGAGGACACTTCCCCACGGGACGTCTGGCGGGCCTTCTGCGCCGGGTGGCCGGCCTTCGCCGGCACCGCCTCCGGCTACTGGATCGCCAGCGAGCTGCACCACGTCCTCGGCGTCGGCCAGCCGTCGGAGAAGCACGCCGACGCACTCTTCGACGACATCGGCGCGGTGTTGGCGCGCCCGGACCACCGGCCCCGCAGCCTGTTCCGTCGCTTCGGCATCGAGGTGCTGGCGACGACGGACGACCCCCTCGACCCACTCGACACCCACGCCCGGCTCGCCGCGGCCGAGGACCGGTCCGGCGGGCCCGACGCGCCGCTCGGCGGTCGGGTGATCCCCACCTTCCGGCCGGACCGCTACCTGGCCGCCGGCGCCCCCGCCTGGTCCGCGGCCGTTGACGAGCTGATCGCCGTCGCCGGCGACGGGCACACCGGGTACGTCGGCTACCTCACCGCGCTGGCCAACCGACGGGCACACTTCGTCGCGCACGGCGCGGTCTCCGCCGACCACGGTGTCGCCACACCCGAGACGCTGGACCTGGATCCGGTGCCGGCGCGGGAGCTCTTCGACCGGCTCCGGGCCACCCCGGTCGCCGAACGTGACCCGGCCGACGTGGCGGCGTTCGAGCAGCACATGCTCGTGGAGATGGCCCGGATGTCGGTCGACGACGGGCTGGTGATGACCCTCCACCCCGGCATCCACCGCAACCACCACCCGGAGACCTTCGCCCGGTACGGGCCGGACACCGGCCACGACATCCCAGTCCGTACCGACTTCACCGCGGCACTGCGGCCCCTGCTGTCCCGGTTCGGCACCGAACCCGGGTTCCACCTGGTGCTGTTCACCACCGACGAGACGACGTTCTCCCGGGAGTTGGCGCCGCTCGCCGGCTTCTACCCGTCGGTGTACCTCGGCGCGCCCTGGTGGTTCCTGGACAGCCCGTACGCGATCCGCAGGTTCCGTGAGGCGGTCACCGAGACGGCCGGTTTCAGTCGCTCGTCGGGGTTCGTCGACGACACCCGGGCGTTCCTGTCCATCCCGGTGCGCCACGACGCGGCCCGGCGGGTGGAGGCGGGAGTCCTCGCCCGGCTGGTCACCGAGCATCGCATCACGCAGTCGCAGGCCGCCGGGATCATCGTCGACCTGGTCGACGCCACCCCGCGCCGCGTCTTCAAGCTGCCCAGCCGGCCCGGCGCATGACCGCACGGCGGGTCGTCCATCTCGGACTGGGCAACTTCCATCGCGCCCATCAGTGCTGGTGGACCGGGGCGGTCGCGGGCCGGGAGGACGCGGAACAGTGGTCCGTCACCGCGTTCACCGGACGACGCCCGGACGCGGCCGAGCTGCTGCGGGCGCAGGACTGCCGCTACACGCTCGTCGAGCGGAGCGATCGCGGCGACCACTACACCCTGGTCACCGCGATGACCGGGGCGTACGACGGCGCGGACCTCGACGCCCTCCGGTCGGCCATGTCCGATCCGCACACCGGCATCGTCACGCTGACCGTGACCGAGGCGGGATACCACCTGGGCGCCGGCGGCGTGCTCGACCTGGACCGGCCGGCGGTCGCCGCCGACCGGGCAGCCCTCACCGCACCGGACGGCGGGTGCGGCCCCGCCACCGCCCCGGGTCGCCTGCTGCTCGGCCTGCGGGAGCGGCTCCACGCGGACGCCGGCCCGCTCGCGGTCGTCCCGTGCGACAACGTCACCGGCAACGGCCAGGTGCTGCGCCGCGCGCTCCTGACGCTATCCGCGTCGCTGCCGGGTACGGAGTACGCCCGGCTGACGGAGTGGATCGAGTCCTCGGTCACCTTCGTAGACACCAGCGTCGACCGCATCACGCCACGCACCACCGAGGCGGACCGGGCGGCCGTCCGCGACGCGACCGGGTTCGCCGACCGCGCGCCGGTGGTCACCGAACCGTTCCGCGACTGGGTGCTCGCCGGCGACTTTCCGGCCGGCCGCCCCGCCTGGGAACGCGCGGGGGCGCGCTTCGTCACCACGCTCGCACCGTGGGAGCGCCGGAAACTCTGGCTGCTCAACGGCGCTCACTCGCTGCTGGCATACACCGGGATCGCGGCCGGACACCGGACGGTGGCCCAGGCGATCGCGGACCCTCGCCTGGCGGAGCTGACGCGGTGCTGGTGGGACGAGGTGGAGCCGCTGCTCGACGGCGCCGCGGGTGACGTGGCGGGCTACCGGCGCGACCTGATGAGCCGGTTCGGCAACACAGCGATCGCCCACCAGCTGACCCAGATCGCCGAGGACGGCCTGCACAAGCTGCGACTGCGGGTGGCCGAGCCGGCGCTGCTGCGTCGTCGGGCCGGGCTGTCGGCGGAGGTCGCCGCCCGGATCGTCGCGGCCTGGATCGACTTCACCCGTACTCCGGGCGCACGGCTCGGCGCTGCGCCGCCGGGCACCGGCCGGGACACCGCAGCGCAGGTCGCCGTGCTCTCGCCGGCGCTCGCCGACGACCGGGCCTTCGTTGACGCCGTACGCCATCACCGCCGCCACCGATAGGACGACCATCATGACCATCGCCTTCGCCGAGGTACTCGTCACCAGCCCCGGCCGGAACTTCGTGACTTTGCGGATCACCACCTCCGACGGCGTCACCGGGCTCGGCGACGCCACCGTCAACGGCCGGGAACTCGCCGTCGCCGCGTACCTGACCGAGCATGTCGTCCCGCTGCTGATCGGCCGGGACGAGCAGCAGGTCGAGGACACCTGGCAATACCTGTACCGGGGGGCCTACTGGCGCCGCGGACCGATCACCATGGCGGCCATCGCCGCGGTCGACACCGCGCTGTGGGACATCAAGGCGAAGATCGCAGGTCTGCCGCTCTACCAGCTGCTCGGCGGCCGGAGCCGGGCCGGGTGCCTGGCCTACGGTCACGCCTCGGGCAAGGAGTTGCCGGAGCTGTTCGACTCGGTCCGCGCCCATCTGGCCGAGGGCTACCGGGCGATCCGGATCCAGACCGGCATCCCCGGCCTCGATTCCGTCTACGGTGTCGCCTCCAGCGCCAATGCGGCCAGGGGTGCGGGGGAGTCGACCCGGTACGACCACGAGCCGGCCCGACGCGGCGCGCTGCCCGTCGAGGAACAGTGGGACACCCGGGCCTACCTGCGACATGCTCCCGCAGTCTTCGAGGCGGTCCGCAACGAGTTCGGCCCGGAGCTGCCGCTGCTGCACGACGCACACCACCGGCTCACCCCGATACAGGCGGCGAAGCTCGGCAGGTCCCTCGAACCGTACGACCTGTTCTGGCTGGAGGATGTGACCCCGGCGGAGAACCAGGACGCGCTGCGTCTGGTCCGCCAGCACACCACCACACCGTTGGCGATCGGCGAGGTGTTCAACACCATTTGGGATTACCGGAAACTGATCGAGAACCAGCTCATCGACTACGTCCGTTCTCCGATCACCCACGCCGGGGGAGTGACCGGGCTGCGCCGGATCATGGACTACGCGGCGGTCTACCAGATCAAGTCGGGCGTCCACGGGCCGACCGACGTCTCCCCGGTCGGGCTCGCCGCCGCACTGCATCTGGGCATCGCGTTGCACAATTTCGGCATCCAGGAGTACATGAAGCACGACCGCCGCACCGACGAGGTGTTCCGGCCGACGTACCGGTTCACCGACGGCCTGCTGATTCCGGGCGACGAGCCGGGACTCGGGGTGGGCTACGACGACGAGGTCGCCGGCGCCCACCCGTACGAGCAGGCGTACCTACCGGTCAACCGGCTGCTGGACGGTTCGCTGCACGACTGGTGAGACCGGCTGCGGGGCGGCCGGGCGGCGGTGCGTCGCCCGGCCGCTGGACTGCCGGACGGTCAGGTGGGTCGGCAGGATGACGGCGGGGCGGGCGCCTTTGCGTGCCGGGCTGTCCAGGTGCTCCAGCAGCATCGACACGGCGACCCGGCCGGCCCGCTCGATCGGTGCCGTGAGGGTGGTCAGCGGCGGGTTGCAGAAGTCGGCGCCGAAGATGTCGTCGCAGCCCACCACGCTGATTTCCCCTGGGACGTCGACGCCGCGTTCGGCCAGCCGGTCGAGGATGCCGATCGCGATCAGGTCGTTGAACGCGATGCATCCGGTCGCGCCGGTGTTTAGCAGCGCGTCCGCGGCCGCCGTGCCGGATGCGCGGGCCGACCCGAACGGGCCGATCCGGACCGCCGTCAGGCCGTGCCGGGCCATCGCGTTGCGCATCGCCCGCCAGCGCGCCTCGTTGGCCCACGAGTTCGGCGGCCCGCCGACGTAGACGATCTGCTGGTGGCCCAGCGAGACCAGGTGTTCGGTGGCCTGGGCGACGCCGTCGGGACTGTCGATGACGACGCTGCGTACCCCGGGGACGTTGCGGTTGATGGTGATGACCGGCATCTCGGCGGCGATGACGCTGAGCGTCTCCTCGGGCAGGCGGGAGGCGGCCAGGACCACGCCGTCGACCGACCGGCGCACCTTGCCCAGCAGGTGGCTCTCCAGTTCCGGCGACTCCTCGGTGTCGACGAGCAGTTGGGCGTAGCCGGCCGCGCGTAGCTGGTGCTGCGTGCCGCGGATGATTCCGAAGTAGAACGGGTTCGTCACGTCGGAGACGAGGACGGCGACGGTTCCGGTCCGGCCTGAGGAGAGCGCCCGTGCCTGGGTGTTGGGCACGTAGTTCATCTGGCGGGCGGCGGCCTGGATGCGTTCCCGGGTGACCCGGCTGACCCGTTCCGGGCGGCTCAGCGCCCGCGACACCGTGGAGGCGGCGACGCCGGTCAGCGCCGCGATGTCGTTGATCGTCACGCGGCTGTCCCCGCGGGGCGACGGCGGGTCGACGCCATTGTCGGCGGTGTCGGCCGGGCGATCGGTGGTCATGCGGCAAGCAGACCACCGTTGGCAACATATGGCAAGCGATTGCCGCCGGGTTTTGCGGTTGTTACGTTCCCTCCCACGCTGCACCTTCCGCATCGCCTAGGCCTTTCCACCAGCGCCCCCACCACGTAAGGAACGCAGATGAGAGCCCTCCGCACCATCGTCGCGGCAACACTGGTTGCCGCCGTCGGCATCCCCCTCACCGCCTGCGGCTCCGATTCCGCCGGAGACGGCCCCAAGGCAATCAACATGCTCGTCGGAGCCAACGCCATCTACGCCACCGAGCAGCAGGCGTGGTTCGCCGACGTCTCGGCGAAGTTCGAGAAGCTGACCGGGGCGAAGGTGAACTTCGAGACCTTCGCCAGCCCCACCGACGAACTCACCAAGATCCAGACGTCCATGCTGTCCGGTCAGGGACCCGACATCTACTCGCTGGGCACCACCTTCACGCCGACCGCCTACTCGACCGGCGCCTTCGTCAACCTCACCGCCGACGAATGGAGCAAGATCGGCGGTCGGGACCGATTCCTGCCCTCGACCCTGGGCATCTCCGGACCCGACGCCGAGCACGAGGTCGGGATCCCGTTCACCAGCCGGCCGTTCGTCATGGCCTACAACAAGGAGATGCTCGCCGCCGCGGGCATCGACAAGCCCGCCGACAGCTGGGACGGGCTGCTCCAGCAGGCCAAGAAGCTGACCAAGCCCGGCCGGTACGGCATGGCGATCGGCTACGGGGACACCTTCGACCCATGGAAGTTCGTCTGGGCGATGAGCGTGCAGGCCGGCAACCCGCTCGTCAAGGACGGCAAGGCGCAGTTGACCGATCCCGCCACGGTCAAGGCGTACCAGACCTACCTCGGCTGGCTGGCCACCGACAAGGTCGTCGACCCGGCCGCGACCGGCTGGAAGAACGCCCAAGCGCTCGCCGCGTTCGGCGCCGGCAAGGCCGCCTTCATGCCGATGGTCTCCGCGACGTCGCGGGTCAGCCTCGACAAGTCCGCAGTCGCCGGGAAGTACGGCTACGCGCTCATGCCGACGATCCCGCCGGGCGCCACCACCCTGCCGACCGGCGGGGTAGGTGCCACCAGCATCCTCTCCGGGGACAACCTGGTGATCGCCAAGTACAGCAAGAACAAGGACCTGGCGCTGCGCCTGGTGAACATGCTGACCAGCGCCGAGTCGCAGGAGATCTACTACAAGACCTTCGGTGAGCTGCCCACGAACGCCGAACTGGCGACGAAGCTCGCCACCGACCCCACGCTGGCGGCCTCCGTGGAATCCGCGTCCAAGGCACACGGCACACCGTTCCACGGCGGCTGGAGCCAGGTGCAGCTCGCCATGGTCAACGTCGTCGTCCAGTCGGTGCCGAACCTCGCCGCCGGCAAGGTCGACGCCAAGGCCCTCGATGCCCTGCTCGCCAAGGCCCAGTCCGACGCGCAGGCCGCACTCGACAAGGCGAAGTAGATGACGGTCACTGATCCCGTCACCACGGGCGCCCCGGGCACCGGCGATCTCCGCCGGCCCGGGGTGGCCCCCCGGGCACCGCGCCGCCGTCCCCGCTCCACCGCCGGTGCCGCTGGCGCCCTGTGGCTGCTCGCGCCGGGTGGCCTGCTCACCGTGGCCGTCATCGTGGTGCCGTTCACCGTTGCGATCATCATGTCGCTGCTCGACCTGGACCAGTACTCGTTCCGGCAGTGGCTCTCCGCGCCGTTCATCGGCCTGGGCAACTACGCCCAGGCGCTGGCCGGTACGAGCCTGCTGCACGCGGTGTGGGTGAGCGGCTCCGCGGCGGTCGTCGCGACGCTCCTCGCGCTGCCGCTGGGGGTGGCCGCCGCGCTCACCACGCACCTGCCCTACCGTGGCCGGGCCGTCGTCCGGTCGCTGTACCTCATCCCGTACGTGCTGCCCGCCTTCGTCGTCGGCATCATCTGGCGGATCATCCTGCAACCCGACGGCGTCGCCAACCACGGCCTCGCCCAACTCGGCATCGATGGCGGGCTCTGGCTCAACGGGCCGAAGAGCTACCTCGCCCTGATCCTCGTCCAGACCTGGTCGTCCTGGCCACTGATCTACCTGCTCGCGCTCTCCGGGCTGCAGGGCATCGACGGCAGCCTGCACGAGGCCGCCGCGCTCGACGGCGCGGAGTGGGCGGCGAAACTGCGGTACGTCGTCCTCCCGCTGCTGCGCGGCCCGATCTCGCTCGCCCTGATCATCTCGCTGCTGCACATGTTCAACAGCTTCACGCTGCCGTTCGTGATGTTCGGCGTGCCGGCTCCGCAGGACGTGGAGGTGCTGCCCGTGCTGACCTACGTGGAGAGTTTCCAGAACCTGCGATTCGGCCTGAGCGCGGCGATGGCCGTGATCTCGCTGGTGCTGATCCTGGTCCCGCTGCTGGTCTACCTGCGTACGGTCAAACTCGACACCGAGGAGGCTTCGGCATGACCACGGTGCAGCGGCTGCTGCCGCGCCCGCTCCACGTCGCACTGACAGTGATCCTGCTGGCCAGCATCGCCGCCCCGGTCAGCTACGTCTTCCTGGCCTCAGTCAACTCCGACCTGGCCGTCGCCGCCGGCGGTTTCTGGCCGGAGCAGGTCACCTTCACCAACTACGACCGGATCTGGTCGACGGTTCCGCTCGCCAGAGGGCTG
Organism: Micromonospora sp. R77; assembly: GCF_022747945.1. Taxonomy (NCBI): domain Bacteria; kingdom Bacillati; phylum Actinomycetota; class Actinomycetes; order Micromonosporales; family Micromonosporaceae; genus Micromonospora; species Micromonospora sp. R77. The sequence continues at coordinate 6,119,049 of NZ_JALDST010000001.1, forward strand.
GCCAACAGCCTGATCGTCGCCGGCTCGGTCGCCGTGGCCTGCGCGGTGGTCGCGGTCTTCTCGGCGTACGTGCTGGTGCGGTACACCTTCCGGGGTCGGCGTACGATCCTGCGCGCACTGCTCGGCATGCAGTCGATTCCCGGGACCCTGCTGCTCCTGCCCGTCTTCGTGCTCTTCGCGACCATCGGCAACACGCTGGGTGTGGCGACCATCGGCACCCGCTGGTCGCTGTTCGTCACCTACCTCACCTTCGGGCTGCCGTTCTCGACCTGGATCATGGTCACCTACCTGCGGGGGCTGCCCGGCGAACTCATGGAGGCGGCGCGGATCGACGGCGCCGGTACCTGGCAGATCCTGACCCGGATCGTCATCCCGCTGAGCTGGCCTGGCCTGGTCGTCGCCGCCATCTTCGCCTTCCTGCTCGGCTGGAACGACGTGCTGTTCGCCTCCGTCATGACCAACGTCGACACCCGGACAGCGGCCGTAGTGCTCCAGGTCTTCGGCTCGGCGCAGGAGGGCGGCGCCGTCCCGCCGTACGGGCAGGCGATGGCGGCCGCGCTCATCTGCGCGCTTCCCGTCGTCACCCTCTACCTCGGATTCCAGCGCTACATCGTCGGCGGCCTCACCGCGGGAGGCGTCAAGTGACGGCATGGACCCTGACCGGATTCGGGGACGAGATCGATCCGGACCCGGCCGTGCAGCTCGCGGTGCTCAGCGCCCTCGGCGCCCGCCACATCGAGGTACGCAGCGCGTGGCGTACCAACGTCGTGGACCTGAGCGACGAGCAACTCGACGCTCTGGCCGGCGCGATCAACGGGCGTGACATGGCGGTCTCGGCGATCGCCTCGCCGGTCGGCAAGGTCGACGTGACGACCGAGGACGGTGGGGAACTGGTGCGGCTACGCGCCGCCGTGGCCGCCGCGCACCGGTTGGGCTGCCGGTACATCCGGATCTTTTCGTTCTACCGGCCGGCGGAGGTGACCGCGGCCGAGATCCGCGACGCTGTGTTGACCCGGATGCGCGCCTTCGCGGACCTCGCCGAGAGCGCCGACGTCGTGCTGGTGCACGAGAACGAGAAGGACATCTACGGGGACGTGCCGCAGCGGGTCGCCGACATCGTCGAGTCGGTCGGCTCGCCGGCACTGCGCGTCGCCTGGGACAACGCCAACTTCGTGCAGGTCGGCGTGCGGCCGTACGACGACGGCTACGCCCTGCTGCGCCCGCATCTGGAATACCTCCAGGTCAAGGACGCGGTCATGGCGACCGGTGAGGTCGTGCCCGCCGGCCACGGCGACGGTCAGCTGGTCCGGACGCTTACGGCGCTGCGCGACGACGGCTACACCGGCTTCGCCTCCCTCGAACCACACCTCGCCAGCCAGCACGAACTCGGCGGGTTCTCCGGACCGGCGGAGTTCGGCCGGGCGGCACGTGCCTTCGCGAACCTCACCACCTCGATAGGAGTACGACTGCAATGACCGGACTTAGCGTCGTCATCGCGGGCAGTGGCGTCATCGCCCGCACCCACGCGGACGCGATCCTGCGCCACCCCGGTCTGCGGATCGCCGCGCTCGCCGACCCGGACCAGCGGGCCAACGACGAGCTCGCCGGCTGGATCACCGACCAGGGCGCCCCGACGCCGGAACGCTTCGGGTCGCTGGGCGATGCGCTCGGCGCCGTGGCGGCGGACCTCGTCGCGATCTGCACGCCCAGCGGATCGCACGCCGATCTCGCCGCGGAGGCGCTGGCGGCGGGCGCGCACGTGCTCATTGAGAAGCCGCTCGACGCCTCCCTGCCGGCCGCGCGCCGGATCGCCGACGTCGCCGCCCGCGCCGAGGCGGCCGGTCAGCTCTGCGCGGTGGTCTGCCAGCACCGGTTCGACCCGGCGAGCGTCGCGGTCGCCACCAGGGTGCGGGCCGGTGACTTCGGCCGGATCACCTCTGCGGTCGCCAGCGTCCCCTGGTGGCGAGGCCAGCGGTACTACGACTCGGCGGGCTGGCGCGGAACCTGGGAACAGGACGGCGGCGGCGCCACCATGAACCAGGGCGTGCACACCGTCGACCTGCTGCTCTGGCTGCTCGGCGAGCCCGAGGAGGTGTTCGCCTACGCCGGGGCGCTCGCCCACGACGGCATCGAGGTCGAGGATGTGGCCGCGGCGACGGTCCGGTTCACCAACGGCGCACTGGCCGTGCTGCACGCCACGACCGCGGCGTACCCGAGCCTCGGTGTGCGGCTGCAGGTGCACGGCTCGCAGGGCTCTGCGGTGCTCCACGACGACCAGCTGGAATACCTGCACGTGGCCGACGGCCCGGACGCCTCGGCCTACGCCCACGCGGCCGACCAGTCCGCCGACGCCGTTGCGCCGTCGGAGCTGCGCGGCGCGGTCAAGCCGGACGACGCGTTCGTCATCGGGCATCTGAGGCAGTACCAGGACACGGTCGACGCGATTACCGCCGGCCGGCGTCCCGGCGTCACCGCGGCCGACGCGCTGCTCGACGTCGCCGTGGTGAAGGCGGTCTACCTCTCCGCCCACCTGCACCGGCCGGTGCGCATCCGGGCGGTGCTCGACGGTGACTTCGACGATGTCCTCGTCGAGCTGGAGAAGTCGGCCACCGTGGCGGCCCTCGTTCCGGCGCGGGCAGCGCGATGAGGTACTCGGTCTTCACCGCCTCCACCCCGGACTGGACCCCCGAGGAGACGGTCGCGCAGCTCGCGGCGCAGGGCTGGGACGGCGTCGAATGGCGGATCACCGACCAGCAGACGGCCGAGCCGCCCGGCTTCTGGGCCGGCAACCGGGCCACCTTCCCCCTCACCGGCCTGGAGTACGAGCTGCTCCGGATCGCGGAGATCACCCGCACCGCCGGGCTGGCGATGTCCGGGCTCGGCGGGTACGTGCCGGCGTCGGACCATGCCAACGTCGAACGCATGCTCGCCGCGACCGCCACGCTCGGCGCCGAACGGGTACGGGTCACCATGCCGGCCCTGGCCAGCGGCGACTACCGGGAACTGATGGACGCCACCCGTCGGGACCTGGCCCGGGTCGCCGACCGGGCCGCCGAGTACGGGGTAACCGCCCTGGTCGAGCTGCACCACGGGACCATCGCCGCGTCCGCATCGGCGGCCATGCGGCTGCTCGACGGGCTCGACCCGCAACATGTCGGCGTCATCCACGACATCGGCAACCTCACGATCGAGGGCTTCGAGGATCCGCTGGCAGCCTTCCAACTGCTCGGCCCGTACCTCGCCCACGTCCACGTCAAGAACGTCGCCTGGATGGTGACCGGCACCCGGCCGGACGGCGGCCCGCGCTGGTCGGCCGAGTGGGTGCCGCTGCGCGAGGGGCAGGCGGACATCGAGGCGTACCTGGTTGCGCTGCGCCGGTTCGGGTACGACGGATGGGTGACCGTGGAGGACTTCTCCACCGTGACGCCGCTCGCCGAGCGAACCCGGGACAACCTGTCCTACCTGCGAGAACTCGATCGGCGGAGCAGCGGGCGCGGGGCGTGAGGACCGGGCCGGTGGGTCCGCGACCCGCTGCCACTGCCCGTGTGGACCGGGCCGGACTCGACCCGGTCCACGCCAGGCCCCGGGTCGTGATCCTTACGGGCGTCTCCGGCAGCGGCAAGTCGGTCGTCGGCACGGCGGTCGCGGAGGCTCTCGGTCTGCCGTTCGCGGACGGGGACGCCTTCCATCCGCAGGAGAACGTGGCGAAGATGTCGGCCGGCCGGCCACTGACCGACGCCGACCGGTGGCCGTGGCTGGACGCGATCGGCACGCTGATCGACCAGTGGCGGGCCGCCGGTCAAGGCGGCGTGATCGCCTGCTCGGCACTGCGGCGGGTCTACCGGGGTCGGCTTGCGGCCGGGCGCCCCGAAGTGGTGTTCGCGTTCCTGGACGTGCCGCAGGCCGTCCTGGCGTACCGGGTCGCGAACCGGCCCGGCCACTTCATGCCCGCGTCGCTGCTGGCGAGCCAGCTTGCCGCCCTCGAGCCACCGCACCCCGGTGAGCCGACCGTACGGGTGCTGGTCGGCGAGCGGACCACGGTGCAGGAGCAGGTGCTGGCGATCGTCGCGGCCGTCGCCCCCAGTCCGCCCGGTGCCGGCGGTGCGGTGGTGTGACGCTCCCGGTTCGGCTGCAAACAGGGAGTACGCCTCTGCGGTGTGCCGGCGCGAGGCCGGGTCTTGACCTCCACGGGGCAGGGTCTCCGGGTTGGGTGGTTCGGCTAGGTGGTTGTTCCGTTCGCTCTGTGTGCCTTGTCCGGATCGGTTGTCCAGCTGGCCAGCATGGGCAGCAGCCGCGCCGTGGGGGAGTCGGGTTCGACGGTGTAGACGATCAGGCGTTGCTCCGGATCGTGCGGCCCGACGACGAACTCGATGCCGAAGCTGAGCGGTCCGGCCGTCGGGTGGGCCAGGTGCTTGGTCACCGAGGTCCGGAAGGTGACCCTCTGGTCGTCCCACCACCGCGCGACGTCGGGATCGCTGCGGCGCAGCTCCCGCACCAGGTCGGCGAGTCGACGGTCGTCCGGGTGGCGTCCCGTCTCGTAGCGCAGCGCCCCCACCGCGGCGGCGGCGAAATCTGCCCAGTTCACGATCCGCACCCGCGCGTCGGCATCAAGGAACAGCCACCGCGCGAGCGACGACCCCGGCTCCAGAGCAGTCCCCAGCACCGCGCTCAACAGCCCGTTACGCGCCAGCACCTCCGAGCGGCGCCCCAGCAGCAGCACCGGCACGTGGTCGAGCACCCCCATCAGGCGCAGCATCCCCGGGTCGGGCCGCTGAGCGACCTCCGGTCCCGCCCACCGCCGGCGCGAGGTCGGAGCAGCCAGATCCCGCAGGTGGGCGCGTTCGATCTCGTCCAACTGCAGCGCCCGCGACAACGCCTGCACCACCTCATCGGTGACGGTGTGCTGGCGTCCCTGCTCCAGACGGCTGTAGTGGTCCGGGCTCAACCCGGCGAGCACGGCGAGTTCCTCCTTGCGCAGACCCGGCACCCGCCGCGGGCCGGGGAAGGCCTCGATTCCCGCCTGGGCAGGGGTCAGGCGGTCACGCCGAGACCGCAGGAACGCCCCCAGGGCAGCACGGTCAGCAGGCACCCGCCCAGTGTAGGAGCACCCCACAGCGCGAACCTGGTCATGGCGTGACCAGGCACGACGGGCCCTGGTGCGTGCTGCGCGTCCACGGTGAGGTGGGAACCATGACCTCCTCCGAGCAGACCCGCACCGTCCTGATCACCGGCTCCACCAGCGGCATCGGCGCCGCCACCGCCCGGACCCTGGCCGCTCAGGGATGGCGCGTCGTCGTCACCGGCCGCGATCAGCACCGCGGCACCGCCGTCGTCGCCGACATCGAGGACAACGGCGGACACGCGGTGTTCGTCCCGTCCGACCTGACCAGCCCATCGGAGGTGCTGCGGGACTTCGCCCGCGCCGCCACCGAGGCCGCCGGTGGGCGACTGGACGCGGTGGTCCACAACGCCGCTCTGTGCCCAGCCGTCGACACGGTGAGCCTCACCGACACCGATCTGGAGGCCACCCTCGCGGTGAACGTCCGCGCCCCTCATGTGCTGACTGCCGCGCTGGCCCCGATGATGGCCGCACGCGGCCACGGCGCGATCGTCGTCATCGGCTCCTGGATGGCCCACGTCGGGCACCCCTTCGTCGGGCTGTACTCCGCGACCAAGGCCGCCGAGATTCAGCTCGCCCGCAGCTGGGCCGCGGAGTTCGGTCCCCGCGGCGTGCGGGTCAACACCGTCTCCCCGGGGGCAACGCGTACCCCGATCAACGCAGCCGACGGCGACGTCATCGCTCAGATGACCGCCGGCACCCCCGCCGGACGCCCCGGAACCCCCGAGGAAATCGCCGACGCGGTGGCCTGGTTGCTCTCGGACCACGCCGGCTACCTCCACGGCGCGGAGATCGCCGTCGACGGAGGCATCACGGCGACCCGTACCGGTTGAGCCCAGCCGCACGGGCCCACAGACGACAACGCTGATGACCTCGCGCGAACTCGAACCGGGTTTGGCGGTACTGACCGCTCTACTCGGCCGGCGCCATGACCTTGGACGCCTCTCGGAGTATGGCGGCCAGGTCGCCCAGGGTAGCGAAAGCTGGCCCGCCCCAACCAGGATCGGTGTCGTTGTGTTCCATGGTCCGGAAGACGGTCATACCGACCGCTGCCGCCCCGGCCAGCTCACCGTCTGCGCCGTCGCCGACAAAGACGCATTCCGCCGCCTCGACCCCCAGGCGCTCGGCAGCAAGGTGGTAGATCGCCGGGTCGGGCTTGGCCAGCCCGACATCGCAGGAGAGGATCGCGACATCGAACCGTCGGGCGAGCGGACTCTGCGGCCATGCTTCGGCAGTGTCCGAGGTGGCATTGCTGATGAGGGCCAGCGGATGCCCGTCGGCGCGTAGCGCGTCGAGCACGTCCAGGGTGGCGGTCGAGACGTTGTTCAGCACCCGGCGCCCGAGAGCTCGCCGATGCTCACCGGCGCGGGTCACCTGTTCGTTGGTTGGTGTGCCGCCGAGGCGTCCGGCGAGGATGCGGACGGTCTCCTCCACGTCCCACCGGACCAGCCGGTCCCGCCAGGTGGCGTGGTACGCGGCGACCAGCTCGACAGGAGCCACCCCCACCATGACCGCCATCTCGCCGACCACCCGGTCACGCTCCTCGTCGGCCCCCTGGATCAAGGTGTGGAAGAGGTCGAAGATCACCGGTTGGGACATCTCGGCATCCTACTGAGATCGTCACCCTGGCCACGGTCTGTTCGGACAGCCTGCGCCGATGGCTGGCGGGATGGCATCCCACCGCCGAGGAACGGCTCGCCGGCGGAGAGGTGGGTCGGATCTCGGCCTGGACCGGCTGCACCTGCAGGGGCACAGCGTCACCGCTTGGCGGTACGCAGACCTGAGATCACCGGTGGAAATTCTGGTGGAGCCCAGTTGACCCGAACAGCCGCACTTCTGCTACGACGGGCAGCGGTGATGGCCAACACCCGACCTCTCCCTCGACACCGTCGAGCAACTCAGGCAGGCTGCGCCGGTGGCGATCGACCGAAGCGGCGAGTTCTGGCGCGGCGAGGACTTCGCAGACCTTGCCGACCACCTCCGTGAGTTCCCGCCCGGCGGCTATCTGGTGGCGCGGGTAAAGGAGGGTGGTCTGCCTCCGGTGTGAAGGCAAAGCGTTCACTGTCCTCGCTGACGATGCGGAGGGCTGCGCGCAAGTCTGCTGCGTGGCCTGTGGTGAGCGTGCCTTCATCGCGGACAGCGCGGATTACTGGCCGGACGCCGAGCCTGACGAATGTGCGTGCCCATGCGGCGGTGAAGTCTTCCAAGCTGCCCCCGGCTTCGCCCTACGCACGGACGGTGAGGTCCGATGGATCAGCGTTGGACTGCGTTGCACTGGCGACGGCACGGTGGGCGTCTACGCCGACTGGAAGATCGACTACGTCACTTGGCTTCGGCGTTGGACGTAGCTGAGGCAGATCGCGGCGCGCTACGGGATGACGGTGCAGTTGTGGATCGGACCCGACATTATGAGGAGCGTGGACTCTTCCCTCGGCACTCTGCCGAAGATCGGTGCGCCAGCGACGCGGGCCTTGAACAACGCTGGTTACACGGCTCTGAGTGAGCTTGCCGGGGTGCCGCGTACTGAGCTGGCCAAGCTACACGGCATGGGCCCGAAAGCGCTCGAGATCATCCAGAGCACGCTTGAGGAGCACAACCTGAGTCTGGGCTAGCACTCCACCGTCACTTGGCTTCGACGTCGGGCGTGGCGTGGGCACCACAACCGCACCACCGGCGAGTTGGCCTTCTACCTGTGCTGGTCACCCCGCCCGGTGCCGCTGCACACCCTCGTCACCGTCGCCGGCTCCCGCTGGAGCATCGAAGAGCTGTTCCAGACCGGCAAAGGCCAGGTCGGCCTGGACCACTACCAGGTCCGCGGCTGGACCGGCTGGCACCGCTTCATCACCCTGGCCATGCTCGCCCTGGCCGTCCTGAGCATCCTCGCCGCCACCGCGCAGCAGCCCGACGCTGATCCGGAGATCATCGCGCTGACCGTCGCCGAGATCCGCCGACTCCTCAACGCCTTCATCCTCGCCACACCGCTACCGTCAGCACACACCCTGCACTGGTCGATCTGGCGACGAACATCCCAAGCCCGAGCCCGACGATCCCACTACCAGCGCAGACAGGCCAAGTGGCGTTGGAGTATTAGAAGAAGAATCGCGCGTGGATCCGGATGACGGCCGCACACGGGCACCTCCGGCGCGGGCTCGTCAGGCTGCCTCGGCCAGCGACCGTGGCTGGGCGGGGAGGGACGGCGTGACCGCTTGGCTCTACTCGGGACCGAGGTCAACCGATGGAAGTTCTGGTGGAGCCCAGGGGACTTGAACCCCTAACCCCTGCCTTGCAAAGATCAAGACGGCTGTCTGCCGGCGTCGGTCAGTACCGCTCAGCAGCACGCCATTTCGCCCGTGGTCTGTCCCGGGCTGTGTCCGTCGGCGGGCTTGGCTGTACCGATGGCTGTACAGCCACCTGCTAATCCGCAGGTTTTGTTGATGGCTCCCTTCAGCGGAGCGTGCGCTCGGACGTCTCGGAATGGTGTTCGTAGTCGTGGACCAAACGGCGGTGTCTTACGCTAAACCCACCGCATCGTCATCGCGGCGACCGCCGCCGGACCGGAGGACACCAAATTATGCGTAAGGTCGTGGTCTATGAGCTGCTGTCTTTAGACGGAGTTGCCGAAGAGCCGGGAAACTGGATGTTCGACGTCGATCAGCAGGTCTTCGAGAACCTTTCCAGCGTCATCAGCACGCAGGATATCGTGCTGCTGGGACGCGGTACGTACGACTACTGGGTGGATTACTGGCCCAGCTCGGACGTCGAACCGTTCGCCACCTTCATCAACCGCACAGCCAAGCACGTCATCACGTCCAGTAAGCCCGCCACGGAGTGGGCTGGGACGGTCTTGGTGGATGTTCCGGTCGCCGACTATGTTGCGTCTCTCAAGCGTCAGGAGGGCGGTGACATCGGAGTGCACGGCAGCATCAGCTTGGCCCAGTCTCTCCTCAAAGCGGGATTGGTCGACGAGCTGCGACTGGTCATCACTCCGGCGCTAGTGCCTCGTCTTTGGACGTTGGCCGTGTAATCCGTCGGTTCGGAGGCCGTCTCGGGCAGGCTGTCCCTCTCGCTGTTGTGTGGGAGGTGATGCCGGGTGGGACGACGCCCGGAGGTGTTCGTGCGGGCGCTGTCGATGGCCGAGGGCCAGCGGCTGCAGAAGATCACGCGGACCGCGAAGAACCCGGTCAAGCTGCGCCGGGCGATCGTGGTTCTGATGTCTGGCCAGGGCCAGCCGGCGCCCGACATCGCGTACCTGCTCAAGGCCACCGAGGACTACGTCCGCGACGTGATCCACGCGTTCAACGAGCGGGGGTTCGACGCGCTGGACCCAAAATGGAGAGGGGGCACACCGAACAAGATCAATGAGCAGACCCGCGACTGGATCTGTGTGATCGCCCGGTGTGACCCCCGCTTCCTCGGCCAGCCGTTCTCGACCTGGTCGCTGTCCAAGCTGCGTGACTACCTGATCGCCACTGGCCAGGTGGACACGATCAGCATCGAGACCGTCCGGCGGATCCTGCACGAACGCGGCGTCACCTGGCAGACGTCGAAGACGTGGAAAGCCAGCAACGACCCGGACTTCACCGCCAAGATGCGTCGGGTCCTCGACCTCTACGACCATCCACCGGCCGGCGGCCGGGTCATCTGCGTCGACGAGTTCGGGCCGCTGAACCTGCAGCCCCGGCCGGGCAAAGCCTGGAAACCGCAGGGCAACCCGGTCCGACTCCGGGCGACTTACCACCGTGACCACGGTGTCCGGCACATGATCGCCAGCCTCGACCTGGCCACCGGACGAATCCACTACCGGATCCGGGACCGGAAACGATCGAGCGAGTTCCTCGACTTCCTCAAGACCCTGCGGCGCCGCTGGCCAGGACAGACGCTGCATCTGATCCTGGACAACTTCTCCCCGCACAAGCACCCCACCGTCCGGGCCTGGTGCCAGGCCAACGACGTTGAGCTGGTCTTCCTGCCGACCTACAGCTCCTGGCTGAACTGGATCGAAGCCGAGTTCGCCGCTTTGCGCTACTTCGCCCTCAACGGCACCGACCACCGCACCCACGCCGAGCAGGACACCGTCATCGGCGACTACATCCGCTGGCACAACCAGCGCGCCCGTCCGAAAACGGGATACGCGACCAAGTCCAAGATCCGCCACCCAGATTACCCCTTCAAGGCCGCGTGACGAGGCACTAGCCCACGACGGGCGAAAGCTGTTCGACCACGACGACACGCTGCGCCGGCTGACGCTGCTTGACGCGCAGTCCACACCTTCCGGACACCTGCTCTTGGGGTACCGCGCTCTTCCGGCCTGAGCGCCGATCGAGATATGCCGCTCACCCTGACCGTTACACGAGGTACAAGCGGGACTCGTGAGGGAGATCGAGCGGCGAGGCGCCAGTCTGCCCCCATCCCGCGGATAGATGCCAAGGACTGCGGCGCCCGATCGGGGTCAAGGGTGGCCGTAGGCCATCGGCATGCCGACGCGCAGCGCCCTTGACGCCGGCCGTAGAGGATTGGGCATCCGGGGGAAGGACCATGCCCTGGCTCTCGTCGTCGAACCGCGAACAGTGCCCGCATGGCTCGGAGGCAAGCAGCTCTGCTGCGCGGCAGCGATCGCCCCGCCCTCGATGGAGAGCAACCGCGATGGCGATCGTCCCGCCTCAACCCTTCATGCTCCAGGTGCTCCGGAGCGTGGCCGGCCGGCCCGGCCGATGCCGGCCGGAGGTCGCCAGCAGGCCGGGGCCGGGCCGGCGCGGCCCGCTTGCGGGCCGCCTTGATCTGTAGAGCGGAATTCGGCAACCAACTGCTACCGCGTCAAGCATGTGGTGGGACTAGACAACTGCTACCGCGTCTCGGCTGACCGCTTCGAGATCGTGGTCCGGTCGATGACCGACCCGGGGCGGCGGTTGACGCCGGCGCGGCGAGTGTCGACGCGGCCGGGTGTTTCATGGAGGTGGCGCGTGGGTGGTTCCTGCTGTGTCCGGGCTGCGGGGGTGCTCGCCGGTTATGCGAGTGCTCCGGTGGTGATCTCGACCGGGGTGAGGGTGGCGTCGATGGAGATCAGCTTGCCTGATGCGCGGTAATGGTTGAGCGTGACCGCTGCGGCTGGTCGGTAGGACTGCAGGCCTGCGGTGATGCTGTGGGAGCTGTCGTCGGGGCGTTGGAACAGTTCGCCTCCACAGCGATCGCAGACGCCTTGGTGTGCGGGGGCGGCGAGCTCCGTATGCCAGGTTCTGCCGCAGCCGCGGCAGGTGCGACGGCCGGTCAGGCGGCGTAGGACCTCGGTGTCGGGTAGGACGAGGTCGATTGCCCGGTCGAGGGGTGTGCCGAGGTAGGACAGCAGGGCGTCGAGCGCGACCGCGGTGACGACGTGGTTGGGGAAACCGTCGAGGACGAAGCCCTCGGCGACGTCTGGTTGCGTGAGCCGGTTGCGGATCATGGACAGGAGGACATGATCTGGTACGAGTCGACCAGCGTTCATATACTTCACGGCTTGGAGCGCCGCCGGCGTCCTGGCGGAAATGTCGGCTTGGACAACGTTGGCGAGGCTGATGCAGGGAACGCCGAGACGTTCGGCGATGGCGCTGGCGACGGTGTCACGGCCGGAGCCGGGTGGTCCGAGAACGGCCATGCGCACCCGCGCAGCCTATCCGTGCGGCAGCGGGACAGGGGCGGGGCGTCGAGACGGTCATCGCTGGGTGCGGCTGCGGTCGGCTCGTGGGCTGGCCTGCCGGCCGCCCGGAGGGAACGTGCAAGTGAGGAGAAGTAGTTCCTCGCCGCGTCGCCGCCTCAGAGTGCCTTGGATTGCCGGCAGAAGGGCTGCGATCGGGGAGCAGGTGGGAGCGGCAGGGGGGTACAGAACGACCTTCAACTGCGGTGCTGCGCCTGGTGCGAGGGAGTGGCTCGGTGCGGCGGTTGAGGTGGGCGGCCACCGTGGACGATGCCATCGGTGCTCCGCCTTTGCTGAGTGATCTCTTGCGACGCAGCAGGGAGAATTATGCGTGGCGCGCATCTTTGCGTCTTGCGCAAGAATTGATAGCGTGGTGGCATGACGGGGCTGCGGGAGCGCAAGAAGGCCGAGACGAGGGCGGCGCTCGGCTGGGCCGCGATCCACCTCACCGCCGAGCGCGGCTACGACAACGTCCGCGTCGAGGACATCGCCGAGGCGGCCGGTGTCTCCCCGCGTACCTTCAACAACTACTTCTCCAGCAAGGCGGAGGCGATCGCCTCCCGCCACCTGGACCGCAGTCTGCGCACCGCCGCCGCGCTGCGCGAACGGCCCGGCGACGAGCCGCTCTGGGTGGCGCTCACCCAGGCCGCGCTGGAGCAGTTCACGCGCGGCCCCGAGGTCGAGGCGATGCCATCGCCCGCACACCCCCAGTGGGCGGCCGGCGTACGCGCCATGCTGGCCGAACCCGCGTTGCAGGCCGAAGGGCTGCGGGCGGCTGCGATCGCCGAGGCCGAGTTGGCCGCCGCGGTCGCCGAGCGTACCGGCACCGACCTTGCCGCCGACATGTATCCGAGGCTCGTCGCGGCCGCCGCGAGCGCGGCCGTCGGCGTCGCCATGCGGCACTATCTCGACAGCGGCGACCCGCCCACCCCGATCGATCGCCTCATCATCGACGCCTTCACCCAGATCGCCGCCGGACTCCCGGTGCCGTCCCGCTGACGCCCAGGTTCGCGCAGGACACCAGCTCACCCACACCTCCAGCCGCGTCACACCCCGCGGCGGGCCCGGCCGCGTGCCGCGCCCGCCGGGGCAATGCCGCACGCCCCGAAAGGATCACGATCATGATCGATGTCGTCATCGTCGGAGCCGGCCCCAACGGGCTCATGCTCGCCTGTGAACTGGCCCTCGCCGGCGTACACCCGGTCGTCCTCGAACGCCACGCCGCGCCCACCGGCGAGCCCCGCGCCAACGGCCTCGTCGGTCAGGTCGTCCGCCTGCTCGACCGGCGCGGCCTCTACGCGCGGCTCAGCGGCGAGAACGCCCCGCCGTCCCCCCTGCCGGCCTTCACCTTCGGCGCGTTCCCGCTGGACCTCACGATGCTCGCCGAGAACCCGCACTACGCGCTCGGTGTGCCCCAGGCCCAACTGGAGGCCACTCTCGCCGCCCGCGCGACCGAGCTCGGAGTGCACCTGCGCCGCGGTCATGAGGTCGTCGACCTCCGGCAACGCTCCGACGCGGTCGAGGTCCAGCTTGCCGACGGTACGCGGCTCACCTGCCGGTTCCTCGTCGGCGCCGACGGAGGCCGCAGCGCGGTGCGCCGACTGGCTGGTATCGACTTCCCCGGCGTCACCAACGACCGGTCGGTCTCCCGCACCGCCACCGTGACCGTCCCCGCGTCCTGCCTCGACCCCGGGACCGGCGGCCTGGTCGCCCTCGGCTACGGGGTGGTCCCGCCGTTCCAGCACACCCGCACCGCGCGCGGCCTGATCGCCTGGGCCCCGTTCCCCGGCCGCCCGGCGATCCTCAGCACGACGGAGTGGCCGGACACGCCGACGAGCGACGGGACCCCGATGAGCCTGGCGGAGCTACGCGCCAGCGTCGCCCGGGTGCTCGGCGTCGACATCCCCCTCGGTGCTGCTGACGGCCCCGGCCTGCTGCGGCGGCTGGCCGGCGGCAACACCCGCATCGCCGCCCGGTATCGCGCCGGGCGGGTGCTGCTGCTGGGCGACGCCGCGCACGTGCACTCCGCGATCGGTGGCCCCGGTCTCAACCTGGGTCTGCAGGACGCGGTCAACCTCGGTTGGAAGCTCGCCGCCACGGTGCGGGGCTGGGCGCCGTCGGGCCTGCTCGACACGTACGAGACCGAGCGCCGACCCGTCGCGGAACGGGTCGTCATGTCGTCCCAGGCGCAGTCGGCACTGATCGGGCCCGGCGACGAGATCACCGGCCTGCGGGAACTCTTCGCCGAACTGCTGCGCAAGCCGGAGGTGACCGGGCACATCGCGGCGCTGATGTCCGGCGCGGACATCCACTACCCGGCTGACCCCGCCGACCCGTTGGCTGGCCGCTGCGCCCCCGACGTGGTCGTGCACGACGCCCACGGCCCGATCCGCCTCGCCGAGCTGACCCGCACCGCCCGGCCGCTGCTGCTGGACGCCACCGGTGCCTACGCCGAGGTCGCCGCGCCGTGGCGGGACCGGGTGGACGTGGTCACCGGCACCTTGCAGGGCACGGCCGCGACCGCGTTGCTCGTACGCCCCGACTGCTTCGTCGCCTGGTCCGCGGGGGACGCCGGCACGCTGCGCGCCGCACTCACCCGACACTTCGGCCTTCCCCTCTGACCGAGAGTCAGATCCTGAATCGCCGGCGGGTGTCGGCGAGATCTCGGGAGCCTGTTCGCCCTCCGTGTGAGCGCGTGTCTGCAGACGGAGCTTCAGCGGGTCACGTCATGCACGTGATGCTCGATGTCATGCAGGAAGTAGATCGCGAAGGTCTTCACCGTGAACAACGACCCGTTACTCCGCCGACCCGGACGGTCCCACTGATCCGACTTCACCCCGTCAAACGCTGCCGCCGTCGCCTCAGCCTCCGCAGCCAGTTGGTCGGCCACCTCCGTCGGAACCTGATGGAAGTAATCCGCTTTGACAGCGGTAACGTCCTGGTCCCAATTCGCGAAAGTCGGATCGTCCTCCCTCAGCATCAACTCCAGCCGCTCACGGAAGATCCGACAGGTGTCGCGTACGTGGCACGCGTACTCCACGGGAGACCACACCGTCGGTTCCGGCCGCTGAGAGGCGTCCTCCCGGGACAGCGACTCCCGCCAGAAGGGGATCGTGGCCCGCAGCCGGTCACCCGTGGACTCGACGTCCTGCGCCGAGAACCCGCACTGCTGGCACCCCATGCCGATGACGAAGGTCCAGTCGGCTGTCTCAGCCGGAACGGCTGGTGGTTGCTGCGTCATGCTACGCAGCCTGCCCAAGTAGCGATCTTCCGTCAACGTACGCTCCCGCCGCTGAGCATGCTCGCCGCCGCCGCCCACCACGTCGCCATCGGGCGCGACCTCTGATCGGACTCGAAGGTGGTCGCGGTGCGGGAAGCAGCGACGTCCAAGGGCGTGGCTGATGGCCATGGCGCTGTCAATTGCCTGGGAGTTCTCGCTACCGCCCCCGTCGGCATCGTTCCGGCCTGACGGTCGCGCGATCTGCTGTTCCAGGGATTGGAGGAAATAGCGCCGCGATGGGGGTCGGTGCGAGCGTGGTCAGGAACTGAGGGTTCAGGGGATGAGGTGGGTCGCGATGGACCGGGACGGGGTGCGGCGGGGCCTGCGGATCGATGCAGCGCTGGCGGCGGCCGTGGACCACGTCCGGCTCTGCTACGTCTACCTGGACACCGGAGATCTTGACGGGTACGCCTCGCTGTTCGAGGCGGGGACACCACCGATGGGGTCCGGCGGCGGGGCAGCCGTACCCGAGATGCTCGCCTGGTTGCTCCGGTCGGGGTCCAGCGTGCACCACGCGGTGATCGACGTGTTCGGGTCGGACCGGCGGCTCGCTGCCGTGTATCGGTTGACGGTCGGCGGCGAGACATACGACTTGGTGGACATCTTTCGCGTATCCGACCATGCTCTTTTCGTCGACCGGCAGTGCTTCGCCACGTCTTGGACACCCTGGTCGCCACCTCCTGCCCACGGGGACGCATCCAGCTGATTCGCACGTGGTGCCGCGGACCCGACTCGACGACCGACCGTGGTCCGGCCGGTGGTCCGACCACTGCAGTTGTCACTCCGCCATCACCCGGATACGGTCTGTGTGAGACCGCTGCGGCAGGCGGGTACCTGTTGTCGCAGGCAGCGTGGAGAAGAAAAGACGGGGATGGACGCCGGACTTCCGGGTAACGCCGTGGCCGATGTGGTTTTCCGGATGCTCGGGCCCATGGAAATCGGTCCCGATGACGCGCCGGTACGCATCCCCCCGGGCCGTCAGCAGGTGATCCTGGCCGCGCTGCTGCTCGACGTCAACCGGGTCGTCAGCGTGAACTCCCTGATCGACGCGGTATGGGCCGATCGGCCACCGGTGACCGCGCGCAGCCAGGTCCAGATCTGCGTGTCGGCCCTGCGCGCCACGCTGGCCACGATCGGTCTGACGGACGTCATCGTCACCCAGCCCCCGGGCTACCTCCTGCGAGTTCCCGAGGACAGCGTCGACATCTGCGTATTCCGTGGTCTGGTGGCCCAGGCCGTCGACGCCAAGCGCTCCGGCCTGCTCACCGAGGCTGCGGAACTGCTGCGCCGCGCGTTGGCGTTGTGGCGCGGGCCGGCGCTCGGCGGGGACGTCAGCGAGTCGCTACCCGCCCGGGCGGTGCCCCTCGGCGAGGAACGCCTCAGCGCCATGGAGGAATGCATCGACGTCGAGCTCCAGCTCGGCCGTCATCACCGGTTGGCCGCGGAGCTCGGAGGTCTGGTAGCTGCTCATCCGCTACGGGAACGGCTGCGCGGTCAGCTCATGGTCGCCCTGTACCGGTCCGGTCGGTCGGCCGAGGCCCTGGAGGCATATCGCGCCGGGCGGCGGATCACCGTCGACGAGTTGGGTATCGAGCCGGGTGAGCAGCTACGCCGGTTGGAGACCGCGATCCTGGCCGAGGACCCGTCGCTGCGCCTGACGCCTGCGGAGGCGGGCCCGCCCCGGACCGTCCCGCATCAACTCCCAGCGGACATCGCGGACTTCACCGGTCGAGACGCGCAGGTCGCCCAGATCATCTCGGTCATGGCCGAGCCGGACGACCGCGCGGTGCCGGTGGTGGTGATGGCGGGCAAGGCCGGGGTGGGCAAGACCGCGCTGGCGGTACACGCGGCCCACCGGCTCGCCCGCGACCGGTTCCCGGACGGGCAGCTGTACTGCAGCCTGGCCGGGATGCAGCAGACCCCGGCGGACCCCGCGGAGGTGCTGGCCCGGTTCCTCCGGGCGTTGGGCCTGCCCGGTCCCAGCATCCCCGACGACCCCGGCGAACGGGCCGACCTCTACCGCACCCTGCTGGCGGACAAGCGCGTCCTGGTGGTGCTGGACGACGCCGCGACCGGTAACCAGATCACCCCGCTGTTGCCGGGCAGCGACACGTGCGCGGTCCTCGTGACCAGCCGGGCCCGGCTCACCGACATCTCCGGGGCACAACTGGTCGATGTGGATGTGCTCAGCGCCGAGCCGGCGCTGACCCTGCTCACCCGCGTGGTCGGTGCCGAGCGTGTGGCGCGGGAGCCGACCGCGGCGCTCGCCCTGGTGCAGGTGGTCGGCGGCCTGCCGCTGGCGCTGCGCATCGTGTCCGCCCGGCTGGCCGCGCGGACCCACTGGTCGCTGGCGTCGATGGTGGGCCGGCTCGCCGATGAACGACACCGTCTCGACGAGCTGGCGTACGGGGAGATGATGGTGCGCGCCAGCCTGACCCTCACCTACGACGGACTGGAGCAGCGGACCGCCCGCCTGTTCCGGCTGCTGGCGTTGGCGTCCCGGGACAGCGTGCCCCCGTGGGTCGCTGCCGCGCTGCTGGACGACGATCTGCGCCGGGCCAACGCGGAGCTGGACCTGCTGGTCGACACCCAGATGCTCGACGTGCGGGCGGTGGGTCTGGAGGCCGAGGGGCGGTACGCCTTCCACGACATCATCCGGCTCTACGCCCACGACCGGTTGGCCTCCGACGAGGATCCGGCCTCGGTCGCCGCCGCACGGATCCGCCTGCTCGGCGGGTGGCTGGCCCTCGCCGAGCAGGCGCACACGAGGCTCTACGGGGGTGACTACACCGTCCTGCGGGGGACCGCTCCACGCTGGTGTCCACCGGGTGGCTTCCCGCCGGGGACGCTCGACGACCCGCTGCGCTGGCTCGACGACGAACGGCTGAACCTGTGCGCCGCGGTCGACGCCGCTGCCGCCGCGGGCATGGACGAGCTGAGCTGGGAGCTGGCGGTGAGCCTGGTGACCCTGTTCGAGGCGAACCGGTACACCGAGGACTGGGAACGGACGCACGAGACGGCTCTGACGGCGGTACGCGCCGCGGGCAATCGGCGCGGTGAGGCGGCGCTGCTGTGCTCCCTCGGATCGCTGCACCTGAGCCGGGCCCGCTTCGGTGCCGCGCGGGCCGTGCTCACCCCCGCCCTGGACATGTTCACCGATCTCGGTGACACCCACGGTCTCGCGATGGTCTGGCGGAATCTGGCCTCGGTGGACTACCACGAGGGCGCTCAGGACCAGGCCGCGGCCGGATACGCCCGGGCGATCGCCGCCTTCCGCGAGGTCGGCGACAGCATCGGCCAGGCCCACGCGCTCAACCAGCTCGCCCGCATCGACCTGGACGTGGGTGAGTACGGACGAGCCATTGACAACCTGAACGCGGCGCTGGCGATCTGCCAGGATGTCGGCGGAACCCGGGTGGAGGCGCAGGTGCTGCACCGGCTGGGTACGGCGATGCGCCTGCAGGGGCGGGACACCGAGGCCGAGCTGGTCACCGAGACGGTCCTGGAAATGGTCCGCGGCAACCGGGACGTGTACGGAGAGGTCTACGCGCTGCACGCGCTCGGGGTGATCAAAGCCCGGCTGGGCAGGCAGGACGAGGCGGAGCAACTGCTGCGGGCGGCCATGGCGAGCGGGCGGAAGATCCTCCACCAGGTCGGCGTCGCCCGGGCCGGCTTGGACCTGGCGTTACTGGTCTCGGAGAAGGAACCGGACCACGCGATCGCGCTGGCGACCGAGGCGCTGCGTACCTTTGTCGATCGTGGCCTGCCGGCCTGGGAGGTCAAGGCCCGCGAGGCGCTGCGGTCACTGTCGGGGGAGCCGCCCGCCCCGCAGTCCGACCCTGAGGCGGGTCGCGCATAGCGTGTCCGGCCGGGTCGGGCTACTCCCACGGAGTGTCGATCATGACGACGGTGGTCGAGGTGCCCTGATCGGCCGAGGCGTGGCCGTCCGTGCCGTGGCCGGCTGCCGTCACCAGCCCGGTGACGATGCCGGCGGCGAGCGTTGCGATAGCGATGGCCCGGCGGATGCTGCCCATTTCTGACTCCTTCGACGGTTTTCCGGACCTGATCCCGATGTGGTCCGGGTTGACGCGATTGACGCTAGGGACCGGTGCTATCGGCCCCATATTGTCGGGCCGGGTGCCGGCGATGTTCGCCGGTGAACGGTGAGGACGTGGCAATAACCTGCCGATAGAACCTCCACCGACGATTGCCGGCATGGGAAACCACGACGCCACGGCGGCCCCGGTCACGGCACGGCTCAACATCGTCATCAGTGGCGTGTCCTCCGACGCGCACACCTGGAACCTGGTGTTCCTCCAGCTCCTCCTCCAGGAGTGGGGCCACCGGGTGACCAACCTCGGCCCCTGCGTACCGGAGGCACTGCTCCTCGACGAGTGCGCACGTGCCACCCCCGACCTGGTGGTGGTCAGCAGCGTCAACGGACACGGATTCCACGACGGCCTGCGGCTGATCGGCGCGCTGCGGCAGCGTGCCGACACCGCGCGGCTGCCGGTGGTCATCGGCGGCAAGCTCGGCGTGACCGGTGAGCAGGGCGCCGCCGACCGGGTCGCCACACTCATCGCCGCCGGCTACGACGCGGTCTTCGGCGACGACATGGTCGGCGTTGCCGGTGAGGACGTGGACCCGTTCGCGGAAACCCTGCGGCTGTTCCGTTCCTTCGTCGATTCGCTGCCCGCGGCCGTGACATGCTGACCGGTCCGACACCCGCTGCCGTCACCGACGTCGCCTTCGGGGACTTCGTCAGCCAGGCCGCCGCGTCCGGACACCTGGTGGTGCAACCGCGCATGGGGTTCAGCGACCCGGAGCGGATGCGCGCCGGGCTGCACGCGGTACGTTCGGCGCCGGCTGTCACGGTCGGCACGCTGACCCTGGACAGCTACACCCGCGTCGGAGACCACCGGGCCGCCCGCGACGCCCTCGCCGCCGGCACCGACCTCAACGGCTACCCGCTGGTGGCGCACGACCCGGCGACCACCCGTGCGGTGCTGCGTGACGTGCACGGACCCGAGTTTCCCGTCCAGGTACGGCACGGCTCAGCCGACCCCCGCCGGATCTTCACCGCCCTGCTCGACGTCGGCCTCCACAGCACCGAGGGCGGCCCGGTCTCCTACTGCCTGCCCTACGGCCGAACCCCGCTGCGCGAGTCGGTACGCAACTGGACCGAGTCGTGCCAGACGCTGGCCGCAGCCGCCGGTCGGGGCCCCGAACCGCACCTGGAGACATTCGGTGGCTGCCTGATGGGCCAGTTGTGCCCGCCGGGGCTGCTGGTCGCCATGAGCGTGCTCGAAGCGCTCTTCTTCCGCGCCCACGGACTGCGCAGCGTGTCGCTCAGCTACGCCCAGCAGACCGACACCGACCAGGACGTCGCCGCGGTGCGGGCACTGCGCCGGCTCGCCGGGGAGTACCTGCCCGACCTGCAGTGGCACGTCGTCGTCTACACCTACATGGGCGTGTACCCGCGCAGCGTGCCCGGCGCGACCCGACTGCTGGAACTCGCGGCGGAGATGGCCGTACGTGCCGGCGCCGCCCGCCTGATCGTGAAGACCGCCGCCGAGGCGCACCGGATCCCGACGGTCCAGGAGAACGTGACCGCGCTGCGGGCTGCGGCCGCCGCCGCGGACCGGACGCGCCCCGACGTCGGCGCCGGTGGTTCTGCGAATGTGCTGCCCGGCGGCGGCGGTCCGGACGACCTCGTCGGCCAGGTGTACCGGGAGGCGAGCACCCTGATCGAGGCGACTCTGGCATTGCACGCCGACATCGGTCGGGCGCTGCTGTCGGCGTTCGCCCGTGGGCACCTGGACGTCCCCTACTGCCTGCACCCCGACAACGCCGGCCGCAGCGCCACCTTCATCGACGAGTGGGGCCGGTTGCGCTGGGCCCGAACCGGAAACATGCCCATCCCGGCGGACATCGCGTGTCCGCGCCCACTCACCGCGTCCGACCTGATGAAAGCCCTGTCCCATGTGGAGCGCCGGTGCGACGCCGGCCAGACCACCACAACCCGAGTGGAAGTTGAGCGATGACCACCACCTCCGAACGAACCGTCACCCCGTCGCTGCCCGGCACGCCGGGTGAGCATCTGTCGGCACCGGTCACCCGGGCCGCGCTGCGGGTCCAGCACGGCATCCTCACCGCCGCCCGCGCATACCTCGCGGACGCCGGTTTCGTCGAACTGCTCGCACCGATCATCGGCCCCGTCACCGATCCGGGCGCACGCGGCGCCAAGCAGGTCGACGTCGACTACTACGGTCACCGCTACAAGCTGATGACCAGCGTCATCCTGTACAAGCAGGCCTCGCTGCAGGCGTTCGACCGGATCTACTCGATCGCCCCGAACGTCCGGCTGGAACCCCTCGAGACCTGCAACACCAACCGCCATCTGGCGGAATTCCACCAGATCGACGTGGAGATGGCCGGAGCCGGCCGCGACGAGGTCATCGCGGTGGCCACCGGCCTGATCACCCACGCCGTCCGGCACGTGGTCACCCACCACGCGGAGGACCTCGCCGTGCTCGACCGGCAGGTCAGCGCGTTCGACGAGCTGCTCGCGGGCCCCTTCGACCAGTGCACCCACGCCGAGGCGGTCGCCAGGCTGCGGGCGTCGGGGCACGACCAGAGCTCCGCGGCGGAGATCGACTGGACCGGCGAGGAGTTGCTGTCCCGCGCCGCCGCACGGCCGTTCTTCGTCACCGACTATCCGAAGGGCTCCCGCGGCTTCTACGACCGGGAGGACCCGGACCGGCCCGGGACGCTGCGCAACTTCGACCTGATCGCCCCGGAGGGCTACGGCGAGCTGATCAGCGGCGGCGAACGAGAGTCCGACTACGCCACCGTGGTCGCCCGGATGCGGGAGACGGGGGAGAACCCCGCCAAGTACGGGTGGTACCTGCGGATGCTGCGCGAGAGCATCCCGCCCAGCGCCGGGTTCGGCATCGGCGTGCAGCGGCTGACCCGCTACGTGGCCGGGCTGGACGCGGTGTGGCAGGCCAGCGCCTACCCGAAGGTGCCCGGGGTGGTGGCGCCGTGAGCACGAGCGGCGCACCGGCCGCCCTGCGGGCCGACACGTTCCCCGAGGAGGCGGTCAGACACCGGGCCCGGACCGGCACCGAGGCGGTGTTCCCGCCTCGGGCGAGCTACGGCAACACCCTCCTCGGCGCCGGCGACGTCACACCCGCCGACGGGCTCGACGCGTTGCGCCTGGTGCCGCCGGTCTTCATGCCGTTGCGGCTGGAGAAACTGATCGACCTGGCCAGTGAACCGACGTACCGCGACGTCGAGCTGCACACCCGCGTCGGCGGGTTCGCCGCCCCGCTGCCGGCGTACGTGTCCGCCTTCGGCTCGACGCAGGTGGCCGGCGCGGACCTCGGCCGGGCGGTGGCCCGGCAGGCGGGCACCCTCGGCCTGCCGATGGTGATCGGTGAGAACGTCGTGCCGGTCAACGGGTACGGGCGGCTCGGACCGGCCGGCGAGAGCGCGCTACTGGGAAGGCTGCGCGAGTACTGCGCCGCCGTCCCGGACGGGCTCGGCGGGGTGGTCGTGCAGCAGAGCACCGAGGACGCCGACGCCGAGGTGTGGAACCTCGTGTACAGCGACCCGTCCGCGCAGCCGCTGCTGGACAGCGGTCGGCTGGGCTTCGAGTTGAAGGTCGGCCAGGGCGCCAAGCCCGGGCTCGGCGGCATGACCCTGGTGTCGGAGCGGACCGCCGGCCGCCTCGGCGACCAGTACCTGCTCGACCCCGTGTTCGGCGCCGACTGCCCCAGCGTGCTGCGGTCCAGCGCCCCCGGCACGTTCACCCAGGAGATCCTGGCGCACCAGATCCACCTGATGCGCAACAACTACCCCCGGGCTCGGGTCTGGGTGAAGCTGCCGCCCGGCCGCGACATCGCCGAGGCCACCGAGGTCGCCTGGACCGCCGGCGCCGATGCGGTGACCGTCGACGGGGCCGAGGGCGGCACCGGCTGGGCGCCGTCGGTGTTCCTCGCCCACGTCGGCCTGCCGCTGGTGGAGTGCCTGCGCCGGATCGGCCGGTCACCGGCCAGCGGGCCCCTGCTGGTCAGCGGCCGGATGTGGGAGGGCGCGAGAGCCACCAAGGCGCTCGCCCTCGGCGCGAACGCGGTCGGTCTGGGTCGGGCCGCGATCCTGGCCGCCGACACCGACCCGGAGGCGGGGCTGATCCGGCTCGTCGACTGCTTGGCGCTGGAACTGCGGCTCCTGATCAGCGCGCTGGGCCGGTACACGGTCGCCAGCCTGTCCGAGCAGGACACCTGGCATCCGCAGTGGCCGGAGCGGGAAGTGGAGCTGGCATGAATCTCACCGATACGCCGCCGGTCCGGGCACCGGACGGTCTGCTGCGCCACCGGAACTTCCGGCTGCTCTGGCTGGGCGAGGCGACCAGCAAGGCCGGCAGCGCGGTGACCGGCGTGGCGTTCCCCCTGGTGGCGGTCGTGACCCTGGACGCCACCCCGGTCACCATGGGCGTGATCAACGCGATGGCGTGGCTGCCCTGGTTGCTGATGGGCCTGCCCGCCGGGGCGTGGATCGACCGCTACCCGCGCCGACGGACCATGCTGTCCGCCAACGCCGTCTCGATCGCCGTGCTGGTCAGCGTCCCGCTGGCGGCGTGGCTGGGCCTCCTGAGCGTCGGACAGTTGATCGTGGTGTCCTTCGTCGCCGGCACCGCGTCGATGTTTTTCAGCACCGCCTACCAGGCTTTCCTGCCGGCGGTGGTGGACAAGACCGACTTGGCCGAGGCGAACGCCAAACTCCAGGGCACCGACCAGGTGGCCAACCTGGCCGGGCCGCCGCTGGGCGGCCTGATCACCCAGGCCGCCGGCGCGGTGACCGGGCTGCTGGTCGACGCGGTCACCTTCGTCGTCTCGGCGGTGTGCCTGCTGCGGATGCGGGTCGCGGAAGTGCTGCCCGCTCCCGCCGCGCACCGCACCAGCACCCGACACGAGATCGGCGAAGGGCTGCGGTACGTGGGACGGGACCGGTACCTGCGGATCCTGGCCATCAGCGCAGCCGTGGACAACTTCACCCTCAACGCGATGTACGCGCTCACGGTGCTCTTCCTGATCCGCACCGTCGGTGCCGCGCCGGGCGCCGTCGGGTTCCTGCTCGCGGCGGACTTCGTCGGCGGTCTGCTCGGCGCGATCATCGCCCGGCGGGTGGCCGGGCGGCTCGGGACCGCCCGTACCCTGCTGCTCTTCTCGATCGGGACCGCACCCTTCTGCCTGCTGGTACCCCTGACCCAGAACGGGCCGGGGCTGGCCCTGTTCGTCCTCGGGATCCTCGTGCCGTCGATCGGCATGGTGGTCGGCAACGTCGTCGTCACCGGGTTCCGGCAGTCGTACTGCCCGTCACACCTGCTCGGCCGGGTCTACACCAGTTCGCGGTTCATCCAGTTCGGGATCATCCCCGTCGGTGCGGTTCTCGGCGGATGGCTCGGCGCCGTGCTCGGCGTACGGCAGGCGCTGTGGGTGATCACCGTCGCCGTGATCCTCGGCAAGCTCGTCCGGCTCATCGGCCCCATCAAGTCCGCCCGGGACTTTCCCACCGCACCGAAGGAGGACGTGTCGTGACCAACCCGTTCGAGGACGAGGACGGCGTGTACCTGGTTCTGGTCAACGCCGACAACCAGCACTCGCTGTGGCCCGCCCGGATCGCCGTGCCGGCCGGGTGGCGGGTGACCTTCGGCGAGGACAGCCGGCAGGCCTGCCTGGACCACATCGAACGCTGCTGGACCGACCTGCGCCCGGCGGGCCTCTCCACCGGCGCGAACCCGGCCGTCCTGACCGGGCGCGCCACCGACAAGTAGGGATGGTCGACGGTGACTCAGTCACAGCAGCGGCTCGGCGACGTCGGGGCACCGGCCGGCACGGGAACAGGGACGCGGGGAACGGATGATGCTCGCCTCGAGCCGCGCCGACCGGACGAGGTGCCCGGTCACGTCGAGGTGCCCCCGCCCAGGTGGCCCGACGCCGGGTGGAACGACACCGCTGCCGTGTTCCCGGCCGACGCGTGCCTGCACGACCTGATCGCGGAGCAGGCCGCCCGCACGCCGACGGCGACCGCCGTGGTGTCCGGGAACGACCGGCTCAGCTACCGGGAGCTGGACGAGCGCGCCGACCTGCTCGCCGCGCGCGTACGCCGACGGGGCGCCGGCCGCGGTCAGGTGGTCGGCATCTGCCTGGAGCGCGGACCTGAGCTGGTCGTCGCGGTGCTCGCCGTGCTCAAGGCGGGAGCCGCGTACACCCTGCTGGACCCGGCGTTCCCGCCGTCCCGGCTGGGTACGGTGCTCGCCGAGGCCCGCTGCCAGCTCGTCGTCACCGACCGCGACGCGGCCGACCGGCTGCCCGACGCGCCCGTCGAGCTGATCCGGGTCGACGCCGGCACCACCACCGGCTCACCCGCTGTGCCGGACGGCGACGGCGTCGGCGTCACTGCCGGGGATCTCGCCTGTGTCATGTTCACCTCGGGCTCCTCCGGCCGACCCAAGGGGATAGCCACGCCGCACCGGGCCGTCGTGGGCACGCTGCTCGGCCAGTCCTTCGTGGCGTTCGGTCCGGCGCAGGTGTGGTTGCAGTGCGCGCCGGTGTCGTGGGACGCCTTCGCCCTGGAGCTGTTCGGTGCGCTGCTGCACGGCGGGACCTGTGTGCTGCACCCCGGCGGTAGGCCCGAGCCGCTGACCATCGCCGACCTCGTCGAGCGGCACGGTGTGACGGTGCTGCACCTGTCGGCCAGTCTGCTCAACCACATGCTCGACGAGCACCCCGGGGTGTTCGACCGGGTGGGGAACGTGTTGACCGGCGGTGAGCCGGCCTCGGTCGCGCACGTGGCCCGGCTGCTGCGCCGCCGCCCCGACCTGAATCTCGTCAACGGCTACTCACCCGCCGAGTCGACCATCTTCACCACCTGCCATCGGATCGCCCCGGCGGACACCGCGCGGGCGATCCCGGTGGGCGGTCCGCTCCGCAACAAACGGGTGTACGTGCTCGACGACAACCTCGACCCGGTGCCCGTCGGGACCGTCGGCGAGCTGTACATGGCCGGTGTCGGGCTCGCCGACGGGTACATCCACCAGCCCGGGACGACGGCACAGCGGTTCGTGGCGAACCCCTTCGACGCGCCCGGGGAGCGGATGTACCGCACCGGTGACCTCGTGCGCTGGCGCGCGGACGGGGTGCTGGACTTCCTCGGCCGGGCGGACGAGCAGGTCAAGATCCGTGGTTTCCGGGTGGAGCCCGGTGAGATACGGGCGGCGTTGACGCAGCATCCGGCGGTGCGCCAGGCGGAGGTCGTCGTCCGGGAGGACCGGCCCGGCGACCGGCGGCTCACCGCGTACGTGGTGCTCGTGCCCGACGCCGAGGCCAGTGCGGCGGACCTGCGGGCCGACGCGCGGACCCGGCTGCCCGAACACCTGGTACCGGCGGCCGTGGTGATCCTCGACGCCCTGCCCATCACCGCGAACGGGAAGCTCGACCGCGCCGCCCTGCCCGCCCCGACGACGCAGGTGCGCGGTCGCGCGCCACGGACACCGACGGAGGCGACGCTCTGCGCGCTCTTCGCCGACGTGCTGGGGCTGCCCATGGTCGGCGTCGACGACGACTTCTTCGACCTGGGCGGCCATTCCCTCCTGGCGTCCCGGCTGATCAGCCGGATCCGCGCCGAGCTGACGGCGGAGATCGACATCCGGACCCTGTTCGAGGCGCCGACACCGGAGGCGCTCGCCGACGTGGTCCCGGCGGCACCGGCGGCCCGCCCGCCACTGCACCCCCGCCGCCGGCCCGCCGAGCTGGAGCCGTCGGCGGCCCAGCAGCGACTGTGGTTCCTCGACCAGTTCGAGCGGGCGCCGGAGAAGTACAACCTCGTTCGCGTGGTGCGGGTGGCGGGCCCGCTCGACGTCGCCGCGTTCGGCGCGGCGGTGCGGGACCTGGCGGAACGGCACGAGGTGCTGCGTACCGTGTTCCCCGCCGTCGACGGGCGCCCCCGGCAGCGCGTCGCCGACGTCACGTCGGTGTCACCGCGGCTGCGTACCGCCCCGGTCGGCCCCGATCCCGACGCGGCGGTACGCGCGGAGGCGACCGAGGCGTTCGACCTCGCCGGCGAATCCCCGTTGCGGGTCACCGTGCTGCACGCCCCGCACGAGACGCTGATCGTGCTGGTGCTGCACCACATCGCTGGCGACGGCTGGTCCATGCGTCCGCTGCTGCGCGATCTCGGCCTGGCCTACCAGGCCCGGCTCGCCGGACATGCCCCGGACTGGGACCCCCTGCCGGTGGCCTATGCCGACTACACGCTCTGGCAGCGTGACGTCCTCGACGGTGGCGTCGCCGACCGGCAACTCGCGTACTGGCGCGAACGTCTCGACGGCGTGCCCGCCGAGATCCCGCTGCCCGCGGACCGGCCGCGTCCCGCCGAGCCGACCCACGCGGCCGGCACGGTGCCCTTCCGGCTGCCCGCGGACCTGCACGCCCGGCTCGTCGAGGTCGCCCAGGCAGCTCGCGCCACCGTCTTCATGGTGCTGCACGCGGGGCTCGCCGCGACCCTCACCCGGCTCGGCGCCGGAACCGACGTGCCGGTCGGCACGGTCGTGGCAGGCCGTGCCGACGTCGCCCTCGACGACCTGGTGGGTTTCTTCGTCAACACCCTCGTGCTGCGCACCGACACCTCGGGCAACCCGTCCCTGCGTCGGCTGCTCGACCGGGTCCGGGACACCGACCTGGCCGCCTTCGCGCACCAGGACGTCCCGTTCGACCAGGTCGTCGAAGCGGTGAACCCGCACCGGCACCCGGCCCGGCACCCGCTGTTCCAGGTGCTGTTGGTGCTGCAGAACGCGACCGGGACGGAGACCGTGCCGGGCATGGGCGCCACGGTGACGGAGAGCCGGCCGGCGGCGACCAAGTTCGACCTGATGCTCGATGTGGCCGAGCAGCACACCGCCGACGGTGAACCGGCCGGCATCACCGGTGTGCTGGAGTACGCCACCGACCGGTTCGACCACACCACCGTCGCCGCGCTGGCCGAGCGGCTGGCGACGGTGCTCACCGCCGACCCGGGACTCCCGATCGGCGACCTGGACCTGCTCACCCCGGACGAGCGGGCGGCCCTGACCGACTGGAACGACACCGACGCGCCCTGTCCCGCCCGGTGCCTGCACGACCTGATCACCGAGCAGGCGGCGCGGACCCCGGACGCCACCGCCCTGACCACCGGCGACGCGATGCTGACCTACGGGGCGCTGGAGTCCCGCGCGAACCGGCTCGCGCACCGACTGGTCGAGGCCGGGGTACGGCCGGGCGTCGTCGTCGGCGTGTACCTCGCACGCGGTGTCGACCTCGTCGTGGCGCTGCTCGCGGTGCTCAAGGCAGGTGGGGCGTACACCCTGCTCGACCCGGCGTTTCCCGCCGCCCGGATCGCCGCGGTCGCCGCGCTGACGCCCCTCGTGGTCACCCGGCGACCGGATTCCGGCCGCCTGCCCGCCACCACCCGACGGCTGCACCTCGACGACGGGACCTCGGAAGACGGCCCCGCCACGCCGCCGGCCGTCGCGGTCCGACCCGACGACCCGGCATGCGTCATGTTCACCTCGGGCTCCACGGGAACACCCAAGGGGGTCGTGGCGGCCCACCGGGCGTTGGTGGGCACCTACGCGGGCCAACGGTACGCCGACTTCGGCCCGGCAGAGGTCTTCCTCCAGTGCGCCCCGGTCTCCTGGGACGCGTTCGCGCTGGAACTGTTCGGGGCGCTGCTGTTCGGTGGCGTCTGCGTGCTGCACCCCGACGGCCGGCCGGACCCCGAACGGATCACCGAACTGGTGGCCAGGCACGGGGTCACCATGCTGCAGACCTCCGCCAGCCTCTTCAACCACCTCGTCGACGAGTACCCGCAGTCGTTGCGCGGGGTGCGGCGGGTCTTCACCGGCGGGGAGCCGGCCTCACCGGGGCACGTCGCCGCCGCGCTGCGCCGATGGCCCGGGCTGGTGGTGGTCAACGGCTACGGACCCGCCGAAAGTCTCGGCTTCACCACCTGGCACCCGCTCAGCGACGTCACCGAGGTCACCGGTGCGACCGTACCGATCGGCCTGCCGGTGGCGAACAAGCGGGCGTACGTCCTCGACGGCGACCTGCGCCAGGTCCCGCCCGGGGTGGCCGGCGAGCTGTACGTGGCCGGCGTCGGTCTCGCCGTGGGCTACCTGGACCAGCCCGGACAGACCGCGGCCCGGTTCGTGGCCGACCCGTCCGGTCCGGCCGGGGCGCGGATGTACCGCACCGGCGACCTGGCCCGGCGCCGCGCCGACGGGGTCCTCGAGTTCCTGGGCCGGGTCGACGACCAGGTCAAGATCCGTGGGTTCCGGGTGGAACCGGCGGAGGCGGTGGCGGCGCTGACCGCCCATCCGGCGATCAGCCAGGCGGCCGTGGTGGCGCTCGCCGACCCCGCGCACGGCAACCGACTGGTCGCCTACGTGGTCTCCCGGTCCGTGACCGCCGCCGAGGTACGGGCCCACGCGGCGGAGCTGTTGCCCGGTCACCTCGTCCCCTCCGCCGTGGTCCTGCTGACCGAGCTGCCCCGCACGGCCAACGGCAAACTGGATCGGGCCGCGCTGCCCACCCCGGACTTCGCCGCCGCGTCGGCGGGTCGGGCGCCCCGCACCCCGCGCGAGGAGATCCTCTGCGGCCTGATGGCCGAGGTGTTGGGGCTGCCTGCGGTGACCGTCGACGACGACTTCTTCGCCCTCGGCGGGCACTCGTTGCTGGCGACCCGGCTGGTCAGCCGGGTGCGCGCGACGGTGGGGGTGGAGGTGCCCCTCGCCGCGCTGTTCGCCGCGCCGACCGTGGCCGATCTCGCCGTCCGGCTCGACGGCTCGCCGCCCGCACGGCCGGCGGTCAGCGCCAGGCCGCCGGACGCACCGCCAGTCGTCGCACGCCCAGCGCCGGCTGTGGTTCCTCGACCAGACCGACGACGACGGCCGCACCTACAACGCGCCGCAGGCGGTGCGGGTCCGCGGCCGGCTCGACCCGGACGCGCTGCGGGCGGCGCTCGGCGACGTGATGGCCCGCCACGAACCGCTGCGCACCCTCTTCCCGGCGGTGGACGGCGAACCCCACGCGGTGGTGCCGGCCCCGGAGGACGTCCGACCGGTGCTGGACGTCGTCGCCACCCCGGCGCCGGACGCCGCGCAGGTCGTGGCCCGGGTGGCCCGCCACCGGTTCGTCCTCGCCGACGAAGCCCCGCTGCGGGCCACCCTGATCGAACTCGACGACGGTGACTCGGTGCTGGTGCTGGTCCTGCACCACATCGCGTCCGACGGCTGGTCGATGGCACCACTGGTGCGCGACCTGGCCGCCGCCTACGCGGCGCGGCACGCGGGAACCGCGCCGGAATGGGCGCCGCTGCCCGCCCGCTACAGCGACTACGCCCGCTGGCAGCACGCCCTGCTCGGCGACGAGAAGGACCAGGACAGCCTGCTGCACGCCCAACTGCGGTTCTGGACCACCGCGCTGGCGGGGCTGCCCGGGTCGCCCGTGCTGCCCACGGACCACCCCCGGCCGGCCGACGGCGCCACGGCGGGCGACACCGCCGCGCTGCGGATCTCGCCGCAGACCCACGCCCGCCTCGCCGACCTCGCCCGGGCCGGCAACGTCACGCTGTTCATGGTGCTCCAGGCGGCCCTGGCGGCCCTGCTCACCCGCCTCGGCGCGGGCACCGACGTCCCGATCGGCACGGCGGTCGCCGGGCGTACCGACGCGGCGCTCGACGACCTCGTCGGGTTCTTCGTCAACACCCTGGTGCTGCGCACCGACACGACGGGCGACCCGACGTTCCAGGAGCTGCTGGGCCGGGTCCGCGCCGCCGATCTCGCCGCGTTCGACCACCAGGACGTGCCGTTCGACCGGGTGGTCGAGGCGGTCAACCCGCCCCGTTCCACCGCGTGGCACCCACTGTTCCAGGTCATGCTGGTGCTGCAGAACACCGCCGACGGGGAGGTGCACCTCGGTGCGACGCCGGCCCGGCTGGAGCCGGTCCGCACCGGCACGGCCAAGTTCGACCTGAACGTCGAACTGCGGGAGTGCCGGTCCGCCGACGGATCGGCCGGAGGGCTCACCGGCGTGGTGGAGTTCCCCGGCGCGCTGTTCGACCGGTCCACGGTGGAAGCCTTCGCGGCCCGTCTGGTGCGGCTGCTCGACCAGGTCGCCGTCGCACCGGACACCCGGATCGGTGCCGTCGGCCTGCTGGACACCGCCGAACGGGACCGGCTGCTGCACACCTGGAACGACACCGGCGCACCCGCGCCGTCCGGCACCCTCCACGAGACGGTGACCGCCGTCGCCGTCGCCACCCCGGACGCGACCGCCCTGATCTTCGACGGTCACCGGGTCGGCTACGGCGAACTCGACGCCCGAGCCGACCGGTTGGCCCGACGGCTGGCCTCGGCGGGTGCCCGCCGCGGCACCGTGGTCGGGGTCCAGCTCGACCGGGGACCGGACCTGGTCGTCGCGGTGCTGGCCGTACTCAAGACCGGCGCGGCGTACACCATGCTGGACCCGGCCTTCCCGGCGCGGCGCCGCCGCGCGGTGCTCGCGGAGACCGGCGCGCCGCTGGTGGTCACCCACGACGGTGCCGGCCTGGACGGCGTGCGTTGCGTACCGCCCACCGACCCCGATGACGGCGGGCCGGACACCGGCTGCGAGCCCTGGACCGCCGTCCCGGTGGGCCCCGACGACCCCGCCTGCGTCATGTTCACCTCCGGCTCGACCGGACGCCCCAAGGGGATCCTGACCTCGCACCGGGCCGTGCTCGGCACCCTGCTGCACCAGTCCTACGTCGACTTCGGGTCGAGCGAGGTGTGGTTGCAGTGCGCGCCGGTGTCCTGGGACGCCTTCGCGCTGGAGCTGTTCGGGCCACTCCTGACCGGTGGCACCTGCGTCCTGCACCCCGGCGGTGCCCCCCAGCCCGAGCTGATCGCCCGACTGGTGCCCGAGTGCGGGGTGACCACCCTGCACGTGTCCGCCAGCCTGCTCAACTTCCTCATCGACGAGTACCCGACGGTGTTCGACCAGGTCCGGCAGGTGATGACGGGAGGCGAGGCGGCCTCGGTCGAGCACGTCGCCCGGCTACTGGACCGGCATCCCGACCTGCGTCTGGTCAACGGGTACTCGCCGGCCGAGAACACGATCTTCACGGTGTGCCACCGGGTCACCCGGGACGACGCCGACCGCGCCTCGATCCCGGTGGGCAGCCCGATCGCCGGCAAGCGGGTCCACGTGCTCGACGACCGGCTCGCCCTGGTGCCGGTCGGAGTCGTCGGTGAGCTGTACATGGCCGGGGTGGGGCTCGCCGACGGGTACGTGAACCAGCCGGGCACCACGGCGACCCGCTTCGTCGCCCACCCGTTCGGCGCGCCCGGCGAGCGGATGTACCGCACCGGCGATCTGGTGCGCTGGCGGGCCGACGGGGTCCTGGAGTTCGTCGGGCGGGCCGACGACCAGGTGAAGATCCGCGGCTTCCGGGTGGAGCCGGGCGAGGTGCAGGCCGCCCTGACCCGTCATCCGGCCGTCGCGCAGGCCGCCGTGGTCGTGCGGCAGGACCGGCCGGGGGATCCGCGGCTGACCGCGTACGTCGTCACCCGACCCGGCCCGGCACCCACCCCGGCGGCCCTGCGCGACCACACACGGGACCTCCTGCCGGCACATCTCGTGCCCAGCGCGGTCGTGCTGCTCGACGCCCTGCCGGTCACGCCCAACGGCAAGCTGGACCGGGCCGCGTTGCCCGCACCCGCTGCCGACCCCGGCACGGGGGTCGTGCAGCCACCGGCCGACGCCCGTGAGGCGATCCTCTGCGGGCTCTTCGCCGACATTCTCGGCCTGCCGGAGGTGGGCCGGCACGACGACTTCTTCGCCCTGGGCGGGCACTCGTTGCTCGCCGCCCGCCTCATCGCCCGGGTGCGGGCCACGTTCGCCGCCGAGGTGGACATCCGCACCGTGTTCCGGACGCCGACCGTGGCCGGCCTGGCCCGGATGCTCGACGGGGCGGCGGCACGCCGGCCGGCACTGCGACGCCGGACCGATCCGGCCGTCGTCCCCGTGTCGCACGCGCAGCGGCGGATGTGGTTCCTCCGCGAGGTCGACCGTCCGGAGGCCTACAACGTGCCGCTGGCGTACCGGCTGCGCGGCCGGCTCGACCGGGCCGCGCTCGTCCACGCGCTGGCCGACCTGGTGGACCGGCACGAGGTGCTGCGGACGGTCCTCCCGTCGGTGCACGGGCAGCCGCAGCCGGTCACGTTGACCGGTGTGCCGCCCGTGGTCGAGGTCGTCACCTGCCCGCCCAATGATCTTCCCGCCGCCCTGGGACGCGCCCTCGCGTACCCGTTCGACCTGGCCGTCGAGCTGCCGATCCGGGTGACCGTCTTCGAGGTGGGCGCCGAGACGGTGCTGTTGCTGCTGCTGCACCACGTGGCGTGCGACGGCTCGTCGGTCGGGCCGCTGACCCGTGACCTCGCCACCGCCTACACCGCCCGCCACGCCGGCACCACTCCCGACTGGTCGCCGCTGCCGGTGCAGTACGCGGACTACGCCGCCTGGCAGGACCTGCTGCTCGGCGCGGCCGACGAGCCGGAGAGTGTGACCGCCACCCAACTGCGGTACTGGACCGCGGCACTCGACGGGCTGCCCGACGCGCCGGTGGTGCCCACCGACCGGGCCCGCCCACCGGTCGTCGGCGTGGCCGGGGAGTCGGTGCCGGTACGGTTCACCGCCGACACCTGCCACCGCATGGCCGCCCTCGCCCGCGCGGCCCGGGTCACGCCGTTCATGGTGCTGCACGCGGCGTTGGCGGCGGTGCTCACCCGGCTGGGCGCCGGCACCGACGTGCCCATCGGTAGCCCCGTGGCGGGACGGCCCGACGAGGCGTTGACCGATCTGGTCGGGTTCTTCGTCAACACCGTGGTGCTGCGGACCGACACCTCGGGCGACCCGACCTTCCGGGAACTGCTCGGCCGGGTCCGGGAGACCGACCTCGCCGCGTACGCGCACCAGGATGTGCCGTTCGAACGGGTCGTCGAGGCCGTCAACCCGACCCGGTCGTCGTCGTGGCATCCGCTGTTCCAGGTGATGCTCGTGCTGACCGACAGCAGCGGTCGCGACCTCGACCTGCCCGGCCTGGAGTGCGCGCCCGCACCGGTCGAGGTGCCGGTCGCCAAGTTCGACCTGACTCTCACGCTCACCCAGGGGCCGGACGGCATCACCGGTTCGCTGGACTACGCCACCGACCTGTTCGAGCGGGCCACCGCGCAGACCACGGCGGACGCCCTGATCCGGCTGGTGTCGGCGGTGCTGGCCGACCCCGACCGCCCGATCGGTGCGGTGGAACTGCTGGACCCGGCCGAGCGCCGGCTGGTCCTGACCGATTGGAACGCAACCGAGGTCGACGCGCCACTGGAGCTCACGCTGGGTGAGCTGTTCGAGCGGCAGGCCGCGTCCCGTCCCGACGCCACCGCGGTCCTGTTCGAGGGACGGCCGCTCAGTTACGCCGCGCTGGACGCCGCCGCCAACCGGATCGGCCACGCCCTGGTCCGCCTCGGTGTCGGCCCGCACGTCATCGTCGGGGTGCACCTCGACCGCGGGCCGGGCCTGGTGGCGGCGCTGCTCGGCGTCCTCAAGGCCGGCGGCGCGTACACCCTGCTGGACACCGCCTTCCCGGCGGGCCGTCTGCGGGCCGTGGTCGCCGACACCGGCATCCCGCTGGTCATCTCCGCCGACGACGGTGACCTGCTCGCCGGTCTGCCCACCACCGTGGTCCGGCCCGACACCCTCACCGGACCGTCGACACCCGTCGGAACGCGGGCCGTCCCCACCGGTCCCGCCTGCGTCATGTTCACCTCCGGCTCCACCGGCGGCCCGAAGGGGATCGTGGCACCGCACCGCGCGCTGGCCGGCACCTTCCTCGGCCAGTCCTACGTCGACTTCGACGCCGACCAGGTGTTCCTGCAGTGCGCCCCGGTGTCGTGGGACGGGTTCGCGTTGGAGCTGTTCGGTGCGCTGTTGACCGGTGCCACCTGCGTGCTGCACCCGGGGCAGCGGCCGGAGCCGGACACCATCGCGGCCCTCACCGCGGCGCATGACGTGACCATGCTCCAGATGTCGGCCAGCCTCTTCAACCTCCTGCTCGACGAGTATCCCGCGGCGTTCGAGGGGCTGCGTTGGGCGATCACCGCAGGGGAGTCAGCGTCCGTGGCACATGTGACGAAAGCGGTGCGCCAGTTCCCGCACCTGTCGGTGGTCAACGGCTACGGCCCGGCGGAGAGCATGGGCCTGACGACGGCGCACCGGGCCGGTGCCGCGCCGGCGGGCGCGACCTCCGTGCCGATCGGCGGGCCGGTGGCCAACAAGAAGGTGTACGTGCTGGACGTGGCCCTGCAACCCGTGCCCCCGGGTGTGACCGGCGAGGTGTACGTGGCGGGCGTGGGTCTGGCCAACGGCTACGTCAACCGGGCCGCGTCGACCGCCGAGCGGTTCGTGGCCAACCCGTACGGCGGGCCCGGCGAGCGGATGTACCGCACCGGGGACCTGGCCCGCTGGCGGCCGGACGGGGTGCTGGACTTCGTCGGGCGGGCGGACGACCAGGTGAAGATCCGTGGCTTCCGGGTGGAACCGGGCGAGGTGGAGGCGGTGCTGCACCGGCACCCCGCCGTCGCGCAGGCCGCGGTCGTCGTCCGGGAGGACCGGCCGGGGGACCGGCGGCTGGTCGCCTACGTCGTACCGGTGCGGGGCAACGACCCGCTCCCGGGCCTGCGCCGTTACCTCGAGGAGCGGCTGCCCGCCCACCTGATGCCCGCCGCGATGGTGGCGCTGCCCGCGCTGCCGCTGACCGCGAACGGCAAGCTCGACCGGCGGGCGTTGCCGGTGCCGGAGGTCGGTCCGGACGCCACCGGGCGGGGTCCCCGCAATCCCCGCGAGGAGATCCTGTGCGGGTTGTTCGGCGACGTTCTGGGCCTGACCGGGGTCGGTATCGACGACGACTTCTTCGCCCTCGGGGGACACTCGCTGCTGGCGACGCGGCTGATCAGCCGGGTCCGGTCGGTGCTCGGCGCCGAACTGCCGATCCGTGCGGTGTTCCAGTGGCCCACCGTGTGCGGGCTCGCCGACCGGCTCACCCGGGCGGAGCGTCCGCCGGTACGGTCGCGGCCGCGCCCGGAACGGGTGCCGCTCTCGTTCGCCCAGCAGCGGCTGTGGTTCCTGGACCGGCTGGACGGTCCGAGCGCCACCTACAACGCGCCGCTGGCGGTGCGGCTGCGCGGCCCGGTCGACCTGCCCGCGCTGGCCGGGGCGGTCACCGACGTGGTGGCCCGGCACGAGGTGCTGCGTACGGTGTTCGTGGTGCAGGACGGCGAGCCGAGCCAGGTCGTGCTGCCGCCCGCCGAGGTGGACCTGGCGGTGGTGGACTGCACGGCGGAGGGTCTCGACGCGGCCGTGGCCCGTGCCGTGGCCGAGCCGCACGACCTGAGCCGGACCGACCGGGCGCCGGTACGCGCCACGCTGCTCGCCGTCGGGCCCGACGACAACGTCCTGCTGCTGATGCTGCACCACATCGTCAGCGACGGCTGGTCCCTGGGCCCGCTGCTGCGTGACCTGTCCGCCGCGTACCGGGCGCGACGGGAAGGGGCCGAGCCGGAGCGGGATCCGCTCGCCGTCCAGTACATCGACTACACGCTGTGGCAGCGGGAGCTGCTCGGGGCCGAGGACGACCCGCACAGCCTGCTGTCGCGTCAGTTGGCGT
This sequence comes from Micromonospora sp. R77, assembly GCF_022747945.1. NCBI lineage: Bacteria > Bacillati > Actinomycetota > Actinomycetes > Micromonosporales > Micromonosporaceae > Micromonospora > Micromonospora sp. R77. The sequence continues at coordinate 6,155,913 of NZ_JALDST010000001.1, forward strand.
ACTGGACCGAGGCGTTGGCGGGGCTGCCGGAGGAGCTGACGCTGCCCACCGACCGGCCCCGGCCGGCCCGCCCCAGCCACCGGGGTGACGTGGTGACGCTGGACCTGGGCGGTGAGCTGTACCCGGCCCTCACCGGGCTCGCCCGGGAGACCGGGGTCACCCTGTTCATGGTGTTGCAGGCCGGCCTGGCGGCGTTGCTGACCAGGCTCGGCGCGGGCACCGACGTGCCGATCGGTTCACCCGTCGCCGGCCGCACCGATCAGGCGCTCGACGACCTGGTGGGGTTCTTCGTCAACACCCTGGTGCTGCGTACCGACACCTCCGGCGAGCCGAGCTTCCGGGACCTGCTGGCCCGGGTCCGGGAGACCGACCTGGCCGCGTACACCCATCAGGACGTGCCGTTCGAGCGGCTGGTCGAGGCGCTCAACCCGGCGCGCTCGACCGCCCGGCACCCGCTGTTCCAGGTGAACCTGGTGGTGCAGAACAACTCCGCGGCCACGGCCGAGTTCCCCGGCGTACGGGCGCAGATCCTGCCCGTCGGCGCCGACGTCGCCAAGTTCGACCTGGGGCTGGCCTTCGTGGAGCAGCTTCCCGAGGGCGGGTCCGGTGGCCTCACCGGCTACCTGGAGTACGCCTGCGACCTGTTCGACCGCGCGACCGCCGAGGCGATCGGCCGCCGCCTGGTACGCCTGCTGTCCGCCCTGTCCACCGACCCGGACCTGCCCATCGGCGCGGTGGACCTGTTCGACCCGGGCGAGCGGACCCGGTTGATGCACGAGTGGAACGACACCGCCACTGTCGTCCCCGACGCCTGTCTGCACGAGATGTTCGAGGCGCACGCCGCCGACCGTCCGGAGGCGACGGCGCTGGTGTGCGGGGACCGCACGGTCAGTTACGCCGCACTGAACGCCGACGCGGACCGGATCTCCCACGGACTCAGCCGGGCCGGGATCGGCGTCGGCGACGTGGTGGGGGTGCACCTGCCGCGCGGGCCGGAGCTGGTGGCCGCCGTGCTGGGCGTGCTGAAGGCGGGCGCCGCGTACACCATGCTCGACCCGGACTTCCCGCCCGAACGGCTCGCGGCCGTCGTCGCCCAGGCGGCCGTGGCGCTGGTGCTCACCGACGAGGTGGGGTTCGCCGGCCACCCCGCCACCCGACAGATCGCCGACCTGCTGCGCGACCCCACCGTCGCCGGGACCGGCTCCGGTGACGGGCCGGCGCGCCGGGCCCGCCCCGGCGACGTCGCCTGTGTCATGTTCACCTCCGGCTCGACCGGCCAGCCCAAGGGCATCGCCTCCCCGCACCGGGCCGTCGTCGGCACCCTCTGTGGGCAGGACTTCGTCCGTTTCGGACCCGGGGAGGTGGTGCTGCAGTGCTCACCGGTCTCCTGGGACGCGTTCGCGCTGGAACTCTTCGGCGCTCTGCTGTTCGGCGGGACCTGCGTGCTGCACCCCGGTGGGAAACCCGAACCGGCCGTGATCGCCGAGCTCATCGCCCGGCGGCACGTCTCCACCGTCCACCTGTCGGCCAGCCTGCTCAACTTCCTGCTCGACGAGTATCCGGGCGTGCTGACCGGGGTGGACCAGGTGATGACCGGCGGTGAACGCGCGTCGGTGTCGCACCTCGCCGCCCTGCTGGAGGCGTACCCGGGCGTCCGCGTGGTGAACGGCTACTCGCCGGCGGAGAGCATGATCTTCACGACCTGCCACACCGTGGAGCCGGCCGACGTGGCCCGGGGGACCGTCCCGGTCGGCCGTCCGATCCGCAACAAGCGGGTGTACGTGCTCGACGAGGCACTGCGACCCGTGCCGGTCGGGGTCGCCGGTGAGCTGTACATGGCCGGCGTGGGGCTGGCCGACGGGTACGTCCGGCAGGCCGCGCTGACCGCGGAGCGGTTCGTCGCCCACCCGTACGGCGCACCCGGCGAGCGGATGTACCGCACCGGCGACGTGGTGCGCTGGCGTGCCGACGGGGTGTTGGACTTCCTCGGCCGGGCCGACGACCAGGTGAAGATCCGCGGCTTCCGGGTGGAGCCGCGGGAGGTCGAGGCGACCGTCGGCGGCTATCCCGGTGTGGCACGTACCGCGGTGGTGGTGCACGAGGTGGGGCCGGGGGACAAGCGGCTCGTCGCGTACGTGGTCGCCCGCGCCGGCACCGCGGTCAGCGTGACGGACCTGCGCCGCCACGTCGCCGACCGGCTGCCCGAGCACCTGGTGCCGCAGGCGTTCGTGCTCGTCGACGCGTTCCCGCTGACCCCGACCGGGAAGCTCGACCGGCGGGCCCTCCCGGTGCCCGAATTCACCGGCACCAGCAGCGGACGTCCGCCCCGCACACCGCGTGAGGAGATCCTCTGCGGGCTGTTCGCCGAGGTGCTCACGCTGCCCGGGGTGGGCGTCGACGACGACTTCTTCGCTCTCGGCGGGCACTCGCTGCTGGCGGCGCGGCTGATCAGCCGGGTCCGCGCCGCTCTCGGCGCGGAGCTGGCGATCCGGACGCTGTTCCAGTACCCGACGGTGGCCGGCCTGGCCGGCCGGCTGGACGACGAGACCCAGATCCGTCCGCCGGTCGCCCGCCGGCCGCGCCCGGACCGGCTGCCGCTGTCGTCGGCGCAGCGCCGGCTCTGGTTCGTCGACCAGCTCGAAGGACCCAGCGCCACATACAACGCGCCCTTCGCGTTGCGCCTCACCGGGCCGGTCGACCCGGCCGCCCTCGCCGCGGCACTCACCGACGTGGTCGCCCGGCACGAGGCGCTGCGGACCGTGTTCCAGACCACCGACGGCCTGCCCTGGCAGCGGATCCTCCCCGCCGACGAGGTGCGATTCTCGGTGCCGGTGCGCACCTGCGCGGAAGCGGACCTCGGCCGCGCCCTGGAGCAGGCCGCCCGCGTGCCGTTCGACCTCGCGACCGAGGTGCCGATCCGGGCCGAGCTGTTCGCACTCGACGCCGACAATCACGTCCTGCTCCTGACGTTGCACCACATCGCCTGCGACGGCTGGTCCACCGGTCCACTGCTGGCGGACCTGGCCGTCGCGTACGCCGCCCGGCACGCCGGTGAGCCCCCGCAGTGGTCGCCGCTGCCGGTGCAGTACGCGGACTACACGCTGTGGCAGTGGGACCTGCTCGGCGCCGAGGACGACCCGGACAGCCTGCTCACCCGCCAGTCGCAGTACTGGGCCAGCGTCCTGGCCGACCTGCCCGACGAACTGGACCTGCCGACCGACCGGCCCCGCCCCGCACTACTGCGCTCCGGAGGCGGTGTCGTCGACCTGCGGCTCGACGCGGAACTGCACGGCCGGCTCGCCGCCGTCGCCCGGGCACACCAGGTCACGCTCTTCATGGTGCTGCAGGCCGCGCTGGCGGCGCTGCTCACCCGGCTCGGTGCGGGCACCGACATCCCGCTCGGGACGCCGGTCGCGGGGCGTACCGACAGCGCCCTCGATGATCTGGTCGGCTTCTTCGTCAACACGCTGGTCCTGCGCACCGACACCAGCGGCGATCCCACCTTCGACGCGCTGCTGCGCCGGGTCCGGGACGCCGACCTGACCGCCTTCGCCCACCAGGACGTGCCGTTCGAGACGGTGGTCGACCTGGTCCGCCCGCCGCGCACGCCGGCCCGGCACCCGCTGTACCAGGTGAGCCTGGTGGTGCAGAACAACGCGCGCGGCGAGCTGGCTATCTCGGGCCTGACGGTGCGGACCGAGCCGGTGGGGACCGGCGTGGCGAAGTTCGACCTCACCTTCGCCTTCGGCGAGAACCGCGACGTCGACGGCACCCCGGCCGGCATCGACGGCGCCGTCGAGTACGCCCGGGACCTGTTCGACCACGCCAGCGTGGAGGCGATCGGGCAGCGGTTCGTGCGGCTGCTCACCGCCGTCGCCGCCGATCCCGAGATCCGCATCGGCGACGTCGACGTGCTGACCCCCCAGGAGCGGCACCAGCTGCTCGTGGAGTGGAACGACACCGCCCGCGACGTGCCCCTGGACCGCTGCCTGCACGACCTGGTGGCCGAGCAGGCGGCCCGGACACCCGACGCCACCGCCCTGATCCACGACGACCGGGAGATCTGCTACGCCGAGCTGGACCGGGCGGCCAACCGACTGGCCCACCACCTGATGTCCCTGGGGCTCGGCCGGGGCGCGCTCGCCGGCGTCCACCTGGAACGCGGCCCGGATCTGGTGGTCAGCCTCCTCGCCGTGCTCAAGACCGGCGCCGGGTACACGCTGCTGGATCCGGAATTCCCCACCGAGCGGCTGCGCTGCGCGCTCGCCGACACCGCCGCCCCCGTGATCATCACCCGGTCCGGTCTGCTCGACCGGCTCGGCGCGGGGGACGTCACCCACGTCCGGGTCGACACGGACGCCGCCGTCATCGTCGCCCACCCGGCCCAGGCGCCCGCCGTGTCGGCCGATCCCGGTGACACCGCCTGCGTGATGTTCACCTCCGGCTCCAGCGGGCGACCGAAGGGGGTCGCGGCCCCGCACCGCGCGCTGGTCGGCACGTTCCTCGGCCAGTCCTACGTCGACTTCGGCGCCGGCCAGGTCTTTCTGCAGTGCGCGCCGATGTCGTGGGACGCGTTCGCGCTGGAGCTGTTCGGTGCCCTGCTGTTCGGGGGCACCTGTGTGCTGCAACCGGGTAGCCGGCCGGATCCGCAGGCGATCGCCGGTCTGGTCGCCGCGCACGGGGTCACCATGCTGCAGATGTCCGCCAGCCTGTTCAACTTCATGACCGACGAGAACCCGACGGTCTTCGAGGGGCTGCGCTGGGCGATCACCGCGGGTGAGGCGGCGTCGCCGGCCCACGTGCGCAGGGCGATGCGGCAGTGGCCCGGGCTGCGGGTGGCCAACGGGTACGGCCCGGCGGAGAGCATGGGCCTGACCACCGCCTACGAGGTGCCCCGCGAGGACGGGCCGCCCGGCCGCACGGTGCCGATCGGCGCCCCGGTCGCCAACAAGACCGCTCACCTGCTCGACGTCTCGCTGCAGCCGGTCCCTCCCGGCGTGGTCGGGGAGCTCTACCTCAGCGGTGCCGGGCTCGCCAACGGTTACGTGGCGCAGCCGGCCCTGACCGCCGAACGGTTCGTGGCCAACCCGTTCTCCGGCGACGGCTCGCGGATGTACCGCACGGGTGACCTGGGCCGGTGGACCGTCGACGGGGAACTGGAGTTCGTGGGCCGGGCCGACGACCAGGTCAAGATCCGTGGATTCCGGGTGGAGCGGGCCGAGGTCGAACAGGCCCTGCTGCGCCATCCGGCGCTCACCCGCGCGGCCGTCGAGGTGCGCGAGGACCGACCGGGAGACCGGCGGCTCGTCGCCTACGTCGTCGGTGCGGCGGAGCCCGGTGAGGTCCGCGCCCACCTGGCCCGGCAGCTGCCCGAGCACATGGTGCCGTCGGCGGTCGTGGTGCTCGACGGGCTCCCGATGACCACCAACGGCAAGCTGGACCGCGCCGCGCTGCCCGCCCCGGAGTACCGCACCGCCGGCCGACCGCCGCGTACCGACGTCGAACGGCACCTGTGCACCCTCTTTGCCGAGGTACTGGGACTGCCGGAAGTCACGGTCGACGACGATTTCTTCGTCCTCGGCGGGCACTCCCTGCTCGGTGCGGTGCTGGCCGGGCGGATCTCCCGAGACCTGGGGACCCCGGTCAGCGTGCGGTCGCTGTTCGAGGCGCCGACCGTGGCCCGGCTGGCCGAACAGCTCGACACCTGGGCCGACCCGCTGGCGACGATGCTTCCGCTACGTAAGGACGGCAGCGCACCGCCGCTGTTCTGCGTCCACCCGGCCGCCGGCTTCGGCTGGGTCTACGCCGGGCTGCGCGGGCACCTCCCCGACCGGCCGCTGTATGCGCTGCAGTCACCCGCGCTCGCCGACCCGCACCGGCACACCGACGACCTCGACGCGTTGGTGTCGTACCACCTCGCCGAGATCCTCGCCGTCCAACCGACGGGCCCGTACCACCTGCTCGGCTGGTCCTTCGGCGGCGCGCTCGCCCACGGGATCGCCGCCCGGCTCCGCGCGGCGGGGGAGCAGGTGGCGCTGCTCGCCCTCCTGGACGCCTACCCGTTCGAAGCGGACCCCGGTGCCGCGCCCCTGCACCCCGACGACCCGGCGGCGATCGCCGCCGTCCTGGACTCGCTGGGACGGCCGGTGCCCGACGGGCCGCTGACGCTCCACGACCTGTCCGGGCTGGACCTGGACTCCCTGGGCGCCACCGCCGCGTCGGTGCTACGGGTCTTCGTCGACCACGTGAACCTGACCCGGTCGGTCACCTCGCCCCCCTTCGACGGGGACCTGCTTCTGTTCACCGCCGCCGAGTCCACCGCGGCACGACGGTGGCCCTCGTACGGGACACGGCACGTCGAGGTGCATCCCGTGCCGTTCTCCCACGGCCTCATGACAAGCCCGGCGGCGCTGGCCCACATCGGGCCGATCCTCGCCGCCCACCTGACCACCACGCCGAACGCCGGCCGGGTGACCGGCTCCACCCCCGGACCGGCCACCCCGAAAGGAGAAGCACAGTGACTGACACCGTCGTCCATCCCGAGCTGCACGCCCGGACCGTGCGTGACTACTTCGGTCTCATCGACACCGGTGACCTACTGGATTCGGTCGCCCTGTTCGCCCCCGACGCCGTCTACCACCGCCCCGGCCACCCACCGATGGTCGGCCGGGAGCGGATCGCCCACTTCTACTGCGAGCTGCGACCCATCCGATCGGGCGTGCACACCCTCGACGCCGTGATCGCCGACGGGACTGGTGTCGCCGCCCACGGCGGGTTCCGGGGCGTGGCCCTGGACGGATCACCGATCGACCTGCGCTTCGCCGACTTCTTCGAGTTCGACGGATCCGGTGCCATCACCCGCCGGGAGACCTACTTCTCCGCCCCGCTCGTCTGAGTCCCGTCACCGTTCACCGCAGTCCCGTCGGGCTCGACCCACCCGCGTCCACGCCCCGCATGCCCGCGCGCCCAGGCACCACCGACCCTGAGGAGCACTGAGCACCATGACCCAGACCCACGCCCCCGTCTCCCGCACCCCGCACGTCGAGCACGGTGCGCAGTTCACCGACACCCTCGTCACCGCGACCTGGACCCCGTCCACCGGCTGGAGCCCGGCCACCCGCGGCCCGCTGACGAACTTCGCCATGCACCCCGGCATGATCGGCCTGCACTACGGCCAGGTGGTCTTCGAGGGCCTGAAGGCCCACCGGCAGGTCGACGGCTCCATGGCGGTGTTCCGGCCCCGGGACAACGCCCTGCGGTTCCAGCGCTCCGCGCGCCGGCTCGCGATGCCGGAGGTGCCCGAGGAGATGTTCCTCCAGGCGGTCGACGCAGTCGTCGCCGCCGACGGCCACCACATCGACGACGACCCGAACGTCAGCCTCTATCTGCGCCCCCTGCTGTTCGCCAGCGAGGCCAACCTGATGCTCCGGCCGGCGAACGAATACACCTTCATGATGATGGCCTTCGTGGCGGGCGGATTCTTCGGCAGCGCCGTCGAGCCGGTGCGGGTGTGGGTGAGCCGGGACACGGCCAGGGCGTTCCCCGGCGGCACCGGCGACGTCAAGTGCGCCGCCAACTACGCGGGGGCGTTCCTGACCCAGCGCGAGGCGCAGATGCAGGGCTGCCACCAGGTCGTCTGGCTCGACGCCAGGGAGGGACGCTGGGTCGAGGAGCTCGGCGGCATGAACCTGTTCTTCGTGCGGGGCAGCGGTGCCGACGCCGAGGTGCTCACCCCTGAGCTGACCGGCACCCTCCTGCCCGGCGTCACCCGGGACACCCTGCTCACCCTCGCCACCCGGCTCGGCTACCGCAGCGGCACCACCCGCCTGTCCGTCTCCCAGTGGCAGCAGGAGTGCGCCGACGGCACCATCACCGAGGTCTTCGCCTGCGGGACGGCCGCAGTGGTCACACCGGTCGGCGCGGTCCGCGACGGCAGCACCGAATGGACGGTCGGCGACGGGACGCCCGGCCCGGTCACCATGCGGTTGCGCGAGGCGTTGCTCGACCTGCACCACGGCAAGGCCCCGGACCCGGACAGCTGGATGTATCCGGTGAGAGCCGGCAGTCCTCACCGGCAGTAGCCTCGCCGGCACACGCTGGACCGTGCGTGGGCAGGGCAGCGGGGCGACGGCGGAGGCCGACGCCCCGCTGCCCCGTCAGCCGGGCCAGGTCCGCCCATCGGGGTCAGCATGCGCAGCTCGCCGCGAACAATGCCGCGACATCTGCCTCGGCCGCCGTCACCGGACAACTGGAGCCAGCGGACCGCGATCACCCCTGATCGCGGTCTTCTGGCGTTGCTCCGGCACCGCCTACGTCGGGCACCCTCGGGTCAGCCGCGCAACGGCGCTCGGTTGCGCAGCAGCGCCGCAGTCTGCTCGCACCACTCTCGGTTCTCCTGCTCGAACCGGCGGCCGCGTAGACACGTCAAATACGGCCCGATGCGCTCGCTCTCGCGGAGGAACGTCTCCTCGTCCTGCTCGCCACGTAGCCGCTGCAGCATCCGATCGAAGATTTCCACCTTCGCTGCCGCCATGACCGCACGCTCCTGGAGCTGAGCGATGACCGGGGTCGGATCCAGCCGGTCGACGGCTTGGACCATGACGAGCAGATCCTCCCGGATGAACGGCGGCTTCGACGGCACCGCGGCGAACGCGGCCAGCTCCGCGAGGCCGGCATCGGTGACCGTGAACAGTCGCTTGTTGGGCCGGTCCCGTTGGATGACCTGCCGGCCGGTGATCAGTCCCGCACGCTCCAGCTTGGTCAGCTCGGCATAGAGCTGCTGGGGCACCGCGTACCAGAAGTTCGACAGCGACACGTCGAAGGCCTTGGCCAGCTGGTACCCGCTGTACTCGCCGTCGAGCAGTGCCGCCAGCACCGCGTGCCGTAACGCCATTGCCCGGACCTCACACTTCCCTGGCTACATAGTCAGTGATATGACTATTCCTATCGTAGAATATGGGGAGGCCATGGTGACGACCGTCGAGCGGTTCCGCGCCGCCGTCGAGGCCGGGGACCCGGACGCGTTCGAGTCGCACATCCTCGTCTTCCGCGCGACCGTACGTGGCAAGCAGATCCACGGCCTCGATCTGCTCCAGCTCGACGACGACGGTCTGATCGATGAATTCACGGTCATGGTCCGTCCCCTGTCCGCCGTCACCGCCCTGAGCGAGGCGGTCGCCGCCGGTATCGCCGCCGATGGCATCTCGGCGTGACACGGAAGGCCCGGCAATGAAACTCGGGTACACCACCGGTTACTGGTCCTCCGGACCCCCCGCCGGGGTCACAGAGGCCATCGCGGAGGCCGACCGCCTCGGCTTCGACTCGGTCTGGGCCGCCGAGGCCTACGGCTCGGACTGCCTCACCCCGCTCGCCTGGTGGGGCGCCAGCACCTCCCGTGTGCGGCTGGGCACCAACATCATGCAGATCTCGGCCCGCACGCCCACCGCCGCCGCGATGGCGGCGCTCACCCTCGACCATCTGTCCGGCGGTCGGTTCGTCCTCGGGCTCGGCGCCTCCGGCCCGCAGGTCGTGGAGGGATGGTACGGCCAGCCGTACCCCCGGCCGCTGGCGCGTACCCGGGAGTACATCGACATCATCCGCGCCGTTCTCGCCCGCAACGGTCCGGTCCGGTACGACGGCGAGTTCCACCAGCTACCGCATCGCGGTGGCACCGGCCTGGGTAAACCGCTGAAGTCCACCGTCCACCCGCTGCGCACCGACATTCCCATCTTCCTCGCCGCCGAAGGGCCGAAGAACGTGGCGTTGGCCGCCGAGATCGCCGACGGCTGGTTGCCGTTGTTCTTCTCTCCGAAGGCGGACGGGTTCTATCGGGCCGCGCTGGCCGAGGGCTTCGGCCGACCGGGCGCCCGCCGCAGCCCGGACGAGTTCGAGATCGCCGCGACGGTGCCGATCATCGTCGCGGACGACGTGGAGTGGGCGGCCGACCGGATCCGACCGTTCGTCGCGCTGTACGTCGGCGGCATGGGCGCCAAGTCGGCCAACTTCCACCGGGACGTCATCGCCCGGCTCGGTTACGAGCGGGAATGCGACCTCATCACCGAGGCCTACCTGACGGGCAGGAAACAGGACGCCATCGCCGCCGTGCCGACCACGCTGGTGGAGGACATCGCGCTGATCGGGCCCGCCGCGAAGATCAAGGACGAGCTGCAGCGGTGGCGCGAGAGCGTCGTCACCACCCTGCTGGTTTCGGGCGGCCCCCGGCAGCTGCGCCAGATCGCCGAGCTGATCGACTGACGACAGGGCTTTCTGCGAGTCGCCGGGGTCGACGACGGAGCCGGGGCTCAGCGACTGTTACCGCCTTCCGCACGCTCACGATCGGCGCTTACCCGGACGTCGCGAAAGTCCAGTACGGCCGCCCGAGCGGTGCGAACGAGCGTCGCAAGATTGCCGCGCGCCAGCAACAGCACGTCGTCGAGGACCTGCGGAGGCATCTCAAGCTCACGCGGGCCGTAGCAGTCGTGCCACGCCATGTCCGTGAGGTGCAGCAGATCGAGCGCGGCCTCGACCTCCCGCGCAGCGAACAGTGCCTCGACACGAGGCCTGCGTTCCTGGCGGCGCTGCTCACTTCCGGTCGCCATCGATGTCCTCCCAGCCGTGCCCGTAGGTCAAGAGGATCGCCCACCACCGCTCGCGTCGGCAACGGCCAGGTTCGCTTCACCTCCGTGCCGGACCCCGGGATGGCACGAGGCAGGCCGCAAATTAGTTTGTGCTGGCGACGCCCCTGCACCAAGCTGCCGCTAACGGTGGCTCGGTACTGGCAGCGCAACACCGCCGAGCGGCGCGTGAACAATCTCAAGCAGTTCCGCGCCGTGGCCACCCGCTACGACAAGCACAACTACATGTACGTGGCCACGGTGAAAATCGCCACCCTGAAGATCTGGCTAAGCGAACTCGCCCGAGGTGATCCAGTGGCTTGACCGGTCGGCCACACTTGCGGCGTGACGACGACAATCGTGCCAGTAGCCTGTACCCATTCGGCGTTCGATCAGGTAGCTGCCCTTTTCGACGACTACCGGGTGCACTACGGCAGACCGTCATCTCCCGAGGTGACCCGCTCCTGGTTGCACGAACAGCTCAGACAGCACCGGATCTGCGCTGCTGCCGCCGTTCAGGCCGATCATGTGTGCGGCTTCATCACCCTCACGATCATGCCCGCCTCGCTCATGCTGGGCACCGTATGGTCGATCCGCGACCTGTACGTGGCGCCACGCTATCGCCGTAGCGGTATCGCGAACGCACTCCTGCAGCACACCATCCATGACGCGCGCGCCGCCGGCGCGCTTCGCGTGTCACTCCAAACCGAGGCCGACAACATCCCGGCTTTGACGCTCTACACCGATGTCGGCTTCCGGCCCGTCACCGGCCTGCAAATACTCAATCTAAGCTTAGGTTCCACCCCTCAAGACCCAGGAGACACGACCTAGAAGCAGCGTGGCTGGCAGATCATCCGCTGCTGGGGTGAAGACCGTCCGATGGTGGTGGAGAGGCGACGTAAAGTCCGCCGGCCGACGCGGACACGGCCCGCCACACGGCAGGCCGCGCCGAACCGTCCTCGCCCGGCAGGTCTTCCTACCGGGCGTGGCGATCCGCTACACATAGCGTGTGGATCACCTCTATTGGAACCTTGGCGCGTGCGCGGGCGGCGCCGTGTTCGAGATCGGGTTACGCGGGTCGACCGCCCGGGTCTGCCTCATGGACGACGATGAGTACCAGGCGTACCTCGACGGTGACGAGTACGAGTTCTTCGGCGGCTTCTACGACCTCACCCCCGTAATCCTGGAGGTCCCCTACGACGACCAGTGGTGGCTCGTGGTGGACAGCAACCCCAACAACATCAGGGTCACGGTGAACCAGGTCTTCGACTGACTTGCCTGCTGATCGGCTGCCCCCGTCCCCCGGGTGATTCCGTAGGGCCAACGCCCGGCCGCCCGCCGCTGTACGAAGATTCCTCGATCTCCGCGTTGGCGCACGGCCGGGGCCTGAATGGCCATTGGAGCCGCTGTTCGGCGGGCTACAGGTTGTTGATTCGGGCCAGCAGTTCTGCCTCGGTCAGGTTTTCCAGGACCGCGTCCTGCTTGCGGCCCAGGACCGCCAGCAGCTTCTCCTTCTCCAGCTTCTTGGCCGCTGCCGCCTTCGCCGCCTGGTCCTCGGCGAGGCGGACGGCGATGACGTGCTTGACGACCTCCAGCTTGGTCTCCAAGGTTGCCTTGGCCGGGTTGGCTTCGGTGGCCACGAACGACTCGGTGTCGACGGCCTTGAGTTCGGCGTTGACCGCCTTGGCCACATCATCGAGGCTGAAGCCGGACTTGGCGGTCAGCGGAAGCTCCCACAGTTGTTCCGTGGTCAGCAGTCCCTTGGCCGACGGATAGCGGAACTTCTCCCGGGTGGCCTTCTCGAAAATGGTCACGGTGGCCTCTCTGGGGTATCTGGGTGGGGAGATCAGAACTGGATGTTGATGAGGCGGCGCCGGCCGCCGGTCATGGTCACCTTGGCGACCACAGAGCTGCGGACGGTGGAGCTGAAGCCGAGGCCGGAAAGCTGGTCCGGAGTCGGTTCGCACTTGGTGCGGTCGCCGAGTACCTCGAACACCTTGCGGTGCGGTTGCAGGTCGCTGCGGAGGAACTCGTTGTAGATCCCCCGCGTCGGCTGGTCGTTCACGCACCCCGTCAGGATGAAGAAGTAGTGCCGGTTGCCGACCTCGTTGTCGTCGAAGTAGTTCGGCGAGTACATGATGGTGGACACCGGTACGAACTGTTCGGTGGTGATGCCCCACAACTCCTTGCCCGCACTGCCCGTCTGCACGTCTTTGCCCGGCCGGAAAGCTGTGATCACACCGCCGGTGACCGTCATCCGGCCCACTTCGACGGTCTCCTTGTGGCCGACCGCGCGCTCGTGGCGGTAATTCTCGATCTTCCCGTTGCTCTCGGTCTCGATCACGAAGCCGCCCTGGGTGCTGTCCCGCTTGCGGTACTGGTTGACCTCGATCCGGTACTCACCGTCGGGGACACGGTCGGTCCACGTGACGTTCTCCACCGGCTCGCGGGAGAGCGCCCCGCCGGCGTTCATGTCGACGTCCAGCTTGTTGCGCTTCTCCTGGTACCAGATGTGGTCACCGTTGGGTTCGTACACGTGCAGGTCGAGGTCGTCGTGGTTGAACCACGACAAGCTCACCCGCAGCTTGCCGGTGACGTTGCCGCCGGCCCGCTTGACCTTCTCCCTGATCGAGTCGGTGACGTTGCCGCCGTACGACCAGGCGAAGTCGTTGTCCCACTTGAACAACCGCGGAGCAGTAGGGTGCCGGCCGGTGGTGAGGCTGACGAGGTGCGGCTCGTAGGAGTTGGCAACCCACAGGTCGATGGCGGCGGCTGCCGGCAGGACGTCCTTCATGAAGGAGACCACGCCGATCTCCTCCGGCTCGGCGTCGCGAAGGAGCGCACCTGACGACCGAGGGGTGGCCGCCTGCATGAGCAGTCCTTCGATGCCGTCCTTCATCCGTGCCTGGGTGTCGTTGTTGACCCACAGCACGTTGGTGACCGACACGTCGGACAGCCGGGCGAACCGTCGCTGCAACGACTCCTCGATGCCCAGCTCAGCAATGGTCTTCATGGCGGCCCTGACCATGGCCGGCGTGATCAACGCCGTGGGGCGCTGGTAATTCTGCGGCGCCACCTTTGCCTCGAACGACCGGACCGCCTGCTCCAGGTCGACGCCCTCGGAGAGATCCTGGACGAGGGTGCCGATCACCGTGTTGCGGAACCGGGCCGCCGGGTTCATGGCGTTGGCGAAGACGAAGGCACGTCGGTCGGCGGCCTGCGTCCACCGGCTCTGCAGCGAGCGGAACTCGGTCACCGCCCGGCGATGCTCCGTGCCACGGTAGAGGGCGTTGTCGTCGACGAGGTCGACTACGGTGTCCAGAGCGTGCCGGGTCAGCTCGGCCAGGCCACGTTCGAAGACCTGCACTGCGGCGTTGAAGGAACCCTGCGCCGCGCCGACGTCCTCTGTGCGATGCCGCTCCGCCACCCGACCGTGCAGGTGGTGCCACACCTCAACCTGGCCGTCGCGCAGCGTTCGCGTGGTCTTCGTTCCGTACTGCGGCTGAGCGGACCGGAAGATGGTGGACAACGGCAGCGACAGAACGAACTCGTCCAGAGCGGCGGCGACGACGGAGAAGACCGGGTCGGATGCCGACACCCCGGACCAGACGGTACGGACCCGCCCGTCGTGGATCTCGACGACGTTGCCGAAGTGCTTGATGAAACCGCGGCAGGTCGAGCAGTCGTACTCGGATCGCTCACGGAACCGCAGATTGATGCCGGCGGGGAAGGAATCGAGAAAGGTGAGCCAGAGCGAGTCCCGGTCGAGACCGTCGCCGACGACGTACAGCTCACCCCTGGACATGGTGGACAGACATGACGTCACGTCCGTCGCGAACTGCTCGAAATCGCCCACCGTTCCATCCCCCTTGAATCGCCGGTGATCTTACGGAGCGAACGCCAACCGGAGAAACACGTTTCCGGCTGCTCGCACGGTCACAAACGGGCACCGGTGGCCGGCGGTCAGTCGACCGAAGCACGTACTGCGGTAGGGTGCCGCGCCGGCGGTCACCAATTTCCCCAGTTGGCCGGTGGCGCCGATGAGAACATCCCGGCTCACGCTGTGGAGGCCTTCCCCGGCACCGGCAGGCCTGGGTGGCCCTCAACCTCAGCGACCGGTGGCATGGTGGTCAGGTCGAGCTGGTCCACGGCCGCGCCGGTCAGCCTGGTCACCGTGTCGGCAGGCGTCAACCCACGATGGGCTCAGTGCTACCGCCGCTGGCGGCGGCCCTGGGTGAGGTCGGCGCGTAGCTGGGTGCGGGTGCGCATCAAGATTCGTCCGAGCATGTTCTTGCCGGTGCCACTCCGGCCGCGTCCCCAGTAGTGGTCAGTGCTGGTGTCCTCGACGATCTCCTCGTCGCCGGTGTCCAACAGGACGGCGCGGATGTCGTCATGGGCGCTGAACTTGGCCGTCACGGCCCGGCGCATCACGTCGTCTTTGACCCGTTCCCAGTCGCGGCGCAGCGGCCGGGACCGGTCGCGGCCCAGCTCGGCGGCCCGCAACGGGGTCGCCGTCCGCCGGATGAGTTCGGCGTGGCGGGTACCGGGGAACTTCTGGGCCTGGAAATAGTGCTCGGAGGTCGTCCACCAGTGGCCGTCGAGGTCGAAGCCGTGGCCCGAGAAGTTGGAGAAGCAGCCGTACGGAACCTCGTCGGCACCGTAGAAGTAGATCGTCATCTGGGCCTCGGAGCGGGGGTCGGGGAACCGCACCGTGTCACAGGCGACGCCAGGCGGCAACCCAGATCGCTGGCCACCGTCCGGATCAGCCGGTGACCGCGCGCCAGGTCCGTCTTCGCTACCTTCGGTGACGGCCGTGGCAGGCGTAGGTCGGGTCAGTTGGCCGATACTCCAGGGCGGAGCCCTCCCGGTGAAGGTAGCGAGAAGGCAGCGGGAGCTCTGCTGCGAGCCGGGTCCGCACGTCAACCGATGACCCTCCGTCCGTGGCCCCCGACACGGTTCGTTCTCGATACGGTTCGCCCAAGTGGGACACGTCCTCGCCGACAACAACGGCACGTCGAACGACTGTTGCTGGCCGGGCGTGACCAGGTGATGCGGGAGGGCATGCGGGATCGCGCGGGAGGAGGGCGCCTTGCCGTCGGTAGTTCTGGCGCCGCACGCTGAAGAGCTGGATCAGCAGCTCCAGTCGCCCCATCGCCAAATCTTCCACGTGGCCTTCGGGCGACCGTGGTACTCGCAGCCCACGCTGCCGCCTGTGCTTCCTGTACCGCCTGTGCCTATAGCTGTCGGCTCCGCCTGAAAACTGGCTCTGGCGCAGATTCTGTGATTGATCTTGATGGCGGCTCACGAGTTGGTCAGGACGCGTTTGCGGAGGAGGTCGAGGTTCGCCCGGCCATACATCTGTCGCTTGATCGTCTTGATGCGGTTGACCTGGCCCTCGACCGGACCTGAACTCCATGGCTGGGCGAGGCCGGCGACGACGGCGTCGCGGTCGCTGACAAGACCGGCGGCGAAGCCGCGGATCTCGGGGTATCCGGCGCGGCGGGCGCGGTTGATCCAAGCGTCGAGGTGCTGCCCGGTGCCTTGGTGGCGGACCAGGGCGGCAAACCCGCGGGCGAGGTCGGCGACGGTGTCGAGGTCCGGGCAGCGGCGGCGGGCGTCGGCGAGAGCGGCGTGTTCGTCGTCGGTGAGTTTGTGGCCGGGTCGCATGATCCAGGCGGTGATCCGCCGGGCCGACGGCACCCGGACTGCGGTCGCAGGGGCGGGTCGGTTGCGGTTGATGGTGAGCCAGTCGCGCAGCACCCGCAGGCTGCCGTGGTAGCCGCGGGCCAGGATCTCGGCGTGCAGGTCAGCGGTCTGATGGACGCCGTCGGTGAGGCGTTGCTGCAGGTAGGAGTGGAACGGGGCGAGGACGCTGGGTCTGCTGCTGGCGTTCGGGCCGATCAACGCCTCGGCGGTGGAGGCGTGGGCGTACTTGCGGGCGGTTCTGACGTTCATGTCGAGGCGGCGGGCGGTCGCGCTGATCGACAGCCCCTCGGCTCGCAGAGCGTGCACGGCCGCGTGGCGTTGGCGCGTGTTCGCCGCCCGACGCCCCGTCTCGCCCGGCTCGTCGGCCGGCGCGGCCAGGGCAGATGTTGGTTCGGTGTGGGTGCGTAGGCATCGGCGGTGCCCGCGGATGACTTTCTCGACGGTGTCGCTGAGGTTCTTTAGCAGGTGCCACCGGTCGGCGACCTGGATCGCATCAGGTGCTCCCTTGCGGGCGCCGTCTGCGTAGCTGCCGCCTCGATCGCGGCAGATGATCTGAACACCGGGATGTTCGTGCAGCCAGGCGGCGAGGGTGTCGGCGGTGCGGTCGGGCAGGACGTCGATCGGTCGGCGGGTGTGCATGTCGAGCAGCACGGTCGCATAGCGGTGCCCACGACGGCGGGCGAAGTCGTCCACGCCCAGCACCGTCGGTGTCACCGGCGGCGGGTCGGGCATCCGGCGGATCATCCGGATCAACGTTGACCGGGAGACCGACACCGCCAACCGATGCGCCAGCCTGCTGCCCGGGCGACCGCCCAACGCCACCGCGACGGCCTCCAGGTCACCGGCCGCCACGACGGTGTGACGGGCATGCCGACGAGTCAGCCCGGGCACCTGCTCAACGAACGTCCGCCGCCCGCATTCGCCGTTCACGCAGGTGAATCGGCGGACCGTCAACGCGACCAGCACCTCGTGACCACCCAACCTGACATCCGCCAGCCTCCGCACATAGCGGCCATGCACAGTGGTCGACCAGGTGCTGCAGGTGCCACACCGCGCCCGCACAGTCTGTGTCGCCGCATCGATCCTGACCCCGACACCCCGGACCACCACCGCGTCCAACCGCAGGCCCGTCAGGTGCGGCAGCAACGCCGGAATGATCTCCATCCCGGCACCCAACCCGAACTACCGACGAGCGCGACTCACAAAATGTGTGCCAGAGCCCCGTTTGAGGCGGCGTTGACAATAGCGCCTGACTGGTTTTCCCATGGCTGCTGTACGTAGCAGAGGCCCGTCTTGCCGGAGCCTGGCTTCCCGTTCGGTGGCTCCCCGATCGCCTCGGTGAGGTTGTTCGATGCGTAGAAGTGGGCGTCGCCGGCATCATCTGGTCCGAGTAGCGAGCTGTTCCACTCTTCTTCGTAGCTTTCTCGCGCCTTGCCAACCAGGTCATAGGCGTGCCACATGTCGACATTGACAGGATTCGCGTCTGCGCCATCTGGCGCAGCCAGCGCTGCCTCGTTGTAACTGGAGTGCGGCAGCGACACGAGCGCGTCGGCGATCGCCTGCCCAGGATCGAATGCTTCAACCTCAGCCCACAGGGCGTCTGCCTGCGCCTCTCGCTTGCTGTTGTCGAGCGCGACGCCGTTCTTGTACTGGGTCCTGCGGAGGTCCGAGATTCTGTCGCCCTGAGCCGCAAGGTGGATGAACGTCTTGGCGTAGGTGGTGCACCACGTGGCCGGCGTCATCTTGCGTCCTGGCGGCAAGGTGAGCGCCGTGGGTGCAGGTTCCGGGTCCGGGGTGGTCGATAGGGCTTCCGCCGATCGTGTGAGCGCCGGTGTAGGAGCTGTCACGGGCTTGGTGGCCCCTTGGCCGCATCCAAGAGCCACGACTACTGCCGCGGTGGCTCCGAGCCAGGTTACGGGTTTCTTGCTCACAGATTCTCCTTGCAACAGCGTCCCTCAGGCTGCGGTTGGACCGCTGGCTGCGGGATGCCAGGGGCTTCGCGGATCAGCAGATGTTGGCCTTCGCCAACGCCACTACCTTCGCCGCCTGGGTGCTGTTGATGGTGGCGTCGCCGCCCGACAGTCGTTCCGCCGCTCGATCGGCGAGCTGCTTGTCGTTGAACTCGCCGCCCTTGACGTCCAGGCAGATGTTTTGCGCCCGGCGGATCGCCCGCTCCTCGTTGGTCACCAGGCCTTTATCAATCTTCTTGAGGCCCGCTAGGTAGTTCTTCTCCTTGGCGGTGAAGTCGGCCTGGGCAGGGGCGGCCGCGCTTGTAGTTGCAGGCGTGGCGTTGTCGGCGGACTTGGTGCCGCTGCACGCCGTGCTGGCCAGGACAAGGACAGCCGCGATTGTGATCATGGGTCGACGCATCGGCACATTCTGCGGTACGGGTTGCGTCGGGCGGTCCCGGGGATGGGCCAGCAGACAGTCGTGACAGTCCGTAACGGGTCGAGAGCTAGAAGCTGTGGTGACGTAATGCTCAGGAGGCTTCATATGCGTGCAAGCCACAACTGGTGCGGTCTACAACGGGGATCGGCGCCAGACGGGGCCGCCGCGGCTTGGGTCGGTAGCCGACGGTGGCTCTGGAAATGCAGGAACGCCGGTAGAGGTGTCGGTGAACCGCAGGAGGTCGATCGTCACGATCATCGGTACCACCCGGGCGCTTCGGTGTTGCTGCGGCGGAATCGCCGCCTGCGATGACGACAACAGCAAGGATCTGGCCGCCCTCTGCGGAGACCGCTACCGCCCCGATCTGTGGTCTGGTCGGGGCAGCCATGTCGCGGACACCGTGCACCAGGCCGTCATGCGAGCTGACGCCGGCGCGGCCCCCGCATCGTGTGTCCCACCACCCTTCCCTCGTACGCGGAGACGCCGGCGCCGTGCTCCGGTCCGTTCGCGAACGCCACCGTCACCGTGCCGACCTGGGGCACCACCGACACCACCTGCATCACCGGCCGGGTGCGGATCGTTAACGGGCAGTACTACAGGGGGGCCGGGGACGCGGCCGGTGAACGTGCTGTCGTGGGTCACGGCGGACGTGGACGGCGACGGCAGGGACGCCTACGTGGCGCACCTGAAGTGTGGTGAGGGCACAGAGTCGCCGGCCGAGCAGGTGGTCGCTTTCCGGCGGTCGGGTGGGCAGTTGCTGCCGCTGGGCCGAGTGGTCGGGACGCAGGACGGGCCGCCCATGCTGACCGCGATCGAGGCTCGCGCTGGCGGCCGGATCGTGGTGCAGGTTCTCGCCGAGGTGACCGACAGCAGCGCCCAGTTCGTTCCCCACCAGTGGCGCGTGTACGGCTGGCGGGGACACGGTTCCGGCAGGCAGCCGAGCCGACCTCGTTCTTCGCCGATCCGCCGGCAGCCGCGTTGTCCGTGCGGTCGAGTGCCTTGACCTTCCACCGCGCGAGCGGCGGGTACGCGGGTGAGCTGAACGTCACCATCCATAACGGCGGCACCTCGACGTGTCCCGCGCCGAGCTGGCGGTGTTCGTACCGGCTCAGGTGCGGCCGGCCGGCGACGGGTGGACCGGTTGCACGGTCGGCGCCGACGCCGAGGCGGTCGTGCTGCGGTGTATGGTGCGGGGCCTCGGGCGGGGGCGAGCCGGCAGCTCCACCTCGGGTTCGTCGCGCCGCCGATCCAGGGCCGCCCCGACGAGGCGATCGGGGCGGACAGCCACGACCACTACCTCACGTTTGACCAGCGTCCGCCCTACGTCCTTGAGAAGCCTAGGGACGCGTTGGAGGCGTCATTAGCCAGAGAAGTGAGTACCCATGGCTCAGGTTTCCAGGCCGACGTCCGCTCATGCCCGAATTGAGTGCCCTCGCAGGATCGGTCGACCGGACCTCCGGGTTCCAAAACTTTGGCCTGGTCGTTGAGCTGCGTAGAAGCGCGGCGGTCACGGACGCCTACAGGCATCAGTCAGGAGGTGACTGGATGGACCACGGCGCGGCGGTTGCACCGCCGGGCTCGATGCCGTAGTGGGCCAACGCTTCGTCGTTCTCGAGATACGACACGGCGCCAAGGTGGCCGATCTCTATGGCCGTCCTATGCATCCGGTCCACACCATCTAGATCGCCGGCCCGGCGCAGGATATCGATTGCCCGTCCCAGGGATCGGTGATCGCCACGCCGCACGAACGGATGCCAGACCTCGACGGCCTCGTACGGGCGTCCGGCGTTCTCGAGCCAGTTGGCGAGCGCGCGTGCGCCTTCCACGCTGTCCCGGGCCGCCGTACGGAGCCATCGTTCGGTCTCGGCCGGGTCGGAGAGATGCTCGCCGAGAAAGAGCATCGCGGAACGGTTTCCGCGTTCGGCGGCCTCCCGCGCCAGCGCCTCCGCCTCCTGACGGCGGCCATTGCCGGTCAGCAGTTCCGCGAGCGGTACGACGGCCCACGGCCGGCCCGCATCCACCGCGCTCTGCCACAGAGTCATCGCGGCGTCGGGCTCGCTGCGGGCGAGGTGGAGGTCGGCAAGCTGGCGCAGCGCTGATAGGTCGCCGGCGACTGCGGCAGCGTGGTACATGCGCTCGGCCGCGTCCTGGTCACCTGCCGCCTCGAGCAGGCGCCCTAGATACCACATGGCGGTGGGGTCACCGTCCTCGACCAGGGGTAGCCAAACCCGGCGGGCGTCCTCGGATCGGCCGAGCCGGATCAGCCAGTTGCTGGCGCGGGCGACCGCCCTGAAGTTGTGCTGGACAGCCGCAAGGACGACGCCTTCCCAACGTCGTCGCCGTCTCCATGCGCCGCAATCCACCCGCGTTGATCAGCTGTCTGCCTTCGCGGGCAGGGTCCGGCCGAGGAAGTCGCGGATGAGGTCGCCGGCCTCGTCCAGGTTGCTCTCCAGCAGGAAGTGCCCGCCGTCGAGGAGGTGGACCTCGGCGTCCGGCAGGTCTTCGCCGAAGGCGGTCGCCCCGGCCGGTGCGAAGATCTGGTCGTTGCGGCCCCACGCCGCCAAGACGGGGATCCGGTCCGCCCGCAGGCGTTTGTGGAGTCGGGGGTAGAGCGCGCGGTTCGCCGGGTAGTCGCGGAACAGGCGTAGCTGCGCCTCGTCGTTGCCGGGACGTTGGAGCAGCGCGTGGTCCAGGGTCCAGGTGTCCGGGCTGACAACGCTGGGGTCCGGGACGCCGTGGGTGTACTGCCAGACGATCGCGTCGCGCTCCAGGGCGGCACGCATCGCGGCCTCGGTCTCGCGGTTCGGATCGTCGGCGTACGCCCAGACCGGTGCCCAGAACTCGGGGACGAAGCCGGCCTCGTAGCCGTTGCCATTCTGGGTGATGACGGCGGTGACGGGGGAGTTCGCTTGGAGCACGAGTCGCCAGCCGATCGGTGCGCCGTAGTCCTGAACGTAAATGGCGTAGCGGTCCAGGCCGAGTCGGTCGAGCAGCCCGGCGGTGAGGCGGGCGAGCGAGTCGAAGCTGTAGTCGAACTCGTCGACCGTGGGGTGGTCGGACTGGCCGAAGCCGAGATGGTCGGGCGCGATCACATGGTAACGGTCGGCCAGTATCGGAATGAGGTCACGGAACATGAACGAGCTGGTGGGGTAGCCGTGCAGTAGGACGACGGCGGGAGCATCGGTCGGTCCGGCTTCCCGGTAGAAGAGTCGCTGCCCCTCGACGGTGGCGTACCGATGGAACACACGCATACCTAACCTCCATGAAATTTCAATGTGGTTAGGACTCTACTGGTAGACTCCTAACCAGTCAAAAGCGCTTGAGCGGTTAGGGGTGTCTGGGTGGTATCGACCGACGAAGATCTCCTGCTGCTCATCCTCAACAGCACCCCAGTGGTCGACGGCGAGCCGCGCGACCTGCTCGCCGACTCCACTCGTGCCCGCGCGACCCTGCGTGAGTTCGGCGGCACCGGCACCCACGAGGAGTGGGACGCCGTCCGCTCCGCCCGCCCCCTGCTGCAGGGAGTCGCGCGCGGCGAGCTGGCGAGCGACTCCCTCGCACCGCTCCTGACGGACGCCTGCCGGGTCCCGCACCTGACCGCCACAGGGCTCGACTGGTCGTTGACCGCGCCGCCGGACCGGCAGTGCGTGGTGCGCGCGGTGCTCGCTTGGGCCGACCTACGCGAGGTCGCCCCCGGCCGGCTCCGACCCTGCGCCAACGACGAGTGCCGGCTCTTCCTGATCGACCGCAGCCGGGCCAACACCGCCCGCTGGTGCTCGATGGCTGCCTGCGGCAACCGCCTCAAGGCCCGTCGGCACTACCGCAGGGCACGCACATAACCCTGTGAAATAGTCACCCGCACAGCCCGCTGGACGAGCCCCGCAATCACCGGTCCGTGACGTCACCTACGACGAGGACCGCAGCCAGATCCAAGCCGGCACCGGCCCCCAGGTCATGGCCGCTCTACGAAACGCCGCGGTCCGCGCCCTACGCCTGACCGTTGATGGAACGGGAATGGGGCAATGTCGCATGCTCGGACACCGCACCAAGCCGCCACGGTTGGCGCGCGAAGCCCGACGGAAACCCAGTCCTACCAGCACTGGACCCGTTCTAGGAGCGGATCCTGTTGCGGCGGTGTCACCTGCCGTGCTGACCCCGAACCAACGACCGCCACCCTGGCCATGCTGCGGCCAGGTCGGCGTTCACGCTGCCCGAATCTCGGGGTGGCGCGTCGGCGTTACGCCAGAGAAAGTGGGTCGGCTCGACTAGTGGCAGTCGGTCACCGAGGCGGTGACCAGCTACTGCGCGGCCGGCTGCCACGCCTCGACCTGGTAGGACGGCGCCGCGTGTTCCGGCTGGTCGCCGGTCGCGGCGAGCTCAGCCCGTCGGTCACCCAAAAGCGCGAGGCGGTTGCGGTGCCGGTAGCACGTCGGAAGTTGTTAGGCTGGCGCTGCGCGGCGGAGACCGCGATGAGGGCGTCGAGGGAGCGGATCATGGTGACGGGGGACGACGACATCTCGGGGTGAGTGGCCCCGGCCGCCTGCCCGCCTGCGCCGACGGTGGCCTGTCTTGTCGTAGACCTGTCTGCCCGACCGGGGCGTTTGTCGCGTACCCCGGCTCTCTCTTCGAGGGTGTCTCCCGATGTCTGACGTCAGCATCGTTTGTACGAACCTGTCCTTTTCCTGGCCGGACGACACTCCTGTCTTCCGGGATCTGTCCTTCACCGTGCCCCCCGGCCGCACGGGCCTCGTCGCGCCCAACGGCGCCGGCAAGACCACCCTGCTCCGGGTGATCGCGCGCGACCTCACCCCGACCGGTGGCGGCGTGACGGTCGAGGGTGTCCTCGGCTACCTGCCGCAGGACCTGCCCCTGGCCGGTGACCTGACCGTCGCGCAGATCCTAGGGATCGATGCGGTCCTCGCGGCACTGCGTGCCATCGAGGCAGGTGACGCGGCGGAGGAGCACTTCACGGCAGTCGGGGATGACTGGGACGTGGAGGAGCGCAGCCGCGTCGAGCTTGACCGGCTGGGCCTCGGTGACGTGAGGTTGGAGCGCCGCCTGCGTACTCTCAGTGGCGGGCAGGTGGTGTCGCTCGGCCTGGCGGCGCAGCTGCTCAGGCGTCCGGACGTGCTGCTGCTGGACGAGCCGACCAACAACCTCGACATCGACGCCCGGCACCGGCTGTACGCGGTGCTGGAGGGCTGGTCCGGGTGTCTGCTGGTGGTCAGCCATGACCGGGTCCTGTTGGACCTGATGGACCGCATCGCCGAGCTCGACCGTGGCGAGGTGCGCCTGTTCGGCGGGAACTTCACCGCGTACGAGGAGGCGGCGCGCGTGGCACGCGAGGCGGCGCAGCGGAGCGTGCGCAGCGCCGAGCAGGACGTGAAGCGGGAGAAGCGGGAGATGCAGCAGGCCCGGGAGCGGGCCGATCGCCGCGCCAGCAACGCCGCGCGCAACCTCGGCAACGCCGGTCTGGCCCGGATCGTCGCTGGTGGACTCAAGCGCAGCGCCCAGGAGTCGGCCGGCCGGGCACAGCAGGCGCACGCCAACCGGGTCAGCGAGGCCCAGAACCGGCTCGACGAGGCCAGTCGGACGCTGCGCGACGACCAGATGCTGACCCTGGACCTGCCCGACACCACCGTTCCCGCCGGCCGCACCGTGGTCGCCGGCGAGCGTATGCAGGTCTACCACGACGACCGGGCCGTCTTCGCCGGCGCCGGCGCCGACCTGACCATCCGGGGACCGGAGCGGATCGCGCTGACCGGCCCCAACGGAGCCGGCAAGTCCACCCTGCTGCGCCTCTTGCAGGGCGACCTCGACCCGGACGCCGGGCAGGTGCACCGCGCCGACGGTCGCGTCGCGTACCTGTCGCAACGCCTGGACCTGCTGGATCTCGACCAGACGGTCGCGGAGAACTTCGCCGCGTACGCCCCCGACCGACCGCAGGCCGAACGGATGAACCTGCTCGCCCGGTTCCTGTTCCGCGGCGCCCGAGCCCACCTTCCCGTCGGTGTGCTCTCCGGCGGTGAACGGCTGCGCGCCACCCTCGCCTGCGTCCTCTATGCCCAACCGGCACCCCACCTGCTGTTACTCGACGAACCCACCAACAACCTCGACCTGGTCAGCGTGAGCCAACTGGAGAGCGCCCTCACCGCCTACCGGGGTGCGTTCGTGGTAGTCAGCCACGACGAACGGTTCCTCATCGACATCGGTGTGCAGCGGTGGCTCCGCATCGACGGTGGCCACCTGCGCGAAATTCCCGCACTCGACCTCGCCTGACCAACGACTCCGCCCGCTTCGGGCCACGGGCCCCGCCGGCCCGTGGCCCGGGGCACCCGAAGATGACCCGACATGCCCGAGTCGCCAACATACCCACGTCCAGGGGCGAGCGCACGGCGTCGGAGTCCTCGCACATCACGTCCGGGACACTGGCCGGCGTGCATGGCCTCCGGGATGTAGCCGGCGCTCACGGCTCTGCCGAGTGAAGGCGTCTGACAGGTGCACCAAGGGGAATGGCATCCACGGGTGGCATCTCGATCGGTATTCGGGCAATTCGAGCGGGCCGGGCCGATGTGGCCCGGCCCCACTGCTGATCAGGATGGGCGAAGCGACGTGAAGAACTGCCTCAGTTCGCCAGCGAGCAGGTCCGGTTCTTCCAGGGGCATGAAGTGTCCGCCCCTACCTGGTTCGCTTCAGTGTCGGATGTCGGTGCAGGCGCGTTCGGCCATCTTTCGGGGGTAGTTGGCATACGAGGGCTCGGTGCTCACCGTGAACCCTGCGGGCACGTGATGTCGGGCCGTGGGCTGTTGTGGTGGAAGCTGTAGTACTGCCGGAACGAGGAGCCGATGGCGCCGCTCGCCCAATAGAGGGTGATGGTCGTCAGCAGGGTGTCCCGGTCGAAGCGGCTTTCCAGGTCTCCGTCGTTGTCGCTCCAGTCGCGGTACTTGTCGATGAGCCAGGCGGCCAGTCCGGCTGGGGTGTCGGCTAACCACGCGGCGATGGTGTCCGGCCGGGTGCCCAGCTGGAGAGGCTCGTCGGTAATCGTTGGGCTCGTCGCGACATAAGCCAGGGTGAGAGTCGCCAAGGCAATGGGGGTTCGGGTGGGTCCACCGAAGAAGAGGGACGAGGACTGGTTCACCGGCCTCTACGTCGCCGAGTACGCGAACATAGTGAGGTATGGCCTGCGCCGACTCGCGGACCCCGACGCGTCAGCGGAACTCGCGCAGGAGGTATTCGTCGTCGCCTGGCGTCGTCGCCACGAGGTGCCGGACCGCAGTCTGCCCTGGTTGTACGGGGTGGCCCGTCGGCTCCTTGCGAACCACTGGCGGTCGCGGCGCGCCGCCCCCGATGTCCTGCTATCACCGGTGCCGACCTGGAACGGGTCGCCATCTCGTCGGGTGCCGACACCACCGTCGGGGTCGCCGATATCCGGGCCGCGCTGGCGATCCTCAGAACTCGATCAGGAAATTCTCCGGCTGATCGGCTGGGAGGAGTTGACGGTGTCCGAGGCGGCCCAGGCTCTTGGCTGCACTCGGGCGACTGCGGCGGTGCGCCTGCATCGCGCCCGCCGCCGCTTCGCCGAAGCGATGTCGGACCGGCCCGTTCAGTCCCAGCGCCGTCCCGTACTGGCGATCACGCGAGAGGAACTGTGATGTTCGGAGTAGAACGCACCCGTACCCTCCTCGGCCCGGTCGACCCGGCCCGGAGCGCCGCCGTCGCTTCGCCGCTGGTCTCGGCACATGAACTGATCAACCGTGCCGGCACCACCGGGATGGTCGCCGGACGTCGTCGCGTACGCCCGACCCGCCGGCTGGTTCTGGCCGCTGGGACGCTGGCGGTCGCGGTCGGTGCCGTGTCCGTTCTCCGACCGCTCGACGGGCCCTCACCGGATGTCCCGGGCGGGCCCGGGAACGCAGCGGGATCGGTGCTCGTGCCGGTCTCGTACCAGTTCGACACTGATCCGCCGGAGGCTGGCCCGCGATTGCGCGCGCTGGCGGGCACGATCAAGGACGCGGAGTACGACCACCTCGGTGGGCGCTACATGTACCACCACATGAAGGTATGGGGCGATCCGGTAATGACCTCCGCCGACGGTCGCCACCAGGTCGCCTTCGTCGGCGAGACGAAGGTCTGGCAGGCCGCCGACGGGACCGGTAGCCAGACAAACACGCAGTTGGAGCCGCAGTACCCCGACCAGGAGTCCCGCGACTACTGGCAACGCAACCTGGACTCACGTCCCGCAGCCGGCGCCGCGGCGGCTCCGGCCCTGATCCCGCTGCCGCCCATGGAGCTCACGCCTCCGTCGGCTGACCCGTCGCGGCTACGCGAACTGCTCAAGGTCGAGTACGGGCCAGGCGCCGCGAGCAAGGAGGTCAACACTCTCTATGCGCAGTTCGTCATACCGCGTGCGGTGCGAGCAGAGATCCTGCGGGTCCTCGCCGACGTGCCCGGCTTCCGCTGGCGGGGGCAGGTGACAGATCGCGCCGGTCGGAACGGCCTCGCCGTCACTTTCGACGACCGCGAACACGACGCGCAGTCTCTCCTGATCTTCGACCCGAAGACGGGTGAGCTGCTCGCCCATGAGCGACTGACGCTGTCGCCCATGCAGATCAGCGCGTACCAGGTGATCCTCGATACCGCCTGGACTGATCGAATGGGTTGAACGCCGAACTCAGGGGCCGCTCCTTCCGGGAGCGGCCCCGATTGACCTGAATCCCCCGGATCCGCACACCGCGACTCCCTGACGGCGGCGTGCGGTACGTTGAGCGGGCCCCTGCAAGCTCGCCCGGTCGACGTTTACGCCATGTCGCGCTGGCAGGGCGGGCTGGAACACAAAGAGGCCTTCCTCGGCCGCATCGTCGACATCGGCGCGGAGCCGTTCGCCATGTCGGCGGTGTGCGTCCGCGCCGGCTCGGAGCGGGAGCACCGGGCAGCGGGCACGGAGCTGGCCGACCTGTTCTGCCGGCAGGCCCGACTGCGGGCGAAGGCCCTGTTCGCCGCTCGCTGGGACAACACGGACCCGATCGACGTCGAGGCGTCCCGACGGATGGTGTCCGGCCGCTACGCCTTCCTGGAGGAGGGCGTCATCCCGCGGCCCGCCGAGGGCGCCTGGGTGTCCGCCTGGGAGTCGGGCCCGGCCACGGCGGACGACGTGCGCCGCCGCATCCGCCCCTTCCCGACCGGGGACTGACCCGGGCAGGGACAAGCGGGACGGCTCACGGCCGCGCACAGGACGGATCCGGCCGCCACCGCGACGATCGTCAACGGCAGCGCGCTGGTGAGCGTCGTCGCCGGAATCTCTCCCGAGCCGTACTGGCCCCGCAGCGCCAGCGCCGCGCCATAGGCCACCGCGGTGACGATTCCACACGCGATCATCAAGGCCGGAAGCATCGCCCATGCCGAGGCTGCGAGTGTGATGCGACGGCTCTCGACAGCAGGATCGACGAAGCGCCGGTGCCGGGTGAAGCTGACGGCGGCGTCGAGCGCACCCGCCACCACGACGATGACGATTCCGATCATGGTCAGGAGACGCACCCAGCCGGCGTCATCGTGGGACTTCCGGACAGCGCCGAGCCATTCCTGACCGGGCAGGCTGACTTCCGGCAGCGCGACGAGCGCGAACGCGGCTTGAGCGATCGTTCGGTAGCCGGACGCGCCGTCGGGGTTCAGGACGAGCAGGGCCCGCAGGCCGTCCGCCTCACCGGCCGGCACCGGTGCTTCGGCGGAGCGGGCTGTGACTATCCCCAGTGTCACGAGCGCGCGACCGAATTCGCTGGGCCGGGTGGTGATCTGATTGATCGGCGTGGGCGCGGACGGGCAGGTGGGACTGGACCCGAGCTGCGCCAGCGCGGCGCAGGCGCCGGTCACCACCACCCTGCGCTCGCGGGTCGTCACCCCGAGCACCCGCTCGGCGCCGAACCGCTCAACGAGCCGGGCTCGGCCGGCGGTCAGGTCACTGCTGGTGATCTGGATGATCCGATCGCCGACGGTGGCGCGCAGGTGGAGGGCCGCGGCCTCCTCAGCGCCGGTCCGCGTGACAGTGCACAGGACGACCGTGGAGCCGATGAGAACCAGGCTGAGCAGGGCGGCGAAGCTGGCGACCGGCGCGGACCCGGTGCGGAGCCATCGCGCGGCGGCAGCCAGGTGCTCGTGGCCTCCGGCGGATGCGCCGAGCCGCCGACCGAACGCGACAGCGCCGCGTCGCGCCACGAACGGCGTCGTCACCATGAGGACGAGACCAGCGGCAGCAAGCACCCAACCACCGAGCGGCATGCCCGTTGCGGCCAGGATCGCCACGATAACGGCGCCGGTGGCCAGGCGGCGCGGCCAGGCGCTCTCAGTCGACGGGCCGCCGGCGCGCAGCGGCCGGCCGGTCGAGCGCCGGTGAGCAGTGAGGTCAGGTATCGACGCGGCAACGGCGACACCGACAGCTGCGGCGACGACGAGCGCGACGAAACGCTCGAGCCCTCCGTCGACGTCGCCGGCCGTGAGCCGGAAACCGGTGATCGGCAGCGTGACGCCGAGCTCGAGAGCGCACCTCCCGAGCGCACAGGCCGTCGCGGCTCCCACGGTGGCGGCGACCAGCGTCTCGATCACAGAGCGGGCGAGTCCCACTGGCGTCCGTTCCTGAGGGCGACGACGTCGCCGGGTCCGCCCGGCGACATGGGCCAGGAGAACGGCGGGTGGACCGGCCAGGCACACCACGAACCCGGCGAACACCTCCGGAGAACGGTCGCGGGCGCTGCTCACCCAGGCGAAAGGGTGGGACTGGCCCCACGCGGAGATCGAACGCCAACCCTCCGCCGTGGCGGCAGGTGGGTCGACCGGCCGGTAATAGACGAAGAACTCGTTGAGATCGGCCAGGCCGGCGGCCCCGATCGCGCCGGCGAACCTGCCGTACCGGCTCCGCAGGTCCCCCGTCTCGTCGGCGGCCAGCAGGGCCGGAGACAACCACGCCTCACCCGGTTCCGGCCAGCGGGGCAGCCCCGGTGGCGGGGAGCCATCGGCCAGCGGCACCAGGCCGACCACGGAGAACTGACGTCCGTCGAGGACATCACCACTCTCCCCGTAGCGGGCAAGGGTGGGCGCGGCGCCGCTGACCATGACCGGCGACCGCTGGGACAAACGCTCCTGCCGGGCCGCGTCGATGTCATAGCCGCCCACCACGAGCCAACTAACCAACGCCGCCACCGCACCGGCCAGCGCCACGACGGCAGAACGCACGATGAGGGACACCTCAGTCCAATCGATTGCGCAACGGGTCGGCGGCCGCCGGAGCGACCGCCGACACCTCGGTGGCCCTAGTAACCGGTCCGCACGGTGTTGCCGCAGCTCCAGCCGTACCATTCGCCACGGCAGGCCGCGATGCGGTTGATCAGGGACGACTCGTACGCCGAGTCCGCGCACGTCCCGTTGCCGCCGTAGTTCTCCACGGCGGTTGAGCCGCCGTTGTTCATGTAGTACTCCGCCCTGACCGGCTTGCTGTCGCCCTTGCTGTCGCAGGACGTGACCTTGTGTCCGTAGCTCCAGTCGAAGGCGTACGAGCCGGTGATGCTGGCCGTCACTGCCTGGGCCGGCACCGGCGTCGCCAGGACCGACGCACCGGCCAGCATCGCGGCCGCGATCCAGGTTTTTGTCACATTTCCTATCATTCCCGTTCCTTCCGAAAGGACGCTGCCGCCACCGACCGCCCGATGCTCCGGCCCGCGTCTGATGCGCCTACCAGGCTGAGACGCCCCGGCCCTGGTTCGGTACCGAGCCGGTCTCCGTCCGGTATTGATGCGGTATTCCGCAGCGGATCACCGAGATCCGGTAATTTCGATATCGTGATGGCGTTGCCGTGCTCGATACGGATGGTCGCCGATACATGGACTTCAGGCTGCTCGGTCCGCTCGCTGTCAGCGTCGACGGACATGAGGTGCCCCTCGGTGGTGTCCGATCGCAACTGGTCCTGGCCGGCCTCCTGCTGAACGCGGGACGGACCGTGACCGTTGCGGAGCTGGTCGACCTGACCTGGGAGGAGGCTCCGCCATCGACCGCCCGCAAGCAGATTCAGACCGTCGTCTCGCAGCTGCGCCTGCTGCTCGGCGACCATGCGGGCGGTCGTCTGCACACGGACAGCGCGGGTTACCGGCTCGAGGTCGACGAGGAGCGGGTCGATGTCCTCCGGTTCATGACCGGCGTGGCCGACGCCCGGGCCCGACTGTCCAAGGGTGATTTGCGTGGCGCAGCCGACCGCTTCCGCGAGGTGCTGGCGCTGTGGCGCGGAGGTCCACTGGCCGGCCTGCCGGGCGCCATGGTCCGGTCGCACGCCAACCGGCTCGATGAACTGCGTCTGACGGCGCTGGAGGAGACGGCCGAGATCGAGCTACGGCTGGGCCGGGCACGGCACCTGATTCCGGAGTTGCAGGCGCTGTGCGACACCCACCCCCTGCGCGAGCGGATCACCGGCCTGTTGATGACCGCACTGGCCGCCGAGGGGCGGCGGGCGGACGCCATCGCGTTGTACCACGACACCGCCGCGACCCTGCGCAATGAGCTGGGTGTCGAGCCGGCCGAAGCGCTTCGCGATGTGTACCTGGAGGTGCTCCGGGAACCGCAACGCGCAGCGCCGGCTGTCGACGCCGCAGCCGGACCGCGCGACGGGACGGCCGTCGCGCCGGCCCAGCTCCCCCTCGACGTGCGCGGCTTCGTCGGTCGTGAGGCGGCGCTCGCTGAACTCGATGGGCTCGCCGACGCGGCCGTGTCGACCGATGCCGCCGTGGTCGTCTCCGCCCTGTCCGGAACGGCCGGGGTGGGCAAGACCACGCTGGCGGTGCATTGGGCACACCGGGTCCGGCACCGGTTCCCGGACGGACAGCTTTACGTCAACCTGCGCGGCTTCGACCCGGCCGGCGCGGCGCTGACCGCCAGCGAGGTCCTGCACGAGTTCCTGACCGCGCTGGGAGTGCCACCGGTGCGGATTCCGGCCGACCTGGTCACTCGGTCAGCCCTCTTCCGTACCCTGCTCACCGGCCGGCGCATGCTGATCCTGCTGGACGATGCCCGCGCGGCCGACCAGGTCCGTCCGCTGCTTCCCGGCGCGCCCGGATGTCTGGTCCTGATCACGAGCCGGAACAGGCTCACCAGCCTCGTCGCCTCCGAGGCAGCGCACTGGGTGCCACTGGATCTGCTGAGCTTCGACGAGGCGAGGGACCTGCTCGCCCAACGCGTCGGCAGCGACCGTACCGCCACCGAATCCGACGCCGTCGCCACGATCATCGGCTGCTGCGCCCGCCTCCCGCTCGCCCTCGCTGTCGCCGCCGCGCGGGCGGCCACCCAACCCAACCTGCCGCTCGCCGTGCTCGCCGGCGAGCTCCGTGGTGGCGACCGGCTCGACGCGCTGTCCACCGGGGACGCCGGCACCGACATGCGCTCGGTGTTCTTCTGCTCCTACCGGTCGCTGAGTGTGGCCGCGGCGCGCCTATTCCGCCTTCTCGGCCTGCATCCCACCGCGGAGTTCTCCGCCGCGGCCGCCGCCAGCCTGGCCGGGCTGCCGCCGCCACAGGTCCGGCCCCTGCTGGCTGAGCTGGTCCGGGCGCATCTGGCGAGCGAGCCCGCATCGGGCCGGTACGTGCTTCACGCCCTCCTGCACGAGTACAGCAGCCAGCTGCCGCACGACGAACCACCCCACGCCGCGACCGGCCGGATGCTGGATCACTACCTGCATTCGGCGCGGGCCGCCGACCGGCTGCTGGAACCCGCACGCGATCAGATTCCGGCCGGCGCGCCGGGCGCGGGGGTCACCGTCGAGGTACCGGCGGACCATGAGCAGGCACTGCGCTGGTTCACCGCCGAGCACCGTGTCCTGCTCGCCGCAGCCGACCACGCCACCCGCGCCGGCTTCGACCGCTTCGCCTGGCTGATCGCCGATGCCGCTGCGACGTTCCGGTACCGGCGGGGGATGTGGCACGACCAGGTGGCCGCTCAACGTCACGCGCTCGACACCGCAACGCGGTCGGGCGACGTTCCCGCACAGAGTTCCGCCCACATCCACCTCGCGCGTGCCCACCTCCGGCTGCGTGACCATGACCAAGTCGAGGCTCATCTGCGAGCGGCGCTCACCCTGTGTCGGCAGCACAACGACCCGAGCGGGCAGGCCCAGACCCATCACTACTTCGGCGCGTTGCGGGAGCAACAGGGCCGATACCAGGAAGCCGTCCGGCACGGTGAGCAGGCGGTGACCCTGTGCCGGGCGAGCGGCCTCGGCTTCGGTCTCGGGCACGCGTTGAACGCGGTCGCCTGGCATCGCGCCCGGCTGGGCCGCCACCACGATGCCATCGCCCCCTGCCGGGAGGCCATCGAAGTCACCGAGAAACTCGGCGACCGGTCCGGACAGGCCAACGCGTGGGACACCCTCGGGTACGTCCAACAGCACGTCGGCGAGTTCGGTCCGGCCATCCTCAGTTACCGGCGAGCCATGGACCTGTATCAGGACCTGGGGGATCGGTACTTCGAATCCGTGGCCCTGACACACCTGGCTGAAACTTACCGGGCGGCCGGCCAGCCGGACTCGGCCCGCAAGGCATACCTGCAGGCTCTCGACGGACTCGACGAACTCGGCCATCCGGACGCGGACGGGGTCCGCGCCGCCCTCTCCCGGCTCGACGCCGACGGCGCCCAGGTGAGGATCCCGCCGTCCACGGCCGGAGGCTGATCAGGGCCTGCCCGGTAGCGGGGTCGAACGGCACCGACTCGTGGTCGTAAACGATCAGCGAAGCGGCTGTTGTCAACCCGTTGGCGTAGCCAAAGCGAATATTGGCCAGCTGAACTGCGTCGGGGGCGTTCGCATCGGCGTCACGGTGACGCCGATGCGAACGCCCCGGAAGCGAGGCGGGTGCGTCGGTGTGGACGCCCGAAGCGTCAGCGTGACGCTGAGTACGTCCGTTGGTTGTCGAGCGGGCTTGCCGTCAGGGCCGCAGGTCGGTACGAACGGCCCCGGTCTGCGGATCCAGGGGGTAGGAGAGGTGCT
The DNA here is from genome assembly GCF_022747945.1 of Micromonospora sp. R77. Classification (NCBI taxonomy): domain Bacteria; kingdom Bacillati; phylum Actinomycetota; class Actinomycetes; order Micromonosporales; family Micromonosporaceae; genus Micromonospora; species Micromonospora sp. R77. The sequence continues at coordinate 6,189,630 of NZ_JALDST010000001.1, forward strand.
GGTGCACCATCGACCATGCCGATTCGGTGCGGCGGAACACGCGGGTGCCGCGGGACCACGTCTCGATCAGCTGCCCGTCCGGACCCTCGGCCTGCACGCGGTTGAGGCCCCAGGCGACGGCGAGGTCGTCCGTGGTGACGACGGTGAGGTTCGGTACCTGCCAGGTCACCTCACCGGTTCCTGCCTCTAGCCCGTCCCGACAGACCTGCCGGACTTGCGCCCGGCCGATGTGCTCCAGGGGTGCGATGTGCTCGTATGAGACGACGTCGTCGGCGATGCCGGCCATCAACCCGTCGAGGTCCTTCGCCGCCGTCCGTTCGAACCATCGTTTGTGCAGGGCTCTGATCTCCAGCTCCGCGGCCGCCCGGTCAGCCGGTTCCGCCAGCGGGAACGAGTGGTGTTCATGGGCGATGAGCCACCGGTCGGATTCCTTGCGGAGACCCAGCGTGATCCGCAGCCGATGGTCGGGACGGCGGGCGAGATCGTCTGGGGTGCCGCACCGTAACAGCACGTGGGCGAAGGCAACCTCGGCTCCGGCGGTCACTTCGGTGGAGACGATCTCGAACACGGCGCCGCTGGCCAGCCATTGGAGGAACGGCGGCCAGGCGTCCCGGTACGCGTCGATGCCACGGACACCGTCCTGGGGCGGCGGCACGTCGAACATCACGATGTCGTCGGCGTGACCGGCGAGGACACCCGGAAGGTCACCTGCCCGGATCGCGGCCACCCACTGCTCGATCAGTTCGGTGATGAGTTTCTCGTCGTCTCGGTGTTGCTGCACAACCATGTGTGCCTCCCTTCACCGGTACAACCCGGCGCAGGCGGCAGATCCATCGCCGTCCGGCAGAATTTCGCCGTCATCCGGGCAGGCCCGCCGGCAGCCCGAACTCCGGGAGATCGGCATCCAAGAACGACACGACCTCCCCGATATGCCCATCGCGCAGGGCCAGAACGTCCAGACCCCCGGGAAGGTACGCGGCCTGCTGCTGGTCCCAGCGGTACGTCCCGAAGGCGAGCTGGCCGTTCGCCGTCGTGGGCAGGAATCGCCAGCGACACTGCAGCGGGCCGGCGAGCAGGAATCCGCGGATGGCTGCCCGGCCGGCGAACCAGGTCGCCACCGGCGGCATCGAGTACCGCGCGTCGTCGGTGAGCAGCGCTACGATGGTTTCGACATCGCCGGACTCCCACGCTCGCGCGTACCGCTGGGCCAGTGCTCCGACCGCCGCGTCGCCCAGCTTGCGCATCGTGGACTGCTGCGTCGCGGCAGGCAGAGCCGGGGCGAGGACCGCGCGCGCTCGTTGCATCGCGCTGTTGACGGCGGCCACGCTCGTGTCGAGCTGTTGCGCCACCTCACGCGCGCTGAAACCCAGCACCTCGCGCAGCAGCAACACCGCACGCTGCGGACCGGACAGCCGCTGCAGAGCAGCCACGAACGACAGCTCGATACTCTCCCGCGCCATTGCCTGCGGCTCCGGCCCCAACCGTTCGTCTGCGTAGGGCTGCAACCAGAACACCTCGTCGCCGGCTCCCACAGCGTCAAGATGGACGGGAAGCTCCCGGCGACCCCGCCGCTCCAGCATCGACAGGCACCGGTTTGTGGCGATCCGGAACAACCACGGCCGTACCGATCCGCGTGCCTCGAATCGTCCGAGTGCCCGCCACGCCCGCACCAGCGTCTCCTGGACAGCATCCTCAGCGTCGTGGAACGAGCCCAGCATCCGGTAGCAGTGCGCGTGCAACTCCCCACGCAACGGACCGATCACAGCTGCGAACGCGTCCGTGTCTCCCGCTTGTGCCGCCACCAGCAGAGTCGACTCCGAACCCGAGACCACAGCGTCGGTCCTCCCGCAGAGGGTCACATCTTCCGATCCGGATGGTAGCGCTGGGTCAGCCGCACGCCGTCTGCCGCTGGGACACGAGCTCACACCACACATAGTCTGGCTTCAACCAATCCGACCACTCCTTACCCTCAACATGACCGCTTGCGTATCTGCGACCTCGGAGTCCCGGCGCGTCCCGGCCGCTCAGCCGTACTCCGCCGAGGACGCGGGCGGTCGGTACGGGTCCGCCGCAGCTTGCAGGCAGTGACAGTAAGGCCGCACCTGCGGGCTGAGGCCTTCCGCGGCCAACGTCCGCACCCCTGTCATCGGCTCGGAACGCGGTCACCGCTACCGCCCGGCGACCCGGACCTGCAGGTTCGGGCGGCCGCAGCATACGTCTTGGCCCAGACGGAAGGCCCCGCCACGGCGCCGCGCAACGCGCAGCCGTAGAGAAGACCCGCATGTCCTCGCGACGATGGTGCTTGCATGGGCCGACTCGACCCCGATGGCGCGGCCGGTCGTCCCGTTAACTGCCGTTCCGTCGAGGTACGGATCGCGCGGCGCTCGCCGCGATCCGCGCTGGCCCGCCGCCGTCCGACCCGCGGCCGCCGTGGTGACTGCGCTCGACGAGGGCATGCGGCCAGATCCTGTGATGACATGTCATGCCGTCAGCGTCATGTCGGATGGCCCGCTACAACGAACTTACGGTGATCCTGTCCTCATTCACCAGCTGATCGACGGTGTTTGCTGCGACGATGCAGGACGTGGCAATTGTGAAGACCGCGACGCCCGCCATCTCGCCCCTCGCCGGGGAGCCGATCGAACGCGCCGACGCCGAACGGCTCGCCGGAGTGCTCAAGGCGATCGCCGATCCGGCGCGGCTGCGGCTGCTCAGCCTGATCCAGTCGGACCCGCAGGGGGAGGCGTCCGTCAGTGACCTCACCGCGCCGCTCGGACTGTCCCAGCCGACCGTCAGCCACCACCTGCGGATCCTCACTGAGGCCGGCCTGCTCGAACGGGACAAGCGCGGCGTCTGGGCGTACTACCGTCTGGTGCCGTCCGCCATCGCCGCGATCGCTGACCTGTTGACGCCACCCCGCAAGCGAGCGACGAAGAAGACCCGCTGACCAACGCGGTCGAAGACCGCCGCCAGCGCCTCTCGACCCGCGGTGCGAGAGCCGAATCCGGCAGGTCGCCGCGATGACCGTTTTCGCCGGGAAGGATCCTATGCCGGGCGTCGGGACTATCCGTAGCGGTGACCAGGTGGGGGTTGGGGCGCGGTCAGCAGGTAGGCACCGCAGGGATCCCAGTCAACCCGCCAGCCGGCCGCGACCGCCTGCTGCAGCACGGCGCCTACGACGTGCTGCCAGGCGCTGGCCGCAGCCGGGTCCTCCCGGCGTAACGCGGCAATGTCGGTCGGCACGGCAACCAGTGCGGCGCGAGCGGCGGACCAGGCGTGATTGAGCGCCGGTAGCCCGTCGACGGCAGCGACCGCACACACCGGCTCGGCGTTGCCGCTGTGTGCGGTGTCGGATTCACCGGTGAGGCGCCAAGCGACCAGTAACCGGTCGTAGGGGAGTGAGGTGTGGGTGTCGGCGTCGCGGAGACCTTCGTAGCCGGGTATGAACCCGGCCACGGTTGCGCCGAGCCGGCGCAGGTTGAGGTTGGCGTTGACGGCGGCCATCGCGTCGAATGTCCAGCGGATCTCGCTGACGCCTCGCTCGAGTGCCCACGCTCGCTGGGCGAGCTTCAACGCCACCGATACACTGCGGCCGCGGGCGGTGGGCAGTACCGCCATCGGGCCTGACTGTACGAGCGGCCGGCCGTTGGCGGTCCACCCCGGCAATGCGAGCACTACGCCGACAGGAGTGTCACCGTCCCACGCCACAAGCATCGGCGCGCCGGCGGCGAGCAGGTTGCGTAGCAGGCTCGGTGGATAGAAGTGGTGTCCGCCGCCAGGGGCGAAGACCCTGTCCAGGACGCTGGCGGCGGCGGCGACGTCGGCGTGCGTCTCGATAGGGCGGATCCCGACGCCGGCGCGGAAGGCGGCTGCTGCGGCCGGCTCGGCCGGTGCCCGGCGGGCAAGGGCCGCGATCGGATCGGCCAACGGGTCAGGCGCGAAGACCTGCCGGTTGGTCGCCTCAACCAACTCGGTGACCGTCGCAGTGGCCTCCACCGGATTGGCGTTGAGCGCCTGCGGGCCCTCGGCGGACAGCAGTTCGGCAATGCCCTCGCCGCTGACAGCTTCCGGCACGTTCGCGCACGGCACGACGGCGACGGGACCGGCAACGGGGTCGGTGACGAGCTCGGACACGGCGGCCTGCCTTCGGCGCTACGGAAGAACTGGCGACCCCGATGGCCGCAGCCGGGGCTTGGGCCAGTCACTGTCCCGGCACTGGTACTCCAACCAGTGACTAGGCGGTAATCCGCTGGTGAAGGATCCCGGAACTCGTTCACGACCACGCCCACCTCGTGCAGTACCTGCGCCGGGCTGGTCCGCGCCGGCGGGCCGGTACCTCCCTATCCCGCGGAGTCGATGCGGTGAACTCCACGATGTTGGAGAGCCTTACCGGAGGTCGCCGGCCAGCAGTTCGGATCGGCAGGGCCCGCAATTGGCGGCCAGGCTGCCGCGGTGGTGGGGCACTGGTCCGCCGCGCGGGCAACGGAGGGCGCAACGGGGCGTCGTAGGGCGCCGCTCGAGGTGAAGGCTTGCTGGGGGAGATGGCTTCTGGGCGGAAGCCGGTGCCCGCCCGGCTCGGTGCGCTGGCCGCGGAGCTTCATGTGGTCTTCACCTGCTTCGGGTGACACCGTATGGGTGTCACCCCTGACGGCGTCGTTTGGCACCCCGTCGCGCTGGTTGTCACCCCCGGGCGTGTCCGGCTGGCCGCTCAGGAGGCGGTAGATCCGGGTGGCGAGGGAGGCGGCCTGGCGGACGGCCAGCCGGCCGAGGTGTACCAGTTTCGCGAGGGTGCGTTGCACGGTGCGGACCGAGACGCCGGCGTAGTCGGCGATCGTGGCGACGGACGGCCATGCGTCTCCGTCGCGGTTGGTGTGCGCGGCGATGGCGACCATGATCAGCCGTTCTGTGGGGCGGAGGCCCTTGGATGCCAGGAGGGTTGCCTTCACGGCGGCGGCACCTCCGGGGTGGGGAGAACGTGGAATATTCATGGGTCACGCCTGCGGTGATTGATCTTGCCACGGTGGGCGCAGTGCGAAACCTGCGCCGACGTGATCCACGCTCATCTCTGCGGCAAGGTCAAGTCAGGGCGAGATCCCAGCCGGGGATGGTTTTGCCTGTGCTGGTTCGACGCCGTTCTCGGCAACGGCATGGCCCGTCGATGCTCGACGAAATCAACTGGTCGGGGATGACGCAGGCCTATGCCCTGCGGATGACATTCCCGAGCTGCTGCGTGCGACCGCCGACCGCCTCGACGAGCTATGGAACTACTCTTCGGGCGTCCCGATCATCGCGGAGCGGCAAGCGCTGGAGACTCTGATGCTACGGCGGCGGTGCGTCGTTCGTTTCGGCGGTGACCCGTCTCGGGAAACCAGCCCAACCGGGCCGCCTGGTAGCCGAGCTGCATCCGGGTCTGCACCCGCGCCAGGTCCATCAGCCGGCGGACCCGGCGCTGCACCGTCCGAAGGGACGTGCGGAGATGGCCGGCGACCGCCTGGTCGGTCAGCCCGGCGAGCAGCAGGGTCAGGATCCGGACGTCGAGGTCGTCCACCCCGGTGCCGGAGAAGCCGTCCGCCGAGGTCACCACCTCGGTGGCGGTCGCCCACTCCCGCTCGAACAGAGCGATCAACGCGTCCAGCAGGCCGCTGCGGTGCACCAGCAGGGCGCCGGTGGTGGCCACGTCCGGCGAGCTGACCAACGGGACGATGGCGATCTCCCGGTCGACGATGAGCAGCTTCAGGGGCAGGCTCTCCGCGACGCGGAGCTCCTCCCCGGCGTTGTGGGCGGCCCAAATGCTGTCGATGTCCCCGTCGTCGTCGAGCATGGCGCGCTCCAGCAGTACCCGGTAGTGCACGCCCCGGGCCACGGCGGTGTCTTCCGCGGTGTTGTCTCGGGCGCTGATGATCTCCACCGGCGGCTTGACGAAGGCCATCACCTCCGTACGCGCCCCGAGCTGGAGTAGCTCCAGCTGCTGCCGCAGGGCCGGCGCGCCAATGATCACGTCGACCACCTCGGCGACGCCCCGACCGGCGCTCGCCGCCCGGTACAGCTCGGTCAACGAGCTCAGTTCCAGCTCGGCGAGGCGAAGCTCGTTCTGCCGTTGCCGCAGCATCGCACCGAACGCGGTGGCCGGTGGGGAGGCGACGAAGCGGGCGATGTCTCCCACGCTGCGCGCGGCCAGTCCTCTGTCCTCCAGCACGGCGAGGATCCGGGCCGCCTCGCTCTCGGCCGTGCCGAGCTGAGCCGCCAGCTCGGCAGGGGCGGCCGAGGCCATGGAGACCAGAGCCCGGTACGCCCGCGACTCCTCGGTGTCCACTCCCAGCACGTCCTGCACCTTGTCACGCCTCCGCCGTCGTGGATCGGCACAAGTGTGGCGGCTTTACGTCAAGGAGGAAAGCCGCCAGGGCTGAGGCGTTGCCCCGGCGGGCAGCCCCGTCCGAGGGTTGGCGGCGTTCACCGTCTTCACAGAGAGGCCACCCATGCGACGACGTCTCCGCCGGCTGGTCGCCGCCGCGGCTGCGGCGGCCATCGCGGCCGTACCGGGGACGCCGGCCGCCGCCGGCAACCCCGTCACGCCGTCCGTCCCGGCAGCCACCGGCACCACCGCCACCGTCACGCTGATCACCGGCGACGTCGTCCGGGTCACCCACCCGGGCTCCGGTCCCGACGTGGTCACCATCGACCAGCGCGCCGGCTCCACCGGCGGGATCCAGACCCAGACTCTCGGCGGCGACCTGTACGTCATTCCCGACGCGGTGCAGCCGTATCTGGCCGCCGACCGGCTCGACAGGGAACTGTTCAACGTCACCGACCTGATCGAGGACGGCTTCGACGACGCGCACGCGGCCGCGCTGCCGCTGATCGCCACGTACCCCCGCAGCGCCTCGGCCCGAACGGCCGCGCCGAACCCGCCGGCCAGGGCCCGCAAGGTCCGCGATCTGCGCAGCATCAACGGCATGGCGATCAGCACGGCCAAGCGGGACGCGGGGTCGTTCTGGCGGGCGCTGGCCCCGGCCGCGGGCTCCGACCGGTACGCCGGCGGCGTCGGCAAGATCTGGCTAGACGGCCGGGTGAAGGTCGACCTCGCCGACAGCGTCGCCCAGGTGGGCGCGCCGAGCGCCTGGGCCGACGGGTACGACGGCAAGGGCGCCACCGTCGCCGTTCTCGACACCGGTGTGGACGCCACCCACCCGGACCTCGCCGGGAAGATCAAGGAATCCGTCTCCTTCGTGCCGGGCTCCGACACCGTGGACCGCCGGGGCCACGGCACCCACGTCGCCTCGACGGTGGCCGGCAGCGGCGCCGCCTCGGGTGGCACCGAGAAGGGCGTCGCGCCCGGCGTGGACCTGGTCATCGGCAAGGTGCTCGACGACAACGGATCCGGTTTGAACTCGTGGGTCATCGCGGGCATGGAGTGGGCCGCGCACCACGCCAGGGTCGTCAACATGAGCCTCGGCTCGCCGGAGCCCAGCGACGGCACGGACCCGATGGCCGAGGCGGTCAACCGCCTGACCGCGGAGACCGGCGCGCTGTTCGTCATCGCTGCGGGCAACAACTACGGCGAGACGACCATCGGCAGCCCCGGCGCCGCCGACGCCGCGCTCACCGTCGCCGCCGTTGACGGCACGGACGTCCGAGCCAACTTCTCCAGCCAGGGCCCCCGCTTGGGCGACAACGGCTTGAAGCCCGACGTCGCCGCCCCCGGGGTGCAGATCCTCGCCGCCCGGGCCGCGCAGAGCCCCGGCAGCGGCAGCTACGTGACGATGAACGGTACCTCCATGGCCACCCCCCATGTGGCCGGAGCCGCCGCGATGGTCGCCGCTAAGCACCCGGACTGGCCGGCCGCCCGGATCAAGGACGCACTGATGTCCACGTCGAAGGCGCTGGCCGGCACCACGCCGTACCAGGTGGGCACCGGACGGCTCGACGTACCCGCGGCGCTCGGCGACATCCAGGCCAGCGGCTCGGCCGACCTGGGCTTCCACGCCTGGCCGCATTCCGACGACCAGCCGGTCACCCGCACCGTCACCTACGCCAACGCCGGCGCCACCCCGGTCACCCTCGACCTGGCGTTGACCGTGACCGGGCCGGACGGCCAGCCGGTGGCCCTCGGCACGGTCAGCTCGAAGCAGCTCACCGTGCCGGCCGGGGGCACCGCCACCGCCACCGTGACCGGCGACCCGAACGCCGTCGCCGGCACCGGCCGCTACACCGGCGCCCTGGTCGCCACCGACGGCAGCGGCACGGTCCGCGCGCACACCGCCGTCGCCCTGGTCAAGGAGGAGGAGCGCTACAGCCTCGCCCTGAAGGGCACCGACCGCGACGGCGGGCCGATCGGCGGGTACGTGACCGTCTACCGCTACGGCGACGACTTCACCCGTACCGTGGCGCTCGACCCGGCCACCGGCACCGCGTCGGCGCTGCGCCTGCCGCCGGGGGAGTACAACGTCACCGGCTTCCTGCCAGTGACCGGGGACAGCGGCCCCGACTCGATCGGTGTCGCCCTGCTCGGCATGCCCAGCCTGTACCTCGACGCCGACCGGGCCGTGGAGCTGGACGCCCGGCAGGCGCACAAGGTCACCGTCGCCACGCCCCGCCCCAGCGAGGACAGCTACCGGCGGATCCAGTACTTCCGGGACTCGGGCATCGGCGGTGACTACGCCGCCTTCAGCGCCCTCTATGGCGTATCCCCGCAGGTCGACGACGTGTACGCGGCGCCCACCGGCACGATCACCGGCGGCAGCTACGAGTTCGCCGCCCGCTGGGACCGGGGCGTGGCGCACCTGAAGCTCGCCGCGCACACCCCTGCCACCAGCCAGCTCGACCCGCTCTACCAGAGCGGCTCCGCCCGGCTTGACGGCAAGGTCGAACTGACCGGCGTCCTCGCCGGCACCGGCCGCGCCGAGGATTACCAGGGCCTCGACCCCAAGGGCAAGGCGGTCCTGGCGACCCGGGACGACACCGTGACGCCAGCCGCCCGGGCCCAGGCCGCCCAGGCCGCCGGGGCCGCGCTCCTGGTGGTCGTCAACGACCGGCCGGGGACGTACTACGAGTATGCCGGCGGCACCAACCTGCCGGTCATCTCGCTGACCCGCGCGCAGGGAGAGCCGCTGCTGGCCGCCGCCCGTGCCGGCACCCTGGTCCTGCGGGGCGACGCGGTGGAGTTCAGCCCCTACCAGTACCACCTGATCCGGTCCTGGGCCGGCGAGGCGCCGGCCGACCCGACGTACGCGCCAACCGCGGAGGAGCTGGCCCGGGTGGACCAGACGTTCCGCTCCGGCGCCCCGACACTCGCCTTCGACCTGATCGCCGAGTGCCGCCCGTACTACTGGCCGCCGTGCCAGGGCATGTACGAGCCGGTAGCCGCGCCGTCCACCCGGATCGACTACTTCTCCACCCGGGAGGGCACCACCTGGTACCAGGAGGCCAGGACCGTGTCTGGCTGGGAGCAGCGGCACGACCGGATCGTCTACCAGCCCGGCCGGCGACTGACCCGCAACTGGTTCAACCCGGTCACCCGGCCGCGACTCGGCCCCGGTTTCTGGCTGCCGAACCGGGAGGGCGACTTCCTTGCCGTCAACGTGCCACCGCACAGCGGTGACACCGACCTGACCGGCTTCGACGGCGCGGCCACCGTGAAGTCCCGGCTCTACCAGAACGGGGTGCAGGTCGGCCGCGAGCAGCTGACGCAGGCGGTGCAGACCTTCGTGCCCGCCACCGACGGCGCGGCCGAGTACCGCTTCGAGCAGGAGAGCACCCTGCCGGCCGGCCCGTGGATCGCCCCCACGAGCACCCGGACGGCGTGGACCTTCCGCTCCGCGAAGCCGACGGTGGACGAGCCGGTGCTGCTGCCGCTGCTCCAGCTCGACTACCGGATCGACACCGATCTGACCGGTTCGGTGAAGGCCGGTGGCCAGCAGAAGATCGGACTCGTCGCCGTCCACGTCGACGGGGTGACCGGTGCGGGCAAGCCGGCCGGCGGCACGCTCAGTGTTTCCTACGACGACGGCGCCACCTGGCGGCCGGTGACCCTCGCGACCGACGGCACCGGTGCCTGGTCCGCGATGCTCAAGCACCCGTCGGCCGCCGGGTTCGTCTCGCTCAAGGCCACCGCCTGGGACGATGCCGGCAACAAGGTCGAGCAGGAGATCATCCGGGCGTACCGGATCCGCTGACCATCACGGCACGACCGCCCGGCATGGACCCGACCAGGGCCGTGCCGGGCGGCGCCCGTCCCGGCGGGCCGCCACGTGAGCTGCACATCGGTGGTCCTGCCGAATTCGGTGTCATGCGCGCAGGACGACTGCCGGCTCGTCGGCGAGCGTGGTCTTGCCGGCGGCGGGCGGTCCGTCGATGGCGACCCGAGTCAGGTGTACGACCGTGATGGACCCGACCGCCTCCTGCCAGGCGACCCAGAAACCGGACTTATGTGGACGAAAACTGACACGAGCGGGGGTCGCATCCCGCAGCACGACAGTGCTGATCCGTCCACCACGCGGCCCAGTGAACGGCCGAGAGTGCGGCTCGGTGACCGAGTCCGGGCGTCGAGCGGTCGTACCTTTCGATCAGCGGCACCATGCGTGCTCGCTTTCCTGTGGCGCCCTTGTCGATCAGACCGCCGGGCCCCGGTGTGGTCTGCCGGCGCACGGTCTCCATCCCTTGTCTTCCGGTCGTTCTCGCCCCGGTCGCCGGGCACCTCGCCGATCCGCGCCGCCACCCGGACCAGCACGGCAACCCTCTTCTTGACGGTCGACCGGCTTCAGTACGGTTAGGGTCCAGCGTCTGCTCCAGACTGCGCCGCGCCAGCGTCATCACGCTCTCCGACGAGCGGTCGAGTCAGTTGTTCTCGCAACGGCAGCATGGCCGACACGTCTGCCGCGCACTCCCTGCCACCAGCCAGCTGATCCGGTCACTGAGGTCCTCGCTCGCGAGATCATCGAGGCTCTCACCAGCCGCGTTCGCGGCGCCCGCGGCCGCCGCCGTCGCGCTGGAGGCCGCCTCGGGAACCGACACGAGCGCCTGCCTACAGATGTCGGTTTACGAGTCCAACGGGCCATGATGAGCCTATTGCTCCGCGACGTCGAGTTTCTCGATATGGGTGCCGGGCACGTCGGCATCAACCGACGGGGTGCCGGCTCCTGTAGCGTCCGATCGTTCGACACCTCGCGACCGCAGAGGAGTGCCGCCATGATAGGTGGGCCTTCCGCGCCGGGGCTGGTGGGACGGGGAGCGGAGCTCGCCGAGCTCGCGGACTTCCTGCGCACGGCAGCCGAATCCGGCGGCGTCGAGCTGGTCACCGGCGACCCCGGCGTGGGCAAGTCCTCGCTGCTCGAGGCCGCGGTCCGCGCTGCGGCGGCGACGACCGGGTTCCGGGTGCTGCGGGCGTCGGGCGTGGAGTTCGAGGCCGACCTCGGGTACGCCGGTCTCCACCAGCTGCTCCTGCCGGTCGCCGACGCCATCGACGAGCTCCCGGACCGCCACGGCGCGACTCTCCGCGCAGCCCTCGGCCTCGGCTCGGAAGGCACGCCCGACCTGCTCGGGCTGACCACGGCGACGGTCGCCCTGCTGGGGCACCTGTCGCGCGATCGCCCGCTCCTGATCGTCGTCGACGACCTCCAGTGGGTCGACCGCGCCAGTCTCCTCCTGCTCAGCGTGGTCGCCCGGCGGCTCAACGGTTTCGCCGTCGCCCTGCTGCTGGCCCAGCGATCGGGGCACGAGACGTTCTTCGACCGGGCGTCGATCCCCACCCTGGAGCTGTCGCCCCTCTCCGACGACGACGCGGATGCGCTGCTGCGGGTGAGCCACCCGAACCTGCTGCACCCATCGGTGCGCAAGCGGATCGTTGCCGAGGCGGGCGGCAACCCGCTCGCCCTGATCGAGCTCCCCCGCGGATTGACCGCCACGCAGGAGACGGCCGTCGACACGCTGCCGGCGACCCTGCCACACAGCGTGCGCCTGCGACGGCTCTTCGCGTCCCGGATCGCGGAGCTGCCCGAATCCTGCAGGCGGCTGCTGCTCCTGGCGGCGCTGCACCACGGGGACGACGCGGAGCTGGTCCAGATTGTGGCAGGATCCTCGGCCGACCTCGCGCCCTGCGAGGTCGCCGGTCTTGTGTCGATCCAGCCCGACCCTCGACGGGTGCGATTCAGTCATCCGCTCGTCAGGGCTGCGGTCGTCGACCAGGCCACCGATCCTGAACGTCGCGCCGCCCACCGGCGTCTGGCCGAGCTGACCCACGACCGCCACGTCCGGGCGCTGCACCTCGCCGACTCCACCCTCGGAACCGACGACCACATCGCGGGGCTGCTCGACGGCGTAGCCGACGCCGCCCTGAGCCGTGGCGCCGCAGATCGGGCCGTCGCCGTGCTCCTGCGCGCCGCGGACCTGACCTCGGGAGGACCGGCAAGGGCCCGACGACTGGCCGCCGCAGCGTACCTCGGTGCCAACGTCACCGGGAGCCTCGCCGGCGCCTCCGCGCTGCTCGCGCGGGCTCGCTCGGCCGACCCGGACGCAACCGAGACACTCCAGATGGCGACCGCTGCGGCGGCCCACCTGCTCAACACCGACGGTGGTGTGGAGACCGCGCACCGCATGCTGACCCGCGCCCTCGCCCCCTCACCCACAGAGCCCGGGAGTCGAACCACGGGACTCCACGAGTGCCCCTTCTGCCGTCAGCCTTTCGCGGACGCGGACGACCTGCGCCATCACCTCGAGGGTGTGGTGAACAACGCGGTGCACACCCTGATGGTGGTGTGTGCGTTCGGAGGCCGCGAGGACCTGTGGTCCGGCTTCACCGAGACGGTCACCAGGCTGGCGCCCTGGCTCTCCCCGGTGCTCCGCCTGGCGGCGACCACGTTCGCCGACCCGGCGAGGGCGACCCCCGGGCAGCTGGCCGAGCTCGACGGGTTGGTGGCCGCTGCCGACAAGAGCACCAACCCCGTGGAGGTGCTCGAGGTCGCGATGGCCGGGCAGTACGTCGACCGGACTCCGGCCGCCGCCCTCGACCGGGTGGTGCAGGCCGGTCGTGCCGGTGGCCCGGCGACCCTTGCGGCCCAGGCCCTCCTGATGCAGGCCACAACGGCCGTCCACGAAGGCCGGTGGGCGGATGCGGCGGCGCTCGTCGACGAGGGTCTCGCGCTCTGCGCGCAGCACGACCTGCGATTGCTGGAGTGGGGCCTGCTGATCCCGCGGATGATCTTGGACGCGGCCCGGGGTGACATCGACGACCTCGCGCGGGTGCGCGACCGGATGCACCAGTGGGCTCTGCCTCGGCAGATGCTGGCTGCCCGGACCGTGACCGCGAACGCCGATGGGTTGGCGGCGCTCAGCGTGGGCCGGTTCGTCGAGGCCTATACCGCGTACTGCACGATCGCCGAGCCCGGCCGCTTGCGACCCTATGCACACGTGCTGGTCGGGAACCCGCTGGACGTGGTGGAGGCAGCGGTGCGTAGCGGGCACCTCGACGAGGCGCGCCGGCACGCCGCGGTGATGGCGTCGACGCTCGCTCCGATCTCGCCGCGGCTGGCCTTCCAGTCGGCCGCGGCGGCGGCCCTGGCCGCGCCGGTGGAGGACTACGCCGAGGTCTTCGACCGGGTGGTCGACGACCCGGACTCGGCGCGGTGGCCGTTCCACCTGGCTCGGGTGGAGCTCGCCTATGGCGAGCGTCTGCGGGTCGACCGTGCGATGCGGCGCGCGCGACCGCATCTCGAACGCGCGTGTGAGCTCTTCCACGCGCTCGAGGCCTCGCCCTGGGTCGAGCGCGCCGAGGCGGGCCTCCGGGCGACCGGGCGCACGCGGCTCGCCGCGTCTGCCGACACTGCCACCCGACTGACCCCTCAGGAGGCTCAGGTCGCCTTCCTGGCCGCGACCGGCCTGAGCAACCGGGAGATCGGGGAGCGGCTGACGTTGTCCCCCCGCACTGTGGGGGCCCACCTGTACCGCGTGTTCCCGAAGCTCGGGGTGACCTCGCGGGCCGGCCTGCGTGATGCCCTGTCCGGGCACGAGGACACCCCTTGAGAGTGACACGGGTCCGGCCATGGTGAGGTGCACCGGCCCTCGATGCGACATCGTCAGGCGTCCGCCCTCAACGCGGCCATAACAGTGTGTCGCCGCCCGCCCGCGAACCGGCCGATCGCGCACGCCTGAGGTGTCTATCCGTCGGGAGAGGACCGGCGACCGAACACCTGCCGGGCTCGGCTGGGCGGGTCGAGGAGCAGGTCGACCACGAGCGCCGTCCATCCGGTCTGGTGGCTGGCCCCGAGTCCCGCGCCGTTGTCGCCGTGGAAGTACTCGTAGAAGAGAAGGTTGTCCTTCCAGGCAGGGTCGTCGGCGAGGAGCGGCTGACCGCCGAAGACCGGGCGCCGCCCTGACCGGTCGGGCAGCCAGATGCCGACGAGGCGGTCGGCGAGGTCGGCAGCCACCTCGCGGAGCGTGTGCTGGTGGCCGGAGCCGGTGGGGTGCTCCACGGTGAACTCGGAGCCCAGCAGCTCGTCGTAGAGCAGCAGCGAGCGCACCACGAGGTGGTTCGTCGGCATCCAGACCGGTCCTCGCCAGTTCGAGTTCCCGCCGTACATGGGGGTGGTGGACTCGGCCGGCTCGTAGTCGATGGCGGCGCCAGGCGGCCCGGGCATGACATACGGCTCGAGGTGCCTCCGGGACAGGGAGCGTAGCCCGTGCGGCGACAGGAAGGCCTGCTCGTCGAGGAGGTGGGCCAGCGTCCGGCGAGCCTGGTCCGGGGTCACCAGCGAGACCACGGCACGGTGCACGCCACCGGACTCGCGGACCGGGAAGAACTGGCCCTCGTCGCGCTCGGAGGCATTGAGGCGGCGCGCCGCGGCCTTGCGCAGCGTGGCGAGCCGCTGCACCCGGTCGAGGGGCACCCCCGCGGTGGCCAGGACGGGGATGACGCCGGCCAGGGTCTGCACCTTGATCGGCGTGCTGTTGCCGGCCGCGTCGATGAGCCGGTCGTAGAAGAAGCCGTCGTCCGCGTCGTAGAGACCGGAGCCCTTCAGCGCTTCGGAGATCATGGCGAACTGTTCGAGGAACTTCACCACCATGTCGTCGTAGACCGGGTTCTCGGCCGCGAGCAGCAGAGCCAGTATCGACATGGTCAAGGAGTAGGCGGCCATCCATGCGGTGCCGTCCGCCTGCTCGATCCGTACGCCGTCGGGGAGGTGCGACCGGTCGACGGGACTGATGTTGTCCAAGCCGAGGAAGCCACCGCCGAAGAGGTTGTTGCCGTCCGGGTCCTGGCGGTTGAGCCACCAGGTGAAGTTCAGCAGGAGCTTCTGGAAGACCCGCTCCAGGAACACCGTGTCGGTGGACCCGTCGATGACGAACACCCGCAGCGCCGCGAGCGCGTGCACGGGCGGGTTCACGTCGTCGAAGCTCCACTCGTACGCCGGCAGGGCGCCGTTGGGGTGCTGGAACCACTCGCGCAGCAGGACGGTGAGCTGGTACTTTGCGAACGCCGGGTCCAGGTGGGCCCAGGCGATCGCGTGGAAGGCGAGGTCCCACGCGGCGAACCAGGGGTATTCCCACGGGTCCGGCATCGCCAGCACGTCGAAGGCGTCGAGGTGGCGCCAGCCTGCGTTGCGGATGTGCCGGTGCGATTCCGGCGGGGGAGGGCCGGCGGGATCCCCGTCGAGCCATCGGCCGACCCGGTAGGGGTACATCTGTTTGCTCCAGACCAGACCTGCGGCCGCCTGCCGGAGCACGCGCATCCGCTCCTCGTCGAGGTCCCGTCCGAGGGCGGCGTAGAACTCGTCGGCGTCGCGGCGCCGTGCCGCGAGCACCCGGTCGGCTGCCTGGTCGTCCCAGGGCGACGCGGCCTGCGGCCGGTGGAGGCGGAGACGGACGTGCGTCGTCCCGCCGGCCGGCACCGTGATCCGGTACCAGAAGGCCGCCTTCGTGCCCTGCTGGCTCGGGTTCACAGTGTCGGCACCGCCGACGACGTGGTCGTTGATCCCGTCCTTCGGAAATGCAGTGACAGTGGGTGCGCCGTACAGACGCCGCAGGTTCGTCTCGTTGTCGCAGAAGAGCGCCTGGGGCGGGCCGCCGTCGGGCGCGGGAGCGGCCTGGAGACGGTAGCCACCCAGCCGAGGGTGGTCGACCATGATGGAGTCCCCGTCGAGGGACAGGCCCGGCAGGTCGGTGCGCCCCGTCCAGCGCCACGTGTTCCGGAACCAGAGCGTGGGCAGGACGTGCAGGGTCGCCTCCTCGGGCCCGTGGTTCGTGGCGGAGATCGACATGTAGAGGTCGGTGGACGAGTCCTTGGCGTAGGTGACGTCAACGGACCAGTAGCGCCCGTCGTCGAAGATGCCGGTGTCCATGAGTTCGAACTCGAAGTCCCTGAGCCCGCGGCGCGCGTTCTCGTCGATGAGCCGCTGGTAGGGGAACTCCGCCTGCGGGTAGTGGTAGCGCCACTGGAGCAGAGCGTGGCTGGGCAGGCCCTCCAGGTACCACCAGTACTCTTTGGCGTCCTCGCCGTGGTTGCCCTGCGGCCCGGTGAGGCCGAACATGCGCTCCTTGAGGATGGGGTCTCGGCCGTTCCACAGCGCGAGGCCCAGGCACAGCTCGTGGCGGATGTCGGAGATCCCCGCCATGCCGTCCTCGTTCCAGCGGTAGGCCCGCGACCTCGCGTGGTCGTGCGGGAACGACGACCACGCGTTGCCGTCCGCGCTGTAGTCCTCGCGCACCGTGCCCCAGGCGCGCTCGGAGAGGTAGGGGCCCCACTCGTACCACGGGTTCGCTGCGAACAGGTCGTCCTCGGCCTTGCCGGTGGCCTCGGCCAGGCGGCGGTGCTCGGCGGTGTCGGCGCGGGTCATGAGGCCTCTTCTCCTGCGGGTGTCGGCTCGTCGACGTGGAACAGGTGCCAGCCCCAGGTCGGCAGCTCGACGTAGCGCTCGTGGTTGACGTCGTGGCCGGTGCGGTCCCAGTTGACGTAGCAGCGGTCCAAGCCCTGCTGCTGCAGCGCGAACTCTCGACCTCGATAGGCCTCGGCGACGAACAGGAAGCCCGGGGCCGTTCGGTGGGCGGCGCGCGGGTGGTTCCGCGCGCCGCCCACTGTCGGTGGTGGGCATGGTGTTAGCCGACTGGGTGCAGGGGCGTGTCGGTGGTGGCCGCGGCGACGGTGGTGCTCGCCTTGTTGAGGCGTTGGGGTAGTTTCTTCACCTCGATCGCGGCCACGATCTCCAGGGCGCCGTACAGCATCCAGGCGAACCCGATGGCCAGCACCGCGGCGATGAGGGTGATGTCCGGTCGGCTCAGCAGGTAGAGCGCGACGAGGGCCTCGACGATGCCCATCACCAGCACCACCCCCCAGTACGGCAGGTATCTGCGACTGCTGATCGCCCCGACGATGGCCGAGCTCCCGCGAAACAGCAACAGCCAGCCGATGGACAGAGCCACCACCAGCAGCGTCGGACCGGGCCACACGAACACGCCGATACCGACGAAGATCTCGACCAGGCCGATCACCACCGACCAGGTCCGTAGCGAACCATCGACCGGGATGCTGAACATCGTGAACGCGCCGCGGATGACCAGCAGCGTCCCCACGAAGACGACCAGATCGCCGACGGTCCAGGGGATGAAGAAGGTGAGGCAGCCGGCCACCAGGCTGACCACCCCGCTCACCAGCAGCACCCACCATCCCTTACTGATCGTGTCGACCTGCGCCCGGGTCCAGCTACGCAGCTCGTCGATCGGACTTGTCACCATCATCAGGTTCTCCTCCCCGCGCCGCTCAACTCGCCGGCTGCGCCGCGGCGAGCTCGTCAGCCCTCTTCTGCGCGAGGACGGCGTCGAGCACGGCGTACTCCGCCTCCTCCACCGCCGCCAGGGTGTAGTCGATCAGGTAGGACGCGTACTCGACGGCGTCCTCGGCGTCGCGCTGCGCCGCCTTGAGGTCGTGCTGTTCCTTCTTCTGCTCGACCCGCTCACGCATCCGGGCGATGTGCTCGTCCCACGCCCGACCCATGTCGGTCCACCACGCCGCCACCTCCGCCTCACGGGCGTCCAGCGCCTTACCCAGCGCCACCGCGTCCGCGTCCGACGTCGCACGCGCCGCCTGCACCTCACGCTGAAGCTCGTCACGCGCCTTGTCACCAGCGGCAACCGCACGAATCTCCAACGCCTTCGTACGAGCAGCAAGCTGACTGAGCTGATCTGACAATGCCATCTCTAATGCCTCCAAGACTGGGTTGGTTCCACCAGTCTTCAGCCAGACACGACCACCTAACATCCGACGGGCGACTGCATCACGCCCACCCCACTACCTAAGTGTGCTGTCCAGGGTCTGCTGCACCGATAGGTGACACCTGAGATGGCTTGCCCTGTGGGTGGGAAGGATGTTGCTGTGCCCAAGCCCTATTGCCGAGAGTTCCGCGATGACGTTGTGCGTGTCGCTCGTGACCGCGAGCCAGGCGTGACGGTCGAGCAGATCGCGAAGGACTTCGGCGTGCACCCGATGACGTTGTTCAAGTGGCTGCGCCAGGCCAACGTCGACGCCGCGCCCGGGACGGCCGGCAGCGAGTCGGCCGAGCTGCGGGAGGCGCGTAAGCGGATCAGGTTGTTGGAGCAGGAGAACGAGGTCCTGCGCCGGGCTGCTGCCTACTTGTCGCAGGCGCATCTGCCGGGAAAAGGCTCTACCCGCTCGTGAGCGAGTTGGCCGCTGACGGGATCCCCGTGGCGGTGACGTGCCGGGTATTGAAGATCGCTCGTCAGCCCTACTACCGGTGGCGTGCCCGCCGTGTCACCGACGCCGAACTGGTGGCGGCGTATCGGACGGACGTGTTTTTCGACGCTCACCGCAATGATCCGGAGTTCGGCTACCGGTTCCTGGCCGATGAGGCCCGCGCTGCCGGCCAGCCGATGGTCGAGCGCACCGCCTGGAAGATCTGCTCTGGCATGGGCTGGTTCAGCGCGTTCAGCAAGCGCAAGCGTCGGGGCAAGGGCGGCAAGGTCGGTCCGCCGGTGCACGACGATCTGGTGCGCCGCGACTTCACCGCCGATGGCCCGAACCGGTTGTGGCTGGCCGACATCACCGAGCACCGTACCGGTGAGGGCAAGCTCTACCTGTGCGCGATCAAGGACGTGTGGTCCCACCGGATCGTCGGCTACTCCATCGACTCACGAATGAAGTCGAGGCTGGCCGTCAACGCCCTGCACAACGCCGTAGCCCGCCGTGGTGACGTGGCCGGCTGCGTGCTGCACACCGACCGCGGCTCGCAATTTCGAAGCCGGAAATTCGTCCATGCCCTTAACCAGCACCACATGACCGGGTCGATGGGCAGGGTCGGCGCCGCCGGCGACAACGCCGCCATGGAGTCGTTCTTCGGCCTGCTGCAGAACAACGTCCTCGACCGCCGAACCTGGACGACCCGGCAGCAGTTGAGGACCGCGATCGTGACCTGGATCGAGCGGACCTACCACCGCCGCCGACGCCAACGATCCCTGTCCCGGTTGACCCCCGTCGAGTACGAGACCATCATGACCCGACCGGCCAGTCAGGCCGCGTGACTACGACTGTCACCTATCGGTGCAGCAGACCCCTCTTAGGTAGTGGGGTGGGCGTGATGCAGTCGCCCGTCGGATGTTAGGTGGTCGTGTCTGGCTGAAGACTGGTGGAACCAACCCAGTCTTGGAGGCATTAGAGATGGCATTGTCAGATCAGCTCAGTCAGCTTGCTGCTCGTACGAAGGCGTTGGAGATTCGTGCGGTTGCCGCTGGTGACAAGGCGCGTGACGAGCTTCAGCGTGAGGTGCAGGCGGCGCGTGCGACGTCGGACGCGGACGCGGTGGCGCTGGGTAAGGCGCTGGACGCCCGTGAGGCGGAGGTGGCGGCGTGGTGGACCGACATGGGTCGGGCGTGGGACGAGCACATCGCCCGGATGCGTGAGCGGGTCGAGCAGAAGAAGGAACAGCACGACCTCAAGGCGGCGCAGCGCGACGCCGAGGACGCCGTCGAGTACGCGTCCTACCTGATCGACTACACCCTGGCGGCGGTGGAGGAGGCGGAGTACGCCGTGCTCGACGCCGTCCTCGCGCAGAAGAGGGCTGACGAGCTCGCCGCGGCGCAGCCGGCGAGTTGAGCGGCGCGGGGAGGAGAACCTGATGATGGTGACAAGTCCGATCGACGAGCTGCGTAGCTGGACCCGGGCGCAGGTCGACACGATCAGTAAGGGATGGTGGGTGCTGCTGGTGAGCGGGGTGGTCAGCCTGGTGGCCGGCTGCCTCACCTTCTTCATCCCCTGGACCGTCGGCGATCTGGTCGTCTTCGTGGGGACGCTGCTGGTCATCCGCGGCGCGTTCACGATGTTCAGCATCCCGGTCGATGGTTCGCTACGGACCTGGTCGGTGGTGATCGGCCTGGTCGAGATCTTCGTCGGTATCGGCGTGTTCGTGTGGCCCGGTCCGACGCTGCTGGTGGTGGCTCTGTCCATCGGCTGGCTGTTGCTGTTTCGCGGGAGCTCGGCCATCGTCGGGGCGATCAGCAGTCGCAGATACCTGCCGTACTGGGGGGTGGTGCTGGTGATGGGCATCGTCGAGGCCCTCGTCGCGCTCTACCTGCTGAGCCGACCGGACATCACCCTCATCGCCGCGGTGCTGGCCATCGGGTTCGCCTGGATGCTGTACGGCGCCCTGGAGATCGTGGCCGCGATCGAGGTGAAGAAACTACCCCAACGCCTCAACAAGGCGAGCACCACCGTCGCCGCGGCCACCACCGACACGCCCCTGCACCCAGTCGGCTAACACCATGCCCACCACCGACAGTGGGCGGCGCGCGGAACCACCCGCGCGCCGCCCACCCGAAACACCCGGCGAGCACCATCCTGCGATCGTGGCCCAGCTCCAGGAACGAGCCGAGAGCGCTCAGCTCAGACTCTCCGACCGGATCACCGCGTTCGCCGGATCGATGCAGTTCGTCTACCTGCACGCTGCGCTGTTCGCCGCGTGGATGATCGTCTTCGAGAAGAGTCCGTGGCCGACGCTGACGCTCGCCGTCAGTCTGGAGGCGATCTTCCTGTCGACGTTCGTCATGATCGGCCAGAACCGGCAGGCCGCGTTCCAGCAGGCGAAGGCCGACAGCGACTACGCGAACGTCGACCAGCTGCTGGAGGAGAACGTCCGGCTCACCCGGCTGGTCCACCAGCTGACGGTCGAGGTCCACGAGCACGTCATCCGCGATTCGGAGTCGTGACGCCGGGACGATGGCGGGCGTCAGCGAAGCCCGCTGGGCCCCCAGGCGGGAAGACGTCCGGTGCGCCGAATGATGGCCCACGGCGTGCCGCCTGGCACGAGGCGCTAAGGCGGAAGCCGGGCACCCCGGACTGTGTCCCGTGAACACCGACATAGGTGGCCGTCGGCCCCTCCAACGAGTTGTACCGGTGAGGCGCGCCGTCGAGGCCGTGCTGGAAGGCGAGGACGCGCATGGCAGTGGACACGCAACCCCGACACGGTGTACGCGCCCCGCTGGTACTGACCGAGTACGAGGCCGGCCGTCGGAACCGGCGCCCCCTCGACGCCTTGATCCTCGGATCCATGGCGATTCTGGTGAGCCTCGCGGCCACGATCGCGCACTCCGCCCCCCGCGAGGACCAGGCGGTGGGGCAGGCGGTGGTCACCGTCCTCGGATGGGCCGAGAACGTGTGCCGTGCGGCGGTGCTCTGCGCACTCGTGCTCTCGGTGCTCCTCCTCCTGGTCATCGCCATGCGGCGGCGCTGGGCACTGCTCCGGGACGCGGCGATGGCGCTGGTCGTACTGGCCGGCACCGGCAGCGTCGTCGGGCGCATCGCCGGTGCTGACTGGCTGCCCATCGACGACGACCTGTGGTCACGATGGGGGTTCCCGGAATACCGGCTCGCGGCGGCCATCGCGATCCTGACAGTGGTCGGGCCCGAACTCGTTCGCCCTGTCCGTGCCGTTCTCGCCGGACTCGTCGTCGCTGCCGGCGTCGGCCAGCTCGCGATCGGATCAGCGCTGCCCTCCGGCGTCCTCGGCGCCGTGGCATTGGGCCTCGGCGCCGCAACGCTCGTCCGTCTCGTGTTCGGTTCCGCGGCCGGCGTCCCGCCGTCGGCGGAGGTTCGTGACTTGATGATCGAGGTCGGGGTCGAGCTCGACGACCTTCGACCGCTGGCGCGTCAGGAGATCGGGTCCGCGGTGTACGCCGGCCACGACCACAGCGGCCGTCCGGTCCGCGTCAGGATCCTCGGACGCGACGCCCAGGACACGCAGCGGCTCGCCCGGCGGTGGCACCTGTTGGCATACCGCGATCTGCGTCGCAGCGCCCCCGTGGGGCGTTTGGAGCAGGTCGAGCACGAGGCGTTGGCCACGCTCATGGCCAGCCGGGCGGGAGTGTGCGTTCCGGAGGTCGTCATCGCCGCGCTCGGAAGTGGGGGTGACGCTGGCCTGGTCACCCGACAGGCCGACCTCGATCCGCTCGAGCTGGTCCCGGGCGCCCAGGTCAACGACGAGACGCTCGTGCAGCTGTGGCGAGAGGTCGCGAGAATGCGCGGCGCAGGAATCTCGCATGGCCGGCTCAACGCGTCCCAGGTGATCGTCGATCACGAGGGTCGCCCAGTCATCGTCGGGCTTGCTGCCGCCACGATGGGCGCGCCGCAGCTGGCACTCGACATCGACGTGGCCGAGCTCCTCGTCTCCACCACCGTCCTGGTCGGCCCGGACCGCGCGCTGAAAGCGGCTGTCGGCGGTGCGGGCGTCAACGCCGTCAAGGGAGCGCTGCCCTACCTCCAACGCGCGGCGCTGACACCCCACACGCGCGAGCGCGCCAGGTCCCACGAGGTCGCACTCCGAGAACTGCGGAGTGCGGCGGCCGCAGCGGCGGGGACTGATCCAGTCGAGATCGCGCCGATGGCCAGGATCCGGCCACGCAACGTGCTGCTCACCGCCGCTGTGCTGTTCTCCGTCTACGCCCTCGTCGCGCAGCTGGCCGACTTCGGCTTTGCGGCTGTCGCCGACAACCTGCGGCATGCCCAGCCGGCGTGGGTCGTCGTCGCGCTCGTCGTCTCGACTTTCGGACTCGTTCCCGAGGCCATCTCGCTGCGCGGGACTGTGGCCACGCCACTACCGCTGCTTCCCTGCGTCGTCTTCAAGTCGGGGCTCAAGGTTGTCAGCCTCACCGTTCCCGGCCCGGCCGGCACGGTGGCGGCGACAGTGCGCTTCGTACAGCGTATGGGCGGAACCGCGACCGAGGCGGTCGCATCCGGAGCGGTCGACGACGTCGCGGAGAAGGTCGTCCAGATTCTCCTGGTCGTTCTCATGCTGCCGTTCGTGCGAGAGGGCCTCAGCCATGTCCATCTCGATGTCGGCGACCCCGACTACAGGTTGGTCGCTGCGATCGTGGCGACGATCGTCGCCAGCGGGTTGGTGGTCGGGCTCGTCCCTGCGGTGCGCAAGAGAGTCGTCCCGCCTCTTCGCGAGGGCCTGCGCATCGTCGAGGTCGTGCTCCGTGATCGCCGGAAACGGCTCGAGCTGTTCGGCGGGAACGCCCTCGGCGAGCTGACGTTCGCGCTCGGCCTCGGCGCCGTATGTCACGCCTACGGCGTCGGCCTCACGATCGCCGAGCTACTCGTCATCAACATCGGCGCGTCCGTGCTCGCTGGCCTGATCCCCGCGCCCGGAGGGGTCGGGGTCGCCGAGGCGACGCTGACGGCGGCACTGATCGCGTTCGGCGTGGACGAGTCGACGGCATTCGCCATCGCCATCACCACGCGCCTCTGCACCCACTACCTCCCGCCCCTCTGGGGCTACCCCTCTCTCCTGTGGCTGAGAAGACAAGGATTCGTGTGATGCGGCCTCCGGCGCAGTTCGTCGGTCACTCGTCGTGGGCTCGACACGCCCTGCTGGTGAGCCCTCGCCACCGGGTTCACCAGCGCACGTCCTGGGTCGTGCCGCGCGCCGCCGGCCTGTCCCGTGCCGGCGGTCGGGAGTGTTCGTGCTGCTCCAACCATGTGGCCGTCGACGGCGGTCAGCGCGGCCACACCGGCGTTCGCCGACGCGGTGGCCTGGTTGCTCTCGGACCACGCCGGCTACATCCACGGCGCGGAGATCGCCGTCGACGGAGGCATCACGGCGACCCGTACCGGTTGAGTCGAGCCGTTCGAGCCCACGGACACCGCACTAGCGGCGGGGAAGGGTCCTCCACCAGGGCGCGTCGCAGGCTTCGGGCTTCTCGACCAGCTCGCTGAGGCGCAGCGCGGCGTAGAGTTGCGCAATCGTGGTGGTGGGCCGGATCTGCTCCAGGCCGACCTCACGGGTGACGGCCTGGCGTAGCGCGGACCGGTCGGGCAGGTAGCGGGTGGGCTGGCCGAGTAGGCAGCCGGCCTCGGCGCGGTACCAGGTGTCGACGATGTTGGGACCGGCGGGCTGCTCGGTGGTGGACGACAGGCGTGCCTGGTCGACCGCCTCGACCAGGGCGTTGGTCAGACGCTGTTGGTCACCGCCGCCGCAGCCCGCGGTGGTGGCCACCAGCAACGCCATGTGGACCAGCCGGTAGCTGTTCTGGTGGGGCAGGTCCGTCGCGGCGCTGAGGGTGCGGCGCAGCTCGGTGGCCTGCTTCGGACAGAACCCGGGGTACGCCGACGCGAGGTAAGCCAGCGTCATGGTCGACGGCGGTTGTGCCTCCATGGCGGCGGTTGCCTGCTCGACGGTGGGTAGCTGCCGCCGGTCGTAGGCCAACGCCAGGATCGTCCGGTCCAGTAGGGTGAGTTCCGCCTGCCAGTTGGCCGGTTCGGGTGCCGAGCTGCCGAGGCGGCGCAGCAGGTCCACAGCGAGGGCGGTCTCCAGCGGATCGCCTTGGCCTACTCCGTCGACCAGTCGGGACTCCGAGCGGACGACTCGGCGCAGTGTCTCGACCTGGTTCGCCGGGAGGGTGGCCCTGATCCCGGCCGACGCCATCGCGTCGACGACGGTGATCACCGTCCCCTGACCGATGGCGCCGCCCCGGTCGTACCGGGACTGGCCCAGCGTGGTCAGTACGGTACGCGCCAGGACGCCGAACGTTGCCCGGTCGATGATTCCGGCCTCGGCCAGCGGGGCGAGGTTGGCGACGGTGTCGAGTTGCTGGTCCAGTTCGGTGCCCGCGGCGGCGAGCCGGGCTCGGGCGGTGTCGGCCACCGGGGCGGGCAGCGGGCAGGGCCGCTTCGCGGCCGAGGCAACGATGGCGGAGGTCGCCGCGGTATCCACCGTCGCCGACCGGTCGCAGGGGAGCCGACCGGCGGCGCGCTCCAGGAGAGCGGCCAAGCCGGCAGGAGCGGGATCGCCGGTGTCCAGGATCTGCCGGGCGAGTTGGGCGGCGACCAACACCCGGCGAGGATCGCCGGGCGCCGCCGCCAGCGTCGACCCGGTCCAGGTCAGCATGGGGGCGAGCCGGTCAGTCGGGAGCCGGTCCAGGGCGTCGAGTGCCCGCAGCGCCTTGGTCAGGGCCAGCCAGCGGAAACCGTCCTCGTCCGCGGCCGGTTTTGTCGGCCACCAATCGGTGATCAGTACGACGGCGCGGTCCCGCTGCTCCTGCGGAAGCTGACCGGAGACGGCCAGCACCCGGACGGCGTCGGCATAGAGGGTGGGGTCGGGGTCGATGGGTCCGGCCACCACTGGGTACGCCGGCCCCTGATAGATCAGGTCGGTGGCGCGTACGGCGGCCTGCTCGGCCCAGTGCGCGGTCAGGCCCGGGGGAACGGGGCGTTCCGGCCGCTGCGAGGGCTGCGACGCGGCCGGTGAACATCCCGCCAGCGTCACCAGCAAGACCGCGACGGCTGCGATCCGGCCCCTGCGCTTCCCCACCATCATGACCTCCACCACGAAGAAGAATCCGGTCGCTGGCGGCGCCGGGAGCCTGACCGTGCGCCCGACGGTGCGGAGCTCGGAAGGCTTCTCCGGACTCCGCACCCGGCACGGGAGCGCCTAGAAGTCGGTCTGCGGGATCTGGACCAGCAGCCGCCGGTACGCGTTGCTGGACGCGTACTCGATGGTGCTGCTGCTGGCGTGCTCGATCTTGGCGACGGAGTTGTTGTGCGGGAACTGGAGGTTGGTCCGGCTCTGCATCAGGTTGTTGGCGATCGGGGCCTGGCGGGTCATGGAGAGGTACACCTGGGTGGCGGTGACCTGAGACGGGTCGCTGGGGTTCCAGTCGAACAGACCCCAGGCGATGGAGATGCTGCCGCCGCCGCTGCCGAGCGCCTTGAAGGTCTGGGTCAGCCGCATCCGCCGGTAACCGGAGCCGGTCCGCTGGTCCCAGACGTTGCTGACCCCTTGGATCTGGGTGGGGTAATCGTTGCAGCAGCTCGGCGAGTAGTACGTGTACGTCGACTGGTACGCGCCCGTGCTGCCGAAGGTCGACGGGGTGCTGGAGTTGGTCTGCCACGACTCGCCCCGACGCGAGCAGGTGCGCAGACCGTTGTTGGTCTGGCAGGACGGCGTTCCGATCACAGTGGCCACCGGGTGGTCGGCGAAGGCGGGCACCGCCGGGAGCAGCGTCACCCCGACCACGGCGGCCAGGAGCAGCGCCAGGCGCGACGAACGGGCACGCACCACGGTGGCGCCCCGCGCGGCCGTCACCAGGAGTGTGAGGAGGGACGGGAAGGGCCGCGTGGGGCGCGGCGTACGAGGGGATCTCATGGACTTCTTCCTCTTCTCTGCCGGACCGGATCGGTTGGGGGATCGGCAGGCGGTGCCGGAGTGGCACCGACCAGGAGCAGTCTGGGGAAACCTCGTACCGGCGAACAAGACCCGGACCGGGCAGGTAAGGGCCGGGTAAGCGCCGCAACAACGCGCGGGACGTTTTGTCGATGAGATTCGATTGCCCATCGGGTGCCGGTACCGCACGATGGCAACGTGCCGGCTGATCCGCCATCACCTGTCGCGCCGGCCTCGCAGTCGGCTTTCCTGTTCGGCGGCGTCCGTTGGGTCCGCGACGGCCGGGAACTGCCGGTGCCGGGGCAACAGCGGCGACTCCTGCTGGGTCTGCTCATGCTCTACGCCCCGGAGCCCGTCGGGCTGCCCCGGATCGTCGCCGCCATCTGCCCGGACCGTTCCGTCGCCGACGCCAAGCCCGCCCTGCACGTGCAGATTCATCGCCTTCGGCGCCTGCTGGAGCAACCCGGGTCGCCCGGCGAGCCGGTGCTGTCCACCTGCGACGGTGGGTACGCCCTACGCATCGAGGCCCTCACCGTCGACGTGCGGGACTTCCGGTGCCAGGTCGACCGGGGGCTACGTCTGGTCGGCGAGGGCCGCCACGGAGCGGGCTCGGCGCTGCTGCGACAGGCGACGACGCTCTGGGCCGGCGACCCGTTCGGCGCCGCCTACCCGCGCGTCGGGCGGTGGCCGGAGGTGAGGGAGCTGGTCGAGGTCCGGCAGCGGGCGTTGGAGGCGCTCTTCGACGCCGAACTCGCCCTCGGCCGCCACGTCGACCTGGTGGCCGAGATACAGGAGGCGGTGGACCGGTATCCGGCCCGGGAACGGCTACGGGAACACCTGATGGTCGCGCTCTACCGCAGTGGCCGCCAGGTCGAGGCGGGGGAGTGCTACCGGGCGTACCGGTCGTGGAAGAACGCCACCACGGGTCTGGAACCCGCGCCCCGCCTGGTCGAGTTGCACCGGGCGGTGCTGCGACACGACCCGTCGCTGCGGGCCGCCGAGGCGTCGACGCAGGGTGTGCACACCGCGCCCGTGCGGTCCGCCCTGCTGAGCGCCGCCGCCTTCGCCGAGCAGATGGGCGGCCACGGGCAGGTCGTCGAGTCGTTGCGGTTGCTCGTGACCGGCCTCGGGTCCGACGACCCGGAGCGGGCCCGGCTCCTGCTCCGGCTGGCCGGTGCCCGGGCGCGGACCGCCGTCGGTGCCGGCACCGAGGAAGCGGACGAGGCGCTGCGCCTCTTCACCGCCGACGGCGACCGGCTCGGGATCATCGAGACCGAGCTGACCCGCGCCCGGATCGCCTGGTGCGCCAGCCGGCACGGCGCGGCGCGGCAGTCGCTGACCCGGGCCCGGCAGCTGATGGCGGCGCTGCCGGGCGGTCCACCGCCGGGGTCCCTCATGACGTCGGCGGTGGGCCTGCTCGCGGTGACCGGGGAACCGGCCGCCGCGCTGGACCTGGCCGACGCCGCACTCCGGAACGACCGACACCGCGCCACCGGTTGGGAGAACGCCCGCCTGCTCACCAACCGGGGGCTCGCCCGACAGCGGCTCGGCGACCCGGGCGCCCTCACCGACCACCGGTCGGCTGTCGCCCGGCACGAGGAGGCGGCCGGTTGGGTCGGCGTCTCCCTGCTCGTCAACGTCATGGATGCCGCGGCCAGACTCGGGGACCTTGGCGAGCACCGCCGGACGCTGGACCGCGCCGATGCGATGGCCCGGATACGCGGCTCCTCCCTGGACCTGCGCTACCTCGACGCCGCTCGGGCCTGGAAGGAGTTCTGGGCCAACGATCTGACCGCCGCCGGCCGCCGGGTGCGGCGTTGGCTCAACGCCGACGACGACCACTTCCTCACCGACCGTTGCCTCTGCCTCGACGCCCGACTGCGTTTGATCGCCGGGGACCACGACGGCGCCGGCCGGGTCGCCGAACGGATGCTCGACCGGCTCGGTCGGGCCAGCCTGCGCGACGTCACCGTCACCGCACCGGTGATCGCCGCCGCGCTCGCCGTCCGCCGGGACCGACCCGACCGTAGCGTCGGGGAGCTGGTGGAGCAGGCGCTCACCGCCGTCGGGTCGGGTTTCCTGCCGTCGGAGCTCGGCGTGGAGCTGCCGTACGCCATGCGGGCCTGCGGCATGCCACCGAGCGCGCTGGAGGCGATCGCGGCGAGCCCGTGGCGCGACGCGGCCCGCGCCTACCTGCGCGGCGACGGGCGTACGGCGGCCCACCTGTACGTCCGGATCGGTTCGCGCCCCGATGCGACGGCCGCCACCGGTACCCGGTCGGGCCTCGGCCGGTAGGGGGCCGGGACCGTCAGTGAGAGATGGGGTGACGGCTGTTCAACTCCATGTTCCGCCGGCTGGGGTGGCCGAACGGTCCGAGACCGGGGTCTTGACGTCGTCGACCCACCGGAAGCTGATGTTGATCAGCGACAGGAAGGGCAGCCGAACTCCGCCCCTGAGCCCGCCCGTTCGGCCTCTCGGCTCTGCTCGAGGACGGACAGGATATTGCCGGCCGGGTCGGTGGACCAGGCGATCGTCGGCCCCTGCCCGCGCATGATCCCCTTCTCGTCCTGCGGCATCCCGTCCATCCCGTCGTCCCGCGTGACCCGCAGGCCGAGGGTGTGGCTCCCTGGCCACGTTCACCACCAACCTGGGCAACTCGGTGACGGGATACCTCGACCATTCCGACTTTGCCTGAGCCAAGGGCGCGTCGGCAACAGGCGGAAATAGGACCGGCTGCCGGGCACTGCACCCTGCACTTGCTCGGCCTGACTCCGTCCCGCCCGCCCGCCTGGCCAGGCGGGCGGGCGGGCGAGACCAAACGGATCGATCAGAGGGGAGTGACCTGGATGTTCGAGGGACTGTAGCCGTACACCCGCAGGGTCAACTTCTTGTACGCCCCTGTGTAGTTGAGGAAGGTTTCGGCGGGGACGCTGATCGTGCAGGTGGGACCCGTCCAACAGTTGCCCTGGTAGATGGGCCTGGCCTGCTTGCCGTCGGCCCACCAGCGGTAGTCGTAGAAACCGGCGGCGACGGTGAACGTCGCGCTGACGGTGAACTGGACCTTGGTCGACACATCGATGACGTTGCCGAAGGCGATCGACGGGTAGGCGTCGAGCGTCACCGTCGGGGCCAGAGCGGTCCGCGCCTCGGTGACGGACACCGGGGCCGCAGCCGCCGGGGCTGCGCCGGCTAGGAGGGCCAGCATCGCCCCGATGGCGACGGCCGACCGACGCATGGCACCTGTTCGGAACATGGAACCTCCTGGTGTGTGGGACGCCGCTGACGGCGTCTTGAGCCGTTCCGCTGGCGACGTGGTCCGCTCCGTGACCCGTCGTGATCCGTCGGCTGGGACAGGCCGCTCGCCGCGCAGGGCTGTCATTTGTAGAGCACCAACAGGGTGTACGAGTCGGGGTAGTAGTTCTGCAGCTGGCAGGACGCCGTCCGGTAGCCCTGGAACTGGTACTGCGACAGCTGGTTGTAGGAGTAGAGCCGGCAGTTCTCGAACCCGTTGCTGTAGTAGTCCCCCCAGCCGTAGACGGCGGCGAGGCACGGGCCACCCGGGTCCTGGGTGGTGCTGCATGCCGGGAAGTAACTTGCCGGCGGGGCCGTGGCGGCGATGGCTTGGGTCGGCGCACCGACCAGGCTGAGCGCCCCACCGGCCAGCGCCGCGACCGCCAGGCTGGCGATACGTTGAGGAAGCATAGTTTATCTCCCGTTCTGGCGGGCGCCGATCAGTAACTCCCCAGCGAACAGGGCGTGTTGCTGGCGAGCCAGCACTGCCGGGACGTGGTGGAGGTGCGCGGGATGTAGGGAGTGACCTGCACGTAGCCGTTGTAGTCGTTGATGGTCGCCTGCGACTGCGGTGGGGTGAGCACGCAACCCTGGATGCACTGGGCCGTCACCGAGTACGTTCCGGCGACGCTGATCGGGTAGGTGACGGTCCCGGACGTGCCGGGCCCGTTGAAGACGTAGTTCTGCTGCCCGGTCGGGCCGCTGATGGTGACCTGGATGTTGCGCTGCTGCATCGGGTAGCCGGCCGGGTAGGTCGGGATCGACCAGTTGATACCCAAGCTGCTGCCGGCCGGTACGGCCGCCGCCGGGGACGCCGGAACGGCCGCGGCGGCCAGCGCTGCGGTGGCGGCGGTGGCCGCGACCGTGAGCATCCTGCTGAGACGGGTTGCCACGAGTACCTCCTGAAGGGCGGACCGCTGATCAGAGGACAAGGGATTCGATCCGTCCCGACGCGTAAATGCGCAGCACGTGGGTGCGCGAGTTGACTCCGTTGGTGATGGTGACTGACTGGAGTTCGACCCGCGAGCCACGGGGAAGGGTGTAGGACAACACGTTGGTGGCGGAGTAGGTATATCCCAGGTCGCCCACGGTGTCGGCCGCGCCCTGACTGGTCAGGACGGTGCCCTGGTAATTGATGATGTACACGGCCTGGTTGAGGACGGTGCCAGCGGTGCACTGCGCGCCCATCGCCTTGTTCACCGTGGTTTTCGCGGTGATCGTGGTGCCGTAGATATCGATGCTCTGCTGCGCATCCGGGCAGGCGGCCGTGTAGATGGTCTGGGTGGCGTAGGTGGTGGGGTTCGCTGACGCGGGAGTGGAGAGGGCGAGGGCGCTGGCCGTGGCGACCGTGGCGGCCACGGCCGTGCGCGCCATCGTGCGGCTTACTTGCATGTCGATCACTCCTGTTCAGTGTGGTTCAGGTGACAGCGCACGTGCCGCCACCACTTCCCGGGCCGGGCGCAAACGACCGTGTACTGCGACACGGACGCGATATGCGCTGATTGACGACGGTGGCACCCCGCACCGCCTTCGAATCCCATACTTCACCTGTTCCACCACTGCCGGAAACGCGCTATTCCTGAAGGGCCGAGCCTTCGGTAGGTAGGTGATGCTTAAAGATCCAGCTTGGATTACATTGTCGACTGTCGAAGCGACAGCGGCCAACGCCGGGCTTGGCAGGCGTGTCCGCCGCTGGCTGGGAGGTGCGTGAATGAGTGCCGTACGGTGGGCGGATCTGCATGTGGTGACCGTTACGGCCGAACGTCGCTCTCTCAGCGCCGCCGCCCGGGCACTGGGCTGCTCGCCCTCAGCCGTCTCCCAGAGCGTACGCAGGGTCGAACGGCATCTGGGCTTGACGCTGTTCCAGCGTCACCCGCACCAGGTCGCACCGACCGCCGCCGGCCGGGCGCTCCTGGGGATCGTCGACGAGATCTGGTCGACGTGGACGAACACCGTGGCGCAGGCCGCGGCCCTCGATAACGGACGTCTCCCCGCACTCGGCCCCGACCCGGGGGCAAGGACCCGCGAGGTGACAGGCCGGCGCGAGGATCGGTCGATGCCCCCCGACGCGTCGGCGACCGATGCGTTCCTGCTGACTGTGGACACCGGTTCCTTCGCGGCCGCCGCGCGGCGGCTCTACCTCACGCCCCGGTCGGTGTCGGCACGGGTTGCGCAGATCGAGCGGTCGATGAGGCTGCGCCTGCTCGACCGTACGACGCACGGCGTGGTGGTGACCGCCGCCGGTCGTGCGGTGGCGGACGGCCTGAGCGAATTGAGCTCGCGTTGGCAGGAGGCCAGCGCAAGTTTGCAGGTGAGCTGCGCCGCGCCCGCCGCCCTCATGCCCGACGAACTCCGTATGTCCGTTTATTCACTGGCGGTTCACACGCTCCTGGACCACCTGGACTCCCGGTGGCCGGCGACGATCGTGAACACCCGCGAATACGATCCCGACCGTGCATTCGGCGGGCTGCTCGACCGCACGGTCGACATCGTGATCGGCTACGAGGTCAACGACCCGATGCCGCCGCCACCCGCGCCGGTGCGGCGGGTGCGTATGGTCACCGAGCACTGCCAACTCGCTGTCGGGAAAGGACACGTACTGCAGGAGCGGTTGTCGTCTGCTGACGGCACATTGAAATTGTCCGAACTGAGCGGTCAGATGTGGGTGCTGCCGCCGAACGGCCCGCTCCGCGAACTGGTCGAGAAGGCATGTGCCGCAGCCGGGTTCGCACCTCGCTGCGGTCACGCCGTCACCGACGTATCCGCGGTGCGAGGGCTGCTGACCTCGCTGCGTGCCATCACCTTCTGCGCCCCCACCGTCCCGACCTTCGACGAACTGCGGTTGTTGCCCGTGGACGGCGCACCCACCCGTACACTGTTTCTGGCGTGGAATTCCGAGGCACTCGCCACGCCCGTCGTGCGGGAGTGCGCTGCGGCCGTCCTCGAGTGGTACCGGGAACGCGCACGCATGAACAACCCTGATTATGCGAGGTTCCTCGCAGCGAATCCGCAGATGCTCGCCGATACTTCCCCAGTTCTCCCATGACCAAGGGAGCCTGACGCGCTCGTCACTCGTCGGTTTTCGTGCTCACCGCGACCTCGCCCACATCCTGCCGTCGGCTGCGGAGACGTGTCGCGTGGTACTCGGGGTTGTTGGCGGCCGCCGCTTGCCAGTAGCTGCGTATCATCTGGTGGCAGATCGTGGCTGATATCTCCCGCGGAACGCTGCCCGGCCGGCTGACGAGCAGAATGTCACGCATCACCGGTTCGATGAGTGGGCGCTGCACCATCAGGCTGCTCGGGCTGTTGATCGGGGAGCCGAGGGTGACGCACCCCTCCCCGGCGACAAGCAGCTCGATGGCGTAGCTGTCGGTGGCTGAATAGGGTGCGTAGGGTTCGAAGCCCGCAGCCCGGCACGCCACCACGACCAACTGACGGAGCCGGGTGCCCGGCGGCCGCAGCAGCCAAGGATCGCCGGCCAGATCACGGAGCGAGACAACGGGAGCCGTAGCGAGTCGATGGGTGCGGGGCAGGACCACCCAGACCGGCTCTCGCAGCAGGACGGTGCTCGCCAGACCGGTGAGATCCAGCGGAGCAGCGTCGAAGTCGTACACCTGTGCGCAGTGCCGGTTGCCGTAGCGAACCTCGAGGAGGCTGCTTTCGGACAGGTCGATCGTGATGTCGTACTTGAAATTGGGATGAGTTTCGCGCAGCCCGGCCAGGATTCGGGCCAAGGACGGCGCCTCGGCGCTGAGCCGCAGCAGGGTGCGATTTCGGCGGCCCATCGACTGCTCCACCTCGGTGACGGCGCTGACCGCCCGAACAGCCATCGGGAGCAGGCGGTGGCCGTCGTCGGTGAGTGTGACGTGGCGGCCCGTCCGGTCGAACAGCCGCACCCGCAGCTGTCGCTCGAGTCGTTGAATGTGGCCGGACACCGCCGGTTGGGTCATCCCGAGCCGTTCGGCAGCCCGGCTGAAGCCGCCCGCCTCGACCACCGCCAGGAACACCGCGAGCTGCCGGCTCTCCACACTCATGGCATGACACTCCTAGGGGAACTTATGTCAGCCTATCCCTCCGTCCTCGATCGGTCAGCGGCCTGCCAGCTAGCGCGCCACGATCCGGCAGGTCCGGCCCTGACGGCCAGCCGTTCCCGCAAGTGCGGCCCCGGAACCTCATCGAGGCTTCGTGAAACCGTCCGGGACGTGGCTTTTCCGTGACGACCTTCGTCGGGATCCGACCGGCACCGACCCGTCCACCACCGGCCGCGCGATCGCAACGCCGCCGTGACCTGCAGTGACCCGATGAACGACGACCCTGACGCGCAAAATCCGAGATCGAAAAAGAGGTATAACAATAGGTGATACCGCTACAGGAGAATCGTATTTCCCTGCCGCGGGAGGACTGGGTGACAATCGTTCCGACCATCAGCTCCGACGTGGATGATGGCGCGAACAAGAGAGGTGGCCCATGCCATTTCCCGCACTGAGCACGGTGATGCGCAGTCGTATGAAACTGCTGCTCGCAACCGTCGTCGCCGCCATTGCGGCGATCGCCGGGCTCATCGTCCCGGCCTCGCCCGCCGCAGCCGAGGTCAGTTCTCCTTCCTGCGCCCGCTGGACCACCCCCATCCACTGCACCACCTGGCTGCGCGGCAACAGCCCCGAATTTCCGGTCGGCGACATCCACAACTGGGTCCACCTGGGTGACAAGGTTGAGTACTGGGCCACCCAGACCCCAGTTCTCGGGACCTACATCAACAAGATCTATATCGCCGGTGACTCGCAGTCCTGCACCTACAAGACGACCAGTACGGGCGCGATCTCCACGGCCAAGCCGGTGAAGGTCACGCAGACCGACACCTTCACCTTCAACACCGTGGGCTTCGGAATGTCCATCAGTTCGGCAGGCTCCGCGACCATAACGGCGAACGCGAGCAAGACGGAGTTCTACCTCACGACCGTCGTCACGAACAACGGGTGCACCAGCCCTTCGTACAGCATCTTCTTCGTCCCGGACGGGATCGGTGCGATCTACGGGATGCGGCACACCGTCAGTACCACGTTCGACTGGGGCGGAAAGACCGTCACGAACGGCACCATGGACGACACGAGCCTGCGCATCATCTGATGAGCTGACGCGTAGCGACACTGCGAGGTCGACAAGGTCGGGACGCTCCCGGGCGTCTCGACCGTCGACTTATCCATTCGTCCACCGCGCCAGCCCGCGAACGGTCCACTCATCGACGGCAGCCCGAGGCAGGAAAGTCGCCACTCCGAGCGGCTGATCCGGCGGCGCATCGTGCGAGCGGGTGGATCGGCTGCGGCAGGCGAGTCAGGGGCGTCGCCCGTGGACTGACCCTACCCCTGGCTCGTGATCGCCGTGCCGGCTGGCCGGTGTGGGTTCTCCGTTCTGCGCCGCAGCGTTAGGCGCGGGTCCGCCCCGTGCTGGTGGAGGGTCGGCCGGGGTCCATCGGGGTCAGTCCGAGGGCGTCGAGCACGGCCGCGCCCCGCTCGGCGTGGGCACCGCCGGCGAACACCAGAGTGCGTGCGGACTGGTAGCGGCAGCCGACGGCGTCGAACGCACCCGCTGCGGCGAACAACGCCTCCCGGTCGCTGTCGAGCAGGGCTTCGGCTCGTTTCACCAGGGCTTCGGCGACGGGGTTGCCGGCCACGGTGGTGCAGGCCTCGGCGAGGCGGTCGCGGGCGTCGGGGCTTCCGGCGAGTACGGCGGCTTCGGCGCGAAGGGCGACATACCAGTGGAGCCAGATCCAGGTGAGCCACTTCCACACCGCGCCGGGCTCGGGTGCCAACCGGTCCAGCGCTTCCGGTGCCCGTCCCTGGTGCAGCAGGAGCATCGCGTCGAAGACCGCCCCGTAGCCGTAGATGTGCTCCGGTGGCATGCCGAGCTGCTCCAGGACGGCGTTCCACGTACGGCGGGCGTCCTGGTCGTCGCGCAGGCCGTGGATCATCGCCACGCCGGCCGCTGCCGGGGCGAGGATCGACCGGGCGGGGCGGCCGGCCCGCTGCCATGCTTCGAGGAACCGGACGCCGCCGGCGAGCACCTCGTCGACATTGCCCGCCAACGCGTCGGCCACCAGCAGCCAACTCGTGGCACGGTGGCTGACTTCTGCCAGCAACGGGTGGTCGGCGATCTGCCGTGCCCAGCGGCGGGCGGCCGGCAGGTCCCCCGCGCCGAGGCTGGCCTCGGCGGCGTTGCCGAGCGCGTCGAGCAGTTCGTGGGTGTTGGCCGGAGTGGCCGGTAGGGACGACAGCAGCGCAACCCGGCGTCGCGCCGTGGCCGCGCTCGCGAACGTTTGACCGGCCCAGCACTGGGCGCCGGTGAGCGCGTCGAGCGCGGCGGACTCGGCGAGCGGGTCATCCGTGCGGTGTGCGAGTTCGACTGCCCGCTCGGCGCGCGCGATCGTCTCCGGAACAACGTTGTCGGGTGGGCCCTGAGCGGCGCCGAACGCGTCGGTGAGCACCGCGGCCTCGGCCAGCGCCACCGCGGCCTGAGCGGCTCTGTCGTCGCCGGCCAGGTCCCGCGCCTCGGCGGCGAGCGCGATCACCTCCTCCGGTGGTGGGAGTCGTTCGAACTTGCTCCAGAACCGGTACGTGCTGGTGGCGGCGGTCGCCAGGTCGGTGGCGGCGCCGGCGGTGTCCCGGGACCGGCGGGCGGCTGCCGCGGCCGCCCGGTGGCAGCGGTATGTCCTCGCCCCGCATTCGGCAGCCGGCCACGGCGGCGGCGTGCCGGAGCATCGACGCGGTGGCGGCAGGGTCGTCCGCGAGCGCGGCCGCCTGCTCGTATCGCAGCTGGGACTCCCCGATCAGGTTCCGGGCGAAGGTCAGCTCCGCCAGGTGCCCGGCCAGCCGGTACGCGTCCGTGCGCTGCTCCGGCCGGCCCGCAGCCCAACCCAGGGCGGCGCGGAGGTCGTCGGCCAGCGGGTCGAACCGGGTCCGCCAGTCCGCTCGCTCCACCCCGAGGCCGGCGACCTGCTCCAGGCACCAGCGGAGGTGCCGGGATCGGGTGTCGATCAGCTCGTCGGCCTCGGTGAGGCGCTCCGCCCCGTACTGCCGGATGGTCTCCAGCGCCCGGTACTGCGTACCGCCCGGCGAGGGCGTCACCACCAACAGGCTCTGTTCGGCGAGCCGGGCCAGTTGGTCGGCGACGAGGCCTTCCGCGGCGGCGGCGACCTGCACCGCCGCCGAAACGGTGAACGGCGCCACGAACACCGACACCCGGCGCAGCAGCGCCCGATCGGCCGGTTCCAGCAGGGCGTGACTCCAGTCCAGTGTGGCCCGTACCGAACGGTGTCGGTCATCGGCGCGGGAGCCGCCGGTGAGCATCCGGAGGGGATGAGACAGGGCGGCGGTGACGCCGTCCAGTCCGAGCGTGGGATACCGGGCGGCGGCCAGTTCGATCGCCAGCGCCATTCCGTCGAGCCGTTCACAGATCGAGGCCAACCGGCTGCGCAGGCGAGGATCCAGTGGCGGGCCCACCGCCGCCGCCCGCTCCATGAACAGTGCGACCGCGTCCGACTCGCCGTCGACGGTCAGCGACAGCGGGGGCACCGGGTACACCCGCTCGAACGGCACCATCAGCCGGGCCCGACTGGTCGCCAGCACCGTTACTCCAGCGCACCGTGCCAGCAGCCGGTCGAGGAACGGCGCCACCCCGTCCACCACGTGCTCGCAGTTGTCCAGCACCAGTAACGCGTGATGGTCGGCCAGCGCAGCGATGACGGACTCGGTCATGTCGCGGCCGGGCTGCTCGCCGAGGCCGAGCACGCCGGCGACCGCCGTCGCGATCATGCCAGGTTCGCCGACCGGGACCAGGTCGACGAACCACACCCCGTCGGAGTACGTGCGGGCAGCTTCCGTGGCCACCGTCAGCGCGAGCCGGGTCTTGCCCACTCCACCGGGGCCGACCGCGGTCACCTGTCGGTGCGCCCTGATCAGCTCGGTCAGCTCGGTCCGCTCACTCACCC
This sequence comes from Micromonospora sp. R77, assembly GCF_022747945.1. Classification (NCBI taxonomy): domain Bacteria; kingdom Bacillati; phylum Actinomycetota; class Actinomycetes; order Micromonosporales; family Micromonosporaceae; genus Micromonospora; species Micromonospora sp. R77. The sequence goes on from NZ_JALDST010000001.1 coordinate 6,227,556, forward strand.
GGCCGACGAACGAGGTCAAAGGGGCCGGTAGGGCTGGTGCCGAGCGAGCCGGCGCGGTGCCGGCGAGGTCGGTCGCCCGGTGGGCGAGCGCGCGGCGGTCCGGGACCTGCAGCTTGCGCAGCAGCGAGGAGACATGAGTCTCGACGGTACGCACCGAGATGAACAGCCGTGCGCCGATCTCGGCGTTGCTGAGATGTTCTCCGACCAGCGCGAGCACCTCGGCTTCCCGAGGGGAGACGTCAACCACCGCACCATCTTGTCGCAAGCCCGTCCGTGTTCGGGATCCGTGGTCGGCTCCGTGGTCAGCACGGATCCGGGCCGGACGTGCCGGAGGCAGGCTGTGAACACGTACCGACCGGGCCGACGACGCCCCGCGACCTGAAGGAGTGATCATGGCGGGATCTACACAGGGAATCAGGACCGTGCTGCATCCGGTATCGGACCTGACGGCTGCCAAGGAGGTGTACGCCGCCCTGCTCGGCGTGCCACCCACGACCGACTCGTCCTACTACGTCGGCTTCGACGCCGCGGGTCAGCACATCGGGCTGGTGCCGGGCGGTGGACCGCAGGGGATGACCTCGCCGGTGGCCTACTGGCACGTGCCGGACATCGAGGTGCGGCTGGCCGAGCTGAGCGCCGCCGGCGCCACCGTGACCGAACACCCGCACAACGTCGGCGGTGACCGCCTCGTGGCCACCGTCACCGACCCCGACGGCAACGTCCTGGGGCTGATCCAGGACCGCTGAGCGGCGGCAGCTTCGACTCGGCTGTCGTCGAGACCGCCCGGCGAGAACTCCGCCGCCGACGCGCATACCCCCGTCCATCCGCATCAGGACAACCGCAATCCGACCCCATGAAAGGGCCCCCGTAATGTCCTCGATCGAATCTGTCACGCTCGAAGTGCCCGACCCCGCAGCCGCCGACGCCTTCTACCGCACGGCCTTCGACCTGGACGCCCGCGTGCGTGTACGCGACGCCCAAGCGCCGACGACCGGCTTCCGCGGCTTCGCCATGTCGCTCGTGGTCTCCCAGCCGAGCATCGTGAACAGCTTCTTCCGCACCGCCCTCGACGGCGGAGCGACGACGCTGAAGCCCGCCGCGAAGGGGTTCTGGGGTTACGGCGGGGTGCTGTGCGATCCGTACGGCACGATCTGGAAGATCTCGAGCTCGTCGAAGAAGGACAGCGGACCGGCGCCCCGGCACATCGACGAGATCGTGCTCCTGCTGGGCGTGGCCGACGTCGCCGCGACCAGGAAGTTCTACCTCGAGCGCGGCCTGTCCGTGGCCAAGAGCTTCGGCCGCAGGTACGTCGAGTTCGCCACCCCGCCCATCACACTGGCGCTCTACGGCCGGCGGGCCGCCGCCAAGGACGTGGGCGTATCGCCCGATGGCAGCGGATCACACCGGCTCGCCATCGGCAGCGGCACCGGAACCTTCACCGACCCGGACGGTTTCGAGTGGGAGGCCGCCACCTCGGCCCGGGTCGGGCAGATCGGCGAGGCCGGCCTCGCTCCCGTAAGGGCCAGGGGCACCGACCCGAACAGCGGGCTGTAGAGCGCTGACGACACGAGCATCGACCCGACACGAGGAGAAACGTCATGGGCTCGACGCAGGACAGCACGTACCAGGGCTTCACCGCCGAGGAACGTGCCGCGATGAAGGAATACGCTCACGAGCAGAAGAAGGCGACACGCCGCGGCTCGCGAGCGGACAAGGCGGCGGAGGCGGAGCGTGACGTGCTCGCGAAGATCGCCGAGATGCAGAAGCCGGACCGGACCATGGCCGAACGCCTCCACAACGTCGTCACCGCTCCCGCGGCGAATGAAGCCGGCGGCTGCCAGGTCGGCTTCGATGAGCTCAACGAACCGTCGTAGCAGGGCGTTCACGAGTCGGCGCGGTACCGTCCCGACGACGGGCCGCACACCGGGCTCACGGTTGATGATCTCCTCTCGCCATAACTCGCGATCATGCAGAACGTCAGCCAGACGCGTTAATTCGGGCGGCGTCCGCCTGCCGAGATCCCGCGCCAGGGGCGTGAAGCTGCTGGTCGATGGCGGAACGGTAAGCGGCTGGAAAGCCCTATCGGAGGCCGCCGGCCAGCAGTTCGGATCGGCATGGCCCACAACGGGCGGCCAGGCTGCCGCGGTGTCGGGGGCACTGGTCGGCCATGCGGGCGGCCGACGCGGCTCGGCGCCTTAGTGCTCGGCTCGACGTGAGAGTGCGTCGCGGGTGATCGTTGGGGGAGTGCTGGTGGCTGGCCGGCGCGGTGCGGTGGTGGCCGGGGTGCTTCATGTGGTCTTCCTTTGCTTCGGGTGACACCGTCAGGGCGTCACCCCTGGTCGCCGTGTTTGTCACCCCGGCCCTCTGGTTGGCACCCCCTGGCATGCCCGGCTGTCCGCTCAAGAGACGGTAGATCCGGGTCGCGACGGTGGCGACCTGGCGGACGGCCAGCCGACCGAGGTGCACGAGTCTGGCGAGGGCGCGTTGCACGGTGCGGGCGGAACGCCGGCGTAGGTGGCGATGGTGGCGCCTCCGGGGTGCGGAGAGTTTGAGATGTTCACAGGTCACGACTCCGATGATTGATCTTGTCGAGTCGGGCAGAATGGGGGAGTCTGCCCGTATGTGATCCACGCTCATCTTCGCGACAAGGTCAGGTCCTCGCGATAGGCGGACCCGCAATGGCCTTGCTTGCGCTGGTCGCGCATGTCGGGCCGCTGCGGATCTTGATGATCGCCGGCTCCGACCACCCAACCACGCCGTCCTGAGACGGCACCTGGCAGCGGATCCTGACCGCGGCCCAGGTCCATGACGATGGCCAGCCGCTGGAGTGGGTGGTCAGTGTGGACTCCTCGATCAGGGCTGGCGACAACCCGCAGCTGCTGGCGTTGCGGGACCACATTCGGATCAACCCGCCCGGGCCTGGTGCGCCGCGCAAGCGACCGGACATGCTGATCGCGGACAAGAGCTACGCCCACGACTCGACCCGGCGCGCTACGGCAGCGGCGGATCCGGCACACCATCCCCGAGCGCGCCGACCAGGTGGCGCGCCGCGCCGCCAAAGGCAGCAACGGCGGGCGGCCACCAACCTTCGACCACGTTACGTACAAGCGGCGCAACGTCGTGGAACGCTGCTTCAACCGGTTCAAGCAATGGCGTGACCTGGCCACCCGCTACGCCAAACGCGCCGCCATCTACCACGCAGGCCTGTTGCTCATCGCCGCGATCATGTGGCTTCCATGATCGGCAGGGCAGACCCTAAGTGGTCGGCGGCCAGTGCTCAGTGGCCAGTTCGACGACCGCCGACCACGCCTGGCCCTCGCCGAACTCCCAGCCCGCGACGACCCGGGCGGCGGCGAATCGGATCGGCCCGCTGCCGCTGGGCCAGTGGGCCCCGCAGTACTCGCCGCCGTAGGCCCGGGCAGAATCCTCCTCGAGGAACAGTGCGCTGAGATGGGAGCGCAGCTCAGCGTCGGCGATCCCGTTCAGCGCAGCCTGCCACCGCGGATCAACCTCGGCGTCCGGATCGACGGGCTCCAGCCCGTCCTGGTCCATCGTGCCGGTGGCCGCCCGGAGCGCATCGAGCAGGCTCCCGTCGGTGACCACCCGCACGTGGATCGGCATGGTCACGCCGTCCTCGGCAAGGTCCTCCAGCGCGATACCGTGCCGGCGCAGCACCCGGGCCAGCTCGACGCCGTGCACCACCGCCCGGCCGGCGGATCGGTGCGCCGCGGCCAGCAGGTCGGCGGCGGGCCGACCGGCCAGCGCCTCGATCGTTTCCGCGCCGTCGACCGCAAAGATCGAGCGGCCCAGGTCGAAGGCCCACCGGTCCCAGCCGGTGCCGCTCGTCCCGCTCGCGGCCACGACACACGACTGCGGCTCGGCGAGCGCGGCGAGCCGGTCGAGGTCGCCGCCTGCGAAGAACTCACTGGCGAGCATGTCGTCCCAGTGGTACAGGGCATAGCGGCCCCCGCCCGGGTGGTCCCCGATCGGCTCGGGCAGGAACCGCTGCAACTCCCGGGTGAGTAGCTGCTCCCAGCCCTCCATGCGCCCCGCCCTTCACGTCGCCGATGATCGCAAGCCATGCTACGAAAGGTGTCTCACCTGCACCACCGGCGCCGGGCCCCGGAAGCCCTCACTTGATCACGACCTGGCCACCCGCTACGCCAAACGCGCCGCCATCTATCAGGCAAGCCTGCTGCGCATCGCCGCGATATGTGGCTTCCATGATCGGCAGGACAGACCCTAGCGGCCCCACCTCGGCCGCCCTGTTCGAGCAGGCCAGCGAGGTCGGCTGCCGACAGGTGTCAGCGCACCGACGTGATGCGGGCACTGGCGGTCAGAAGTGGTTGGCATCCGCGTCGGCCCAGAAGATAACCGCCACGTCGGAGCGGGGCGGCCCGAACCGGAACTGCCAACCCGCTTACAGTTCCCCGCCACCGAGGGCCGGGTATGCCGCTCTGCTGGCTAGATACGTGGTTTCGGCCGGGTATGGCGGGTTAGGCCAGCGGCGAGCGCGATACCCAAGAGCGGGTGGGCCAGCGGCCGCAGGTAGGTGTGCCCCCCCCTCGCCTAGGGCCCTCGCACAACAGTTCGCCACCCTCGCAGCGCCAACCAAGCCCTCCGACCTCGTCCTGGTTCGCGATGACCGTCACGACAACTGCGGCTGCGGCGACGCCCAGAACTCCTACGGTCAGCCAACGGCGGAGGGTCGGGTTCACGGCCGGCAGGATGCCAGGGAGGTGCCGCGCAGGAGCTGTTCCACGTGGACGGACAAGGCCCGATGTAGGGCGGTCTCCGCGGCGCGATCATGTGCCGCCGTGCGAGCGTCGCTCTGCGTTGCGGCAGTCAGCTGGCCAAGAGCTGGAAACCTGAGCGAGGTCGGGCTGAGGAGCGCCGGCTACCATGGCAGCCCATGGCATCGACGAACGAGACACCCGCCGCGTTCCAGCCGTTGCCTGGGCGTACGGTGGATCGCTCAGCGGTCTGTCACGCCTCGCTACAGGCACTCCTCGACCTCGTCGGCGCCGAATCCCCGGACGTCGACGAGTCCGGCAACCGTCTGGTCTGGCGTCACCATGCCCGGCGGACGATCGGTGAGACCATCGCACGCCGCGCCGAGCACCCGGCCGATGCTGGCGGCGCGCCCGACGAATGGTTCGCACCGCTGATCCGAGCGGCAGTGTCCGAGCCGGATCCGAGCTTCAACCGCCAACTGGTCGAACCCGCCATCGCCGCGTTCGGCCGTCGTCGCGTCCAGGTTGCCCTGCTTGACTACCTCGACACTGGTGCCGCCGCCGACGCGGCAGGCGCGGCACGCGCCTGGTACTGGACCTCGATAAGAGTCAGCTACCTGCCGGGAACGACGACCATGACCCCGGAAAGCGCCGCCGAGCACGAGGCGGTCAGCGACCTGCGCGAGCGGTACCGCCTCACCGCACTCCGCCGCTTCCTGGCCGACGATGACCTGGACCTGCGCCGATGCATACTGCCTGGCCTCACCCTGGACCCACACATGTACCCCCACCACATGCGCGACCACGTCGCTCAGGCCGTGCAGATCGCGCGCACCTCAAACGACGACTACCTCCGGCACCGAGTGGAGATCCAGGTCGCCCCCGAGCGATGACCACGACGGGTCGACGCCATCCGGATCTGTCGCCGCTGAGGCGCGGCATCTCAAGGGTGAGCCATTTTCGTCGTGATGGCGCTGTGGGGGCAAGGTCACCAGGCCCGATGCTCCACGGCGGTCCTGCCGAACAAGCAAGGATCTTGTCGCTCTGTAGCATGCCGCGCATGTATGCGCTCTATGCCTGGGGAAACTTCATCAGCGAGGTCGGACTCGACCGGCGGCCGGCCTGGCTCGACCCGGCGGTACTCCGCGGTGAACAACAGGTCATCGACGAAAGCCTGATGATCGGCGACACTGACACGCTGCTGGTCGACGGTCCCGGCACTTTCTTCGAGGTCGATGGCGACGACGAGAATCTTGTGCCCGGTAGTGAGCTCATCGGCCGTGACCTCAGCGGTGTCAAGTGGCGGGTCTCCCGCATCCGGGCAGCCACCGACGGCACCCGCGAGGACGCCCTGCGCATCGTCGCGGTGATCGAGGAGGATGGCGACTACTACGAGGAAGATGAGCGGCACGAGTACAACTCGGTCCCGGTCGGCGAGGTCGTCACCCTCTGGGAAGACAGTCACGGCCAGTGGACGCTGGCCCTGGTCAAGCTTTGAAGCAGGGTGACCGCGGACGGCATACGGCATCAGCCGGACAGGGAGCCATTTCCATCGTGATCAAGGTGTCCTGAGCACGTAGGCAGGGGCGGGTCGTTGCTCCAGCTATGACGAGGCTCCCGGTAGGACAGCAGCCGCCCGGCGGCTTCGGCGAGGGCCTTCGCCGACCTCTTCGGGCGGTGGGACGTCGACGTCCCACCGCCTCTCCTAGTCCATCGCCGTCACCGCTGTGCGGTGGGCCTTACCACGATCTCGTTGATGTCGACCTGATCCGGCTGGGTGATCGCGTACGCGATGGCGCCCGCGATCGCTGCGGGATCCAGCGCCATGGCGTCGCGGCTGGCCAACAGCGTGGCGCGCGCGTCGGGGTCGGCGACTGCGTTGACGAAGTCGGTGTGTACGAATCCCGGAGAGACGACGGTGACGCGCATCGCGTCGCCTACCTCCTGCCGCAACCCTTCGCAGACCGTACGCACGGCCGTCTTCGTCGCGGAGTACACCGCCTGCCCGGGGACGGTGCGGTACGCGGCGGTGGATGCCACCGTCACCAGGTGTCCGTGCCCCTGGCGGCGGAAGACCGGCAGCGCAGCGGCGATGCCGTGCAGTACACCGCGCAGGTTGACGTCGATCATGTCGTCCCACTCGTCGACGCGTAGGTCGTCCAGCGGGGAGATCGGGCCGATGCCGGCGTTGTTGACCAGCACGTCGAGCTGGCCGAATTCGGTGACCGCCGTGTCGACCATGCGGATGAGGTCGTCGCGCCGCCGTACGTCGGTCGCCAGGGCGACGGCGCGGCCGCCGCGTCCACGGATCTCACCGGCGAGCTGCTCGACGCGGTCGCTCCGCCGGGCGCCGAGGACGACCGTCGCCCCGTGAGCGGCGAGGGCCAGCGCGGTGGCCCGGCCGATTCCGCTGCTGGCGCCGGTGATGGCGATGACCTTGTTCCGGGTACCTGTCTTCTCTGTGCCTGTCATGGTTGTGCTTCTCCTCGGTTTGCTGTGCCGGCCGCAGGGTCGGCCCTGCGCGGGTGTGGATAGGGGAGGGGTTCAGGGCCTCCGTGGCGGTCTCGGACCTGCCCCGTGGGTCAGACCTGGGCCATGCCGCCGTCAACGAACAGCTCGACGCCGTGAATGAAACTGGCGTCGTCGCTGGCGAGGAACGCCGCGACCGTGGCGATCTCGCGTGGGGCGGCGATACGCCCGATCGGGCTGCCGGCACCCATGGTCTCCAGTTGCGTGGCGACACCGTCGGCCCCGAACGCCTTGGCCAGGGCGTCACGCAGTGACTCGGTGTCAACGGCGCCGGGACTGAGCACGTTCATCCGGATGCCGGAACCTTTGGTGTCCTGGATCCAGGACCGCAGGAAGTTGCGGACCGCGGCCTTCGCCCCGCCGTACAGGCCCATCCCGTACGGCGGGTGGATCGACGCGGTCGAGCCGATGATCGTGATGCTGCCGCCGGGGCGCATCAGCGGCAGCGCTTTCTGCACGCTGTGGAACACGCCCTTGACGTTGACCGAGAAGGTCCGGTCGAACTCCTCCTCGGTGATCGCCCCGAGGACGGAGTGGTGGCCGCTGGCCGCGTTGGCGAAGACGGCGTCGAGGCGACCGTGGTGTTCGGCGACGTGGCCGTACAGCGCGTCCATGTCGGGAGAGCTGGCTACGTCAGCGCGTACGCCTGAGGCTCGTCGGCCGAGCTCGGCGACCGCCGTGTCGACGCGCCCCTGGTCGCGGCCGGTGATGACGACCCGCATGCCGCGGGAGATCAGTTCCTGGGCGATGGCGTAGCCGATTCCCGAGGTACCGCCGGTGACGACGGCCGTCTTGTTCTGCTTGTCCTGCATGTCGTGTTTCCTCTCGCACGCGCGCAGCCCCGCCGCCTCTGGGGGCAGCTGCCGGTGGCTACGATGGAAGCGTAAGCGGACAGGTGTCCGCATGCCCCCGACGTTAGCGGACACGTGTCCACTTGACCAGCGGACGGGAGTGACATGGATCGCAGCACTGTTGACCAGTCGCAACCCGGTGCGCGACCGGGCTCGATCCGGCGGACCGATGCCGAACGCAACAGGACCCGAACCCGCGACACCGCGCGCACCGCCCTGGAGCAGGACCCCGACGCCTCGATGCAGTCGATCGCCAAGCTCGCCGGCATCGGTCAGGGCACCCTGTACCGCAACTCTCCGAACCGCGAGGCGCTCGTCCTGGCAGTACACCGTCGCGACGTCCAGGACCTCATCGACGCCGCACCCCGGCTGGCCGCAGGCAGCCCCCCGCTCGCAGCGCTACGGCGATGGCTGGACGAACTGGGCAGCTACGGCAGGATCAAGCACGGCCTGACCGGCGCCCTGAACAGCTCCACCAGAGAACGACTCGCCACCGAGGGATACGCCCCGGTCGTCGACGCCATGGGCGCGTTGCTGCGCGCCTGGCGGCAGGCCGGCGACGTCCGCGCCGACGTGACCGCCGACGACCTCCTGCTGCTGGTCGGCTTCCTCTGGCGCATCAACCCGGACGAGCACTTCGAGACCCGCAGCAGCCACCTGCTCGACCTCGTCATGGACGCGCTACGACGACCCTCCCCGTGGCGTGGAACTCGCTCAGGCGACGCCCACCGTCCACACCGGATGACGCTGGTCGGCCTGGGAGACCACGGGCTGCCGATGGCGACCGCGATCGCGATCGCCGCGGCTTCGTTCGGCCCAGGTCGCCCGGTCGCTGCACGACCTCCTGCAGATGGGCACCCTGCCCTGGTGGGGTCAGCCCGCGCTCACGGTCCGATTGTTGGGGTGGCGGACACAAATCCGTCGACGGCACCCCTCGGAACCGCCCGTCGGTGACACCGCATCACGACCGCGTGTGACGTGGTGCCTGACTACGGCCCGCGGTAAGGGCTGGCCCCGTCGTTCGGGTGCGCCACCAGATGATCGCGGTGATGACGACGACAGTGGCGGCGGGGACGAGCTGGTACGGCGTGCCGACTCCGGCTGAGCGGTCCTGCAGTGCGGTGCCGAAGTCTACCCGTAGGGCGAGGGCCAGGATGAAGCTGAAGGTGTTGAGTACGGCGTGGAGCATGATGGGGATCTCCAGTCCGCCGGTGCGCCAGGTGATGATGGCCAGTCCGGTCCAGAGCGTGAAGTACCAGACGATGATGTACGGGTCCGTTGCGCCGTGCACGGCCGTGAACAGCACGCTCGAGACCAGCACCCCGGCGACCAGTCCCGCCCGTGGGCTGCGGGTCCAGCTGCCGATCACGCGGAAGATCAGCCCACGCACGCCGTATTCCTCGCCCGCCGACTGGAGTGGGGTGAGGAGCATCGTGGCGATGAAGATGGCGACGAGGTCGGTCTGTGACCAGGGGGACTCCTCGACGGGCGTGAGGGCTCCGAGGGCGTTGACCACCAGCCAGGCGGGGCCGAAGATGAGGAGCGATTTGCCGAGCAGGTCGAAGCGGAACCGCGACGTCACGGAGTGCAGGGACGCGCCGGGCACGCCGTAGAGCCACCGCTGGATGAGCATGCTCCACGGAATGAGCAGGCCGAGGGAGAGCATCGAACTGGCGTGGTAGAGCGGTGTGTAGTCGGTGCCGCCCAGGATCGGCGGGGTGTTTCCCATCCGTACGTCGATGAGTGCGGTGGCCCTGCCGATGGCGTTCGGGAAGATGACGATCCCTGCCAGCAGGAGGATGATGGCGAGAATGCCGCGGCCGATCCGGCGTTTGTCACCTGCGAGTACCCGGTGGTACTCGACCCCGGTGGGAACTGACGGCCCATTGCGGGGCTCGCCCTGAGTGAGCAGCGAGGTCGGCTTGTTCATCGTGGTCATGGATTCCTCCTATGGACAGAGTTACTTCCCGGCGTGGTCGAGCACGCTGTACCGCAGGCGGAGTGCCCGCTCGGTGCTGGCCAGTGCGGCCCCGACGGCGAGGGCGAAGTTGAGCCAGACCGGTAGGTGGATGGGCGATTCGATCGTTCCGATGTGTTCGGCGATCGGGGGGATCCGCGAGATCGGTTCGGCGAGTTGCAGCAGGTTCAGGCCCACGCCGATGAGGAGCATCAGCACCGAGAGGTAACTGATCGAGCGGCTCAGTGTCGGGTGCTCGCGGGCGATGCGGGCGCGGCGTCCTTCGGCGGATTTCGGGTCAGGAATGAGCGGGTGCTCCGCGCCGGCGGTGGTGACGTAGTGGCAGCGCTTGAGCCCGAATGCACTGATCGCCACCTCGATGGTGCCGCCCTCGACGGGGAAGGCTGCCGGGAGTTTGGACTGGGCGTGGTGTCTGCCGTCGAGATACAGGTGCGCTCTCGCCTTGCCGCCGTCCGGGTCGGTTCGCCGTGGAATGTCGACGGCGTACACCGTCTGCCGGCCGTCCCGGTCGGGCAGCGGGAGGTAGAACAGTGCGCGGAAGGGTAGCTGCCACCAGCGGAGGCGTTTCAATGCCCGTCCGTCGCCGCTGGTGATGCGCTTGGCTGCTCGCCGTTGCCGCCAGTCCTCGATCACGTTTCCTCACTCGCCGTCGCTGCCGTGCACTAATACGCTGTGCTAGTGGCGACGCTAGCACAGCGTGCTAGTACGATGTACTAGGAGGTGGCGGATGACACGGGACGACCGGAGCACCGGCTCACGGGAACGGATCCTCGCGGCTGCGGCGGCGATGCTCGCGGAGGATGTGACGGCGACGCTGAGCGTGCGTGCGGTGGCGGCGCGGGCCGGGGTGAGCACGGGCTCGCTCAGGTTCCACTTTCCGACCCAGCGCGCACTGCAGGACGCCGTGCTCGCCAGAATCTACGACCACATGTTCCCGGATGACCCGATCCACGACCGATCGCTACCCGCCCGGGATCGACTGGTCAACTGTCTCCGGCAGATCCTCGCCCCGGCCGGCGTCGGGAAGCAGGCGCGTGAGGCGTGGGGCGAGACGTACCAGAGGTTCATCGCACCCGAACCGACCGAGGAGGTGCGCACGGCGTATCTCGCCCTGGAGCGGGCAGGGTGGCGCCGTGTCGAGTACTGGCTGACGGTTCTCGCAGACGAAGGCGCGCTCCCCAGGGACGACCACGCACGCCGGGTGAGGTTCTTGCTCACCGTCCTCAGTGGCCTCTCCGTCGAACGAGCCCTGCCCGCCGAGGACTCGATCCTGAGGTCCGAAACCGAAACCCTCTACACGGCCGTGGACTGCGTCCTCACCGCCCCAGACACATGAGGCGTCCCGTGCCGATCCCCCGCATCCCGACAGCGCCCCCGGCAACCCCCCCCAGACTGCCAGCGGCGCCGGCCTCGCCATCGGCAGCCTGGTCGCCATTGCCGGCCTCGGACGGATGAACAACAGCGCGCTCACCGGAGCCGCCCTGCTGCAGTGCGCCCCACTGTGTTAATGCCGCGGGCCGGGGTACCACCCGACCCGCGGCGCGCGCGGAGTCGGCCGTCGTTGACGCCCGGACGCTCGACGGGGCGAGCAGCTGCTGGCCTTCCTGATCACTCAGCCGCCGCACACGTACAAGATCTGCCACCGCCACAGCCGGACCGCCACGACACGTCCAGCCGACAGGCCGGACGGCGTGTCAACCGACACCGTGAACGTTCGTGGTCACGGCACTTCTAGCGGACGCGAAGCCCGGCGACGAGGAGGTCGACCAGGTGGCGTGCGTCGTAACGGGGATCGCTGCCCGCGCCGATGCAGAGGTTGCCGACGCCGCGCAGCAGTGCGTAGGCGTCCATGTCGGGGCGGATCTCGTCGGCGGCGACGGCGGCGTCGAGGAGCTGGTCGCAGACCGGGACGAGCCGGTCGAGGAAGTAGGCGTGCAGGGTCTGGAAGGCGGCGTCGTCGGACTGTAGCGCCGCGGCGAGACCGTGCTTGGTGACCAGGAAGTCGACGAACAGGTCGATCCACTGCGCCAGGGCGGCGTGCGGTGTGTCGCTGTCGGCCAGTAGGGCCGGTCCCGCCTCGGCGCATGCCTCGATCTGGTGGCGGTAGACGGCGACGATGAGGTCGGCCCGGGTGGGGAAGTGGCGGTAGATGGTGCCGACGCCGACGCCGGCCCTGGCGGCGATGTCCCGCACGGGCACGTCGACGCCGGAGGTGACGAACGCCGCGGCGGCGGCGTCGAGCAGGGCCTTCTCGTTGCGCCGGGCGTCGGCCCGCTTGCGCGGGACCGGTCGCTGCGAGCCGCCGTCGATCTCGGCCACGTCGCGTTACCTCCGTCACTCCGCTTGGCATCCGGAACGTTGTTCCGTATGTTGGCTAGCGGAACAGCGTTCCGCTTGATCAGTGTACTGAGCGGACGGGCTGCCACCAACTCGTGTATCGCCGAACGCCTGAAGGAGAACAGTCATGCAGTACCGCACCTTGGGTCGTACTGGTGTGCAGGTCAGCACCCTCGTACTCGGCGCGATGAACTTCGGCAAGATCGGCAACACCACCCAGGAGGACGCCGCTGCCATCGTCGACGCCGCGCTCGAGGCGGGGATCAACCTCATCGACACCGCCGACGCCTACAGCGGCGGCCAGTCTGAGGAGATGGTCGGCAAGGCCGTCGCCGGCCGCCGGGACGACGTCGTCCTGGCCACCAAGGCGACCCTGCCGATGGGCGACGAGCGCAACCAGCGGGGCGGCTCGCGCCGCTGGCTCGTCACCGCGCTGGAGAACAGCCTGCGCCGCCTCGGCGTCGACCACATCGACCTCTACCAGATGCACCGGTGGGATCCGACGACCAGCGACGAGGAGACGCTGTCGGCGCTGACGGACCTGCAGCGCGCGGGCAAGATCCGTTACTTCGGCTCCTCGACCTTCCCGGCCTACCGCATCGTGCAGGCGCAGTGGGCTGCCCGCGACGGACGCCTGAGCCGCTACGTGACCGAGCAGCCGAACTACTCGATCCTGCAGCGTGGCATCGAGACCCACGTGCTGCCCGCGACGCAGGAGTACGGCATGGGCGTGCTCGCCTGGAGCCCGCTGGCGTCGGGCTGGCTGTCCGGGGCGATCCGTGCCGGCCAGCAGATCAACACGAACCGCTCAGGCTTCATGCAGCAGCGCTACGACATCAGCATCCCCGCCAACCGGGCCAAGCTCGACGCCGTAGAGCAGCTCGCCACCGTCGCCGACGAGGCCGGCCTCAGCATGATTCAGCTCGCGCTCGGCTTCGTCACCGCACACCCAGGTGTGACCAGCGCGATCATCGGCCCCCGCACGACGGACCACCTCCACTCGCAGCTCGCCGCGGCGGACACGGTGCTCTCGGCCGACGTGCTGGACGCGATCGACGCGATCGTGGCTCCCGGCGTCGACCTCGCCGCCCACGAGAAGAACGACACCCCGCCCGCCCTGCTCGAGCCGGCGCTGCGTCGCCGCTGATCACCCGGCACGTCGGCCGTCGCGGAGGTTCCCGCCAGGCGGAATCGTCAACTCATCGCCCCGGAACTCGGCGGCATTCAGGTCTCAGCGAAGAGCCGCGGTGGCCTGAGCGACCAGCCAGCGTTCCGACTGCTCGTAGGTCCAGCCGTTGTCGTCGAGCAGGGTGAAGTAGCCGGAGTAGCCGAAGTAGAACCAGAGGATGTCGGTCGCCTCCGCGACGTCCATGCCGGGACGTAGGCCGCCGACCTCGTGGAGCCGGACGGCGACGACTTCGATGGCGTCCCGGTAGCGTTTCGTGGCCACCCGCAGGCCCTCGGCCACCTCGGCGTGGTGTGGCGCGGTCGTGAGCATCAGTCGCATGATGTCGCCGTACGTCTCACGCATCGCCCGGACCGTGGCCGCCGTGTCCCGCAGGATCTCGTCCGGATCGGTGATCGTCTCGTGCCGGGAGAGGGTCTGCGCCACGATCGGCGCCTGGCTCCACAGGTCGACCAGTGTGCGGATCAGCCCCTGCTTGCCGCCGGTCACCGCGTACACCGTGGCCGGCGCGACCCGCGCTTCCGCGGCGATGTCCTCGATCTTCGTCGCGAAGTATCCGTTACGCGCGAAGAGCAGGCGCGCCGCGTCGATGATGGCAGCCCGGGTGGCCGCGGCGTACTCGGCCCGGCGGCTTTTCGGTGCTTCTGTCATGGCCGGCCGAGCATAGCCCGCATCATTGATCAGAGTTGGACTCTGACGAGTAGGTGGCTACCATGATCACATGGGTGACATGCTGACCGCCGGAACGGAATTCGACGAAGCGCGAACGCTCTGGAACGGCGCGGTGACCACCCGACCTTCCGTCGTCGCCCGATGCGTCGACACGGCCGACGTCCAGGCCGGGGTCCGGGCCGCCCGCGAGAAGGGTCTCCCGCTGTCGGTCCGCGGCGGTGGGCACGACTGGGCCGGCCGCGCGCTGGCCGACGGTGGCCTGACGCTCGATCTGAGCCCGATGCGACAGGTGAGCGTCGACGCGACCACCGCGGTCGCCATCGTGGCCGGCGGCGCCACCTCGGCCGACGTGGCGGTGGCCGCGCAGCGGGCCGGCCTGGTCGCGGTGACCGGGACGGCCGGTTCGGTAGGGATGGCCGGGTTGACGCTCGGCGGTGGTTACGGGCCGCTGAGCGGCCGGTTCGGCCTCGCCGCCGACAACCTGCTGTCGGCCGACGTGGTGCTCGCCGACGGCACGCTGGTCACCGCCGACGAGGAGCACGACCCCGAGTTGCTGTGGGCGCTGCGCGGTGGCGGGGGCAACTTCGGCGTGGTCACCACGATGCGGATCCAGCTGCATGCCGTGCCGGCGATCCTCGCCGGGATGATCATGTTCCGGTTCGACGTTCTGCCGGAGCTGGAGGAGTCGCTGCTGCGGGGCCCGGACGAGCTGACCGTGCAGGCCGGCTTCATCACCGCCCCGACCGGTGACCCGGCGCTCTTCGCCGCACCGACCTGGTGCGGCGACCCGGAGACGGGGACCCGGGTGCTGCGACAGCTGACCGAGCTCGGCGAACCGTTGGCGGCACAGATCGGCCCGACCACGATGCCGGATCAGCTCGCGCAGATCGACGCGATGTTCCCGGCCGGCCGGCACGTCGAGATCGGGTCGCGCACGGTCACCGGACTCGACCGTACGGTCCAGGACGTCCTGGTCGACGCCGCGAGCGCCAAGACCTCGCCGCTCTCCGCGATCTCGCTGCACAGCCTCCACGGGGCAGCCGCCCGGATCCCCGAGGACTCGACCGCGTTCCGCAACCGGACGCCGCACCTGATGGTCGAGACCATCGCGGTCTGGGAACCGGGGGACCCCGCCGCGGATCGGCACCGGGCCTGGGTGCGGGGAACCGACACGCTTCCGGGCGGCTATCCCAACCTGCTCGCTCCGGAGGACACCGAGCGCACCGCCGCCGCGTTCGGGCCGAACGCCGGGCGCCTGCGGGCCGTCAAGCAGCGGTACGACCCGGACCTGGTGTTCGACGCCCCGGGACGGCTCTGAGGTCGGGGGTGACATGGGCTGGAGCACTCGGGAGATCGCCCAACTCGCCGGCACCACCCTGCGGGCGGTACGCCACTACCACGACATCGGCCTGTTGGCGGAGCCACACCGGCGTAGCAACGGCTACAAGCAGTACGGAGTGGCTCACCTCGTCCGGATCCTGCGCATCCGGCGCCTGACAGAGCTGGGGTTCTCGCTGGCCCAGATCGCCACCATGCCGGACACCGACGACCAGCCCGTGGAGGCCCTGCGCACCCTGGACGCCGAGCTCGCGGCCACCATCGAACGGCTGCAACGGGCCCGCCTCGAACTCGCCGTCATCCTGCGTCAGTCCACACCGGCGGAACTGCCACCCGGCGTCGTCGCACCCGATGTCGTGTCGACGATGCCGCCCGCCGACCGTTCGTTCATCGTCGTGCTGACCCGGGTGCTCGGCGCCGACACCATGCGGGCCTGGGCGGACATGCTGCGCAAGCCCGTCACCGACCCGGTCGCCGAGCGGTTCGACACGCTTCCCGCGGACGCCGACGAGCAGACCCGTGCCGCAGTGGCCCGGGACCTGGTTCCCTACGTACGCCGGCTGTACGCGGAGAACCCGGGAGTGAAGATCACGAACGCCGGCACCCGGTACAGCGCGCACTACGTCGAACAGGCAGTCGGCACGGCCTTGGCGGAGCTCTACAACCCCGCGCAGCTGGACGTCCTGCGGCGCACCAACCGACTGCTGTCCGAGCCGCACGACTGATCGTCCGCAGGCCGCCCACGACAAAGGGATGCCGCTGACGGCACGACCCGATGCCCTCCGCGCTCAACCCAACGGCTCGACGCCAGCTGGCGTCCGCCGTACCAGCTGTTCTGGCGGTGAGCGGCGCGGCCGCCTGTTCGTCGCCGGACCGGCCGGGCGCGACGTCGGCGGCCCGAGGCTCAGCGGTCGCCCGACACCTGGTCGGGTCGCCGGTCGCGGCTGGCGAAGCGTTGCAGGATCCGGACGTACAACATGCCCATGCAGCCGCTGAGGGTGGCGATGATGATCGCCTTGGTGACGGGCCCGTCAGCGATGATGTCTGCCACCACGAACAGCGACACCATGAACGCGACGACGCCGAGCGCGGCGTAGACCCTGTCCTGCGCGGTCTCCCAGCGTCGCATCGTGCGGCTGGCCTGCCGGTCGAGGCTGCGCGTCTCGATGAACAGGGCGATCAACAGAACGGGAACCACCTGCAGTGCGCCTTCGTAGAGGATCATGCTCATGCCTTTCCGGTTCGTTCGTCGCGATGCGGGTGGACGGCTCGGTGGCCTCGCGCCGCGGTCATCTGTCGGCCGCGGTGAGGCGTCTGGTGCTGCGCCGGAAGCTCCACACGACGACCAGCGCGGCGAGCACGGTGAGCGGCGTGCCCATGACGATCCGGGCGACGCCCAGCCCACCGGTGCTGTCGGTCAGATAGAGCCACTGCTGCACCACGAACCGCGAACCGAACACCGCCGCCGCGGCGAGGGTCGCGAGATCGTGTGCCACCCGTACGGCCCGGTCGGACCGCCATGGGTGCTTCCCGCCGTGCAGGGCGTTCCAGATGACACCGGTCAGCGGCCGGCGAGCCAGCACCGACCCGAACGTGACGACGAACCCGGCCAGCGAGGCCCAGATCCCGATCACGAAGAAGTCCCGCGCGGAGCCGGTCCACGCGACGATCCCGGCGGCCACCGCCACGCCGAGCAGGCTGCCGACCGCGGACACCAGACGCTCGCCGCGCAGCAGCCGAACGATGAACAACGCGAACCCGGCGGCGACCGCGACCCCGATAGCCACCGGCAGCGGCAGGAACGCATGCGCCGTCACGAACACGATCACCGGAACCGTCGAGTAGACGAACCCGGCGACGCCGCCCATCTGCTGCAGCACGGCGGACTGGGCACTGGCGTCGGGCCGGGTGGGGCCGTGGTGCCGCTCCGGCAGCCCGTCTGGTTTGACCTCGTTCAGCATTGATCCATTAGCCGGTGTGCCGCAACGGCACACTCAAGCCCGCACGACACCGTGTGTCGAGCCTCACGGGTGTGCCTCTCCGGATGTCACCGACCAGATCACACCTGGACGGGGTTGAGTGTGCCGCTACGGCCGGGTGTCTCGTCGAGGACGCACACCTTCAGGACGACTCGATTCGGAGAATCCGATGGCCCTGTTCGACTCCGACCCACCCGTGGACCGGTCCGCCCCGCCTGCTTCCCGGCGGACCGCCGCTCGCGTCGGCGCCGCGGTCGGGGTGACGGCCGTGCTCATTCTGTCGGCCGCCTGCACCGGCGCCCCGAACTCCGCGGAGTCCGAGCCGCGGCCGTCCACCGCCGGGCTGGAGGCCTACTACGGGCAGAAGCTGTCGTTCGGCTCGTGCGCGGGCTACGGCACCACGCCGGGGGAGAAGAAGCAGTATGTCGAGCCCTTCGAGTGCGCGCGGCTGACGGTGCCGCTGGACTACCAGAAGCCGAAGGGCAGGACCATCCAGGTCGCGGTGCTCCGGCTCCCCGCCCAGGCGGCTGTCGGGCAACGCATCGGGTCGCTGGTGCTCAACCCGGGCGGCCCGGGCGGTTCCGGCATGACCCAGGCGACGACCTTCAGCGCCGCGCACGCGAAGAGCCCACTGCTGCGACGATTCGACGTGGTGGGATTCGATCCCCGCGGGGTCGGCTCGTCGACGCCCGCGATCAGCTGCTTCACCGACGCCGAACGCGATCGCGGCGAGGACCAGACGACCCTGCTGGCGTCCTCGGGGCAGTGGAGCGAGGAGGACACCCGGCGCCTGGCGGAGCGCTGCGCGAAGGGCTCGGGCGGGACGGAGATCCTGTCCGCGGTCGGCACCCGCAACGTCGCCCGGGACATGGACGTCCTGCGGTCGGCCCTGGGCGACGAGAAACTCACATTCGCCGGGCAGAGCTACGGCACCCGACTCGGCGCGGTCTACGCCGAGATGTTCGGCAGGAACGTACGGGCGATGGTGCTGGACGGCGTGACGGACCCCACCCTGCAGAACCCGCAGCGGCGGCTCACCCAGCAGGCCGGCTTCCAACAGAACTTTGAGAAGCTGGCGGCCTCCTGCGCCGCAAGCAGGGACTGCCCCCTGGGCGCCGACCCTGCCCGGGCGACGGAGGTATTCCAGCAGCTGGTCCAGCCACTGATCGACAAGCCCGTTCCCGCCGGGAAGGGGCGCACGCTCAACTTCAACCAGGCCACCGGCGGCGTCACCGCCGCCCTCTACTACCCCGAGACCTGGCCCACGCTCATCAAGGGCCTCGCCCAGCTCAAGCAGGGCGACGGAGCGCAGATCCTGAAGATCGGCGACGTCTTCGGTGGTCGGGACGCCTCCGGCGTGTGGACCAACTTCCTCGAGGCCAACCTCGCCGTCAACTGCAACGACGAGATGCGCCGCACACCCGAGGAGGAAGCCCGGCTGCGCGCCGACATCGTCAGGACCAGCCCGTTCGTCGCCACCGGCAGGACCGTCGAGGGTGTCACCCGGGACGCGTGCGAGTCCTGGCCGGGCGAGCCCAGCCTCGGCATCCCCTACGCGCAGGACGTCAAGGGCGTGCCCACGAGCCTGGTCATCTCCGTCACCGGCGACCCGGCCACCCCGTACGCCGCGGGCAAGGTGCTGGCCGACGAGATCGGTGGCACGGTGCTCACCGTCGAGGGTGCGCGGCACACGGTCGCCCAGGAGGCGGTCAACCCCTGTGTCAACGCCGCCTTCGCCGCCTACCTGATCGACCTGAAGGTCCCTGCGCAGGACCGACGCTGCCGGCTCTGACCGGACCGCCGGTCACCGGCCGGGAGTGACGGCCTCGGCGACTCCCCACCCGGCCTGACCTCGACCGGGAGCTTCCCTCGCCGTGCCGTCGATACCCGATCGGCATGAACTCCGCGACTTCTGTCTTCGACCGCATGCCGGATCACTGTCAGGGTCGAGTCCGACCCGACCGGGGCCGTCCGGCCCCCGGTCCGCCCAACGACCAAGGAGCAGTAATGGTGTCTTCGACACACCGCCTGGTGGCCGCGGTGGCAGTGGTCTCTCTGACCGCCTGCAGTCCCGCCGACGCCGCCGAACAACCGGTACGGGACAGCGCGACCGCGGCCCCCGCATCGTCAGCACCGGATCGGGACCGCGAATTCCGGCAGCTGGAGGAGAAGTTCGACGCGCGACTGGGCGTCTACGCGATCGACACCGGCAGCGGCAGGGCGGTGCAGTACCGGGCCGACGAACGATTCGCGTACGCCTCGACCTTCAAGGCGCTGGCCGCCGCCGAGATCCTCGACGAGACCACCGACGCCGAGCTGGACCGGGTGGTGCGGTACTCGGCGGACGACCTGGTGACCTACTCGCCGATCACCGAGCAGCACGTCGCCGAGGGCATGACGCTGCGCGCGATCGTGGACGCCGCCGTGCGGTACAGCGACAACACCGCCGCCAACCTGATGCTGCGCCGGCTCGGTGGACCGCAGAAGTTCGAGAAGGAACTGCGCGAGATCGGCGACAAGGTCACCGACCCGGCGCGGTACGAGACCGCCCTCAACGAGGCCAGGCCCGGCGACCGGCGGGACACCAGCACCCCACGGGCCATGGCCGGGTCCCTGCGCGCGTACACCGTCGGTGACGCCCTCGAACCCGCGGACCGCGACATCCTCAACGGGTGGCTGCGGGGCAACACCACCGGCGGTGAGCTGATCCGCGCCGGCGTGCCCGACGGCTGGGTCGTCGGGGACAAGACCGGCGCCGGCGGATACGGCACCCGCAACGACATCGCGGTGATCTGGCCGCCGGAGCGGGCGCCGATCGTCCTCGCGGTGCTGTCCACCCGCGACGAGAAGGACGCCGAGTACGACAACGCCCTCATCGCCGAGGCGACGAAGGTGGCGCTGGCCGGCTGGTGACCGGTTGACCCGGCACCACTCGTCGCCGAGCGCCCGCACGCACGTGTCGGACCTCGCGGGGCGGCAGCGATGAAGGACCCGACCGGGCGCGGACGCCGGTCGGTGAGCCGCTGCCGCCCTGCACCTCTATGGATCGAGGTGACCCGGAATGGGGAAACGTGACCGCAATATCTTCACCAACGCCGCATCGCTGCTGATGTGTGGCCTTCTGGCCGGAGTGGTGGTCGCGGCGGCGGCCTTCCCCGCGGTGGCGATGTCCGGCTTGGCGGCGAAGGCCGGCGCCGACACGTTCGGCGCGCTGCCCAAGGAGCTGACCGTGGCCCGCGCGCCGCAGATCAGCTACCTACTGGCCTCGGACGGCAAGACCCCACTGGCGACCATGTACGACGAGAACCGGCGGGACGTGAAGCTCGCCGACGTCGCGCCGGTCATGCGCCAAGCGATCGTCGCCGCCGAGGACCACGACTTCTACCAGCACAACGGGGTCGACCTCAACGGCATCGCGCGGGCCTTTGTCAGCAACTCCTCCGGCGGCGCCGACGGCCGGCAGGGCGCCTCGACGCTGACCATGCAGTACGTCCGGCTCGCCATCGCGTACTCCGCCTCGCACCCGGCCGACGTGGTCGCCGCAACCGAGGACACCAGCACCCGCAAGCTGCGCGAGATGAAGTACGCGCTCCAGATCGACAAGACGTTCTCCAAGGACGAGATCCTGGAGCGCTACCTCAACATCGCCGCGTTCGGCAACGGCGCGTACGGCATCTTCGCCGCCAGCCAGGTCTACTTCGGCAAGCCGCCCGGCAAGCTCACGCTGGAGGAGGCCGCGCTGCTGGCCGGCATGGTCAAGGCGCCGAGCCAGAACGACCCGACCACCCGCAGCGGCCGCACCCTCGCCTTCGACCGGCGCAACTACGTCCTGCAGAACATGGTCGCCATCGGCGCGATCAACCAGCGGCAGGCCGACGCGGCCAAGGCCACCAAGATGGTGGTCAAGGACAAGCGCACCCCGAACGGCTGCGTCGCCACCAACCAGCGCACCTGGGGCTTCTTCTGCGACTACTTCTACCGCTGGTGGATGTCGCAGAAGACCTTCGGCGCCACCACCTACGACCGGGAACGGCGCCTCAAGAGCGGCGGCTACACCATCGTCACCAGCCTCGACGTACAGGCGCAGCGCGGGGCGGACCAAGCGGTACGCCGGGCCAAGAGCGAGACCGCCAAGGAAGCGGTCATGGTCGCCACGGTGGAACCGGGCACGGGCCGGGTCCGCGCCCTCGCCGTGAACCGCACCTTCCGACCCGACGATCCGAGGAAGCCGACCAACAGGCCGCACAGTGACCCGAAACAGCGGGCGAAGGGCGCCTCGGGCAGCTACCCCAACACGATGAACCCGCTCCTCACCGGCGGCGACGGCATCACCGGCTACCAGGCCGGCTCCACCTTCAAGATCTTCACCGTCGTCGCCGCCCTGGAGAAGGGCATCCCGCTCAGCCACACCATCGACGCACCACAACGCTTCCGGTCGGAGTACGTCATCGACCGCGCCAGCCCCACCGCCTGCCCCGGAACCGATCTCTACTGCCCCACGAACTCCGACAAGAAGGCCGGCGGCGTGCTCAACATGTGGAGCGCGTTCGCCCGGTCGACCAACACCTACTTCGTTCCACTGCAGCAGCAGATCGGCGCGGAGAACGTGGTCGACGTGGCCAAGCGGCTCGGCATCCGGTTCCGGGTCGACCGGGAGGACCGGTGGGCCGCCGACCGGGAGGCCGCCCACGACTGGGGCGCGTTCACCCTGGGCGTCTCCAACACGACCCCGCTGGAACTCGCCAACGCGTACGCGACCCTGGCGGCGGACGGCACCTGGTGCGCGCCGACCCCCGTGCAGGAGATCCGTGGCCCGGACGGTATGACCCTCGACGTCGCCGACTCACGCTGCGAGAAGCGGGTGAGCACCGGGGTGGCCCGCGCGGCCGTCGACGCCGCCCGTTGTCCGGTCGGCGACAACTCGGCGACCAGCAGGTGCGGCAGCAGCCGTACGGCTGCGCAGGTGAAGACCGCCGTGGACGCTCCGGTCGCCGGCAAGACCGGCACCACCGACGCGGAGAACTACGCCTCCATGGTCGCGATGACCAAGCAGTACGCCGTGGCCGGCATCCTGACCGACCCGGACTGGCCGCAGACCACCGTCAAGATGGGGCACAACCAGCGCGACGGTATCAACCCGCCGGTCTACCAGAGCCTCGCAGCGGCGATGCGGGGCAAGCCGCGCCTCGACTTCGCCCCGGCGCCGGCGGACCTGACCGGCTGAGCCTCGTACGGCGTATCCGTCGGGACGTCACAGGGCAGCGGTGACGTGGTGTCACTGCACGGGAGCCGCGACGAGCGCTGCGATGAACATGTCCCCTCCTTTCGAAAGGAAAGTCCACGATGAACGCCCCACGGCCCGATGCCTCCTGGGAGACGCTGGATCGCCAGAGCGGTTCCGACGTAGGAGACCCGCGACCGCGGACGCCTGAGCATCCGGCTGCGGCTCTCGACCCCTCCCGCCCGTTCGGCGCCCACCTGCGGATGGCCTGGTGGAAGCCGCTCGCGCTCGTCGCCGTGATGTCGCTGGTGATGCTCGCCCTGCAGCTTCTGTCCTACCTGATCGTGGGCGTCGTCGAGGGCAGCGACGACCCGTTCTCGCCCACCATGACGCCACTGAAGTCGCTGGCCATCAACCTCAGCATCGGTGCGTCGGGCGTCGTGGCGGTCCTGTTCCTGGCGCGGCTCGCCCGGGTGCCGTGGCGGAGCCTGATCAGTTCGCCCCGGGCCTTCGACGCCCGCCGCCTGGGTAGCTACCTGGCCGGGGCGACGCTGCTGGTGGGTGCTGGGCTCGGCGTCGTGTGGTTGGTCGCGCGCGACTCGACGCCCTGGGTCGGGTTCGGTGTCAGTGGTACGACGATCGCTCTGCTGGTGGTCACCGTCCTGACCACGCCGCTGCAGTCCGCCGGCGAGGAGTTGATGTGGCGAAGCGCCCTGCTGCCCGCCGCCGCGTCCTGGGTGCGCGCGGTCCGGCCGGCCCTGGCCGTCGGGCTTGTCGTCTCCAGCCTGGGCTTCGCCCTGCTCCACGGGTCGAACGACCCCTGGTTGTTCGGTTACTTCACCTTCATCGGCCTGTGCACCGGCCTGATGGCGATCATCAGCCGCGGCATCGAGGCGCCGGTCGCCTTCCACGTCGCCAACAACGTCCTGTTCGGGGTCGTCAACACGGTGCTGGCCGACGGCGAGCCCTACGCCATTGACCGGTCCACCGACTCCGGTGACGCCTCCCTGCTGATTCTGGCGGTCGTCAACGTCGCCATGGTGGCGCTGGTCTGGCTGCGCGAGCGGCGGGCCCGGGCCGTCAGCTGACTAACCCCACCAGGGCAGCGTCGGCGCCGGGAAGTAGTTCCGGGCGGCCAACCCGAGCGGCACCCGCCAGGACGCGGCCGTCTGCGGAACCGCCACGATTCCGGCACCGACCGCCAGGGTCCGGCAGAGCCCCGCGCGGTCCCGCGGCCCGGCCGTACCTCCAGGCGGATGCGCTGCCGCCGTGCCGCGACCAGGGCGGTGAGGTGCGGCGGGCAGATCTCCGATACGACCACCCGGAGCGGGCGCAACCGGCCGTCTGCGCGTCGTCGGCCACGTGTGGGTAACCGTGGCACCGGTGCCCGGGTGACCTCGGTGCGGTCACCCGGGCGCCGCAGGCTATGCCGTCGGCCTGGCTCGGTGCAGGATCTGGGCCAGCTCGGCCGGTCGGCTGAGCATCGGCCAGTGCCACGTCGGCAGCTCCTCGTACCGCCACGAGTCGCCGACCATGTGCTGGCACAGCGGCATGGCGGCGGCCATCCCGCGGGCCTGCTCGACGGTGAAGCTCGACAGCACGCCGAGGCGGGGCAGCTTCTCCCACGCCCCGGTGAGCCGCACCGGGGTGGTGGCGGTCGCCCACGGTTGGGCCACCGACCGCTCACTGAGCAGCGCGACGACCGAGTCGTCCACATCCGCCGCACCCGCCGCCAGGTCGGCCCAGGGCGGGGGTGGCAGTCGCCAGCCGTCGCCGTGTTCGGCGACCACCGCCGCGTGGCGCTCCCGCTCCTGGGGCGGGTTGAAGTCCTCGTTCGCCGCCCCGTCGGGTAGTGGGCCGGTGTCGACGAAAACCAGCTGGGCTATGCGGTCGGTCATGCGGTCGGCGACGGCGGTCGTCACGACCGCGCCGGCGTAGCTGTGCCCGACGAGGACCACGTCGTGCAGGTCCTCGTAGCGCAGCAGGTTGACCACGTCGGTGACGTGGACGTCGAGGTCGGTGTCCGGGCGGGCCAGGTGGGCGCGCTCGCCCAGGCCGGTCAGGCTCACCGGGTACACCTCGTGGCCGTGCCCACGCAAGGCGGCCGTGACCGGGCGCCAGGCCCACGCGCCGAGCCAGAACCCGGGAACCAGTACGAATGTCGTCATGCAGCACACGCTACGATCAATACTGGACACATTCCGCCCGGATTAGGAGTTGGATTATTGGCCCGGCCCACCGCGCGTGTACTGGCGTTGCTGGAGATCCTTCAGGCCGGTGGCGGCTTCACCGTCGCTGACCTGGCCGGTCGGCTGGACGTCGACGAGCGCACGGTCCGCCGCTACGCCGCGCACCTCGCCGACCTCGGCATCCCGGTCGAGGCCCGGCGCGGTCGCTACGGCGGGTACCGGCTCGCGCCCGGTTACAAGCTGCCGCCGCTCATGCTCACCGACGAGGAGGCGGTCGCCGTCATGCTCGGGCTCGTCGCCGCCACCCGGGCGGGGCTGGTCACCGCCGAAGGCGCGGCGGCCGAGAGCGCGACCGCGAAGATCCGCCGAGTACTGCCGGCCGTCCTCGCCCGGCGGATCGATTCGCTGCTGGACACCGTGGACTTCACCGCACCGGTCCGCAAGTCCGCCCCGCCCGGCATCGAGGTGCTGCTGGTGCTCGCCGAAGCGGCCCGACATCAGCAACCGGTGAGCATCACCTACACCACCTGGCACGGCCGGTCCGGCGAGCGGCAGCTCGACCCGTACGGGCTGGTGTTTCACGCTGGCCGGTGGTACGTCACCGGTCACGACCACGAC
This sequence comes from Micromonospora sp. R77, assembly GCF_022747945.1. NCBI lineage: Bacteria > Bacillati > Actinomycetota > Actinomycetes > Micromonosporales > Micromonosporaceae > Micromonospora > Micromonospora sp. R77. The sequence goes on from NZ_JALDST010000001.1 coordinate 6,253,187, forward strand.
CGCCGGGCCGTGCGGACGTTCCGGCTCGACCGGATCGGGACAGCCCGCCCCGCCCAGGGCACGTTCGACATCCCGACCGGCTTCGATCCCACCAGGCAGGTACTTGCCGGTCTGGCAGCCGTGCCGTACGCGCACGACATTTCCGTGGTGCTGCACACCAGCCTGAGTCAGGCGCAGCGACGGATCCCACCGTCGGTCGGCACCCTCACCGAGGTCCCCGACGGCGTACGCCTCACAGCCCGGGCCGAACGGCTCGACGGCGCAGCGCAGATGCTGGCCGGGCTCGGCTGGCCATTCACGATCGACCGACCGGACGAACTCAAGGACGAGGTACGCGCCCTAGCCGCCCGACTGCTCACCGACGCCAACGCCGGAGGGTAAGCAGCCGAGCGTCGTACCGCTCTCGAACGCTCACACCGGCGGTTCGGCTGCCGGCGCGGCGGTGGCGAGCACGGCGGCCGCGGCCAGGGTGCCGACAATCGCGAGCACGGCGGGCAACGCCCATCCGGGGCGGACCCTGTCGCCCAGGGCCAGGAAACCCGCCGTGGCACCGCCGGCCACCTCGACGCTCCACAGCACTGCCGTGACCGCGCCGACGCCGCCCAGACGTAGCGCGTGCGCATAGGACATCGTGCCGACCGCACCGGAGACGACCAACGCCCAGCTCAGCGGTGTCGCGGCGACGACGGCGACGGTGTGCCCGAGGTGACTGAGGGTGTGCGGAGGAACCGGTAGCGCACGGGCGCACAGCGCGCAGACGGCGAACGCCGCACCGGCCAGCGCCGCCTGCACGCCTGGCAACTGATGTCGCGCGCAGGCCACCGCCGCGGCGCTGACGGCGACCGCGCCGGCCACCAGCGCGATGACCACCGTAGGTGTCACCGGCGGTGCCGATCGCGGGTCGGCGCTGGCGGCGATGACTGTCAGGCACGCGGTGGTGACGACGACAGCGGCACCATCGAGGCGTCGCAGCGGCGCCTTCCAGAGCAGCCGCGCTGCCACCACCGTCACCGCCAGGGAGCCCGCGGCCGTGGCCTGTACCTGGTACACCGGCAACCGGCGTAACGCCGCCAGCGACAACAGCCAGGCGACGAGGTCGGCGACCAGACCCGCCAGGTACAGGGGATGAGCGACCACCTGCCGGGTACGCCGCACGCGGCGGGCGCCGCCTGCCTGCAGCACCGATCCGATGCCGTAGCCGAACGCGCTGCCCACCGCGCAGGCCAGGGCGGTCGACTGGGTCACGACGACGGCTGGCCGACGGGCCGAGCGTCACGTCCGCGTCCACGGGCTCCGCCGGGACGTCTCGTCCGCCGACCGGGCAGGTCCAGGACCCCTTCTGCGACAGCGATCGCCAGACCCTGCGACGGCGCGTTGTCCAACCCGGCCAGCACCACGTACCGGGGCCGCCACATCGGGTGGTACTTCTCGTTGTATCGCCACAGCGACGCCATCTGCGTGTCAGCCCCGACCCGTTGCAGCAGGCGGCGCTGCACGTCACCCATCCGCCCCGCGGACCGCTCGCCCGCCAGCACCGCCCGCATGACCGCGAAGTTCAGCCCCAGCCCCCACTGGCCGCGCTCCTTCAGGTGACGGATCGTCTCGATGATGACGAAGTCCGTCAGACCATTGGGCACCTCGACGTCGGTGCGGCGGCGCATCACGTCCAGCGACCAGCCGGCCACGTCGGGCGCCGGCACCCAGTGGCAGAAGGCGTCCGGGCGCCCCGACGGGTCGTAGGCGACGCTGAGCAGCAGACCGGTGTCCCGCGGGTCGAACAGGCGGGAGAGGGTCATGGAGAAGCCGCGCTCGGTGTCGCCCTGCCGGCTCTGCGCGGCCAGCTCCCGCAACTCTTCGGCGAGTGCGGCGGGGAGTGCCGCCGGATCGTGGAAGCGCACCGTGTATCCCGCGCGGGCGACTTTGTGGTGGCCGCTGCGCAGACCCTTCATCGGGCGGCCCTCGAGGGTGAAGGCGCTGCAGTTGACGATGGCTTCGTCGCCGAGATACAACGCCCGCATACCGGCCGCCTGGTAGACCGGCAGCCATCCCGGTGCCGCCCCCACCACGGTGACCGGCCATCCGTGCCGGTCGGCGTGACCTAGGAACTGCGTCCACGCCTCCACCCACTGCTGCGCCGGCCCGATCGGGTCCGGCGAGACTAGACACACACCGTCACGCACGTCGTACGCGATGACACAGTCGCCGACGAAGTAGAACGACTTGTCCTCTCGGAGCGCGAAGTAGGCCAACGTGTCTCCTCCGTGCCGGGCGATGATCGCCCGCGCGCGAGCGAGGTCCGCCGCCCGGTCGCTGGGGGACGCACCGGACACCAGCTGCGGCCGCAGCAGCAGCCAACCGAGCGCGATCAACAGACTGAGGCCCAGGGCTGCCAATGCCGAGGTGATCATGGGCGTCGGGCTGGGCAGTGGTCGGGCCGTGTCACCGATCAGACGCCCGAGGGCGGCTCGCAGCGTGACCTCGGCCGAGGCGCCGGCGACCCGTGCCGCCACCAGCGACAGGAGCGTGACCCCTCCCATACCCGCCAACAGCAGAAGGGCGGCCATCCGGATGTGCCGGCGGTGCGGGTGCGCCGGAAACGCCGACCGGTGCCACGCCAACCATCCGGCCGCGGCGAGCGCGACCAGCGCCTCCTCCCCGTCCAACCCCTTGAGCAGATGCAGCACCGCCGAACCCACGAGCAGACCCACCGCGGCGACCCAGGCGACGCTGCGGCCCCGACGCAGACCCCACGCCACCACCAGCAACGCCACACTCGCGAACACCGTCGCCGCTACCGCGGCCTGGGGCGCCTGCACCGGCATGACCATCAGCAGCGCCGCCAACCGAGGCCGCAGCGGCGGCACCACCGCCGACACCAGACCCGACACCGCCACCGCGGCGACCGCGACCGCCGCCACCACCCTGGTACGTGCGCTGCGCGCGTGCCGGCGCAGCGCCGGATCCCGCAACGGCCACTCCGCGTCACCCGGCAGGGCCGCCACCACCCGCGTTTCACCGCCGGCCAGACGGTCGCCCCGGATCAGGCGTCGCTCCAGCCACGTCGCCTCCCCGGCGCACACCTCGCCCTGCACGAGCCGCACCCGCAGATCACCGATGACGTCCACCTCCACCCAGCCGCAGCGCAACACCGCCTGGAACACCGGAGGCAGCAGCCACCAGGACCGACGCGCCACCACCACCCGCGCCGCGCACCCACTGTTGGCGTAGAAACCGTCGACCAACCGGGTCAGCTCAGGCTGATGGGTATGCCCCGTGATCAGACCCGCCCAGCCCCGCTCGACCCAGGATGCGGCGGCAGTGCGGGCCACCGCGTTCAGTCGTGCCCCGCGCGGGCCGAACCGGCTGCCGGCCAGGGCCGCGTACACCCCGCGTGCCACCAACACGCCGATGATCGCCAGTGCGAGCACATCGAGGACCAGTCCCACTCCGAGGGCGACGAGCCAGCGCGGCGCATCCGCGACCACTCGTGACCGCAGCGACGCAGCCGCGATCACCGGGATGCGCCCGAGCACCGCCACGGCCAGCGGTGCCAGCAGCCACCCTGCCCGCGGTGCCAGCTGCCGATACACCAAACGTGACGCCAGGAAACGCCCCACCTCGTTCGGATCGGCCAGGGCGCTGGCATCCGCCAACAACGGTGTCCTGTGCAGCTCCGGCAAGACCTCCTGCACGATGTGCTGCCCCAGCGGGGAATCGAGCGGGTTACGCGGATCCCGCAACGCGTTCGCCGGATCGAACGCATGCCCGTGCTCACAGCGGATCGTGCGGGTGCCCGACGTGGTCCCGAACACCAGATCCACCGACAACGTGCACGTCGCACCCAACTGCTCGCGCAATGTCCGGGCCGCGGCGCTGTCCCATGCGAGGGCCGCGTCATGGTTACCCACCACCACCACGAGCCGACGACCGGGCTCGCCGGCGAAGGCCCGCAGCGCCGCCGTCAGCCGCGGATGAGCATCCAAGGCCCCCGCGACCGTGCCACCGGGTTCGCCCCACAGCTCCACCACATCGCCGTTGAGTACCAGCACTCCCGGTCCCGACCACCGCTCCAGCCGGTCTCCCAGATTCCGTTCCAGCCGCGCCGAGGCGGACGACATCTGCTGGCCCAGATGCATGTCACTGACCACCAACGCGGAGCCACCCGAGGGCACCTCAACGACCAGGCAGTCGGGAACCTCATCCATCCCGCCATATCCCGTTGCATCGGGATCCGCCAGATGATCGAGAACGGCCATTCTTCGCCTCCACCATGCCCGCAACCACGTGATCTGCCGGGGCCTGCCCGCGTCAACGAGTAGCCGAAGCCAACGAACGTCCCACGGGTCATCGTCACCGGTGAGCCTGAGAACCATCGGTGTACGACCTGACTGAAACCTGCGAGAGAATTCCTCTGAAATTCGGTCGGCTGATCGCTCGTGCGCGATCGGGTACGAGGCGCCGGAGAGGCCCGACCTGGAGATGATCGTCTCCGCTCGGGGCCTTCCCGTCCGGCACTTCAGAGGAGACGTCATGTGCCTGTCAGGCGGGAAGCGGCGGTGGCTCTCGTCCGGCCCTTGACCACGATCCGGGCCGTGCCGGGCCACCTGGCTGCGCCGCCGGACGATGTCGACGGCGGCAGGCGACACTGCGCCGCCGGGAGCGCCGAGCCGCACTTCATCCGTCACGCCGTCTGGAAAGCTGCCGTCCATCGCCGAAGACCCGACTGCGGCGGGTTTCACGCGGACGACCAGAAGATCGCCTCTTCTACCCGGACACCGCCGGCGCCGCAGATGGTGACGCGCTCGCGGCTACCACGCCGGGCCGGTCGCGTGGCCTGCATCGCGCCTGAAGGAGCCGGAGGTTCAGGATCATCTCAGGTTCAGCACGCATCCTGTGTCGGAAGCTGTTTCACCTGCGGCTGCTGGCAGCCGTGTCGCGGCCACCATAGACCGCTCGGGAGAGCACGATGATGAGGTTGATGATCGATGCCGAATCGACGGGACCAGTGACGACGTCGACCGGCTCACGGATCACAGCGACCGCACCGACCCTGACGATCAGCCGACGCGGCCCATAGCGCAATCGGTCAGCGCAGCAGCGGGCGACCGCGGGGGCGACGGACCTTGCCGAGGACGTCCTCCATGCCCTGGACATCGGGATGCCTGTCACCGCCGGTCCGGGCATCGGTTTCATCTCAGGATGGCGCACCATTCATCGGCTAAGGAGGCTGACGTGGGTCTGACCAGCCCGGCACTTTTCGTAGCGGTCTGCGTCCTCGCTGTCGGCATGCTCGCCCTCGCGGTGATCGACAAGCCTCGCCCGCGTCGCACGGACCTGCAGATGCTCACACGCGCCGCCCGCGTGGTCAGCGTCAGCGCCCTCGTCGTGCTTCTCTGCGGCCTGACACTGAACAACCAGTACCTCTTCTACACCTCATGGCCTGACCTTCTCGGATCATCCGACCACGCGACTACGCACACGTTCGGCAACACCGCCGCCGCGCAGACGCCGCGCCTTCCCGGCGCCGGTCTGGCAGGGCAACAGGTCCCCGCTCGGCTCCCTGCCCTGCCAGCACCCGGTCAGAGACTTCAGAGGTACACGGTGTCCTCGCCCGACGTCGCCGGAGCCGCTCAGGTGCTGGTCGAGCTACCAACGGGCTACAACCCCGCCAGTGTCAGGACCTACCCGGTCATCATCGGCTTGCACGGCTTCCCCGCCACGCCCGACTCATATCTCAGGACCGGGATCCTGTCGGTGCAGGACCACCTCGTGAGCCAGCACCGCCTCGCCCCCAGCATCGTCGTCATCCCGCAGATCAACGTCCCCCGCTCACTGGACACCGAATGTGTCGACGGCGGCCCCGGACAGCCGCAGATCGACAGTTGGCTCTCCCATGACCTCCCGCGGTGGGTCATCGCCCACTTCCGGGTGCGCACCGATCGCCTTTCCTGGGCCACAGCGGGCTACTCCTACGGTGGATGGTGCGCTGCCTCCCTGGGCCTCCGACACCCCGACCTCTTCGGCGCCGCCGTCGTCTTCCAAGGCTACTTCCGACCCGACTTCGGCACGCACTACATCCCGGCCACCTCTGACCTGGCCCAGTACGACCTCGTTCGGCTCGAGTCACGGCATCCGGTCCCGCTTTCCCTCTGGGTGATGACGTCGCGGCAGGACAGCCTCTCCTATCCGAGCACCGCGCAATTCCTGCGCGTAGCCCGTTCTCCCACAGCCGTCACCGCGACCGTGTTACCCGAGGGCGGACACCGACTCGCTGTGTGGCAGCCACTCATCACGCCCGCGCTAACCTGGCTCGGTGGCACTCTCCCGGGCTTTCATGCCTGAGCGCAGAGCGCACCTCAACGCGGTCGTCGCGGCTTGTCTGGCTCTCACCGTCGCCGGCGTCGCCGCCTGCGGATCGCAGCGGGTCAGCCTTCAGCCGGCGCCGACGGTCTCGAGCTCGTCAATGGTGGCCCTCGGAGATTCCGTGCCGAGCGGCTATGGATGCGCCTGCGCCGGGTACGTCCAGTCCCTCGCCAACCGGATCACGGCGGCTACAGGCCGCGAGGTCCTCGTCCACAACGACGCCCAACCCGGCGCCACCAGCACTGACGTGGCCGACGCGGTCCGCGACGACCTCGTGTCGTCAGACCTCGCCGCCAGCGACCTCGTCCTCATTCAAGTTGGTGCCAACGACCTCGATACGACAGCGATCATGGAGTGCGGAACAGCCGGCGCAGCCTGCTATCAACCGGCTCTGCAGACTCTGCACAGCAACCTGAGGCGAATCATCGCCGCCGCCGAAGCCGGGGTACATCACCCGGTCGTCGCCCTGATCGGCTACTGGAACATCACCGTCGACGGCGCGGTCGCCGCAGCACGCGGCAGCGCGTTCACCACGGCCAGCGAGCAGGCCACCGACTACGTCAACCAGGTGATCAACGACGTCGCGAAAGAGACCGCGGCGATATACGTCGACACGCAGATCCCACTCAAGGGGCCCACCAACGGGCGCGACCCGACCGGCGATCTTCAGAACGACGGCGACCACCCTAACGCCAGCGGAAACGAGATCATCGCGGACGCGGCGTTCCGAGCACTACAAGCCGCAGGTGGCAGCTGTCCCGCCAACCACTCAAACTCGCCTTCCATCCTGGACCCGCACGACAAGTGCTAGCGCCGATCAGCGGATGGGTCGTCAGGGCGGTCGAGAGCCGCCATGGAACCCATGCGGATCCGCAAGCAAGAACGACAGGGTGGAGCTGTCTCGCCCCCCTGCGCTCTGCGGCCTCGGATGCGGGGCTGGCATCATCACGTGTGAGTGGTCGCGGGGTTGCCGGTCACGCTAGGCAGCAGCTATCGGAAGGAGATGGTGTGTCCCATTGGGACGACCTGCTCGGTCACGCGTTCGGGTTGATGCTCGGCCGGCCGCTGGCGGAGTTCGACGCGGCGGGGACGTACGCGGTTTTCCACTACGACGACGAGACCGCTGGCGATGCGCTCGAGGACCTTGATGCCGGGGAACTTGTCGCCGAGGTTGACGGGAGGTCCGGCGACAATGGCGGTGAGTGGCTCGATCCGGGCCGCTGGGTGCCCGACCTGGCCAGGTCGGCGTTCATCGCCACGCACGTGCGTCCCGCCGCGCTCCAGCCGCTGCTCACCGTCACGACGGACGACGGTCGGGCCCTGGTGTGGGGGAGGGACATCGGCAGGGCGTTGCAGGCTGGCTCGCTGAGTCTCGACGAGCTCAGCCCTGACGGCTATCGGCAATATCCTTGTCTGCTCCTGCGGCCGCGGACGGACGGATCGCTGCTGGACGCGATGCGGGCGGCGACGTGGACGATGAGCGCTCCAGACGGCCTCTGCGACATCGGCGACAGCCTCGTACGGCACGGGTACGTCGAGCCTGATGTGAGTGTGGTCGACCCTCGCTGGCAGTCGGTCCTGGACCAGGTCGGCGACGATGCGCTGCGAAGGCACCTTCGTGGACTGTGCCTCGACGCTCGCTGGGCACGTTCTACCGGCGGCTACTACCTCGGCCCCGGTGAATGCCCGGGCGATTTCCGGCCGATCGCCGACTTGCCGGGCAGCACAGTGATCGCCGGCTGGGAGTTCGGTGAGGGCCAGGGCGCCACGGTCGTCATCCGCCTGAGTGAGCCTCACAGCCGATAGCGCTGGATTTGCCGCATCGAAGGCCAAAAGAGATCGAGCGACACCGTCACCGCGGTGGGAGTGTCTGCGTAGACCGGTTTCGACGTGCTGGAGCCCGCACCCCTCACCGAGGGGCAAGCTTGACCTCAAGCATGGTTGAACTATGAGTCTCGTCGTCATGCGAGGACTCATTCATGCGATCAAGGACGTTCTACCCGCGCGCAGGAGAACGGAGTGGAGCCGCGCCGCGCGTGTAGCGGCGGCGGCTGACCCGACCGTGCCCCCGCTGGCTCGTTTTCTTCTGCTCGCCCCAGAGGTGTACGGGCAGACTCCCGGAGAGATTGAGCGGTGCGAGTGGCCAAGGTGAACTGGTGACGACCCGCCGGGCGATCTCGTCGGCGAGGACCGGTCGACGTGGCGGCCGGTCCGCACCTGTCGAGTCAGTTGGTGGAGACCGGCGTCCCGTTCACCGCCGTCCGCTCCACGGGAGTTCCGGCGGTCGGCGCGATCCCGCTGCGGACGGCGTCCAGCAGTGCCATACCTTGGCCGGCCAGCGACGCGACCACGCCGTTGAGGCCGTCGGCGCCGTTGAGCACGGTGACGTTGGCGCCTTGCAGGCCCGCGGCCGCGGCGCGCAGCATGTCGGGCAGCTGCTCGATGATCCGCTGGTCCAGGGCGATCCGGTTTTGCGCGGCGGCTGCCTCGGCGGACAGCTTGGTGGCATCGGCCTGCGCTTGGGCCAGCGTGCGGATCCGCTCGGCCTCGGCCTGGGCGGGACGAACCACCTCGGCGATCAATTCGGCCTGCCTCAGCTCAGCGTTGCGCTCAGCCACCACAGCCCGCTCGACCAGCACCTCCTGCTGAGCGCGCGCTGCCGCGAGCGGACCGGCCTGCGCCGCGGTCTGCTGGGCTTGATCGATCTCGGCTTGATACTGGGCGCGGGCAATCGCGGTCTGTCGGGCGTACTCGGCCTGGTGCCGCACGCTCTCCTGCTGCGCCATGGCGCTGGCCTGGTCTGCGGCGGCCTGCGCCACCTTCGCGTCCTGGTCGACCTTGGCCTGGTGCGGCGCGGCGAGCGCCCGGATGTAGCCGACGCCCTTGTCGTCGATGCTGCTGATCTGGAGGGAGTCGACGGCCAGGCCGATCCGGGCCATCTCGGTCTTGCTGGCGTCCACGATGGCGTCGGCGAGGGTCTGCTGCTCGCGGATGATCGACTCGACGGTCATGCTGCCGATGATGCTACGCAGGTGGCCGCTGAAGATCCGCCCGACCAGGGTGGGCATCTGGCTCTGGTCGCCCTGGAAACGCCGGGCGGCTGCGGCGATGGACTCGTGGTCGTCAGCGACCTTGAACGCGATGACGGCCTGCACGGTCAGCGTGATGCCCTGCTTGGTGTAGCAGTCCTCCACGACCTCGGCCTCCTGCATGGCCAGCGTGAGCCTGGTGGCTTTGGAGAAGACCGGTACCACGAAGACGCCGTGACCTGTGACGATCTTGAAAGGCAGCGCATCCGCTCCCCGCTGTTTGCGTCCGCTGATGAGCAACGCCTCGTTCGGGGCGGGCACGCGGTATCCGAACACTGGACGACCCTTCTGTCCTACCGGGGGTCCTCACCCTCGGCAACGGTGGGCCATGGCTCGACGTCGACCTGGCGCGCGCCACGGTTGTTGATGATCAGCACCTCTGAGCCGGCCGGGACCGGCATCGATGCGTACGCGAGGTAATAGTGCGCGATGCCGTCCACCACTACCCGGACCTCGCCAGGGCGGTCACCGCCGCGCAGCGCGTGCACCACACGCGCGATCCTGCCGACCAGCAACCGACCGTCCACCATGCTCCCCGCGATCGGGCGCCGACCGCTGCCCGCGCCCCCGCGGATCATTGTCCGCCCGGATCGGCTAGGGGGAAAGAGTGCGGACCCGGCTCACCTCCGGTCGGCATCGAAGCGAGTATGCGGTGAACCGTTCGACGTCGGGCGCCTGCGGGCCGAGCAGGAAGCCGCACCGTGACGATGAGCCCGCCGCCGTTGGCAGGGACGAGGTCGAGGGCCCCTTCGTGGGCGTGAACGATGCTGCGCACGATGGCCAGGCCCAGGCCGGCACCGACATGTTCGTCGGTCCGCACCCGTTGCGTTGCCCGCCGGAACGGTTCGGTGAGCGTCGGCACCAGGTCCGGCGGGAGCGGGGGACCGGTGTTCTCCACCTCTAGCACGCTGGTGCCGCTGTGCGTTCCGGTGCGAACCTTCACGACGCCACCAGCGGGCAGGTTGTGGACGACGGCATTTTGCACAAGGTTGATCACCATGCGGGACAGGAGCTCCGCCGAGCCGCTGGTCGGGGCCGCTTCACCGCTGACACCCAACGTCATGCCGCGTTGTTCGGCGACAGGGAGCAGCGTCTCGGCGGCCTCCTCGGCGAGCAGTGAGAGGTCGACGCGCTCGCGGGTCACGATGCCGCGGTCGCTGCGACTGAGCAGCAGGAGCGCCTCGGTGAGGTCTATGGCCCGCTGGTTGACCGCGTGCAGTCGCGTGATCAGTTCGTCGCCGACTCGCGTGGGATCGCTGCGGGCCACGTCGAGAAGTGTCCGCGAGATCGCCAGTGGGGTACGCAGCTCGTGGGAGGCGTTCGCGGCGAACCGCTGCTGTTCGGCGACGTGGGACTCAAGTTGTTCGAGCATCGTGTCGAACGCGTCGGAGAGGTCACGGAACTCGTCCCGTCGGCCTGTCATGCGGATCCGCCGCGACAGTGATCCGGTCCCGACCGTCCGTGCGGCATCCGTGATCCGGGTCAGCGGTGCGAGCATCCGGCCGGCGAGGACCCATCCTCCGACGAGACCGAACGCCAGCAGGAAAGCCAAGGTCTCGGCGGCCCTCGGCGCGAAGGCCCGCAGGAGGTTGGACCGGACCGGAAAGACACCGGGGGTGAGGGTGTCGGTGGCGCCGGGGACGATGAGCATGGCCCGGTCGGGAACGTACCGCAGGAGGAACACCCACACCGCGGTAAGCAGCAGAACGCCGGCGAGCACGAGGAAGCCGGCGTAGCTGAGGGTCAGTTTGGCCCGAACACTCAGCCCCGACCTCCTACCCACGCTCGTCTCCGGTCGCTGATGCCGCGTCGATGCGGTAGCCGACGCCGGGCACGGTGGCGATGACCCAGGGTTCACCGAGCCGTTTACGCAGCGCGGAGACAGTGATCCGTACCGCGTTGGTGAACGGGTCGGCGTGCGCGTCCCAGGCGCGCTCCAGCAGATCCTCGGCGCTCACGACGCCGCCCTCGGCGGCGACGAGGACTTCCAGCACGGCGAACTGCTTGCGGGTGAGCGCCACGTAGCGTCCGTCGCGGAAGACCTCCCGGCGGAAGGGATCGAGGCGAAGCCCCGCGATCTGAAGCACCGGGGGCCGGGCGTGCGCCCGCCGGCGGTCAAGCGCTCGCAGCCGCAGGACGAGTTCCCGCAGCTCGAACGGCTTGGTCAGATAGTCGTCGGCGCCCAACCCGAAACCGGAGGCCTTGTCGTCGATCCGGTCGGCGGCGGTGAGCATGAGGATCGGGATGCCGCTGCCGGAGGCGACGATGCACCGGGCGACCTCGTCACCAGAGGTTCCGGGGATGTCCCGGTCGAGCACCGCGATGTCGTAGGCGTTGATGCTGAGCAGCTCCAGGGCGCAGTCGCCGTCGCCGGCGATGTCGGCGGCGATCGCCTCCAGCCGCAGACCGTCCCGGACGGCTTCGGCCAGGTAGGGCTCGTCCTCCACGATCAGTACGCGCATGCGACTCAGTCTGCCCGTGCCGGCACAGGACGAGGTCGGTCCGACACGAGCGCCGTGGTCCGCCACCAGCGGCGCGACATCAGCCCGAACAGCGCGGCGCCGGCGGCGTTGATCAACACGTCATCGACGGACGACACCCGGTCCAGCCGCAGCAGGTACTGCAATGTCTCGATCACCGTCGAGCAGCCCGCGCCGAGCGTGAAGAGCCGCGGCACGGACGCCAGCGTCGCGAACCGCAGCGGCGCGAAGAACCCCAACGCGGCGAGGACCAGCAGGTTGCCGATGATCCCGAGTGGCCCCATCTCCATCAGGTCCCGGAGCGGGATCAGGCTGACCCGGCCCGGAACGACGCCGGCCCCGGGGCCCGGCATCAGGGTCATCCAGACGAACGGCACCGTCCCGTACACCATGCCGACCTCGGCCAGCGACATCCGCCACGCCGACGCGACGCCCGCGGCCCGGCGACCCACTGCCAGGGCCCCCACCACCAGCACGGCCAGCGGCAGCCCGACCAGCATCATGAGCAGAATGCCGTTCTCGGTGTCGAAACAGCCGTGCCACCGCACGGCCCGGCACGCCGGAGCGGCCATCAGGAGCGGCCGCCGCACGGCGAACGCCGCCCCCGCCAGGCCGAGGACCGCCAGAGCGAAAAGCGCGATCCTCGACGTACGGCGGGCCCGTGCTGACCGTGGCATGCCGTGCACCTCAGCCACCGGATCCGTCGCCGGGGGCGGCGCCGGTGACGGCCTGCGTCTCTCGCCCGATCAGCTCCACCAGCGGCGTGTCGTCGGAGTTGGCGAGAATGACGCCGACCCAGCCGCTGTTCGGGTAGATGCTCCAGTTGGCGCAGACACCAGGGTTGCCGCCGGCGCGCTGGATCACCCACTGGCCGCCGACGATGTCGGCCGACGGCCCGTACGTGCCGAACGAGGTCGGGCCCAGCGGCATCCGGGGCGCGGTGAGCACGTCCGACCAGGGCCGATCCAACAGCGTGCCGTCGCCCAGCGCGCGGGCCAACCGGACCAGGTCCGGCGCAGTGGCGAAGCCGCCGTCCCCGATGGCGTCGATGAAGGCGCGGCCCGGGTTCCGGTCGCGCATGTACTCGTACGGGCTGCCTTCGTCCAGGTTGCGGAGGGCGTCCACCTGGCTTCCGTCAGCCAGTGTCAGGTAGGGGTGCGCGAGGCGTCGGTCGGTGCGCCACTGCGGCCGGGTGTAGAACGCGGAGTCGGTCATGCCGCAGCGCCGGAAGATGTTCTCCTCGACGTAGTCCCAGTACGTCTGACCGCTCACGGCCTCCACGATGAGCGCGGGGATGGCCGTCTCGGCGCCGGCGTGGAACCCGTTGGGCAGGCCGGGGGTGCCCACCAGCTTCGACTGTCGTGCCCAGCGCTCCTGGTAGTCGTGGACCTCCTGCCGGCTCTGGAAGACGCGGCGGATGTCCTCCTCGGGCGTGTTCAGGCCGGAGGTGCCGGTGAGCATGTGGTGGATGGTCACCTTCTCGCTGATGTCCCCGGCGAAGCCGTCCAGGTGCCGGCCTACCGGGTCGGACAGCCGTAACATGCCCCGCTGCGCGAGTTGCAGAATGGCGATCGCGTTGAACGGTTTGCCCGCCGAGCTGAGGGTGAACGCGGTTCCCTCGTGGTTGCGGATTCCGCGCTCCCGGTCGGCCATGCCGTAGCTGCGGAACAACACCGTCCGACCCCGGTGTGACAGCAGCACCACACCGGAGAACTTCCCCTCCGCGGCCAGCCGCGCCACGTACCGGTCGTAGGCGCCGCCCGGCCGGGTGTCCGGCGGGATCCGGTCGTGCCGGACCGAGCCGGTCGTGTCCGGAGCGGCGTAGCCGGTCGCGGCGGGGGTGAGAGGCACGGCGGTCGCGCCCATCCCGGCGGCGGCCAATCCGGCCCACCCGACCAGCTGCCGCCGGCGGATACCAGGTACCGGGTCAGAGTTCATGGCGACGGTCCTCTCCCGTTGAGTTCCGGCGCGCACCGAGGCGCCGCATGTCGCCCTCCACCAAAGACCAGGGGCTGTTGCGGCGGTGTATGGGAATCCTGAGATGTCCGCGATACGTGGTGGGGGAGGCCCGCCACGCCGGCTTCCTCGACACCATCCGCGACGGCCACCTCACCACACCGCTGCTGGTCGTCTCCCCGATCTACTGCCCCATCCACGAGGACACCCCGGCCCCGGCACGTTCGACCTCGCCGCCCTCGTCACCGGACAGGTGCGCTTCCAGGCCACCGGCGACCCGGCCGAGAAGGCGAGCGGGAAACTCACCCTCCGGGTGATTCGCGAGGAGTGGCCCGGATCACCGCCCAGCGCGCGGCCGACGACCCGCACCTGCACCACCTCGACGGCCTCGACCTCTACGGCGAGGCAGACTCCGCGGAGCTGCCGCTGCCCGGCCAACTCCACCCGGACACCGCCACCCACCGGCGCATCGTCGAACGCTTCGTCAAGCGGATGTTCAGCGCCGACGGCCCCTTTGCAGGACCCACCTCCTGACCGGTCCGGCCCCACCGGTTGACCCGGGAGTTCTGCCGCGGCCTGACGCGCGGGGAAACCTTGCCCTGGGATGACGTCCCGGTATGGCCGCCCTGATCTCGATCGGAACCTCACCGCAGGACACCGTCGATGCCAGATCAGCATGAACATTGTCAGTTCCGCGCCCGTTCGGCGCTCACCTGCGCATGGCCTGGTGGAAGCCGCTCGTGCTCGTCGTCGTGATGGCGTCGGTGATGTTGGTGGCGCAGGTCCATCGACTCCGATGACGCGTCGCTGCAGCTCCTGGCGACCGTCGACATCGGCATGGTGGTGCTGGTCCGGCAGCGCGAGCGGCGGTCCGGGCCGTCAGCTGACTAACCCCACCAGGGCAGGGTGCCCGTGCGGAGGTGGTCGTGCAGGGTCCGGGCGACGTGTGCCATCGCAGCCTCGCCGCCGGGTTGGGCGACGGCGGGCACCCGGGAGGCGGTGAGCGCGGCGACGGCGTACGACTGCCCGTCGGCGTGGTCCACCACCCCTACCTCGTGGCGCAGGTGTAGCAGGGTGCCGGTCTTGGACGACCAGCGGGACGCGTCGGAGGTGAAGTCCGGGGCGAGTCGCTGCCGGTGCAGGTTGTCGCCCATCAGGGCGCGTACCCGGGCGGCGGTGGCCGTGCGGATCGTCGAGGGCCGCCAGAGGGCGTGCAGCAGGTCGACGTAGGCCCGGGCCGATCCGGTGTTGGCGCGGGTCACGTCGAGCTGGGCGACCGGGTGGCCCTGTCCGGGGGTTCCGGCGTCGATGGCGAGGGAGTGGGCCAGGTGCACGTCGTCGGGGCCGAGCCGTTCCGCCGGCGTCTCGGCGAGGTCACCGGCCCGGTGCCGTACGGCGATGCCCTCGATGCGCAGTCGCCGCAGCTCGGCGGCGACCTCGGCCGGCGGGAGGAGGTCGAACAGGGCGTCGGCAGCGACGTTGTCGCTGATCGAGGTGCTCAGGTAGAGCAGGTCGTCCACGGCGATCCGCGCCGGGTGGCGGAAGCGGCTGAGCCCGGTCGGGCCTGGTGTGGTGATCCGACCGGGCGGCACGTCGATCGGTGCCGCCGGGTCGAGTTCCCCGCGCGCGATCCGTTCGAGCACGGCGACCGCCAGCGGCACCTTCACCAGCGACGCGGCCGGATACGGGGTGTCCGTGTCGAAGCCGATCTCCTCGCCGGTGTCGAGGTTGCGGACCAGGAACGCGCCGTCGAGCCCGGCCTCGTCGAGGAGGTCCTGGGCGTTGCGGAGGACGGCGGTGGTGCTCATGCGGGATCTCCCTTCCGGTGGTCAGCGGGTGCGGGACCGTCGGCCGGCCCGACGTGGCCGTCGGGCGCGCTCAGGCATCGGGCGATGTCCGCGTACAGGACCGTGCTGAGTTGATCGAGGTCCTCGCGTACGCCGGCGGCGACGTCGTAGCCCCGCAGCAGCTGCGGGCCGGCGAGGGGGCACCAGTGCAGTCCGAAGTCCTCGGCCTGTTGTTGGGAGCAGAGCAGCAGGTCGGGGGAGCCGAGGGCCGCCGCCGCGGCGTCGACGAGGGATGGCGCGACCGCCACCTGGGCCGGCACCAGGCCGGCCGACTGGCCGGCCCGGGTCAGTGGGTCCCGCAGGTGCGCGACGTCGTCCTCGGGTTGGATCAGGATCCGCCGGCGTGCCTGCGTGCGGGCCCGGCCGCTGCGCAGCGTCTCCAGGAACACCGTCGGTGCCGGGAAGGGGGTCCGGGCGGCCAGCCCGAGCGGCACCCGCCACGGCGCCGCCGCCTCCGGAACCGCCACGATCCCGGCACCGACCTCCAGGGTCCGGCAGAGCCGTTCACGCTCGGCCGGGCCGGCCGGCCGTACCTCCAGGTGGATCCGCTGCCGCCGCGCCGCGACCACCAGATCGGCGAGGCGGCGCGGCGGGCAGATCTCGGGTACGGCGACCCGCAGCGGGCGCAGCCGGGCCCGCTCGGCGTCGTCGCCCATCGCGTCGGCGAGGTCGACCAGCCGCCGCGCGGATGGCAGCATGTCCTGCCCGAACGGCGTCAGCCGCACCGCCCGGGACGACCGGTCGAACAGCCGCGCCCCGAAGTGCTCCTCGAGGGCGGCGATGCGGCGACTGGCGACCGGCTGGGGGATGCCCGCAGCGGCGGCGCCGGAGGTGAAGCTGCCGTGGCCGCTGACCGCGACGAAGGCCCGGCAGGCGGCGACCATATCCACCCACCGAACCTATACCGGGAGCGCATGGACGAGCCGGCGCGGCACCTGCCCAGCATCAGCACGGAGCCGTCCTGATGCTGGGCACGGTGACGCAGGGCGGTGAGGTGGCGACACCGACGCGTGGCCGTGCGGACCGCTACCTCAATCTCGCGGTCGAGCAGAAGGCATTACTGCGAGATTGCGGTCGCCTCCAGTTCGACGAGCACGTCGGGCTCGAAGAGGTAGTCCACCCCGATCAACGACGCCGGCGGGAGGGGCCAGGGCAGGCCGAGTTCCTCGACGACCGATTCGATCCCGGCCATGAACGGCCCGATCTTCTCGGGTGCCCATGCGGTCACGTAGAAGGTCAACCGGACCACGTCCTCGAATGAGGCGTCGGCTCCGGCGAGGGCGCGGCCGGTGTTGCGCAGCGCCTGCGCGACCTGCCCGGTGAGGTCGCCCGGCGCAACCGGTGAGCCATCTGCCAGTCGGGCGATCTGACCGCTGACGTGGATGTGACGCGATCCGGTGGCTACCGCCACGTGAGCGTAGGGCGTGTGCGGCTGAAGGCCGTCGGGGCTGAAGCGGGTGACAGGCACGGTCTCTCCTCCACTGGAACCAACTAGGTTTACCATTGATACCTAGTTGACGGCGGACACTTCAAGGAGACCTGGTTTCATGCGCGATACCACCACCCCCCGCGCCGAGGAACTGCGCATCGACGCGCCGCACCGCGAGCTGCTCGACCAGGTGTTGGACAAGTGGTCGCTCAGCGTTCTCAACGAACTGTGCGAGCGCCCGTGCCGGTTCAACGAGCTGCGCCGGGCCATTCCGGCGGTGACGCAGAAGTCGCTCACGGCGACGCTGCGACGACTCGAGCGCAACGGGATCATCGAACGTCACGTCGTGGCGACCCGCCCGGTCGCCGTGGAATATCGGATCACCCGGCTGGGAAAGACCCTGCGCGCGCCGGTCGACGTCCTCCTCGAGTGGGCCGACACCTACCTGCCGCAGATCGAAGACGCCCGCGAGGCGTTCGACGCTGGGTCCGAGTAACGGGTGCGGGCCGGAGCGTGGCGTCCTCGTTCCGGCCCGCTGCTCGCGTGGACGAGAACCGCATCGGTGGGAACACTGTGGCTTTGTCCATGTGGGACAGGCAGAAGGGCCCAGCGGTTCTTCTACGGGTCGGTCTTGCCGAGAGCCGAGCAAGGGTGCATGGGGGACAGCATCACGAGTGTCGTGGCACGGCAGTACGCGAAGCTGCCAGTACGCTCGAAAATCGAAATTGCGACAGTTGCGGCGATGGTGCTGTCATGTGACCAAGCTCCACGATGGAGTCAGCCGGATGGGCCACGACGCGTACGGTTTGGAGAGAGTGTGACCGGAGCCAAAATTTGGAGCATATTCCTCGCCATGACGACCGTGATCGGATTCGCCCTTGCCATCTGGCAGACGCTGCGTGCCGAGCAGCTCAACCGGCGACAACGTGACCTCCAATGGCCGCAGTTTCGCGGCGCCGTCTCGGACCTGGCTCGGTCGATCGACAGGTCGGACTTCATCCCGGAGGTCATTGTCGCGTTGAGCGACCGAGGGGCTATGGTCGCACATCTCGTCGTCCGCGAGCTGCGCAAGCAACTTCCGATCATTACCGTGGGGTACCTCGGTAGTTCAGCTGACTCGGTCGAACTTCCCGGTTACAAGGCCCTGGCGGGAGCGAAAAGCAGTGTCTATCTGCCCGACAGATTGGCCGAGCTCAACCACCGGCGGGTCCTGCTTGTGGATGACTTTGTCATGTCTGGAGATGGGTTGATTCGGGCTCGTAGCGAGATGTTCTCCTCCGGTTTCACGGCGGAGCGAGTCAGAAGTGCGTCCGTTGTGGCGACCAGACTGTCGATCGTCAACAAGAAGGGGCCCGACTTCTATGCGAGAGAAGTGCGGGATTTCGACTTTCGCTTCCCCTGGGGAAGAGCCGAATAGCTCCTTGGGTCTTCGCTGGCGTGCTGCGGACAGAGAGCGGCACCGTCCGTGCCGCAGCGGCGTCCGTCAGGACCCGCCCCGGCCGCCCCGCAGCCGGCGGAGCGTGTAGAGCGCCCCGCTGGCGGCGAAGAGCAGTCCGGTGAGCGCTGACCAGCGGCCCAGCAGGGGCCCGGGCGCCAGTCCGGTCGCCGCCGAGTAGGTGCCGTCGCCGAGCCCGAGCACGCCCGGCAGGTAGACCAGCAGCAGCAGTCCGGCGGCGAGCGCCGGGACCCGCACGTAGTTCAGCGCCGACGGACGCCCGCCCCGCACCGGCGCTCCGCCCTGCCGCCCGGGCGCGTCGGGCGCGGCGTCCCGGCGCAGGGCGGTGCGCAGGACACGGTCCGCCAGCGCGTACGCCGGGAAGAGGACCAGGTCGTGGACGACGACCGCGCCGAGGAACCAGAGCAGCATGCGCCCGGCGGTCGGCTCACCGGCCAGCCGCAACGCGATCCAGCCGGCGACCGCGAAGCAGCCGAACAGCAGCAGCAGGTGCCAGGGGGCCGCGCCGTAGCGGCGTCGGAACTCAGCCACCGCCGGCCCCCTCGAAGGTGATCTCCCGGACCCACTTGGTGCAGTGCACCCCCGGTAGCGCGGGCACGATGATCCGCGCCGGCCAGCCGTGGTCGGGGGAGAGGTCGACCCCGTTGACCCGCAGCGCGAGCAGCGAGTCACCGTCGAGGACCTGGTCTGCGGTGAGCGCGGCCTGGTTGAACAGGCCGGCGCGTTCCAGCGAGCGGACCCGCGCGGTGTCCGGCGCGGGCACACCGGCCAGGGCGGCCAGGTCACGCAGCCGTACCCCGGTCCAGGTCTGCGCGGTAGACCAGCCCTCCACGCAGGCGATCGGCAGCCGGGCGGTGTACTGGGCCATCGCCAGCAGCGCAGGCCGGTCCAGCTCGACCGTCCGCCCGGCGGCGCGCAGCGTCAGCCGCCACCCGTCGCCGGTCTGCGCGGCGCCCACGCCGGCCGCGGCGGCAGTGCGGTTGACCGGAAAGCCGTTCGGCCCCTCGCCGGGCTGCCGACCCGGGGCAGCAGGCAGGCGTGCGGCAACGGGCCGTCCAGGCTCTGCCCCGACCGTCAACACCGCCAGCAGTGCCGCGCCGCCGCCGGTCAGGACCAGCACGCCGCGCCGGCTCATCGTCGCCGGCCCGGGCCGGCGGGCCACCAGGCCGTCCGGATCCGCCGGCTCCGGCACGGTCCGTGCCACCGGGGTACGCGCGAAGCCCGGCCCGCGCAGCGCGGTGACCAGTCGGGGCAGCTTGATCGCCACGTGGGTGACCAGGGCCGCGACGAAGACCCACGCGCCGTACCAGTGCGCGGTGTAGAAGTCGAACCCGAACAGGTAGGCGTACTGGATGTTGAGCAGGCCGGTGGCCATCTCGAAGAGGATCCCGCCGACCAGCAGCAGCAGCGACAGCCGCTCCAGCACCTGGGCCGCCGAGCGGGCCGGCGGCCAGGCGAACAGCTTCGGCACCACCGACCACAGCTTCGCCAGCACCACCGGGACCAGCACGATCCCGACCGTCACGTGCAACCCCTGGGTGAGCCGGAACAGCCAGGCCGGGTGGGTCGGCCAGTCGAAGACGGGCGGTCGCAGCCAGCCCACGTCGCGCGGAAACGCCTGATCGAGGCGGGGACCGTAGGCGATCCAGTCCAGCAGGCCGGTGACCGCGACCAGCGGCAGCGCGGCGAGCAGCACCGTACCGAGCACCGAGGTCAGCCACGGGCCGCGGACCGGGCTGCGCCAGGCGTCGGCGACGGCGTCGGCGCCGGCCGGGCGGCGCCGGTCCAGCGCCCGCCACAGCCGCGCCGGCACCGCGTATCCCGAGGGCGGGTCGGGGTGGCCGGATCCGGCTCCGGCCGGCCGCCCCGGACCGTCGGGATCGTCCGGGCGGCCGGACCCGCGGTGGCCGGCGGCCGGCGGTGGATCGGGCGGCGGCGTGGGCACGGGTCCTCCCGTCGGTCGCTGATTCCCGCCCCTGGCGGGCAGGACGTCACCCGGAACGCTAGACGTCGGCGCCGCCGGCCGGCCCGCTTCGCCGCATTACCGAAGGATTACCGGCGGTGCCTTACGGAATGCTGACGTCTGCCGCGAACCGGCCCGCCGGACACCGCGGCTGACCTAGCGTGACCGGCATGCGGATACTGGTCACCGGCGCGGCCGGCTTCGTCGGATCCCAGGTCGCGGACCTGCTCGTCGCCGAGGGGCACGAGGCGGTCTGCCTGGACGCGCTGCTGCCCCAAGCGCACGGGGGCGGGATGCCCGAGTGGTCCCGCCCGCACGACCCGGTCGTCGGGGACGTTCGTGACCCCGCGCTGCTCGACCGGCTGCTGTCCGGTGTCGACGCGGTCTGCCACCAGGCGGCCATGGTCGGCCACGGGCTCGACCCGTCCGACGCCCCCGCCTACGCCAGCCACAACGACTACGGCACGGCGGTGCTGCTCGCCGCCATGCACCGGGCCGGGGTGTCCCGTCTGGTGCTGGCCAGCTCCATGGTGGTCTACGGCGAGGGACACTACGAGTGCGCCCGCCACGGCACCGTCCGCCCCGCCGCCCGCCGCCCCGCCGACCTGGCCGCCGGCCGGTACGACCCGACCTGCCCGCACTGCGCCGGCACCCTCACCTGCGCCCTCGTCGGCGAGGACGCCCCGCTGGAGCCACGCAGCACGTACGCGGCCAGCAAACTGGCACAGGAGCACCTGGCCGCCGCCTGGGCCCGGCAGACCGGCGGCGGGGTATGGGCGCTGCGATACCACAACGTCTACGGCCCCCGGATGCCCCGCGACACCCCGTACGCCGGCGTGGCCTCGATCTTCCGCTCGGCCCTGGCCGACGGGCAGCCGCCCCGGCTGTACGAGGACGGCCGGCAGCGGCGGGACTTCGTGCACGTCACGGACGTGGCGCGGGCGAACCTGCTGGCGCTCACGGCGCCCACGCCGGACGGACTGGTCCCGGTCAACATCTGCTCCGGTGAGCCGCACACCGTCGGCGACCTGGCGGCCGCGCTCGCCTCGGCGATGGACGGTCCCGCCCCGGTGGTGGTCGGCGGGGCCCGCGCGGCCGACGTACGGCACGTGGTCGCCGACCCGCGCCGGGCGCGGAGCTGCTCGGCTACACCCCCGCGGTCGGCTTCGTCGACGGGGTGACCGCCTTCGCCACCGACCCGCTGCGCGAGCAAGGCCGCCGTGGCCGGCTGAGCCCGCCGTGCCCGGCCGGGCAGTGCCGGCGGTGGTCAGGAGACGGTCACGGCAGGTGGTTCACGGCCAGCGCGGTGGCCGCCTGTCCGGCCAGCCACCAGCGCCGGTGCAGGGCAGGCAGGTGCGCGGTGGCCACCAGCGCCCAGACCACGAACGGCAGCCAGATCCGTTCCACCTCGGCCTTGCTCATCCCGGACAGGTCCGCCGCGACGACCGCCAGCGCGGCGGCCGCCGGCAGGGCGACCGTCGGGCCGAGCGCCCGGACCCGGTCGGCGGGCACCGACCACCACCGGCCGACCCGCGCGCCGCCGGCCGTGCCGCCCCATCTGCCGAGGCGGCCAGCCCGCAGGGGTGCCGCACCGCCGGCCCGAGCACCGGACCCACCGAGAGCAGCAGCGCCGCCGGGTTCGCCCAGACCCAATGCGTACGGGCGGTCGGCGGCCCAGCCCTGGTGGTACCGCTCCACCACCCGGGCGTACCCCTCCCACCAGGCGAAACCGGCCAGGGTGAACGCTGCCGCCACCGCGCCGACCCCGGCTGCCGCGGCGAGCAAGGGCCCGGACCCGACCCGTCGGACGCAGCGCCAGCGCCGCCAGCGCGAGCGGACCGACGAGCACGAAGCCGTACGACAGGTACAGCGCCCCGCCGAGTAGCAGCCCGCCGGCCAGCGCCGCGGCGGGCCAGCACCACCAGCAGGGCCAGCCCGGCGGCGACCACGCCGGTGAACAGGCCGTCCGCCGAGGCGCCGACCCAGACCGCGCCCGGCAGCAGCACCAGGAACGGCAGCACGGTCCGGGCCTCGTCGGCCGCGCCCAACGCCCGCAGGGCGGCCGGGACGCTCACCGTCACCGTCGCCCCGACCAGGACGCAGGCCAGCGCGGCGGCGGTGCCGCCACCGAGGCCGACCCGGTCCAGCCCGACGAAGACCAGCAACGCGCCCGGCGGGTGTCCGGCGGTGTGGGTCGACCAGGAGTCCGGCTGGAAGTCCAGGATCCGGTCGGCGAAACCGGCCAGCATCCGGGGCACGTCGGTCACCCCGGGCACCTCGTGCAGGTACTCCGCCTGAACGGTCAGCCGCCGGGTGAGCCCCGCCGACCAGCCGTCGATCAACGCCAGCGCCAGCGTCCACGCGGTCGCCGCCAGCCAACCGGCGGCCAGCAGCGGTCCCCACCGAGCGGTCCGCGCCCAGCGCGGGCCGGGCCGAGGACGCCGAGCGCCACCAGCACCGCGACCGGCGTGCCCCAGCCGACGTGCGGCTGCCAGGTGGCGTAGAGCGGCGCGGCGTCGGCGTGCAGGCCCACGCCCGGTGGTTGAGCACCGCGCCGACCGCCACGGCGGCGAGCAGCAGCGCCGCCTCGACGCCGAGGACGACCAGGTCGGCCCGGTCCCGTCTCGGCTGCCGGTCGGCGCTGCGGCGGTCGGCGAGGGTGGCGGGTCTCATGTCGACGGGACGTTACGCACCCCCGGCCGCGCCCGTCAGCCGAACCGCCGGTCCGTCACGGGATGGTAAGAAATCCCTGGTCGGTAAGGGTTCCGTAAGGCCGATCCGGACCCCGGCGGCCCGGCGTGGACCTAGCGTCGGCGATATGCCGACTCAGATCGACGTGGTGCTGCCCTGCCTGGACGAGGCCGCCGCCCTGCCCGGCGTGCTGGCCGCGCTGCCGCCCGGCTACCGGGCGATCGTGGTGGACAACGGCTCCCGGGACGGCTCCCCGGAGGTGGCCGTCCGGCACGGCGCCCGGGTGGTGCACGAACCCCGCCGGGGATACGGCGCGGCTGTGCACACCGGTGTCGAGGCCGCCGAGAGCGACCTGGTCTGCGTACTCGACGCCGACGGCTCCTTCGACCCGGGGGAACTACCCGCCCTGGTCGCCCCGGTCGCCGCCGGCACCGCCGACCTCGCGGTGGGCCGCCGCCGGCCGGTCCGGGCCGGCGTCTGGCCGTGGCACGCCGGGCCGGCACCGCGCTGGTCGCCGCGCTGCTGCGGCACCGAGGCGTGCCGCTGCAGGACCTCAGCCCCATCCGGGTGGCCCGCCGCGAGGCGCTGCTCGGGCTCGGCGTCACCGACCGGGCCTTCGGCTATCCCCTCGAACTGCTGATCCGCGCCGCCGCCGCCGGCTGGCGCATCCTGAGCGGGACGTCGCGTACGCGCCGCGGGCCGCCGGCACCCGCTCCAGGTCTCCGGCTCGGTACGCGGCACCCTCCGCGCCACCCGGGACTTCGCCGCCGTGCTGCGCAGCGTGGACGGCCCCCGGTGACCGTGCTGCTGGTGGTGGCGAAGGCACCCGTGCCCGGTGCCGTGAAGACCCGGCTCTGCCCACCCGCCACGCCCGACCGAGCGGCCCGGATCGCCGCCGCCGCGCTGCGGGACACCGTGGACGCCGTCGCCGCCACCCCGGGCGTGACCCCGGTGCTGGCCTTGGCCGGGCGTCTTGCCGACGGGGTGGACGCCACCGCGCTGACCACCGCCACGGCCGGGTGGACCGTCCTGCCGCAGCGTGGTGCCGGCCTGGCGCAGCGGCTCGCGTACGCCCACACCGACGTCGCCGACGCGTTCCCGGGCGGGCGGTGCTCCAGATCGGCATGGACACCCCGCAGCTCACCCCGGCGGTGCTGGCCGACGCCGTACGCCGGCTGGCCGACGCCGACGCGGTGCTGGGCCGGGCCGCCGACGGCGGCTGGTGGGCGCTGGGCCTGCGTGACCCCCGGCGGGCCGCCGTGCTGAGGACGGTGCCGATGTCGACGGCCGACACCGGCCGGCTCACCTGGGCGGCGCTGACCGTGGGCGGGGTGCGGGTCGCGCCGCTGCCGGTGCTCCGGGACGTGGACGGCTGGGCCGACGCGCTCGCCGTCGCGGCGGCGACCCAGGCGGCCGGTTCGCCCGGCAGGTCGCCGCGTTCCGGCGGGAGTTGCTGGTGGCAGGCCGGCGGTGAGCGTCGACGGCTTCGCCACCGCGCTGCGCGACCGTGACGCCGGCACGCACTGGCTGGTGGGTGGGACGGCGTCCGCCGCCGCCTGCCGGTCGACCGGTGGCACGGCGCGGCGGAGCCGGCGACCGCGGTGACGGTCCGCTGCGCCGGCCGACCCTGGACCTGGGGTGCGGGCCGGGCCGGCTCACGGTGGCGCTGACCCGGGCCTGGCTGACCACCCTCGGCGTCGACGTCTCGGCGTGGGCGGTGGCGTCGACCCGCTCCCGGGGCGCGGTCGCCATCCAGGCCGACCTGTTCGATCCGCTGCCGGCCGAGGGCCGCTGGGCGCACGTCGTGCTGCTCGACGGCAACATCGGCATCGGCGGCGATCCGGTGGCGCTGCTGGCCCGCTGCCGGGGGCTGCTGCGTCCGGCCGGCACCGTGCTGGTCGAGGTGGACCCACCCGGCGCGGGGGCCTGGCAGGGCCTGGCGCACGTGGTGTCCGGGCGGGTCCGCGGGCCGCTGTTCCGCTGGGCGCGGCTGGACGCCGGCGCGGTGCCCGACGCGGCGACATCGGCGGGCCTGACCGTGCGTGAGGTGTTCCGCGCGGGCCGGCGCTGGTTCGCCGAACTTGTCCGCCCCTGACCGGGCAGATGGGCCCCGATCGGCTTCAGCAGGCACGGGAGCTGGATCTACCGACCCCGTGGCAGGCGGTGGACACCGTCAGCGTCGATGGGCCGTCGCTGTTCGCTCGACGGTTCGAGATGCCGGCGGAATCTCAGTGCCCGGTGCCGGCCGCAGTGATGGAGCAGGCCCGCGTGATGCCGATACCGGGGCTGCTGATCGTCGAGGCGCCGATATGAGGGAAGGCAAGACCGCGCCTGCTCACGCTGCCGTAGAGATTCTCGCCGCGCGCAGTGGGGAGTGCCTCCCAGGTTCGGTGTCGGCGGTGAGCGTGCCGACCAGTACTGCCGTAGGCCCCCGCCTGTACGACGAGGTCGGGGGCCTACGGCCGACGAACGTTCCCCGCGGATTCTCGCGCCGGCCAGCTCGGTCGGGCAGCATAGACGAATATGTATTGCTCCGCGAGGTCGGGAGGGTACGCAGAGGATGCCGATCAACGGTGGCTCCGGCATTGACAGCAGGCGCCTGCGGGCCCTGCAGGCGGTCGGCCAATCGGGATCGCTGGCTGCGGCGGCCCGACGGATGCGGATGTCGATTTCCGGTCTGCGGTATCAGCTCGACGAGTTGGAGCGGTCGGTGGGCGTGCCTTTGGTGCGCACCTCGCCGCAGTCCGGGGCGACGCTCACTCCGGCGGGGGTGGTGCTGGTGGACGGTTCGTCCGCCGTCCTGGCAGAGCTGGACGAACTGGTGGACCGGGCCCGCCGGGCCGAGGGTGACAAGCGGCGCCCGCTGCGGGTGGCCGCGCCGTGGCCGGTGGTCGCCGGTCTGCTCCTCGACGCGGTCGCCAGTGATCTGCGGGTCGGCGGTGCCGGTTGGCAGGTGGACGTGGCAGCCAGTCGGGACGATGCGCTGGTGGCGGTCCGTGACGGTACGGCGGATGTGGCGGTGGCGGCGGACTGGGCCGGGGACCGGGTCGACAGCGGTGGGCTCGTCTGCCGAGAGTTGTTCTCCGCCACGTACCTGCTCGCGGTCGGTGCCAGCAGCGACCTGGCCGGTGGCGGCTCGGTTGACGTGCGTCAGACGGCGGATCAAGCGTGGATCATGGGTCCGAGCACAGGCACCCGGCGATTCCTGGACGACCAGCTCGAATCGGCCCAGGTGGTGCCGAAGCGTATTGTCAGCAGCGATTCCATGGAGTACATGACCTTGATCGACGCCGGCGTGGGCGTCGGCTTGGCGGAGCCGATCCTCGCCGGCCTGCTGCGGCCCCGCACGGTCCTGGTCCCGCTGACCGGCGTGACCTCATACCGGTACTTCGCCGCCTGTCCCGACGGTCGCCAGGATGATCCGGATGTGCGGGCTCTGCTGGCGCTGCTGACCCGCGCCGGCCGGCGCATGGTGGACCTGGCGGGGCGGAAGGCCCACCGTGCGTCGGAGGCGATCAGGTGAACTGCGAAGCATGACCTCGGCGGGTCAGAAGCCGATGACACTCAGGGTGGTGATCCAGTCCGTCTTCCGGGCGTGCGCACCGTCGTGGACGATATAGCGGTACCGGACCTGCACCGGCGTGCCGGCGTCGTTGTAGGAGACGGTGAACTCGGTGTCGCGGATTGTCCCGGTGGTGACGACGGCGTGCCGTTCCAGCTTGTTGGGGGAGTCGACCTGCAGACTGCCGTCCTCCCGCTGCCCCCACGGATTCCCGGTGAAGTAGGTGCCGCTGGCGAGGTTGACGTTCATGGTGAGGGGGACCAGGTCGGCGTAGTGCGGGTCTTCGCAGTCCTGCACACATGCTCCACCCAGCCCGAACTGGATCGCCAACTTCGGTTCGAACTTCGCCACGTTGATCTCGAGGAATTCGAACCGCTTGACAGTGAAGTTGCTGCGGGTGCAGTACGACAGCGGGTGGTTCCAGCAGTATCGGTCGCCTGTCGGGAACCGGTACTGGTGGCCGTCGTAGTAGGTGCCCTTCTCGAACACGTTGAGGGTCGCCTCACCACCCGGCTTGAGGGTCAGCTCCGTCGACTGGGTGTCCTTGCCGGAGACTCCACCGCCGAGGCTGGCCGAGATGATGCCGGCGTCGAAGCCACCCGTGACCTCGATCTTGCGTTCCATCTCGAATGACGCCGTGTACTTGACCTCGGCGCTGCTGGTGTTCCGGTACACGCGGGAGGCCTGCGTGTTCAGGGTCGTGTTCGTCCGCACGTTGTCACACCACGTTGCCAGGGTGAAGCTGGTCCACCCGTAGATCGGGTCGGCTACGCCACCGGCGTTCTGCTCCGGCGCGCACTGGGTCGTTTCGGCCGCTGCCGGGGTGGCCGACCCGACAACAGCCGAAGCGGCCAGCAGGGCGCCGATCAGGAGACCCGCCAGAACTCCGCGCGGTCCCGGACGGGCCGCTCGGCCCGCAAGCCGCACTAGCACCATCACCCACACTCCTTTCGCCTGACGACCGGTCGACGCCGGCCGGTCTTCGTAGCGAGTATCGGGTTCTGCCAGGGCGACGAAAATCCGACGGATGGGGCCGCTGGCGCAGAAATTCCACACAGGTCCGTCCGGATTTTCCGCACCGTCGATCGCCGGAGAGCGGCAACCGTAATTCGAGGGGGACGGCGGCGGGGTTGAGTTGCGTGGCGGTCGCTCCGGTCAGCGCGGCGTGCGCTGCGGCAGGGCCCGGGGTCAACGCCAGTCGGAGCGCAGCGGCGTCATCGGTGGTGTGGCCTTCAGGCGAGGTGCGGCGGTCGGCTCGGCTGCACGCCGGCACTACTGTCCTGCGAGCCCGCCGGTCAACCGGATGCCTGCTGGTACCTCCGCCCACCGACCGAACAGATTTCGTGATCCACTCCTAACTTTTGTCTGATGGTACAAAAGTTGGCAACAGATCGACCGAAGCTATGGACACGTGGCGCGGAAGGCTCCTACTGTGTCGGACACAACACATCGGCGGATGGTCGATGTGAACACCCGATGCGGAGGTGAGCCCCGTGCGGACGGCAGACCCGCTGCACCTGCGGCTGTTACGGCTGCTACGCGACGAGGGCCCCGTGTCCCGGGCGGAACTGGGCGACCGGTTGCAGATGCCCCGCCCGCGGCTCCTGGCCGAGCTCGACCGGCTGGTCGCCCTCGGTCTGGTCGCCGAGGCGGGGCTCGCGGCCTCCCGGGGCGGACGACGCTCCACCCTGGTCGAACTCGACCCCCGGCTCCGGTTCGCCGCCGTCGACCTCGGTGCCAGCTCGATCGACGTCGAAGTGGTCAACGGCCGGTTGGAGCCCGTGGCCGCGTACGCGGAGGCGGCCGACATCCGTTCCGGACCGAAGGCCATCCTGCACCGGGTCAACGACCTGCTGCACAAGGCCAGGGTCGACGGGGCGTACGAGACGCTCCACGCGGTGGGGATCGGGGTGCCCGGCCCGGTGAGCTTCCGGGACGGCGTGCCGGTCTCGCCGCCGATCATGCCGGGCTGGGACAGGTTCCCGGTGCGCGAGCTGCTCACCCGGGAGCACGGCTGCCCGGCGGTGGTCGACAACGACGTGAACATCATGGCCCTCGGGGAGCGGCACGGCGGGGTGGCCCATTCGGTCGACGACTTCCTCTTCGTCAAGATCGGCACCGGCATAGGGTGCGGGATCCACCTCAGCGGCGAGGTCTACCGGGGCACCGACGGCTGTGCCGGGGACATCGGCCACATCCAGGTCGACGCGAACGGTCCGATCTGCTCCTGCGGCAACGCCGGCTGCCTGGAGGCGGTGTTCAGCGGTGCCGCGCTGGCCCGCGAGGCGACCGCCGCCGCCCGGGCCGGTACCGCCCCGGCGCTGGCCGAGCGGCTCGCCGCCCGCGGCGTGCTCACCGCCCGGGACGTGGCCGACGGCGCCGCCGAGGGGGACGTCACCTGCATCCAGCTGATCCGCGACGGCGGCCGGCGGGTCGGGCAGGTGCTGGCCGGGCTGGTCAGCTTCACCAACCCGTCGATGATCGTGATCGGCGGCGGGCTGGCCCAGCTGGGCCACGTCCTGCTCGCCGAGATCCGCAGTGTGGTCTACCGCCGCTCACTGCCGCTGGCCACCGGAAACCTGCCGGTCGTCCTGTCCGAGCTGGGCCCCCGGGCCGGCGTGGCCGGTGCCGCGGTCCTGGCCAGCGACACCGCCTTCGGCGAGGCATCGTGAGCGCGAGGAGTGAGCCGGGTCGGCGAGCCCCGCAGTCGCGAACCGAGGTGGCCCGATGAGCGCGGGGCGCGAGCCGGGTCGGCGAGCCCGGCAGACTCGAATCGAGGTGGCCCGATGACCGCCCCCGCCGGCGAGGTGGTGCTGCGCCTCACCGACGTGGCGAAGACCTTCCCCGGCGTGCGGGCGCTTGACGGAGTCCAGTTGCAGGTACGAGCCGGTGAGGTGCACTGCCTGCTCGGACAGAACGGTGCGGGCAAGTCCACCCTGATCAAGGTGCTCGCCGGGGTGCACCGGCCGGACTCCGGCCGGGTGGAGTGGCGCGGCGAGCCGGCCGCGTTCGCCAATCCGCAGGC
Source organism: Micromonospora sp. R77 (assembly GCF_022747945.1). Lineage (NCBI taxonomy): Bacteria > Bacillati > Actinomycetota > Actinomycetes > Micromonosporales > Micromonosporaceae > Micromonospora > Micromonospora sp. R77. The sequence continues at coordinate 6,283,048 of NZ_JALDST010000001.1, forward strand.
CGCGATGCGCGCCGGTATCGCCACCATCTACCAGGAACTCGATCTGGTGGAGGACCTCTCCGTCGCGGAGAACACCTTCCTCGGCCACGAACCGCGCCGGCTCGGCTTCGTCCGACGCGGGCTGGCGGCCCGCCGTACCCGGGAGATCCTGTCCCGGCTGGGCCACGGGGAGATCCCGCCGGGCCGGCTGGTGCGTGCCCTGCCCGCAGCCGGCAAGCAGGTGGTCAGCATGGCCCGGGCGCTGTCCCACGACGCTCGCCTGATCGTCATGGACGAGCCCAGTGCGGTGCTGGCTCACGACGAGGTCGGCAACCTGTTCCGGATCATCCGGGAGCTGACCGCCCAGGGCATCGCGGTCATCTACATCTCGCACCGGCTGGAGGAGATCCGCGAGATCGGCGACCGGGTGACCGTACTCAAGGACGGCCGGACCACCGCGGCGAACCTGCCGGCGCGCGACACCCCGACCCGCGACCTGGTCGCGCAGATGACCGGGCGGACCATCGAGTACGTCTTCCCCGATCGGCCCGCCGACACCACCGCCGGTGGCGAGCTGCTGCGGGTCGAGGGGCTCAGCCGGGCCGGCGAGTTCGCCGACGTGTCGCTGAGCGTCCGGGCCGGCGAGATCGTCGGGATCGCCGGGCTGGTCGGCTCCGGCCGCTCCGAGCTGCTGGAGACGATCTTCGGCGCCCGCCGGGCCGACGCCGGCACGATCCGGATGGCCGGCCGGGCGGTGCGACCCGGCAGAGTCGGCGCGGCGGTACGGGCCGGCATGGGGATGGCCCCCGAGGAGCGCAAGAGCCAGGCGCTGCTGCTCGGCGAGCCGATCCACCGCAACGTCACGCTGGCCACCTTCGGCCGGTACGCCCGTCTCGGGTTCACCGACGCCGGAAAGGAGCGGGCCGAGGCGGAGCGGATCACCGGCAGCCTCCAGCTGACCCCCGGCGACGTGCGTCGGCCGGTGCGCACCCTCTCCGGCGGCAACCAGCAGAAGGTGGTGGTCGGGCGGTGGCTGCTCGGCGACACCAGGCTGCTGCTGCTCGACGAGCCGACCCGGGGCGTGGATGTGGGCGCCCGGGCCGAGCTGTACCGGGTGATCCGGGAGCTGGCCGCCCGCGGCGTCGGGGTGCTGCTGGTCTCCAGCGAGGTGCCCGAGGTGCTCGGTCTGGCCGACCGGGTGCTGGTCATGCGCGAGGGCCGGATGGTGCGCGAGGCGCCCGCCGGCGAACTGGACGAGAGCACCGTGCTCGACCTCGTCATGGCGGGGTCCCTGATGGAAGGAGCGCCGGCATGAGCGACACGGAGACCGCGACGCCGCAGCCGGCGGCGGGCCTGCCGGCCCAGTCCCCGCCGATCGACCCGGCGCAGGCGCAGCGGGCCACCGGGCGGACCGGCTCCGGACGGCTGTCCTGGTGGAACGGGGAGGGCGGCGAGGGCGCCAAGCGCAACCTCGGCCTGGTCGCGGTGCTGCTGGTGCTGGTGGTGATCGGCGCCACCACCCGTTCGGACCTCTACGCGAACCCGGACTGGGTCTGGAACAACACGCTGACCATCCTCAAGCTGGCCTCGGTGGTCGGCGTGGTCACCGTCGGGATGACCTTCGTGATCATCGGTGGCGGCATCGACCTGTCGGTCGGCGCGATCGTCGCGCTGGCCGGGGTCTGGTGCACCACGGTCGCCACCCAGAGCTACGGCGCGGGCGGCATGATCTTCAGCGCGCTCACCGTCGGGCTGGCGGTCGGCCTGGTCAACGGGCTGCTCATCTCGTACGGGCGGCTGGTGCCGTTCATCGCCACGCTGGCGATGATGGTGGCCGCCCGCGGCCTGGCGGCCGAGATCTCCGACAAGCAGACCCAGGTCTCGGGCAACCAGTTCATCAACGGCATCGCCAGCACGTCGCCGCTGGGCATTCCACTGCTGGTCTACATTCTGGCCGTAGTGGTCGCCGCCGGCTGGGTGCTGCTCAACCGGACCACCTTCGGCCGGCGTACGGTCGCCGTCGGTGGCAATCCGGAGGCGGCCCGGCTCGCCGGCATCAACGTCCGCCGGCACACCCTGCTGCTGTACGCGCTCTCCGGCCTCTGCTGCGGCATCGCGGCGATCATGCTCACCGCCCAGGCCAACTCGGCGCAGGCCGCCATGGCCAACCTGTACGAGCTGGACGCGATCGCCGCGGCCATCATCGGCGGCACGCTGCTCAGCGGCGGCCGGGGCACCATCGTCGGCTCCCTGCTCGGGGTGCTGATCTTCTCCACCATCACCAACCTCTTCGCCATCAACGGCCTCTCCACCGAGGCGCAGAACATGGTCAAGGGCGGCATCATCGTCGGCGCCGTCCTGGTCCAGCAGGTGCAGTTCCGCAGCCTCACCCAGTTCCTCGGCCGCAACCGGACCACCACCAGCTGACCCCCGGTGGCGCCGGTCGGCGCCGCGTACCTGAGAACCGGTGCCGCCGGACGGCGTCACGCACCACCCCCGACCCACCGGGAAGCGGGCCACCGCACGGTGGCCGGACCCCGCACACCCTTTTTCCGCCCACCACCGCGAATACAGGAGGTCGTCATGACCCAGTTCCGCGACCTGTCCCGCCGCCGGTTGCTGTTCGGCGGGGCCGCCGTCGGCGCCGGCCTGGTCCTCGCCGGCTGCACGAGCAACGAGGCGACACCCACCGCCGCTCAGACCAACGCCGCCGCGGCGGCCGGCGGCAACGCCGAGCCGGGCAAGAAGGTCGTCCTCGGCTTCTCCGCACCGGCCGCCGACCACGGCTGGATCGCCGCCATCACCAACAACGCCAAGGCGCAGGCCCAGGCGTACTCCGACGTGGAGTTCAAGGCCGTCGAGGCCGGCGCGGACGCGGCGGCCCAGCGCGCGGCGCTGTCCACCCTGGTCTCCCAGAAGCCGGACGTGATCGTGCTGCTGCCGCACGACGGAAAGGAGCTCAACGCCTTCGGCCTGGAGGCGATGAAGGCCGGCATCCCGGTGGTCAACCTGGACCGGGCCTTCCCCGACCCGAAGGCCTACCGGCTGCAGATCAAGGGCGACAACTACGGCATGGGGGTGGCTGCGGCCACCTACATCATCGAGCAGCTCAAGGCCAAGGGCGTCAGCAACCCGGTGATCGGCGAGATCCCCGGCATCGACTCGCTGGAGCTGACCCAGGAGCGCTCGAAGGGCTTCGCGGACACGCTCGCCGCGAACGGCCTGAAGGTCGCCAACCGCCGGCCGGCGGAGTTCACCGCCGACTCCGGCCAGCAGGCCGCGACCGGCCTGTTCCAGGCGCTGCCCAGGATCGACGCGATCTGGAACCACGACGACGACCAGGGCATCGGTGTCCTGGCCGCGGTGAACCAGGCCAACCGCAAGGAGTTCTTCATGGTCGGCGGCGCGGGCTCGAAGAAGGCCATGCAGGACATTCAGGCCGACAACTCCGTGCTCAAGGCGACCGTCACCTACAGCCCGTCAATGGCCTCCTCGGCCGTCTCCCTGGCCCGCCTGATCGGCCAGGGCAAGGGCATGTCCGACCTGGTGGAACTCCAGGTGCCCAAGGAGATCGTGCTCGCCTCGGAGACGATCACCAAGGAGAACGCGAGCAACTACCTCAAGCTCGGGTTCTGATACACGGGGGGAGACCCACCTTGTCCACTCACCGAAGCGAACTGCGGGTCGGCATGGTCGGCTACGCGTTCATGGGCGCCGCGCACTCGCAGGCGTGGCGCACCGTGAACCGGGTGTACGACCTGCCGGCCCGGGCCCGGATGGCGATGATCTGCGGTCGGGACGCCGGAAAGGTCGCCGACGCGGCCGACCGGCTCGGCTGGGAGTCGACCACCACGGACTGGCGTGCCCTGGTCGGTTCCGACGAGATCGACGTGGTCGACATCTGCACACCGGGGGACAGTCACGCCGAGATCGCGCTCGCCGCGCTGGCCGCGGGCAAGCACGTGATCTGCGAGAAGCCGCTGGCCAACACGGTGGAGGAGGCGCGGGCGATGACCGCCGCCGCGGCCACCGCCCAGGCTGTCGGAGTCCGGTCGATGTGCGGGTTCAACTACCGCCGGGTGCCCGCGGTCACCATGATGCGGCAGCTGGTCGCCGACGGGCGGCTCGGCGCGATCCGCCACGTCCGGGCGGTGTACCTGCAGGACTGGATCGTCGACCCGCAGTTCCCGCTGGTCTGGCGCTTGCAGAAGGACAGGGCGGGCTCCGGGGCGCTGGGCGACATCGGGGCGCACATCATCGACCTCACGCAGTTCGTCACCGGGCAGCGGATCACCGGGGTCAGCGCGGTCACCGAGACCTTCGTCAAGGAACGGCCGTTGCCGGCCGGCTCCAGCGGCCTGGCCGCCCAGGCCGACGGCAACGGCACGGCGACGGGCCCGGTGACGGTGGACGACGCCGCCGTCTTCGTCGCCCGGCTGGGGGAGGGGACGCTCGCCACGTACGAGGCGACCCGGTTCGCCACCGGCCGCAAGAACGCCCTCCGGGTGGAGATCAACGGTTCGCTGGGCAGCGTGGCGTTCGACCTGGAACGGCTGAACGAGCTGGAGTTCCACGATGCCACGCGCCTGACGGCCGAGCAGGGCTTCACCCGGATCCTGGTGACCGAGGGGGAGCACCCGTACATGTCGGCGTGGTGGCCGCCGGGGCACATCATCGGCTACGAGCACTCCTTCACCCATCAGATGCGGGACTTCGTGGAGGCGGTCGCCGCCGGCGCCGACCCGACGCCGTCCTTCGCCGACGCGCTGCACGTCCAGCTGGTGCTGGACGCGGTGACCCGGTCGGCCCAGGACGGCTCCCGGTGGACCGAGGTGGAGCCGGCACTGGCCGCGCTCGCGGTCTGAACCAGCCACCTCCCGAACGCCGACCGGCGAGGGACCGGCCGCGGTTGCGCCCCGCGGTCGGGCCGGGGTCGGCACCCGGGAGGGTGTACGGCCGGGCTCGCGTGGCCCGGTGGCGTACGCGTACGAGGTCCTCCGGTGCGGCCGGACCGGGATTCCCCGGCCGCGCCGGAGGACCGTCAGCCACCCGGCCGACCCGTGGTCGCCGGGGCTCGACCTCCGGTCGGGGGACGCGCCGCCGCCCCGCCGGCCGGATGCGGGGGGAGGCAGGGCCGCGACGCCGACCGGGCCTGCCTGCCAGCCCCGCCCGTCCATCGTGGTCGGGAGCCGGACCGGTGTCGACGCCGCCGACGCCGGCACCGGATCCGGGTCGCTCCGGACCACCGGACGGGCGGGGACCCGCACGACGAACGTAATCTCTCCGGCCGACCGCTACTCATCCATGTCCGCTGGGAGTACCTGGACCTGGTCTGCGGGGTGGGCGGCGGCTCGGTGGCCGGCACGCTCACCCGCCGCCACCGAGACCGGTCCGGCGCGACTTTCCGCTGGGTCAGCGAAAGTTTGAAGCGGTCGATCGAAAGGTATGGACAGGGAAATCGAGTTCCCTTAATGTCCCTGCCATCACGAACATGTTTCGTCGAGGTGAACCGGCGGCGCGGTAGCCATCGACTGGTGACCATCCCGTGGCCCCGCCACGCCCCCTGGTCGCAGCCGACCGGCCCGGCACCCGGCGGCCAGCCGTACCCCCGTATCCGGCACCGGCGCGACGGCGCGCGCCCCACCCTGGCAGTCGCTCGTCAGGAAGGGACAGCCAACATGTCCATGGACACCCCCACCCACCGCCCCCGACGATGGTTCCCCGCCGCCTCGGCCCTGCTCCTGGTCGCCGCGGCCGGCACGGTCAGCCTGGCGGCCGGCCCGACCGCCCTCGGCGGTCCCGCCCCGGCCGCCGCCCACCCCATCACCGCCGCCGACTTCCAGCAGGTCGAACTGGCCCGCGGCGTCGCCGAGACCGGCGAGCCCATGTCCCTGGCCGTGCTGCCGGACCGCTCCGTCCTGCACACCGCCCGCAACGGCACGCTGCGCCGCACCGACGCCGCCGGCACCACCACCGTGATCGGCACCCTCGCCGTCTACACCCACGACGAGGAGGGCCTGCAGGGCGTCGGGGTGGACCCCAACTTCGCCACCAACCGCAACATCTACCTGTACTACGCCCCGCCGCTGTCCACCCCGACCGGCGACGCCCCGGCCACCGGCACCGACTTCTCCGCCTGGCAGGGCGTCAACCGGCTCTCCCGGTTCACCCTGAACGCCGACTTCACCGTCAACCAGGCCAGCCGGGTCGACGTGCTCGACGTGCCCGCCAGCCGGGGCATCTGCTGCCACGTCGGCGGGGACATCGATTTCGACGCCGCCGGCAACCTCTACCTGTCCACCGGTGACGACACCAACCCGTTCGACTCCGCCGGCTACGCGCCGCTCGACGAACGGACCAACCGCAACCCCGCCTACGACGCGCAGCGCAGCGCCGGCAACACGAACGACCTGCGCGGCAAGATCCTCCGGATCAAGGTGAACGCCGACGGGTCGTACGCGATCCCCAGCGGCAACCTCTTCCCGGTCGGCACCGCGAAGACCCGCCCCGAGATCTACGCGATGGGCTTCCGCAACCCGTTCCGGATGAGCGTCGACAAGGCCACCGGCATCGTCTACGTCGGCGACTACGGACCGGACGCCGGCAGCAGCTCCACCCGCGGACCCTCCGGACAGGTCGAGTTCGACCGCGTCACGGGGCCCGGCAACTACGGCTGGCCGTACTGCACCGGCACCAACACCACCGCCGAGACGTACGCCGAGTGGGACTTCGCCGCCGGCACCGCCGGCGCCAAGTTCAACTGCACCGGCGGCCCCACCAACAACTCGTTCCGCAACACCGGCCAGACCACCCTGCCACCGGCCGAGCCGGCCTGGATCCGGTACGGTGGCGACGCCGGCAGCCCACCCGAATTCGGCGGCGGCTCCGAGTCCCCGATGGGCGGCCCGGTCTACCGCTACGACGCCGCGTCCACCTCCACCACCAAGTTCCCGCAGTCCTTCGACGGACAGTTCTTCGCCACGGAGTTCGGCCGCGGCTGGATCAAGCCGATCCACGTCAACGCCGACGGCTCACCGGGCACCATCGACGCGTTCCCGTGGACCGGCAAGCAGGTGATGGACTCGGCGTTCGGGCCGGACGGGTCGTACTACGTGCTCGACTACGGCACCGGGTACTTCAACGGCGACGCCAACTCGGCGCTGTACCGCTTCGACTACATCGGCTCCGGCAACCGGGCCCCGATCGCCCGGGCGGCAGCAGACCGCACCTCCGGCACCGCCCCGCTGGCCGTGAACTTCTCGTCGGCCGGGTCGGCGGACCCGGAGGGCGGCGCGCTGAGCTACTCGTGGGCGTTCGGCGACGGCACCAGCTCGACGGCCGCGAACCCGGCGCACACCTACACCGCGAACGGCAGCTACACCGCCACCCTCACGGTCCGCGACCCGCAGGGCGCCACCGGCAATGCCAGCGTGGTGGTCACCGTGGGCAACACCGCCCCGACGGTCACCGTGAACACCCCCGGCAACGGCCAGCTCTTCTCGTACGGCGACACGGTGCCCTTCTCGATCACCGTCACCGACCCGGAGGACGGCACGATCGACTGCGCAAAGGTCAAGATGACCTACGTGCTCGGGCACGACCAGCACGGCCACCAGATCACCTCGGTGAACGGCTGCGCCGGCTCGATCGCCATCCCGGTCGACGGGGAGCACGACGACGCGGCGAACATCTTCGCCATCTTCGACGCCGAGTACACCGACTCCGGCGGCCTGACCACGCACACCCAGCAGACCCTGCAACCGCGGCACCGGCAGGCCGAGCACTTCAAGACCTCGTCCGGCGTCAACACCTTCGACAAGGCGCCCGCCGAGGGCGGCAAGACCGTCGGTGACATCAGCAACGGGGACTGGATCGCGTTCACCCCGTACCAGTTGGGCAACGTCACCTCGTTCAGCGCCCGGGTCTCCTCGGCCGGGGCCGGCGGCACCATCCAGGTGCGGGCCGGCTCGGCCACCGGCACGGTGCTCGGCTCCGCCACGGTGCCGGTCACCGGGGCCTGGGACTCCTTCACCACGGTCACCGGCGCGATCTCCGGGGCGCCGGCCGGCACCACCACCCTCTACCTGACCTTCGCCGGCGGCGCCGGGGCGCTGTTCGACGTCGACTCGTTCACCTTCACCACCGGCGCGAGCGTGCGCACCGGCCCGGTGAAGGGGCTGGCCGGCAAGTGCCTGGACGTGCGGAACGCGGCCACCGCCGACGGCACCCAGGTGCAGCTCTACACCTGCAACGGCACCGGCGCGCAGACCTGGACGGTCACCCCGAACTCCACGGTGAAGGCGTTGGGCAAGTGTCTGGACGTCTCCGGCGCCGCCACCGCCGACGGGACGAAGATCCAGCTGTGGACCTGCAACGGCACCGGCGCGCAGAACTGGTCCGCCCAGGCCGACGGCACGCTGCGCAACCCCGCGTCCGGCAAGTGCCTGGACGTTGCCGGCAACAACTCCGCCGACAGCACCCCGGTCCACCTGTGGACCTGCACCGGTGCCGCCAACCAGAAGTGGATCCTGCCGTAACCGAGTGACCGTGCGGGGGCCCGCCGGCCGGGCCCCCGCACACCCGAGAGGGGAACCCCCACCATGCGCAGACTCCTGCGACCCGCCCTCGGCGCGGCCACCGCCGTCCTCGCCGCCGTCGCCTGCACCGTCCCCGCCAGCCCGGCGGCCGCCGCCGACGCCCCGTACGACGTGCTGGTCTTCTCCAAGACCGCCGGCTTCCGGCACGACTCCATCGCGGTCGGCACCCAGACCATCCGCGACCTGGGCGCGGCCAACAACTTCACCGTCACCGCCACCGAGGACGCCACCGCGTTCACCACCGCGAACCTCGCCCGCTACGAGGCGGTGGTCTTCCTCAACACCACCGGCGACGTGCTCGACCCGACCCAGCAGACCGCCTTCGAGTCCTACGTCACCGGCGGCGGCGGCTTCGTGGGCGTGCACTCCGCCGCCGACACCGAGTACGACTGGCCGTTCTACGGCAACCTGGTCGGCGCCTGGTTCGCCTCGCACCCCGCCATCCAGCAGGCGAACGTCAAGGTCGAGGACCGGGCGCACGCGGCCACCGCGCACCTGCCGCAGACCTGGACCCGCACCGACGAGTGGTACAACTACCGCACCAACGCCCGCGCCACCGCGCACGTGCTGGCCAGCCTGGACGAGTCTTCGTACACCGGCGGGTCGATGAGCGGCGACCACCCGCACGCCTGGTGCAAGACGGTCAGCGGCGGCCGGTCCTTCTACACCGGCGGCGGCCACACCCAGGCGTCCTACGCCGACCCGGCGTTCCGCGCCCACCTGCTCGGCGGCATCCGGTACGCGGCCGGCCGCACGAAGGCCGACTGCCGCCCGGAGACCGGGTACCGCGCCCTCTACAACGGCTCCACCACCGGCTGGTCGCAGGCCGGGCCGGGCGGCTTCACCAACGCCGACGCCACGCTGAGCTCCTTCGGCGGGATGGGCCTGTTCTGGTACAGCGCGCAGCAGTTCACCAGCTACTCGCTCAAGCTGGACTGGAAGCTCGCGGGTGACGACAACTCCGGCGTGTTCATCGGCTTCCCGCCGTCGACCGACCCGAACTCAGCGGTCAACAACGGCTACGAGGTGCAGATCGACGCCACCGACACTCCCGACCGCACCACCGGCGCGGTCTACGGGTTCAAGTCCGCCGACCTGGCCGCCCGGGACGCGGCGCTGAACCCGCCGGGGGAGTGGAACACCTACGAGCTGCTGGTCGAGGGGGAGCGGCTCCAGGTCTTCCTCAACGGCCGGAAGATCAACGACTTCACCAACACCGACCCGGCCCGCTCGCTCGCCGGGCACATCGGCATCCAGAACCACGGTACGGGCGACGACGCGTCGTTCCGCAACATCCGGATCAGGGAACTCGGAGGTACGCCCACCGGCGACACCACCGTGCAGGCCGAGGCGTACAGCTCCGCCAGCGGGGTCACCCCGTTCACCAAGGCCGGCGCCAACGGCGGACAGACCCTCGGCTACATCGACCCGGGTGACTGGTCGGCGTACCGGGGGCTGGACCTGACCGGGGTGACCTCGGTCAAGGCCCGGGTGGTCTCCGGCGGCCCCGGCGGTACCGTCCAGGTACGCACCGGCTCCACCACCGGCACGATCCTCGGCTCGGTCGCGGTGCCCAACACCGGCAGCTGGACCACCTACGCCGACGTCGGCACCAGCCTCGCCGGGGTGCCCGCCGGCACCCAGGACCTCTACCTCACCTACACCGGCACCGGCACCGGGCTCTTCGACATCGACGACTTCACCCTCGTCCGCGGCACCACCCCGACGGGTACCGGTCCGATCAAGGGGCTGGCGGGCAAGTGCCTCGACGTCCGTAACGCGGCCACCGCCGATGGCACCCAGGTGCAGCTCTACACCTGCAACGGCAGCGGTGCGCAGACCTGGACGGTCACCCCGAACTCCACGGTGAAGGCGTTGGGCAAGTGCCTGGACGTCTCCGGGGGCGGCTCGGTCGACGGGACGAAGATCCAGCTGTGGACCTGCAACGGCACCGGAGCGCAGAGCTGGTCCGCGCAGGCGGACGGCACCGTCCGTAACCCGCAGTCCGGCAAGTGCCTGGATGTGGCCGGCAACAACTCCGCCGACAGCACTCCGGTGCAGCTGTGGACCTGCACCGCCGCCGCCAACCAGAAGTGGACCCTGCCCTGACCGGGGACGTGGCGCGCCGTTGAGGCCGGGACCGGTGCGGAGACTTCCGCGCCGGCCCGGACCGCCCTACAGTGGGGGACGGCGACCCGTGCGGTGACCGGTGACCCGACGGGAGGCGCAAACCCGTCCGGCCCAGGTGCCTCCGTGCACCCACCGGTGCTCCGCGCTGCCCGCCGCGCCGGCCCCTCGCCCCGGTCCGATCAGGAATCCCCATCACGACAGGGGAGACAGACCATGGCGCGACCGATCACGCTCTTCACCGGACAGTGGGCCGACCTTCCGTTCGACGAGGTCTGCCGGCTGGCCGCCGGGTGGGGCTACGACGGGCTGGAGATCGCCTGCTGGGGCGACCACTTCGAGGTCGACAAGGCGCTGGCCGACGACTCGTACGTCGACCGGAAGCGGGAGACCCTGGCCAAGCACGACCTGAAGGTCTACGCCATCTCCAACCACCTCGTCGGTCAGGCCGTCTGCGACCACCCGATCGACGAGCGGCACCGGGACATCCTGCCGGGACGGATCTGGGGCGACGGTGAACCGGAGGGTGTCCGCCGCCGCGCCGCGGCAGAGATGAAGGACACCGCGCGGGCGGCGGCGAAGCTCGGGGTGGAGACGGTGGTCGGCTTCACCGGCTCGTCGATCTGGCACACCCTGGCGATGTTCCCGCCCGTGCCACCGGCGATGATCGAGCGCGGCTACGCCGACTTCGCCGACCGGTGGAACCCGATCCTCGACGTCTTCGACTCGGAAGGGGTGCGGTTCGCCCACGAGGTCCACCCCAGCGAAATCGCGTACGACTACTGGACCACGAAGCGGACCCTGGAGGCGATCGGGCACCGGCCGGCGTTCGGGCTGAACTGGGATCCGTCGCACTTCGTCTGGCAGGACCTGGACCCGGTGAACTTCATCTTCGACTTCGCCGACCGGATCTACCACGTCGACTGCAAGGACGCGAAGGTACGCACCGGCGACGGGCGGCGCGGCCGGCTCTCGTCCCACCTGCCCTGGGCGGACCTGCGTCGGGGCTGGGACTTCGTCTCCACCGGGCACGGCGACGTGCCGTGGGAGGACTGCTTCCGCGCCCTGAACGCGATCGGCTACGCCGGGCCGATCTCCATCGAATGGGAGGACGCCGGAATGGACCGGCTGGTCGGCGCGCCGGAGGCGCTGGAGTTCGTCCGCCGGCTGGCGTTCGACGCGCCGTCAGCCGCGTTCGACGCCGCGTTCAGCAGCGGCCGGGACGGGTAGTAGGCCGCGGGCCGGTCGCCCCGCGGCGACCGGCCCGACGACGACCAACTGCCACGCATCGGGTCGTGCCTGCTCCGCGCCCGAATCACACCTGCGCCGCCGGCGCCCGGTTGAGTAGGGTGCGGCGGTGACCTACCGCGAACCCGACAAGGCGCTGGACCGTCTGGTCGACGACCGGACGATCCTCCAGGTCGTCGTGGGTTCCCACGCGTTCGGCCTGGCCGGTCCCGGCTCCGACACCGACCGGCGCGGGGTGTACGCGCTGCCCGCCGCCGCCTTCTGGGGCTTGACCAAACCGGCGAAGCACCACGAGGGCCCGCTGCCGGAGCAGCTGCGGTGGGAGGTGGAGCGGGTCTGCGTCCTCGGCCTGGCGGCGAACCCGAACGTGCTGGAGGTGCTGCACTCCCCGCTGGTGGAGACCTGCACACCCGTCGGCGCCGAGCTGCGCGCGCTCGCCCCGGCGTTCCTGTCCCGGCGGGTGGCCGACACCTACCTCGGCTATGCGGCCGCGCAGTTCGCCAAGGCCGAGCGGGGCATCGCCCGCTCCGGTACGCCGACCTGGCGGCACGTCGTACACCTGCTGCGGCTGCTGGCCGCGGGCGGCCACCTGGTGCGGACGGGGGAGTTGGTGCTGGACGTCGGCGCGGACCGGGACCGCCTGCTCGCGGTGAAGGCCGGCCGGCTGCCGTGGGCGGAGGTCGCCGCCTGGCGGGACCGGCTGGTCGCCGCGCTGGTGCGGGACCTGGACGCCAGCCCGCTGCCGGAGCATCCCGACGAGGAACGGGTGGACCAGTGGTTGATCTCGGTACGACGCCGGTCGGTGGAGGAGATGGCATGAACCCGCTCGACGCGGCCGGCCTGCCGGCCGGTCTCGACCTCGCGGCCGTGGTCGCCGAGCAGCCGTACCCGCTGGTGTTCGCCACCGTCTCCGGCGCCCACCTCTACGGCTTCCCCTCCGTCGACTCCGACGTGGACCTGCGCGGCGTGCACCTGCTGCCGGTGGCGCAGCTGATCGGGCTCGGCGAGCCGGCGGAGACCCGTACGGTGATGGCGGACCGGGACGACGTGGAGATGGATCTCGTCACGCACGACCTGCGCAAGTTCGTCCGGCTGATGCTGCGCCGCAACGGCTATGTGCTGGAACAGCTCCTGTCCCCGCTGGTGGTGCACCGCACGCCGACGTACGCGGCGCTGGTCGACCTGGCGCCGCGGGTGCTCACCCGGCACCACGGCCACCACTACCGGGGCTTCGCCGCCACCCAGCGACGACTGTTCGACGGCACCGGACAGCTCAAGCCGCTGCTGTACACCTTCCGGGCCCTGCTGACCGGCATCCACCTGCTGCGTACCGGGCGGGTGCAGGCGCACCTGCCGACTCTGCTGGCGGCGGAACGGACGCCGACCTATCTGCCCGAGTTGATCGCGGCCAAGCGCACGGCCGAACACGGCGACCTCGGCGACCTGGTTTCCCGCGACGTCCTCGACCGGGACCTGCGGCGCCTGGCCGAACGGCTCGACGAGGCGCAGCAGGACACCCGACTGCCCGAGCAGCCGTCCGCGATCGCCGAACTCGACGCGCTCGTCGTCGACGCCCGGCTGGCCGCGTGCGGGGCCGCACGATAGGGCTCAGTGCTGCTGGCGGGGGATGACGAAGCCCGGAGCCGGCTGCGGGGACTCGCCGGTGACCTGCGTGATGATCTCCGCCGCGACGTCGCGCAGTTTGCGGTTGCGGTGCTGCGACGCCTGCCGCAGCAGGGCGAACGCCTCCGCGGCGGTGCACCGCTGCTGACCCATCAGCACCCCGAGTGCCTGGTCGATGATGCTGCGGGAGGCCATCGCGTCGGTGAGTTGCTGGTGCACGAGCGCCTGGTCGGCCTGGCGGAGGAGGACGCCCAGCGCCGCCGCCGCCTGGTCGGCGAACGCCGTGGCCTGCCGGCGCGTCCGGTCGGTGAAGGCGGCGGAGCGGGTGGCATACAGGTTCAGTGCGCCGACCGTCTCCCCGTCGATCGTCATCGGCAGCGACAGCGAGCTGACGATGCCGAGCCGCAGGGCGTGCTGCCGGTACCGGGGCCAGCGCGCGTCCCGGCCCAGGTCGTCGACCTCGACGACGTGTCCTCGGCGTAGCGCCTCGAGGCAGGGTCCCTCGTCGGCCCCGTACTGGATCTCGTCGCCCCGCGCGGCCAGCTCGCCGCTGCTGGCGACGGTGAACGCGCCGCCGTCGCGGCGCATGGTCAGCCCGCAGGCGTCGGCGGAGGCGGCGACCTCCGTCGCGACCCGGACGACCTGGTCGAGGAACACGTCGACCTGCGGCGAGTCGGCGAGCAGGGCCAACAACCTGCCGTACGCCGAGGCGAGGTGCGTCTGGGCAGCATGGGACACCACTGCTACCTCCTGGAAAGGGAGTGTCCGTTTCGTCGAAGAGGACGCACCGGCCTGGCTCGTTCCGGGCAGGCCGGCGGAATCCATCGCCGACACGCGTACACCGGCGAGAAGGGAGGTGCGATCCGGGCGGTACCCGGCTAGGGTCAGGGTGGGTTCGGACATGAGCCCAGGACCAGTGCCGCCCACCGACGGTGGGCCGAGCGCCGACCCGGTCCCGACGTCCTCGCCGAGGAGCCGTTCATGTCCGTGCATCAGGCACCGCCCGGGGCGGTGCAACAAGACGACAGACCGTCACTCCTGGCCCTCGCGCTCGCCCACGAGGGCGAGGCGGCGGTCGTGGCCGTCCAGGGTCCGCTGGACATGGACACCGTCGGCCTGCTCGTCGACCTGGTGGACAGTGTGCTGGCGGGCCAGCCACCGCCGGTGCTGGTCCTCGACCTCAGCGCGGTGGACTTCTTCGGCGCGGCCGGGATCACGGCGTTGCTGACGGCACGCCAGCGGGTGAGCGAGCGCGGCTGCCTGCTGGTGCTGCGCAGACCGTCCCGGATCACCGCCGCCGTGCTCGAACTGGTCGGCCTGGGGCAGGAGTTCATCACCGACTGACCTCCCTTCCCCGCCGCGTCCGTGCGGTCGTGTCCGTTTCCGATCCGCACTGGTACCCGGCAGTTGATCAACCTAAACCGATGCGCCGGTCACACCCGGGGCTCCCGGGGGCGCGGCGATAGGGTCGGGCCTCATGCGGACGAAGCAGGAATTGGGCGCGGCCATCCGGCGGGACCGTCGGGCCGCGCTCGTCGTGAACGCGCACTCCCGCCGGGGCCGCCGGCTCTACGACGACGCCCGGTCCCGGCTGGTCGCGGCCGGTTTCACCCTGCTCGGCAGCTATCCGGTCGACCGGCCCGGTGAGCTGGAACAGCGCCTCGCCGACGCCACCGACCTCGGGCCGGACCTGCTGGTCGCGGGCGGCGGCGACGGCACCATCGGCACCGCCGCTCGGCTGCTCGCCCACCGGGACGTCGCGCTCGGCCTGCTGCCGCTGGGCACCACCAACAACTTCGCCCGGACCGTCGGCATCCCGCTCGACTTGGACGCCGCCGTCGCGGTGCTCACCGACGGCAAGGTGATCGACGTCGACCTCGGCCTGGTCGGCGACACCCGGTTCACCAACCACGTCGGCATCGGGCTCTCCGCCGACGTGATGCTCGCCGCGCCGCCGCGGCTCAAACGGATCACCGGGCGGCTCGCGTACCCGCTCACCGCCGTGGGGCTGCTGCGCCGGCACCGGCCGCTGCGGGTCACCGTCCGCGCCGAGGGGCGGCAGCACACGTTCGTCACCCACCAGGTGTACGTCGCCAACGGCGGCTTCCACGCCGGCCGGCCGATCACCGCCGACGCGAATGCCGACGACCGGCTGCTGGTGGCGTACCCGGTGGGCGGCCCGACCCGCCGCGGCCTGCTGCGCGAGACGGCCCGCAACGCGGCGAGCGGCCGCCGCCGTACGCTCCGCGACGAACCGTTCCTCGCCGTGCGGCAACTATGGGTGGAGACCGACCGGCCGGCCCGGGTCGAGGTCGACGGCGAGCCGTACGGCGAGACCCCGATCCGGATCGGGCTGGACCCCAACGCGCTGCGCATCATGGCCGCCGCCGGCAGCCCCGACCACTGACGGTGTGAAGCCTCGGCGATGCCGCACAAAAGAAGAAGTTCCACCGGCCCGCCCGGCCGATAACGTAACGGCATGCGTCAATACGTAGGAGTAGTTGACGAGCTGGGTCAGGCGGTGCGCTACCGGGTGCTGGACGCGGTGGCGGTACGAGCCGCCGACGGCACCTGGCGGGAAGCGCCGACAGCCAAGCAGCGCACCTTGCTGGCCAGCCTGCTGATGCGCGGCAACGAGTGGGTCAGCGTCAGCCGGCTGATCGAGATGGTCTGGGCCGGGCAACCACCCCGCTCGGCACCGGGCAACCTCAAGACCTACGTGTGGCGGCTGCGGTCCCTGCTGGTCGATGCCGGACACGGCAGTGACCGGCTGGAGAGCCGGCCCGGCGGCTACCGGCTGCTCGTCGAGCCCGGTGCACTGGACCTGCACGTCTTCCAGGAGCTGGCCGACCAGGGCCGGCAGGCGCTGGCCGCCGGGGAATCGGCGGACGCCCGCCGGCTGCTCGCCACCGCGCTGTCACTGGCACCGGCCGAGCCGGTCGACGACAGGGCGGAGGAGATGGCGGCGATGGACAAGGCGCACCTGCACGAGCTGGTGCGCGGCACCCACGCCCTCCTGGTCGAGGCGGACCTCGCGGCCGGCCGGCCGGACAACGCCATCACGCTGCTCCGCCGCCTCGTCGCCGACCAGCCGCTGGTCGAGCAGTGGTGGGCGATGCTGATCCGGGCGCTCGTCCTGGCCGGCCGGCGCTCAGAGGCGATCACCGCGTACCAGCGGGTGTGCCGGCTGCTCGACCGGCAGCTGGGACTGACCCCCGGAGCGCTGCTGCGCGACGCGTACGGTCGGGCCCTCGTCGGATGAACGGCGGGCCTCACCGACCGGCGACCACGCTCAGCGCCCGGGCGCATTCGGCCTGCTCCCGGCGGATCTCCTCGTCAGCCGGGTCCAGCTCGGCCGCCCGGGTCAGATCGACCAGGGCGTCGTCGTGCCGGCCGAGCGCCCGGTACGCGGTGGCCCGGTTGTAGCGCAGCGCCGCGTCGTCGCCGACGGCCAACGCCCGGTCCAGGTGGCCGACCGCGGCCAGCGGGTCACCCGCGTCGAAGGCCAGCGCCGCCAGACCGGACCAGGCAGCGGTCGCCGCCTGGTCCACCGCCAACGCCTGCCGGTACGACTGCGCCGCCTCGGCGGCCCTGCCCTCCTCGGCCTGGAGCTGGCCGCGCAGGCAGAGCAGGTGCGGATTGGCGCCGTCGAGGGCCAGACCGGCGTCCAGATCGGCGCGCAGCGCGGCGGCGTCGTCCAGCACGGCGTACAGGCTGGCCCGGTTGACCAGCGCGTCCACATTGGTCGGTTCGAGCTCCAGCACGTAGCACAGGTCGGCCAGCGCGGCGTCGAGGTCACCGAGGCCGGTCAACACGTCGGCCCGGTTGTAGTGCGCCTCCGGGAACGGCGGGCTCAACCGGATCGCTTCGGCGTAGCCGGCCAGCGCCTCGTCGTCGCGGCCCAGCCGGTGCAGCAGGTTCGCCCGGTCGAAGTGGTACTCGGGATGGTTGGGGTCATCCGCGATCACCGCGGTGAAGTCGACCAACGCCTCCTCGAGCCGGCCCAGTGCGGCCAGCACCTGGGCCCGGTTGTGCAGCAGCACCGAGCGGTGCAGCCGGTGCTCGTCGGCGCCCAACTCCTTGTCCAGACGATCCAGGCCCGCGGCGACCAGGTCCAGCGCGCCCGGCAGGTTGCCCAGGTGCATCTCGATGAGGGCCAGCCCGTTCTGCTGGAAGACCGTCGAGAAGCTGCGGTCGGTACCCTCCGGCTGCAGGCTCGCGATCGCGATCGCCTGGTTGATCCAGGCCCGGGCGCGCAGGTGGTCGCGGTGATCCGGGTCCCGGTGCCGGGTGTAGATCATCGCAGTGGCGTACGCGGCCTGGCGGTGGATGATCGGATTGACGCTCAGCGACCGGGCCTCGTCGTACAACCCCTCGGCCTCCTCGGGCCGGCCCAGCGCCGACAGCGAGGTGGTCATCTTGGTGGTGAACGCCCACCACGCGCCCTCCCGGGCGGCCCGGTCGACGACCGCCCGGCCACGCCGGCCGAGGTCCAGGGTGGCGTGGTAGAAGCCCATGTCCACGCAGTAGTTCAGCGCCTCCAGCAGTGCCCTGGCGCCGGTCTCGGCCGGGTCACCGGCCCGTTCCAGGTGGTAGGGCACCGCGCCCAGCTTCGGCGACTGCAGCCCGGTGGCGAGCAGCTGCTCGGCCCGCTCGGCGTGCAGCCGGCACCGGGCGGCGGGGTCCAGGTCGGCGTAGGCGGCCAACAGGGCCGGGTCGTCGGCGCAGCAGTCGGAGTCCACGTACGCCCGGGCCGGGTCGGCCGGCGGCGAACCGGGGAAGGGGACCGGCGGCGCCTCGCGCCGCTCCGCGTACCGGCCCAGGTCGGCGGCCAGGTCGTCGTCGAGCGGCCCGATACCGCTGCCGACGACCACGGTGAGCAGATCGGGATCGACCCGGCGCAGCAGGACCGAGACGAACTCCGCGTCGGTCGGGTCGGCCTCGTCCAGACGGTCCAGCACCAGGATGCGGCGCGGACCGCCCAAGGCGCGGGCGTGCTCGCGCAGCAGTTCGGCGAGACCGTGCGAGAGCCGCAGCGTGCGGACCCGGGAGTAGAACCGGGTCCGCTCGGCCGGCACCGCCAGGGAGGTGAGCGTCTCCCGCGAGGCCGGCACCAGCGACCGCAGATCCGGGGCGACCGACAGCACCTCGATGTCGTGCCGGCGCACCAGCTCCGGCGTGGTCGCGAGCATCTCCGGCACGAGCGCCGTGAACAGCGCGTTCGCCGCGGTGTAGGGCCCGAACCGGCGCCGGTGTGCGTCGACCGGCTCCGCCAGCGGAACGGCCGGCAGAGCGCGGGCGGCAGCCAGGCGCTGGTGCGCGTGGTCGCCGGTGATCCACAGGTGCTGCGCCATCGTGCGCGCTCCTCTCACTGGGCCAGGTGACGGACGTCGGCGGCGGAGCGTCGCTGCCGACGGTTGCGCAGCATCAGCACGCCGACCAGCACGAGCTGACCGACGGTGACGGTGAGGAAGATCAGCGAGTCGGCGATCCCGGAGATGCCATGACTCTGGTGCAACAGTCGGGTGCCGGCCATGCCGACGGTGCGGACCGTGGTCGGTACGACCGCCAGCGCCAGCACGCCGAGCGAGACCGCGTACCCGATCAGGAGGAGCCAGGAGTACCAGCGGGCCACCTCCCGGTCCCGCGGGTGCAGCCCGGACTCGTCGACCGGGGGACGCCCGAGCAGGCGGCGCGCCCGGTTGCCGAGCACCCGACGGGCAGCGCCCTGCAGGTCGTGGCAGCCGAGCACCGTGGTCACCACGCCGTACAGGTCGGTGCGCAGATAGAAGGCGAACTGCCAGGCGAAGCGGAGCACGGTCAGGAAGGCCAGGGCCAGGCAGAACCCGCCCAGCCGCGTCGGCGCGCCGTCCGGGCGCAGGGTGACCGCGGCGGCCAGCGTCAGCACCGAGACCAGCAGCAGGTCGGCCAGCATGCCGGCGAGCATCGGCAGGTAACGCTGCCGGCGCGGCACCACCACCAGACCGTCCAGGCTCGTCTCGAAGGTGAGGAAGTGCAGCCGGTGGCTGATCCGGAGGGTGGAGCGCAGACCGAGCCGACGTCCCGCCAGGGCGTGGAAGCTCTCGTGCACCAGGATCAGCGGGATCTGGCCGAGAAAGACGGTCAACGCCAGCGCCGTGACGTAGTCGGTGTAGAAGAGGTTGTCCGTGTGCGGGATCAGCCGCGGCCGGTCCACCATCACCGCGACCGCGCCGGCCAGCAGCACCGCGTACAGGATCCAGGCGGGCCGGGAGAAGAGCCAGCGCCCCAGCCGCTGCCAGCGCACCGGCCCGGGAGCGGCGGCCGGCTCGACGTCGCCGACCAGGAAGTCCAGCTCCGACAGCACCCCCAGGAACTCCTCCAGGTCGACCTGCTCGCCGTACGTCTCGGCGTACCAGTTGGCGGCCTCGGCCGGTGGCATCCCGCCGGCGATCCGCCGGAGCAGCTCGGCACCGTCCGGCGGGAACACCCCGAACGAGTCGACGTCGGTACGACCGACGACGACGTCGTCCCCGTCGGGCAGATAGGTCAGCGGATGCACGCGCAGCGGCTGGCGCAGCGTGGACGGAACGGTGGTCATGGCGGCCTTCCCCGACGGTGGGGCCGGGGCCCGGACCGCTGTGTCGCAGACGGTCCAGGCCCCGGTGTGTGGTCCTGCCGGCTCAGAACGGCCAGCAGAGCGGGTTGTCGTAGAACGTGGCGGCGGTGGTCAGCCGGACGGTGCCCGGCTTGCGCACGACGATCTTCTTCATGGTTCCTCCCTCCAGGGGTGTGAGGTCCTACCGCTGAACCTGCCACCCGCCGGTCCACCGGCCGTCCACTGCCGGTGTTTCGGCAGGTCACCGGCGCATTGCCGGCCATCCGGCAACGGCACACGGCTAGGGTGGGCGACTGCGGCGCAACGCCGCCGACGAGGTCGCAGTCGTGGGGAGGTGGCGTGGATGACGTCCGCGCTCGACGGGGTGCTCGTCGCCGACTTCAGCCGGGTCCTCGCCGGCCCGTACGCCACCAT
Source organism: Micromonospora sp. R77 (assembly GCF_022747945.1). Lineage (NCBI taxonomy): Bacteria > Bacillati > Actinomycetota > Actinomycetes > Micromonosporales > Micromonosporaceae > Micromonospora > Micromonospora sp. R77. The sequence goes on from NZ_JALDST010000001.1 coordinate 6,303,634, forward strand.
GCTCCTGGCCGACCTCGGCGCCGATGTCGTCAAGGTGGAACGGCCCGGCACCGGTGACGACACCCGCGCCTGGGGCCCGCCGTACGACGCCGACGGCACCGCCACCTACTACCTCGCGGTCAACCGCAACAAGCGCTCGGTGGCGCTGGACCTGACCGACCCCACCGACCTCGCCGCCGCCCGCACGCTGGTGCACCGGGCGGACGTGGTCGTGCACAACTTCCGCCCCGGCACGATGGACCGGCACGGACTCGGCTACCCCGACGTCGCCGCCGCGAACCCACGCGCCGTCTACTGCTCGATCACCGGTTTCGGCTCCGGGCCCGGCGCCGCGCTACCCGGATACGACCTGCTGGTCCAGGCCGTCGGTGGGCTGATGAGCGTCACCGGAGCACGGCCGGGCGAACCGGTCAAGGCGGGCGTGGCCCTGGTGGACGTGATCACCGGGCTGCACGCCACGGTCGGCATCCTGGCCGCGCTGCGCCATCGCGACAGCACCGGCACCGGCCAGCACGTCGAGGTCAACCTGCTCTCGTCACTGCTGTCCGCCCTGGTCAACCAGGCCTCCGGCTACGTCGCCGCCGGCGCGGTGCCGGGCATCCTCGGCAACGCGCACCCCAGCATCGTCCCGTACGAGCTGCTGCCCACCGCCGACCGTCCCCTCGCGGTCGCGGTCGGCACCGACGCCCAGTTCCGTGCGCTGTGCCAGGTGCTCGACCTGTCCGACGTCGCCGCGGATCCGCGCTACGCCACCAACCCCGACCGGGTACGCCACCGCGCCCCGCTCATCGCCGCGCTGGCCGAGCGGACGGCGCTGCGTACCGCCGACGACCTGGCCGCGGCACTCGGTCGGGTCGGCGTGCCCTGCGGGCCGGTCAACGACCTCGCCGGCGCGTTCCGGCTCGCCGCCGACCTGGGGCTGGACCCGGTCGTCGACGTGACCGGGCCGGACCGGTCGCACCCGGCCCGCCAGGTCGCCAACCCGATCACCCTCTCCGCGGCACCGGTCACCTACGACCGGCCACCGCCCCGGCTCGGCGAGCACACCGCCGAGGTGCTCGCCTGGCTCGCCCCCGATCAGCCGGGCCGGGAGAAACCGGCGACGTGACCGTGGACCCGTCCGCCGGCTTCCCCTGCCTCACTGCCCCCGGCCGGTCACGTCCGGCAGCCGGGCGCTGCCGAGCGCATCAAGGATGAGCAGCCCGCAGAGGATGGACATGGCGGCGATCCCCACGTACAGACCCCAGCCGACGTCGTAGTCCAGGCCGTCGAGGTGCAGGATCTCGAGCCGGTCGCGGTTGATGTCACCGACCTGGCCGTGGGTGTCGGTGGTCGTCCACGCCCCACCCAGCAGCAGACCGCGCTCCGGAATGTCCAGCCAGGCACCGACCGTCACCACGAGGCCTGCGAGCGACGCCGCCGCAAGAGCCCACCGGAGGAACCGGATCGGCCGGCCCTGCCTCCTCGCCAGCAGGAGGGACACCACGGCAGCGACCACGTTGACGCCGAGGCCCATGGACCACCAGGTGGACGCCGCCCACGCCGATGCCGTGTTCGTCTGGTAGCTGTCGACACCGTCGGTCCACGCGGCCCAGCCGGACCGGAACCAGGGCAGGAATCCGCTGGCCAGCACGAGCAGGGCCGCGACGACCGTGCAGCGTGGATGCGGGCTTCTCACGACGATCACCACCGGATGGTACGGACCGGTGCGTCCCCCATTGGTCCTGCTACGGTCCGGCCACCGGCCGCCGGGTGCGCAGCAGGTGATGCGCCACGACCAACGGCAGCACGCCGACCGGATACCAGAGCAGATCCGTGGGGTCGAACTGCACGCCCAGCGCCAACCGGGCGAGCAGGCTGCGCGCCGACAGGGCCGCCGGCACCCCGGTCAGCTGCGCGCACTCGACCGCCCAGCAGAAGACCACCGCGATCAGCCCGGCCGGCACCGGGGCCAGGCGCGGCCACAGGAACCGCACTCCCGCCCAGACCATCGACGCGTACAGGGCGGTACCGGAGTACTGGCGCAGCGCCCCGTCGTCCACGGCGCGGATGGCCAGGGCGACGGCCAGGAACGTCGCCGCCGCCACCGGCATGAGCAGCCGCACCAGCCCGGGCCGCATCGACATCCGGCCGATGCTACCGAGCCTCAGCGGTAGACGTGCACCGGTACGCCGACCCCGATGATCGACCAGAGGCGGTCCATCGCCGGGATGGGCACCCGTACGCAGCCGTGGCTGGCCGGGTAGTTGGGCACGGACGTCGCGCCGTGCACCGCGTATCCCCGGTAGAAGTAGTTCGGTCGCCACAGCAGACCCAGGTCGCTCTGCCGCCAGCCGTCGATCCGCCGCAGGATGGTGTAGTTGCCGGTGGGTGTGGGGGTGCTGGCCTTGCCGCTGGAGGCGTCCAGGACGCGGACCACCGACCCGCCCCGCGCCAGGTACAGCACCTGCGTGGTGAGGTTCGCCTCCAGCGAGTAGCCGGTGTGGGTGTACTTCGGTTTCGGGACCACCGGCCGGTCGAGGGCGGCCCAGGTGCGCGGGCCGACGATCCCGTCGCGGGTCAGACCGTTCACCTTCTGGAAGGCGACGACCGCGTGGAACGTGGACGGCCCGAAGATCCCGTCGGCGGAGCCGACGTCGTAGTGCAGCGCGGCGAGCCGCCGTTGCAGGCCGGCCACCGCCGAGCCCTGGGAGCCCTGGCGCAGGACGGGTTGCGCCGTGCTCAGCCGGGCGACTTGTGCGACCTGCGTGGTGGGGACGCCGGCCGCCGCTGCCGGGGCGGCGGGGACGGCGAGGCCGGTGGCAAGGAGCGCCATCCCGAGCGCGGCGCGCGGGCCGAGGTGGCGACGGGTGTGGTGTGGTGAGACGGGAACCATGGTCCCTCCCTTCCGAACTCCTCTCTCGACGGTAGTCCGTCCGGAGGCCGATTGGTGTCCCGCCGGCTGCTCGCACTGAGCGGGAGCGGTCAGCCCAGGGCGGCTGCCTTGCCCAGCAGCACCGAACGCTCGCGCTGGTTGGTGCAGAGCCGGGCGGCCAGTTCCAGCTCGGCACGCGCTTCCGGTCGCCGTCCGAGCCGGGCCAGCAGTTCACCGCGTACAGTCGGGACCAGGTGCGAACCGGGGAGCCGGTTCGAGGCGATCAGCTCGTCCACGATGGCCAGGGCGTGCGCCGGCCCCGAGGCCATGGCCACGGCGACGGCCCGGTTCAGGTCGACCACCGGTGAGGGTGCCACCCGGCCGAGCGCCTCGTACAGCACCACGATCCGGTCCCAGTCGGTCGCCTCGACCGAGGGCGCCGACGCGTGGCAGGCGGCGATCGCCGCCTGCAGGCCGTAGGGGCCGAGGCCGCGCGTCGACGCCTCGGCCAACGCGGCCAGCCCACGGCGGATCGCCGAGACGTCCCACCGCCGCCGGTCCTGGTCCTCGAGCAGGATCGGTGAGCCTTCCGGCCCGGTCCGCGCCGGGAAGCGGGCGGACGTCAGCTCGCACAACGCGAGCAGGCCGTGCACTTCCGGCTCGTCCGATTGCAGCGCCGCCAGCGTACGGGCCAGCCGGATCGCCTCGTACGCGACCTCGGGGCGCAGCAGCCGGTCGCCCGACGTGGCCGTCGACCCCTCGGTGAAGATCACGTAGATGACGCTGAGCACGCCGCCCAGCCGCTCCCGGCGCTCGCTGGCGGGTGGCAGCTCGAACGGCACCCCGGCCGCCGCGATCGTCTTCTTGCCCCGGGTGATCCGGGCCTGCACGGTCGGTACGGGTACCAGGAACGCGCGGGCGATCTCCGCGGTGGAGAGGCCACCGACCACGCGCAGGGTCAGCGCCACCCGGGTCTCGGGGGAGAGCACCGGGTGGCAGCTGACGTACATCAGCGCCAGCACGTCATCGTCGATCCGGTCGGGGTCGACGTCCTCGTCGACGCCCGGGTCGACCGCCAGGTCGGCCGCCAGCAGGGCGTACCGGTGCTGCAGGGCGGTCCGGCGGCGGACCGCGTCGATCGCCCGCCGCCGGGCCGTGGCCATCAGCCAGCCGGCCGGATTCGCCGGGGAGGCGTGCGGCCACGACGTCAGCGCCTCCGCCACCGCCTCCTGAGCCGCGTCCTCGGCCAGCCCGAAGTCGCCGGTGAACCGGGTCAACGCGGCGACGATCCGCGCCGACTCGATCCGCCAGACGGCCTCGACATCGGCCGTACCCCGGTGCTCCCGCGCCCGGTCCCGTCCGGTCACGCGTCGACCCGCGGGACCTCGTCGCTCCCGGGCACCCGCCGGACCTCGATCTTGGACCCGCGGGCCGCCGGAACCCGCTTGGCCCACTCGACCGCCTCCTGCTTCGAGGAGACGTCGACCAGGAAGAACCCTCCGAACAGTTCCCTGGTCTCGCCGTACGGCCCGTCCGTTACCACCGGGGACTCGCCGCTGAAGTCGACCACCACGCCCTGGCCCGGATCGTCCAGCCCTTCGGCTGCCAGAAGCACGCCGGCCTTGACCATCTCCTCGATGACCTGGTGGGTAGCGGCCATCATCTGGTCGATGTCGGCCATCATGGCGGCGTTCGACTCGTCGGTGCCCCGCATGATCAGCAGGTACTTCGGCATCGTGTTCTCCTCGTCCGGCGGGCCGTCTCTCGGCCCTGCCACCTACACGTCGAACGAGCGGCCCGCGGATCGACAGGCTGCCGGCGACATCTCTTTCCGCGATACGGCCGGTCCCTCGATTCTCGTCTCGCCGGCACCGGCCCGGGGCGACGGCGGACGCGTCGGCCGCCATCCGACCGTCGGGCGAACGGGCAGTGCCTTTCGTTGACCGCCGCCCGGTGGATTAGACCGTCGCCGGTCGGCGGCGGTCGGCGATGTCGATAGGACCGGTGGGAGCAGGCGCGTCGCGCCTCCAACGTCGAGGAGAACCATCATGAGCCTCAAGACCGAGCACGGGCGCCGTCTCCTGCGGCCCTCGCGACGGGTCGGGTCGCTGCTCACCGCCGCGGCCCTGGGCACGGCGATCGGGGCGGCCGGCCTCGCCGCCCCGGCCCTCGCCGTCGACCCCACCCAGTGCAGCAAGGGTCTCAACACCGCGACCACGGCGTGGGGAACCTGCACCGGCGGCGGCCAGTGGCGGGTCGTGACCTGGTGCTACGCGACGGGCTCGACCAACTCGGGCTGGTGGAGCTGGCCCAGCGGGACGCACACGCAGTACTCGTCCTGCCCGTCCTGGAGTCACGTCACCAACGTGATCATCGAGGCCCGCTGACCGGCGCGCGGTGGCTGCGTCGTGCGGCGCAGCCACCGCGCCGTCGTCAAATGTCGTGGTGTCGGGCAAGATCCTGGGCGACGACGACAGCGAGCCGGCTCACGACGCGGATCTCCGACTCCGGAAGTTCGCTGGCGCGAGCGCGGTAGGCCTCGAGGTAGGCGTCGAGCGGCATCGAGCCGTCAGCGAGAGTCGCACCGGCCAGCCTGGCGGCCTCGGGGTCGTCGGTCAGCGCGATGGCGAGCCGGTGCGCTTCCGCGGTCGTCAGGCGCGGTGCTGCCGCCAGCAGGATGGCGACCGCGCGGTTCCGGCGGAGCAGCACCGGCGGTACCTCGACCTGGTCGTCGCCTGCCTTGTCTGGCGCGAAGCGGCTCTTCGCCTCGATGGTGGAGCAGCGGTCGAACGCCGCCCAGACCTGTGCCTGACGCTCGACCGGCCACTCGCGGATCTGCTGGTCGAGCGCGCGTATCAGGTGGCGGTCGCTGCGGTGGACGAAGCTGTCGAGCATGCGACGCAGGACGGGGTTCGTCGCCCGGCCGGAATCGCGTGATATCCATTCCCGTAGATCGTCGCGCAGGCGGTCCACCCGGACTGCGAGATCCTGGTACCACGGGCTGACGACAGCGGCGCGGTACCACCCCGCCACGGACGGATCGACGTGCGCGGCGACGCGGCGGGCCAGGCGGCTGACGGCGAAGACGTTGAAGGCGAGCACCGCCTCGCGGAAGACCGGCTCGGTGAACTCCGCGCCGATGAGCATCGGGTTGAGGCCCTCGTACGGGTCGTCGGTCCGCCTGGCCCGGCGCAGCCGGGGGCGCCCGGTGGGGTCCATCGCGGTGGGGCTGAGTTGGCTGCCCTGCAGCAACTCCTCCACGGCGACGATGGCCTCGTGGTGGGCGAAGGTCAGGGACGGGTCGCTCGGCAGGTCGCCGCGCAGCGCCCGGCCGCCGGCAGCGGGCCCGGTACCGGCGTCGAAGACATGGCCGTGCTTCGTCCCCGGATGCGGATCGTCGGGTGCCGCCGAGTAGAAGACATAGTGGCCGGTGAAGTGCACAGCGGGGTACATCGCCGCCAGCATCTCCTGGATGCTGCCCTTGTAACCGGTGTCCACGATGACCACCGGCCCGGGAGCGGACTCCAGGTGCAGCTCACTGGCGCGCAGGTAGTCGTGCAGTTGCCGCCACGCGTCGAGGCGGGGTGCACCGGATCGGCGCTTGCGGAACGTCTCGATCTCCGCGAACGACCGCCCCTGCTGCTCCAGGTCGGCCAGGGCCTCGTCGACGATCGTGCGAGTGAGGTAGAGGCTGCGGCAGAAGCCGGTGCTGAACCGTGGGGCGAGCGCGCTGACCACGTAGCCGAGGCTGAACGAGTCGCGCCCGGCGAACACGATCCGGGTTCGCGGCTCCCGGTCCACGAGGTCCTGCAGCCGGGGCAGGATGTCGATGGCGGCCTTGACCATCAAGGGTGCGAGCAGTTCGCGGGCCACCTCGAACGTCGACGAGATGACCTGGAACTTGGTGCGGGTGTCGATGCCGAACGCACCGAAGAAGACGCCCAGGTACAGCGGTCGCAGCTCGAATCGCGAGATGTCGACGGTGAGCAGGGGATCGAACAACGCGTCGGGATCGGTCACGGCCGGCCCAGCAGCACGACGCGAGCCAGCAGTACGGCCCCGACGAGGGCGAGCACCAGGTGAACGGTCACCCAGAGATGATGCAATCGCAGTCGGTACATCAGCGGATAGCGGTCCGCGTGCTCGGCCCGGGATCCGGTCCAGGTGGTTTCGATGTGCAGATGCGGACGGAGCCGGTCGAGCTGCTGACGTAGCTGGTGCGCCTCGTTCATGTGCATCTGGTGCCGCTCGTAGTACTTGTGGCTGCTCAGCGCCCCGACGAGCGCGAGCACCACGACGACGAGCGCGAGCAGGGCCTGCACCGACACGGGACGCGCGGCAATGCTGGCCACACCCGCGCCGGCGCAGATGAGGCCGATGATGACGCTGAGGATCGCCCGATGGTTCTCGCTCTGACGCGCCTGGTCCCGCTGTTCCTGCCACAGCCGCAGCAGAATTGCCACGTCGTCGGCGGACTCCTGTGGTGCTGCGGGCGGCTGCGGTGGGACGGGTGCGACGACCGGGCTCGCCCGGTTCTCCCGAACCGCATCCCGTACGCGCTCCCATTTCGGCAGCCACTCCAACGGATCGTCGCCGCATGCCTCGACGAATGCCCTGATGGTGTCCCAGCTGGGAAGGTGGTCACCGCCGGCCGCTTCGGCCAACGCGGTACGCGACCGGCCCGTCCGCCGTGCCATCAGCAGGTACTTCGGCGATCCCGCCTTCTCCCGCAGGGTTCGCAACTCCTGTGCGAACTCGGCGATCGGGCCGCCGTCGGCGCGCAGCGACCGCTCAGGCCGAGGCATACGTCAGAGGGAGATAGACGGACACCTCCGTATCATAGTCGTCGGGGTTGACCTTCATGAATGCCGGAACCGACCGGCCTCCCCGTTGCCGGGACGCCACCGCGCGCACCCGGGCACCGTCACGACGAGGGGGAGCGTCGGGTGCCGTGCCGGGTGGCGGCCAGACGGGTAGCGTGCACGACGGAAACCGGTACGGCGAGGGGTGGCTCAGGGTGCGGACGACGACGACGGTGGATGTTCCGGTCGGCGACGGGGTCGCGGACGCGTGTCTGGTACGGCCGGACGGGGACGGACCGTTCCCCGGGGTGCTGCTCTTCATGGACGCGTTCGGACCGCGCCCCCGGCTCACCGAGATGGCCGAGCGGATCGCCGCCGAGGGCTACGTCGTGCTGGTACCGAACCTGTTCCACCGTTCCGGCCGGGCACCGCTGGTCGACGTGTCCGGCCTGGCCGACCCGGAGCAGCGCGGCGTGCTCTTCGGGCAGCTCACCCCGATGATGGCGGCGCTGACCCCGGAGCTGGTGGCCCGGGACACCGCCGCCTACCTGGACTTCCTGGCCGCGCAGCCCGGCGTCGCGGCGGGCCCGGCGGCGATCACCGGCTACTGCATGGGCGGCACGAACGCGCTGCGCGCCATCGAGGCCCACCCGGACCGGCTCGCCGCCGCGGCGAGCTTCCACGGCGGGCGCATCGTCACCGACGCCCCGGACAGCCCGCACCTGGGGGTCGGCGCGGTGACCGGCGAGCTGTACTTCGGGCACGCCGACAACGACCAGTCGATGACGGCCGAGCAGATCGCCACCCTGGAGAAGGCCCTCGACGCGGCCGGCGTCACCTACCGCTCGGAGCTCTACGCCGGCGCCCCTCACGGCTTCACCATGGCCGACACCCCGATGTACGACGAGCAGGCCACCGAGCGGCACTGGGCCGCCCTGTTCGACCTGCTCGGCCGCACCGTCGGCGCCGGGCGGAGCTGACCCGGGGGCAGCGGCAGGACGGTGGCCGGCGGTAGTGTCCCGACCGTGGACGTGGTCACGATGATCGCGGCGGAGCGGCGTCAGGTCGCCGACCTGGCCCGGACAATCGTCCGGCGTCCGGCGTCCGGCGTCCGGCGTCCGGCGTCCGGCGTCCGGCGTCCGGCGTCCGGCGTCCGGCGTCCGGCGTCCGGCGTCCGGCGTCCGGCGTCCGGCGTCCGGCGTGCCCGTGCTGTCGGCCCGGCTCGCGATCTGACCCGGTCGGTGTTCGCGGGTTCGTCCGCGCCGGGTGAGCCGTACCGCGTCCCGCCGCGCGCGGACTCGCAGGCCACGAGGCGCGAAGTGGCTCGCCACCTGAGCGGGCACCGCTGACTACCGTCGGGACATGAGCCTGGACCCGCACGAACTGCACCGGCGGTTCACCGCCCTGACCACCGCCCACGTCGCCGACGCCTGCCTGCGCGCCGGGGTGCCGGTGCGCTGCGCCCCGGCCGCCGTCCGGCCCGTCCTGCCCGGCGTACGGCTCGCCTGTCGGGTCGCGCCGGCCCGGCACGTGGGCAGCGTCGACATCTTCCTGGAGGCGATCGACGGGGCCGCCCCCGGTGACGTGCTCGTCGTCGACAACGCCGACCGGGTCGACGAGAGCTGCGTCGGTGACCTGGTGGTCCTGGAGGCGTCCGCCGCCGGGCTGGCCGGAGTGGTGATCTGGGGGTTGCACCGCGACACCGCCGACATTCGCGCGGTCGGGCTGCCCGTGTTCAGCACCGGCGCGATCCCCACCGGCCCGCTGCGGCTCGACCCGCGACCCGCCGACGCGCTGACCTCGGCGACGGTGGGGGAGTGGACCGTGGACCGCGACGACGTGGTGTTCGGCGACGACGACGGGGTGCTCTTCGTGCCGGCGGCGCGGGTCGACGAGCTGGTCGGGCTGGCCGAGTCCATCCGGGACACCGAGCGCCGGCAGGCCGAGCGGATCCGCGCCGGGGTGTCGCTGCGCGAGCAGGTGCGCTTCGGGGCGTACCTGGCGGGGCGGGAGCGGGAGCCGGCGCTGACCTTCCGGGAGCACCTGCGCGCGGTGGGCGGGGCGATCGAGGAATAGGCCGTCAGCCGACGGCGGTCGCCGAGGGCGGGGCGCTGCCACCCCGGGGCGCCTCCGCCGTCATCACGCGGATGATCTCCGCCTGGTCGGCGGGAGAGGGCTGGCCCCAGCCGGGCCGGTACCCGTACACCTCGCGCAGTGGGGTGGAGGCGGTACGGCCGTCGAGGATCTCCACCGCGTCGGCGTCGATCAGGCCGGGGTGTTCCACCCCGCACGCCTCGGCGACCTTGACCAGGTCCCGTCGCAGCGTACGGATGTAGTTGGCGGCCCGCGCGGCCTTGAGGGTCGGGTCGAGGCCCCGGGCCAGCCAGGGGTTCTGGGTGGCGACACCGGTCGGGCAGGTGTCGGTGTGGCACTTCTGCGCCTGGATGCAGCCGATCGACAGCATCGCCTCCCGGCCCACGTTCACCATGTCGCAGCCCAGCGCGAACGCGACGATGGCGTTGTCCGGCAGGCCGAGCTTGCCGGCGCCGATGAAGACGGTCCGCTCGTGCAGGTCCTTCTCGGCGAAGATCCGGTAGACGCGGGAGAAGCCCTGCTGGAAGGGGAGTGACACCGAGTCGGTGAAGATCAGCGGCGCGGCGCCGGTGCCGCCCTCGCCGCCGTCGACGTTGACGAAGTCGACGCCCCGGTCGGTGTCGCGCATCAGGGTGGTCAGTTCGTCCCAGAAGCCGAGGTCGCCGACGGCGGACTTGATGCCGACCGGCAGCCCGGTCTCGGCGGCGAGCAGCTCCACCCAGTCCAGCAGGCTGTCGCAGTCGGAGAACTCGGCGTGCCGGGACGGGCTGACGCAGTCCTGTCCCTGTGGGATGCCCCGGGTGGCGGCGATCTCGGCCGACACCTTCGCCCCCGGCAGCAGCCCACCGAGGCTCGGCTTCGCGCCCTGGCTCGGTTTGATCTCCAACGCCCGTACCGGCGCGCCCGCGACCAGGTCCTTGAGCCGGTCCAGGCTGAACCGGCCGCGCTCGTCCCGGCACCCGAAGTACGCGGTGCCGAGCTGGAACACCAGGTCACCGCCGTTGCGGTGGTACGGCGACAACCCGCCCTCACCGGTGTTCTGCAGGCAGCCGGCCAGCGCGGCACCCCGGTTGAGCGCCTCCACCGCCTTGCCCGACAGCGACCCGAAGCTCATGCCCGAGATGTTGACCACCGACCCGGGGCGGAACGCCCGCGCCCGCCCCCGGGGACCACCGAGCACCTTCGCGCAGGGCAGCTCCACCTCGTGCCCGGCGGTCGGCGCGGACGGCGGCACCGCCCGCCCGAACGTCCGGTGCTTGATGATCGGATACCCGGCCGTGTACTCGATGTCGTTGTCCGTGCCGAAGCCGAAGTAGTTGTTCTCCTTCTTCGCCGACGCGTAGATCCAGCGCCGCTGGTCCCGGGTGAACGGCCGTTCCTCGTTGTTGCCGGCGACGATGTACTGCCGCAGTTCCGGGCCGATCGCCTCCAGCAGGTAGCGGGCCCGCCCCACGACCGGGAAGTTGCGCAGCAGCGCGTGGTCGCGTTGCAGCAGGTCGCGGGCGGCGAGCGCGGCGACGGCGGCGGAGACGACGGGTACGGCACGACGGGCCCAGTTCATGCCCGCCATGTTCTCCGCACGCCTCGCCGGTCAAACTCCGCCGAGGCGGTCGGCGAACGCGGCGCGCGTCGGCCCGTCGGTGCGGTCCAGCACCGCGAACGTCACCTCGTCGAACCAGCCGGGCGCAGCGGCGAGGGCGACCGCGAACGCGTCCGCCACCACGGCCGGGTCGTTGCGGAACACTCCGCAGCCCCACGCGCCGAGTACCAGCCGCCGGTGCCCGTGTGCCGCAGCGACCGCGAGCACCCGGGCCGCCCGGCCGCGCAGCACCGGCGCGACCCGGTCGGCGTCCGCGGGCTGGTTGCGCAGCACCGCACCCCGGTTGGGCGCGGCGGCGGTCAGCAACGACACCTCGTGTACGTCGTCCAGCAGCCGGCCCTTGTCGTCCCGGAACACCGGCACCCGCGGCGAATGGATCACCCGGTCGCTGTAGAGCAGGTCACCCTGCTGGCGGTGGAAGTCGTAGAACTCGCCGACGGCGGTGAGGCAGGGAAACAGCGCGGAGGCCCGGGCGACGCTCTCCTCCTGCGCCTGCGCGCCGGCGCGGAAGCCGCCGCCGGGGTTCTTCGCGGAGGCGAAGACCAGCGCGGCGACGGGCCCGTCGCCGGCGAGCCGGCGGGCGGCGACCAGGGTGCTCTCCCCGGTCACCTCGACCCGGGGCGCGTCGCCGCCGGTCGGGGGCGTGGCGAGCGGTTCGTCCGGCAGGTGCAGGCGGGTGCCGGCCACGGCGGCGCGTACCCCCTCGGCGAGGTCGACGCTCGCGCCGTGCGCGGTGCGGTAGCCGCCCGCGTCGAGGATGTCCAGGGTGTCGCGGGCGATGGCCCGCAGCCGCGTACTCATGGGCGCAGATTGTGCGGCAGCGGACCCGCCGGCGACGACCGGTTATCGGGGCGGCGGCGGACCCTCGGTCGCCTCGGGCTCGCCGTCCTCCACGGGGTACCACTCACCGTGACGGTGGCGTGCCAGACTGACCCGGTGGTGATGGCCCGACCTGAGAACGACGCACGCACCGGTTCGCCGGTACGTGGTCGGCACGACCGTCTGCCCCTGCTGTTCGCCGTGGTGCTCGGGGGTGCAGGGCTCGGCTACCGGCTGGTCATGCTGCTTCTCGACGTCCCGCCGTCCAACAGCGACGAGGCGACGATGGGGCTCGCCGCCCTGCACATCTCCGAGGGTCGGCACTGGCCGGCGTTCTTCTACGGCCAGCACTACATGGGCACCCTGGAGGCATACCTCGCCGCGCCGATCGTTGCCTGGCTCGGCCCGTCCGTGCTCGCCCTGCGCCTACCGCTGCTGCTGCTCTACACCGCGTTCCTGGCCCTGCTCTGGCTGCTCACCCGATGGCTCTACTCGCCGTGGCTGGCCACCTTCACGGTGGGGTTGCTCGCCCTCGGCTCCGACCGGATCCTGAAGAACCAGCTCATCGCCGGTGGTGGATATCCCGAGATCAACCCGCTGGGAGTGCTGCTCCTGCTGCTCGCAGTGGCGCTGGCCCTGGGCCGGATACGACGCCGGACCGTCGGCTACGCCGCCTGGGGCCTGGTCGCCGGGGTGCTGGTCTGGGACAACTGGCTGATCATGCCCTACCTGGCGGCGGCCGGGGTGCTGCTGCTGGCCGCCGACCGTCGGCAGGTGCTCCGCCGGGGCGGGCGGGACGGCGTGGCCCTCCTCGGCGGGCTGCTGCTCGGCGCCGCTCCGATGCTGGTCCACGCTGTCGACACCGGCCGGGATCCCTTCTCGGTCTTTCTCGGTCTCAGCGGTGGCGGGCAGGCCGGCTCGGCGGACCGCCTCTACGGTGGGGTGATCTTCGGCCTGCCGATGGGCACCGGGATGTGTGCGCCGAGCCACTGTCAACCGTGGCAGCTCTGGTGGGGGCTGGCCTACCCGGTGCTGCTGGTCGCCGCCGGAGTGCTGGCCTGGCGGGGACTGCGCAGAACCACCGGGGGCGTGACCGGTCCCGGGCGCGACGTCGAACCGGACGGACCTCGCGTCTGGTCCGCTGACCGGGTCCGGCAGGCGGCCCGACTCGCGCTCGTCGGCGCGGCCGGCGCGAGCCTGGTCTCCTATGCGCTCAGCAGTGCTGCGGGGGCGACTCCGGTGGAGAGCGCCCGCTACCTGCACTGCCTGCTCATCTCCACGCCGGCGGTGCTCTGGCCGCTGTGGCGGCTGGCCGGCCGTTCCGATGGTCGTGACGGCGACGGTGGACCTCGGCGGGCGTACCGGATCGGAGCACGGGCCACGCTGGCCGGGGTGATCGGCACGGCGCTGGTGGCCACCACCGGTCTGGTGGGGCAGGCGGCGGACTACCAGCGGCTCGCCGAGCAGCGCCGGGACCTGGTGGCGACGCTCCGTGCCGACGGCGTACGGCATGTCTACGCCGACTACTGGACCTGTAACAACATCACCTTCGCCACGGGTGAAGAGATCGTCTGCGCCGTGCTCGGCGAGGACCTGCGGGCCGGCCTGGACCGCTACCTCCCGTACCGTGACGACGTCAACCGTGCCCCGCGGCCGACCTTCGTCCTACCGGAGGGTTCGACGGTGAGCGCGGCGGTCTCCGGACACCTCACCGGAGAGGGCATCGATCCACAGGCACGACACGTCGCCGGGTACGACATCTACCAGCCCCGCGAGCGCGGCGGGCTGCCCCGGCCGTAGCGGCCCCGATACGTGCATTTTCGTGTGTGTCGGCATTGCTTGATCTTTTAACGGTGGGAATTGCGGCTCGCGGGATTGCCATTCGCGCTGTCTAATAACGTTGTACAGATCACGCTTGTCGATGACATTCACATCAACTAAAGTGACTTTCGGGTGGCCTCACAACGGTCGCCAAACCGGGGGATTTACCATAGGCAGCCAGCCGCGACTGGCGCGCGGTCGCAGTGCGGGTTCCATATTTCCTCCGGTCGGAATCATCTGTTTTCCGCTCAGCAGGAGGAGAAGGAAATGATCCGCAAGCTCGCAACGACCGCAGCCGTTCTCGCCACGAGTGCCGTCGCGGCCGTCACCGTCATGGCGCCGCCGGCCTCGGCGAGCACAGCAGGAGCCGAGTGGTACGGTACCGTTCACGTCACACTGAACACCTCGACCAGCTACGGAGGCTGGATCGACGGTAACGGCCCGGACAGCTACCGGTTCTGGATTCAGTGCTCCAACGGCTCCGAGTACCGGGGCGTCACCCGGTGGGCCGGAGACCGGCGTGGCTCGTTCGCGTACTGCCCGTCCGGCACCTCCGGCGTGTCCAGGGGCTGGGACCTGCTCCCCGCCTGACATTTCTGTAATTGACGCTATTCTTCGCTACGGGGCGAGCGCGACTTCGAATGATGTTTCATTCCCCACGCCGGGAGATCATCAGAGAAGTCGCGCTCGTTTCGTCATCACCGCCGGGCGACCTGTTTCGGCATGGAACCAGCCAACCGATTCCGGTCAATGAATCCTTTTCTTCGTGAGGGGCCTGGTCACGGTGGGCGCGGCGGGAATTTCGCGCCGACCGCGCCGACCGTGCCCGGCGCCGAGGTCGGTGGTGGCGCCTCGACGCCGGCCGGCAGACCCTGCTCGCCCTGGCCCGGCTCCGAAACGGTGACACCATCGCCCGTCCGGCCTGCGGCTACACGGACGGGTCCCAGGCGATGAGCTGCTCGAAGACGCGACGGTCGCCGTCCACCTCCAGCTTCGGAGAATCCAGCGGTATGCGGCCGTAAAAGAACAGAACCAGGTCACTGGCCGTGCCCCGGGCGGAGGCGTCGGCCGTGTCCGGGTCGTCGCTGGCAGCCGGCGCGCCGAGGCGGGCGGCCCAGGCGCCGTCGCGGGACAGCCGAAGGCGCCAAGAGCGGCCCTCGGTGGCGTAGTAGTCGACGACCGCGGGTTCGTGCGGCCAGGCGACATCCGTCGAGCAGAGGGTGAACTGGCAGTCGTCGAAAGCGTCGAGGGCGACCTCGTCCGGCAGCGGCTCCGGGTCCCCGACGGCGAGCTGGACATCGTAGGTGTGCACCGCGATCTCGGGCACCTGGCGCCGAGCCCATGCACCGGAGGTTTCCGGTGACTGCGAGTCACCCCAGAACGTCCAACAACCGCGGTCCGGGCCGGCCTCGCGCAGCGCGCTCGTCAGTCGCTCGACGGACTCGGTCCACCAGGCCAGGAGAGCCTCGCGTTCCCGAGGCGCACCCGCGCCGTCGTCCCAAGCGGACTTCTCCGGGGGAGCGTCGGCCGGCCCGGCGGCGACGATGGCGGCCGTCCTGCGGCGGCCCGTGCCCAGGTGCTGCACGAGATCGAACAGCGTCCACTCCGGACAGCTCGGCACCGGCACGTCGAGGTGGGGCGCCGCAGCGACCGCAGCCCGGAAGGCGGTCGACCGTTCGTTAATCAGCCGCAGATGATCAGAGAACGTCAAAGTCTCGTGCACCCCGGGTTTCTACCAGTGTGCTCCGACGACCGGACAGCGATTTTCGCAGCCGACGCGGCCGCGGCACTGGCACGCCCGGGTGCCACCTGCCGTGACCTGCACCGTCACGGTGAAATTGGCTCAACATCCACCGACGCGGCGGACGCGGCGTGCACCGGATTCCGGTGGCACGCCGCGTCCGCGGACCCGGGTCAGCGCTGGCCGACCCGCCGGGGCAGCAGGAAGCTCGCCAGGATCGCCAGGGAGAACATGACGATCTGGTAGACCAGCGCCCGCTCCATGGTCTGCTGGTAGGCGACGCGGGTGGCGTCACGCTGGAAGTCGTCGGCGCGTCCCGCCTGGGCCCGGCAGGCGTCCGAGTCGGCGATCGGGTTGGCCAGCCGGATCCGCTCCTCGAAGCAGGTCCGGGCCTGTGCGACCACCGTGTCCGCCTCCGCCGCCGAGACGCCCTGCGCGGTCAGTTGGCTCCGCAGCGCGGTCTCCTGCGTGTCGGCGACCGGCGCCGACTGCACGGAGAGCAGGACGAAGAACACCATCGAGCTCAGCGCGATGCCGATCGCCGCGCCCATCTGCTGCACCGTGTTGAACACGCCGGAGGCCGATCCGGCGGCGTCCACCGGGACGTCGTTGAGCGTGTACGTGAGCAGTGGCGCGAAGGTCATGCCCATGCCCGCCCCGCCGATGACCAGGCCGGGCACGAGCGCCCACGGGGTGATCACGTCGAAGGTGTGCACCGCGACGATCAGCAGCAGCATGCCGGTGATCAGCATGCCCAGACCCAGTTGCAGGCCGAGCCGCCCCAGCTTGGGCGTGATCCGTCGGGCCGAGATCGCGGTGAACAGCGGTACGGCGAAGCCCCAGATCACTCCCACCAGGCCAGCCTTGATCACCGAGTAGCCCTGGCCCATCTGCAGGTAGAGCATGTTGAGCAGGAAGAACGGCATCACGCCGCCCATGAACAGCAGGGACACCGCCAGGCCACCCCGGAACGACCGGTGCGAGAACAGCGACATCGGGATGAGTGGTGAGTCGGCCCGTCGCCGTTCGACCACGACCAGCGCGGCGAACGCGGCGGCCGAGGCGACGAGGCTGAGCACGATCCAGATCGGGTTGCCCAGCGACCCGCCCTGGATAAGCGGGAACACCAGCAGCAGCATGCCGACGCCGACCAGCAACGCGCCGGGGATGTCCAGCCGCCGCGCGGATTCCGCCTTCGACTCCGGCACCAGCTTCACCGTCACGATCAGGCAGACGATCGCGATCGGCAGGTTGACCAGGAAGATGGTGCGCCAGGTCAGGCCGGCGATGTTGGTGGCGGTGAGCAGCGCACCGACGATCGGACCGGCGACGGTGCCGACGGCGAACACCACGCTCAGCGCGGAGAACGCCTTCCCACGGTCGTGCGGCGGGTACATCACCTGCAGGATCGACAGCACCTGCGGCACCATCAACGCGCCCATGCCGCCCTGCACGAAGCGGGCCGCGGTCAGCTGTTCCGGCGCGACGGCCAGGCCCGCCGCCAGGGACGCCAGCGCGAACCCGGTCATGCCGATGATGAAGATCCGCTTGCGGCCGTAGATGTCGCCCAGCCGGCCGCCGGTGACGAGCATCGTGGCGAAGGCGAGGGTGTACGCACCCACCGTCCATTGGATGTCCGAGGGTGAGGCTCCGATCTCCTCCTGGATCGTCGGTAGGGCCACGTTGACGATGACGATGTCCAGCAGGTCGAGCAGCAACCCCAGCAGGACGGCGAAGAGGGCGATCGTCCGTAGCCGCCCGGTGATCGGCGGTGGTGGTGGGGCCGGGGTGGCCGCGTCGGTGGACGGCTCTGTCGTGGATCGTGTCATCGGCGGATCCCTCGTGACTCGGGTCGGCGGGTGTTCGTCAGGCTATCGGTGAAGACACTCTATGAAAACACTAGTAGGGTTTACTCGTATATCAGGAGAGGATCGTGTCATGCCTGTCGCCGAGCCCGCCGCCCATCTCCTCGACAAACCCGCCCTGTGGATCGGCCCGGAGGCCCTCACCGAGACCTCCGGCGGCCGGATCGCGCACGTGTACGCCGCGACCGGACGCCCGACCGGCGAGGTGGTCCTGGCCGGGCCGGCCGAGATCGACGCCGCGGTCTCGCTGGCCCGGGCGGCCTGGCCGCAGTGGCGGGACGCGACCGCGGACGCGCGGCGCGACACGCTGCTGCGGCTGGCCGACCTGATCGTCGCGCAGGCCGCCGAGCTGAGCCAGCTGCAGAGCCTGGAGATCGGGTTGCCGGTGCAGCTGGCCCGGCAGATGCCCGCGCTCGCCGCCGACCAGCTGCGCTACTACGCCGGCTGGTGCGACAAGGTCGGTGGTGACGTGGTGCCCACCTGGCCGATCCGCGGCCTGGACTACACGCTGGACGAGCCGTACGGCGTGGTCGGCGGGATCATCCCCTGGAACGGCACCCTGATGGCGATGGCCCAGCTGCTCGGACCGGCCCTCGCGGCCGGCAACGCGGTGGTGGTGAAACCCTCCGAGCTGGCCCCGTTCGTGGCGCCGCGGATCGCCCGGCTGGCCGTGCAGGCCGGCGTCCCCGAGGGCGTCGTGGTGGTGGTGCCGGGTGGCGCCGAGGCGGGGCGGGCCCTGGTGGCGCATCCCGAGGTCGACAAGGTCCACTTCACCGGCAGCACGGCGACCGGACGCGCGGTGCTGGCGGCGGCGGCGCCGACCCTCACGCCGGTGGCGCTGGAGCTCGGCGGGAAGTCGGCGCACCTGGTGTTCGGCGACGCCGACGTGCGGTTCGCCGCCCGGATCGCGATGAGCGGCGCGGTGGCCCTGGCCGGGCAGGGCTGCGCCAACGGCACCCGGCTGCTGGTGCACGAGTCGGTCCGCGAGCAGATCGTGGAGACGGTGCTCGCCCGGCTGCGCCGGGTGCCGTTCGGTGACCCGGCGAACGAGCGGACGGTGCTCGGTCCGGTGGTGTCCGAGGCTTCCTGCCGACGCATCCTCGGTGTGCTGGCCCGAGCACGCGCCGAAGGCGTGACGCTGCTCACCGGCGGCGACCGCGCGGGTGGTGACCTCGCGGACGGATTCTTCGTGGAACCCACCGTCGTCGCCGACGTGGCACCGGATTCGGAGCTGGTCCAGGAGGAGATCTTCGGGCCGGTGCTGACGGTGCAGACCTTCGGCAGCGAGGAGGAGGCGATCGCGCTGGCCAACGGCACCCGGTACGGTCTCGGCGCCTACCTGCACACCAACGACCTGCGCCGGACCCACCGGGTGGCGCGGGCGCTGGCCTCCGGCAGTGTCTGGGTGAACGGGGCCCCGGGTCTGCTGCCGTCGGCTCCGTTCGGCGGAGTCAAGCAGAGTGGCTTCGGGCGGATCGGCGGAGTCGCCGGACTGCGAGAATTCCTCAGACCCAAGAATGTCTGGATTCCCGCGTGAGTGAATGGGGGAAGCCCGCGAGAGTTCCCAAGCCAACAGGTGTATGGGGTAGCCTTTCCGAAGTGTTCGCGACAGAATCCGAGACAGAAGGACGTAGCCGTGGCTCAGTACGTCGTCACCATTACGCCGGTCGTCGGTGATGGTGGACCGGAAGAGGAATCGTCACGGACCACCATGCGCATCTGCGCCGAGGACGGTCAGGTCTTCATCAAGGAACTGACCGTGCGCGTCGCCGAGGATGCCCGGCTCGGCCCCGGCGACCTGCTGCAGGTCGACCTCGACCTGCTCATGCAGGCGTTCGCCGTCAAGCGGCCGACGACCGAGGGCGCGCAGCCGTCGACCCGGGAGGCCGCCCGACCGCACCACGCCGTGACCACCGCGGTCTCGCCGAACTCCGGCCCGGTCGCCGCCCCGCCGACCCGCACCGACCGCGCCTACCGGCGCATGCCGGACCCGGCGGAACTGAAGGACATCTACCTGTTCAACCGCACCATCACCGGCGTCGCCCAGCACTACGGCGTGCCGACGCACACGGCGCAGGGCTGGATCAGCCGGCTGCGCCGCAAGGGCGTCATCCCCAGCAACAAGTGACGTCGCGGCGGCGGACCGTCACGCTCCGGTCCCGCCGTCCGCGTCGACCAGCAGCGCACCGTACGTGGTGAACGAGTTGCGCCCGACCACGAAGTGCTGGGTCGCGGTGTGGATGTCCCGCAGCCGTCGCTGCAACGTCGCGCCGTCGTAGATGGCCGTACCGCCGGCCAGCCCGTACGCCCTGGTGGTGGCCTCGGCCGCCATGGTGGTGGCCTGAGCCGCCGCCGCCCGGTACCCCGCCCGGCGCAGCGCCACGTCCACAGCCGATCCGCTCCGGTCGTCGTCGAACTGGGCGTACACCAGCGCCCGGGCCGCCTGCAGGATCATCTGCGCCTCGCCCAGCCGCTCCTGGAAGGTCGGCGACGCCTGCAGGCGGGTGGCGCTCAACGCGGGCCGCTTGCCGTGCGTGGCCAGATCCGTCACGTCGCGTAGCGCCGCCGTCGCGATGCCCACCGCCACGGACGCGATGATGAGGCTGGACTGGGCGATGCTCGTCGCGGCGCGCTCCGCGGTCTCCGCGCCCTCGGACAGGGCCTGCTCCGCCGGGCAGAACACATGGCCGACCGAGACGTCGTGGCTGCCGGTGCCGCGCAGGCCGAGCGTGTTCCAGGTGTCCACCACGCCGACCCGGTCGGCCGGCAGCAGCACGATCCGGGTCGCCGGACGGTCGCCGTCGGTGACCACCGCCCGGCCGGAGACCAGGACGCAGTTCAGGTAGATCCAGGACGCGCGCTGGCACCCGGTCACGTACGGCCACTGGCCGGACACCCGCCAGCCACCGTCCACCGTGGTCGCCCGGCCCTTCGGCGCCACCGCGCCGGCGGCGTACACGTCGGGACCGTCGGCGTAGACGGTGGCCACCGTGGCGGGCGGCGCGCAGCCGATGATCAGCTGGGAGAGCGCCACCTGGCCGATCGACCAGGCCACCGAGCCGTCCGCGGTCGCCAGCGCCTCGACCACGCGCAGCACGTCCGGCACGGCCAGCTCCGACCCGCCGTGGCTGCGTGGCGCGGCCAGCCGCAGGCAGCCGGCCGCCCGCAACCGGTCCAGCAACGCGGGGGAGAGGCCGCGATCGCGTTCGACGTCGTCGGCCAGCTTGGCGACCTCGGGCAACAGCGCACGGACGGAGTCGAGGGTCGTCATGGCTTCACCCTACTATCGCGAAACATACGAGGATAGTATTTGCGAACACTTTGAAACACTGCCTCGGAGGTCTGATGACCGAGTCCCACGTGTTCGCCATGCGGATGTGGAAGAACCTCCTCGCCACGCAGGAACTGCTGTCGGTCTACCTCGGGGTCAAGCTCGGCCTGTACGACGCCATGGCCGACGCCGGCACGCCGATGACCCCCGCCGACCTGGCCCGTGCCGCCGGGATCGACCCCCGGTACGCCCGGGAGTGGCTGGAACAGCAGGCGGTGACGGCGGTCGTCGAGGTCGCCGGGGCGCACCGCGACGGCGAACAGCGGACCTACCGCCTGCCCGACGGGCACGCCCGGGTGCTGCGTACCTCCGACGACCCGATGTCGATGGCCGCGCTGGCCGTCCTGCCGCTGGGCGGCATCGCCGCCGCGCTACCGGCGCTCCTGGCGGCCTACCGCACCGGGGCGGGCGTCCCCGACGACGTGTTCGGCGACGACTGGCGCGACGGGCACTCGGGGGCGAACCGCTCGCTCTTCGCCCACGACCTGGCCGGCTGGATCCGCGAGAAGCTGCCCGACGTGCACGCCGCGCTCGGCGAGCCGGGCCGCCGCATCGCCGACGTGGCCTGCGGCACCGGCTGGTCCAGCATCGCGCTGGCCCGCGCCTACCCCCGGGCGCACGTACACGGGCTGGACCTCGACGCGGCGGCGCTGGTCGCCGCGGAGAAGAACGCGGTGGACGCCGGGCTGCGCGACCGGATCGGCCTGGAGGTACGCGACGCGGCCGACCCGGCGCTGGCCGGCGAGTACGACCTGGTCTGCCTCTTCGACGCCCTGCACGAGATGGCCCGGCCGGTCGAGGTGCTGCGGGCCTGCCGGCAGCTGCGCGCGCCGGGCGGGACGGTGTTGCTGATGGATGCGAAGGTGGCCCCCACGTTCACCGCGCCGGGCGACGACGTGGAGCGGTTCCAGTACGGCACCAGCGTGCTGCACTGCCTGCCCGCCGCCCGCGCGGCGGCCGACTCGACCGGGACCGGCACGGTGCTGCGCCCGAACATGGTGCGGGACCTGGCGCTGCGGGCCGGCTTCGGTGGGGTGGCGGTGGTCAACGTGGGGGACCGGTTCCACCGGATGTACCGCCTGCTGGACTGAGCCGCGAACGGCGACGGGCGGGGGCCGTCGGCCCCCGCCCGTCGCTCCGTCGGTCTTACTTCCCGTCGCGCTCCTCGAGGCGTTTCACCACCAGGTCCTGCACCGCGCCCACGGTGCTGATCTTGCGGGCGGTGTCCTCGTCGATCGGGTCGAGGTCGAACTCGTCCTCGATCGCGAAGGCCACCTCCATCAGGGCCAGCGAGTGGTAGCCGAGATCCTTCACCAGGTTGGTGCCGGGGGTGATGTCGACGCCCTGGTTCGGGGCCATGTCGGCGATCACACCCGCCACCGCGGCGCGGATCTCCTCCTCGGTACGGACGGGGACGGTCTGTTCGGACATGACGAGTCTCCTCGGATCGGGTGTCGCACGGGTCGGAAAGGGTCAGCGGGACGCGGTCGGATCACGGTGCAAACGGGTCACCACCGCACCCAGCGCGGGGGCGTGGCGGCCGGCCCAGCCGTTGATGACGGTGGCCAGGTCGTCGAACTCGTCCTCCAGGACGGACAGGCACGGAACCGGTACGCAGGCGCCCAGCTCCACCAGCAGCGGTCGCAGGTACTGGTCGCCGGCGGTACGGTGCTTGGCCCAGCCCGCGGTCATCGCCGCGACGCCCACCGAACCGCTCAGGCCGTCGATCGGCAGCATGTCGAGGAAGAGCTTCAGGATGCCGGTGTACGTGCCCTTGTAGGTCGGGCTCACCACGGCGAGGACGCCGGGCCGCCGGACCAGGTCCAGGGCCTGCTGCACCTGCGGGCCGAGCGGGACGCTGCGGCTGGCCCGCACCGGCAGCAGCGCGCCGATCTCGGCCAGGTCGACGAGCTCCGGCTCGGCCGTCTCGACGCCCTCCGCGGCCAGCAGCACGCCCAGCTCCTTGCCCACCCGCTCGGCCACGGCCGAGGTGCGGGAGCCGCCGCGCGGGCTGCCGACCAGGACGGTCACCGGGATCATGCCGCACCCCCCGGCAGGAGGCCGCGGTGGCGCAGCAGCGGCAGCACACCCTCGCCGAAGGTGTACGCCTCCTCCAGGTGCGGCTGTCCGGAGAGGATGAGGTGGTTCAACCCGAGCGCGTGGTACTCCGCGATGCGGTCGGCCACCTCCTCGTGGCTGCCCACCAGGGCGGCGCCGGCCCCGGGCCGGACCAGCGCGTAGCCCGCCCAGACGTTGGGGTGCACCTCGAGGTCGCCGGCCCGCCCGCCGTGCAGGGCGGTCATCCGGCGCTGTCCCTCGGACTCGCTGTGCGCGAACCGCCGCTGGGCGTCGGCGATCCGGCTCGGGTCCATGCCGTCGAGCAGCCGTTCGGTGACCGCCCACGCCTCGGCCGAGGTGTCCCGGCTGATCACGTGGAAGCGGGTGCCGAACTCGATGCTGCGGCCCCGTGCGTCGGCCAGCGCCCCCACCTCCTTGACGAGTTCGGCGAGCCCCTGGGGGGTCTCGCCCCAGGCGAGGTAGACGTCGGCGTGCTCGGCCGCCACCCGTCGGGCGGCCGGTGACGAGCCGCCCAGGAAGATCGTGGGCGGTCGGGGGTCCGGCCGGGTCAGCAGGATCTTGCGGCCCCGGTAGTGGTCGCCCTCGAAGTCGAACGCCTCGCCGGCGAGGCTGCGCCGGAAGACCTCCAGGAACTCGGCCGTCCGCTCGTAGCGCCGGTCGTGGTCCAGGAAGTCGCCGTACCGGCGTTGCTCGTCCGGGTCGCCGCCGGTGACGACGTTGAGCATCAGCCGTCCGCCGGAGAGCCGCTGGAACGTCGCGGCGGCCTGTGCGGTGGCCAGCGGGCCGGTGGTGTTCGGCCGGCAGGCGATCATGAAGTTCAGGTTGCTGGTCCGCTGCGCGAGCGCCGCCGACATCAGCCACGGGTCCTCGCAGAAGAGTCCGGTCGGCACCAGCGCTCCGGCGAAACCCAGCCCGTCGGCGGCCTGCGCCACCTGGCTCACGTACTGCAGGTCCGGATCGCGTCTGATGTTCGCCGTGGAACCGTCCACGGCGCTCCTCGCCACTTCCCGGCCGTCGCCGTGCAGCGGCAGAAACCAGTGCAGTCGAAGTGCCATCAATGGTCCCTTCCGCAAGCACCCGGCACTTGGCTTCTCTGCTATATGCGAGCGTTTGCGAGTATGTGCTCAGAGGTTTGCAGGCGGTCGCGGAACTTGTCAATAGGCGTGACTGACCCGGGACAGCCGGAGCCCGGGCTCGGCCGCCACGGCGGTGGCCAGTTCGACGTACCCGGCCAGGAAGTCGGCCGCCGCGGTGCCGTCGCCGGCCTGGAACAACACCGCCTGCAGACGCTGCTCACCCACCGGGGCGAGGGCCAGCTCGAACGGGAACCGACTGCCGATCTCCGTGGGCACCACCAGTTCGAAGTGGACGTCGCCCGCGCTCAACCGGTGCCGTACCGGGGTCATCACGTTGAACATCACGTCGTCGGCCCGCCCACCCCCGGTGTCCACCAGGTCCCCGGGCAGCAGCTGGAACGGCAGCTCCTGGTGGGTGAACGCGCCGATCACCGTGCCGTGCACCTCGCGGAGCAGATCGGTGAACCGGTGCGCCCGCCCGGGACGCGCGCGCAGCAGCACCATGCCCGCCAGCAGACCCACCGTCTCGCGCAGCTCCGGCCGGTCGCGGTTGGCGAACATCGAGGCCACCGCCAGGTCGTCCTGGTCGGTCGTCCGGTACAGCTGGGCGTGGAAGAGCGCGAGCAGCACCGCGAACATGGTGGTCCGCTCCCGCAGGGCCAGCTCCCGTAACGTGGTCACGGTGGTGGCCGGCAGGTCGGCGGCGACCGACCGGCTCGCCCCCTCGGTGATGCCCAGCGCGTCGAGCCGGGGCACCCGGGCCCCGGCGAGCTGGCGTCGCCAGTACTGCTGGTGGCGGCCGAGCCGGTCGGTGCCGAGCATTTCCTGCTGGGCCCGGGCGAAGCGGGCCGCGGACCAGCCCGGTGCGGGCAGGGTCGCGCTCCCGCCGGCCGCCCGGTCGTAGCAGGCGACCAGGTCGCGCAGCAGGATGCCGGTGGACCAGGCGTCGGTGACCAGGTGGTGCAGGTTCAGGCAGAGCAGGTGCTCGTCCGGGCCCTGCCGCCAGACGGTGACCCGGGCCGGCCACCGCTCCGGATCGATCCGGGTGCGCAGCTCGGCGGTGAGCGCCTCGGTCGCCGCCTGCGCGGAGGCGACCTCGTGCCAGGTCACCTCGGGCTCGCCGGGCGGGTGGACGCGCTGCACCAGGCGGGCGCCCCGGCCGTGGAAGGTGGTCCGCAGCGACTCGTGCCGCGCGGCGAGCGCGCCGAGCGCGGTGTGCAGCCGGTCGGGGTCCAGCGGCCCGGTGAGCCGGCAGACCACCGGGCAGTTCAACGCTCCGAAGTCCTCGCGGTAGTGCTTGATCATCCACAGCAGCCGCTGGGAGACCGACGCTCGTGTTTCGGTTGTTTCCACAACGCGAGGATAGTCTTTACGAGCCTTGGCCACTACTGTCTACGAGTATGGGCGAGCTGACCGTGGGATCGTCGGTGGGAGTGCGGCTCACCTGGGACTACGAGCCGACCGACTCCCGCACCGGCGCGCTCTACCAGCGTGCCAAGCAGATGCAGTGGAGTGTGGACGACGTCGACTGGCGGCTGCCCGTGGAGTTCGGGTCGCCGCTGCCGGACGACTCGGCGTTCGCGATGACCGCCTTCGCCGCCTCACCGCTGGCCCGGCGCGGGCGCCCCGCCTGGGACGCGTTCCGCTGGGAGCTGCAGGCGTGGATGGTCAGCCAGTTCCTGCACGGTGAGCAGGCCGCGATGGTGGTGGCGAGCCGCCTGGTCGAGGTGATGCCCGACCTGGAGAGCAAGTTCTACGCCACCACCCAGGCGGTGGACGAGGCGCGGCACGTCGAGGTCTTCTCCCGTTACCTGCGCACCCACGTCCCGCACCCCTACCCGGTGTCCGAACCGCTGCTGCTCATGCTCACCGACATCCTCGGCGACCCGCGCTGGGACGTGGTCGCCCTGGGCATGCAGATCATGGTGGAGGCGCTGGCGATGGCCGCGTTCCGGCTGGCCGGCAACACCTTCCACGACGACCTGATCAAACGGATCACCACCCTGGTGGCCCGCGACGAGGCCCGGCACGTGTCGTTCGGGGTGCTCGCGCTGGGCGGCCTGTACGACTCGATGACCTCGGCCGAACGCGCCGAACGCGAGGACCTGGTGCTGGAGTCGGCGGCACTCATCCGACGCCGGTTCCTGCTCGCCGACATCTGGGACCGGCTCGAGGTGCCGCTGCGCGAGGGCACCGACTTCGCCGCCCACCACGAGCTCATGATCGCGTACCGGCAGGCGATCTTCTCCCGGGTGGGCAACGCCCTGGGCCAGATCGGGCTGCTGACCCCGCGGGTCCGCACCGGCCTGGAACGCCTCGACCTGATCCGCTTCACGGAGGGTGCGACCCGTTGACCGACCAGCACACCGCACGCCGCCGCCTGCCGATGGACCTGCCGTCGGTGATGCGACTGGCCGAACTCGGCGACTTCATCATCCCGCTGACCCTGCGCGCGATCTGCGACCTCGGGATCGCGGACCTGCTGACCGACGGACCCGAGCCGGTGGAGAAGCTGGCCGCCGCCGTCGACGCGGACGCCGCCACCCTCGCCCGGCTGCTGCGGGCGCTCGCCGCCAAGGGCATCTTCACCGAGGTGGAGCCGGGCACCTTCGGGCTGACCGCGCTGGCGCAGCCGCTGCGCTCCGACCACCCGCTGTCGCTGCGCGACGTCTACACGCTGCTCGCCTCCGACCTGCAGGCGTGGGCCGCGCTGCCGCACAGCGTCCGCACCGGCGAACCCGCCTTCGACCGGGTGCACGGCACCGACTACTGGAGCTACCTGGCCGACCACCTCGACGAGAGCGTCCGGGTGGACCGGTGGATGCACAGCATCAACCGGCTGCACCTGCGGACCGTGCTGCCGGCGTACCCGTGGGCCGAGCTGTCGCACGTGGTGGACGTCGGCGGCGGCAACGGCGGCTTCCTGGCCGGGCTGCTGAGCCGGTTCCGCACCCTGCGCGGCACCCTGTTCGACCTGCCGCACGTGGTGGCCGGCGCGGAGGAGCTGCTGGCCGAGGCGGGGGTGCGGGACCGGTGCGTGGTGACGCCGGGCAGCTTCTTCGACTCCGTCCCGGCCGGCGCGGACGCCTACCTGCTCAAGACCGTGCTGCCCGGCTTCACCGACCCGCAGGTGACCACCGTGCTGGGCAACCTGCGCGCGGCGATGCCGGCGCACGGACGGGTGCTGCTGCTGGAGGCGGTGCTGCCGGCCGGCGACACGTACGACGTGGCGAAGCTCTTCGACGTGCACACCCTGGTGCTGACCGGCGGGCGGCACCGCACCGCCGAGGAGACCGAGCGGCTCTGCCGGGCGGCCGGGCTGCGGCTGGCGGAGGTACGGCCCACCCCCACCCTCACCGTGCTGGACCTCCGCCCGGCCTGACCGGCAGGCCGCGCCCCCGCTGCCGGGGCGCGGCTCAAGGCGCCGGGATCAGCACGCTCAGGCAGGTGACGCAGCCCTCCAGCTTCTCGTACTCACTGATGTCGACGACGACCGGCGTGAAGCCGAGCTCGGCCACCAGCGCCGCGGTGCGCGGCGCCGACGCGGCCAGCAGCACGAGATCGTCCCCCAGCGGTACGACGTGGCAGCCGGCCTCCTCGTCGACCGCGCGCACCGGCCGCCCGAGCGCGTCCGCGTCGAACAGGTCCGGCAGCGCGAGGAGGGTGCCGTCCGGCAGCGCCGTCACGGCCGATTTGAGGTGCAGCACCTCGCGCAGCGGGACCGGGACCACGGTGCGCCCGCGGGACGCCAGGTGGGCGCGGAGCTGGTCGACACCCGCGTCGTCGGTCCGGCCGCCCCGGCCCACGTACACCGTGGTGCCGACCTGCAGCACGTCGCCGCCGTCCAGCGTGCCGGGCACCTCGACCCGGACGACCTCCAACCCGGCCTCGCGTACCGCCTTCTCCGCGCCGGGCAGCTCCGGGCGGCGTTCCGGCGCACCCGGCCGGCTGAGCACCGCCAGCCCGTCGCAGACCACGACGGTGTCCTCGACGAACACCGCGTCGGGGCACTGGTCAGCCGGGTCGACCTCGCGCACCTGCCAGCCGGCGTCGGCGAGCGCCGCCCGGTACGCCGCGTGCTGCCGCCGGGCGAGCGCGACGTCCACGTCGCTGCGCTCGATGTGGGTGACCAGCCCGTCGGCCAACCGGTCGCCGGGGCGCCGGACCAGGGCGATGCCTCGCGTCATGCCGCCAGTCTGCCCGCCCGTGCCGGCAGGGTTCAAGGTCCACCCGCGGCCGGCCGGACGCGGCCGTCAGGCCGGGGTCAGGGCGAGCGGGACGGTCGCGTACGCCCGGAACGGGGTGTCCTGCTCGCGCACCGCGGGGCCGGCCGGTTCGATCGCCGTGGTGCGCCGCAGCATCCACTCGAACACCACCTGCGCCTCGGTGCGGGCCAGGAACGCGCCGAGGCAGAGGTGCCCGCCGCCGCCGAAGGTCACGTGCTGGTTCGGGGTGCGCCCGACGTCCAGCCGCGCGGGATCGGGGTGCACGGTCTCGTCGTGGTTGGCCGAGCCCAGCATGAGCACCAGGACCCGCCCGGCGCGGATGGTCCGCGACCCGATCCGTACCGGCTCCCGGACCAGCCGCGCGGTGCCCTGGATCGGCGCCTCGAAGCGCAGGAACTCCTCCACCGCCGACGGCACCAGCGACGGGTCCGCGCGCAGCCGGCGCAGCTCGTCCGGAAAGCGCATCAGCGCGGCGAAGCCGTTGGTGATCAGGTGCACGGTGGTCTCGAAACCGGCGAAGAAGGAGAACACCGTGTTGTCCACGATCTCGTCGTGGGTGAGCCGGTCGCCGCCGTCCTCGGCCCGCAGCAGCGCGGAGAGCAGGTCGTCGCCGGGCTCGGCCCGCCGCTGGTCGAGCAGCGACCCGATGTACGACCGCAGCCAGGTCACCGAGTCGTGGGCGTTCGCCCGGTCCCGCTCCGGCACGATGGCGCTGAACGCCCGGCCGAGGCGCATCGCGTGCCGCCGCACGTCGTCGTGCGCGGCCGGCGGGATGCCCATCAGCTCGGAGATCACCAGCACCGGCAGCGGATACGCCAGGTCGTTGACGATGTCCGAGTAGCCGCTGGCCAGCCCCGGCGCCATCAGCTCCTCGACGAGCTTCTCCATGTAGGTCCGCAGCCGGCGCACCACGGCCGGGGTGAAGGCGCCGCTCATCAGCCGGCGCAACCGGACGTGGTCCGGCGGGTCGCGGTAGAGCATGATCCGGCCGAAGAAGTCACCGGCCGGGCCTGCGCCCACCGACATCTGGTGGTACGCCTCGGGGAACTCGCTGCCCAGCCGCGGGTCCTTCTGCAACGCCACCACGTCGGCGTGCCGGGTGACCCCCCAGCTGCCGGGGCCGAACCGGCACAGCGGCCCGGCCGCCCGCAGCCGCGAATAGGTCGGGTACGGGTCCTCCCGTACCGCGGGGTCGAGGGCATCGAAACGAGGAGGCAGACCGTCCATGCCCGTCAGTCTGGGACGCGAGCGCGTCTTCGGGCAAGTGTCTGCGAGTGTTTACTGGTCTTCGGTGGGGCGGTAGCTGCCGAAGCTCCAGATGTGTCCCTCCAGGTCGATCGCGCCGTAGTCGCGGGAGCCGTACGAGGTGTCGTGCAGCTCGTAGAGGAGCTTCGCCCCGCCCGCGACGGCACGGGCGTGGTGCTCGTCCACGGCGGCGTCGTCGCCGACGCAGACGTAGACGCCCTGGCTGGTGCCCGTGAGGTCGAGCGGGCTGGACATGCCGAGGGCGTCGTGCGGGCCACCGCCGCCGAGCTGGATCGTCCCGCTGCCGAAGCGCAGCTCGGCGTGCACCACCTGGCCGTCGACCACCGTGACGTCGTGCCGCTCGAACCCGAAGGTGTCCACCAGCCAGTCGACGGCGGCGGTGGGGTTCCGGTAGCGCAGGAACGGGATGACCGGAGAGAACTCTGCCATGTCTCCTCTTTTCTCTGGTGTTCGCCACACTCTAGCCAATGACGGTGTGCGGGACCTCCAACGTGGCCAGCGCGCCGAGGAAACCCTCGCCGGCGTCGACGTCGCTGAGGTGCACCGGCAGCTCCGGCGCCGGTCGGTCCGTCCAGGACAGCACCCGGGGTGGCTCGGTCGGCCCGCTGACCGTCAGCGTCGCGGGCGCCACCGTCAGACCGTCGCCGGTGGCCTTGAGCACCGCCTCCTTGCGGGTCCAGTACCGCACGAACGCCGCCGTGCGCCCCGCCGGCGGCACCGCGTCGAACACCGCCCGCTCCACCGTGGACAGGGCGGTGACCGGCGGTTTCGCGCCTCGGAGCGCGATCTTCTCCACGTCCACGCCGCACCGGACGCCGAGCGCCGCGGCCACCGCGACCCGGCCGGCGGAGTGCGAGACGGAGACGTGTACGACACCGTCCGGCGTGGCCACCTCCAGCCGTCCGTGCGGGCCGGCGCAGGTGCGGCAGACGGCGCGGAAGGTGATCGTCGACGGCGCCGGGCCCCAGCCCTCGGCCACCAGCAGCCGGGCGGTCGCCCGGCCCAGCACGAACTCGGCCCGGGACACGGCGTGGCGCAGACCGGCGGCGCGGGCGCGCTCGGCCGGGTCCAGCAGGCCGAGCAGATCGTCGGTCCCGGGTCCGACGGTGGCCTGACGGAGCAGGCACTGGACTGTGTTCATGAGTCTCCGCGAGCTTGTATTTACTTGTATTCGAACTAGTATCTGGACTCGGTTGAAGAGTCGTTGGTAGCTTATCGCCAGCCACCCGTGTGCGGGAGGTCGGCCGAGTGAGGAGACACGACGTTGGACCTTGCCGTCGGCGCTGAAGCCCTGCCCACCCTCGACGACATGCGCGCCGATGTCGCGGAACTCCTCGGTGCCGAACCCGCCACCATCGGCGACGACGACGACCTCCTCGGTCTGGGCATGGACTCCATCGCGGTGATGCGGCTCGCCGGCCGCTGGCACAGCCGCGGTGCCGCGGTCACCTTCGGCGAGCTGATCCAGCACCGGACCCTCGGCCAGTGGCACGGACTCGTCCGGCCCGCCGAGCCCGCGCCGGCCGTGGCGGTGGTCGACGAGTCCGCCCCGTTCCCCCTGGCCACCATGCAGCAGGCGTACTGGGTGGGCCGGGCCGACGGGCAGCCGCTGGGTGGGGTGGGCGCGCACTTCTACAACGAGTTCGACGGCCACGGCGTGCAGCCGGACCGGCTGGAGAGCGCCGTCCGGGCGGTGCTGCGCCGCCACCCGATGCTGCGCGCCGAGTTCCGCGCCGACGGCACCCAGCGCATCCGCCAGACCGACGGCTGGCCCGGGCTCACCGTGCACGACCTGCGGGAACTGGCACCGGCCGAGGTGTCCGACCGGCTCGCCGCACTGCGCGACGAGATCGCCCACCGCCGGCTGCGGGTCGAGGACGCGGAAACCCTCGACGTACGGCTGTCGCTGCTGCCCGACGGCGCCACCCGGATGCACGTGCACGTCGAGATGCTGGTGGCCGACGCGCACAGCTTCCGGCTGCTGCTCAGCGACCTGGCCGCCTGCTACCGGGACCCGGACGTGGTGCTGCCGACGGCGGCCATCACCTTCCCGGCCTACCTCGCCACCCTGGCCGAGGCACCCGACGCCGGCCGGGACACCGCGCGCGCCTACTGGCAGCAGCGGCTCGACACCCTGCCCGGCCCGCCCGAACTGCCCCTGGCCACCGACCCGGACGACGTGCACGGCCACCGGGTCATCCGCCACCACCGCTGGATCACCCCCGAGGAGCAGGCCACCCTGGAGCGCCGGGCCGCCGCCTGCGGCCTGACCCTGTCGGTGGTCTTCCTCAGCGCCTTCGCCGAGGTGCTGGCCGCCTGGAGCGGGTCGAGCCGCTTCCTGCTCAACCTGCCGATGTACGACCGCCGCCCGATCCACCCGGACGTGGAGCGGCTGGTCGGCGACTTCACCAACCTGATCCTGTTCCAGGCCGACGTCGACGGCGACCCGTCGTTCGCCGGCCGCGCCCGCGCCCACCAGAGCCGGCTGCGCGCCGACGCGGCACAGACCGCGTACACCGGGATGGACGTGCTGCGCGACCTGGCGCGCACCCGCGGCGGCCGCCCGCTCGGCGCCCCGGTGGTCTTCACCAGCGCGCTCAGCCTGGGCGAACTCTTCGACGCCTCGGTACGGGAGTGCTTCGGCACGCCCGGCTGGACCATGTCGCAGACGCCGCAGGTCTGGCTGGACCACCAGATCACCGAGCGGGAACAGGGCCTCTACCTGCACTGGGACGTGGTCGCCGAGCTCTTCCCGGACGGCCTGGTCGCCGACATGTTCGCCGCCTACCTGCACCTCGTGGACTGGCTGCTGGACCCCGCCACCGACTGGTCCGCCCCGGCGCCGATCGTCCTGCCGGAGCGCACCCGCGCCGTGCGGGCCGCCGCCAACGCCACCACCGGCCCGGTGACCGACCGGCCGCTGCACGCCGACTTCTTCACCCGGGCGGTGGCCGAGCCCGACCGGCCGGCGGTGCGTACCGGCGACCGCACACTCACCTACGGCGAGGTCGCCGGGCGGGCCCAGGCGCTGGCCGACGAGCTGACCGCCGGGGGCCTGCGGCCCGGCGAACCGGTCGTGATCACCCTGCCCAAGGGGCCGGAACAGGTGATCGCCGTGCTCGGCGTGCTGCGCGCCGGCGGCGTCTACGTGCCGGTCGGCGTCGACCAGCCGCCCGCCCGCCGCGACCTGATCCTCGCCGCCGCCGGAGCCCGGCGCACCGTCACGGCGGTGCCGCGGACCCCGGTCGCGCTGCGCGACGACGCGCCCGAGGTGGACCCGGCGCAGCCGGCGTACCTGCTGTTCACCTCCGGCTCCACCGGCGTGCCCAAGGGCGTCCGGGTGCCCCACCGCGCCGCCCGCAACACCCTCGACGACCTGGTCGAACGCTTCGGGATCGGCCCCGGCGACGGGGTGCTGGCGGTCTCCGCGCTCGACTTCGACCTGTCGGTGTTCGACATCTTCGCCCTGCTCTCCTCGGGCGGGTTCGTCGTCACCATCACCGAGGACACCCGCCGCGACCCCGCCGCCTGGGCCGACCTGGTCCGCCGCTGCGACGTCACCGTCTGGCAGTCCGTACCCGCGCTGCTGGACCGGCTGCTCACCGCGGCCGACGGTCCGCTGCCGCTGCGCATCGCGCTGCTCGGCGGCGACTGGGTGGGCCTCGACCTGGCCGGCCGGCTCGCCACCGCGGCACCCGGCAGCCGGCTCGTCGCGCTCGGCGGCACCACCGAGACGTCCATCCACTCCACCGTCGTGGAGGTGCCGGTGCCGCCGCCCGCGCACTGGCGGTCCGTGCCGTACGGGGTGCCGCTGCGCAACCAGCGGATGCGGGTGACCGACGAGCAGGGCCGGGACCGGCCCGACTGGGTGCCCGGCGAACTGTGGATCGGCGGCCGCTCGGTGGCCGACGGCTACCACGGCGACCCCGAGCGCACCGCCCGGCACTTCGTCGAGCACGACGGCGTGCGCTGGTACCGCACCGGCGACCTGGCCCGGTACTGGCCGGACGGCACCGTGGAGTTCCTCGGCCGCCGCGACTTCCAGGTGAAGGTCAACGGCCACCGGATCGAGCTGGGGGAGATCGAGGCGGCGCTGGAGAGCGACCCCCGGGTCACCCGCGCGGTCGCCACCGCCCTGCCCACCCCGGCGGGCACCGTGCTCGGCGCGGCGGTCACCTGCACCGGCACCCCGCCCGACGCCGCGGACCTGCGCCGGGCCCTCGCCGAGCGGCTACCCACCTACATGGTCCCGCCGGTGCTGGTGGTGCTGGACGACCTCCCGCTGTCGGCGAACGGCAAGATCGACCGGCGGCGGCTGCCCGAGCTGATGACCGCGGCCACGCCCGACGCGACGGAGGAGCCGGCGGGCGAGATCGAGACCACGGTCGCGGCGCTCTGGGCCCGGCTGCTGAACGTGTCGACCGTCGGGCGCGGCGACAACTTCTTCTCCCTCGGCGGCGACAGCCTGACCGCCACCCGCCTGCTCGCCGCGCTCGACGCCGCGGGACTCGCCGGCGCCCAGCTGCGGCACCTGTTCAGCGCCCCCACCCTGAGCGGCTTCGCCGCCCGGCTGACCCGGGTCGCCGCGCCACCGGCCACCACGCTGGTCGCCGACCCGGCGCACCGGCACGACGAGTTCCCGCCCACCGACGTGCAACGGGCGTACTGGCTGGGCCGCACCGACGACTTCGCGCTCGGCGGCGTCGGCTCGCACTGGTACTGGGAGTTCGACGGCACCGACGTCGACCTGCCCCGGCTGGAGCAGGCGGTCAACACCCTCGTCGGCCGGCACGAGATGCTGCGCGCGGTGTTCACCGCCGACGGCAACCAGCGGATCCTGCCGTCCGTGCCGCCGATGCGGATCACCGTCCACGACGGCGCCCACGAGCTGGCGCCGATGCGCGACCGGCTCTCCCACCGGGTGCCGGCCCCCGACCGGTGGCCGCTGGTCGAGATCGAGGCGGTACGCCACGGCGACGGCCAGGTCCGGCTGGCGTTCAGCTTCGACTACATCGTGCTCGACGCGCTGAGCATCGTGATCTTCTTCAGCGAACTGTCCACCCTGTACCGCGAGCCGACCGCCGCGCTGCCCCCGCTCGGCGTGTCGTTCCGCGACTACGTGCTCACCGCCGGCCCGAGCGAGACCGAGCAGGAGAAGGCCGCCGCCTACTGGCACGGCCGCCTGGACGACCTGGCCCCGGCCGCGCAGCTGCCGCTGGCCGTCGACCCCGCCACCGTGGTGTCGCCGACCTTCCGCCGCCGCGAGCGCCACCTGTCCCCGGACCGGTGGGCGGCGATCACCGCCACCGCCCGGGCCCACCGGCTCACCCCGGCGGCGGTGCTGGCCACCGCGTACGCGGAGGTGCTGTCGGCGTACAGCGGGCAGGACCGGCTCACCCTGAACCTGACCATGTTCCAGCGCCGGGACGTCCACCCGGACATCACCGCGATCCTCGGCGACTTCACCTCGCTGCTGCTCACCGGATACCGGGCCGCCGACGGCTGGCTGGAAACCGTACGGGCCCTGCAGCAGGACCTGTGGGACGGCCTGGAGCACAACGCGGTCTCCGCGCTCTGGGTGCTGCGGGAACTGGCCCGCCGGCGCGCCGACGGCGCGGTCACCATGCCGATCGTGTTCACCAGCGCGCTCGGGGTGGCCGCCGAGCTCACCGACATGCGGTTCCCGTTCGGGGAACTGACCTGGGGAGTCTCCCAGACGCCGCAGGTCTGGCTGGACAACCAGGTGATGGAACGCGACGGCGGCCTGGCCTACAACTGGGACAGCGTCGACGAGCTGTTCCCGGCCGGGCTGGTCGACGACATGTTCGACGCGTACACCACCATGCTGGACTGGCTCGCCGAGGGCGCCTGGGACCGGCCGCTGCCGGACCTGCTGCCGGCCGCGCAGCGCGGTCCGGGCGGCGGTCAACGACACCGCGGGCCCGCTGCCGGCGCACACCCTGCACGCGCCGTTCTTCGCCCGGGCCGCCGCGGAGCCCGACCGGCTCGCGGTGGCCGGCGACGGCACCTCGGTGAGCTACGGGGAACTGGCCGACCGGGCGCTGCGGATCGCCGGCGCGCTGCGCCGACACGGGGTGACGCCCGGCGACGCGGTCGCCGTCACCGTGCCGCGCGGGGTGACCCAGATCGCCGCGGTGCTCGGGGTTCTGGCGGCCGGCGCGTCGTACGTACCGGTCAGCGTGGACCAACCCGCCGCCCGCCGGGACCGGATCCACGGCATCGCGGGCGTCACGGCCGTGGTGGGCGTCGGCGGCATCGACCCGGACGGGGACGCGGAGCCGCTGGACGCGCCCGTGCCGGTCGACCCGGACAGCCTCGCCTACACCATCTTCACCTCCGGCTCCACGGGCGAGCCGAAGGGCGTGGAGCTCACCCACCGGGCCGCGGTGAACACCGTCACCGACATCAACGACCGCTACCGGATCGGGCCGGACGACCGCGTCCTGGCCGTCTCCGCGCTCGACTTCGACCTCTCCGTGTACGACATCTTCGGCCTGCTCGCCGTGGGCGGCGCGGTGGTGGTGCTGGCCGACGAGGACCGCCGCGAGGCCCGGCACTGGGCGCGCCTGGTCGCCGACCGGCAGGTGACCGTGTGGAACTCCGTGCCGGCGCTGCTGGACATGCTGCTGGTCGCGGCCGGCGACGCGCCGCCGCGCAGCCTGCGGCTGGTGCTGGTCTCCGGCGACTGGGTCGGCCTCGACCTGCCCGGCCGGCTGGCCGACGTGGCCCCCTCGGCCCGGTTCGTCGCGCTCGGCGGCGCCACCGAGGCGGCGATCTGGTCGAACGCCCACGAGGTCGGTGCCGTCCCGCCGCACTGGCGTTCCGTCCCGTACGGCACGCCGCTGCGCAACCAGCGCTACCGGGTCACCGACGGGCGCGGCCGGGACTGCCCCGACTGGGTGCCCGGCGAGCTGCGGATCGGCGGGGCCGGCCTGGCCCGTGGCTATCGCGGGGCGCCGGAGGAGACCGCCCGGCGGTTCGTCACCGACGAGCACGGCGACCGCTGGTACCGCACCGGCGACCTGGGCCGCTACTGGCCGGACGGCACGCTGGAGTTCCTCGGCCGGACCGACTTCCAGGTCAAGGTGCGCGGCCACCGGATCGAGCTGGGCGAGATCGAGGCCGCCGCGCTGGCCGACCCGGGCGTCACCGCCGCCGTCGCGGCGGTGGTCGGCGAGGGACCGGCCCGGCGCATCGCGCTCGCCGTGCTCGGCACGGCGCCCACGGACCTCGCCGACCGGCTGCCCGGCTACATGGTGCCCGAGCACGTGGTGGAGCTGGAACAGCTGCCGCTGAGCGCCAACGGCAAGGTCGACCGCCGCGAGGTCGGCCGGCTGCTCGCCGCGACCGGACCGGTCGACCCGGCGGCGGACGAACCACCCCGGGGACCGACCGAGGAGACCATCGCCGCGCTCTGGGCGCAACTGCTCGGCTGCCCGGTGACGCACCGCCGGCACAGCTTCTTCGCCCTGGGCGGCGACAGCCTGCTCGCCACCCGCCTGCTGGAGCTGCTGCGGCAGCGGCTCGGGGTGGAACTGACCCTGCGGCAGTTGTTCGCCGCGCCGGCCCTGGCCCAACTCGGCGCGGTCGTGGACGAGCAGACCGAGGACGCGGCCACCGTGAACGTCGAGGAGGGTGTCATATGACCGAGCACGCCAACGCCTCGGCCGGGCAACTGGTCGCCGACCTGGAACGGGCCGGCATCCGGGTCTGGGCCGAGGACGGACAGTTGCGGTTCCGGGCACCCGCCGGCCTGATGACCGAGGAACGCCGGGACCTGCTGCGGTCCCGCAAGGCGGAACTCCTCGACCACTTCGCCGACGCCGCGGCGCCCGTGCTGACCGCCGACCCCGAACACCGCCACGACCCGTTCCCCATCACCGACGTGCAGTCGGCCTACCTGCTGGGCCGGGGCCGCACCTTCGCGTACGGCGGGGTGGCCTGCCACGGCTACGGCGAACTGCACTACCCGAGTCTCGACCCGGACCGGATGACCGCCGCCTGGCGGGCGTTGATCGCCCGGCACGACATGCTGCGCGCGGTGGTCGAGGTGGACGGGTCGCAGCGGGTGCTGCCCGCCGTCGACGACTACGTGGTCGAGGTCTCCGACGCCCGGGGCCGGGGACCGGCGGACTTCCGCACCGCCGTGGAACGGGTCCGCTCCACCATGGACCACCGGGTCTTCGACGCGAGTGTGTGGCCGCTGTTCGAGGCCCGGATCACCCGGGGCGACGACGAGACCGTGCTGCACGTGTCGGTGGACTTCCTGATCGCCGACTTCGTCAGCATCCAGATCCTGCTGAACGAGCTGCACCACCTCTACCACCGCCCGGACGAGCCGCTACCGCCCCTGGACGTGACGTTCCGCGACTACCTGCTGGCCGAGCGCCGTTACGTCGGCACCCGCCGGGACGCCGACCGCGACTACTGGCTGAGCCGGATCGACACCCTGCCCGCCGGCCCCGACCTGCCGGTGACCAGCACCGCCGCGACCAGCTCCGGCCGCTTCCGGCGGCTCGCCACCGAACTCGACGCCGAGACCTGGGCACGGCTGCGCAAGCTCGCCGGACAGTACGACGTGAGCCCCTCCGGCGCGGTGCTGGCCGCGTACGCGCACACCGTCGCCGCCTGGACCCGCCGGCCCGCCTTCACCCTCAACGTCACGCTGCTCAACCGGCTCCCGCTGCACCCGCAGGTGCCGGCGGTGATCGGCGACTTCACCGGGGTGGAACTGCTCGAGGTGAACGCCGGCCGGGACGACTCGTTCGCCGCGTTCGCCCGGGGTGTGCAGGCGCAGCTGTGGCAGGACATGGACCACCGCACCTTCTCCGGCGTCGAGGTGATGCGCGAGATCACCCGCCGCCGGGGCGCCGAGGCGGCCCTGTTCCCGGTGGTCTTCACCAGCGCCATCGGCCTGGCCGGCACCGACCGCGACGCCGCGCCGGCCGGCACCTTCGGCTACGGCATCAGCCAGACCCCGCAGGTCATCGTCGACTGCCAGAACGCCGAACGCGACGGCGGCCTGGCCACCAACTGGGACATCCGGGAGGACGTGCTGCCCGCCGGGGTGGCCGAGGACATGTTCGCCGCGTTCGAGGCGCTGCTGCACCGGCTGGCCGCCGACGAGCGGGTGTGGCAGGACGCGCCGCCGTCCGTCCTGCCCGCCGCCCAGCGGGAACGCCGGGACCGGGCCAACGCGACCGGGCGCCCCGGCCGGCCGGGCGGCTGCACGACGCCTTCTTCGCCCAGGCCGGCAGCCGGCCGGCGGCCCGGCCGTGCTGCACGGCGACCGCGCGATCTCCTACGGCGACCTGGCCGCCCGCCGCCACCGGCGTCGCCGACCGGCTGCGCCAGCACGGCTGCGCCACCGGCGAGCTGGTCGGCATCACCCTGGACCGGGGGATCGACCAGGTGGCGGCGGTGCTCGGCACCCTGCTGGCCGGCGCGGCGTACGTGCCGGTCGACACCGGGCAACCGGCCGCCCGCCGGTCCGAGATCCTGACCAACGCCGGGGTCCGGCTGGTGCTCACCTCCGCCGCGCTGACCGAGGGGGAGTGGCCGGCCGGCGTGACCACGATCGCCGCCGACCGGGTGCCACCGGCGACCCCCGCCGCCGAGGTGACCGGGGCGGACCCCGGGGACCTCGCGTACGTCATCCACACGTCCGGCTCCACCGGCGTGCCCAAGGGGGTGATGATCACCCACGAGGCGGCGCTGAACACCGTGCACGACATCAACGCCCGGTTCGCCGTCACCCCGACGGACCGGATGATCGGCCTGTCCCAGCTCGGCTTCGACCTGTCCGTCTACGACATCTTCGGCCCGCTCTCGG
The DNA here is from genome assembly GCF_022747945.1 of Micromonospora sp. R77. Classification (NCBI taxonomy): domain Bacteria; kingdom Bacillati; phylum Actinomycetota; class Actinomycetes; order Micromonosporales; family Micromonosporaceae; genus Micromonospora; species Micromonospora sp. R77. The sequence continues at coordinate 6,343,061 of NZ_JALDST010000001.1, forward strand.
TCGGCGGCGCGCTCGTGGTGCCCGAGCCGGAGCAGCGCGCCGACCCGTCGCACTGGGCCGCCCTGGTGGCCCGGCACGGCGTCACCGTGTGGAACTCGGTGCCCGCCCAGCTGCAGATGCTCGCCGGCTACCTGGCCCTGCCCGACGCGCCGACGCTGACCGGGCTGCGGCTGGCGATGCTGTCGGGCGACTGGATCCCGGTGACCCTGCCGGACCGGATCCGGGCGCAGGTGCCGGGGCTGCGGGTGGTCAGCCTGGGCGGCGCCACCGAGGCGTCGATCTGGTCCATCCACTACCCGATCGGCGAGGTCGACCCGACCTGGGCCAGCATCCCGTACGGCCGGCCGCTGGCGAACCAGACCTTCCACGTGCTCGACCCGCAGCTGCGGGACTGCCCCGACTGGGTCACCGGCGAGCTGTACATCGGCGGTGCCGGGGTGGCCGCCGGATACCTCAACGACCCGGCCCGCACGGCCGAGCGCTTCGTCACCCACCCGGTCACCGGCGAGCGGCTCTACCGCACCGGCGACCTGGGTCGCTACCGCGACGACGGGGACATCGAGTTCCTCGGCCGGGAGGACCAGCAGGTGAAGATCCGGGGCTACCGGATCGAGCTGGCCGAGGTCGAGACCGCGCTGCAGGCGCACCCCGGGGTGGCGGCGGCCGCGGTGCTGGCCGACGGCGACCAGCCGCTGGAGCGCCGCCTCGTCGGCTTCGCGCAGCCCGCCCCGACCGACGCCCCCGACGACACCCGCCTGGTAGCGGCCCTCACCACCGCCGCCGTCGACGCCGGCGACGCCACCACCGCCGGCGTGGACCAGCAGGGCTACCTGACGTACGCGCACCTGCTGGACCGGGTCGCGCTGCCCGCGATGCTGGACACGCTGCGCGGGGCCGGGCTCTTCACCGACGTCGACGCGGCGCACACCTGGGCGGAGATCGCCGCCGCGACCGGCGCCGCGTCCCGCCACCACCGGCTGCTGCGCCGCTGGCTCGGCGCCCTGGTGACCGAGGGCGTGCTGAGCGCCGACGGGGACGCGTACCGGCTCGCCGGACCGCCCGCGCCGGACGCCACGGCGGCGGCCTGGGCCGCGGTGGAGGCGGCGGCCCCGCCCGGCGAGGCCGGACTGCTGGAGTACTTCCGGCGCAGCATCGCCAACCTGCCCGCCCTGCTGCGCGGCGAGGACGACCCGCTGGAGCTGCTCTTCCCGGACGGTCGGCTGGACGTCTCCCGGCAACTGTACGAGGACGCGCTGTTCAACCGGTGGGCGAACGCGGCGGCCGGCGCCGTCGCCGCCCGGCTCGCCGCCGAGCTGCCCGCCGACCGCCCACTACGGATCCTCGAGGTCGGCGCGGGTGGCGGCGGCACCACCGCGGCGATCCTGGGGGCGCTGGCCGGCCGGTCCCTGGACTACCTGTGCACCGACCTGTCGCCCTACTTCACCGGCCAGGCCCAGCGCCGGTTCGACGGCGTGCCGGGACTGCGGTTCCAGGTGTACGACCTCGACGCGCCCGCCGCCGACCAGGGTCTGCTGCCGAACTCGTACGACCTGGTGATCGCCGGGGACGTGCTGCACGCCACCGGTGACGTGGACCGGGTGCTGGCCGAGCTGCGCGGCCTGACCGCCCCGGGTGGCTGGCTGATCGCGCTGGAGATGACCCGCGACCACTACCAGATCATGACTTCGCTGGAGCTGCTGGTCCGGCTGGACGCCGCCACCGGCGACTTCGCCGACGAGCGGCGCGGCACCGACCTGGTCTTCCTCGGCCGGGACCGGTGGGCGGCGGCGCTGCACCGGGCCGGCGCGGCCACCAGCGTCTGCCTGCCCGAGCCGGACACCTTCATCGGGTCGATGGGCATGTGCGTGCTCGCCGCCCGGGTCAAGGCCGACCGCGCCGCCCTGCACCCGGCGGACCTCACCGCGCACCTGCGCGGCCGGCTGCCGGAGTACATGGTCCCGACGGTGCTGCGGATCCTCGACGAGATCCCGGTGACCGACAACGCCAAGGTGGACCGCCGGGCGCTGGCGGCCGGGCTGGCCCGGCAGACCAGCACCGCGCCCGCGTCGGGCGCGGCACCGGAGACCGACCTGGAACGGCGGCTGGCCGCCATGTGGACCGAGGCGCTGGGCGTGCCGGTGGGCCGCGACGGCAACCTGTTCCAGCTGGGCGGCGACTCCCTGGTCGCGGCGCAACTCGCCGGCCGGATGATCGAACAGCTGCCCGAGGCGTCGGCGCTCTTCTTCGACGAGGTGCTGCGCAACCTGCTGGAACGCGCGACCGTGGGTGGGCTGGCGGAGTGGCTCGTCGTCGCCGCGGCCGAGGCCGGCACCGGCCCGGAACGCCCCGACGACGCCCCGACCGAGCTGCTGGTGCCGCTACGCGCCGACGGGCCCGGCGTACCCGGGTGTTCCTGCCGGACGCGGCGGGCGGGCTCGACGCGGCCGGCGCGCTGGCCGGTGCGCTGCCGCCGGCGCCGGCCTGGGGCCTGAGCGGCGCGGACCTCGCGTCGTCGTCGCGGGCCGCGGCCGCCTACGCCCAGGCGGTGCTGGACGCCGACCTGGCCCAGGTCGAGGTGTACGGGGCCGGGACCAACGCCGCGCTGGCGGTGGAGGTGGCCCGCGTCCTCGTCGAACGGGGTGTCCTGGTGGACACGGTGGTGCTGGTGGCCGGCGTGCGCCCGCCGACCGGCGACGGACATCTACGCCGGGGACATCGTGGTGGTCCGGCCCACCGACGCGCAGCCGGCGGACCTGGAGCTGTGGGAGGACATCTGCCTCGGCGACCTGACCGTGGTCGACGTCGACGCCACCACCGCCGAGCTGTCCCCGGACGCGGTGGCGGCCGCGCTGCGCCGATGATCGGCCTGCTCGGCCCCACCGGGGCGGTCGGCACCGCGGCCGCCGCCCACCTGGCCGGCTGGACCACCTCGCCGGTCCGGCTCGGCGCGCGCCGGCCACGAGCCGGGATGGTGCCGGTCGACGTGGACGACCCGGCCGCGCTGGCCGCGTTCTGCCGGGGCTGCACGGTGGTGCTGAACTGCGCCGGACCGGCGTTCCGGATCGAGCGCCCAGGTGGCCGAGGCCGCCTTCGCCGCAGGCGCGGACTACGTGGACGCGGCCGGCGACGACGACCTGGCCGCGCAGCTGGCCGGAGCTGGCGCCGGACCGGGTCATGGTGATCTCGGCGGGCCTGATGCAGGGGCTCAGCGCTGCTGCCCGGCTGCTGGCGGCGGCCGGCCCGGTCCGCCGGCTCGCCGGACACGTCGGCGGTCGGGACCGCTTCACCACCACCGCCGCCGAGGACTACCTGCGCAGCGGCTTCGGTCAGGCCGGTGTCGCGCTGGCCGGTGGGGTGGTCGTCGACCGTCCGGTGCGGACCGACGCCGAGCTGCCGTTCTGCCCGGAGCCGGGCACCGCGGTGCCTACCTGAGCACCGAACTGCGCCGGGTCGCGGACACCCTCGGCGCGCCCGACGTGGATGGTGCTCGCTGTTCACCAGGCCCGCACCTGGGGGCGGCGCTGCGCCAGCCGTCGGACGCGGCGGCCCTGGTACGGGCGGCCGACCTCGACATGTTCGGCCACCAGCCGTACCAGATGATCGTCGTCGAGGCCGACGGCGCGCGCCGCGCTGCTGCGCGGGTGCGGCGCCAGCGACTGACCGGCGCGTTCGCGGCGCTGACCGCGACCGCGGTGGCCGTGGCGAGGTGCCGACCGGCGTGCACCACGCCGGCGAGGTGCTGGACCCCGTGGCGTCCGCCCGCCGGCTGGCCGAGGCCCCGGCGGTGACCGAACTGACCGTGCTGAACGCTGGTGCGTACGCGTCCGGCGGTTACCTGGAGGAGACGCTGTGACCGCACGTCCGAAGGTCGTGGTCTGTGGCACCCGGTTCGGCCAGGTGTACCTCGAGGCCTTCCGCAACCCCGAACTGCCGTTCGAGCTGGCGGGGGTGCTCGCCCAGGGCAGCGAGAGGTCCCGGGCCTGCGCCCGCCGCTACGACGCCCCGCTGTACACCGACCCGGCGCAGCTGCCCGACGACATCGAGCTGGCCTGCGTGGTGATCCGCGGCGGCCTGCTCGGCGGGCACGGCTCGGCGCTGGCCCGGACGCTGATGGGTCGGGGCATCCACGTGCTGCAGGAACACCCGGTGCACCACGACGAGCTGGCCGAGAACCTGCGGACCGCCCGGCGGGCCAAGGTCGTCTACCAGCTGAACCCGTTCTACACCAACACCGCGCCGGTCCGCCGGTTCGTCGCCGCCGCCCAGGAGCTGCTGCGCCGGCAGAAGCCGCTCTACATCGACGCGGCCTGCGGGTTCCAGCTCGCGTACTCACTGCTGGACATCCTCGGCCAGGCGCTCGGCGGGGTCCGGCCCTGGAGCTTCGGGGAACTGCCCCCACTCGCCCCCGAGGTGCGCGACGGCACCGAACTGGACTTCCCGTTCCGCAGCCTGGACGGCACCCTGGCGGGCGTGCCGATCACGCTGCGGGTGCAGAACCAGATGGACCCGGCCGACCCGGACAACTACGCACACCTGATGCACCGGATCAGCATCGGCACCGAGGCCGGCAACCTCACCCTGGTCAGCACGCACGGGCCGACGGTCTGGTCGGCGCGGCCGGACTTCCCGCGCGAGGTGGCCGACCCGGCGGCCAGCCCGCACTACGCCTGCGCCGTGGACGACGCCGACGCGCCCAGCGCGGTGGTCCTCGGCCCGGCGGAGGTGCCCTCCTACCGGCACGTGTTCCGCAGCATCTGGCCGGCCGGCATCGCGTACGCGGTGGCCGGCCTGCACCGGGCGGCGCAGGAGGGGCAGGACCCGCTGCGCCGCGGGCAGTACCATCTGTCCCTGTGCAAGCTGTGGCAGGACCTGACCCTGCGGCTGGGCCCACCGGAGCTGCTCACCTCGCAGCCGCCGCAGGCGTTCACCGGCGCGGACCTGAAGGCGCTGGCGGCGGCGGGGGACGAGGCGGCGGACCGGTGAGCGTCACCAGCGTCACCGGGGACAGCTGGTTGCGCCGCTACCGGCCGCGCCCGTCGGCCCGGCGGCGGCTCTTCTGCTTCCCGTACGCCAGCGGGAACGCCACCTTCTACCGGGACTGGGCGCTCACCCTGCCGGCCGACGTCGAGGTGGTCGCGGTGCAGTACCCGGGCCGGCTGGACCGGATCGGGGAGCCGTGCGTGCGGGACATGGACACCATGGTGGACGGTGTGGTGGCGGCGCTGCGCCCGCTGCTGGGCACCGACTTCGCCCTGTTCGGGCACAGCATGGGCGCCGCCGTGGCCCACGAGGTGACGTCCCGCCTGGAGCACGGCCACGGGGTGCGTCCGCGGCGGCTGTTCGTCTCCGGCCGCCCGGCGCCCCGGCACCACCGGCCCGGACAGACGAAGCACCGGCTGCCGGACGACGCGCTCTGGGACGAGCTGCGCCGCCTCGGCGGCACCACCGACGCCGCCCTGGACCACCCCGAGCTGCGCGCCGCCGTGCTGCCGACGCTGCGCGCCGACTACCAGCTCGTCGAGTCGTACCGGCCGACCGGCGGGCCGCCGCTGGCCACGCCGATCACCGCGCTCACCGGTGACGTCGACCCGGAGGCGCCGGTCAGGCAGGTGGCGGACTGGGCGGCGTACACGACCGGTGGGTTCGCGCTGCGGGTGCTGCCCGGACACCACTTCTATCTCATCGACCAGCAGGCCCGGGTGCTGGACGAGCTGCGGGCGGGACTGGCGCTGTGACGTGGGTGGCCCACATCTGCCGGCGGCGCGGCTTGCCGCTGCTGGTGCGGGGGATCGCACCGGCCGGCACCACCACGCTGCGGACCGGCACACCCTCGGCGACCTCGCGCGCCGCCGCCTCGGCCAGCGCCGGCCACTCCGGCCGCGGGTGGGCCAGGACCAGCACCACCTGCGGCTCGTCGCCGACCTGACCGAGCAGGGCGGCGATCCGCCCGGCCGGGGCGGCGCAGGCGGCGTGCACGGCGGTCTCCACGTCCTCGGCGAACACGGTCCGGCCGCGCACCTTCACGCTGTCGCCCCAACGGCCCAGCACGAACAGCTCGCCGTCGCGGAGGAACCCGGCGTCCCCGGTGTGCAGTTCCCCGTCGCGGAACGTCTCCCGGCCGGCCGGCCCGGCGTACCCGGCGGCCACCGACGTGCCACCCACCACGATCTCGCCCACCTGACCGTCAGGCACCGGTCCGCCCGCCTCGTCCACCACGCGGACCCGGACGCCGCTCAGCGGCCGGCCACAGCCCACCACGGGGAGGCCGGCATGTTCCACCGCCCGCCAGCCGGTGCCCAGCGGCAGACCGGTGACCGACAGCGTGTTCTCCGCCAGCCCGTACGCCGGCAGCAGCGCCTCGCGGCGTAACCCGGCCGGTCCGCACAGCCGCAGGAAGGCGTCCAGGGCCGGCACCGGGATCCGTTCCGCCCCCAGGATCAGCGCCCGCCACGCCGAGAAGTCCAGCCCCCCGAGCCGGTCCGCCGGCACCCGCCGGACGATGTGGTCCAGGCCGAACGCCGGCATCGCGCTGAGCCGCGCGCCGTCGCGGCCGAAGCACTCGAGGTAGCGCAGCGGTCGCCGGACGAAGTCGCCGGGCGACATCAGCCACAGGTCGGAGCCGGTCGCCACCGGGGCGAGCAGGCACCCGATGAGGCCCATGTCGTGGTGCACCGGCAACCAGGACGCGGTGGCGTCGTCCGGGGTCATCCGCAGCCACTTCGCGATCGCGGCGACGTTCGCGGCGAGCGTGGCGGGCGGCACCCGCACCCCGCGTACCCGGCCGCTGGTGCCGGAGGTGAACTGCAGCAGCGCGATCCCGCCGGGCTCCGCCGGGCCGGTGCCGGACGCCGGATCCAGCAACGCCCGGCTGTCCACCGCGTCGACCCCGGCGGCCCGGCAGCGCTCGCCCACCTCCGGCAGGGCGGCGTCGTGCACCACCAGCCGGGGCGCGGCGGTGGCCAGCACGCCGCGCAGGTGCTCGTCGTAGCGGTCCCGGTCACCGAAGGCGGGTGGCGGCGCCAGCGGGGACGCCGCCGCGCCGGCCAGCATGCTGCCGAAGAGCAGGCCGACGAAGCGCGGACCGGTCGGCTCGACGATGGTCACCACGTCGCCGGGGCGTACCCCGGCGTCGCGGAGTGCGGCGGCGCTGCGCCGGACCAGGTCCGCCAGCCGGGGGTACGTCCACCGGTCCCACCCGCCGTCCGGCGTGGCGAACCGGATCCCGTGCCCGCCGTCCGGCCGGTCCAGCCAGCCCAGCAGGTCGGTCACGCGGGCTGCGCCTCGATGATCGGGAACATCGGGGTGGAGACGCTGCGCACCAGTCGCAGCCCGGCCCGCTCCAGCAGGGCGCTCTGCTCGGCCAGGGTGCGGGCCCCGCCGGCGGTCAGCGTGTGCATCAGCAGGTCCATCCGGCGGGCCAGCACGGGCGGTTCGTCACCGTGCCGGCCGGCCTCCATGATGAACAGCCGGCTCTGCGGGTGCATGGCGGTCCGGACCCGGGTGAGGATGTCGACCACCTCGTCGTCGGTCCAGCTGTAGAGGATCCGCTTGAGCACGTACGCGTCGGCGCCGGCCGGGATCGGTCCGGCCAGGAAGCTGCCCGGTACCACCTCGGCCCGGTCGCTCACGCCCGCGGCGGCGAACTGCTCCGGCGCGTGCGCCACCACGCCGGGCAGGTCGAACAGCACGCCGCGGGCGTGCTTGACCCGCCGGAGCAGGCTGGCCAGGAAGCCGCCGTTGCCGCCGCCGACGTCGACGATGCTGCCGAAGCGCTGCCAGTCGCAGGCGCGCAGGATCGCCACCAGTTCCATCCCGGTCACGCCGCTCATCACCCGGTCGAAGGCCACGCCGTCGTCGGGGTGGTCGCTCAGGTGGTCCCACATGGACTTCCCGTGCACCACGTCGAAGGCCGGCCCGCCGGTGCGGATCGCCTCGTCCAGGCCCTCCATCGCGCGGGTGCAGGCCACCGGGGACAGGAAGATGTCCCGGGCCGAGTAGGGGTGGTCGGCCCGCAGCAGGTCCGACAGCGGGGTCAGCGCGACCGCGCCGTCCGCGTCGACGGTGAACAGCTCCCGGGTGGCGAGGTATTCCACCGCCTTGCGCAGGGTCGGCTCGTGGCTGCCGGTCGCCTCGGCCAGGGCGGCCATCGGCAGCGGCCCGGCGGCCAGCGCGTCCGCCACCCCGAGCAGGCAGACCGCCCGGATGGTGTACGGCAGCAGGTAGTCGCCGAGCTCCAGCAGCTTGAAGATCGAACCGGCGTCGATCGTGGCGCGTCTCGTGGTCACGGTCACCGTGGTGCCTCCCTGTCGAACTCGGCCTGCAGTTTGCGGGAGGCGAGCCGGCGCCACGCCTCGGTGATCAGTTCGCGCAGCTGGTCCGGGTCGACCGTCGCCAACCGCACGAAGGTCCAGCCGTTCTGCCCGTACCTGTTCTCCGGCCGGGAGAACGTCTCCGGGTCCTCGTCGAGCAGGGCGGCCTGCTCGTCCACGCCGATCCGCATGCCCATCACGCCCGGCTTGGGCAGGGTGCAGAAGATCTTGTTGCCGACCCGGAAGTCGGTGACGTCGAAGTGCGCCGAGCGGGTCGCGCCGGGCAGCGCCAGGGCGATCTCGGCGACGGTCTCAGGGCTGGGCATGGTGGCCTCCTCGCGACGGTACGTTCGGGGAGACCGTAGCGGCCGGCTCGGCCAGCAGCCGGTTCGCCACGGTGGCGTACGGGTCCGGATCCAGTCCCGCGAAGGCCTCCGACCACAGCGCCCGGCGCAGCCAGCGGTGCAGCGGGTACTCCCAGGTGACGCCGGTGCCGCCGAGGGTCTGCACGGCCGCCTCGCAGGAGTGCACGGCGGCGTGACGGGCGGCGATGACCGCCTCCGCCACCGCCGAGGCCGCCTCGTCCTTGCGGGCCACCAGGCACGCCGCCCGGTAGGTCAGCGACCGCGCCGGTTCGATGGCGGCGTACACGTCGGCCAGTTGGTGCGCCACCGCCTGGAACCCGCCGATCGGCCGGCCGAACTGTTCCCTGGTCCGGGCGTGCCCGACGGCCAGGTCCAGCGCCCGGGTGGCCACCCCGACGGCCTCGGCGGCCAGCAGCGTCCCGCCGACGTCCCGGGCGGCGGCGGTCGCCTCGGCGGCCTGGTCCCCCGACCAGCAGCCAGGCCGGCACGCCGGCGAACGACACCGGGCCATCGGCCGCAGCGTGTCCAGGGTGTCCGGGGTGGTCACGGTCAGCCCGGGCGCGTCGGACGGCACGGTGAACACCGCCGGCCCCTCCGGGGTGTCCGCCCGGACCACCACCTGCCGGGCCGGGCCGGCGTCCGGCACCGCGGGCGCGACACCGTAGAGCAGCCAACCGGCCCGGCTGCGGTCGGCGCGCACGTCACCGGCCGCGTACGTGGCCGGCACGGTCACCGCCTCGCCCTGCCCGCGCAGGTACGGCGCCGCCAGCGCGACCGTGCTCCACCACGGCGCCGGGTGCAGGGCGTACCCGCTCTCCTCGGCGAGCAGGGCGAGCTCCACCGTGGTCAGGTCCGCATCCAGCCAGCCCTGCCGGATCAGCTCCGGCCAGGTCGACGCCTCACTGCCGTGCGGGCCGTCGGCCAGCGCGCCGATGCGCTGCGCCGGGTACCGCCCGGCCAGGTACCGCCGGGCCGTCGCCCGCAGGTCCTGCTGCTCGTCGGTGAGCGCGAAGTCCATGGCTACCTCCTTGTCGTGCCGGTCACCGGGACCGGGGCAGGCCCAGGACCCGCTCGGCGACGATGCCGCGGAGGATCTCCGACGTGCCGCCCTCGATGGTGTTGGCCCGGCTGCGCAGGCGCTGGTGCTGCCAGTAGCCGTCCAGCACGGCGTCACCGCCCTGCACCCGCACGGCCAGCGCGCACACCCGCTGGTGCACCAGCGACCATTCGAGCTTGAGCAGCGACGACTCCGGACCGGGTTCGCCGGAGCGGCGCTGGGCGGCGAGCGAGCGGTAGCCGGTGTAGCGCAGCCCCTGCAGCCGGGTGTGCAGCTCGGCCACCTCCCGCCGCACCAGCGGGTCGTGCTGGGCGCCGTACTGGCGCACGGTCCGCAGCAGGCGGGCGAACTGGACGGTGAGCCGGGCGGTCAGGGTGATGCCGAAGGTGCCGCGTTCGTGCGCGAGGGTGGACAGCGCCACCGACCAGCCCTGACCCGGTTCGCCGACCACGTCCTCGTCGCGCACCCGCGCGCCGGTCAGCACGATCTGGTTGAAGTCGCTGTCGCCGTTGAGCTGGCGCAGCGGGGAGACGGCCACGCCGGGCGCGCGCATGTCCAGCAGGAAGCAGGTGAGGCCCTGGTGCTTGGAACCCGTCGGGTCGGTCCGCGCCAGCAGCAGGCAGTGATCGGCCAGGTGCGCGTACGACGACCAGACCTTCTCGCCGTGCAGCTCGTACCCGCCGTCCACCCGCACCGCCCGGGTCCGCACCGCGGCCAGGTCGGACCCGGCGTCGGGTTCGGAGAAGCCCTGGCAGAACAGGATCTCCCCAGACAGGATGCCCGGCAGGTAGCGGGCCTGCTGGGCGGTCGACCCGCGGGAGATCAGGGTGGGGCCGACCATGTTCATGCCGATAACGTTCAGGTGGTCGGGGGCGCCGGCCAGGGCGCTCTCCTCGGCGAAGATGGCCTGGTGACCGGCGGGCAGGCCCCGCCCGCCGTGCGCGGCCGGCCAGGTCAGGCCGGCGTACCCGGCCCGGTGCAGGTCGCGGCTCCACTGCCGCAGCTCGTCGCCGCTCCACTGGCGTGGCTCGGCGGGCAGCCGCTCGCGCAGCCAGTCGCGCAGCCCGGCGCGGAACGCCGCCTCGTCCGGCGCGTCGTGCAGGTCCATCTGACCCTCCTCAGGCCGGCCGTACGTGCAGCGGGACGCGGTCGTAGGTGCGGAAGTTGAAGCGCGGCCGGCGGACCGGCTCGCCCGCGAACCCGATGTCGCGGGTGGTGGCCAGCAGCCGGTCGAACACCGCCACCCCCTCCGCCCGCGCGAGGGCCGCGCCCACGCACCGGTAGACGCCGGCGCCGAAGCTCAGGTGCGGGTTGGGCGTACGTCCGATGTCGAACCGGTCCGGGTCGGTGAACTGCTCCGGGTCGCGGTTGGCCGACCCGACGAGCAGGTAGAGCACCCGGCCGGGGCGGATGTTCCGCCCGCCCACCTGGATCGGCTCCAGCGGGCTGCGCATGGTGACCTGGATCGGCGCCTCGTAGCGCAGCATCTCCTCGACGGCCGGGGCGGTGAGGTCCGGCCGCTCCCGCAGCCGGGCCAGCTGGTCCGGGTTGCGCAGCAGCGCCACCATGCCGTTGGAGATCATTCCCATGGACGTCTCGAAGCCCGCGTAGAAGACCGTGATCGCGTTGTCGACGATCTCCTGCGGGGTGAGGCGTTCCCCGCCCGCCTCGGTCGCCGCCATCCGGGTGAGCAGGTCGTCGCCGCCGGTGCCGCGACGCAGCAGGTCGGTCAGGTAGCCGCGCAGCCAGCGCAGCGCGGCGACCGCCTCGCCCACGTCCTGGTCGGACAGGAACGCGATGTCGCTGAACGCCCGGACCAGCTGCGCCGCGTACGGCCACAGCTCGGCGCGCTCCGCCGGCGGCACGCCGAGCAGTTCACAGATCACCGCGAGGGGGAACGGCAGGGCCACGTCCGCCACCAGGTCGAGTTCGCCGCCGGCCAGCGCCGGGGCGAGCAGGTCGTCCACCTGTTGCCGCATCGTCGCGTCCAGGCGGCGCACCAGCGCCGGGCTGAACGCGCCGGCGAGCACCTTGGCGGCGAGCGCGTTGCGCCGGCCCAGGTTCTGCCCGGACAGGAACCCGCTCAGCTCGGGATCGCCGACGGTGTACCGGTAGTAGGCCTCCGGCAGGGTCTTGGTGAGCCGCTGGTCCTTGAGCAGCTCGGCCACCTCGCGGTACCGGGGCACCACCCACTGGCCGGGCCCGTTGGGCAGCACCGCGCCGGCGGCGCGGAGGCGGGCGTACGCCGGCACCGGGTCGTCGAGCACCTCCGGTGCCCGTACGTCGAACTGCGGCGTCCGCACGGTGGTCACGCCAGCTATTGTTCGAAGCCTTCCCGCGTGTGTCAAGGAGTCTCCGTCTGATACGCGTAAACGCTAGGAAAGGCTTGTTCGGGGCGGTAGCGTCGCGGCATGAACGAGCTTCCGGCATCGGTGGGGCAGCGGTTGCTGTGGTTGATGGACCACTACCGCGGTCACCGCAACTCCCTCAACGAACAGGTGGTCTGGCACCTGCGCGGACCGCTGGACCGCGCCGCGCTGGACACCGCCGTACGGCGGCTGCACGAACGGCACGACGCGCTGCGCACCACCTTCGTCAGTCGCCGACGGCAGTTCCTCCAGATCGTCAACGACCCCCGGCCCGTGCCGGTCACCGAGCACGACGTCTCCGGCCACGAACAGCCTCGGCTGGCCGCCCGCGACCTGGTCACCGCCGAACTCACCACACCGATCGACGTGTCGGTCTGGCCCACCCGCGTCACGCTGGTCCGGCTGGCCCCCGAGCACCACGTGGTCGTGCTGACCATGCACCACTACGTCAGCGACGACTGGTCCAACGCGCTGCTGTCCCGCGACATCCGGGCCCTGTACGCCGGCGAGCCGCTGCCCGAGGTGCAGTGGCAGTACCCGCGCTGGGCGGCCTGGCACCGGGACCAGGTCGAGGGGGAGCGCGGCCCGGTCCTGGTCGACTACTGGCGTCGGCAGCTGGACGGCGCGCGGCTGCTCGCGCTGCCGGAGGCGGCCGAGGTCCCCCGGGGGGCGGACGAGCCCGCCTCGGTCTGCGTCGAGCTGACCCTGGGCCCGCAGGTGACCGCCGGCCTGCGGGCGCTGGCCCGCAAGCACCGCACCACGCTCTTCCCGGTGATGCTGTCGCTGTTCTACCTGGCGCTGCGGCGCGCCACGGGCCAGTCGGACCTCACGGTGGCGACGCTGTTGGCCAACCGGGCCCGACCCGAGGTCGCCGAGACCGTCGGCTTCTTCGTCACGATGGCGCTGCTGCGCGGCCGGGTGGAGCCGGGCGAACCGTTCGGTGAGCTGGTGCGCCGGACCCGGTCGGTGGTGATGGACGGCCTGCGGCACCAGGAGCTGCCGTCGCAGCTGCTGCCGCCGGGCACGGTGGCCGGCGCGGGCCGTACCGACGACGTGATGTTCCACCTGCTCGGCTCGATGATGTCCCGCGCGGACATGGCCGGCGACGAGCTCGACGACCTGGAGGCGCAACTGGACCGGAGCCGGTTCGCGCTGGAGTTCGTGGTGGTGCCGCGCGACGACGACCTGACCGCGCTGGTGCTGTGCGACCGCGACCGGTTCGTGCCGGACTGGGCGCAGGCGCTGGTGAAGGACTATGTCGAGCTGGCCGCCGCAGTGGTCGCCGACCCGTCCGGCGCGACGGCCTGAACCCCCGCCGGGGCCCACCAGGGCCCCGGCGGGAGGTCACGCGGACGGCAGCTGGCGCAGCCCGAAGGCCACTCCCTGGCTGTCCCGGCACTCGGCGAAGGCACCGTACTGCGGGCTCGGCGGGCGCAGCGGACCCACTTCACCACCCAGCTCACGGACCTTCTCGACCGCTGCGGCGAGGTCGTCGACCTGGAAGTACACGATGATGCTCGGCGGGTCGGTGTCCGGGTGGGATCCGGCCTCGACGTCACCCGGGATGTCGATGTACGAGCCGTGGGTGAGCATCTGGAACTTCCACCCGAACAGCTTCTCGTAGAAGTCCCTGGTCGCTCCCGGGTCCGGTACCGCGAACTCGATGAAGGACGGTTGCCCGGCCATGACACCTCGCTTCCGTTGATGCTGGATGTACGACGAAGAATACGAGAAGATACGCACACATACGAGCCCAAGGAGTACTGACGTGACTGCCACCGCCGATCAGCCCACCGGTCTCCGACAGGCGCAGGAGATCGCCGACCAGGTGTTCTTCCCGGCCGCCGCGACGGTGGACGCGAGTGACCACCTGCCTGTCTCGCATCTCGACCTGTTGGCGGAGCAAGGCTTCTACGGGCTCGCCGCGCCGCCGCACCTGAGCACGCTGGAGCTGCCGGACTTCCCCGCCGTGTGCCGGGTGATCGAGACCCTCGCCAGCGGGTGCCTGACCACCACCTTCGTCTGGGCGCAGCACCACAACGCCGTGATGGCGGCGGCGAACACCCAGAACGAGCAACTCAAGCAGGAGTTCCTGGAGCCGCTCGCCACCGGCCGCCGCCGGTCCGGGCTGGCCATCGGCGCCGCGGTCCGGCCGGGCCCGGCGGCGGTGACCGCGACCGCCGTCGACGGCGGCTGGCTGCTGACCGGTGACGCCCCCTGGGTCAGCGGCTGGGGCCTGGTGGACACTCTCTACGTCGCCGGCCGCGACGGCGACGACACGCTGGTCTGGGCGCTGGTGGACGCCGTCGAGTCCGACTCGTTGACGGTGGAACCGCTGGCGATGACCGCGGTGAACGCGAGCAGCACGGTGACCGTACGGTTCCGCGAGCACTTCGTCCCGGCGGCGCGGATCAGCGGCCTGATGCCGCTGGAGGCGTGGCGTCAGCGCGACCCGGCCACGCTGCGGTTCAACGGTTCCCTCGCGCTCGGCGTGGCGGCGCGGGCCATCGCCCTGGCCGACTCCGAGGACCTGGCCAAGCAGCTCGACAGCACCCGCGACACCCTCGACATGTCCGGCCCGGACACCATGCCGCAGGCCCGCGCGGCGGCCTCCCACCTGGCCCTGCGGGCCTGCGCGACGCTGGCCGTGGCCGAGGGCAGCCGAGCGGTGCTGCGCGACCAGCACGCGCAGCGGCTCATGCGGGAGGCCACGTTCCTGCTGGTGTTCGGCTCCCGGCCGGGCATCCGCAGCGCCCTGACGACGGCCCTGGCGGGCTGACCCACGGCACGAGGGCCGGTCGCGTCGCGGCCGGCCCTCGTTCTGTTCGCTGTCAGTCGTCGACCAGCTGCGCGACCGTGTCGGCGTTCTCCCCGGCGACCATCGCGAAGTGGTCACCGTCGAGGGTGTGGAAGCGCGCCCCGGGCAGGGTGGGCGCGGCCTGCCGCCAGGGGACCAGATAGCCCCCGGCCGGCCCCAGCGTGGTGCAGGACGCCTCCACCACGGTCACCGGCATCCCGTCCTCCGGCGTCACGGTGTATCTCAGCAGCGCCCGCGTGTTCGCCTCGAACGCGCTGAACATGTCCTGCAGCTCGGCGAAGCCGATGGACCGCAGCACGGACAGCTCCGGCGGCGGCGCCGACCAGGTCCGCCGCAGCGCCTCCGTGGTGTCGGCGGGCAGCTCCGGCACCTGCACCGCGGTGCCGGCGAGATTGTGCAGGAAGGCCCGGACCAGGGTGACGCCGTCCGGGGTCGGGTTCGCCGGGTCCCGCAGCCACGGGTCGAGCAGCACGACCCGGCAGTCCCGGCCGTCCCGACGCAGGCGACGCCCCATCTCGTACGCCACCGTCCCGCCGAACGACCAGCCGGCCAGCCGGACCGGACCGTCGTCGAGGACCGGGGTCAGTTCGGCGAGGTAGCCCGCCGCCATCTCCTCGACGGCCCGGTGCCGCCGGGCACCGGCCGAGGTCAGGCCGTACACCCGGTAGCGGGCCCGCAGCCGGTCCACCAGCGGCCGGTAGCAGAGCAGGTCCCCGCCGACCGGGTGCACCAGGACGATCGGCGGCCCGTCCTGCTCGGCCAGCCGCACCAGCGCGGACTCGGCGGCGGTCACGCCCGTCTCGTCCAGCTGCGCGGCGAGGCGCTCCAGCGTGCCGGAGGTGTACAGGGTGGCCAGCGGCAGTCGGCGGCCCAGCCGCTGCTCGATCCGGTTCATCAGCTGCGCCGCCTGCAGCGAGCTGCCGCCCCGGGCGAAGAAGTCGTCCGTGTACGCCACCGAGGTCAGCCCGAGCAGCTCCGACCACAGCTGCGCCAGGACCTGCTCGGTCGGTGTGCGCGGCGTGGCGTCGACGGCCACCGGCGCCACCGTCGCCGACCGGGCCCGTTCGCCCAGCCGCCGGCGGTCCACCTTGCCGTTGCCGGTCAACGGGAGCCGGTCCAGCACCTCGATCACGTGCGGCGTCATGTACGCCGGCAGGGTCGCGCCGAGGTGTTCCTTGAGCTGCGCGACGAGGTGTTCGGCCGCGGCGGTGGCGGCCACGAAGGCGACCAGCGTCACCCCGCGCCCGTCGTTGCGGGCGACCACCGCCGCGTCGGTGACCCTCGGGTGGCTCAGCAGGGCGGCCTCGACTTCGCCCAGCTCGACCCGGAAGCCGTTCACCTTGACCTGCGGGTCCTCCCGACCGAGGAACTCCAGCGTGCCGTCCGGCCAGTAGCGCGCCCAGTCCCCGCTGCGGTAGATCCGCTCCGCGCTGCGGGGATGGGTGAGGAAGGTGGCCGCGGTCAGCTCCGCGTCCCCCAGGTATCCCTCGGCCAGCCCGTGCCCGGCGATGAACAGCTCACCGGGCACCCAGTCGGGACGGTCCGACATCCGACCGTCGAGGACCTGGAAGCGCTGGTTGCGCAGCGGGTATCCGTAGGGGATGGAGACCCAGTGCTCGGGCACCTCGACGGGCACCGGGAAGTAGTTCGACCAGATCGACGCCTCGGTGGCGCCGCCCAGGCTCACGCAGGCGACGTTCGGCGCGATCGCGGACACCTCCGACCCGAGGTGGACCGGCACCCAGTCGCCGCTGACCATGGCCAGTCGCAGCTCGGGCAGGGGCGGCCGGTCACCGGCGCGGACGAAGTCCGTGAACATCAGCAGGTACGCCGGCACGCTGTTCCAGACCGTGACCCCGTACGTCTGGCACAGGTCGTACAGGTGGGTGACCTCCCGTTCGTGTCCGGCGTCGGGGATCACCAGGGTGCCGCCCGCGGCGAAGGTGCCGAAGGTGTCCCACACCGACAGGTCGAAGGTGAAGTCGGAGACCGCCAGCACCCGGTCCCGGGTGCCGACGCCGAACCGCTCGTTGACGTCCACGATGGTGTTGGCCGCGCTGTCGTGGGCGATCATCACGCCCTTCGGCGTGCCGGTGGTCCCGGAGGTGAAGATGACGTACGCCAGCGCCCGGCTGGGCACCGGCACGGTGACCCGGTCCGCGCCGTCGTGCCGGGCCATCGCGGTGGCGATGTCCACGACGTGCACCCCGTCGGCCTCGGGCTCGGCCTCGTTGGTGCGGTCGGACAGCAGCAGGCGCAGGCCGGCGACGTCGGCCACCTGTTCCCGCCGGTGCCGGGGCCACTCCGGGGAGATCGGCACGTACGCCGCCCCGGCCATCAGCACCCCGAGCAGGGCGGCGGTCTGCCGGGGGCCGCGCACCGCCCGCACGCCGACGAGGTCGCCGGGGCGTACCCCCTCGGCGATCAGGTCGGCCGCGATCGCGTTGGCCTGGTCCTGCAGCCGGCCGTAGCTGATCTCGTCGCCGCCGGCGATCACCGCGGTCCGCTCCGGGTTCCGCTCGGCCTGCTTGCGGAACAGGTCGTGCAGGGTCACCATCGGCACCGGTGCGGCGGTGTCGTTGACGGTGCGGCGGATGGTCAGCTGGCGGGCCGGGGTCAGGTCGAAGACCGTCTCCTGCCAGGCGTCGTCGTCGGTGGCCAGCCGGGTGAGCAGCATCCGGTACGCGGCGAACATCTCGTCGATCATGCCGGCCGGGTAGAGGTCGTCGGCGCTGTCCCAGGTGGTCACCAGGGCGTTGTCCGCCACGTACACCTGGTGGTCCAGGGCCACCTGCGGGGTGCGGACCCGGCCCTCCAGGCGTTGCCATCCGAGGTGTTCGAGGAACACGCCCTCACCGGCGTCGCCGACGCCGAGCATGCTGGTGAACACCACGGGCATCGACGCGTGACGCGAGTTGCCGTGCAGTTGGTTCAGCTCACGGATCACCGACACACCGCTGAACGCGGAGTGTTCCAGGTCCCGCAGCAACTGACGACGCCACGCCTTGGCGCGGGCGACGAAGGTGGACTCGGCTGCGCCGGCTGCGCATTCGACCAGCACCGTGCTGCTGAAATTCCCGATGATCTTGTCGGCGTCGGGATGGAAGGGAGATCGTTCGCCGTACATCATGTTTATCGTGAAATCGGGATTCTTCGACCAGTGCCGCAGCACCTCGCAGAACGCGGTACCGAGCACCATGGTGCCGGTCATCCGGTTCTTCTTGATCCGTTCGGCGAGGCCGCTCCACTCGTTCGCCGGCATCCGGAAGACGCGCCGCACGAGCCGCGGGTCGGGGTTCCCGCTGAGTCGTCGGCGCGGCAGCTCCGGCGCCGCCGGCAACGTCTCGAGCCGGTCCATCCAGTATTTGCGGGCGACCGCGTAACTCTCCTCGTCCTTGCGCCGCTCGAAGTCCCGCCGGTACTGCGGGAAGCTGTAGCGCAGCGGTGGCAGTGTCTCCCCGTCCAGCAGGGCGCGGAGCTCCTGGGCGAAGATCTCACCGGAGAATCCGTCCATGGCCAACAGTCGTCCGCACACCTGCACCACGAAGTGGTTGTCCAGCGCGTAGACCGCGACGTCGAACGGGGCGCGGCGGCCCAGGGGCGGGCCGGACCGGCAGATCCGGTCCCGACCGTCGGTGATCACCCGTCGGCAGGTGGCCTCCGGCAGTCCCCGCAGGATGCGGTAGGTCAGGGGGACCGGGAGGTTGTCCTGGATGTGCAGCAGGCCGGCCTCGTCGAAGGTCGCCCGGAGCATCTCGTGGCGTTGCATCAACTGGTAGAGGGCATTGCTGAAGGCTTGCAGGTCCAGCCCGTGGCACGCGTACTCCTCGTAGAAAAGCGCGGGTCCGCCGAGCTGGAAGTCGCCGATCTCGCCGAGCAGATACGCGTACTGGAGTTCGCTGAGGGGTGCAGTGATGGGGGGCGGCTCGTGTTCTTGCAGATCGGAAAGCAAATCCATCTGTCTGGCTCCCAGTGTTCGTGCCAACGGGCTGGACGCAGCAGGACATATCCGAGCAGGACGGCACGGGCCCTCGTGACCGGAACGGGGTTGTCGCGGGGTGCGACGTCACGCTCACACAGCGGGTGAGGTAGGTCAATCAACCCTTTGGGCGAGGAAGGCAGGGAGGTTAGTGGCTCCAATGTCTACTTGGCCGGGGCGGATCGAACCGTATCGACATAAGCCGTTAGTTCGGCGGGAGTCGGTTGATCGAAGACCTCGACCATCGGAATCTGCACACCGAAGACGATTTTTACCCAATGGACGATGGCGGCGGCCGCCATCGAATCACCTTCAAGGTCGTCGAAGAAGTCCGATTCGGACGTAACGGTGGTTTTGAAAATGTTCTGCCAGATGTCCAGCATTCGTTGCTGGTCGTCCATGGCGCCCCCTCGGTCGACGTCAGAAGCATGCTGTCAAACACTCGCATACACGAGCTACGCTAGCGCAGACACGAGACTTGGCAAGGCATGGTCGGGGAGTCGACGCCCGGCCGAGCCGCACGGAGTTGCGGAGCTGACGATGAGGTATCCCCGTAGTGTCTACCGCCTGTACGACCGGCTGCGCGCCGAGAGACGAGGAGAACGCAGCTGGCCGGCCAGCTTCGCCGACCGGCTCACCCATCCGGTGCCCGGCTCCCGCGCGGTGCGCCGGCTGATGCTCTCCGGCGGCATGCGTCCCGACCTCACCGACGCCGCCCGCATCCCGGTGCGACCGCACGCCGGGTTGCCCGCCGTGCCGCCCACCGAGGTCGACGTCACCTGGGCCGGCCACGCGTCCTGCGTGCTGCGCATCGGCGGTCTGGTGGTGCTCACCGACCCGGTGTGGTCCACCCGGATCCCCGGCGTCCGACCCCGGCTCACCCCTCCCGGCGTGCCGTGGGAGGCCCTGCCGCGCGTCGACGTGGTGGTGATCAGCCACAACCACTTCGACCACCTCGACGCCCCCACCGTACGCCGGTTGCCCCGCGACACCCGGATGCTCGTCCCCGGCGGCCTGGGCTGGTGGTTCCGCCGCCTCGGCTTCAGTCGGGTGTCCGAACTGGACTGGTGGGAGACCGCCGAGGTCGGACAGGTGCGTTTCACGTTCACCCCGTCGCACCACTGGAGCCGCCGGACGCTGTTCGACGGCTGTCGCAGCCTCTGGGGCGGCTGGGTGATGACCGCGCGGCCGGACACTCCCGCGGCCACCACCGTCTACTTCGCCGGCGACTCCGCCTACGGGGGGTACTTCGCCGAGATCGGCGCCCGCTGCCCCGGCATCGACCTGGCGATCATGCCGGTGGGCGCGTACCTGCCCCGGTGGTTCATGAAGCCGCTGCACATGAGCCCGGCCGAGGCGGTCCGGGCCTGCGGCGACCTGGGGGCCCCGCGCATGATGACCATGCACTGGGGCACCTTCGTGCTCTCCGCCGAGACGCCGATGGCCCCCGTCGAGCAGGCGCGGATCGCCTGGCGGGAGGCCGGCCGCGACGAGCACGACCTCTGGGACCTGGCGGTGGGCGAGTCGCGGACCCTGCTGCCGGCGAACACGACCGGCTGAAAGCCCAGGGTGCCCCGGACCTCGGTCCGGGGCACCCTGGGCGCGGCTGGGCGTCAGCGCTAGCGGCTGCCCGGTGCCGGGCGGCGCGCGAAGAACCGCTTCGGCGCCAGCGCCGCCTGGTAGGGCAGCATCAGCGGCAACCGGTCACCGACCCGCTGCCGCCAGATGAAGAACTCCCCGCCCTTGTTGCCGAAGCCGCCGGGCAGGAACTTCGGCTGGTTGACCGTCACGAAGGCGAGGTCGGTGAACTCGGTCTGCCGGCGCAGGACCAGGTCCCGCAGGATCTTGCCGCCGGTGTGGCTGGCCGCGATGCCGCTGCCGGTGTACCCGTGGCCGTACACCATGTCCGACGGGGTGCGACCGAACTGCGGGATGAACGTGTGGCTCCAGCTGATCAGGCCGCCGTTGGCGTGGCTGAACCGCACGTCCCGCCACTGCGGGAAGAACGTCCGGAAGGACTGCTCCAGCTTGGCGTACGCGTCGTCGTTGTGCCGGTGCCGGGGATCGGTGTCACGGTCGCCGAACATGTACCAGAGGCCACCGGCCCAGAGCACCCGGTTGTCCGGGGTGAGCCGCGCCGCGGTGGAGAACGACAGCGAGTTCGCCACCCCCTCGCCACCCGGCCAGGCCACCCGGGCGAGCTGGGCGTCGGTCAGCGGCTCGGTCACCATCAGGTAGTTCCACACCGGCATCTGCCGGGGGTACAGCTCGGGGAACTGCCCCTGCAGCGCGTTGGTGGCCATCACCACCTGGTCGGCGACGATCGTGCCCTTCGGCGTGGTCACCCGCCACTTGCCGTCGACCTTCTCCACCGTCTCGGCCGGGGTGTGCTCGTAGATCGGCACCTGCTGCTCCCGCACCACCCGGGCCAGCCCGAGGACCAGCCGGTACGGGTTGAGCAGCGCGCCGCTCACCTTGAGCGCGCCGAGCACCGTGGGGGAGCCGATCCGCTCCTGCGCCTCCTGGGCGTCCAGCAGCCGGAAGGACGCCACCCCCGCCTTGCGGGCCCGCTTGATCTGCAACTCCAGCCGGGCCAGCTGCTTGGTGTCGGTGGCCACCTGCAGGATGCCGCTGTTCTGGTACTGCGCGTCGATGCCGTTCTGCCGGCAGAACCGGCCGATCTCCAGCACCGACCGGGCCACCGACTTGTAGACCCCGCCGGCCTTCTCCTTGCCGTAGTACCAGAGCAGTCGGCGCAGCACCTTGCCCGCGGTCATCTGCACGAAGCCCGCGTTCATGCCGGAGGCACCGCCGCCGACCGCGCCGGCCTCCACCACCGCGACCGACATGCCGGGCTCGGCCTGCTTGAGGAAGTGCGCGGCCCAGAGGCCGGTGTAGCCGGCGCCGACGATGCAGACGTCGCAGCTGAGGTCACCGTCCAGCGGTTCGCCGGGTTCCGCCGTCGCGGTCTCGTGCCAGTAGATGTCGGTGGACAGCCGGTCCATGGAGTGTCTCCTTCAGCGCAGGTGCGGCATGGGGTCAGGCGGGCCGGAGGACCAGCGGAAGATGCTCGAACGACCGCAGGCTCCCGTGCCGGCGCCGGCGGGCGCCGTGGTCGCGGCCGAGGTCGCGGAACCGGGTGGCCAGCGCGGTGAAGACCAGCTCACCCATCAGCCGGGCGAGCGCGGTGCCGAGGCAGCGGTGCAGGCCACCGCCGAAGCCCAGGTGCGGGTTCGGGGTCCGGCCGATGTCCAGCCGGTCGGGCTCGTGGAACGCCGCCGGGTCGCGGTTCGCCGCGCCCAGCAGCAGCATCACCGACCGGCCGGCCCGGATCTTGTGGCCGTCCTGGACGATCGGTTCGCGGCACACCCGGATCGCGTTCTGGATCGGGGAGTCGAAGCGCAGGAACTCGTCGATCGCGGTGCTCACCAGGCCGGGCTCGGCCCGCAGCCGGTCCAGCTGGTCCGGCTGGTCGAGCAGCGCCGCGCAGCCGTTGGAGAGCAGTCCCATCGTGGTCTCGAACCCGGCGTGGAAGAGGAACAGCAGGTTGTCCACGATCGGTCCCACGCCCACCCGCCGGGCCGCCGGGTCGTCCGCGTACAGGGCGGCGAGGCCGGAGTCGCCGTCGCGCAGCAACGCGGCCACGTACTCCCGCAGCCAGGTCACCGCCACGTCGACCTCGCCGCGCTCCGCCAGGGTCAGGTTCGCCGCGTCGAACACCTTGGCCAGGTCCACCACCCGGGGCAGCACCGCGTCCCGGTCGGCGTCCGGGATGCCGATCAGCCGGCAGATCACCGTCACCGGCAGCGGTACGGCGAGCCCGGTGACCAGGTCCATCCGGCCGGTGTCCAGGGCGGGCACCAGCAACTGGTCGACCAACGCGCGGACGTCGTCGGTCATCGCCCGGACGGCGGCGACGGAGAACGCCCGACCGAGGAACCGGCGCAGCTCGGTGTGCTCCGGCGGGTCCTGGGTGAGCACGATCCGCCCGGGAAAGGCGGCGGCCGGCCCCTCGCCCAGGGTGAGCCGGATGAAGTCCGGCGGGAAGTGGCTGGCCAGGCGGGCGTCCCGCAGCAGCGCGCTGGCCGCGGCGTGCCGCACCACCAGGGACTGGCCGAACTCGCCACGCACCACGGCACCCTGCTCCCGCAACCGCGCGTACTCGGGGTACGGGTCGTCCGAGGAGGCCAGGTCGACCGCCTGGATGCGGGGCCGGGCGTCGGTCACGACGACGCCCGCGCGGCGCGCTTGGCCCGGTGGTGCTCCCGCATCCGGCGCATGAAGTAGTCCGCGTTGAGCCAGTACAGCTCGAGCCAGATGTTGTCCGGGTCGCGCAGCCACACGCCGTACCCGGCCTCCAGGAACAACTCCTGCACCCCGCCGTGCGGGGTCCCGGTGCGGTCCAGATGCGCCACCCACTCCAGCAGCGTCTCCCGCTCGGGTACGTGGAAGGCCAGGTGGTGCAGGCCGACCCGGTGCTCGTCGAACGGCTCGGTGCTGGGCTCGTCGGCCTGGCCGAGCACGATCGAGGTGAGCGCCCGGGAGTGCAGCAGGGTGCGGAAGTGGAAGCCGGACTCCACCGGCCGGGCGTCGCGCACCACCGTGAAGCCGAGCGCCCGGCAGTACCACTCGGTGCTGCGCTCCAGGTCGCGGACGGTGAGGTTGATGTGGGTGCCGCCGTTCAGCGCCGGTACCGCGTCGCCGGTCATCTCGGTTCCTCTCGCAGGTGTCACAGGACGGTCCGCATCACCACGCCGGCCAGCGGCGCGGGGCGGCCGGTACGGTCCTCGTAGCGGTCGGCCAGGGTGGCCAGGGCGCTGACCCCTCGGACGCCGAGGAAGCGCAGCGGTTCGGGCTCCCAGCGGCGGGCCCGGTGCCCGGTCCAGCACAGCCGCGCCTCCGGGCGGTTGACCCCGGCGACCAGACCGGCCAGGGTGCGCCCGGCGAGGTTGCTCAACGCGATGCCCTCGCCGCTGTAGCCGCCGGCGTGGCCGAGCCCGGACGCCGGGTCGTAGACGACGGCCGGCTCGCTGTCCCGGTGCAGGCCGTACGCGCCGGCCCAGCGGTCGGTGATCGGGTGCCCGGCCAGCGCCGGAACATCTCGGCCGCGGCGGCACGGAGCCGGGCGAACGTGCGGTCGCCGTACCGGCCGGCGGCCGAGGTGCCGGAGCCCGCCCGGTGTTGGCGCCCTGCCCGCCGACGACCAGCCGGTCCTCGGCCGTGCGGTGGAAGTAGGCGAACTGGTAGCGGAGTCGGCGACGGTGACCCGGCCGCGCCAGCCGACCTGCGCCCACGCCTCGCCGGCAGCGGTGCGGTGGCGATCGCCCGGGAGATGACCGGCAGCACCCGGCGGGCGTGCCCGGTCAGGCCACCCGTGTACGCCTCGGTGGCGGTCAAAACCGCCGGCGCCCGGATCACCGCGTCCGGGGTGACCACGGTGCCCGGGGTGACCCGCACGGCGCGGGTGTGCTCGGCGATCGTGACCCCGCGCCGCTCCACCGCGACGGCCAGCCCGGCGGCGAGCGCGGCCGGCTGCACCGCCGCGCAGTGCGGCGTGAAGCCGGCGAGCCGGACCCCGTCGACCCGCACGTACGCGTCGGCCTCGGCCGGTCCGAGCAGGGTCAGGTCCCGGATGCCGAGCTTCAGTCGCATGTCCTGCCAGGCGCGCAGCCGGTCCTCCTGCGGCCGGGTACGCGCCACGTAGAGCGAACCGTCCCGGGTGAAGCCCGCGTCGACGGACTCCGCGTCGAGCACCCGTTCGATCTCGTCGAGGGTCTTGCGGGCGGTGCGGAAGAAGCGCATCGCGTCCATCGGCCCGTACCGGCGCACCAGGGACGCCAGCAGCGCCGGCATCTCGGCCGTGCACCAGCCCCCGTTGCGCCCGGACGCGCCGTAGCCCACCGACTCGGCCTCGATCACCAGCACCCGGCGGTCCGGCGCGAGGACGCTGAGGTAGTACGCGGTCCACAGCCCGGTGAACCCGGCGCCGATGATCACCACGTCGGCGGTCACCTCGCCGTGCAGCGCCGGCCGGTCCGGCCGCGGCGGCAGCTCCCGCTGCCAGAGGCTGCCGGGCTCGCGGGTCGCGGCGGTGCTCACGACGACGCCAGGACGGTGTCGCCACCCCGCGCCGCCGGGACGTCCGGTCGCCGACGTACGCCGTCCGCCGCCCGCTGCGCGGCCAGCGCCCGACGGTCCACCTTGCCCACCGAGGTCTGCGGCAGCGCGTCGACCACGTCGAGGCGGTCCGGCAGCTTGTAGTCGGCCAGCCCCCGGTCGCGCAGCAGCGCGCGCACCTCGGCGAGGGTGGGTGCCGCGCCGTCGACGACCACCACCGCGCAGACCTTCTCCCCGAGGCCGGCGTCCGGCACCGGCACCACGGCGGCGGCGCGGATCCGGTCGTGGGCGAGCAGGTGGGACTCCACCTCGTCGGCCACCACCTTCTCGCCGCCCCGGTTGATCACGTCCTTGATCCGGCCGGTGATGACCAGCTCGCCGGTCGGGGTGAGGCGGGCCAGGTCGCCGGTGCGCAGGAAGCCGTCGGCGGTGAACACCGTGCGGTTGTGCTCCGGCACCGCGTAGTAGCCGCGCAGCACGCACGGCCCGCGTACCAGCAGCTCGCCGATCTCACCGGCGGGCACCGGCCGGTCGTCGGCGTCCACCACCACCAGCTCGTCGTCCGGGCACATCGGCGTGCCCTGGGTGGTCGCCGCGAGCTCGTCGCCGTCGCCGGGCCGGGTGAAGCAGAGCAGTCCCTCGGCCATGCCGAACCACTGGGTCAGGGTCGCGCCCAGCACCGGCCGGACCGCCCGTCCGGTCTCCGGGTGCAGGACCGCGCCGCCCACCTCGATGGTCACGCCGGTCAGGTCCGCGCCGAACAGCGGCCCGGTCTCCAGCCAGAGCGACAGCACCGCGGGCATCACCGTGGTGAGCCGGACGCGTTCCTGTCTGATCAGCGGGAACACCTCGTCCGGGCTGGGACTGGCGGCCAGCACGGCCCGACCACCGGCGCGGAGCGCACCCAGCACGCCGGGGCAGCCGAGGGCGGCGTTGTGCGCGACCGGCACGGCGGCCAGGTACGCGTCGTCCGCCCCGAAGCCCATCTCGGCCGCGGTGGCCCGCAGTTGGAACGCGTAGTCGTCGTGGGTGCGGGGGATCAGCTTGGGCAGGCCGGTGGTGCCCCCGGACAGCAGGAAGAACGCCACGTCGGACGGCTGCGGTCCGGCCAGCGGCCGGGGTGTCCCGCGCACCTGCGACCAGGCGGTGAACTCGCCCGGGTCACCGACGACCAGGACGTGCCGCAGCCCGGGGTGCGCGGCGCGTACCTGGGCGGCGAGGTCCCGGTAGTCGACGCCGACCCCGCGGTCCGTGGTGATCAGGGCGACCGCCTCGGCGTAGCCGGCGAGGTAGTCCAGTTCGGCCCGGCGGTGCGCGGGCAGGGCGAGGACCGGCAGCGCGCCGAGTCGGAACAGCGCCACGCAGGTGGTGACGAACTCGGGGCTGTTCGGCAGCTGCACGATCACCCGGTCGCCCCGGGCAATGCCGAGGTCGGCCAGGCCGGCGGCCAGCTCGTCGGCGCGGGTGTCGAGTTCGGCGTAGCTGTGCCGGCCGGTCCTGGTCACCACGGCGGTGCGTTGCGGGTCCCGCGCCTGCGGGCTCCAGTCGGGCCAGGGCCGCAGCAGGTCACCCAGCACCTCGCCGCGCCAGTAACCCTTGGCCCGGTAGCGGGCCGCGAATTCCGGCGGCCAAGCAGTGAAGCCTTCCACACGAACCTCCCGCGGAGCCGGATGTCGGCGCAAACGCTAGACGAGGGTCTGTTCAAGATACAAGACTCTCTTGGCACATACGAGTCTCGTGTTTTCCAGATACGAGTGTTTGACTACGGGACGGATGGAGGGGATCGACGTGCGGGTACGAATCGACTACGACAGCTGCGACAGCAACGGACTCTGCGCCCAGGCGGCGCCGGAGGTGTTCGAGGTCCGCGACGACGACCTGCTGTACGTGCTGCAGGAGCGTCCACCCGAGCCGCTGTGGGACGCCGTGCAGGAGGCGGAACGGGCCTGCCCCAAGTTCGCGATCCGGCTGGAGCGCGAGTGACCGCCGCCCGGGAGCCGGTGGTGGTCGCCGCCCTGCGCACCCCGATCGGCCGGCGCGGCGGCGCGCTGAGCGGACTCAAGGCCGTCGAGTTGCTGCGGCACGTGCTGGCCGGAGTGATCGCCGAGGCGGGGATCGAACCCGGCCAGGTCGACCAGGTGGTCGGCGGCTGCGTGACCCAGGCGGGGGAGCAGAGCCTCAACGTGACCCGCAACGCCTGGCTGAACGCCGGCTGGGATCCCGCGGTGGGCTGCACCACGGTGGACGCCTCGTGCGGGTCGGCGCAGCAGGCCAACCACCTGGTCGCCGCCCTGATCGGCAGCGGGGCGATCGACGTGGGCATCGCCTGCGGGGTCGAGTCGATGAGCCGGGTGCCGATCGGGGTCAACCTCTACCAGGGGCCGGGCCACTACAAGACCGCCGACTACCCCTGGGACGACCCACCGAAGTCCCAGTTCGGCGGGGCGGAACGGATCGCCGCCCGGGAGGGGTTCACCCGCGCCGACGTCGACGCCTACGGCGTGGCATCGCAGCACCGGGCCCGGCAGGCGTGGGACGCCGGCCACTTCACCGCCGAGGTGCTGCCGATCGCCGGCCTGGCCCGGGACGAGGGCCTGCGCGAGACCACCTGCGCGGGCCTGGCCGGGCTGCGCCCGAACGTGCCCGGTGCGGTGCACACCGCCGGCACCACCTCGCAGATCTCCGACGGCGCGGCGGCGCTGCTGTGGATGTCCCGGGACCGCGCCGAGGCGCTGGGACTGCGACCCCGGGCCCGGCTGCTGGGGCAGACGGTCACCGGCGCCGACCCGTACTTCCTGCTGGACGGCCCGGTCGCCGCGACCGCCCGGGTGCTGACGCGCACCGGCATGAAGATCGGCGACCTGGACACCTACGAGGTGAACGAGGCCTTCGCCGCCGTGGTGCTCAACTGGGCCCGCCGGTACGACGTCGACCCGGCCCGGGTGAACACCGGCGGCGGCGCCATCGCGCTCGGCCACCCGCTGGGCTGCAGCGGCAGCCGGCTGCTGGTCACCGCCCTGCACGAGCTGGAACGCCGGGACGCCGAGACCGCCCTGGTGACGATGTGCTGCGGCGGGTCGCTCGGCACCGCGACGATCCTGCAGCGGGTGTGAGCGTGGACCGCGAGGAGTTCTACCGCGCGGCCCGTACCGACGTCACCGGGCCGTTGCACGGGCTGGTCGTGATCGAGGTGGCCAAGGTGTGGTCCGGGCCGCTGGCCACCTGCGTGCTGGCGGACATGGGCGCCGACGTGATCCGGGTCGAGCTGCCGTACGGCCGCGACGGCGACGTGCCCCCGGCGATCCCCGGCACCGGCCTGTCCTGGTTCCGGGAGACGGTCAACCGCAACAAACGCAGCGTGGGGCTGGACCTGCGTACCGATGAGGGGCGCACGGCGTTCCTCGACCTGGTGCGCCGGGCGGACCTGGTGGTGGAGAACTACCGGCCGGGCACCCTCGCCGGCTGGGGCGTCGGCTACGACGACTGCCGCGCGGTCCGCCCGGACCTGGTGATGGTCTCGATCACCGGGTGGGGCCAGTACGGCACGGACATCGACCGGCCCGCCTACGACCCGGTGATCCAGGCCGCGAGCGGCTGGATGGCGCTCAACGGCGAGCCGGGCGGCGGCCCGGTACGCGCGCCCACCTTCCTCGCCGACGAGCTGGCGGGCCTGCACGCGGCGATCGGCGCCCTCGCGGCGCTGGCCCACCGCGACCGCACCGGCGAGGGCCAGCACGTCGACGTGTCCATGCTGGACAGCCTGCTGGCCAGCAGCTGCGGCCTGCTCACCCTGGCCGCGGCCGGCGCCGCCCCGGACCGGTGGGGCAACGCGACCGACTTCGCGGTGCCATCCAACGTCTACCCCTGTGCCGACGGTGCCGCGGTCTACCTGTCGGTGGCGCTGGACAAGCACTGGCGGGCGCTGACCGGCATCCTGGGCTGCCCGGAACTGGCCCGCGCGCCCGGTTACGAGCGGCTGGCCGGGCGGCGGGAGAACCGCGCGGAGATCGACGCCCGGGTGGCGGCGTGGTGCCGCGCCAGACCGGCGGACGAGGTGCTGCGGGAGCTGGGCGCCGCCGGCCTGGTCGCCGAACGGGTCCGGAACCTGACCGAGGTGGCCGCCGACCCGCACGTCCGGGTCCGGGAGATGCTGCAGGACACCACCCTGCACAACGGGACCACGGCCCCGCTGACCGGCCCGGCGGTGAAGTTCTCCCGGACGCCCACCCGGATCCGGCACGCCGCACCGGCCCCCGGCGCGGACACCGGATCCATCGTGTCATGACGAGTGTTGAACTCGCCTCTTCGCTTCTCTCTTGCCTTCCTCGCTCGAATGTTCCACGATGAGAGCCAACATACGAGCTTGTATGTCGAAGTGTTTTCCGCATCCGAGGAGGGCCCCATGGGGGAGTATCCACCGGCGCTCGTGACGGGCGCGTCCCGGGGGATCGGCCGCGCGGTGGCCCTGCGCCTGGCCCGCCAGGGACAGCCCGTGGCCGGCTGCTTCAGCACCCCGGGCGAGGCCGCCGAGAAGACCGCGGCCGAGGTCGCGGAGCTCGGCGCGCCGGCGTACTTCGCGCCCTGCGACGTCACCGACCCCGACGCGGTGGAGGCGTTCGTCGCCGCCGCCGAACGCGAGCTGGGGCCGATCGGCTGCCTGGTGAACAACGCCGGGATCACCCGGGACAGCCCGATGGTGCTGGCCAAGCGGGCGGACTTCACCGCCGTGATGGAGACCAACCTCGGTGGGACGTGGAGCTTCTGCCGGGCCATGGCGTTCCGCTTCATGAAGCGCCGGGCCGGAGTGGTGGTCAACCTCTCCTCGGTGGCCGGCATCTACGGCAACCACGCCCAGACCGCGTACGCCGCGAGCAAAGCGGGGATCATCGGGTTGAGCCGTTCGCTGGCCAAGGAACTCGCCCCGTACGGCGTCCGGGTCAACGTGGTGGCCCCCGGCTTCATCGACACCGACATGACCGGCGCCCTCACCGACAAGACCCGCGACAAGGCGCGCGCCATGATCGGACTGGGCCGTTTCGGACAGCCCGACGACGTCGCCGAGATGGTGGAGTTCCTGCTCTCCGAGCGCGCCTCGTACGTCACCGGTCAGGTGTTCCAGGTCGACGGCGGGATCACCCTGTGACCGTCACCGAGGCAGCGCCCTGGACCACCCATCCGGCCACCGGCCGCGCCGCCCCGCTCGTCGCGCTCAACCGGTGGCGTACCGAGCCGACCGACGCCGGTCTGCGGGTGACCGCCCGGATGCCGGTCGACCCGACCGACCCCAACCTGGCCGGCCACTTCCCGGGCCTGCCGATCTATCCCGGGATCTTCGTCATCGAGACGCTCTGCCAGGCCATGGCCGCAGCGTTCGGCGCGGGCACCCGGCTGGTCACCGTCACCTCGGTGCGGTTCACCGCCGCCCTGCTCGGCGGCGACGAGCTGGAACTCACCGCGGACGTCGGCACCGACGCCGACCGGCTCACCGTGAAGGCGGTCGGCCGCCGCCGGGACGGCACGGTGACCACCGTGCTGCGGGCGACCTTCCGCACCGACGACGGGACCGGCCGATGAACATCGCGCAGATCCGCGCCGTGCTGCCGCAACGGCACCCCCTCCTGCTGGTCGACCGGGTGCTGTCCCGCGGCGACGACCGCATCGAGACGATCAAGGCGATCACCGCCACCGAACCCTGCTACGCCCGGCTCGGCGACGACGCGACCGTCGAGGACCACGCCTATCCGGTGTCCCTGCTGATCGAGTCGTTCGGGCAGAGCGCCGCCCTGCTCTGGCTGCACGACGCGGTCGCCGGCGCCGGGCACGTGCTGCTCTTCGTCGGCGCCCGGGACTACACCGTCGAGGGTCACGCCTACCCCGGCGACACCGTGCGGCACGTCGTACACCTGGAACGCGTCGTCGCGGACACCGCCTTCGCCACCGGCGAGAGCTGGGTCGGCGACCGGCGCATCGCGGTGATCGGCTCGCTGATGGCGGCCCGCCGCCCGGCGGACACGCTCGCCGTGCCCGCCTGACCGTCCCCGCGCGGCCCGCGCCGCCCGGGGTGCACCACCGACTACGAGGAGGTTCGCCCATGTCCGGCTACGAACAGCGGTACGAGCAGCTGCGCGAGATCATCGCCGAGGTCCTGGAGATCGAGCCCGAGGAGCTCACCGACACCGGCGACTTCGCCGAGGAGTACGACGCGGACTCGCTGCGGGCGATCGAGATCGTGGCCCGCATCGACAAGCAGTTCAAGGTGGAGATCCCGCAGTCCGAGCTGCCGGAGCTGCGCAACCTCAAGACCACCTACGACGCCGTCGCGCGGCACGCCGGTTGGCAGGAGTGACATGACGCACCGCGTGGTCGTGACCGGCCTCGGGCCCGTGTCCAGCATCGGCACGGGCGCCGCGGACTTCGCCGCCGCGCTGCGGGCGGGCCGGTCCGGCATCTCCCGGATCACCGGGTTCGACCCGACCGGCTTCCCGCACCAGCACGGCGGCGAGGTCCGCGGCTTCGACCCGGCGGCATGGCTGCAGCGGATCGACATCACCCGGTGGGGGCGGTCGAGCCAGTTCGCCGCGGCGGCCGGCCGCCTCGCCGCCGAGGACGCCAAGCTCGACCTGGACCGGGTCGACCGGGCCCGGGCGCACGCGGTCATGGGCACCACCAGCGGCGAGTCCGTCGTGGTGGAGGCGCTGACCGCACAGATCGTCGCGCGCGGCTTCGACACCATGTCGCCGGAGCTGCTGGCCCAGCTGCCCGCCGGCCGGCTCGCCCACGCGGTCAGCGAGGAACTGGGCCTGCACGGCGAGTCGGTCACCCTGGCGACCGCCTGCTCGGCCAGCAACTACGCCATCGGGTACGCGTACGACCTGCTGGCCACCGGGGACGCCGACGTGGTGTTCGCCGGTGGCGCCGACTCGGTCTGCCGGTGGGCGCACGCGGGCTTCTACCGGCTCGGCGCGCTCACCGCCACCGCCTGTTCGCCGTTCGACCGGGACCGCTCGGGCATCCTCACCGGCGAGGGCGGCGCCGTGCTGGTCCTGGAGACGCTCGAGCACGCCACCGCCCGCGGCGCGTACGCCTACGCCGAGGTGCTCGGGTACGGCGTGAACTGCGACGCCAACCACCCGGTCGCCCCGGACCGCGCCTCGATCGCCGAGTGCATGCGGATCGCGCACCGCAACGCCCGCGTCGACCCGTCCGAGGTGGACTACATCTGCGCGCACGGCACCGGCACCCCGGCCAACGACCTGGTCGAGGCGCAGGCGGTGATGGAGGTGTTCGGCGAGCGGCTGCCCCCGGTCAGCTCGATCAAGTCGATGATCGGGCACACCATGGGCGCGGCCAGCGGGTTCGGGGCGATCGCCTCGGTCCTCGCCATCGAGCAGGGCTTCCTGCCGCCGACCATCAACTGGAGCAACCCGGACCCGCAGATCCCGCAGCTCGACCCGGTGCCCAACCAGGCCCGCCCGGCCACGGTCCGGGTGGTGCAGAACAACGGATTCGCCTTCGGTGGCAACAACGCCATCGTCCTGCTCGGGAGGCCGCGATGAGCCTGCGCATTGTCGGCCACGCCGCCCTCAGCTCGGCCGGGGACCGGCGCGGCGCGCTGGCCGAGCGGCTCGCGGTCACCGGCTCCGGCCGGCATCCCGGTGTCCCCGCCGGCCCGGTCGCCACCGAACCGCTGCCCGACCGGGGTACGCACGCCGTACCGGACTTCGACATCCGGCAGCGGCTGGGCCGGCGCGGCACCAGCTTCTACGACCGGGCCACCGGGCTGGCCGTGGTGGCCTGCGGGGACGCCCTGGCCGACGCGGACCTGACCGTCGACGACACCAACCGGCACCGGATCGGGGTGGCGCTCGCGACCACCCTGGGCAGCTTCAAGTCCACCAGCGACTACACCCGGGACACCCTGGTCAACGAGAAGCCGTATCTGGTCAACCCGGTGCTGTTCCCGAACACGGTGATGAACTGCGCCGCCGGGCAGTCGGCCATCCGGCATCGGCTCAAGGGCGTCAACGCCACCCTCACCGGTGGGCCGCTGGCCTTCTTCAACGCCGTCCGCTACGCCGACAACGCGATCCGCCGGGGCTACGTCGACACCATGCTGGTCGGCGCGGTCGAGGAGTTCTCCGCGCACCGGGCCTGGGCCACCGCCATCGAGACGCCCGACGACCGGATCGGCACCGGCGACGGCGTCGCGGTCTTCGTGCTCACCGGCGGCGACGGCGACCCCGCGATCCGGGCCGTGGCCACGGTACGAGCCGGCCGGCCGCCGACGCGGCGCTGGCCGGCTGCGTACGCCGGGTGCTGGCCGCGGCCGGCGTCCCCGGCACGGCGGTCACCCTGCTCGCCACCACCGAACTGGGCCGCGAGGGCACCGAACGCGACCCGGCCGTGGCGGCGCTCGGTCACCGCCCGGACGAGATCACGATCACCCGGGCCCTCGGCGACTGCGGTGCGGCCACACCGGCGCTGGCCCTGGCCACCGTGCTGGAGCTGCGGCCCGACGGGCTCGTCCTGCTCACCGCCCGCGACGCCGACGGCGGCGTGGGTGCGGCCCTGGTGCAGGGGTGACGGCGTGGCGCTGATCGCGGCGAGCAGCATCCGGTCCTGTCTCGGCGACGGGCCGCGGACCTTCGCCGCGCTGCTGGCCGGCCGCACCGGGGTCGGTCCGCTGCGTCACCCGCTGCCCGGACCGGTCAACGTCACCGCCGGGTACCACGTCGAGGAACCCCCGCCGGGCACGCCGCTGCGGGCGAGCACCTGGCTCGCGGCGTGCGTGGCCGAGGTGCTGGCCACCTCGGGCCTCGACCCGGCGCACCACCGGGTCGCGGTGATCGTCGGCACCGGCCTGCGGGAACTCGGCGCGGTGGAGACCGGGGACCTCACCGATCCCGACCGGCTGCACTTCGGCCCGGCCGTCCGCGCCGTCGCGCCTGAGGTCACCCAGGTGCTCACCGTGGCGAACGCGTGCAGCGCGGGCGGCCACGCGCTGGCCCTCGCCCAGGACCTGGTCGAGGCCGGCGACGCGGACGCCGTGATCGCCGCCGCGGCCGACACGATGACCACCTCGATGCTGGCGATGATCGGGCGGGTGGCCGACCGGCCCACCGAGCGGGTACGCCCGTTCGACGCGGCCCGGACCGGCGTCCTGCTCGGCGAGGGCGCCGGCGCGGTGCTGGTCACCGGCGACGACTGGACCGGCCCGGTCGCCGGGCGGCTGCTCGGCACCGGCCTGTCCTGCGACGCCAGCCACGAGACCGCGCCCGACCCGGACGGGATCGCCCGGGCGATGGCGGACGCCTACAAACGCACCGGCCGGGACCCGGGCGAGGTCGACCTGGTGGCCGCGCACGGCACCGGGACGGCCCTCAACGACCCGGCTGAGTCGGCGGCGCTGCGCCGCTTCCTGCCGGCCGGCGGACCGCCGGTCACCGCGCTCAAGGGGGCGCTGGGGCACATGTCCGGCGCGGCGGCCCTGGCCGGCGTGGACGTGGCCCTGCGCAGCCTGGCGGCGGGCGTGGTCCCGCCGATCGCCGGTCTGCGCACGCCGCTGCCCGAGGGCGACGGGCTCCGCTTCGTCCGGGACGCCCCGCTGTCCACCCCGCTGGCCGTGGCCCAGGTGAACGCCTTCGGGTTCGGTGGCGTGAACGCGGTGACCCTGGTGGCGGCCCGATGAGCCGGCCGGTGGCGGTGACCGGGTGGGCCGTACACCTCGACGCGGCGGACGCGCCGGCAGTGCTCGGCCGCAAGGGCCTGCTCTACAAGGAACCGGCGACCCGGCTCGCGCTCTGCGCGGTGCACCGGGCGCTGGGACTGCCCGACGGTGCCCGCCCGGGCACCGCCCTGGACCCGGACACCGCCGTCGTGGCCAGCAGCAACCTCGGCAACATCGGCACGGTGGTCGACGTCGCGCGGACGGTGGCCCGCGAGGGCGGTCGGGGAGTCAGCCTGATGGCCGCGCCCAACGCGTCCAGCAACGTGGTGGCCGGCACGGTGGCGCTGTGGTTCCGGTTCGGCGGACCGAACCTGATGCTCTGCAACGGCGAGACCTCCGGCTCGACGCCGTGGCCACCGGCGCGCTCCTGATCCGCGCCGGCCGGGCCGCACGGGTCGTCGTGGTCGGCACCGAACCGGCCGACGAGGACGCCGCGGCGATCCGCCCCGGGATCCGCGCGGGCGCGGCCTGCGTGATCCTGGAACCCGCCGGCCCGGCGGCGGCCCGCTGCTGGTGACCGCCGGAGCCGACGTCGCACCGACCGGGGACTGGACCGGGCACTACGGGGCGCGGGGCGTCCTGCAGGTCGCCGAGGCCGCGCGCCGGGTGGCGGCCGGGGCGGCGGTCGTCGGGGTCCGCTGCGGCGACGCCCGGGCGCTGGTCACCGGGAGCGCACCGAGCGTCCGGGAGCTGGTGCCCGGGGCCGCGGACGCGCCGCTGGTGGCGTTCGCGCACGGGCTGGAGGACTCCTGGGAGAGCTGGCTCCCGCTCGCGGCGCACCTGCGCCCCGACTGCCGCGCGGTGGCGTTCGACCTGCCCTGGCGGCCGGGGAACGACTACCGGTGGCGGCGCCGCCCGTCGGCCGCCTGGCTGGGCGACGACCTCGACCGGCTGGAACGCCGGCCCGACCTGCTGGTCGCCCACTCGTACGGCGCGAACGCCCTGCTCGAACTGCTCTGCGCCGGCTACCCGGGGCTGCCGGACCGGGTGGTGCTGATCTGCCCGCTGTACCGCCCACCGGACGTCGGCATCACCTGGCGCGTCTTCGAGCGGGCCCGCAGCGCGTTCGAGCGGCACATCTACGACTCGCTGCGCAGCCGCCTCGGGCCCCGGCTGGCCGTGCTGGACCCCGAAGTGGTCGACCTGATGATCGCCAAGGCGGTGGACCGGATCGGGCCGTCCGGGTTCCTCGCGGTCTTCGACCAGTTCAGTAGCAGCGCCACGCTGGCCCTGTCGCGCATCCGCGCGGAGGTGCTCGTGCTGGCCGGCGGCGCCGACCCGACGCTCTCCCCGGCCGCCGCGAGCACCCTGGTCGCCGGCATCGCCGGCGCCCGGCTGACCGTCGACGACGACTTCGACCACTTCTGTTATGTGCGGCGTCCCGCGGAGGTGGCGGCCACCCTGCACGCCTTCACGGACACCGCTTTCGTCCTCACCCCGTACGCAGAAGGAGCGGCATGACGACCACGCTCGCGGCACCGGCGACCGCCACCCAGGTCGCCCGACCTCGGTACGAGGGCGCCAACATCCGCACCTGGATCGGCTTCAAACACTTCATGTACCTGGTGGAGGAGGCCGTGCTGGACTGGCTGCGCGAGCAGGGCCACGGCGCGCGGGAGCTGTTCCACTCCCACGGGCTGGGCGTGGAGATCGTGGACTGCTCGGTGCAGCTGCCGGCCGTCCTCGAGGTCGACGACGAGGTGCGGGCCCAGGTCACGCACGTGACGGGCCGGCGGTTCACCGTGCAGCTCGTCGTACGGCGCGACGACCGCGACGTGGTCGTGCTGCGCGGCAAGGTGACCGTGGCCCTGCTCGTCGAGGCCGACGCGCCCCACCGCGCGGACGCGCCGGAACGCCTGGCCGGGCTGGCCGCGGCGGACCTGACCGAGGTGACCGGCCCGGTCGAGCCCCGGACCGAGCTGCCGACCGGACCGGCGAGCCTGCTCTGGTCCTGGCGGGCACCGTACTTCTACTGCCACTTCTCCGACCGGGTGCAGCACTCCGGCTTCGTGCGCTGCCTCGAGGAGGTCGTCGACCGGTTCCTCGCCGACCGCGACATCTCCGTCGGCCGGATGCTGCGCGAACGCTCGTGGATCCCGGTGGTCTCCCGGGCCCGCGTACGGCTGCTCGCCCCGGCGCACATGGAGGAGACCGTGCACACCGTCTTCACCGTCACCGACGTCCTGCGCGGCACCATGTTCGACGGCCGGATGGACTGCTTCGTCGAACGCGACGGCGCCTTCTGGCCGGTGGCCACCGCCACCATCCTGCACGGATACGCGATCAGCCGCGGCCCGCAGGCCGGCTCGCTGGCCGAACTCGACCCGGAGGTCTGCGCCATCCTGCTGGGAGCCGACCGATGAGGCGTACCCCCGCCCCACCCAAGCTGTACTTCTCCTTCCGCAGCCCGTACAGCTGGCTGACCGTCCGGCGGCTGCGCCAGGCGGTGCCGGACGCGTTCGAGGCGCTGCAGTGGCTGCCGTACTGGGACCCGGACGAGCGGACCTCAGCCGCCCTGCAGGCGCGGGGCGCGGAGTTCCACTACGTGCAGATGAGCCGCGCGAAGCATCTCTACCTGCTGATGGACACCAAACGGCTGGCCGAGCGGGAGGGCGTGTCGATGGCCTGGCCGATCGACGTCGACCCGCACTGGGAACTGCCGCACCTGGGCTGGCTGGCCGCCCGCCGGGCCGGCCGCGCCGAACAGTTCTACGACGAGGTCACCGCGGCGCGCTGGGAACGCGGCGAGAACATCTGCGACCCGGCGGTGCTCGCCACCTGCGCGGACCGGGCCGGCCTGGACCCGAAGACCGTCGTCGGCGCGGTCGACGACGAGGCCCTGCGCGACGAGGGGACCGGCTGCCTGGAGCGCGCCTACCTCGACGACGTCTTCGGCATCCCCTACCTGAAGTGGGGTGTGCAGCGGTTCTGGGGCCTGGACCGTCTCGACGCCTTCCTGCGGGTGTGGCGGCCGGACGCGACCGCCCCGACGGAAGCGGTGCCGGTCGCGGCGGTGCCCGGCCCGTACGACACGGACACCACGGGAGGCTGCGGATGATCTTCGCACCGGACACCCAGGACCTGCGGCTGCGCCGGCTGCGGCGGCTCGCGGCCACCCTGCGGCTCTTCGCCGAACTCGGTTACGACGAGGGAGCCGGCGGGCACGTCACCGTCCGGGACCCGGAACGACCGGACTGCTTCTGGATCAACCCCTTCGGCATGTACTTCGGCCACGTACGGGTCAGTGACCTGCTGCTGGTGGACGGCGGCGGCACGGTGCTGGCCGGCACGGGCCGGATCAACCCCGCCGGCTTCGTCATCCACTCCGCGGTCCACGCCGCGCGCCCGGACGTCGTCGCCGTGGCGCACACCCACTCGGTGCACGGTCGGGCCTGGTCCACGCTGGGCCGGCCGCTGGACCCGATCACCCAGGACGCCTGCGCGTTCCACGACGACCACGCCGTCTTCGACGACTACACCGGGGTGGTGCTGGACCGCGAGGAGGGCGACCGGATCGCCGCGACCCTGGCAGGTCACAAGGCGGCGATCCTGCGCAACCACGGGCTGCTCACCGTCGGCGGCACCGTCGAGGAGGCGGCCTGGTGGTTCATCGCGATGGACCGCTGCTGCCAGGTGCAACTGCTGGCCGAGGCGGCGGGCGAGCCGGTGCGGATCGACCCGAAGGAGGCCGCCCGGACGCGGGAGGTGATCGGCTCGCCGAGCATCGGCCGGTTCAACTTCAAGCCGATGTACGAAGGCGTCGTCCGCCGCCAGCCGGACCTGCTGGACTGACCGTGGACGACAGCGAGATCCCGGCGATGCTGGCCCGCCAGGTGGCGGCCGTGCCGGACGCGACGGCCATCAGCGACGGCGCGGTGACGCGTACCTGGCGGGAACTGGCCGAACGGGTGGCCCGCTGGGTGGCCGTGTTGCGCGCGGGCGGCATCCAGCCCGGCGACGCCGCGGCGCTGCTGCTGGGCAACCGGGTGGAGACCTTCGAGGCGCTGCTGGCCTGCCTGCACCGGGGGGTCACCGCCGTACCGGTCAACTGGCACCTCACCGCCACCGAGGCGGCGTACCAGCTCACCGACGCCGACTGCCGGGTGCTCGTCGTGGACGAGCAGCGGGCCGCGGTGGGCGCCGAGGCGGCCACCGCCCGCGTCTCGCTGCGGCTGGTCACCGGCGACCGGCCGTACCCGGGCTTCACCCCGGTCGAACCCGCGCTCGCCGGGGTCGACCCGGCGCTGCCACCCGTGCTGCAGGACTGCGGCCAGCTGATGATCTACACGTCCGGCACCACCGGCCGGCCCAAGGGAGTGCTGAACGGCCTCTTCGCCGGGGGCGCCCCCTTCCGGCGGGTCGACGCCCTGCTGCGGTACGCCTCGCAGACCCTGGGCGTGCCGGCCGACGGACGGGTGCTGCTGGTCGGCCCCTGGTACCACTCGGCGCAGCTCTTCTTCGCCCTGCTGCCCCTGCTCAACGGCGCCGGCCTGGTGATCCACCCGCGCTTCGACGCGGAAGCCGTGCTGGCCACCCTTCAGGAGAGCCGGATCACCGAGTGCCACCTGGTGCCGACCCAGCTGGTCCGGCTGCTGCGCCTCGACCCCGCGGTCCGCGCCCGGTTCACCGGCGGCAGCCTCCGGCGGGTCTGGCACGGCGGCGCGGCCTGCCCCGTGGACGTCAAGCGGGCGATGCTCGACTGGTGGGGGCCGGTCCTGGTGGAGTACTACGCCGCCACCGAGGGCGGGGTGGTCACCCTGATCGAGGCGGACGAGTGGCTGGCCCGGCCGGGCAGCGTGGGCCGGGCCGTCGCACCGAACCGGGTGCTGATCGTCGACGAGCACGGCACCGAGCTGGGCCCCGGCCGCACCGGCCGGGTGTACGTCCAACGCCCCGGACGCAGCTTCACCTACCACCGCGCCGAGGCCAAGACCCGCGACGCGCACCTGCGGCCGGGGGTGTTCACCTACGGCGAGGTCGGCCACCTGGACGCGGACGGCTACCTGTTCCTCACCGGCCGGGCCCAGCAGATGGTGGTCACCGGCGGGGTCAACGTCTACCCGGCCGAGGTGGAGGCCGTCCTGGCGACGCACCCGCTGGTGCGCGACGCCGCCGTGCTGGGCCTGCCCGACGCGGAGTTCGGCGAACGGGTGGCCGCCGTGGTGGAGCTGGCCCCGGACGCCGGCGACGACCCGTGGCCGCTGCTGGACGAGCACTGCCGGCGTTCGCTGGCCGGGTTCAAGGTGCCCCGCCAGTACCGGGCGGTGGCGCGGATGCCGCGCGACGAGACCGGGAAGATCCGCGCCGAGATCCTGCGCGGCCTCTGGGAGAGCCATGCCGTCAGCTGAGCCGGCCGACGTCGCGCACCCGGCGACGTACGGCGTCGCGGTGCCGCACGCCGAGTTCACCCGCCGCCGCCGCGCCGAACCGGTCGGCTGGGTCGAGGAGCCGGCGTTGTGGCGACACAGCGCCGCCGGCCGGATCCAGCAGCGGGGCACCGGCTTCTGGGCGGTGACCACTCACGACGCGGTCGTCGAGGCGTCCCGGCAGCCGGAGGTGTTCTCGTCCGGGCAGCGGGGCGCGTTCCTCAACGACCCGCGCACCCCGGCGGACCTGGAGCTGATGCGCCAGCTGCTGGTGAACATGGACGATCCGCAGCACACCCGGATCCGGCGGGTGGCCACGTCGGTGTTCACCCCGCGGGCGATCCGCTCGCTCGCCGACGGCGTGCAGACGCACGTACGGGACCTGGTGGCGGCGGTCCGCGCCCGGGAGTCCTTCGACGTGGTCACCGACCTGGCGGCGGAGCTGCCGCTGCTGGTCCTGTCGGACCTGCTCGGCCTGCCCCGCGCCGACCGGCACCTGCTGTACGGCTGGAGCAACAACCTGGTCGGCTTCGACGACCCGGAGTACGGCGGCGGTGACCTCGACGCGTACCGCCGCACCTTCGTCGAGGCGTTCCAGTACGCGCTCGCCGTGGCCGACGAGCGCCGCGCCGACCCGCGCGACGACCTGATCAGCCTGCTGGCCAACGCCGAGGTGGACGGCCGCCGGCTGCGCGACCGGGAGTTCTGCCAGTTCTGGCTGCTGCTGGTGGTCGCCGGCAACGAGACCACCCGGCATCTGCTGTCCGGAGCGCTGCACCTGCTGCTGCACGATCCGGCGGTGGCGCAACAGTTCGCCACCGCGCCGGCCGAGACCGCGGTGGACGAGTTCCTCCGCGTGATCACCCCGATCATGCAGTTCCGCCGCACCGCCACCCGGGACGTCCACCTGGCCGGCGCCGACATCCGGGCGGGCGACAAGGTGGTGCTCTTCTACGTCTCCGCGAACCGCGACGAGCGGGTCTTCGCCGAGCCGCAGCGGGTCGACCTGTTCCGCAGGCCGAACCCGCACCTGAGCTTCGGCATCGGCCCGCACTTCTGCCTCGGCTCGCACCTGGCCCGGATGGAGGCGGCGGCGCTGCTGTCCGCGCTACGACCGCACCTGCCCGCCCTGCGACCCGACGGGGAGGTGGTGCGGCTGGAGTCGAACTTCGTCAACGGGATGAAGTCCATGCCGGTGCGCTGGCGATGACGCCCGCACCACCTTTTCTGGGGAGAACTCTGCCGTATGAAGCTCAACGACCGTCTGCGTGAGTACCGGGCCCGCCAGGAAGCCGGCGACGTGCCCCCGATCACCGCCGACCACCTGGAGGTGATCTACCGCCACGCCCACCGGCTCGCCGACTCCGGCGCCGCCGACCGGGTGCTCCGCGTCGGGGACACCTTCCCGGAGTTCGCGCTGGCGAACGAGGACGGCGTCACGGTCACCTCCGCCGAGCTGCTCGCGCGTGGCCCCCTGGCGGTGGTCTTCTACCGCGGCGCCTGGTGCGACTACTGCAACTTCGAACTCGAAGCCCTGGAGGAGCTCTACCCGCGCATCCGCGAGTTGGGCGCCGAACTGGTGGCCGTCTCACCGGTCACCATGCCGCACCTGCGGGCGGCGATCCGGCACAACCAGATCTCGTACCCCATCCTCAGCGACCCGGGGAACGCGTACGCCGCGCGGTTCGGTCTGCGCTATGTCATGGATCCCGAGCTGCTCGGGATCTGGGCCCAGTTCGGCATGGACTTCACCCGGATCAACGGCGACGACAGCAACACCATGCCGATGCCCGGGGTGTTCCTCACCGGCACCGACCGGCGGCTGCGGTTCGCCGAGGCGCACCCCCGGCACTGGGAGCGGTCCGAACCGGCCGATCTCGTCGCGGCCATCGAGGCACTGCGGGAGGAAGCATGCACCTGAACGTGTTCACCGAATGCTCGCCGTCACCCCAGTTCGTGGGCATGTGGCGGATGCCGGGCGACACCACCGGCACCGGGTACCGCTCGCTGGAGCACTGGGCGGCGGTCGCCCGCAAGCTCGAGGACGCCTGCATCGACGCGCTCTTCTTCGCCGACATCCACGGCACCTACGACGTCTACCGGGGCTCCTGGGAGACCGCGGTACGCCAGGGTGTGCAGATCCCGTCGATCGACCCGATGCCGGTGGTGGCGGCGCTGGCCATGGTCACCCGGAACCTCGGTTTCGCGGTCACCTACTCGACCACCTACCACCAGCCGTACGAGTGCGCCCGGCTCTTCTCCTCGCTGGACCACCTGACCCGGGGCCGGATCGGCTGGAACATCGTCACCTCCTATCTCCGCTCGGCCAGCGACAACGGGCTGGGGGAGTACCTCGACCACGACCTGCGCTACGACCGCGCGGACGAGTACCTGACGGTGGTCCGCCGGCTGTGGGAGGAGAGCTGGGACGACGACGCGGTGCGCCGGGACGCGGCGGCGGACGTCTTCGCCGACCCGTCCGCCGTGCGGCAGATCGACCACGCCGGGACCTGGTTCACCGTCCGCGGGCCGCACCAGTGCGAGCCGTCGCCGCAGCGCACCCCGGTGCTCTACCAGGCCGGCGCCTCCGGCCGGGGCCTGGCGTTCGCGGCCCGGCACGCCGAGGTGGTCTTCCTGACCCTGGCGGACCCGGAGAGCGGCGCGGGTGCCGTCCGCAAGCTGCGTGACCAGGTCGCCGCCGCCGGCCGGGACCCGGCCGGGGTGAAGGCGCTGCAGGGCAGCATGGTGCTCATCGGACGGGACCGGGCGGAGGCCAAGGCGAAGGCCGACCTCTACCACCGGCTGTGGAGCACCGAGGGGCAGCTCGCCAAGTGGTGCGGCTGGATGGACGTGGACCTGGCGGCCTTTCCCGACGAGACGCCGGTCGACGAGGTGAAGAACCAGGGCAGCCAGTCCTTCCTGGGGTTCCTGCGCGGGCTCACGCCCGACCGGGAGTGGACCGTCGGCGACGTGAAGTATCTGATCTCCCGCCCCCGCCGGGCCCGCCGCAACGCGCCGGTCACCCTCTTCGGCACCGCCGAGGAGGTCGCCGATCGGATGGAGCAGTGGCGCGACGTGGCGGGCGTGGACGGGTTCAACCTGATCCCGTGCCCGCCGACCGGCGGCGTCGACGACATCTGCGACCTGCTCGTCCCGGAGTTGCAGCGGCGGGGGATGTTCCGTACCGCGTACCGGCCCGGCGAGACGCTGCGGGAGCGTTACTTCGCGGCGTAGGCGCGTACCTGTTCGACCAGCCGGACCCGGTCGGCGTGCGTGCGGGCGATCGGCGTCACGTGCAGGGTCGTGACGCCGGCCGCCGCGCACGCCGCCACCCGGTCGGCCACCCAGCCGGCCGGACCGATCAGGCAGGTGGCGGCCACCAGTTCCTCCGGGACCGCCGCGGCCGCCTCGTCCCGGCGGCCGGCCAGGTAGAGCTCCTGCACGGTGGCCGCCGCCTCGGCGAAGCCGTACCGGACGGCCAGCCGGTTGTAGAAGTTGCGGTTCCGCGCCCCCATCCCGCCCAGGTAGAGGGCCAGCTCCCGGCGGGCGATCCGGCGCAGGTGCCGCACGTCGTCGCCGATCGCGAGCGGCATCCGCACCGCGACGTCCAGCGGCGGCAGCGCCGGGTCCCGGCGGGCCAGGCCGGCGGCCAGCGGCCCGCCCCAGACGGCGTCGGCCTGCTCCGGTACGAAGAAGGCCGGCTGCCAACCCTCCGCCGCCTCGGCGGCCAGCTCCACGTTGCGCGGGCCGATCGCGGCGAGGCTGATCGGGATCCGCTCCCGCACCGGCTTGTTGATCAGCTTCAGCGGCCGGGCCAGGCCGCTGCCCTGCCCCTCGG
Organism: Micromonospora sp. R77; assembly: GCF_022747945.1. Classification (NCBI taxonomy): domain Bacteria; kingdom Bacillati; phylum Actinomycetota; class Actinomycetes; order Micromonosporales; family Micromonosporaceae; genus Micromonospora; species Micromonospora sp. R77. Next base: position 6,387,006 of record NZ_JALDST010000001.1, read on the forward strand.
GCAGCGGGATCTGGTAGTGGCGGCCCCGGTAAACCACCGGTTCCCGGCGCCACACCATCCGGCAGATGTCGATGACCTCCCGGGTGCGCTCCACCGGCGCGTCGTACGGCACCCCGTGGAACCCCTCGATCACCTGTGGCCCGGAGGCGCCCAGCCCGAGTTCGAAGCGCCCGTCGGAGACGAAGTCCAGTCCGGCGGCGGTGGTGGCGATCAGCGTCGGGGTACGGGTGTAGAGCTGCATCACCGCCGAGGCGATGGTCAGCGTCCTGGTCCGGGCCGCGAGGTAGCCGAGCTGGCTGACCGCGTCGAAGGTGTACAGCTCGGCCACGGTCACCATGTCCAGCCCGGCCGCCTCGTAGTCGGCCAGCTCGTCGACCGACTCGCGGAAACCCTTCGTGTAGCTCAGCGCCATCCCGACCCGCACGACTATCTCCTCGTCTTCACTGGTCTTTACTTGCCTTCGCTAGTATCCCTGACGATGATGTGATTTCCTCCACGTGTGTCGTGGCGGGCGGAAGGTGGGCCGACGTGACACAAGCCGAGCCGCTGTCGAGGACCCGCGTCGCGGACCTCACGGCGCTGGCCGGGCGGCTGCCCGGCACCTCGCTGATCGAGCTGTCCCGCAACGACCACGTCTATCGCGGCGGATCGCCCGACCCGCACGTCTACGTGGTCGAGCGGGGCCAGGTGAAGACCCAGCTGGTCGCCGCGAGCGGCAAACGCTGCCTGCTCTCGGTGCACGTCACCGGTGACCTGTTCGGCGAGACGGCGCTGCTCGGGCTGGAGCGCCTGGAGACCGCCATCGCGTTGACCCGTACGGTGCTGCGGCGCATCCCGGCGGCCTCGGCCGCCGCCGTGCTGGCCGCCGACGGCTCCCCGGACGCCCTGGCGCGTCACCTCAGCATCCGCCTGCAGCACCAGCAGAAGGTGGTGGCGGACATGGTGACGATGGCCAGCGAGCTGCGCCTGGCCGTACGTCTGCAGGACCTGGCCCGGCGCTTCGGCCGGCCCGGCCCGGCCGGCACCCGGGTGGACATCGCCTTCACCCAGGAGGACCTGTCCGAGATGGTCGGCACCACCCGGACCCGAATCGGCCAGTTCCTCAAGAGATTCCGCGAACTGGAAATGGTGGAATTCGCCCCTCGCTCGCATGTGACGGTGCACGAAGAGCGACTTTCCGCATGGATCGAAACCGCAACGCTTTGACTGCTCATTAGTGAGCAGACCGCCGGGCGTCCGACGGTGGAGGATGTGTCCAACGAACTCACCCCGTTGGGAGGGAAACCATGAAGAAGCTCGTTGTGCGCAAGCTGGAGGACATCAAGACCAGCGCGAACGCGGACTGCGTTCCGTCGGCCGCCTGACACAGGGCCGGATGATCGGCGGGAACCGGCGCGAGTCGTCGGTTCCCGCCGAGCGTCGTATGCACCCGAAAAAAAATGGAAGGAATCGCGCCATGGCCGCTAATACGGCTGAGTCCGTCGTCACCGTCCGCCCGTTCGTGTCGACCGTGGACGGCGCGGAGGTCATCATCGGCGACACCGACCGCAAGGTCTTTCTCGCCATTCCGGCCGAAGGGCTGGACATTCTGCACGCGCTCGCCGAGGGGCGGACCATCGGCGAGACGGCCGAACTCTTTGAACGCAAGCACGGGGAGAGCGCCGACGTCGAGGACTTCGTCGCGGTGCTGGCCGCCGAGGGCTTCGTCACCAGCGGCGACGAGCCTGCCGCCGCCGAACCGGCCCACGAACACTCGCATGCCGCGATCAAGCGGTGGAGCTTCGACTGGATCGCGCCGGAGACGGCCCGCCGGCTCACCGGCCCGGCCGTGATCCTGCCGGGCCTGGTGGTCATCCTGGCCGGGCTGGTGCTCGCGATCAGCGACCCGGGGATGCTGCCCGGTGCCCGGGCCCTGCTGTTCGAGGGCGGCAACTTCGCGGTGCTCACCGTCGTGAGCGTCACGATCGCCATGATCGGGCTGTCGCTGCACGAGTTCGCCCACGCCCTGGCAGCGCGCTCGGTGGGCGTCTCGGCGACCCTGGGCATCAGCAACCTGATGTACATCCTGGTGGCCCAGACCGACATCAGCGGCATCTGGCTGGCCTCCAAGCGCGCCCGCTACAAGGCATTCCTCGCCGGGTTCTTCGTGGACGCGTTCTTCGCCTCCCTTCTGATCAGTTTTCTCTACGCCAACCGGCACGGTGTCCTGCACTCGCCCAATTGGGCGATGCTGCTGGGCAGTGCCGCGCTGCTCACCTTCCTGGTCCGCATCGGATTCCAGTTCTTCTTCTATCTGCGTACCGATGTCTACTACGTGATCGCGGCGGCGCTGAACTGCCGCAACCTGATGTCCGACACCGAGCGTTTCCTGACCAACGGGATCAAGCGGTTGACCTTCCGCCGCGACAAGGTGGTCTCGCAGGCCGGCATTCCGCGCAAGGAGATGCGCAAGGTGCGGGTGTACGCCGGGTTCTGGGTGGTGGGCCGCATCTTCTCGCTGTTCGCCCTGGTGTTCACCATCCTGCCGGTGCTGTGGGTCTACGTCGAACAGTTCGTGCTGCTGGCGATGGACAAGCCGACCCGCTTCTCCTCGGCCGACTTCGCCACGGTGGCGGTGCTGGCGGCGCTGCTCAACGGCGGCGGCCTGGTGATGTGGGGTCGTAACCTCTGGCGCGGCTGGCAGCGCCGGCGGGCCGAGGACGCCAAGGCGCTCGCGCTGGGCACCGCGGCCGGCTGACCGACCGACCGTCCACTGATGCCGGGCCCCCGCGCGGGGGCCCGGCATCAGTGCGGTTCAGGACTCCTCGACCCGGACCCGGTCGTCGTAGAAGGCGATCAGCCCGGCGATCGCCGTCATTCCCGGCAACGGCTCCGGGTACGACCAGGCCACCTCGCTGCCCTCGTGGGCGAAGTACGAGGCCACCCCCTTGTACGGGCACCGGGTGCGGCTGTCCGTCGGGGTCAGCGCCGCCATGCGCACGTCGGCCGCCGGCAGGTAGTACCGGGTGGGCAGGCCGGTCTCGAACACCAGGACCGGTCGGGTCGAGTCGGCCAGCACGGTGTCCCCGGCGGAGACCACCACGTGCCGCGTGCTGGGCAGCGCGTCCACCCGGCTGAACGGGTCGCGCGGGTGGACGAACACCTGCTCGGACTCCTCGTACCACTCGTCCATGCCCCGGCCGTGCCACTCCTGCCAACCGAAACACACCAGGTCCGCGAGTACCTCGCCCGGATAGCTCCATGCCGCGTTCGGCACGGTCACCCCGTCGACGTGCAGGTCGTGGAAGGAACTGCCGGCACGGTTGCTGCCCCGGGGCGGCGCCACCGCCGGGCTCAGCGTCGCCCCCCGTACGTCCCGCCGGGGCACGGCGTAGAACGGCACCGGCATCCCGGGCTCCCAGACCAGCACCGCGTCGCGGGTGTCCACGACGGTACGGCCCGCCACGACCCCGCGGATCCACCGGGCGCTGGGCTCGTACGTCAGGACGTTCTCCGGTGGGGTGAAGCGGCGTACGGGCTCGAGCATGGCATCCCCTGTCACTCGTATGTACTAGTGTCCTCTGTTGTTTGCAGGACGTCTCCGATAGTGTCTGCCATACACATGCTCCGTCGGAAGGGAAGTGCTCGAGATGGGTGCTGGAGAGCCGGGACAACGGCCGCGCATGACCGCGGAGATCGAGGGTGACTTCGCCGTCTTCATCACCGGCATGCGGATCAACCGGTACTGGAAGATCCACAAGTGGTACCCGAACTTCCGCGACATGCGGAAGATCCTGATGGCGTTGTTCAGCAACCAGGAGGAGTACGGCGCGCTGTGCGCGCACCACGCGTGGACGAAGCGCGGGCCGATCCTGATCGGGTACTTCCGCAGCGTGGAGCAGCTGGAGAAGTTCGCCAACGACCCGAACCAGCCGCACGCCGAGGTGTGGGCCCGGTACTTCAAGCGGATGAAGGGCAATGGCGACGTGGGCGTCTGGCACGAGACGTTCGTCGTCCGCTCCGGTGAGTACGAGTCGGTGTACGTCTACATGCCGCCCACCGGCCTGGCGATGGGCACCAGCCACGTACCGGTCGAACGCCGCGGCGACCTGGCCGCCGACCGACGCGCCACCGGCGCTCGCGCCGCCGCCGCTGCCGCCGCGAAGGCGGAGGTCGTGCAGGGGGATTGATCCGACCGCACCCCCCCGCCGACGAACTGCCGGGGCGGACCCCCGCGCCCATCGCCGGTCCGGGTCGGACGCCGCAGCTGCGTGGGGGTCCGGTGGAACACCCGGGTCGTCCAAGCCGGATCGCGTATCCGACTGATCCCTGCCCGTGGCCCTGCGATGACGGCACGGCCTTCATGGAACCGACCGGGTAGACTCCGAAGTGCGGACACCTGTCCCGTTGCGTTAGCCGGACCGAGTCGCGGCAGCCGGACCGACCTGTCCGGTGGCGGCCCCGGCCCAACGGATCAAGCGACAGAAGCAGGAACGTGCCTCGGATGAACGTGCGCCGGCTGGCGGCGGTCGACATGTACGGGACGGTGGGTGCCCGCTGGCGGCGCCGGATCGTCGTCGCGGAATTCATCGTCGGGGCCGTCGGTGGTGTCGGGCCGGGGCTGTGGATCATGCTCAGCTCACGCAGCCTCGGCTGGCAGGTCTCCGGCGCCTGGTTGGTCGGCATGGGCGTGAACTACCTACTGCTGGCGGGGCACGCGGTGTCACTGTCGCGACCCGGCGCCCTGAATACGGAACTGGCCGGCGTCGATGTCCGTGCGGAACTGCGGTACTACGGACTGGCGCAGCTGTGGTTAGCGATCCCGCTCGCGGTGGCCCTGCTCGCGCTGCTCCAGCTCCGGCGGCCACCCCGGCGAGTCGAGCCCGGCACTGTTCCTCGAGAGCGCCACGACTGACGCGTCGACGGGGTGATGGTGGCCGTGCTGCGCCGGCCGAACGGTGGTCCGGTGGTCCCTGGTTCACCCGAGGCCGTTCTGGTGGGCGAGGATGACGGCTTGCACGCGGTCGCGTAGGCCGAGCTTGTTGAGTATCCGGCTGACGTGGGTCTTCACGGTTGCTTCGCTGATGACCAACGTGGTGGCGATTTCGGCGTTGGACAGCCCGGTGGCGAGCAGGCGGAGGATGCCCGTCTCGCGGGGGGTGAGCGCGTCGAATCGCGGTATGACGGTGGGCCGGGCCAGGCTGGGCAGCGCCCGTCGGATCAACTGCCGGGTGACGGCCGGGTCCAGCAGTGCCTCACCGCCCGCCACGACGCGTACGGCGTGCACCAGTTGTTCGGGGGTTGTGTCCTTGAGCAGGAAGCCGCTCGCGCCTGCGGTCAGCGCGGCCGCCACGTGGTCGTCGCTGCCGAACGTGGTCAGGATCAGCACCTTCGTCGCGGGCAATTCACGGGTCGCGGCGATGCCGTCGAGCACCGGCATCTGAATGTCCATCAGGACGACGTCCGGGCGCAGCGCGGCCACCTGGCGGATCGCCGCCGTGCCGGTGTCGGCCTCGCCGACCACCTCGATGTCCGGCTGGGCGGACAGGATCATGCGGAACCCCTGCCGCATCAACGGCTGGTCGTCGACGATCAGGACCCGGATCACGAGTGACCGTCCACGGTGAGCGTGGCCCGGACCGCGTACCCGCCGTCGGGGGCGGGCCCGGCGACGAAGCGGCCGCCGAACAATGCCACCCGCTGGCGCATACCAGCGTGCCCATGACCACCCGCCAGCTGGTGCGGTGTTGGCCGATGGGACTGCCCGGCGGCATTCGTGACGCGGATGTCGAGCACCCTTCCGCTGCGGGCCACCCGTACCTGGGTGGGAACCAGCCCGGCGTGCTTCACCACGTTGGTCAGCGCCTCCCGGATGATGCGGTACGCGGTCACCGACGCGGTGCGCGGCACCCCGATACCCGGGGACAGGTCCAGCTGGACCGGCAACCCGGATCGGCGTAGCTGTTCACACAGGGCCGGCGTCTCCTCCAGCGCCGGTGGCCGGCCGAACTGGTCGGTCGTGGACTCCTCGGCGACCGGTCGCAGCACGTCCACCATGCGGCGCATTTCGGTCATTGCTTCTTTTCCGCCCGCGACCATGCTGTCGAGCACGGGTCGGGTGAGGTGATCCTCAGGGAGCGACGAACGTACCGCGCCGGCCTGGACGACCAGCAGGCTGACATGATGGCCGATGGAGTCATGCAACTCCCGGGCGATCCAGATCCGCTCGGCGAGGACAGCCTCGCGCGCCACCAGTGTCTGCTCCCGTTCCAGTTGGGCGGCCCGGGTCCGCAGGGCGCGGGCCACCTGCGCCCGGCCGTTGACATACAGACCGATCACGGCGGCGACGCCCAGGACGATGGCGGACTGCGTTACCGCACCCTCAGGTGATCCGCCACGGATGACTGCCGCCGTGGCCAGCAGGACCAGCGCCGTGGCGCCGGCGGCGACGACGCGCCGCCATCCGCCTCGGGTGGCGAGGGTGTAGACGGAGACCGCCGGGGCGATCGGGCCGGCGGCAGGATACTTCGCGGCGACGGTGACCAGGGCCGCGCAGACCGCTGTACCGAACACGACGACCAGCGGGATCCGGCGCCGTACCAGTAGCAGCGCGGCCGCGCCGAGGCCCGCACCCGCGATGACGGCAACACGGGGGAGCGGCGTACTGTGCCCCGCTTCGTCCCATGCCGTCGCCACGGCGACGGCACCCGCCGCGGCGGCGACCACGAGGTCGGCGCCACGGTCCGCTCGCCAGAAAGGTTCAGGCATCGTAGGTCGCCGTTCTCCAGATTTCCTGCTGATGATCAGTACGGCCCAGCGGGTCAGGCCCGACCCCGCGGTCAGCGCGGACATCGGTACGACCCGGTCGCCGGGCTGCGCGAACCCACGCTCGCCGCCGGTGCGACGACCGCCACGCGATGCCCCGGAACGCTTGCGGAGTCCGACGATCCGGATCACCTCATCCGTCATACCCGTGACGCTATGGGCGGTAGCACTGCCCGCCATCAGACCCAGGACGGTGCCGTCGGGTCAACCGTCCGGGTTACGGCGGATCCCGGCGTACATCCTTCGAATGATTGCCGATCGGGTCGGGCGGCCCGCCGGTGGCGCCGGCGACGGCACCGGGAACCCGGTGCCCGGGCACAACGCGGTTGAAGGTGGTGGAGCACGTCCGGTAGGAAGTGCGGATGCTGCGGGGTGAGAGGGTCGGGCTGCGGGCCCGGCACGAGACCGACGTTCCTGTTCTTCATGCGGAGCTCTACGACGACGTCGCCACCCGAGCGAGGGCCGACTCCCGCCCGTGGCGCCCGATCGCACCTGATTCGCCCGCGTCGCCGTACGTGATCAGCGATCCCGTCGACGAGGCGGCCTGCTTCTCGGTGGTGCGCCTCGCCGATGGCGGGCTGGCCGGTGAGGCGCTGTTGTGGGGCATGGACCTGCACAACAGGACGGCTCACGTGGGCATCTCGCTGCGGCCCGCCTTCCGTGGCCAGCAACTGGGAACTGACGCTGTCCGGGTGCTGTGCCACTACGGCTTCGTGGTCCGTGGCCTGCACCGGCTGCAGGTGGAGACACTGGCCGAGAATGTCGCCATGAGACGAGCGGCCGAACGGGCCGGATTCGTCGCCGAAGGCACGTTGCGCCTTTCGGCGTGGGCACACGGCACCTACGCCGACGAGGTCATTCTGGGATTGCTCGCCACGGAGTGGAACACGGACTGACCGCTCGGGCCGGCTGCCCCCTGCGCGATCCTCGCGGGTCTCGAGGCCGATACCGAACCGGGACCTGGGAGGCCTTCCCTAGATTGCTTTTTAATGGTATATTGACATTGATTGCTGCCCTTTTCGATTAAGCTTCGTCTGCATGAGCGACGAATGCCTTCCCTTCACACCGCTGGCACGGCAAGCGGCCGACGCGACGATCGCGACCCGCACCCTGCATTACCGTGACCGGGACACCCCGCTGACCGGCATTGTGTACCGGGACGGGACGCGGCCGGATGCCGGGCCCGGAGTCCTGCTCATTCATGGCGGCGCCGGCCTCGACGCACACGCGCGGGATCAGGCACGCCGCTACGCGGAACTGGGCTACACGGTGCTCGCCTGCGACATGTACGGCGACGGTGTGGCGGCCGACCGTCAGCGCATCATGGAGTGCGTGACCAGCCTGCGCGATGATCCGGAACTCCTGGTCCGGCGTGGCCGGGCCGGATTGCGGGCGCTGTCCGAATGCCCGGAGGTCACCGGCCCGATCGCGGCCATCGGTTTCTGTTTCGGTGGCATGGCCGCCCTCGCGCTGGCCCGGTCCGGCACCGACATCGCCGGCGTCGTCAGCATCCACGGCACCCTCACCACCAGCATGCCTCCTGCCGCGCCAGGAACAGTCAGGGCGCGGATACTCGTCTGCCACGGCGCGTCGGATCCGCACGTCCCCATGGACAGCGTGGTCGCGTTCACCGACGAGATGAACCGGGCCGGGGCCGACTGGCAAGTGATCATCTACGGTCGGGCCATGCATGGTTTCACGCACCGGGACACTGTGCCGGGCGCCTCCGGCGTCGCCTACGACCCGGCCGCCGACGAGCGCTCGTTCGACGCCGTACGGACGTTCCTGGCCGGAGCGCTCGCGGCGCGTTGACGCCGCCCGACAAGGCAGAGGCGGGTCGACGATGTATCCACTGGATCGGCACCCTGTTCCAGGTGGGCGAGCAGCGGTGAGCAGCCGGACGGTCGCAGTGCCGGCGGTGCTGGGGATGGTGATGGCCGGCGTGTTGGCCTGCTCAGCGACACCGCCTGCCCCACCGGTCGCCGGCGGTGCACCCGGCACCGCGACACCGAGCCCCGGTATCCCGGCGCCGGGAACGACCGGAGGCGGCTCTGCTGCGCCCCGCGGCTGCGGGCGTCCGGCGCGTGCCGGCGGGGACGTGACGGTCAGTTTTCCGGTGGATCCGTCCGAGGCGGAGGGCCGCTCCAGCCGTACCGCGCTGGTACATGTGCCGGCCGGCTACCGGTTGGGTAGGCAGTATCCGGTATTGCTGGTCTATCACGGTCATGGTGGCGACGCGGCTGGCATGGCCACCGCCACCGGATTCAGCGCGCTGGCCGACCGGGCAGGTTTCCTTTCGGTGTACCCGCAGGGGTTGCCGGACGGGCCGGGTGGGCCGCCGATGTGGGCCAGCGCAGGACCGGTCGATCACGGCATCGAGGAGCTGCCCGCGACGGTGTCGCTGCTGAACGTGCTCGGCGGCGGATATTGCCTCGATCTGTCCCGGGTGTACGCCACGGGCGTGTCCAACGGTGGTGGCATGGTCAACTACCTTGCCTGCCGCCTCGCCGACCGGGTCGCCGCCGTGGCGCCCGTGGTCGGGAACATGTACGTCCCGAAGGACGGCGGCTGCCGGCCAGTGCGGCCGGTGTCCGTCATGGACGTGCACGCGGTGGACGACCCGGTGGTTGCCTACCAGGGCGACCGCGACGACCCCGCATGGGTGTTGCCGCCCGTGGCGCAGTGGCTGTCCGGCTGGGCCGTGCGGGACCGCTGTCCCGGGCCGTCCACCGAGTCTGCTGCCGGTGCCCGGGAGGTGGTACGCCGGTGGACCGGATGCGCAGCGGGTACCACTGTCGTCGGCTACCGCGTCACCGGCGGGCATCGTTGGCCGCCGGCGTTGGCCGGCACCTCCACCGCCGCCGCGATCTGGGACTTCGTGTCGCGCTACCGCACGCCGGCGGCCGGCTGACGGCCGGTACACGGGGGATCGGTCGGGCGTGCAGGTGCACCCTCATCCGGGCTGGTGACCTTGAGCAGGCTCGGGCCTCGGCCGCCACCCGCCCGGTGGTCGGCTACGGCGGCGGCGTGGAGATCGGGCCGCCGTCGCGCATCGACGAGGTGAGCCGGAGAGCGGCCCGGTGACCCTCACACCGCGCATGATTCAGTCCTCGAACAGCACCTCCGGGTAGTCCGGATCCGGACTGTCCAGCAGCGGCGTCGACCCGTGGCGAAGGAACCGGTCGAAATACGCCGTGAGATACGTCTGTTCGATCTGGACGGCCCGGTCACCGTCGATGGTGCCCACCATCTCCGGCGGGAACATACCGGTCAGGTGTAGCGGCCCGACCAACGCCGCGATGTCGCAGTAGCTCAGGTGTCCAGATCCGGCCAGTTTGAGGTCGCGGTGCCATCCGCTCAGGTGGGACCAGAACTCCGCCCAGGTGCCGTCGTCGGACCTGTCATGGGTGGCGCTGCTCATCAGCAGGAACGGGCGGGACAGCCCGGTGTCGACGACGGGGCCGTAGAGGGTGCCGTCCAGGTCGACGCCGGCAGCAAGGCGTGGATCGGTGTGCATCGCTGCCGCGGTGGTGGCACCGCCCATTGAATGGCCGAACATCCCCACCCGGTGCAGATTCATGGTTCCACGTAGCTGCCCGTCGAGCATCGGTAGCTCGCTCAGCACGAAGGAAGTGTCCTCGGCTCGTACCGCAACGGCCACCGCGTTGCTCTCTGGACCGTCCGGTGGCTGGTCGCGCAGCACCAGCCGCCCTCCGGGGAACTCCACCGCGTCGGCGTCATAGGGGTGGTCCATGGCCACGATGATGAATCCCTGGCTGGCCAGGTCCTCCAACATCGTGGTGTAGAGGCTGCGGCTGCTGCCCGAGCCGGGCGAGAAAAGCACGACGGGCCAGCCGCCGAACGTCCGGCGCGGTAACGCATCCACATGGGCATGCGTACCGATCGCACCGAGCGTTCCGGCCGGCAGACCGCTGGCGTTTTCCTCGAACGCGGCCAGCGCCGGAGTCATGTAGGGAGCCGGAGGTGATCCGTCCACGGCGGTGGCCGGGTACCACAGCTGGACCATGACCGACCGGTCCTGGGGTGCCGGCGCGAACGGATCGGTGCGGTGGTGGTCCGTCAGTTCCCGAGTCAGCGTGCCCACCTCGTACCGGCCGGGCAGCGCCGGCAGCTCGACCTGGTCGGCATCCGACGCCCGCAGGTTCGAGGCAGCCCGCGACGACGCGTGAACAGGTGTCGGGACGAGCACGGCGGGAGAGAACGCAACGGCGAGGGACGCGGCGGCGAGGCCGAGGCGTCTGGCGTTGTTCGTCATCGTTCGATCACACCCGGTCGACCCCCGCGCCGTCGTCCGCCGAGAGGTCGATCAGGCTGTCCGCCGGAGGTTGTACGCCGGTCTTCGTCCGGCCGGCTGCGCGGTACCTCGGCCTGCGCCCGATGGTCAGCGAATGGGCGGCCCCGGACAGCCTGGCACCGGCGCTCGACTGGTTCCTGCGGACCCGACGCGCGCTCAGCCCGCACGAGGCGGCCGGCAGGCCGTCCCCGGGCCGGTGGGTCAGGCGCCGCGGGTGTGCGGGCGCCCGCTGGAGCGGCGGGACAGGGAGCTGGGCGCGTTGACGTCCGCCCCGTCGCTCACGCTGACCCCGAGCCGCTCGACCAGTTCGCCGCCGAGCCACCCGGTGCCCCCGGCGAGCAGGACGCCGACGAAGCTGCAGACCAGGGCGAGCGCGTTCGGGTCCCAGTTGGTGGCGGAGCGGCGCAGCAGCCAGCTCACCGCGAACAGCAGCAGGACCACCACGTTGCCCAGGCCGTGCACGGCCCCGACGCGCTTGGCGCGGGTGCCGGCCGGGATGGCACTCCAGTCGATCAGGCCGAACACCGCGGCGACCAGGCCGCCGACGATGCCGGCGGCGATCGTGTACGCGGCCGAGATCTGGAATCCGGTCCGGTCGGTGATCAGATAGAGGATGTCGAAGATCACCGAGGTGGCGAGCAGCCCCAACGGGAAGACGATCAGGATGGGATGGATCCCGTGGCCCATCGCCTTGGCGCGACTCTCCATGGCAAGCTCTCCCGTCTCTCCCCAGGCGCGGCCGGGTTCCCCGCCACGGCGGCGTTACACCTGCGAGGGCGCCGTCACCGCACTCACCACCCTTTTCCGGGGGGCCGTACCCGGGACAGCGGTCGGGTCAGGTGGCCCGCCACCGGACGAGCAGTTCGACGGTGAGCGCGATCGCCACCGCCTCGACCGCCAGCAGGGTCAGCAGGATCAGCAGCTGGGTGGCGCCGGCCTGGACCGGACCGGCCCCGCCGAGCAGCACACCCACGAACGCCCCGGGCAGGGTGACCAGTCCGACCGTGCGGGTCTGGTCCAGCGCCGGGATCAGCGCCTGACCGGCGGCGGGCCGGCAGATCTCCAGCGCCGCGTCCCGGGGCAGCAGGCCGAGCGCGAGCCCCGCCTCGTACTCGCCGTGGCGGGAGCGCAGCTCGTCGAGCGTCCGCCGGCCGGCCAGGCTCGTCGCGGTCATCGCCCCGCCGATCAGGATGCCGGCCGTCGGCAGCACCACCAGCGGCGTCACGGGCAACGCCCGCCCGGCCAGGAGTACGCCGAGGGCGGGCACCACCCCGGCCGCGATCGCCAGCGCGGTGACCGGCACCGGGCAACCCGGTCCGATCCGGCGGCGGGCGGTGACGGTGGCGACGGCGTACATGAGCAGGACGAACGCGCCGGTGCTCCACCAGGCGCGCAGCACGGCCACGATCACCAGCGACACGACGCCGAGCTGGACGGTGGCCCGGACGGCGGCGCCGAGGATCGCCCGGGCCCGGCCCAGGCCGCTGAGCCGCAGCACGGCGGCCCCGGCCAGGGTGAGCCCGGAGAGGGTGGCGACGAGCGCCGGTCCGATCGGGACGGACGGCGCGCTCATCGGACGCGGCGGCGGGTCGGCCCCATGTCGCCTCCTCGATCGTGGCCCGCGCATCCTCGCAGATCGAGGGGTGGCCGACGAGGGGGCGGGCCCCGGCCGGGTGCGGTGGGGGTGGCGCCGTTGACACCCCCACCGCTTCCCCGCCGGTGCGCGGTCAGTCCTGACGGAAGGACTGGCGCACCACACCACCCACCAGAGCACACCAGGTGGTGGTGCTGACCTTGCCGTTGGCGGGCAGGCCGTGCAGTCGCTGCAGGTCCTGCACCGCCTTCTTGGTGACGTGGTCGTACTCGCCGGTGACGGTGACCTCGGCGTACCCCTTGTAGTTCAGCATGAACTGCACGGCGCTGACCGGGATGCCGGTGGCGTCCTTGTCGAGTTCCGGGGCGAGGGTCTCCCAGGTCGGCGCGGTGAGGGTGGCGTCGACGTCGACCGGGATGCTGTTGCGGGCCTGCCAGTCCTGCACGGCCGCCACGGTGGTGGTGTCGAAGACACCGGTGACCGGGACGGTGTAGCCGCGGAAGGTGAGCAGGTACTGCGCGACCTGCACGGCCGGGCCGCCGACGAAGCGCCAGACGTCCGGCCAGCGGCGGGCGGGCACGTCGGCCAGGTCGGTGCCCAGCGCACGGAAGACCTGCCGGCGCAGGGTGGGGAACTCGCGGTAGAACATCGCGCCCGGGCACTGGGTGGCCCGGAAGTCCCAGTGGCCGAAGATGTCGTGCGCGTGCAGGCCGTACTGCCGGCAGATGGTGGTGCAGAGCTTGACCAGCGCGCCGAGCAGTTCCTGCGGCGGGGTCTCGGTGACGTAGGTGCCCTCGTTCTCGATGCCGATGGCCCGGCCGTTCTCGCCGGGGCAGTGCGCCGAGATCATCTGCCGGTCACCGGCCTCGAGGCGTTCGAGGCTGCCGTGCCGGCCCTCGAGGACGTGACCGCCCCGGCTCACCGTGAAGTGCTGCCCGGTGTCGGACCAGTGGTTGACGTCCAGGTGCAGGTCCTGGCAGTCGCGGGCGAGCTGCTTGGCGTGTTCCTCGGAGTAGTCGGTGCTGTTCGGGAACGCCATGTGGTGCACGATGATCTTGTTGGTGGCGATCGCGCTGATCGACAGCGGGTCCGCCGGGGGACGGGCGCCCCACTCGTCGCAGCTGATGATCCAGTCCAGGTCCGCGCCCGGCGCCGCCTGCGCGGCGACGGGGAGGGCGAGTTCGCTCCCGACGACCGCGACCGCCGCGGCACCGAGTCCGGCCCGCAGCAGAGTACGACGGTCCAGCTCGGGGTGGTCGAAGTGCATGGCATCTCCTCTGTGGCCGGCGAGGCCGGGTGCATGAAAAGGAGCTCCAACAAGGGCGCGCGAGTTGGAGGATATTGCCATCGCGGGGCGGAGCGCTAGTGCCTGGGCGGTCAGTTGCGCGGTGCGGGGTGTCCGGGAGGCATTGATCGCCGGCTCGACCGGCACCGCACCCGCACCGGAATGCCGGTGCGGGTGCGGATGACCAGGACCTGGGTCAGCAGCCGCGACGGAACCGCGGCTGCTCGACTAGCGCTTCCAGAAGTTCCGCCGGGCGGCACTGCGCGGCGGGTCGACCGGGCGCCCGGCCGCGTACTCGTCGAGGGTCCGCAGGCAGTGCTCCCACAGCTCGGTCAGCTCCCGCCGGGCGACCTCGGTCGGGGTGAGCGCCTCGGCCAGCGCGCGCAGCGGTCCCTCGCCGAGCACCGCCAGCCGGCTGCCCAGATCCTCCAGCAGCTCTTGCCGCTCGTGGTCGGGCCGGTCCTGCGCCTCGCGCAGGCGCCGGGCCTCGGTGGCCGCGAGCGCGCGCAGGTCACCGGCCGGTTCGGGCGCGCGGGGCGCGGGGGCGACCGGCATCGACCCGTACCCGGTGGCAGCCCCGCCGGCGGCGCGGGCCGCGCCGAACGGTCCGGACCGGACGGTCCGCCCGCCGGGGCGAAGCCGCCGTGCAGGGCCGCGCCGGCGCGCCGGCCCGCCGCCTGGCCACCCCCGGCGGTACGGGCATCGACGCCGACATCGCCGCGAACCCGTTGCTGGAGAAGTCTGCCGAGAACGCCGGCGGGGCAGCCGGCGGTGCCCAGCCGGACGGCAGTTCCACCGGCTGGATGACGCGCTGGGCGGTCCGCCGTCGGTCACCACCCGGCTGTCCACGGCCACGTACGCGGTGTACCGGCACAGCACGCCGAACCGGAGCGAGGTGGCGGTGATCCGCTGCTCCAGCGGTACGGCCGGGCCGCCGGCCGCCGCCGCGTCCTCCAGGTCGCGCAGGTGGGCCCGGGCCCAGATCGCCGTCACCGCCGGCGCCTCCCGCCGCTCGGCGGTCGCCGACGCGGCGAACTCCCGGCCGTCCCGGGTGGTGCCGTGCAGGGTCAGCGTGCCCTGGCCGGCACCCCGGTACCGACCGCTGACGACGAACGGCACACCCGGGAACACGTCCGGCAGCCGGGCCGGCGTCACCGTCTCCGCCACGACGGACAGTCCCTGGTCCGCCAGCCGTACCGCGGTGACGGCCGGCGCGCCGATCCGCCGGTGGATGTGGTCCATCGCCTCGTCCAGCCGGTCCTCGCTCTCCACCAGTTCGCAGCGGCCGCCGCCGACCACCGCCAGCCGGCCGAGGAAGCCCGCGTTGACGGCCCGGTCGATGCCGACGGTGTGCACGCGTACCCCGCGCAGGCCGCCGCTGACCTCGCGCAGCAGCTGGTCCTCGTTGCCCACCTGACCGTCGGTCACCAGCACCAGCACCCGGTCGGTGGCGTCGCCGGTAGCCAACAGGGCGAGCGCGTCGTGCAGTGGCTGCAGCAGCTCGGTGCCACCCCGGGCCTCCGTCCGGGCCAGGTGTTCGATCGCCCGGTACCGGTTGCGGTCGGTCGCCGGCACCAGGCCGGACGGCAGGTGCGGTGGCGTCTCCACCTCGTGGTCGAAGGCGAGTACCGCGAACCGGTCGCCCGGCACGAGGGTGTCCACGATGCGGGCGGCGGCGCGTCGGGCGGCGACCATCTTCCAGCCGCCCATGCTCCCCGAACGGTCCAACAGCAGCACCACGTCCCGCGGCCGGGGGCGCTGCGGCGACTCCGGGGGCAGCACGGTCAGCCGGAAGGTGCCCTCGTCGCCGTCCGGATCCGGGCTGACCACCAACGATGTCGACGACTGGTCGGCGCGGTACGGCAGCCGCAGCACGAAGTCCCGATCGACCCGCTCGCCGGGCCGGACCCGCAGCCGCCCGTCCACCGTCTCGACCGCGTGCAGGCTGGAGCGCACCTCGTCCAGCGACAGTCCGGCCGCGTCGACGCCGACGTCGATGCTCAGCCGCACCGGGTCGGGGAAGCCGGGCAGCAGCACCGGCGGGGTGATCCGGGACGCGTCCGGCACCGCGTCGGTGTCCTGCGCGTGCCCGTCGCCCACCGGGTCGTCCCGCAAGGTGCGGCCCGGCACGTAGCGCGGCGCGACCACCAGCGGGAAGCGGAAGGTCGCCTCACCGTCCGCCCAGGCCAGCGGCCCGGTCAGGGTCACCGTGACGCTGACCCGCTCACCGGGCCGGATGTTGCCGACCCGCATGGTGAACACGTCCGGCCGCTCCTCCTCGGCGATGGACGCACGCTGACCGGCAGCGATCGCCTCGTCATAGGTCTGCCGGGCCTCGGCACGCTCGCGCAGCTCGGCCTGCACCACGCGGCCGTCGGCGGTCATCCGCATCGCGGTCACCGCGGCCCGGTCCGGCAGGGGGAAGACGTACGTCGCCTCCAGCGGACGGTCGTGCACGTTACGGAAGTCCTGACTCAGCTCCACCCGGGACACCAGCCCGGTGATGTCCACCCGCACGTCCAGCCGCTCCAGCGGCAGGTTGCCGTGTTCGGTGCGCAGGGCACCGAGGCCGGCCTCGTCCGCCGCGCCGGCCGGCCCGGCCGGTTCCGCCTCGGGCATGGTGACGATCCTCATCGGTCGTACTCCCTCTCAGGTGTCGGCAGCAGCCCGCGAGCGGCGAGCAGGTCGAGCAGGGGTCGAGCGGCCTCGGTGATGGCCGCGGCGTCGTCGGGGTCGGGCGCCGCGGTCAGCAGCAGCACCGCGCCCTCGTCCAGGGGTACGCCGAACAGCAGCGCCGCCGGCTGCCGGCCGCGCCGCAGCGCGTCACCACCGCCCGCCGGCTCGGCTCGTGGCGTGCTGTCCGGGCGGGGCGACCCGGCACCGGGGGCCGTCGCGTCGGTCCGTGGCGTGCCGTCCCGGCGGGACGCGGCGGCGGCCACCGGCGCGGCCGGGGTGTGGCGGTCGGCGGGGGAGCGGACCAGAACGCGCCGGCCGGCCGGGTGGGCGCCGCCGCGTCGGCCGGCCGTCGGGCGTCCTGCGCTGCGGCCCGGTCACCGCTGCGCGGGGCGCGGGCCGGGCCCGCCGGGGTGTCCGTCGGCCGGCCGGGGTCCAGCAGCTCGGCGGGCACCTCGGCGATCTCGGCGAGCACCCGGTCGGGTGCCCCGGCCAGCTCCGCCTGGATCTCCGCGATGGTGCGTCCCGCCGCCTGGCGGCGTTTGACCGCCACCAGTTGCAGCAGGTGCCGAACGCCGTAGTACGCGGTGCGGCCGCGCATCGCGGCGGGCCGGTCGAGCAGCCCGATGGTCGCGTACCACCGGATGGTGCGGGTGGTGGGACGGTCCCGCACGCGACCGCTCGGGATGCCCTGGTACGCCCCGCCGGCCAGGGCGGCATCCACCCGGCCGGTGAGCTCCTCGATGGTCCACGGGGCGTCGGTCACCGGCAGATCCTGACACTGTCATATGACAGTGTCAACTACCATCGTCCGGGTGGGTGGGACGCGGGACGGGCCACGCCACCGCCTGTGGCACCCTTGACCAGTGCAGGAGACCTCCGTGACCGGCGTCGTCGCGGTCCTCGTCGTGCTCGCGCTGGCGAGCGCGTTCGGCTGGTGGCGCCGGCACCGGGACGGCCGGCTCCGGCCGGTCGACACCGCGCCGGGCGAGTCGCCGACCCCGACCCTCCCGGCGGCGCTCACCGCCCTCGGCGTACGGGCCGGAACGGTCACCCTCGTGCAGTTCTCCTCCCCGGTCTGCGCCCCCTGCCGGGCCACCCGGCGGGTCCTCGACCAGGTCCGCGCGGACGTCGACGGCGTACACCTGATCGAGGTCGGCGTCGACGAGCACCTCGACCTGGCGCGGGAGCTGGACATCTGGCGTACCCCGACGGTGCTGGTGGTGGACCCGGCCGGGCGGATCGCGCGGCGCGCCTCCGGCGTGCCCGCCCGGGACGACCTCGTCGCGGCCGTGACGCCGCTGCTGGCCGGGGCGCGGGGATGACCGGGGTGGCGCTGACCCGGCGGCGGGTGGTCGACCACGGGCGGCTGGCGGCGAGCCTCTGTGCGCCGGCCCGCCCCGCCTGACCCGCCCCAGCGCCCGAACGGAACCCCATGTTGCTCGACCCTCGCGGGCCGCGGTTCGCCGCCGCCCTCACCACCGTCGTCCTCGCCGTCGCCCTGGTCACCGGCTCCGGCTGGCTCGTGCTCGCCCAGGCCGCCGTCTTCGCCCTCACCGCCGCCAACCCGCGCCTCGGCCCGTACGGCCTGCTCTTCCGTCTCCTGGTGGCACCCCCGCCTGCGGCCGCCCGCCGAGCTGGAGCCCGTCGCGCCGGTCCGGTTCGCCCAGCTCGTCGGCCTGGTCTTCGCCAGTGTCGGAGCGTTCGGCTACCTGGCCGGCGTGCCCGCGCTCGGGCTCGGCGCCACCGCCGCGGCGCTCGCCGCCGCGTTCCTCAACGCCGCCTTCGACGTCTGCCTCGGCTGCGAGGGCTACCTGGCGTTCCGCCGGCTCACCGGCCGACCCGTCGCCGCCCGGGTGCCCGCCCGCACCACCTGACCCCCCATCCGCCCTCCACCGCTCCGCCGCCGGATGGGCACCATCGACCGATCACCGGCCGGCCCGGGACTCCGTACCCTGGCTCCGGTGACGGCGGACAGCGGCACGCGCGACGACGGCCCGGCTCAACCGGCGGCGTCTGCTCGCCGCCGCCGGCGGCCTCGCCGTCGCCGGTGTCGGCGTGCCCGTGGCGCTCGCCGCCACCGCCGACCCGCCGCCGCCCGCACCGGCCCGGGGCCGCCGCCCGATCAGCATGGCCCTGCACATCCACGCCTCGTTCAGCGAGGGCACCGCCAGCTACGCCGCCCACCTCGACCAGGCGCACCGCAACGGCGTCGACGTGATCTGGTGGACCGACCACGACTTCCGCGTCGCCGCCCACGACCACCGCCGCGCCGTCCACTTCGACGGCGCGGAGGAGTTGGAGGGCGCCCTGGCCTGGACCTGGACGGCGTCCACCGAGGGGCGGCTGACCGCGTCGGCCGCCGACTTCGTCGACACCCCGCACGCCACCGACGACCCGGGCCGGGCACTGCGGCTCGCGGCCACCGGCGACGGCATCCTCTGGTACGCCGGCAAGGCGTGGAACTGGACGCACACCGGCAACATCTCCGACACCACCCTCCACCTGGACGTGCTGCCCGAGGTGGCCGGACCGGACGCCACACTGATCGTCGAGATCGCCCTGTCCCACCACCCGGCCCAGGCCGGCCGCCCCGCCGGCCAGTACGTGCTGCGCTACCGGCTCGGCGCGGCCCGGACCGCCGGCCACTCCACCGACGGCCTGCGCGGCACCGTCGACCTGCCCGCGCCGGTGGGGGAGTGGCGCCGGCACACCCTGCCGCTGGTGGCGGACGTGCGGCGGCTCTGGCCCGACCTGGTCGCCGGGGACAACTCGCTGCGCGGGCTGCGCCTCGGCGTCGACGTACGCGGGTCGGCGCGCGGCAGCTTCGTGCTGGACCGGCTGGTCTTCGACCGGGCCCGCCGCGCCGGGCAGGCCGGCGAGGAACTCCGCGCCGAGGTGCTGCGCGGCTATGACGGGCGGTTCCCCGGGGTCACCCACCACCGGGCGTACGAGGTGTCGATGGTGCGGCACCTCAACTGGTTCGGCGGGGACCAGACCCTGCCCGAGTTCCCGTCACCGCCGTACCGGGACAACGACGTGGACCGCACCGAGCGGATGGTCGAGTTCCTGCACGCGCACGGCGGCGTGGTCTGCTGGAACCACCCGCTCGACGTGGCGGACCGGGAGTCCCTGGCCCGGTTGATGGTGCAGCGCAACAACCTCGGCGCCGACCTGATCGAGATCGGTCGCACCCCGCTCGACGACCACCTCTGGGCGTACGACGTGGCCGCCCGCAACGCCGTCTTCGCCACCGCCGTCGGGGTCACCGACGACCACGACGGCACCGACTGGCGGGGCGGCGCCGACCGGCACGTCACGTACGTCTGGGCACCCTCCACCGGCCGCGACGACCTGGTCGCGGCGCTGCGCGCCGGGCAGGCCTGGTTCACCGACCTGGCCCGCTTTCGGGGCGCACTCGACATCGAGGTCGACGGGCGCAGCGCGATGGGCGGCGTCCTGCTCACCCCGGCCGCCGAGGTGACCGTCCGCCTGCACGCCACCGACCTGCCCGGCGGCGCGTCCCTGGAGGTGGTCACCGGGACGGTCGACCTCGCCGGCGTCGCCGACCTCACGCCCGCCACCACGACCACCCGCGTCGCCGCCCGGCAACTCCGGCCGGGCTGGTACGACCTGCGCCTGCCACCGGGCGCCGGTGCCTACGTCCGCACCCAGGTCCGGGCGACCGACGGCGCGATGCTCGGCGCGAGCAACCCGACCTGGCTGCTGCGCTCCGCACCCCCACGCGGCATCCCACCCGCCCGCCGCCGCTGACCGCCTTCGCCGTCACCGGTCTGGGGCAGTCAGCACGCGAAGATCGCGCCGGGCGGGAAGTCACCGGTCGACCGCCGTTCCTTGACGATCTTCGCAGCGATCGCACCAGCCGGGGAATTCAAGTTGCCATCCTCCACGGATGCCTGGAGGGTGTGCTTGTCGATGACCAGGACCCGGTCGAAGTCGTCATCGAAGCCGAAGGCGTAGCGAACAACATCGTCCTGCTCGCCGATCCGTCGAGCGGTCACCATCATTCCCACCACCCACCACCAATGTCGCCCAGTCGTCGTCGGCGGCGGGCGGGTGTTGGCCGCTCTTGCTGCCGGCCTGCTCCTGTTCGCATCGTCTGCCGTCAGCGCGACTGGATGGCGCGTCCGTACCGCTGCCACGCGTCGCGCTGATCGGCGTCGGGTGACGTTCGGGGTGGAAACCAGGTCAGGCCCATCGACGGGTCCCAGGCCGCTACCAGAACGTCGAGACCGGCGACCAATGCCGCGGGCCACAGGGCGGCCGACGCCAATTCGGTGAAGAGCAGCCGCGCCTCGGCCAGCTGAACAGTGCGTTCACGGCCTGTGTATCCCAGATCCCAGATGATCTCGTAGTCGTCCAGGAGCGAGGCTTCATCGCCGGTGGCTGCCGGGTCGGCGAGGTAGTTTTCGGCGACCTCTCCACCGATCTGCTTGTTCTGGTCAGCATGAGCGGGCCGACTGAGGAAGATTGCTGCGGCCTTCCCCCGCGAAAAATCCATGGCCAGGACGCTCGCTATCTGCCTCGCGGCTTCCTCGGGCGATAGGTCGGTACGAATGAAGATGTGCTCTTGTACTGACATCTCTGACCGCCCTGCTCAGTCGGGGAGGGTGATGATCCGGTCATCACCGAGGATGATTCGGACCCGCTCGGGTAGTGGCGTGGCCTGTTGCCGGTGCTGTCCGACGGCTCGCCCATAGCCACGGCGGGCATCTTCCTCGGTCAAACCGACGCCACGTCCGTCCATGACCAGTTCCCCTCCACCTTCCTGGGCGACCTGTCTACCTGCCGCCAGGATGTTGCGTCGGACAGCGGTGCTGCCATCACTGTCCAACGTCTTGAACTCGGTGACGATACCCGGATCGTCGGGCCGAGACCGGACCATCGAGTCGGGATTCTTGAGATCCTGGACGTTGTCGATACGTGGTCGTGGGTGGACCATTTCGCCCTCTTGGGCCAAGCGGTCGGCGATGGCACGTTCCTTTGGCTCGAACAGGTCCGCCGGGTCCACTACTCCTGGACTGAACTTATCGCCGAGCGGGCCACGCTGCTTACCCGGATCGAAGTTCGGGTCGTGTACGTGCGAACTGCCGCTCCTGTCCGGTTCCGGAGAGGGACGATGAGACGGGCTCCCCCCGGTCGTGCCGCGAAGCCGGTTCAGGAGTTGCTTGAGCTTGGTGATGAGGTCGGCGAGCTGGTGGACCTTCGGGGCGAGGCGTCGCAGGCTGGCCAGCAGCCCGCGCAGCCACTGCGCGATCTTCGCCGCCCACGCCGCCACCGTCGTGGTGACCTGCTCGACCACCAAAGGAGTGGCGAAGCCGAGGGTGGCGGCTTCTTCGGCCGCGTACCCGATCAGGCGGGAGACGCAGGTGGCGATGGCGTCGCGGACCATGAGCCGGACGGCGGCGATGAGCATGCCGGCGGCCTCGGTGATCAGCGCCATGGTGTCCGCGGCCTGGCCGAGCCCGGCGATCGCCTGCTGTTGTTCGCCGGCCCAGGTGCGGTAGGCCCGGCCGGCGTCGCCACCCCAGCCCGCCACGTCCATCCGCACCGCGCGGCCGAGGCTCTCGGCCTCGTCGCGCAGCGAGCCGGCGACGTTGCGCCAGGTCTGGGCGTGCGCGGCGATCTGCGCGGGGTCGCCGGCCAGCCAGTCCAGGGCCTCGGTGAGCGGCCGGACGTGCTCGATGATCCACGCGACGCCGTACTGGAGGAGGGAGCCGAGCGGGTCGGAGACGAACGCGAGACCGTCCAGGCCGGCGCCCACCACGCCGAGAGTGCCGTCGATCCAGCTGCCGTCGCGGACGCCCGCCCCGATCAGCTGGATGTCCTCGACGATCCAGATTCCGGTCCACGGGTCGGGCGGGCCGTCGGCGGGGGCGGCGACCAGCGGGTTGCTGGTCACGGTCGCTGTCGGAGCCGGTCGAGCGCCGCCTCCGCCCGCGCGTCGGACGCCCGGTAGTGGTCGGCGGCGGTGCGCAGCCGGTCGGCGGTGTCGCCCACCGAACCGGCAGCCGTGCCGACGCCGTCGAGCAGGATCCGGTGGAGCTGGCCGAGCAGCACCGGCACCATGGTGCAGAGCTGGCCGTACGCGTCCGCGCCGAGCCGGGTCGTCTCACCGGCCTGACGGGCCAGGGTCACCGCGTCGGCGATCCGGTCGAGCTGGCCGGCGTGCGCGACCAGGTCCGCCGGGAAGACCTCGATGCCGTCAGCGGGCGGCACCGTCACCGCCGAGCCGCCGGCCGTAGGACTCGACGATGGCCGTGGCCGCCGGGTCGTCCGGGCCCAGGATCTCCCGGGTCGCCGAGGTGACCTGGCGCAGCAGGTCGGCGTACGCGGCGTGGGTGGTGGCGAGCACCTGCTCGGCGGTCCGGGCGGCGGAGGTGGCCCGGACCCGCTCCTCCAGCCGCAGGGCGACCAGTTTCCCGGCCGCGTCCACGGTCGCCTCGACGGTGCGGTCGGGGCTGGTGGCGGTGCCGGTCAGCCGGGCCAGCCGGTCGGCCAGGGCGGCGCTGCGGGTGGCCCGCTCGGACAGCGAGGACTCCCAGTCGTCGACGCGCCGACGCCAGCTCAGCCTCGTCCGTCCACATGTCAACCCTCCCCAGGGGACACCGCCCGCGACACGTTACCAACCGCACCCGGCGCGTCGCTGCCCGTACGGCTCCCGATCAACTCTTGCAGTGTGCAAGGAATTCTCCGGCGCGACGGTTTCCCACCCGGCGGCCCGGGTAGCGACCTTGACGGCGGAGCAGTCGCCCACCGAGGAGGCACCCATGGCACGACCGCACATCGTCATCGTCGGCGCGGGCTTCGCCGGGTTCCACGCCGCGCGCCGGCTGTCCCGGACCGCCCGGGGCCGCGCCGACATCACCCTGGTCAACCCCACCGACTACTTCCTCTACCTGCCGCTGCTGCCCGAGGTGGCCGGCGGCGTCCTCGACCCCCGGCACGTCGCGGTGCCGCTGGCCGGCGCGCTGCCCGGCGTACGGCTGGTCCTCGGCGAGGTGACCGACCTCGACGTGGACGGCCGCCGGATCGGCTACGACGACCCGACCGGCGGGCACGGCACGCTGCGCTACGACCGGCTGGTGCTCGCCGCCGGCAGCGTCAACAAGCTGCTGCCGATCCCGGGTGTCACCGACCACGCGCACGGCTTCCGGGGCATCCCCGAGGCGCTGCACCTGCGTGACCACCTGATCCGGCAGCTCGAACTCGCCGACGCCGCCGACGACCCGGCCGAACGGGCCGCCCGCTGCACCTTCGTGGTGGTCGGGGCCGGCTACACCGGCACCGAGGTCGTCGCCCAGGGACAGCTGTTCACCCGCGAGCTGGCCCGCCGGCATCCCCGGCTGGCCGGCGTGCCGATCCGGTGGCTGCTGCTCGACACGGCCGACCACGTCCTGCCCGGCATGCAGGCCCGGCTCTCCGCCACCGCGGAACGGGTGCTGCGCGAGCGCGACGTCGAGGTGAACCTCGGCGTGTCGGTGCGGGAGGCGACCGCCACCGGAGTGGAACTCACCGACGGGCGGCAGGTGCCGACGCACTCGCTGATCTGGTGCGTGGGCGTGCGACCCGATCCGCTGGCCGAGGCGACCGGCCTGCCGCTGGACCACGGCCGGCTGGTGGTCGACGAATACCTCGCCGTCCCCGGCCACCCGGAGATCCTGGCCTGCGGCGACGCCGCCGCCGTGCCCGACCCGCAGCATCCGGGCCGGGCCACCCCGATGACCGCGCAGCACGCCGTACGCCAGGGCAAGCTGGCGGCCGACAACATCGCCGCCGGGTACGGCACCGGCCGCCGCCGCCCCTACCGGCACCGCGACCTGGGTTTCGTGGTCGACCTCGGGGGCTGGCAGGCCGCCGCCGCGCCGCTGCACGTGCCGCTCGCCGGCCCCCTGGCCCGGGCGGTGACCCGCGGCTACCACCTGGTCGCCCTGCCGGCCGGGCGGGCCCGGGTGGCCGCCGACTGGCTGCTCACCGCGTTCGGCTCCCGGCCGGCGGTCGGGCTGGGCCTGGTGCCCGGCACGGCCGTCCCGCTGGAGACGGCCGCCCCGGAGACCGTCCACCACTGACCGAGGAGAACTGATGCGTGCTCTGACCGTCGTCCCGCAGAAGGCGGACACCGCCGCCCTCACCGAGCTGCCCGATCCGGTCCCCGCCGACGGGGAACTGCTGGTCGAGGGGATCGCCCTGGGCATCTGCGGCACCGACAAGGAGATCGTCGAGGGCCGGTACGGCTGGGCGCCGCCGGGCCGGGACCGGCTGGTGCTCGGCCACGAGTCGCTGGGCCGGGTCCGCCAGGCTCCGGCCGGGGCCGACTTCGCCGAGGGCGACCTGGTCGTCGGGGTGGTCCGCCGCCCCGACCCGGAGCCGTGCGGGGCCTGCGCCCGCGGCGAGTTCGACATGTGCCGCAACGGCCGGTACACCGAGCGCGGCATCAAGGAACGCGACGGCTACGGCAGCGAACTGTGGACCGTCGAGACCGACTACGCGGTGAAGCTCGACCGCCGGCTCGAGCGGGTCGGCATGCTGATGGAACCGACCACGGTGGTGGCCAAGGCGTGGGAGCAGGTCGACCGGGTCGGCGCCCGCTCCTGGTACGCGCCGCGCACCGCGCTGGTCACCGGCGCCGGACCGATCGGCCTGCTCGCCGCCCTGCTCGGCGTGCAGCGCGGCCTCGACGTGCACGTGCTGGACCTGGCCACCGACGGGCCGAAGCCGGCGGCGGTGGCCGCGCTCGGCGGGACGTACCACAGCGAGCCCGTCGCCGACGTCGCCGCGACGCTGCGGCCGGACATCGTCATCGAGGCCACCGGCGTCGGGCAGGTCGTCTTCGACGCGATGGCCGGCACCGCCGCGTACGGGATCGTCTGCCTCACCGGGGTCTCCTCCGGCGGCCGGAAGATCCCGGTGGACGCGGGCGCGACCAACCGCGACCTGGTGCTGGAGAACGACGTGGTGATCGGCTCGGTCAACGCCAACCTGCGGCACTACGCCGCCGCCGCGGACGCCCTCGCCGCGGCCGACCTGGACTGGCTGGAGCGGCTGGTCACCCGCCGGGTGCCGCTGAGCCGCCACGCCGAGGCGCTGACCCCGCGACCGGACGACATCAAGGTCGTTCTCACCCTCGACTGAGGAGGTTCCCGTGCCCCGTCCGATCGAGGACTACGCGCTGATCGGTGACCTGCACACCGCCGCACTGGTCGCCCGGGACGGCTCGATCGACTGGCTCTGCCTGCCCCGTTTCGACTCGCCCGCCTGCTTCGCCGCGTTGCTGGACGACGAGCGGGCCGGCCACTGGCGGATCGCCCCGGCCGGCGGCGGCGCGGCCACCCGCCGCCGCTACCGGGACGACACGCTGCTGCTGGAGACCGAGTGGGACACCCCGCAGGGGAGCGTCCGGGTGATCGACTGCATGCCGCCCCGGGGTGAGGCGGCTGACGTGGTCCGGGTCGTGGAGGGGCTCTCCGGGCGGGTGCCGATGCGGATGGACCTGCGGCTGCGCTTCGACTACGGCCACATCGTGCCCTGGGTACGGCACCACGGCCGGGACCTCGGCGCGGTCGCCGGACCCGACGCGGTGTGGCTGCGGACCGACGTGCCCCTGCACGGCAGCGACGGCGCCACGGTGGCCGAGTTCGAGGTGTCCGCCGGGCAGCGGGTGCCGTTCGTGCTCACCTGGCAGTCCTCGCACCTGTCCCGCCCCACCCCGGTCGACGCCGACACCGCGCTGGCCGGCGCCGAACGGTACTGGCGGGAGTGGATCGGCCGCTGCGCGTACGACGGGCGCTGGTCCGGCCCGGTGCGCCGGGCCCTGATCACCCTGAAGGCCCTCACCTACGCCCCCACCGGCGGCATCGTCGCCGCCGCCACCACCTCGCTGCCCGAGCAGCTCGGCGGCCCGCGCAACTGGGACTACCGCTACTGCTGGCTGCGCGACGCCACCTTCACCCTCCAGGCGCTGCTCGGCACCGGTTACGTCGCCGAGGCCAAGGCGTGGCGGGAGTGGCTGCTGCGCGCGGTCGCCGGCGACCCCGCCGACCTGCAGATCATGTATGCCCTCGACGGCACCCGCCGGATCCCCGAGCAGACCCTGGACTGGCTGGGCGGATACGCCGGCTCCCGGCCGGTGCGTACCGGCAACGCCGCCGCCGAGCAGTTGCAGCTCGACGTGTGGGGGGAGGTGCTGGACGGGCTGCACCTCAGCCGCGAGGCCGGGATCGCCGCCACCGAGGCGGCCTGGGACGTGCAGCGGGCGCTGCTGGACTTCCTGGAGGGCAACTGGCGCCAGCCCGACAACGGCCTGTGGGAGGTGCGCGGCCCGCGCCGCCAGTTCGTGCACTCCAAGGTGATGGCCTGGGCGGGCTTCGACCGGGCGGTGGCCGCGGTGGAGCAGCACGGCCTCGACGGGCCGGTCGACCGCTGGCGGGGGATCAGGGACGCCGTCCACGCGGAGGTCTGCGACCGCGGGTTCGACCCGGCCCGCAACACCTTCACCCAGTTCTACGGCTCGGACGGCCTGGACGCCGCGCTGCTGCTGCTGCCCCGGGTGGGCTTCCTGCCCTGGCACGACCCGCGCGTGGTGGGCACCGTCGAGGCGGTGCGGCGCGAGCTGTGCACCGACGGGTTCCTGCTGCGTTACCAGCCGCAGCACGACCAGAACGTCGACGGGCTGCCCGGCGGCGAGGGTGCCTTCCTGGCCTGCACGTTCTGGCTGGTCGACGCGTTGCACAACACCGGCCGCACCGCCGAGGCGGAGGAGACCTTCGCGCGGCTGCTCGACCTGCGCAACGACGTCGGCCTGCTCAGCGAGGAGTACGACCCGGCCGCCCGCCGGCAGCTGGGCAACACCCCGCAGGCGTTCAGCCTGGTCGGGCTGGTCAACTCGGCCCGTCAGCTCAGCGGCACCAGCACCCGCACCTCCGCCTCGGCGGCCGAGCAGCACACCGCGGCCTGACCGGCCCGATCAGCTCCTGGTGGTCGGCGGTCGCCGGGTGAGCCCTTCGGCGATGCCCTCGATGGTCTGGGCCAGGTAGTCGAAGTCCGGCACGGCGACCCGTTCGGCCCGGTCGTGCAGGTTCTCCGCGGTGACCGTGTCGTCGATCCGGGCCACCTCGTGGCGTCCGTCGCGGTCCATGGTGCGCCTCCCGTCGTCGCGGTGACCGGCGCCGATGCGCCGTCAGCCTTTTTCGTGCACAAGGCCATCATTGCACTGTGCAAGCATTACGGCCAGGGCGACTGACGGGCCGGCTCGCTCAGACCTCCGGGTCCGGCTGGTCCGACGTGGCGAAACCCAGCCACCACTCCTGCTCCGGCAGCTCCCCCGCGGCGGCGGCGAAGGCGGTCAGCGCCTCGGTGACCGCCGGCTGCCAGTACGCCGCGGTGGCCGCGACGATCGCCGACAGCTCGTCGCGCCGCCGGCGGATCACCTCCCGCACCAGGTCCCGGCCGGCCGGCGTCAGCCGCAGGCGGACGACCCGGCGGTCGGTGGTCGACCGGGAGCGGCGTACCAGGCCCTTGCGGATCAGCCGGTCGCACATCCGGGTGCCGGTCGACGGGGCCACCTGGAGCTCGGCGGAGATGTCGACGGAACGCTGCGGGCCCCGGGTCGCGAGCACCACCATCGCCCGGAACTGCGGCAGGGTGACGTCGGCGTCGAGGTCGGCCAGCGAGCGGGCGGCCAGACCGACGAAGGCACGGCTCGCCGCCATCAGCGCCTCCACGGCGGCGGTCTCCGAGCCCCGGGCGGGTGGTTGCATGCGGCCATCATCGCAGCCGGCCCGGGATTCCCGCCGGTCCGCCGCCGGCCGTGGCCGGACCGGGCGAATGGACGCCGCCGCAGCGGGTACGCGCGGCGCCGGGAGGCGGACGCCTCCGGGATCGAGGGGGACAATGGGAGCCGCCGCCGGCGTCGGCCTGGCCGTCGTGATCGTGATCGTGGTGCTCGTGGTGGCGCTGAGCGTACGGCTCGTGCAGCAGTACCAGCGCGGCGTCGTGTTCCGCTTCGGCCGGGTCCTCGACCGCATCCGGCAACCCGGCTTCCACCTGATCATCCCGGTGGCCGACCGGATGGTCCGGGTCAGCATGCAGACCACCGTGATCGGCGTGCCCGCCCAGGGCGTCATCACCCGGGACAACGTCACGCTCACCGTCGACGCGGTCGTCTACTACCGGGTGGTCGACCCGGTGAAGGCGCTGGTCAACGTGCGGGACTACCCGTCGGCGGTGCTCCAGGTCGCGCAGACCGCGCTCCGGTCGGTGATCGGCAAGGCCGACCTCGACACCCTGCTGCGGGACCGGGACCGGATCAACGCCGAGCTGAAGTCGGTCATCGACGCACCCACCGAGAAGCCGTGGGGGCTGCTCATCGAACGGGTCGAGGTCAAGGACGTGGCGCTGCCCGAGGGGATGAAGCGGTCGATGTCCCGCCAGGCCGAGGCCGAGCGGGAGCGGCGGGCACGGGTCATCGCCGCGGACGGCGAGTTCCAGGCGTCCCGCCGGCTCGCCGACGCGTCCCGGGCCATGGCCGACACGCCGGGGGCGTACCAGCTGCGGCTGCTGCAGACGGTGGTGGACGTGGCGGCGGAGAAGAACAGCACCCTGGTCATGCCGTTCCCGGTGGAGCTGCTGCGGTTCTTCGACGAGGTGGCCCGCGGGTCGCGGGAGCAGGCGCCCGGCGGGCAGCCGTCGGCGGCGACCGCCGGATCGGGCCCGCGCGGCTGGGCCACGCCGGTCGGGCCGGTGCTCGGGCCGGTCACCGAGAACGTCGCCGCCGCGGCGGCGAGGGCGACGGCCACCGCGGCCGGTCCGGCACCTGACGCTCAGGCCGGCACCGCCGGCTCCCGCTCGCCCGCCTGCTCCGGTACGACCACCGCCGCCGGTGTCGGCAGGGTGAACACGAACCGGGCCCCGCCCGCGTAATCGTCGTCCAGTCGCAGCGTGCCGCCGTGGTACTCGACGATCTTCTTGCAGATCGCCAGCCCGATGCCGGTGCCGTCATAGGTGCCCCGGGCGTGCAGGCGCTGGAAGATCAGGAAGATCTTGTCGGCGTACCGGGGGTCTATGCCGATGCCGTTGTCCGACACGGCGAACGACCACCCGCTCTCGTCCTGCGCCGCCTCCACCCGGATCCGGGGCGCCCGGTCCGGGCTGCGGAACTTCACCGCGTTGCCGAGCAGGTTCTGCCAGAGCATGGTCAGCAGCGTCGGGTCGCCGTGCACCACCGGCAGCGGATCCGCGTCGATCTCGGCACCCGCCTGCGCGATCGGCCCGGACAGGTTCGACTCGGCCTGCGCGAAGACCTCCCCGAGGTCGACCTCCCGGTCGTCGCCGTAGACCCGCCCGATCCGGGAGAACGCCAGCAGGTCGTTGATCAGGTCCTGCATCCGGGTCGCCCCGTCGACCGCGTACCCGATGTACTGCCGGGCGCGCTCGTCGAGCTGCTCGCCGTAGCGGCGCTGGAGCAGCTGGCAGAACGACGCCACCTTCCGCAGCGGCTCCTGCAGGTCGTGCGAGGCCACGTAGGCGAACTGCTCCAGGTCCTCGTTGGAGCGACGCAGCTCGGCCGCCTGCTGCTCCACCGCGTCCCGGTCCCGCCGGCTGGCCATCAACGCGTCGACCACCCGCTGCCGCATCGACTCCACGTCGTCGGTGAGCCGGGCGATGTCCGCCGGTCCCTCCGGGCGCAGCCGGTGGTCGAAGTCGCCGCCGGCCACCTGCCGTACCGACGCGCCGAGCCGGCCGAGCGGGCGCAGCACCGTGGTCCGCACCAGCACCGAGATCACGATGCTGGAGACCAGCAGCGTCGCCAGGACCGCCGCGAGGAGCAGGTTCCGCACCGTCCGCGCCCGGTCCAGGTCCGCCCGCCCGGCCGCCTGCGCCCGCTCCAGCCGGCCCTCCAGGTCGGTCATCGCGGTACGGGCGGCGTCGAAGGCGCGCCGGTCGGGCTCCATCGACGGCATCAGATCCGCCGTGGCCGTCCCGGCGCGTCGGGCGGCGATCAGCAGGTCCGCGTATTCCGCCCGCCACCGGTCCGCCAGCACCAGGGCCGCGTCCAGGTCGCGCCGCGACCCCGGGTCGTCGGCGAGCAGGCCACGCAGCCGGGCCACCGTCGCGCGTTCGGTCGCCACCCCCAGGAAGTACGGCTCCAGCAGCTCCCGGTTGCCGGTGATGACATACCCGCGCACGGCCGCCACCTGCTGCAACAGATTGCTCTCCAGCCGGCCGACCTCGTCGCGGGCCGGGCAGACCCGGTCCGCCAGCCGGTTCGCCGCCGCCGTCGTACGGGACAGGGCCACCGCGCCGACCGCGCCACCGGCGAGCACCAGCACCGTCATCGTCAGCATCATGACAGTCAGCCACCGGTCGGTGGTCATCCGCGCCCGCCGCCCGACACCGGCTTCCGATGCGCTGGCCGCTCCATAGCTGGTCACGCGCGCACACTAACCGAGAACGGGGATGCCGTCGCGCCGGAGGACCGGTTGCCGCGGTCTGCTACCCGTGACAGGTGTGTCCGTAACTGACCACACGCACCCCCGGCCCGCCGCGCCGCCGCGAAGGCCCCGGCCCGACCTGTCCCCGGCGGACGTCCGGGCAGCGGAAGCACCCGTTGCGCCGATGGACGGCAGCTTCGGCAGGGCCAGAATGATCAGTGTGGTGGCGACGAGCAGCCGCCCGTGGATCGTCGTGGAGAACGTCGCATGAGCGGCTGGCAGTTGTCCGGCTACACCCCGGTCCGTCGACTCGGCGCGGGCGCGTCGGGCAGCGTCGTCCTCGCCACCCACGACGACACCGGCACCCCGGTCGCCATCAAGTACCTCATCCGGAGCATCGGCGAGGACCCGTCGTTCCGTACCGCGTTCCGCGCCGAGGCGCGGCTGCTCGGCGAGATCGACGACCCGCACGTCTCCCGGCTCTACGAGTACGTCGAGTCGGCCGAGGGCGCGGCCATCGTGATGGAACTGGTCAACGGCGTGTCGCTGCGGCAGATGCTGCGCGAGCACGGCGCGACCACCCCGGAGGCGGCGCTCTGCGTCCTCAAGGGGTCGCTGGCCGGACTGGCCGCCGCGCACACCCACGGGGTGGTGCACCGCGACTACAAACCCGAGAACGTCCTGGTCACCGGTGCCGGGCTGAGCAAGCTCGCCGACTTCGGCATCGCCATGCCCATCGGCGAGGGCTCCGACACCACCGTCTCCGGCACGCCCCGCTACATGGCGCCGGAACAGTGGACCGGCGCCCCGGCCAGCCCCGCCTGCGACATCTACGCCGCCACCGCCACCTTCTTCGAGTGCCTCACCGGCCGCCCCCCGTACGACGGGCGGGACCTGCTCACCCTGCGCCGGCAGCACGCCACCGCGCCGATCCCCACCGACCCGGCACCCGGTCCGGTGCACGAGCTGCTGCGCCACGGGATGGCCAAGCAGCCCACCGAACGGCCCCAGCCCGCCGGAGTCTTCATCGAACTGCTGGAACGGGTGGCCGCCGGGGCGTACGGCGAGGACTGGGAGGAGCGCGGGGTCCGCGAGCTGGCCCGCCGTGCCGCCCTGCTCGCGGCCCTGTTCCCCTTCCCCGACGGCACGGGCGGGGCCACCAGCCTGGCCAGCACCGTGGTCGGCGAGACCGGCGGCGGCATGCGCCGGTCGGCGTTCCGGCAGGGTCGCCGCCGGACCGCCGTCGTCGCCGGCGCGGCGGTGGTCGCGGCGATGCTGGTGGGCGGCGCGAGCTACAGCTACGCCTCCCGCAGCGAGCCGTCCGCCGCCGGCGGGCGCCCGGACCGGTGGGCAGCGCGCCGACCGCCGCCGGCACGCCGATCGCCGCCCCCGGCGGTCACCGAGCCGCCGACCCCGTCACCGAGTGCCACCCCGTCCGTGCCGCCGACCCCGTCGCCCACCGGGGCGACCCCCGGCGGCACCCCCGACCCCACCCGCACGGTCCGGCCGTCCCGGACCCCGGTCCGCACCCGCACACCGTTACCGACCCCGACGACCAGCACCTCCCCGCCACCGCCGCCGGACGTCACCGCGCCGTCGGTGGCCGGGGTCAGCGCCAACCCGGGGGAGCTGGAACCGCGCGGCTGCCCGTACGGCTACAAGTCCGCCACCGTCACCGCCACCGTCACCGACGACCGCGCCGCCGGGTTGACGGTCAGCTTCCGTTACACCCTGGAGGGGGTCACCGGCACGGTCCGGATGAGCTCCGCCGGGCGCGGCGTCTTCTCCGGCACGCTCGGGCCGCTGTCCACGCCGAAGCAGAGCAGCCGCATCCCGATCCACGTCACCGCCGTCGACGCCGCCGGCAACTCGACCACCTCGGCGTCGCCGGTGTACGTGACGCTCTACAACTACTGCACCCCCGGCTAGGAGTTCGACCGTGTCATCGTTCGACAGTTCCACCACCACCCGGGTACGGCTGCGGTGACCCCGCCGGAGGAGCCCACCGAGGCGCTGCCGACCCGCGCCGTGCCACTGCCGGCCGCCCCCACCGACCCGGACCGCACCCACGCGCTCGGCGCACCCGACGCCACGGTGCACCTCGCCGGCGTCGACCAGACGGTGCAGCTCGGCGGCGTCGACGAGACGGTGCACCTGGCGGCACCCGACGCCACCGCCTACCTGGGATCGCCGGACGCCACCGACTACCTGGGGTCGCCGGACGCCACCGGGCACCTCGCCCCGACCGACGGCACGGTGCGGCTGACCGGCGACGACGCCACGGCGTACCCGGCATCGTCCGAACCGACGATGTACCGGGGGAGCGGGGAGAGCACCGTCCACCTCGCGGGGCCCGACGCGACCGTGCACCTGGGCCGCGCGCCGACCGGCGGCATCGGGCCGACCACGCACGTCCCGGGCCGGCACGCACCTCGCCACCGGTGGCCCGACGGGACCGGCCGCCACCGGGCAGGCCACCTCGGCGTACCGGTCGGCGGGCGTCCCCTCGGCGTACCCCAGTGGGCCGGCCGGCGCGCGGACCACGCCCGGCGACGTGCGGCCGGCACCCGGCGGTGAGGTGCGCTTCGTCCGGTGCCCGCCACCCGCCGGCCGCGCCGGCCTGGCCCACGCCGGCGCGGCGCCGCCGCCCGCTGGCGGCGGGTCGTCTCGGTGCTGTCCACCCTGCTCACCGTGGCGCTGCTGGTCGCGGTGGGGTTCTATCTGTGGCAGCGGATCAGCCCGCTGGAGGTCGAGGGGGTGACGGTGGCCGTGCCGCAGCCGGCCGGCGACCGGTGCGACGTCACCGTCGACGTCGTGGCGACGGTACGCACCAACGGCCGCGGCGGGGTCCTGCGCTACCAGTGGTTCCGCTCCGACGCCGCGCCGGGCAGCCTGCTCAGCGAGCGGGTCGGTCGAGGTCAGCGGACGGTCACGCTC
Organism: Micromonospora sp. R77; assembly: GCF_022747945.1. NCBI lineage: Bacteria > Bacillati > Actinomycetota > Actinomycetes > Micromonosporales > Micromonosporaceae > Micromonospora > Micromonospora sp. R77. The sequence goes on from NZ_JALDST010000001.1 coordinate 6,421,064, forward strand.
ACTCTCAAGTGGACCTTCAGCGGGGTCGGCGCGACCCGGGAGACGGCCACCGTCAACATCATCGAGCCGTCGCCGGTGCAGGCCGGCACCGCCGTGGACTACCGCTGCCGACGGAGGTGAGGGCGTTTCCCCAGCAAGCGGTTCGGGTAGGGGGCGGTCGACAGACCTGGACACCCGCATGCGTGGAGGACCCTAGATGAAAGACAACTTCGGGGACGCGGTGGGCGACGCGTTCCGCTCGGTGATGCTCTTCCTGCCCAAGGCGGTTGCCTTCATCGCGATCCTGGTGGCCGGCTGGCTCATCGCCAAGGCCGTCCTGAAGATCGTCGACAAGGTCCTGGAACGGGTGCACTTCGACCGCGCGGTGGAGCGCGGCGGGATCAAGACCGCCCTGGCCCGCTCGAAGTACGACGCCAGCGACATCGTCGCCAAGCTGGCCTACTACGCGGTGCTGCTGGTGACGCTGCAGCTCGCCTTCGGCATCTGGGGACCCAACCCGATCTCCGACCTGATCGCCGGCGTCGTCGCCTGGCTGCCGCGCGCGTTCGTGGCGATCGTCATCGTGGTGGTGGCCGCCGCGATCGCCAAGGCGGTCAAGGACATCATCTCCAGCGCCCTCGGTGGCCTCTCCTACGGCCGGGTGCTGGCGAACATCGCCTCGGTCTTCATCCTGGGTCTGGGCATCATCGCCGCGCTGAACCAGATCGGCGTGGCCACCGCGGTGACCACCCCGGTGCTGATCGCGGTGCTCGCCACGGTCGGCGGCATCCTCGTGGTCGGTGTCGGTGGCGGCCTGGTCCGCCCGATGCAGAGCCGCTGGGAGAACTGGCTCACCCGCGCCGAGCAGGAGTCGCAGACCATCGCCACCCACGCCCGCGCCTACCAGGCCGGCCGGCGGGACGTCGAGGCGCGGCTCGCCCCGCCGGTGAGCCCGTACGCGGAGGCCGAGCTGACCCAGCCCGTCACCGGGGACACCGACGCGGACCGCACCCAGGTGGTCCCGCCGTACACCCCGGTCGACCCGGACCGCACCCAGCCGACCGCGCCCCGGCAGACCACCGCCGAGCAGGCGGTGGACAACGAGTCCACGATGGTCATCCCGCAGGCGGACGCGGAGCGGTTCCGCCGCTGACCGTCCGCACGCGCACACCGGGGCGGGACCCAGCACGGGTCCCGCCCGGCGCGCGTTCCGGGACCACACCGCAGGCCGTGCGGCGCTAGCATCGGCCCATGACCTGGCGATGTTGATCCTGCCCTGAGAGCCGCTGCCGCGGGCCGCCGCGGGCGCCGTACGTCCGGTGTCCGTTCCGTCCCCGTGGGAAGGCCTCATGACCGTCACCTCCGCACGCCCCTCCGGCGTCCGCCGCCTGGCCGTCACCCTGTACGGCTACGCGTTCCTCAGCGACTTCGTCCTGCTCTACCCGTTCTACGTGCTGCTGTTCACCGACACCGGCCTCTCCGTCGGGCAGGTCTCCTCGCTCTTCGTGATCTGGTCGGTGACCGGCCTGGTCCTGGAGGTGCCCTCCGGGGCGTGGGCCGACGCGGTGTCCCGGCGACTGCTGCTCGTGCTGGCGCCGCTGCTGCCCGCCGCCGCCTTCGCGCTCTGGCTGCTCGTGCCCTCCTACCCGGCCTTCGCCGTCGGCTTCGTGCTCTGGGGTGCCGGCGGGGCGCTGCGCTCCGGAGCTCTCGAGGCGCTGGTCTTCACCGCGCTCGACCGGCTCGGCGCCACCGGCCGGTACGCCCGGCTGACCGGTCGGGCCCGTACCGCCGAGGTGCTCGCCGCGGCGGCCTCCGGCGCCCTGGCCGGTCCGGTCTTCGCCGCCGGCGGCTACCCGGCCGTCGGCTTCGCCAACGTCGTGACCTGCCTGCTCGCGGGCGGCCCTCGCCGCCCGGTTCCCCGACCCCGGGCCACCGGAGCGTGCGCTGTCCGGGCCGGCTGACGACCGGTCGAGCCCGGCGGACGGCGACGACGAGGCGGGGTGGCTGGCCAGCCTCCGCGCCGGCCTCGCCGAGGCGCGCACCGACCGGGTGGTACGGGCGGCACTGCTGCTGGTCCCGGCGGTGACCGCGATCTCGGGCGCGCTCGACGAGTACACCGCGCTGCTGGCCCGGGACACCGGCGTGACCGAGGCGACCGTGCCGCTGCTGCTCCTGCTGCTCTGGGCCGGGATGACCGTCGGCGGGCTCCTCGCCCCGGTGGGGGAGCGGCTCACCGACCGCGGGTACGCCGCCCTGCTGGCCGGCGCCGCGGCGGCCCTCGCGGCGGGCGCGCTGGTCGGCCGCCCGGTGGGGTTCCTGCTGCTCGCGGTCGCCTTCGCCGCGTTCCAGCTCGCCACCGTGCTGGCCGACGTCCGGTTGCAGGCGAGGATCACCGGCGCGAGCCGCGCGACGGTCACCTCGGCGGCCGGCATGCTGACCGATCTGACCATCGTCGGCGTGTACGGCGGCTACGCCGTCGTCGCCGGTGCGGCCGGCAACCGGGTGGCGTTCGCGGTGGCCGCCCTGCCCTACCTGGCGGTGGCGGGTTGGCTGCTCCGCTCCCGGCCGGAGCGGGCTCGGCGGCGATCGTCCGACAAATCGGTGGTAACCGGATGAGAACGTGCTTTTCTGGCTACGGTGGAGGCGGAAACGGCCTCACCGGAGGCCGGACGGCCGGGGCGTGCGGCCGGGCCGACACGCCGTTCGCGGGAGGCGACGCCGGTGACCATGGAAGCAGAGCGCACCCTGCGCCAGGAGGACCTCACCGAACTGGCGGAACTCGCCGCCCAGCTCCGGGTGGACGCGATCCGCTGCAGCACCAGGGCCGGTTCCGGGCACCCGACCTCCAGCCTCTCCGCCGCCGATCTGCTCGCGGTGCTGATCTCGCGGCACCTGCGCTACACCTGGTCGGCTCCGCGCGACCGCGCCAACGACCACCTGATCTTCTCCAAGGGCCACGCGTCGCCCCTGCTGTACGCCGTCTTCAAGGCCGTCGGGGCGATCAGCGACCAGGAACTTGTCGACACCTACCGCCAGTACGGGTCGCGCCTGCAGGGCCACCCGACGCCGGTGCTGCCCTGGGTCGACGTCGCCACCGGCTCGCTCGGGCAGGGGCTGCCCGTGGGCGTCGGGATCGCCCTCGCCGGCCGCTACCTCGACCGGCTGCCGTACCACGTCTGGGTGCTGTGCGGCGACAGCGAGATGGCCGAGGGGTCCATCTGGGAGGCGCTGGACAAGGCCGGCCACTACGGCCTGCACAACCTCACCGCGATCGTCGACGTCAACCGGTTCGGGCAGCGCGGCCCGACCGAACTGGAGTGGGACCTGGACACCTACCGGCGACGCGTCGAGGCGTTCGGCTGCCGGGCGCTGGTCGTCGACGGGCACGACCTGGCCGCCGTGGACGAGGCGTTGGGGCGGGCCCGGCAGGCCACCGGCCCGACCGTGGTCCTCGCCCGGACGGTCAAGGGCAAGGGGGTGCCCGAGGTCGAGAACAAGCCCGGCTGGCACGGCAAGCCACTGAAGCCGGAGCTGGCCGACCGCGCCGTCGCGGCCCTCGGCGGGGTCCGCCGGATCCGCGTCACGGGCCCCCGGCCGGAACCCGCCCCGCCCGCCGCCGCCCCCGCCGGCCCGCCACCCACCCTGCCGAGGTACGACAAGGGGGCGAAGGTGCCCACCCGCGACGCGTACGGCGACGCGCTGCGCGCGGTGGGCTCCCGCCCGGACGTGATCGCCCTGGACGGCGAGGTCAGCGACTCCACCCGCGCCGACCGGTTCGGCGAGGCGTACCCGGACCGGTTCTTCGAACTGTTCATCTCCGAACAGCAGCTGGTCGCCGCCGCCGTCGGCCTGCAGGTACGCGGCTACCGTCCCTTCGCCGCGACCTTCGCGGCGTTCCTGTCCCGCGCCTACGACTTCGTCCGGATGGCCGCCGTCTCCCGGGCCGACATCGCCCTGGCCGGCTCCCACGCCGGAGTGGAGATCGGCGCGGACGGTCCCTCCCAGATGGGGTTGGAGGACCTGGCGGCGCTGCGCGCGGTGCCGGGGTCGACGGTGGTGTACCCCAGCGACGCCGTGTCGTGCGCCGCCCTCGTCGCGCAGCTGGTCGACCGCCCGGGCGTCACCTACCTGCGCACCACCCGGGGCGGCTACCCCGTGCTCTACGACAACGACGACAGCTTCCCGATCGGCGGCAGCAAGGTGCTCCGCGAGGGCGGCGACATCGCCCTGATCGGCGCCGGGGTGACGGTGCACAACTGCCTCGCCGCCGCCGACGAGTTGGCCCGGGAGGGGATCGACGCCCGGGTCGTCGACCTGTACTCGGTCAAGCCGCTGGACGCCGACGGGCTGGCCGCCGCCGTCCGGGCCTGCGGCGGCCGGCTGCTGGTGGTCGAGGACCACTATCCGGAGGGTGGCCTGGGGTCGGCCGTCCTGGAGTGCCTGGCCGACCTCGCCGAGCCGGTGCGGGTCACCCATCTGGCGGTACGCGGGCTGCCCACGTCCGGCACCCCGACCCAGCTGATGGCACAGGCCGGGATCGGGGTGGGCGACATCGTCGCGGCGGCCCGCGCGGCGCCGGCGCCGAGCCGCTGACGGGTCACCCGTCCGGTAGGGCGTCCAGGTAGACCCAGTGGCCGTCCTCGCGGACGAACCGGCTGTGCTCGTCGAGCGTGCCGGCCCGGCCGGCCTCCCGGTAGTGCGCCCGGAACCGCACCGTACCGGCCGCGTCGAACAGGCCGCCCCGGTCGGTGCCGAGGATCTCCAGCCGGGTCCAGCGCTGGTCCGCGTCCAGCCGCAGCCGGTCCGGCCGGGTCGAGGAGTGCCAGCTGCGCCGCAGGTAGTCGGCGTCACCGACGGCGAAGGCGGCGAACCGGGAGCGCATCAACGCCTCGGCCGTCGCCGCCGTCGACTCACCCCGGTGCAGCGGCCCGCAACAGTCGGCGTACGGCATCCCGGAGCCGCACGGGCACGCCCCGGCCGGTCGTTCCGCCGCGCTCCGCGCGGCCCCACGCTTCGCCACGTCCGTCATCCTGCCGCAGCCGCGCCGGCGCGCTGCCGTCCGGGTGGGCCGACATCAGGCGTACGTCAGCGCTGCCCGGACCGGGTGCGCTCAGCGGGAGGGCGTTCCCGCGAGGTCGGCCGCGTCGAGGTCCAGCGTGGCGAGCAGGCCCGAGTGCTGGCCGGCCTCGATCTCGTCGGGCAGTTCCCGGCGGATCCAGTCGGCGCGGGCGTCCTGGCCGCGCGCCCGCAGCGCGTCGACGATCCGGTTCCTGGCGATCTTCATGGGTCGCTCCCTGTGAGGTTGGTGCGGCAGGTCACCGGCCGCCGAACGGCGACGGGCGTGGGTGCGGGAGTCACGGCGGGCGTCGGGTGCCGACCGGCACGTGGCCAGGTCGGCTGACGTGTCCGGCGGCCACCGGCCTCTCCTTCCTGGGCCGGGGCAGCCGACGCGCCACCGGCGGTGACGGACCGCCCCGCGCACTGGTACCCCGGCCCGGCCGGGCTCACTCCCGCCCGACCGGACCGGCCGGTGGGCCCTTCGCCGCCCGGGGTGCCGGCAGCGCCGTTCAGAGCCAGCCGGAGCGGCGGAACAGCCGGTGCAGGGTCAACCCGGCCACGGCCATCAGCAGCAGGGCCCCCGCGTAGCCGTACCGCCAGCCCAGCTCGGGCATGTACGTGAAGTTCATCCCGTAGACACCCGCCACGGCGGTCTGGGTGGCGGCGATGGCCGCCCACGAGGCGATCTTGCGCATGTCGTTGTTCTGGTCCACGGCGAGCTGCGCGAGCCGGGACTGCAGGATCGAGTTGAGCAGCTCGTCGTACGAGGCGATCCGGTCGCACGCGCGGGTCAGCCGCCCCTCCACGTCGACGAACCGGCGCTGCAGCGCGGGCGGCGGCCCACCGGCGCGCTGCTCGATGAGCGCGCGCAACGGGGTCTGGAACGGCCACACCGCCCGCTTGAACTCCACCACCTCCCGCTTGAGCTGATAGATGTGCTGGATGTCGGCGCTGCGGTCGCGGGCGAAGACGGTCTCCTCGATCCGCTCCAGGTCCTTCTCCAGGTGCCCGGCCACCTCGAGATAGAGCTCCACCATCCGGGCGCAGACCGCGTACGCGACCGCCCACGGTCCCTCGGCGAGGATGCCGGGCTGGTTCTCGATCTCCTGCCGGACGGGGGCGAGCGCGCCGGACGCGCCGTGCCGGACGGTGACCACGAACCGGTCCCCGAGGAAGACCATCACGTCACCGGTGTCGATCACCTCGGAGGTGTCGGTCAGCTCGGCGTGCTCGACATAGCCGGCGGTGCGCAGCACCAGCAGGGTCACCTCCCCGTGCTGCTGGACGGTGGGCCGGTGACCGTCGGCCAGGGCCCGCTCGACGCTCAACTCGTCCAGGCCGAAGGTCCGGCCGACCGCCGCCATCACCGCCGGCCCGGGATCGTGCAGCCCCAGCCAGACGAAGGCCCGCCGGTGCCGGCGGCCGGCGGCGACCGCGTCGGCGTAGTGCGGCCGTCCCGGTTCCCGCCGACCGTTGACGTAGACCGCGCAGTCCACCACCGCGTCCGGGTTGGACCGTCGGCCGGCGCGCGGCGGTGCCTGCTCGGCGCTCCGGCCGAGCAACCGCCCGAGCAGGGCCGGGAGCCGCCGGCCCTGCCGGATCCGTACCGCCGACTGCACCATCGCGCACCTCCGCCCGCCGGGACCGACGGGGGTACGGTACGGCGCGTGGGCAAGCGGCCCGGGCCCGCCCCGCTCAGCGCGCCGCGGTGGCGAAGACGACGATGTTGTCGGGGTAGTTGCCGGTCCGCGTGTCGAACCGGCCGCCGCAGGTGATCAGGCGCAGCCGGGCCTCGGTGCCGCCGCCGTACACCCGCTCGGTGGGGAAGCGGTCCTTCGGGTACGCCCCGACGCCGGTCACCGTGAAGGCGGCCACCCGGCCGTCGGCCCGGGTGACCCGGATCGGGTCGCCGGGCCGGAGCCGGCCCAGGTCGAAGAAGACCGCCGGTCCGTCCTGGGTGTCCACGTGCCCGACCAGCACCGCGTTCCCGGCCTCCCCGGGCGTCGGGCCGCGCCGGTACCAGCCGGCCAGTTCCGGCCGGTCCAGGGGCGGCACCTCCAGTACGCCGTCGCGGTCGGCCACCGGCACGATGTGGGCGCGTACCCCGATGGTGGGGATGGCGACCTGGACCGGCTCGGAGCGGGACAGGACGGGCCCGGATGAGCCGGGCGGCTCGCCGGTCGGCGCGGCCGACGCGCCGAGCTGCGGCGGCCGAACAGGAGGTGCTGCCGAGGCCGACGGCGACCAGCCCGGTCCGGCGAGCCCAGAGGGTGACCACGCGGCGACCACCGCGGCGGTGCGGACCCGCGCCGGCGGGCCTCGGGGCAGTTGCGTGGGGTCAGCGTGCCACCTCCGTCCGACGGGACAGGGGCGCCCGCACCGGTCAGGCCGGGACGAGCACCCCCGCTGCTGGGGATGGTGGGTCGGCGCAGCCTCCAGGCCTCGCTGATGCCGCGCCGACGGCGGCGACCAGCACCGCTCCGCCGGTGAGCGCCACGGCGGCCAGCGCGCCGCCCGCGACGAGCACGCCGGTGTCCCCGTGCCGGCCGCCGGCGCCGGCCTGGGCGCCGCCGATGGGCGTGACGGTGAACTGCGCCGTGCCGCCGTTGCTGCCGTCGCCGCAGGTGGTGGTGACCGTGTAGGTGCCGAGGGTGAAGCCGGCGGTGAAGAGTTCGGCGCTCAGGCCGCCGCCCGCCGCGGCGGTGGTGGAGCGGACGTTCTGGTCGCGGTCGGGTCCGGTGACGCGGAAGAGCGCGTCACCCGACTTGGGGTTACACGTCGTCGTGGTCAGCACGACGGTGCCCCCGACCGGGGTGGTGGCTGGTGAGACGGTGGTGTCGGCGAACGCCGCGAGCGGGAGCAGGAGTGTGCCGAGGCCCACGCCGACCGCCGCCGAGCCGAGAACTTTCTGTGCCTTCATGCGCGTCTTCCCTCACTTTTCGTCCGCTGACTGCGTGGGACGTCGTTCGGGTGGCCAACTCCGTGACTAGCACCGGTGTGGCCAACACTAGGAGGGTTGGGGCCGCGATCCGATGAAAATGAGAAATCCTCGTTGCCGTCACGTGTTCTCCCTCGCGCCCGGGGAGCTGCGGAAATGCCCGCCCAGGAGGACCCGTGACGCCCCGCGCCGGACGCCGTTTCGTCCGGTTCCGGACGTCGACGTACGCCCCAGGGCGTCCGGGCCGGTACGGGCCGGTCCGGGTCATCCCGTGCCGAGGCGCGGGCCCGCCGGCGCGGGCGCGCGGCGTAGCCGGTAGGCCAGCACCGCGGCGGCCAGCAGCGGCCCCCAGACCGGGAACGGGAAGAAGAACAGCGCCACGGCCACGCCGCGCACGCCGTCGCCGAAGCCCTCCGTCTCCAGGGTGTGCAGCAGCACCCCCGGCGCGGCCACGCACGCGGCCGCGGCGACGAGTCCACCCGGGACGACGGCCAGCGCGGACGGCACCGCCCGCCCGCCGAACACCGGGACCCACCGGGGGACCACCTCACCCCACCTGCTGACCAGCCCGAGGGTCAGCACCGCGCCGGTCAGCGCGGCGCAGCCCAGCGCGGCACCCTGGATCCGTACCGCCGGGTCGTCGACGGGCAGGCCGATCGCCCACGGTGTGAGCCAACTCAGCCGCACCGTGGCGTACGGCAGCGGGCAGAGCGCGGCACCGACGGTGGCCACCCGGCCCCAGCGCCGGGCCCGCTCCGGTGCCGCCCACCCCGGCCGCCGGTCGGGGGAGTCCCGCCGCCACAGCCGGTACGTCACCCAGCCCCACCCGGTGGCGACGACCGCCATGGACAGTCCCCAGGCCAGCCGGGTGCCGTAGTCGGCGAAGGCGCCCAGCACGTTGCCGGCGAAGCGGCTCAGCGTCGCCGGGTCGAGCAGCCCGACGGCGACCCCGACGCCGACCACCGGTACGAGCGCGGCGGCGGTGACCCAGCCGGCCCGCCGTCCCCGCGCGCAGGCCACCACGAGGGCGGTCAGCAGGGCCACCGGCCCGCCCAGCGCGAGGGCGTAGCCGAGCAGGCTGATCAGCGACGTGTCCGCCATGACCAGGGCGAAGAACGCGGCGAGCAGCCCGGCGGCGGCGATCCGGGCCCGGTCGGCGCTCCGCCCGCCGGTGCCGGCCACGGCCAGTCCGACCAGGGCCGCGCCGACCAGCAGCGCACCGGCCACGGTGGACGGTATGTCGTGGGTGACGGACATGGTGACCCGGTCACCCGGGCCGAACGGATAGGTGGACGGGCGGATCAGCCACGCGCTGCCGATGCCGGCGCCGACCAGCGAGAGAAGGACTGCCACGAGGGTCGGACGGTCGACGCCGCCGCGCCCGGCAAATGAGGTGCGGAACATGCCACCGACGCTAGATATCCGCCTGCCCCACGCCCTCCCTCCCGGGCGGGAGCCACGTCCCCGTCCAGCGGGGCCGCACAGATCTAGCCTCCTAGGATGCCTTAGCCGGTGTGACCGGGTCGACCGACCGACACAACAGGCATGACAGCGGGGGAGCGGAAAGGAGACGATGTCGTGGTGCGACACGACGAACCTCTCGCCGTCGAGTTCGCCGCCGCGATCATCGGCGGCGACGTCGAACGGTTGACCACTCTGCTGCGTACCGAGCCCTGGCTGGCCACCGAGCCGCTGACCGATCTCGCCGGCGCCCGGCGCTCACCGCTGCACCTGGTGGCCGACTCGCCCGGGCACCGGCCACGAGCCGCCGAGACGGTCCGCGCCCTCGTGGCCGCGGGCGCGGACGTCGACGCTCCCGCCATCGGCATGTCGCACTCCGAGCGACCGCTGCACTGGGCCGCCAGTAATGACGACGTGACCCTGGCCGACGCGCTGCTCGACGCCGGGGCCGACATCGAGGCCGCCGGCTCGTCCATCGACGGTGGCCCGCCGCTGTCCAGCGCCGTCGGCTACGGGCAGTGGAGCGTGGCGCGCCGGCTGGTCGACCGGGGCGCCCGGACCGAGCTGTGGCACGCCGCCGCGCTGGGCCTGCTGCCGGTCGTCGACCGCCTCGCCGTCGGGACGACCGACCTGGACGCTCCGCTGTGGAACGCCTGCCGGGCCGGCCACCTCGACGCCGCGAAGCTGTTGGTCGCCCGCGGGGCCTCGCCGCGCTGGCCGGCGCCCTGGTCGGGGGAGACCGCCGTCGACGTGGCCCGGAGCAGCGGAAACGACGAACTGGTCAGCTGGTTGGTGGCGTTCCCGAGCTGACGGCGACGGTCACTCCCCGGTACGGCCGTCGATCAACTCCCGGACCACGTCCAGGTGGCCGGCGTGGCGGGCGTACTCCTGCAGCACGTGGAAGCAGATCGCGGCCAGGGTGGGCCGGGTCGCCGCATCGGTGAACCGGCCGCCCAGCGCGGCGGGCGTGTCCAGCGGGGTGGACCCCACGATGGCGCGGGTCCGCCGGCCGCCCGCGTGCAGCGAGGCGATCAGGTCGGCCACGGTCTCACCCGGCTCGACGTGCCAGCGATCGTCCCGGTGGTCGCCCCACGGGTCCGGCACCTGCTCGCCGAGGAAGCCCCAGACCAGCCAGCGCCGCTCCATGAAGGTGAGGTGCTTGACCAGCTCGACCGGCGTCCAACCGGACGGCACCCGGACCGTGCGGGCCTGCGCCTCGGTCAGCCCGGCGAGCCGGTCGGCGACCGTCTCCCGGTAGAAGTCGAGGTAGGTGAGGAAGAGGGTGGGCACGTCCGCGGACGGACCGGGTTCGGGGAAGACGACGGTCATGGACCGCAGTATGCCGAGCCGCACCGACACCGTCCGGTGGGCACCGAGGTCACGCCTCGACGGTCAGCACCTCGCCACGGGCCGCCGAGCGGTGGGCCAGTTCGATGAGCGCCACCGTGTCGACCGCGTCGCGCGGGTCCACCGGCATCGGCCTGCCGTCCCGCAGGGCCGCCGCGACGTGGGCGTAGAAGTCCTGGTAGCGGCCGGGTTCGGTGGGCACCGGGCGCAGCTCGCCGTCGACGCCGAGCTGTCCGTACCGGTCGGCGGGCACCTCGCCCCAGCCCGGGGTGTCGGGCCGGCCACCGTCGCGCAGCGCCGCCTCCTGCGGGTCCAGGCCGTAGCTGGTCCAGCCGGCCCGGTCGCCGAGGATCCGCATCCGTGGCCCGAGCTGCGGCGCGACCGCGCTCATCCACAGGTGCGAGTGGACGCCCCCGGTGTGGGTCAGCGCCACGAAGGCGTCGTCGTCGACCTGCGCACCGGCCCGCCGTCGGTCCACCTCGGCGTACACCCGGGCCACCGGGCCGAAGAGCTGCACCGCCTGGTCGACCAGGTGGGCGCCGAGGTCGTAGAGCACGCCACCGGCGTCGTCGGTGGTGCCGCTCTCCCGCCAGCCCGGCTTGATCGCCGGCCGCCACCGCTCGAACCGGGACTCGAAGCGCCGCACCCGACCCAGCTCACCGGCCTCGACGAGCCGGCGGGCGGTCAGGAAGTCGCCGTCCCAGCGGCGGTTCTGGAACACCGTCAGCGGCACGCCGAGCCGGTCGGCCTCGGCGAGCAGCGCGCGGCCGTGGGCGGCGGTGGCGGCGGGCGGCTTGTCCACCACCACCGGCAGGCCGGCCGCGAGGGCCGCGCGGGCGGCCGGCACGTGCTGCCGGTTCGGGGTGGCCACCACCACCAGATCGAGGGTGTCCGCCGCGTGCCAGAGTTGGTCGGCGTCGTCGACGAGCCGGGCGTCGGGGTGCTCGCGCCGGGCCTGCTCACGCCGTTCGGGGTGGCGCGTGACGACGGCGTCCAGCCGCAGCCCCGGCGTGGCGGCGATCAGCGGGGCGTGGAACACCCGCCCGGCGACGCCGTACCCCAGCAGACCGACCCGCAGTGCCGCCTCCGCCATGCCGCCCCCTTGATCATGTCCGGTCTCCGGGTCGAATCTACGCCCTGCCCCGGGCAGTTCCGGCGGGCCGGGACGTCCCGGCGGACGACGGTGGACCGCGATGTGACAGCGTGACCGGGTGAACCCGATCCCGGTGGACGTGGACCTCGCGCTGGTGGGCGGCGGCGGCGCCGCGTCCCTGGTCCTGGCCGCGCTGGGCCGGCACGGTCCGTCGGGCCTGCGGGTCGCCGTGGTCGACCCGGTCCGCAAGCGCGGCCAGGACCGGACGTGGGCGTTCTGGGGGACGCCCGGCACGGACCTGGATCCGCTGCTCAGCGCGAGCTGGTCGCAGGTCGAGGTGGTCACGCCGGGCGGGCGCCGCGTCCTGCCGCTCACCCCCCTGCGGTACGCCATGCTCCGCTCCGCCCCGGTCTACGACCGGGCTGCCGAGGCGGAGGCACGCCTCGGGGCGGTCCGGATCGGTGCGGCGGCCGGCGCCCTGGACGACGACGGGGAGCGGGTGCTGGTCCGGGACGTCGACGGCACGGTGCTGGTACGGGCCGGCTGGGTGCTGGACTCCCGTCCCCGCCCACCGGAGCGGCCGGGGCGGACGAACTGGTTGCAGCACTTCCGTGGTTGGTGGGTGGAGACCGACGCGTCGACGTTCGACCCGGCCCGGGCGGTGCTGATGGACTTCCGCACCCCGCAGCCGGCGCGGGGTGTGTCGTTCGGCTACGTGCTCCCGGTCAGCGACCGGTACGCGCTGGTCGAGTACACGGAGTTCTCCCCGGCGCTGCTCACCGACGAGGCGTACGACACGGCGCTGCGCGGCTACGTGGACCTGCTCGGGCTGGACCCGGCGGCGCTGCGGGTGCGGGAGGTGGAGAACGGGGTGATCCCGATGACCGACGGCCCGTTCGTCGCGCGCCCGTCGCCGCGGGTGGTCCGCCTCGGCACGGCGGGAGGCGCCACCCGTCCCTCGACGGGGTTCACCTTCTCGGCGATGCACCGGCAGGCCGAGCAGGTCGCCCGGGCGCTCGCGGCGGGCCGCCCGCCCGTGCCGGGGGCCGCCTATCCGGGGCGGCACCGGTGGATGGACGCGGTGGCGCTGCGGGCCCTGGACCGGGGGCGGGTCGGCGGGATCGAGTTCTTCGAGCGGCTGTTCGACCGTAACCCGGCCGAGCGGGTGCTGCGGTTCCTGGACGGTGCCACCACCGTCGCGGAGGATCTGGCGGTGATGCGCTCCAGTCCGCTGCTGCCGATGACCGGCGCGGTCGCCGGTGATCTGGTGGGTCGGCTGCGGGACCGGCTGCGCCGCGTGCCGGCCCCCGCCCCCGTGTCGGGGGCCGGCACGCCGCGGCGGTGAGCCGTCAGGCCGGCCGGTAGGTCGCCACCAGCACCCCGGTGGTGCTGACGGCGCTGTCGACCAGGCGCAGTGGCGCGGGGCCGTCCGCGTCGGGGAAGAGCCGTCGGCCGCCGCCGAGCACCAGCGGGTGGATCAGCAGGACGTACTCGTCGATCAGCCCCTGCCGGCCCAGTGCCCGGACCAGCTCGCCGCTGCCGAGCACGGCGATGTCGCCGCCCGGCTGGGCCTTGAGTTCCTTGACGGCGGCGACGACGTCGCCGGTGAGCAGGTGGGAGTTCGCCCAGGGGAGCGGCGCGGTGAGGGTGCCGGAGGCGACGTACTTGGGCAGCGCGTCGAGGACCGGCGTGAACGGGTTGTCGCGCTGCTGCGGCCAGTAGCCGGCGAAGTCGGTGTAGGTGCGGCGGCCCAGCAGCAGGGCATCGGTGGTGGCCATGCCCTCGCCCATCTTCCGGCCGATCACCGGGTCGGTGTAGGGCACGGCCCACCCGCCGGCGGTGAAGCCGTCCCGGGTGTCCTCGTCGGACCGTCCGGGTGCCTGCATCACCCCGTCCAGGCTGACGTTCTCGGTGACCACGATCCTGCGCATGTCGCTCCTCGGCGGGTCGCGGCCGGCGCGGTGCCGGCCGTCCACCCACCACACGAACGGCGGGCCGCGGAATCGACAGGTCGGCGCGGTCGTTTTCCCGGGTGGCCGGTGCTCAGTCGGTCAGCAGCCGGGCCCGCAGCGCGGCGACCAGGTCGTCGTCGACGCCGAGGCGGTCGGCGGCGTAGCCGCGTACCGAGCCGTGCGCGGTGGTGAGGTCGGCGAGGACGTGGCGGATGATCTCGGCGGGAGCGCGGCCGTATCCGGGCCAGCGCAGGGTGCGGCCGGGGTGGGCGGCGTGCCAGTCGGCGATCAGCCGGTCGGTGGCCAGTTCGGTCAGGGCGAAGTCGGCGGCGATCTGGTCGTCGGAGACGCCGAGCAGGGCCAGCACCAGGGCGGCGAGCAGGCCGGTGCGGTCCTTGCCGGAGGCGCAGTGGAAGACCAGCGGATGGTCGCCGTCGGCGATGACGGTGAGGGCCTGGCGCAGTTCGGTGACCCCGTCGGTGGCGACCTCGGCGTACCGGTCGGCCAGGTGGCGCCAGGGGTCGACGTCGGGGTCGATCTCGGCCTGGTCGTAGCCGCGGTGCTCGATGCTCAGGTTGAGCCAGGTCAGTCCGGGTTCGTCGGGGACCCGGCCGCGGGCGGCGATCTCCGACGGATAGCGCAGGTCGATGACGGTACGCACGCCGAGCGCCCGGAACCGGGTCAGGTCCTCGCCGGCGAGCTTGCCGAGCGAGTCGGACCGGTAGAGCCGTCCCCAGCGCAGGGTACGGCCGTCGTCGGTGCGGTAGCCGCCGAGGTCGCGGAAGTTGTGCAGCTGCTGGAAGGGCAGGTGCCTGATCATGGGTCGTACGCTAGCCGTCGCGGGCGGGTCGGGTGGTCCCGTGGCGGGGCGTACCCGGTAGGTTGCCGGCATGGTGGAGGCGGCGGCCGGCAGGGTCGTGGAGATCTGGACCGACGGTGCGTGCAGCGGTAATCCCGGCCCGGGTGGCTGGGGGGTGCTGCTGCGCTGGGGTGACCGGGAGCGGGAGCTGTGCGGCGGGGAGGCCGCCCCGACCACGAACAACCGGATGGAGCTGACCGCCGCGATCCAGGCCCTGGAGAGCCTGACCCGGCCGGTCACGGTGCGGCTGCACACCGACAGCACGTACGTGCGTAACGGCATCACCGGTTGGCTGGCGTCGTGGAAGCGCAACGGGTGGTTGACGGCGGCGAAGCAGCCGGTGAAGAACGCCGACCTGTGGCAGCGGTTGGAGGCGGCCTGCGCCCGGCACGACGTGACCTGGCTGTGGGTGAAGGGGCACAACGGCCACCCGGAGAACGAGCGGGCGGACGCGCTGGCGAACCGGGGGATGACCGAGGCGCGGGCGGGTGCGGGGGTGGCGGCCGGCCGGTGACGGCGGGTTGTGTCGACGCACCTCGATGGGTAACGTAGCGGATCGACGCCGTTACGGACAGTTTCCCTCGGAGGTGTCCCGCGTGACCCCTGCCGCCCTGACCGACCTGCCGCTGTGGCCACCGACCAACCTCGGCCGGGACCCGCTCGTCCCGCTCGACGCGGGGGAGCGGGACCGCTTCGACGCCCCGGTGACGAAGGTCCGACTCCCCACCGACGCGACCGCCTGGCTGGTGACCCGGCACGCCGACGTCCGTCAGCTGCTGCGGCACCCCGGCTTCAGCGCCGACCTGACCCGGCCGGGTTTCCCCCTGCTGCGGGCCCTGCCGCCGGAGTCGCTCAGCGACCGGCGGGGCGGGTTCATCCGGATGGACGGGATCGAGCACTCCCGGCTGCGCCGGATGCTCACCGCCGAATTCATGATCAAGAGCATCCGGCGGATCGAACCGCTGATCCGGCAGACCGTCGAGAGCACCCTGGACGACCTGCGCGACGCCGGTCCGCCCGCCGACCTGGTGGCCACCTTCGCCCTGCCGCTGCCGTCGATGGTGATCTGCCACCTGCTCGGCGTCCCGTACGCCGACCACGACTTCTTCCAGCTGCGCAGCCGCACCCTGCTCGACCGGAGCGCCGCGCCGGAGCTGGTCCGTACGCACGTCGGCGAGCTGCGGGACTATCTGCACGGGCTGGTCGAGGCGAAGTGCGCCGCCGGTGACCGGGGCGACGACCTGCTCAGCCGGCTGGCCCGGGACCGGGTCGACACCGGCGAGCTGGCGGTGGACGAGCTGGTGGGGATGGCGCTGCTGCTGCTCATCGCGGGGCACGAGACGACCGCCAACATGATCGGGTTGAGCACCCTGCTGCTGCTGCGCGAGCCCGACCGGTACGCGGCCCTGCGCGACGACCCCGACCAGGCGGAGACCCTGGTGGAGGAGCTGCTGCGCTATCTGAGCATCGTGCGGACCGGCCTGCCGCGGTTGGCCCTGGAGGACGTCGAGGTCGGCGGGCAGCTGATCCGGGCGGGGGAGGGCGCGATCGCGGTGCTCTCCACCGCCAACCGGGACGCGGCGGTCTTCGACGGGCCGGACGAGTTCGACCCGTACCGGCAGGCGCACCAGCATGTCGCCTTCGGCTTCGGGGTGCACCAGTGCATCGGCCAGCCGTTGGCCCGGGCGGAGCTGCGGATCGCCCTGGTGGAGCTGGCCCGGCGCTTCCCCGGCCTGCGGCTGGCCGCCCCGGACGGGCCGCTGCCCACCCGGGACAACTCGATCGTCTTCGGCCTCGACGCGCTGCCGGTGACCTGGTGACCGGCCGGGTACGCGTCGATCGGGACCGTTGCTGCGGTTCGGGCAACTGCGTGGTGACCGCCCCGGAGGTCTTCGACCAGGACGACGAGGAGGGTCTGGTGCTGCTGCGGTTCACCGCGCCCGCGCCGGAGACCCTGGCCCTGGTGCGGCGGGCCGCCGACCTGTGCCCGGCGGGCGCGATCACCGTGGAGTGAAGCGGCCCGGGTGACCCCGGGGTCGGGGTCCCCGGGCCGGGGTCACTCCTGGGTGGGTGGCTCCTGCACGGCGGGGTCGCCGGTGCCGGAGACCGCGTCGACGTCGTAGCCGGCCCGGCTGACGTCCCGCGCCGAGCGGCGGTCCTCGGCCGGCAGGTCGGCGAAGTCGTCGCCGGTGTCGGCGGTGGTGTGCAGGGACTCGCCCGGTGGCCGCAGCGACGCCTCGTAGGCGGTGGCGCCGTCGGGTTCGTCGGTGGCCGCTCGGCCGAAGTGTTCGTCAGTCATGCCGCACCTCCTGCCCCGCTCGCCCGTCCGCAAACGCGCCGTCAGCTCCGACCCGGCCGCCGCGCGCCGCCGCCCGGTCCACCGCGGGTCACCCGCCCGGTACGCGGCGGGGTGGGTCGGTCAGCGGCGGCGCGGGGCGCGGGACCGGGCCGGTGTCACGGTCAGCGACCAGTGCGCGGGGCGGCGCAGCGCCGCCGGGAGCACGGTGCGGTGGTCGCCGCGGGCGGCGTCGAGCTGCGACTGGTGCAGGAAGAGGCAGCCGCCGAGGTCAGCGCCGCGCAGGTCCGCCCCGCGCAGGTCCGCGCCGGTCACGTCGGCCGCCCCGAGGTCCACCCCGCGCAGGTCCGCGCCGATCAGGCAGGCACCGCGCAGGTTCGCCCCGGACAGGTCGGCCCGGCGCAGGTCGACCCCGATCAGCATCGCGCCGCGCCGGTCCGCACCGGCCCGACCGG
Source organism: Micromonospora sp. R77 (assembly GCF_022747945.1). Classification (NCBI taxonomy): domain Bacteria; kingdom Bacillati; phylum Actinomycetota; class Actinomycetes; order Micromonosporales; family Micromonosporaceae; genus Micromonospora; species Micromonospora sp. R77. Next base: position 6,438,502 of record NZ_JALDST010000001.1, read on the forward strand.
CGCGGGCCTGCTCACCGGCCCGGGACAGCAACACGTTGACCCGGTCCCGGTGGGCGTCGACGTCGAGGGCGAGCAGGTCGTCGGGGGTGCCGTCGGTGAGCCGGCCGGTGTCGTCGAGCGCGCGGGCCAGGTCGTCGCGCAGCGGTCCCGGCGGGGTGTGGGCCACCGCCTCGGTCAGATACCAGAGCAGTTCGTGCAGCGGGCGCAGCACGGCGAAGGTGTCGAACATCCGCCGGGCGGTCCGCGGGTCGTCACGCCAGTCCCGGCCACCGAAGGTCCCCTGGGTCAGGTGCTGCCCCGCGCCGAAGCAGTCGAAGACCGTGCAGCCGGGGAAGCCGCGCTGCCGTAGGTCGCGGTGGATGCCGCAGCGGGAGTCCGGCCGCAGGTTCGGGCAGGGCCGGCCGGCCGGTTTGTCGAGGGCGAAGTCGGCCGACGCGGCGAAGGCGGGCGCGACGCAGCAGATCCCGACGCAGCGGGCGCAGTCGGCGCGCAGCTCCCGCCCGCCCGCCGGCGTCGACGTCCGTGGTTCCGTCGTCTCGGACACGCTGACCGGCCTCCCGCCGCTGGACAGTCCCGACGCGCGGCGGTCGCCGCGGCCGGTGCCATTGTCCGTCGTCGGTCGACCGCCGCCCCAGCCGACCCGTGCCCTCACCACCGCGGCGATTCTGGGGGCGGTCGACGCGCTGCTGATCGGGCCGGGCGTCACCCTGCTGACCGGGGTGGTGGGCGCGTCGTCCGTGCTGGCGATCCCGGTGGGGGTGGTGGTCGCGCTGGTGGCCTTCGCCGCCCAGGTCGGCTACATCTTCCGGGCCTCCCTGGGGAAGCAGGCCTGACCGCCGCGCCGGACCGGGGCGCGTGTAATCGACCCGCACCCGGGTAGCCGGGCGGGCATGGAGCTGGTCGAGGAGTCGCCGTACCGGTTCCGGATCGACCGGCGGGACCCGATGCGGGTTCCGGGCGTGATCTTCGCGTCCCGGCCACTGCTGCCCGACGGTGGCGCGGACCGCTCGCTGGAGCAGGTCGCGAACGTGGCGACGCTGCCCGGCATCGTCGACGCCTCGTACGCCATGCCGGACGTGCACTGGGGCTACGGCTTCCCGATCGGCGGCGTGGCCGCCACCGACGTCACGCACGGCGGGGTGGTGTCGCCCGGCGGGGTCGGGTTCGACATCTCCTGCGGGGTGCGCCTGCTCACCGCCGACCTGGACCGGGCGGAGCTGCGGCCCCGGCTGGACGCGCTGATGGACGGCCTGGGCCACGCCACCCCGCGCGGCATGGGTCGGGGCGCGGTGTGGCAGCTGGCCGACCGCGCGGAACTCGACGCGGTGCTGCGCGGCGGCTCCCGCCACGCCGTCGAACGGGGCCACGGCGTCGCGCGGGACCTGGACCGGTGCGAGGACTACGGCGCGGTGGACGACGCGAACCCGGCGCAGGTCAGTGAGCGGGCGGTCGAGCGTGGCGCGGGCCAGGTCGGCAGCCTCGGCTCCGGCAACCACTTCCTGGAGGTGCAGGCCGTCGCGGAGATCTACGACGAGACCGTGGCGACCGCGTTCGGGCTGCGGGCCGGCCAGGTCTGCGTGATGATCCACTGCGGGTCGCGGGGGCTCGGGCACCAGATCTGCACCGACCACGTGCGGGCCATGGAGAAGGTCATGCCCCGGTACGGCATCCACGTGCCCGACCGGCAGCTCGCCTGCGCTCCCGTCTCCTCCCACGAGGGCCGGGCCTATCTCGGGGCGATGGCCGCCGCCGCGAACTACGCCCGGGCCAACCGGCAGCTGCTCGCCCACGCGGCCCGCGAGGTCTTCCGGCGGGTCACCGGCAGTGGGCTCGACCTGGTGTACGACGTCTCGCACAACCTCGCCAAGATCGAGACGCACGACGTGGCCGGGTCACCCCGCCAGCTCTGCGTGCACCGCAAGGGCGCCACCCGGGCGCTGCCGCCGGGCCACCCCGACCTCCCCGACGACCTGCGCCCCGTCGGTCAGCCCGTGCTCATCCCCGGCTCGATGGGCACCGGCTCGTACGTCCTCACCGGCGTCGCCGGGGCACCGGCCTTCGCCTCCACCTGCCACGGCGCGGGCCGGGTGCAGAGCCGCAAACAGGCCACCAGGGCGGTCGGCGGCCACGACCCGCGCCGCGAGCTGGCGGCGCAGGACATCGCCGTACGCGGGGCGTCCCGGCGCGGGCTGGCGGAGGAGATGCCGGCCGCGTACAAGGACGTCACGGCGGTGGTGGCGGCGGCCGAGGGCGCCGGCCTGTGCCGGCGGGTGGCCCGGCTGGTGCCGCTCGGCGTGGTGAAGGGCTGACCCGTCACACGTCCAGCGTCACCGCTGCGGCCCAGCCGCCGTCGGCGGGACCGAACCGCAGCTCCTGCAGGGAGACCGCCTTCGGGACCGCGCCGACCAGCTCCACCGCCGCCGTCGACGCCGTCCGCCAGCGGACCGTGACGCCGTCGTCGGTCGCCCGGACCCGCGTGACGAGCGGCAGCACGCCCGCGGTCTCCAGCCGGAAGATCACCTCGTCGAGCACACCGACCAGCAGGTCCGGGTCGTCCTGCGGCGGCAGGTGGAACTCGGCGTCGGCGTCCGGGGCGGCGCCGGCCGGGTCCACGAAGCTCTCCACCAGCGCGGCGACCGCCTCGGCCAGGCAGCTCTCCCGGTCCGGCGCCCACGCCTCGATCCGTACGTCGGCGGTGTGCGGCACCCTCCGGTGCCCCCGCGCCGCTGCTCGCCCCATGCCCCGATCATGCGTCGCCGCCGCCGCGACCGATCGTGAACCGCCGGAACGGGGCAGCGGCGCCGGCCGGTCACGCAGTACCGTCCGCCCGTGCAGCTCACCAAGTGGACCCATGCCTGCGTCCGGATCGAGCAGGACGACCGGGTGCTGGTGATCGACCCGGGCACCTGGAGCGAGCCGGCGGCCCTGGTCGGGGCGGACGCCGTGCTGATCACCCACGAGCACACCGACCACGTCGACGTGCTGCGCCTGGCCGGGCTGGGCGTGCCGGTCTTCGCGCCGCACGGTGCCCGACTGTCCGGCCCGGTGCCGCTGGCGGTGACCCGGGTCGCGGCCGGTGACCGGTTCACCGCCGCCGGTTTCGCGGTGAGCGCGGTCGGCGGGCGGCACGCCCTCATCCACGCCGGCGAGCCGGACTGCGTGAACCTCGGCTACCTGGTCCAGGACGCCGTCTATCACCCGGGCGACTCGCTGCACCGCCCCGACCAGCCGGTCGACACCCTGCTGCTGACGGCCCAGGCGTCCTGGCTGAAGCTGACCGAGGCGATCGACTTCGCCCTGGCCCTCGACCCGCGCCGGGTCTTCCCGATCCACGACGCCCAGCTCAACGAGCGGGGCCTGGCGTCGGTCAACGGCTGGTACGGCGAGCTGCTCGGCGACCGCTACCGCTACCTCGCCCCGGGCGAGTCCGCCTGAGTCCGCAGCAACGGCAGGACGAACCCACGCGGCGGCGGGTCCGCCGGCGCGAACGACGGCGCCGCGGCGGTGAGGACCGCCGTCCGGGGCCGCGCCGCCCACATGGCGGTCACCGCGTCCGCCAGGGTCGCCAGCATCCGGGGTACGTCGGTGGCGGCGTCCGCGTGCATCGCCTCGATCACCACCAGCACCTCGCGGGTTTCGGGGCGGACCGCCGACCAGCCGCTCTGCCGGTGGGTCCAGCGCCGGGCGTGCGCCCGCCCGGTCGAGTCGACGAAGGTCACCTCGCCCGGCTCCGGCCGCTCGACCTGCCCGTCGAACGTCTCGTAGTGCTCGTCGCCGGTGGCGTGCCGGACCTCCAGGTCGCCGGAGATCCGGTCGACGTCGAGCACGGCGACGGGCACGGCGTACGCGACGGAGACGGCGTTGCCGAGGTCGACCAGCGGGTGCAGCCGGGGCAGCGTCCCGTCCCGCCGCAGCCGGCGCAGCAGCGACTCGGCGGCGCAGCGGTAGCGGGTCGGGGCGAGGCCGGTCGCGGCGAACACCCGCCGCCACGCCTGGATCTCCGGGAAGCCGCTCTCGGATGAGCCCGCCAGCCGGGCCCGCGCCGTCTCGACGTGCGGCGCGGCGAGCGCCGCCACGTCCACGTCGGGGGTGATCCCGTCGGCGTGCAGGACGCCGCAGACCAGCTCCGGGAAGGCCGACCGGACCTGTGGGGAGTGCCGGAATCGCACGGGTTCTCCTATCGGGCGGTGAGGGCGAGGCTCACACCAAGGGCGAGGAAGCTGCCGGCCAAGCCGCGACGCAGCAGCGTGGTGAGGCGGGGCCGGGTCAGCACCCGGTGCCGAACCGCCCCGGCGAGCAGCCCGTACGCGCCGAACACGACCAGGGTGACCAGGACGAACACCCCGCCGCAGGCCAGCATCCGGGGCGCGGCCGGTGCGCCCGGCGGGACGAACTGCGGCAGGAACGCCACGAAGAAGACCGTCACCTTCGGGTTGAGCAGGTTGACCAGCACCCCGTCACGGAGCAGCCGGGCCGGGCCGGGCGGGGGCTGGGCGGCGACGGGCAGCGGATCCCGGTCGCGCAGGGTGGTCCAGCCCGTCCACAGCAGGTACGCCACGCCCGCCCAGGTCAGCACCCGGAACACGGGCGTGCTCGCGGCCACCAGGCCGGCCAGGCCGGTGACCGCCGCCAGCAGGTGCGGCAGGAGGCTCAGCGTGCAGGCGACGGCGGCCACGAGGCCGGACCGGCGTCCCCCGGCCAGGCCGGCGGAGAGGGTGTAGACCACCCCGGTGCCCGGGGTGGCGGCCACGACCAGGGCGGCCAACAGGAAGGTGATGCTCACTCCGTCCACCCTGCTGCCAGAATGGCCCGGTGGACAGGGCCAAAACAGCGACCGGTGAGGGGTCCATAACCGCCGGCTCGGACTTCCTGCACCTCGACGTCGCCGAGGCGCCGGCCGGCGGCCGGGCGGCCTGGCTGGCGGCGCGACTGCGGGCGGCGATCGCCGACGGCCGGGTGCCGGTCGGTTCCCGACTGCCGGCCAGCCGGCTGCTCGCCGCCGAGCTGGGCGTGTCCCGGGGCGTGGTGACCGAGGCGTACCAGCGGCTCACCGAGGACGGGCACGTGGCCGGGCGGGGCCGGGGCGGCACCGTCGTGGTGGCCACGCCGGCCACGGTGGTGGTCAGCCGCCACGCCGCCGGCCGTCGACGTCTTCGCCGACCGGCCCGACACCGACGTCTTCGACGCGCTGCGCACCGCCCCGGCCGAGGTCGATCTCACGCCCGGCGTACCCGATCTGGCGGCCTTTCCCCGCGCGGCCTGGCTGCGCGCCGAACGCGCGGTGCTGCACCGGCTGCGGCCCGCCGAGTTCGGGTACGGCGACCCGACCGGCGTGCCCGCGCTGCGGCTCGCCGTCGCCACCTGGCTGGCCCGCAGCCGCGGCATCCGGGCGGACCCGGCCGAGGTGGTGATCGTGGCCGGGGTGTCCCAGGCGCTCGGCCTGCTCGCCCAGGTCCTGCAGGGCGAGGGCATCCACACCGTGGCGGTCGAGGACCCGGGTTCCCTCGGGGTCCGGCAGCACCTGCACGACTGGCGGCTGGCCACCCCGCCGGTGCCGGTCGACGCGCACGGCCTGCGCGTCGACGAGCTGGACGCGAGCGGCGCGCCGGCGGTGCTGCTCACCCCGGCGCACCAGTTCCCGACCGGGGTGGTGCTCGACGGCGACCGGCGGCGGCAGCTCATCGGCTGGGCCCGCCGGGGCGGCCTGGTCATCGAGGACGACTACGACGCCGAGCACCGCTACGACCGGCCACCCGTGCCGGCGCTGCGCGCCATGCTGCCCGAGGCCGTCTGCTATGCCGGCAGCATCTCCAAGCTGCTCGCCCCGGCCCTGCGGATCGGCTGGGTGCTGGTGCCGCGCCGGCACCACGCCGCCCTGGTCGCCGCCAAGCGGCTGGCCGACCGGGGCACCTCCGCGCTGCCCCAGCTGGTGCTCGCCGAGCTGATCGACTCCGGTGCGCTGGAACGCCACCTGCGGCTGCTGCGCCGCCGGCACGTCCGCCGCCGGGACGCGATGATCCGTGCGGTCCGGGCGCAGCTGCCCGGTGCGGTCGTGCACGGCGCCGCCGCCGGCCTGCATCTGCTGGTCACCCTTCCCGGCACGGTCTCCGACGTGGAACTGGCCGCGGCGTGCCTGCGGCGGGGCGTGAAGGTGCAGCCGCTGTCCTGGCACGGGCAGCGACCCCAGCCGCCCGGCCTGGTCCTCGGCTACGCCGCGAACACCCCGGGCGACCTCGAGCGGGGGCTCGCCGTGGTCGGCGCGGCCCTGCGTCAGGTTCGGTCCGCCGGCCCGGCATAGAGCACGGCCAGGGCGGCGGCCGTGGCGGCCAGCCGGTCCCGCAGCGCGGTGGGGGAGAGGACCTCCACCTCCGCGCCGAGCCGCAGCAGGTCACCGTGCGCGTGGGTCGGCGACTCCACCGGGACGACCGCCCGCACCCACCCTGCCTCGTCGGGCGGCCCGGCGGTGGCGTCCACGGCGGCCACCACGGCGTCGCTGGCGATCTCCCGCAGCCGTTCCCGCCCCCGCGGCGACAGCCGGATCGTCGCCTCGTCCCGCTGCAGCCGGGACCGGAAGTCCACCACGTGCGCGCGCCACCAGGCGGGCAGGTCGAAGTCGGCCGGTCGGTCGAACGACTCGGCCAGCGTGGTCAGGCCGAGGATCTGGTTCACCCGGTAGGTGGCTGGTTCGGCGCGGTCGGGTCGGGCGGCCACCACGTACCACCGGCCGCCCTTGAGCACCAGTCCGTACGGCTCCAAGAGGCGGGTCACCTCCCCGGTCCAACTGCGGTACCGGACCCGGACCCGGCGCTGCCGCCACACCGCGTCGGCGGTGGGCGCCAGGTGCGGGGACGGGTCGCCGTCGGAGTACCAGCCGGGGGTGTCCAGGTGGAAACGCTGCTGAAGTTGGGCGGCCCGGTCGGCGAGCGGGCGGGGCAGCGCGGCGCGCAGCTTGAGCCCGACGCTGGCGACCACCGTGTCGTAGCCGAGCTCGGCGGTCGGACCGGGCAGCCCGGCGAAGAGCAGACGCTCCGCCTCCTCGGCGGTGAGCCCGGTCAGCCGGGTCCGCCAGCCGTCGACGAGCCGGTAGCCGCCGGCATGACCGGCCTCGCCGTACAACGGGATGCCGGCCGCGTGCAGGGAGCCGACGTCGCGGTAGACGGTGCGCTCGGACACCTCCAGCCGCCGGGCCAGCTCGGCCGCGGTCAGCCGACCGTGCTCCTGGAGCAGCAGCAGGATCGACAGGAGACGACTGGCCCGCACTCCGCTGACACTAGCTGTCAGGGAAGCGGCCCTACCGTCCCGGCATGGCATTTCACGACAAGCAGCTGACCGTGCCGGGGACCGTCGAGGTCGCCGGTCGGCACGTCAAGCGTTACCACGTCGACCAGCCCGGACGGCGGCTCGAACCGGCGGTGGTGGCCACCGCGTACGAGTTCCTGCCCCGACTGCTGCCGTCGTCGGACGGTCACACCCCGCCGGCGAGCTGGTCGGTGCTGCACCGGGGCGCGGACAGCGGCGCCTACCTGCTGGCGTACACCTGGTTCTGGGACAACGTGGTGGAGTGCCGGATCGCGGTCGCCGGCCAGCCCGCCCTGGACTGCCCCGACGACGACCCGGCGCACTTCGTGCCGATGACCCGCCCCGGTGTCGGCTGCGTCTGGGAGCTGGGCGTGCTGGAGCACGAGCGCACCGCCTGGATCCGGCACGTGCTCGCCCCCGACCGGCCGGACCTGCCGGGCTATCTGGCCGACACCCGGGCCGAGGGGCCGGTGGGAGCCTGACGGGGACCGCGACGCGGGCGCGGACCGCCTAGGGTGAGCGGCGTGCGGCGATGGAGACGGGTCGATCCGTGGGGGTTCCGGCAGGCGTGGGCCGGATTCATGCTCTGCTGCGGTGGGCTGGTCGCGCTGACGGCGGCGGGCGCGGCGCTGCACAAGGTGCGCACCGAGGGTGTCGAGGCGAGGATGCTCTGGCAGTTGCCCCTGCCGGTCGCCTTCCTGGCCCTGTGGCTGACCATGGTGGCCCGGTTCTACCTGGTGGGCCTCTGGCACAACGAGCGTGGCCTGCTGATCCGGCACATCCACCGTTCCCGGCTGCTGCTCTGGTCGGAGGTGACCGGGTTCGAGGTCCGCGCGGCGCGGCTGCTCGGCGGGGCGACGGTGCGCAACGCGGTCTGGGTGGTCACGCGCGACGGCCCGGTCGAGACGCCGGTGCAGCGCCGGTCGCGGATCGTCGGCTGGCGCAAGAACGTCGGTCCGGTGCTGTCGCCCGCCGACTTCGACCTGACGCTGGCCCGCCTGCGCGAGGCGCGCGGCGACGCTCAGGCCGGGGGCGGCGTGGTGGTCCGGTAGATCGCGGTCAGCCAGACGTCGAGCAGCACGTCGACGACGTCCCGTTCGGCCACCGCGGGGCCGTCGCCGGCGAAGGTGGCGTACCAGACCCGCTCGTTCATCGAGTTCAACGCGATCGCCAGGTCCCGGGCGGGCAGCCCGTCCGGGGCCGCGCCGCGCCGCCGCTCACCCTCGATCGCCTGCTCGACCGCGTGCACCCACGCCTCCAGCACCTCGGCCCAGAGCCGGCGCACCTCGGCGTTGGTGCCGCGCACCTGGGCGCAGGCCAGCACCACCGCCCGGTGACCGCCGAAGGCGGCGTGGAACCGGGCGATCAGCTCCCGCCAGCGGGCCCGCGGGTCCTCGGCGAGGCGGTCCAGCACGTCACCGGCGGCGGTGTTCGCCTCCGCGATCACCCGGTCCAGCAGGGTGAGCAGCACCGCGTCCTTGGACGGGAAGTAGAAGTAGAACGTGGGGCGGGAGATACCCGCGCCGCGGGCCAGGTCGTCGATGGAGATCTCACCGAAGGGCCGCTGGGCCAGCAGCCGCTCGGCGGTGGCGAGGATGGCCGTCTCCCGGTCGTCGCCGGTGGAGCGCCCGGACCGCCGGCCCCGGGTGGGCGCGGCTCCGGTCGACGTACGGGCGGCGGTCATGACGGCTGATGCTACACCCGCTCGACACCCTGTCGATTCCACTCGACAGGGTGTTGACCGACCTCGACGGCGCTGGATAAGGTCCGCTCCTCTGCCCTGCGACCGGGAGCTGCCATGGCCACCGACCACGTGGACGTCCTCATCGTCGGCGCCGGCCTGTCCGGCATCGGCGCCGCGGTGCACCTGCGGCGCAACTGTCCGCAGCAGACGTACGCGGTGCTGGAGGCGCGCGCCGCGATCGGCGGCACCTGGGACCTGTTCCGCTATCCGGGCATCCGTTCGGACTCCGACATGTACACGCTGGGCTACTCCTTCAAGCCGTGGACGAACCCGAAGGCGATCGCCGACGGCGACTCGATCCGGGAGTACGTCCGGGAGACCGCCCGGGAGTACGGCGTCGAGGAGCACATCCGCTTCCAGCACCGGGTGGTCCGCGCCGAGTGGGACAGCGCCACCGCCCGCTGGACGGTCCACGCGCGCCGCGACGACACCGGCGAGGACGTGGTCCTCACCTGCGGCTTCCTCTTCACCTGCTCCGGCTACTACCGCTACGACGCCGGTTACACCCCCGACTTCCCCGGCGTCGAGCGGTACGCCGGGCAGCTCGTGCACCCGCAGCACTGGCCCGAGGACCTGGACTGGACCGGCAAGCGGGTGGTGGTGATCGGCAGCGGCGCCACGGCGGTGACCCTGGTGCCGGCGATGGCCGAGCGGGCCGCGCACGTCACCATGCTCCAGCGCTCACCCACGTACGTCATCGCGCTGCCCTCGCGTGACCGGCTCGCCGACGCGCTGCGGCGCCGGCTCCCGGCGAAGGCCGCATATCCGGTGGTGCGCTGGAAGAACGTGCTGCTCGGCGTCGCGAACTTCCAGCTCAGCCGGCGTCGCCCCGGACTGGTGAAGAAGTTCCTGCGACGCGCCGCCGCCGGCCGGCTGCCGGTCGGCTACGACATCGACCGGCACTTCTCACCCCGCTACGACCCGTGGGACCAGCGGCTCTGCGTGGTCCCCGACGGTGACCTCTTCGACGCGGTGAGCGCCGGCCGGGCGTCCGTGGTCACCGACACCATCGACACCTTCACCGAGGGCGGCGTCCGGCTCGCCTCCGGCGAGGAGCTGCCCGCCGACATCGTGGTCACCGCCACCGGCCTCAACCTGCTCGCCCTCGGCGGCATGACCGTCGCCGTCGACGGCCGGGAGGTCGACCTGGCCGGCACGGTCGCCTACAAGGGCATGATGCTCTCCGGCGTGCCGAACTTCGCGATGACCATCGGTTACACCAACGCGTCCTGGACGCTCAAGGCCGACCTGGTCGCCACGTACGTCTGCCGCCTGCTGCGCCACCTGGACGCCACCGGGCAGCAGATCGTCACCCCGGTCGCCCCGGCCACCGGCGACCTCGAGCCGATCATCGACCTGAAGTCCGGGTACGTGCTGCGGGCCGTGGACCAGCTGCCCAAGCAGGGGCCGGTGGCGCCGTGGCGGCTGCACCAGAACTATCCGCGCGACGTGCTGCTGATGCGGCACGGCCGCCTCACCGACGAGGGGGTCCGGTTCTCCCGCGCCGGCACCCCACCCGCCGCCGGCCCGGCGGAACGGACCCCAGCCGACGCCCCCGTCGGCTGAACCGCGAAGGAGCACCTGATGCGTGACTTCGTCTTTCCCGGCGGCACCGCCGTGGTCACCGGGGCGGCCAGCGGCATCGGCGAGGCCCTGGCGCACGGCCTCGCCCGGCGCGGCGCCGACCTGGTCCTGCTCGACCGGGACGCCGAACGGCTCGACGCCGTCGCCGCCGCGCTCCGCGCCGCCCACCCCGACCGGTCGGTCGAGACGCACCTGGTGGACCTGGCCGACGCCGACGCCACCGACCGGGTGGCGGCGGAGCTGGCTCACCGCCATCCCCGGATCCGGCTGCTGGTCAACAACGCGGGCGTGGCGCTGGGTGGCCGCTTCGACCAGGTCACCCTGGACGAGTTCCTCTGGGTCATCGAGATCAACTTCCGGGCCGTGGTACGGCTGACCCACGCGCTGCTGCCGGCGCTGAAGGCCGAGCCGGGTGCCCACCTGGTCAACGTCTCCAGCCTCTTCGGGCTGATCGCCCCCGCCGGCCAGGCCGCCTACTCGGCGAGCAAGTTCGCCGTGCGCGGCTTCACCGAGGCGCTGCGCCACGAGCTGGTCGACGACGGTGTCGGCGTCACCTCCGTGCACCCGGGCGGCATCCGGACCCGCATCGCGGCCAGCGCCCGGGTGGGCAGCGGCGTCCCCCGCGAGGAGTACGAGGCCGGTCGCCGGCAGTTCGAGAAGCTGCTCTCCATCGACCCGGCGAAGGCCGCCGAGGTGATCCTGCGCGGCGTCGAACGCCGCCGGGGCCGGGTGCTGATCGGCTGGTCGGCGAAGCTGCCCGACCTGCTGGCCCGGGTCGCCCCGGCCTCCTACCACCGGGTCCTCGCCCTCGGCATGAAGCGCGCCGTCCCGGCCGCCACCGGCAGTGCCGCCACCGGCGGCGACGCGACTCCGACACCGGCGGAGCGGTCCGCGTGACCGGAACGCTGCCCGCCGCCGACGAGCTGACCGTGGCCGGGCGGCGGATGCGCTGCCGGATCACCGGGGACGGCCCGCCGGTGGTGCTGCTGCACGGCATCGGCCGCACCCTCGACGACTTCACCGCGCAGCAGGAGCTGCTGGCCGCCGACCATCGGGTGCTCAGCGTCGACCTGCCCGGTCACGGCGGCTCCGCGCCGCTGGACGTCCCGCACACGCTGCCCGCGCTCGCCGCCGCGGTCGCCGACTTCCTGGACGCGGCCGGGGTCTCCTGGCCGGCCCGGCTGGTCGGCAACTCCTCGGCGGGGCGGTGGCGATGCGGCTCGCCGCCGACCAGGCGCACCGGGCGGCCAGCCTGGTGCTGGTCAACAGCGCCGGGTTCGGCCGGGAGGTGACCGTCGCGTTGCGGCTGCTCGCCGTGCGCCCGCTCGGCCGGCTGCTGCTGCGTCCCCATCCGGTGGTGGCCCGCCGCACCGAGCTGGCGATCTTCCGGGACCCCGCGTACGCCACCGAGGAACGGATCGCCACCGCCCTCGCGGTGGCCCGTCAGCCGCACGCCGCCCGGGTGATGCTGGAGCTGGTCCGCGACCTCGGCACCTGGCGCGGGGTCCGTCCCCAGTGGCGCGAGGAGCTGCTCGCCGCGGTCGCCGCCCTGGACCTGCCCACCCTGGTCGTCTGGGGCGACCGCGACCTGATCCTGCCCGCCGGCCACCTGGCGGCCGCCCGCGCCCGGCTGCCCGAGGCGCGCACCCACCTGTTTCCCGACACCGGGCACATGCCGCAGATCGAGCGCGCCCCGGAGTTCCACGCGCTGGTCACCGCCTTCTGGGCCGACCACACCTGAACCGGCTCAGGGCGGGTTGCTGCCGCGCTTCTCCTCCTGGGCCAGCACCGCCTCCCGGCGTTCCGGGTCGTCCCGGTCGGCCAGCTCGGCGGCCAGCCGGGGATCGGCCACCAGCCGTTCCCGGTTGCGGTGCAGGAACGCCTCGAACCCCCCGGTGTACGGGCACGCCAGGTCGCCGAGCACCCGCTCCGGCTGGTAGCGGCAGCCGGCGCAGTAGTCGCTGATCTCGTCGAGGTGCCCGCCGTCGACCGCGTACGGGCGGGTGTCGATGCGGCCCAGGTCGGCGTACTGGCTCATGCCGACGACCATCGCGTTCATCACCCACTCGGCGCCGTCCACGAACGACCGCTGGAACCAGTCGGCCAGCTCGTCGGGGCGCCAACCACGCTGCAACGCGTAGTTGCCGAGCACCAGCAGCCGTTGCGACTGGTGCGCCCACGCCCGGTCCCGCACCCCGGCGAGCACGTCCGTCAGGCAGCGCGCCTCCACCGCGTCGGCGTCCAGCTCGGCGAACCACTCCGGCAGCGGCTCGGTGGCGGGCAGCCAACGCCGGCCCCGGAAGTCCGGTTCCAGATACCAGTAGAGCTGCCAGAGGAACTCCCGCCAGCCCAGCAGCTGCCGGACGAACGCCTCCACCGCGCCCCGCGGCGCGGCGCCGTCCCGCCAGGCCCGCTCGGCGTCCCGGATCGCCGGCTCCGGGTCGAGCAGGCCCAGGTTGAACGAGGAGGAGAGCACGCTGTGCGCCAGCAGCGGGTCACCGTGGCTCATCACGTCGGCGTAGCGGTCGTACCCGACCAGGCGGTGGCGCAGGAAGTGCGCCAGCCGGTCCCGGGCCTCGGCGTGGGTGGCCGGATAGCGTCGGGGCCCGTCCCGGCCCACGAAACGGATCCCCTCGCGCTCCCAGCGGTCCAGGTCGGCGCGGACCTCGGCGTCGATCGCGTCCTCGGTCACCGGTGGTGGTGGCGGCACGTCCGGGTCGGGGCCGCGGGTGGTGGAGCGGGGCCGGCCGGTGGCCGGGCCACCGGTCAGCACCGCGTGGCGCTGTCGGGCGTACCGGTAGAAGTCGGTCATCCGCAGCGGCGCCCGCCGGACCCCGTCGGCCCAGGCCGCGAAGTCCGCCCGGTCGGTGACGAAGCCGCGCGGCGGCAGCACGGTCAGCCCCTCGACGGTACGGGCGAAGCCCAGCGCGGCCCGGCTGGTCGGGTGCACCAGCTCGACCGGCTCACCGAGCCGGGTCAGCGCCTCCCGGAACGTGCCGGCGCGCAGCAGCAGCGCCCGGTCTCCCAGCTCGGCGGCCCGGTGCCGCAGCGCCGACAGGATCAGGTGGGCCTTCTGCCGGTGCATCCGGCGCTGCCGGAACCACTCCTTCGCCTCCACCAGCAGCACCGGTTGGTCGTCGGCGTCGAGGAAGTGCGGACCGAGCTGGTCGGCGAGCAGCCAGCGGCGGGTGGGCATGGGTCGATTCTCCCCGGCCCGGCCCGGCTTGGCACGGTGGCCCAGGTGTCGGCGGCGTGTCGGGTCAGGCGGGCGCGCCGGCGCCGGCGGGGGCGGGCACGGCGGCGTTCGGCTGCGGCCGGGACAGCGTGGTCAGGGCGGCCTCCACGGCGGCCGGGAGCCGCCGCCGGTGGCGCAGCACCCAGCCGGCCTGGCGGGCCGCGTCGCGCACGCCGGCCCGGCCGTCCGGGTCGCGCCACGCCTCGACGGCCACCGCCCGCACCACGTCCACCGGCCGGCGCAGCGCCGCGGTGAGCAGCCGGTTGCGCGCCTCGACCCGGCGCCGGGCCGCGGGGTCCCGGCCGGCCGGCGCCGGCAGGTGGTGGCCACCAGCTCCGGCGTGTACGCGAGGTTCCAGCCCGCCGCGGCCAGTTCCATCGCCAGCAGCGCCTCCTCGCCGTACGTGCCGAGCCGCTCGGCGAACCCGCCGACCTGCCGGTACGCCTCCCGGCGCAGCACCACCGCGCAGGCCAGGAAGCCCAGCACGCTCGGCCCGGGGCGTCCGGGGCGGTGCCGATCGGCGCCTGCGCCATGCCCGCCGAGACCGGGTCGAGCCTGGCCTGCCGCCCGACGCGTACCTGCCCGGTCAGCAGGGCCGTCCGGGGGTGCCGCCGCAGCAGCTCCCCGGCCCGCTCCAGGGAGCCCGGCGCCCAGTACGAGTCGTCGTCCGCGAACGCCACGAACGGGGTGTCCGCCAGCGCCACCCCGACGTTGCGGGCCGCCCCCGCGCCGGCGTTACGGCCCAGCGCCACCACCCGGACCCGGGGGAACGCCGCCGCCACGGCCGCCGGGGTGCCGTCGTCGGAGCCGTTGTCCACCACGATCACCGGCGCGGTGTGCCGGGGCAGCAGGTCGAGAAGCTGGTCGCGCCGGTTGCGGGTCGCCACCACGATCGTCACGTCCGTCGTCATGGCCGCCCTGGTACCCGGGGACCCCAGGGGTCACTCGGATCCACGTGGGATTCCCAGCCGGGTCCCGAACCGGCGGCACGCCGCCCCCGAGGAGGGCCCGGTCCCGGCGCGGCGGACCGAACACCAGGTGGCGTGGACCACGATCACGGCCCTCGCGAGGTGGCCGGACCCACCCGGGACGCATCATAGATACATGACGCATCCCAGCACCCGGGCGGTGCCGTCCGCCGCCGAGCGGGCCTACCGGCACCTCAAGGGGGCCATCCTGGAACAGGTCTACCCCGGTGGTCTGCTGATCAGCGAGGGCGAGATCGCCGAGGCGGCCGGGGTGTCCCGGACCCCGGTCCGGGAGGCGTTGCTGCGGTTGGAGTCCGAAGGGCTGGTGGCGCTCTACCCGAAGCGTGGCGCGCTGATCCGGCCGGTCTCCGCCCGCGAGATCGCCGACGTCATCGAGGCCCGCCGCCTGGTCGAGCTGCACGCCGCCGAGCGGGTCTGGCCGCGCCGCGCCGAACTGCGCGCCGACCTCGCCCGCCGGCTCGACGAGATGCGCCGAGCGCACGCCGCCGGGGACCTCACCGCGCTGATGGCCGCCGACCGGGCCTTCCACGCCACCGTCGTCGAGGCCGCCGGCAACGAGATCCTCGCCGAGCTCTACCACCGGCTGCGCGACCGGCAGCTGCGGATGGGTGAGGCCAGCTTCCGACTGTCGCCGGGTTGGGCCGAGGTGGCGCTCACCGAGCACGCCGACCAGCTCGCCGCCCTCGACGGCGACGACCCGGCCGCCTGGCTCGCCAGCGTCGGCGCGCACATCGACAACGCCGCGACCGTGCTGCGGACGCTCCGGTGACCGCGGCCACCGGCCGCCGCCCCGCCGTCCTGGTGTACGCCGTCGCGGTCACCGCGTACGTGGCGGCGGTGTTCCACCGCAGCTCGCTCGGCGTGACCGGGGTGGACGCCGCCGACCGTTTCCACATCAACGCCGCCGCCCTGGCCACCTTCTCCGTCGCCCAGCTCGCCGTCTACGCGGCCATGCAGATCCCCGTCGGGGTGCTGCTCGACCGGTACGGCTCCCGCCGCCTGCTGCTCACCGGCGGGGCGCTGATGGTCGCCGGGCAGCTCTGCTTCGCCGTGGCCACCGACGTCCCGCTCGCCGTCGCGGCCCGGGTCCTGGTCGGCCTCGGCGACGCGATGACCTTCATCAGCGTGCTGCGGATCGTGGCGTTCTGGTTCCCCGGCCGGCGCAACCCGCTGCTGGTGCAGCTCACCGGCACCTTCGGCCAGCTCGGGGCGGTGCTGGGCGCCGTACCCCTGGTGGCGCTGCTGCACCACGCCGGCTGGACGCCGGCCTTCCTCACCGCGGCGGCGCTCGGCGCGACCGTGCTGCTGCTGGTGCTGGTCGCCGTCCGGGACACCCCGCACCGCGCGCACCCCGGCGCGGTCGCCCCGGACCTCGCCGCCGTACGCCGGCAGCTCGCCGCCGCCTGGGGACAGCCCGGCACCCGCCTCGGCCTCTGGACCCACTTCGTCACCCAGTTCTCCGGGGCGGTCTTCGCACTGCTGTGGGGCTATCCGTTCCTGGTCCAGGGGCAGGGGTTGTCGCCGACCGCGGCGGCGTCGCTGCTCACCCTGATGACGGTGGCCACCCTGGTCTGCGGGCCGGTCGTCGCGCACCTCTGCGCCCGGCACCCGTTCCGCCGCTCGGTGGTGGTCTTCGCGATCACCGCCGGCACCGCCGCCGTCTGGGCGGTGGTACTCGCCTGGCCCGGCCGCGCACCGCACTGGCTGCTGGTCGCCCTGGTGGTCGTCCTCGCGGTCAACGGCCCCGGCTCGGTGATCGGCTTCGACTACGCCCGCACCTTCAACCCGGTGCACCGGATCGGCAGCGCCACCGGCATCGTCAACGTCGGTGGCTTCGTCGCGTCGATCCTGCTGGTGCTCGCCGTCGGCGTGGTGCTCGACCTGGCCACCCCGGCCGGCGCGGCCACCCCGCCGCTGAGCGCGTTCCGCTGGGCGTTCGCCGTGCAGTACGTGCTCTGGGCCGTCGGCGCCGTCCAGGTGCTGCGGTACCGCAACGCCGCCCGCCGCCGGTACGCCGCCGAGCACCCTGCGGTCCCGACCCCGGTGGCCGCCTGACGGGTCAGCGTCGGCGGCGTCGGTGGGTGACCGAGTCGAGCAGCAGGGTGAGCCCCGCCCCGACCAGCCAGACGTCCTTGGCGATGCCGATGCCCGCCTGGGTGGGGCGCAGGCTGTTCGGCTCGCGCAGCCCCGGCGTCTTCAGATACAGCTGCACCAGGCCGGCGCCGAAGGCGGTCAGTCCGAGCCCGACCAGCACCGACGGGACGAACGGGGCGAGCAGTGCGGCGCCCAGCGCGATCTCGCCCCGGGAGAGCAGCTTCGCGAACCGGTCCGCCTCCACCTGCCCGAGCTGCGGGATCGCCCCGACCGCCATGCCGTGCACCGCCTCGGCGGACTCGCCCTCCAGGGTGCGCTTGCCGAGCCCGGAGTTCAGGATGAACGCGCCGATGCTGACCCGCAGCGGCGCATGCGTCAGCTTCATGATCACTCCCGTGGGTGTCGGAGAACCGTGCCGCCGCCTACCCGGCGACGACCGCGATAACCACGGCAACGGTGGGCCCCGGCCGTGATCAGCGGTAGGTTCTCCACCGGGGCGTGATCACCGCAGTCGCGGCCGAAGGAGGCATCGTGAGCGCGAGGAGTGAGCCGGGTTTGCGAGCCCCGCAGTCGCGAACGAAGGAGGCATCGTGAGCCAGGAAGTCCGGGGAGTCGTGTCGCGGCGCAAGGGCGCGCCGGTCGAGGTCACCACCATCGTGGTGCCCGACCCGGGGCCCGGCGAGGCGGTCGTCAAGGTGCAGTCCTGCGGGGTCTGCCACACCGACCTGCACTACCGCGAGGGCGGCATCAACGACGACTACCCGTTCCTGCTCGGCCACGAGGCCGCCGGCATCGTCGAGCAGGTGGGGGAGGGCGTCACCGGCGTGGCCCCCGGCGACTTCGTGGTGCTGAACTGGCGTGCCGTCTGCGGAGTGTGCCGGGCCTGCCGGCGGGGTCGCCCCTGGTACTGCTTCGACACCCACAACGCGACGCAGAAGATGACCCTCACCGACGGCACCGAGTTGTCGCCCGCCCTCGGCATCGGCGCCTTCGCCGAGAAGACCCTGGTGCACGCCGGCCAGTGCACGAAGGTGGACCCGGCGGCCCGTCCGGCGGCAGTGGGCCTGCTCGGCTGCGGCGTGATGGCCGGCCTCGGCGCGGCCATGAACACCGGCCAGGTGACCCGGGGCGACTCGGTCGCGGTGATCGGCTGCGGCGGGGTCGGCGACGCGGCGGTGGCCGGCGCCGCCCTCGCCGGCGCGACGACGATCATCGCGGTGGACACCGACTCGCGAAAGCTCGACTGGGCGCGGAAGTTCGGCGCGACGCACACCGTCAACGCCTCGGACGACGACCCGGTCGAGGCGATCCGCGCGGCCACCGGCGGCTTCGGCGCCGACGTGGTGATCGACGCCGTGGGCCGCCCGGAGACCTGGCAGCAGGCGTTCTACGCCCGCGACCTGGCCGGCACGGTGGTGCTGGTCGGCGTGCCCACCCCCGAGATGCGGGTGGAGCTGCCGCTGCTGGACGTCTTCGGCCGCGGCGGCGCCCTCAAGTCCAGCTGGTACGGCGACTGCCTGCCCAGCCGCGACTTCCCCCTGTTGACCGAGCTCTACCTGCAGGGCCGCCTCGACCTCGACGCGTTCGTCACCGAGGAGATCGCCCTGGACCAGGTCGAGGAGGCGTTCACCCGGATGCACCACGGCGACGTGCTCCGCTCGGTGGTGGTCTTCCCGTGACCGCCCGCGTCGACCACGCCGTCACCTCCGGCACGTTCTCCCTCGACGGCCAGACCTTCGACGTGGACAACAACGTCTGGGTGGTCGGCGACGACGTCGAGTGCGTCGTGGTCGACGCGCCGCACGACGTGGACGCCATCCTGCGGGCCGTCGGCGACCGGAGGGTACGCGCCGTCCTGGCCACCCATGCCCACGACGACCACGTACGGGTGGCGCCGGCGCTGGGCCGGGCCACCGGTGCGCCCGTGCTGCTGCACCCCGCCGACCGGGTGCTCTGGGACCTGGTCCACCCGGACACCCCGCCGGACGGCGACCTGACCGACGGCGAGTCGGTCGAGGTGGCCGGCACCGCCCTGCGGGTGCTGCACACCCCCGGGCACAGCCCCGGCGCGTGCAGCTTCCACGCCCCGACGCTCGGTGTCGTCTTCACCGGCGACACCCTCTTCGCCGGCGGTCCGGGGGCCACCGGGCGTTCCTACAGCGACTTCGGCACCATCGTGGCGTCGATCCGTTCCCGGCTGCTCACCCTGCCACCGGAGACCGTGGTGCACACCGGCCACGGCGACAGCACCACCATCGGCGCCGAGGCGCCGCACCTTCAGGAGTGGCTGACCCGGGGTCACTGACCCGTACGCCGCCGTCGACGCCCTGCCGCTGGCCGGTGGGGCGTATCGGCGTGCGCGGGAGTAGGGAACCTGGACCGCCCCGGTCGTCGGTGTCGCCCCGCTGGGCCGTTTCGACGGTTAGCGGCCCGTTCCGGCTCCTCGGAGCTCGGCGACCCCGGCTGACCGGAGCACCCGCCCGGGGTCTGTGAGCTGGGCCGCACGCCGCCGCTGCCCCTGCGCATATCCGGAATGACCGACACGGGCAGCTGGTTGTGTCCCCCGTACCGCCGGTACGCAAACCCGCGCCGGCACCGCAGTTCCCCCAGGGGCGCTCACCCCGGAGCGCGTCGTAACGATCGAAAGGGCAACCATCGTGAAGGATCACTTCACTCGATGGCTCCCCGCCATCGCGAAGACCCCGCACCGCAGGACCGCGCTGAGCATCGCCGGCGTGGCCGCCCTCGGCGGCCTGGCCTTCGGCCCGACCGCGCTGGCCGCACCCGTCACCAGTGGCCCCCACGCCGGTGCCGTGGCCGCGATCGACCTGGCCACCGGCCGCAAGACGGTGGAGTCCGGGCTGACCACCGGCAGCGACAAGGTCCCCGACAAGGCGCACAAGCCCAGCCGGGACAAGCTGATCCCGCACGGCGTCGAGGGCGCCCAGTCGCGCATCCCGCTGGACGACGCGCAGCTCGCCAACGCCAAGGCCATCGTCAAGGCGGCCAAGGAGAGCGGCGTGGGGGAGCGGGGCGCCGTGATCGGCGTCGCCACCTCGCTGCAGGAGTCGAAGCTCTACAACCTCGGCCACCTCGGCGCGTACAACGACCACGATTCGCAGGGCCTGTTCCAGCAGCGCCCGTCGTCCGGTTGGGGCACGCCCGACCAGGTCACCGACCCGGACTATTCCGCCAAGGCGTTCTACGGCGCGCTGAAGAACGTCGGCGGCTGGCAGAACCTGCCACTGACCACGGCCGCGCAGACCGTCCAGGTGTCGGCCTTCCCGTACGCGTACGCGCAGTGGGAGGAGCAGGCGGCGGACATCGTCCAGCAGCTCTGGTGATCCGTAGATGAAAACCGGCCGGTTCCCGTTCGTCGGGAACCGGCCGGTTCCGTCTGCGCCGCTTTCTCCGTCGGCGATCGTCTCGATCGTCAGAGCACCGATAGGCCGAGCCGGTTAGCACCGATACCCGATCCGCTAACCCACCGGTGTTAGCGGCTCCACATCCGGCCAATGGGTCCGATCACCGCCCATCATCCGGCGGCCGGCAGCCGGTGGCCCGGCCACGCGGTGCAGGGGCCGCCGGGTGAGCCGAATGTCCCGTTCCGGTGTGACCGGGGGCATCCTCAGGCCGGAATCGTGGCGGGGGCCGGGTCGTTACAGTCACCGTACGACCGAGTAGCACCGCCGAACACCGGCCTGGTGGACGGGCCGGGCCCGGAATGCGGGTGGCCGGCCGGTCGTTACACCTGGTCCCGGCACCGCGAAGAGGCCCCCGCCCCGCGAGCCAGCCGGTCGATGACTTTCCCCCTTGTACGTGTTGGGCGCCTGACGGTGCTTGCGTTCCCCCGCCCCCATGGGGAGCGCCGACCCCCGAGGAGCTTTCGATGAACACGATGCTGCGTAAGAGTGTGCTGGGTATTGCTGGTCTGGCTTTCACCGGTGGTGTGTTCGCCGGTCCGATCGCCGCTCACGCCGACACCACCCCCGTCACCACCGGTAAGCCGGTCGCGGCGGTGCAGGCCGACAAGCCGGACACGAGCAAGCTGATCCCGCACGGTGTGCAGGGCAACCAGTCGCACATCGACCTGAACGACGATCAGGTGTCGAACGCGAAGGCGATCATCGCCGCCACGAAGAAGGCCGGCCTGCCGGAGCGGGCCGCGGTCATCTCGATCGCGACCAGCCTGCAGGAGTCGAAGCTGGAGAACCTGGGCCACCTGGGCGACAAGAACGATCACGACTCGCTGGGTCTGTTCCAGCAGCGCCCGTCCAGTGGTTGGGGCACCCCGGAGCAGATCACCGACCCGGAGCACTCGACCCTGGCGTTCCTGAAGGGGTTGAAGCAGGTCGACGGCTGGCAGGACATGCCGCTGACCGACGCCGCCCAGACCGTGCAGGTGTCGGCCTACCCCGACGCGTACGCGCAGTGGGAGCAGCAGGCCGCCGACCTGGTCGCCCAGCACTGGACCAGCTGACCATGAACGAAACGCTGGCCGGCACCCCGAACCCGGGGTACCGGCCAGCGGCGTATGCACCTGCGGAGCGGACGACAACAGTCCGAAGTCCAGTGAGATGCGGTGGTGAGTGAAGCCGGGCGGCAGCCGACGTACCCCGACGGGTGTGTGGTCCTGGTGACGACGTGGCCTGGCACGCCCGGGCGGACCGGGCCCCAGCCCGAAACCGCAACCAACGGCCAGGAAAATCAACGCCGACCCATGACGATGTCGACCAGAGCCGCCACCAGGGCCAGCGCGATCACCCCCGCAGCCAACAGCAGCGAGTACCGGAACGCCGCCGACCAGTCGCCCCCGCTGCTGGCCAGCGTCGAGAAGAACAGCGCACCGACCGCCGCGATCCCGGCCGCGGAGCCGATCCGCTGGCCGGTCTGCAGCATGCCGGCGCCGCTGCCGGCCTGCGGCACCGGCACCTCCGACAGGGTCAGCGTCTGGTTGGGTGCGATGACGAGTCCGCTGCCCAGCCCGGCCACCAGCAGCGGCCCGGCGGTCAGCAGCGGCACCGAGCCGGAGGGCGAGCCCCGCAGCACCCACACCGTGGCGACCAGCCCGACCAGCACGGCGAGCAGGCCGATGGCGACCAGTGGTCGGCCGTACCGGGTGACGACCCGGCCGCCGAGCGCGGAGGCCGCCGCCGAGCCGAGCGCGAACGGGGTGATGGCCAGGCCGGCGACCAGCGCGCTGTAGCCCAACCCGATCTGCAGGTAGAGGGTGAAGATGAAGAAGATGGCGGTGAAGCCGCCGAAGTAGACCAGCCCGATCAGCGATCCGAGGGTGTACGACCGGAGCCGGAACAGCCGCAGGTCGAACAGCGGTGCCTCGTGCCGTCCGTACCACCGTTCCCAGAACCCGAACCCGGCCAGGAACGCCAGTCCGGCAGGGATGAGGGCCCACTTCCACGGGCTGTGCCACTGCTCCCGTTGCACCAACGGCAGCAGCACCAGGGTCACCCCGATCCCGAGGAGCAGCACGCCCACCGGGTCGAGCCGGTGCCGGCCCGGCCCACCCGTGGGGCGGGCCGGCATCAGCCGCCAGCCGAGCAGCACCGCGACGACGCCGACCGGGATGTTCACGAAGAACACCCACCGCCAGCCTTCCTGCTCGCCGCCGAGTTGGATGAGCAGACCGCCGAGCAGCGGCCCCACCGCGGTGGAGATGCCGATGGTGGCGCCGAGCAGCCCGAACGCCCGGCCCCGTTCCGCGCCCCGGAAGAGCTGCTGGATCATCCCGCTCACCTGAGGGTTGACGATCCCGGCGGCGGCCCCCTGCACGAGCCGCGCGGTGATCAACCACTCTGGTGAGCGGGCCAGTCCGGCCAGCGCGCTGGTCACGGTGAACGCGGCGACCCCCAGGACGAAGGCGTTGCGCCGGCCACGTGCGTCGCCGAAGCGGCCGGCGGGCACCAGCACCAGGCCGAAGGTGAGCGCATAGCCGGAGAGCACCCACTGCAGGTCGCTCGGCGTGGCGCCGAGCGCCCGGTCCATCGACGGGACGGCCACGTTGACGATGCTCACGTCGAGCAGGGTCATGAAGGCCGCGACGAGGCCGACGCCGAGCGCCTGCCAGCGGCGCCGGTCGTCGTATCCGCCGGTGCCGGCGGTTGCCGGCGACCGGTCCGCGCTCATGGTGCCCCCCGAAGACCGTCGATCACGCATCCCGGATCGCTACCCGTGCCATCGTGGGGCAAACGGCGGCGGTCAGGCCATCTGGCGCGCGCACCACCGGGGACCGAAGTCCAGCCCGGCCATCGGGGAGTCCTCCCGGTGCAGCAGGTTCTTCTCGGTGAGCAGGTGCAGCGGCGCGCGCAGCTCCTCCTCGGTCAGGCCGGTCTCCTCGGCGATCAGGTCCGGATAGGGCACGTGTCCGCGGGCCTCCAGCGCGGACACCGCCTGGTAGACCCGCTCCTCGACCTCGGACAGCGGTACCTGCTGCATGACGTCCCTCCTCGCCGTGAGCGCCCGACCACGGGCGGTCTGCGCCCGGCGGTTACCCCGCGCGGCTCGGATGATGCCCACCCGATCGGGGGGTCGTGGCAGGGCGTCCACCCAGGTCGTGTCCTACGCTGCAGCAGTGATCGTCTGGGACCTCGCTGTCGTCGGTGGTGGCCCCGCCGGCCTCTCCGCCGCCCACGTCGCGGCTCGCGCCGGCCTGCGCACGCTGGTCGTCGAGCGCGCCACCCATCCCCGCTACAAGACCTGCGGGGGCGGCTTGATCGGCACCTCCCTGGCCGAGGTCGCCGAGCGGATCGAGGTGCCGGTGCACGACCGGGTCGACCGGGTGACGTTCACCCGCGACGGGCGGCGCGGCTTCACCCGCCGGCACTCCGCCGGCCCGCTGGTGGCGATGGTGCGCCGGGAGGAGTTCGACGACCGGCTGCGCGCCGCCGCGGTCGCCGCCGGGGCCGAGGTCCGCGAGGGCGTCGCGGTGCGCGCCGTGGACCAGGACGACGACGGGGTACGCCTGCGGCTGGCCGACGGCGACACGGTGCGCGCCCGTACCGTCGTCGGCGCCGACGGCTCCTCCGGGATCACCGCCCGGCACGTCGGTGTCGCCTACCGGCAGGTCGACCTGGGGCTGGAACTGGAGCTGCCGGTCCCGCCGGCCGAGCAGGAGCGGTGGCGCGGGCGGCTGCTGCTGGACTGGGGCCCGGTTCCCGGCTCGTACGCCTGGGTCTTCCCCAAGGGTGACCGGCTGACCGTCGGCGTCATCTCCGCCCGGGGTGAGGGCGCGCGGACCCGGGCGTACCTGCGTGACTTCGTGGCCCGGCTGGGCCTGGCGGGGGTGCCGCCGGAGCACGACTCCGGTCACCTGACCCGGTGCCGGGCGGACGACTCGCCGCTGCGCCGCGGTCGGGTGCTGGTCGTCGGGGACGCGGCCGGGCTGCTGGAGCCGTGGAGCCGGGAGGGGATCAGCTACGCGTTGCGGTCCGGCGCCCTCGCCGGGGCGGCGGTCGCGGCCGACGACCTGGCCGGGTACGAGCGGGAGGTGCACGGCCGGTTGGTGCCGTCGATGCGGGCCGGGCACCGGCTGCTGGAGGTCTTCGAGCGCCGCCCGGACGTGTTCCACGCGTTGTTGGCGACCCCGGCGGGCTGGCGGATGTTCGTCCGGTTCTGCCGGGGTGAGGCGAGCTTCGAGGCGACCCTGGCCCGCCGGCCGGTGCGGGCGGCCCTGGCCCTGCTGGACCGGCTGCCCGCGGCCCGCACGGCGACCTGACCCGGTCGCGGACGGTCAGGGCACGATGACGGCGCGGCCATGGATCTCGCCCCGGCGCAGCAGGTCGTACGCCTCCGGCGCGCGGTCGAGGGGGAAGGTCTGCACGTCGGCCCGCAGGACGCCCTGCCGGGCCAGCGCGATCACCTCGGCGAGTTCCGCCCGGGTGCCCCAGAACGGGACCTGCACGCTCGTCTCCAACGGCAGCGTGGGCGGCTCGTCGGCGACCGGCCGGACGGGCAGGGTGCCGCCGGCCAGGCCGACCAGCAGGAGCTGGCCGCCGGTGGCGACGACCTGGCGGGCGGTGGTGAGGGTCGGGTCGGCCCCGACGAAGTCCAGCACGACGTCCGCGCCGTCCGGGGCCGGGCCGACGATCTTCCGGATGGCGTCCACGGCGTCCGGTCCGGCGCGTACGACGTCGTGCGCGCCGACCCGGGTGGCCAGGTCCAGCGCCGCCAGGTTGGTGTCCACCGCGACGATCCGCACCGCGGTGGTGGCCACCAGGATCTGCACCGCCATGTGGCCCAGTCCGCCGATGCCGATCACCACGCAGGTGGTGCCGGGCCGCAGCTTCGGCCGGGCCAGCTCGATCGCGTGGTACGGGGTCAGCCCCGCGTCGGTCAGCGGCGCTACCTGGGTCAGGTCCATGTCGCCGGCGGGCAGCAGCCGGGAGGCGGGGACCACCACGTGCTCGGCCAGCCCGCCGTCGCGGCTGAGCCCGATGCCCCCGACCGGGACGGTCCGGCACTGGTTCTCCAGGCCGTGCAGGCAGGCCCGGCAGTGGCCACAGCCGATGATCCCGTACACCGCGACCCGGTCCCCGGCCGACCAGCCGGTCACCCCGGCGCCGACGGTGTCGACGGTGCCGGCGATCTCGTGGCCGAGGGTGAGCGGGGTCGGGAACGCCCCTGCCGGCGCGTCGAGGATGTGCAGGTCGGAGTGGCAGGCGCCGACCGCGCCGACGCGCAGCAGCACGTCGCCCGGCCCGGCCTCGGGGACCGGCACATCGACCTGTTCGAGCGTCCCGGGGGCTGTCATCCGTACCGCGCGCATCGTCGTCCTCCACCTCGTCACCGGCGAACCGTGGCGGCTTACCCGCACCCGGCTGGTTGATGCCCGAGGTGGTGGGGTGGGCGCACAATGCCGACATGAGCGAACCGACCGACTCGTTCACCGACGAGGAGTACGCGTTCCTGCGGCACGTCCGCTTCGGCGAACTGCCGCCGGCGGTCCGCCCCGAGGACCGGACGGAGCTGACGGAGACCGAGCCGCGCCGGGACCGGCCGGAGCCGACCGTCGGGCAGTACGAGCGGGACCTGCTGGCGGGCGGCTGAGCTGCCGCCGAGACGGCCGACGGGCCCCGGGTGCCACACCCGGGGCCCGTCGTCAGGTGGTACGGATCAGAAGACCGGCACGCCCTCGCGGACCAGCTTCCAGTTCGGCACGAAGAAGTCGGCCGGGTCGATGACGCCCTTGGCCTGCGCCCAGTCGATCAGCAGCTGGCGGATCTCCTGCTGCTGGTTGTAGACCTGGGTCTTCACGATGCCGGGGAAGTTGCCGCCACCGCTGCGCCGGTAGTTGTTCACCGCGATGACGAACTGCGCGTCGGCGGCGACCGGGGTGTCGGTGCCGGGCAGGACCAGGCGGGTGATCCGCTGGCCGACCGGCTTGGAGATGTCGATGTCGTAGTCGACGCCGGAGATGACGTCGTAGTTGTAGTCCGGCACCAGCGGGTCGCTGATGGTGGCCGGGTCGACCGTCGCGCCCACTGCGACGGTGACGAAGTACTTCGCCGAGTACTCCAGGTACGCCTTCACCTCGGCGCCGGTCAGCACGACCGCCTCCAGGGTGTTGTCGAAGACGTACAGGCCGGCCACGTCGCGGATCCGCACGTCGCCCTGCGGGAAGACGGCGGTGCGGCTGAACGGCGCGGCGATCGACAGCACCGGCAGGCCCGCGTACGCGGTGCCGGCGAGAGCCTTGCCGACGACCTCGGTCTGGACGTGGTTGATGAAGTCCAGGATCGGGGTGTCCTTGTAGCGCGACTCGGCGGCCGACAGCTCCACGCTGGACTGCGCGACCACCTTGTTGACGTAGTCGACCGTCTTGGTGTGCTGGCCGCGCACGGCAGCCAGCACCGCCGGGTCCTCGACCACCGTGTTGGTGTTCAGCATGGTGGCGGACTTGCTGACCACTGTCCAGCGGCCCTTGACCTTCCGCACGGAGAAGTCCATCCGGGTGAGACGCTGGCCCCACTTGGACGGCTCGGCGGTCAGCACCTGCGCACCGGTGGCGGTGTTGGTGACGAACTTCTCGACGACCTCGTTGTGGGCGTGGCCGAAGAGGATCGCGTCGATGCCGGGAACCTGCTGGGCGATCAGCGCGACCGGGTTCTCGTTCGGCAGCTCCGGGCCGTAGCTGGAGGTGCCGCTGTCGCCGCCGTGGGCGGAGATGATGACCAGGTCCGCGCCACGATCGCGCATGACCGGCACCCACTTGGCGGCGGTGGCGATCATGTCGGCGAAGATCAGCTTGCCCTCGACGTTGCCCTTGTCCCAGATGGCCACACCCGGGTTGGTCAGGCCGAGGATGCCCACCTTGATGGTCGGCGAGTCGTAGCCGCTGCCGAGCCGCACCTTCTTGATCACGTACGGCAGGAAGGCCGGCTTGCCGGTCGCCTCGTTGATCGCGTTCGCGGCCAGGGCCGGGAAGCCCAGCTGACCGATCCACTTCGCCAGCAGCGGCAGCCCGTAGTTGAACTCGTGGTTGCCCAGCGTGACGGCGTCGTACTTCAGGACGTTCATCGCGTTGGCCATCGGGTGCGTCTCACCGGTCGTGGTGATCGGCTCCTGCTTGGCGTAGTAGGTGGCCAGCGGGGTGCCCTGGATGGTGTCGCCGGCGTCCAGCACCAGCGTCGCCTTGCCCTTGCGCTCCGCGCGGATCTGGTTGACCAGGGTGGCCAGCTTCGCGACGCCGACGTCGTTGTGCTTGCTGTCGTCGTACTCGGCGTCCTTGTAGTAGTCCCAGTTGTAGACGTTGCCGTGGGTGTCCGAGGTGCCGAGGACGGTCAGGTCCCAGGTCTTCGGGCCCTTGCTCGACTCGGCCGCCCGGGCGGGCGCGCCGGCGATCAGGGGAGCGGTCGCGGCGGCGGCCGCGACGGCGAGCACCTGGCGGCGCGAGGCGCCGGAGGAGGAGGTCATGCCGTGCCTTTCCATGGGGGTGGAGGCACCTCGTGGGCGCCGTTGCGCACCATAACCACCTGGCGTCACGTGCGCCACATCGCCCCGAGATGTTTCACCACACCAGCGTCACCGGTCGCCCTGGCGTAACACCCCGGCCACCGGGCGTCGCCCCGGCGTCGCCGGACCTGTCGCCGGCGGGAGCCGGTCGGACGAGTCCCGCCCGGTCCGGATGCCGGGTCAGCGGGGCCAGGCGGCCATCCGGCGTCGCACCTCGGCCACCTGGGCCGTGTCCAGCCCGTAGCGGGCAAACCGGCGGTCCGGCAACCCGTCGAGATAGCGGCCGGCGGCCCGGACGTCCTCGAGCTCCAGCGCCGGGTCGACCTGTCTGGCCAGCGCCAGCAGTTCCGCCACGTCGTAGCGGTCCAGGGCGGCCGACACGTCGATGAAGTCCCGCACCTCCCGGCGGTTGACCAGTGCGGCCGTCTTGTTGGCCAGCAGGTCCCGAACGTCCATCACCGGCCCCAGGTCCATCACCACCGGGCTGCGGTACCGGTCCAGCCGGGCCAGGCTCAACCGGATCTGCCGACCGTCCCGGCTGACCACGAAGTCGCGCATGTCCCGGTCGAAGCCCTCGAACAGCCCGGCCAGCTCGCTGTCCGGATCGGCGGCGACCACCTCGAACCCGGCCCGCTCCAGCGCCGTACGCACCTCGGCCGTCGCGGCAGCCGCCGCGCCCTCGACGTCGGCGAAGAGGTCCACGTCCTCCGTCGGGCGGGTCACCAGGCCGTGCGCCGCCCACGCCACCCCGCCGCCCAGCACGAACCGGTGCGGCCCCGCGGCGCTCAACGCCACCCGGGCCACCTCCCGGTAGAAGTCGTGCAGGTGGCTCACGCGGTACGCAGGCCCCGGTGCCGGCTCTCCCACGCCAGGCGTACGCCCCGGGGCAGGTTCAGCCGCCGCCACACCCGGCGCAGGGTCCGCCCGTGGATCAGCGCCCGCAGGTCGTCGACCCGGGTCGTCTCGCGCAGCACGTTCTCGTACATCCACAGCAGGTCGTCCGGTTCGGCCAGGTCGAAGACCCGCTCGCCGCACCACATCAGCCGGACCGGCAACTCGACGACGCCCGTCGTCGGCCCGGTGAGCTCCGCGAGGGTACGCGCCACCACGGCGGGTCGACCCGGTCGGGCCAGGTGGGCCACGCCGGTCACGGTGGGGGAGACGCCCTGCATGCTGTCAGGGTAACGCCCTGCTCGGCTGCCGGGTGCCGCCCGTGTGCCGGCTGCGTGTTCCGGGCAGTCGTTTCGGGTCCTTTCGGGGGCCGTGGGTGGGGCCTGATCGCGGCCGTGCCGCCTCTCGCCGCACCGCAGTGCGGTGGGTCGATCGGAGAGCGATGTGGTGGCTGGCGGCCGGTGCGGCAGCCGATGGGCGGTGGTGGCGGGCCCCATGGTGGTGCGTTAGCCAGCGGTGCGCGGAGTGTCCGGTTCGGGTGTGACCGGGGGCATGCTCAGGCCGGAATCGTGGCGGGGGCCGGGTCGTTACAGTCACCGTACGACCGAGTACCACCGCCGAACACCGGCCTGGTGGACGGGCCCGGCCCCGGAATGCGGGTGGGCGGCCGGTCGTTACACCTGGTCCCGGCGTCGCGAAGAGGCCCCCGCCCCGCGAGCCCGCCGGCCGATGACTTTCCCCCTTGTACGTGTTGGGCGCCTGACGGTGCTCGCGTTCCCCACCCCCATGGGGAGCGCCGACCCCCGAATGGAGCTACCCCCCATGAACACGATGCTGCGTAAGAGTGTGCTGGGTATTGCTGGTCTGGCTTTCACCGGTGGTGTGTTCGCCGGTCCGATCGCCGCTCACGCCGACACCACCCCCGTCACCACCGGTAAGCCGGTCGCGGTGCAGGCCGACAAGCCCGACACGAGCAAGCTGATCCCGCACGGTGTGCAGGGCGCGCAGTCGCACGTCGACCTGAACGACGAGCAGACCGCCAACGCGAAGGCGATCATCGCCGCGACGAAGAAGGCCGGTCTGCCCGAGCGGGCCGCGGTCATCTCGATCGCGACGAGTCTGCAGGAGTCGAAGCTGGAGAACCTGGGCCACCTGGGTGACAAGAACGATCACGACTCGCTGGGTCTGTTCCAGCAGCGCCCGTCCAGTGGTTGGGGCACGCCGGAGCAGATCACCGACCCCGAGCACTCGACCCTGGCGTTCCTCAAGGGGTTGAAGCAGGTCGACGGGTGGCAGGACATGCCGCTGACCGACGCCGCCCAGACCGTGCAGGTGTCCGCGTACCCGGACGCGTACGCCCAGTGGGAGCAGCAGGCCGCCGACCTCGTCGCCCAGCACTGGAACAGCTGACCATGAACGAAACGCTGGCCGGCACCCCGAACCCGGGGTGCCGGCCAGCGGCGTACCCGAATCTCGGTTCGTTGCCGGTCCTGACGACGACGCCGCAGCCCACCGCGAACCGTCACCGAAAGCACGAATCACGTCGTGACAGCGGTCACCAGAGCTGACGGAACACCCGATGCGGTGGCATGGTTGTGCAGAGCGTCGGTGTGTCCAGTGTCCCCGGGCCTCACCTAAATAGCCTTCGCGGAATACCGTTCGGCTGGAGCCGCGTCGTGCCACTCGCCGAGAGGCGACCTGCACACCGACGCCCAGGCGCCGCCCCGACCCACCGGTCGGGGCGGCGCTGTTTTCCGCCCCGGACGCAGGCCCCGAAAATGGTCCGCCACTCGAGTCGCGGCCGTCGGAGGGCTGGCCTATGTTCAGAAGGTCAGCTTCCGTCAGCGGGGGAGGGGTGTCCGGGTGGGGTTCAGGACCTTCATCGAGGGATGGCCGGTCTACCGTCAGCTCACCGGCACCGACCCGCTCGGCCGGGGTGCCGCGGCGCAGTCGCCCAGGTCGGCCGGCCTGACCGCCCGGACGGAGCGCGCGGACAGCATGGCTCGTTCGGTCTGCCCGTACTGCGCGGTGGGCTGTGGGCAGCGGGTGTTCGTGAAGGACGGGCGGGTGACCCAGATCGAGGGCGACCCGGACAGTCCGATCTCCCGGGGGCGGCTCTGCCCCAAGGGTTCGGCCAGCAAGTCGCTGGTCACCAGCCCGCTGCGGCAGACCAAGGTCCGCTACCGCCGGCCGTACGGCACGGAGTGGGAGGACCTGGAGCTCGACGTCGCGCTCGACATGATCGCCGACCGGATCCTCGCCGCGCGCGAGGAGACCTGGGAGGACGTCGACGACGCGGGTCGGCCGCTGAACCGGACGCTCGGGTTCGCCAGCCTCGGTGGCGCCACGCTGGACAACGAGGAGAACTACCTCATCAAGAAGTTGTTCACGGCGGCGGGCGCACTCCAGATCGAGAACCAGGCCCGTATTTGACACTCCGCCACCGTCCCCGGTCTGGGGACCAGCTTCGGTCGCGGCGGCGCGACGGACTTCCAGCAGGACCTGGTCAACGCTGACGTCATCGTCATCCAGGGCTCCAACATGGCCGAGGCCCACCCGGTGGGTTTCCAGTGGGTGATGGAGGCGAAGAAGCGCGGCGCGAAGGTCTTCCACGTCGATCCGCGGTTCACCCGCACCAGCGCGGTCGCCGACGCCTACCTGCCGATCCGGGCGGGCACCGACATCGCGCTGCTCGGCGGCGTGGTGCGCTACATCCTGGACAACGAGCTGGACTTCCGGGAGTACGTGCTGGCGTACACCAACGCGGCGACCATCGTCAGCGAGCAGTTCGTCGACACCGAGGACCTGGACGGCCTCTTCTCCGGCTACAACCCGGAGACCGGCTCGTACGACCACACCAGCTGGCAGTACGAGGGGCACGAGGGCCAGGCTGGCACCAAGGGCACCGGCAAGGAGCGGGACAGCGCGTCCGGCCTGCGGCACGAGTCGCACGGTGCCCCGGTGGGGGCGCAGACCCAGCGGGACGAGACGTTGCAGCACCCCCGCTGCGTCTACCAGATCCTCAAGCGGCACTTCTCCCGCTACACCCCGGAGATGGTGGAGCGGGTCTGCGGCATCCCGCAGGAGAAGTTCCTGGAGTTGGCCCGCGCCTGGACGGAGAACTCCGGCCGGGAACGCACCGGTGCGCTGATCTACTCGGTGGGCTGGACCCAGCACAGCGTCGGCGTGCAGTACATCCGCACCGGGTCGATCATCCAGATGCTGCTGGGCAACATGGGCCGGCCGGGCGGCGGGATCCTGGCCCTGCGCGGGCACGCCAGCATCCAGGGCTCCACCGACATCCCGACGTTGTTCAACCTGCTGCCGGGTTACCTGCCCATGCCGCACCACGCCGACCACCCGACCTTCGACGAGTGGGTGGACAGCATCCGCCACCCGGGGCAGAAGGGCTTCTGGGGCAACTCGCGGGCGTTCGCGGCGAGCCTGTTGAAGGCGTACTGGGGCGACGCGGCGACGCCGGAGAACGACTTCTGCTACGGCTACGTGCCGCGGATGACCGGGGACCACGGGACGTACCAGACGGTGCTGAACATGATCGACGGCAAGGTCAAGGGCTACTTCCTGCTCGGCCAGAACCCGGCGGTCGGCTCGGCGCACGGCAGGGCCCAGCGCCTGGGCATGGCGAACCTGGACTGGCTGGTCGTCCGTGACCTGTTCATGATCGAGAGCGCCACGTTCTGGAAGAACAGCCCGGAGGTCGCCACCGGCGAGATCGTGCCGCAGGAGTGCCGTACCGAGGTGTTCTTCCTGCCCGCCGCCTCGCACGTGGAGAAGGAGGGCACCTTCACCCAGACCCAGCGGCTGCTGCAGTGGCGCGAGAAGGCCCTGGAGGCACCGGACGACGCCCGTTCGGAGCTGTGGTTCTTCTATCACCTGGGCCGGGTGCTGCGGGAGAAGCTGGCCGGCTCCGACAAGCCCCGGGACCGGGCGCTGCTGGATCTCGCCTGGGACTATCCGACCCACGGTGACCGGGCCGAGCCGAGCGCCGAGGCGGTGCTCAAGGAGATCAACGGCTACGAGGTGGCGACCGGCCGGCCGCTGTCCGCGTTCCACGAGGCCCGCGACGACGGCTCCACGGCCGTCGGCTGCTGGATCTATTCCGGCGTCTACGCCGACGGCGTCAACCAGGCGGCCCGCCGCAAGTCGCGGCACGAGCAGGACTGGGTGGCCGCCGAGTGGGGCTGGGCGTGGCCGGCGAACCGGCGCATCCTCTACAACCGCGCCTCCGCCGACCCGCAGGGCCGCCCGTGGAGCGAGCGCAAGAAGTACGTCTGGTGGGACCCGGAGTCCGGCGAGTGGACCGGGTACGACGTGCCGGACTTCGAGAAGACGAAACCGCCGACGTACCGGCCGCCGGAGGGCGCCTCCGGTCCGGAGGCCCTGGCCGGCGACGACCCGTTCGTCATGCAGGGCGACGGCAAGGCCTGGCTGTACGCGCCGACCGGGGTGCTCGACGGCCCGCTGCCGACGCACTACGAGCCGGCCGAGTCGCCCATGCGCAACCCGATGTACGCCCAGCAGGCCAACCCGACCCGCAAGATCTACGACCACCCGGTGAACCGGATCAACCCGAGTCCGCCGGAGGCGCACAGCGACGTCTTCCCGTACGTGTTCACGGTCAGCCGGCTCACCGAGCACCACACGGCCGGCGGCATGAGCCGCACCGTGGGTCCGCTCGCCGAGCTGCAGCCGGAGATGTTCGTGGAGGTCTCCCCGGAGTTGGCCGCCGAGGCCGGCCTGGCGCACCGGGGCTGGGCGCACCTGGTCAGCGGTCGGGCGGTGATCGAGGCGAAGGTGCTGGTGACCGACCGGCTCACCCCGTTGCGGGTGGACGGCCGGGTGATCCACCAGCTCTGGCTGCCGTACCACTTCGGCACCGAGGGCCTGGTCACCGGCGACTCCGCCAACGACCTGTTCGGCATCACCCTGGACCCGAACGTGCTGATCCAGGAGAGCAAGATCGGCACCTGCGACGTACGGCCCGGGCGGCGGCCGACCGGTCCGGCCCTGCTGGAGATGGTGGCGGACTACCAGCAGCGGGCCGGCATGACGGCCGACCGGCGGATTCCGATGGTCACCACCGGTGGCGACGACGCGGCCGGCAGCACCGACGAGCGTTCCGCCGAGGCGGCGCGGGACGGAGGCCAGGATGGCTGACGCCAGGTTGCCGGACGCCAACAGCCTCTACGGCCCGCTCGACCCGGCCCCGGACGCCGGCTGGGTCGAGGCGGGGCCTCGGATGGGGTTCTTCACCGACACCAGCGTCTGTATCGGCTGCAAGGCGTGCGAGGTGGCCTGCAAGGAGTGGAACGGCGTCCCGGACTCGGGCTTCGACCTGCTCGGCATGTCGTACGACAACACCGGCGCGTTGACGGCGAACTCGTGGCGGCACGTGGCGTTCATCGAGCAGCCCCGCCCGGCGGGTCACCGCACGCCGCCGTTCGAGGGCAAGCGACCGGGCCGTCGGTGAGCGCGGCGAGCGCGGCGGTCGCCGCCGGGGTGGGCAACGACAGCGGCACCGATCCGGGGGTGCCGCAGGGCCAGCCGCAGGCCGCGGCGCGGATGGCGGCCGGGCCGGAGTTCCTCGGCATGCCGGGCACCCGCCGCCCGGTCGGGGCAGCGGCGTCGAGTCGCGCACCGATTTCCGCTGGCTGATGATGTCGGACGTCTGCAAGCACTGCACCCATGCGGCCTGCCTGGACGTCTGCCCGACCGGGTCGCTGTTCCGCACCGAGTTCGGCACGGTCGTGGTGCAGGAGGACATCTGCAACGGCTGCGGCTACTGCATCTCCGCCTGCCCGTACGGGGTGATCGACCAGCGCAAGGACGACGGTCGGGCGTGGAAGTGCACGCTCTGCTACGACCGGCTCGGCGCCGGCATGACCCCGGCCTGCGCGCAGGCCTGTCCGACGGAGTCGATCCAGTTCGGGCCGCTGGACGAGCTGCGCGAGCGCGCCGCCGGTCGGGTCGCCGCGCTGCACGAGCGGGGCGTGCCGGAGGCCCGCCTCTACGGCAACGACCCGACCGACGGGGTGGGCGGGGACGGCGCCTTCTTCCTGCTGCTCGACGAGCCGGAGGTGTACGGCCTGCCGCCGGACCCGGTGGTCACCACCCGGGACCTGCCGAAGATGTACCGGCGGGCCGGCCTGGCCGCGCTGGCCATGGTGGCGGCGGCCGTCGCCGCGTTCGTCGGAGGTTCATCGTGAGTCCGGACCGCGCCCCGGTGGGTGCCCTGTTCCGTCGGTTCCGTGACCGGCTCGCCGCCGAGGGCCCGGAACGCCTCGGCGGCCCCGGACCCCGGGCCACCCACGGTGCCAAGGTGACCGCTACCTCCGGCTTCCGCCAGGAGACGAGCGGCCCGGCCGCCGGGAACGGCGAGAACGGCACCCGGGTCGCGGGTCCGGGCGACGGAAGTGGCCCGCTGACCGGGTCGGACAACGGCAGCCGGGCCACCGGCACCGGCGCGGGCGTGGCCCGCACCGACGCGGGAGCTGCGGAGGTACGACTGGCCCACACCCGCCGCGCGACGCGGAGCCGGTCGACCGGCCGCGCCGCAGGGGCGGCCGGGGCGGCCGGGGTGGCGGCGGCGAGCAGCTCACAGTGCCGCCCGCCGAGTTCACCTCCTACTACGGGCGACCGATCCTCAAGGCCCCGGTGTGGAAGTGGGACATCGCCGCCTACCTGTTCACCGGTGGCCTGGCGGCCGGGTCGTCGCTGCTGGCGGCGGGCGGGCAGCTCACCGGGCGGCCGGCGCTGCGCCGGTCGGCCGGGTCGTCTCGCTGGCGGCGGTGAGCGCGAGCGCGTACTTCCTGATCAACGACCTGGGCAAGCCGAGCCGGTTCCACCATGCTGCGGGTGGCGAAGGTGACCTCGCCGATGTCCGTCGGCACCTGGATCCTGACCACGTTCGGCCCCGGCGCCGGTGTCGCGGCGATCGCCGAGGCCGCGCCGTGGCTGCCCGAGCGCGGGCTGCTCGGGCTGGGCCGCCAGGTGCTGCCGCCGGTCGGGCACGCCGCCGGGCTGGTCGCCGCGGTCACCGCGCCGGCCCTGGCGACGTACACCGGGGTGCTGCTGGCGGACACGGCGGTGCCGTCGTGGCACGAGGCGTACCGGAACTGCCGACCATCTTCGCGGGCAGCGCCCTGGCCAGCGGCGCCGGCGTGGGTCTGATCGCCGCGCCGCCGGCGCAGGCCGGCCCGGCGCGGCGCTTCGCGGTCGCCGGCGCCGCCCTGGAGCTGTGGGGGCGCACCGGGTGGAGAACCGGCTGGGGCTGCTCAGCGAGCCCTACGCCACCGGCACCGCCGAGCGGCTGCTGCGCGCCGGGCGGGCGCTGACCGCCGCCGGCGTGGCCGGCGCGCTGGTGGGCCGCCGCAGCCGGCTGCTCTCACGCTCTCCGGCGGCGCGCTGCTGGCCGCCTCGGTCTGCACCCGGTTCGGCATCTTCCACGGGGGTGTCGCCTCGGCGAAGGACCCGAGGTACACGGTGGTGCCGCGGCGGGAACGCGCCGACCGGCGGGCGGCCGAGCAGGGCTGACACCTCGCCGCGCGGGCCGGTGTCCGCTGTGGTTGACTGCTGCGTGGAGGCGTTCAGGCGGCTGGTGCCCCTCCCGGTCTTCAAAACCGGTGTGGTCCGGGACCCGGGCCAGGCGGGTTCGATTCCCGTCCGTCTCCGTCCACGCGTACGCAGAGATGAGGCATGCCCGACGGCACGGCCGACCCACGGCGGCGCGTGCCGCGCACCGACGGCGCTGCTCGCCGACCCGGCGCTCGCCGCCGCCGCCGGCACGCTCGGCCGCGACCGGGTCAAGGCCGCCATCGGCCGCGCGCAGGAGCGGGCCCGCCGCGGTGAGATCACCCCCGACGAGGTACGCGACGCGGCGCTGGCGACGCTGCCCAGGCCGACCCGCGGACGTGCTCAACGCCACCGGCGTCGTGCTGCACACCAACCTCGGTCGGGCCCCGTTGTCGACCGGCGCCGTCGCGGCGCTGGTCGCCGCCGCCGGACACCGACGTGGAGCTGGACCTGCGGACCGGCCGGCGGGCCCGGCGCGGCCAGGGATGCCCTCGCCGCGCTCGCCGCCGCCGTACCCGACGCGCCGGCCGTGCACGTGGTGAACAACGGCGCCGCCGCGCTGGTGCTCGCCGCCACCGCCCTCGCCGCCGACGCCGAGATCGTGGTCAGCCGCGGCGAGCTGGTCGAGATCGGCGACGAGTTCCGCCTGCCCGACCTGCTGGCCAGCACCGGGGCCCGGCTGCGCGAGGTGGGCACCACCAACCGCACCACCCTGGCCGACTACGCCGCGGCGGTCGGCCCGCGTACCGGTTTCGTGCTGAAGGTGCACCCGTCGAACTTCCTGGTCACCGGCTTCACCTCCGCCGTGCCGGTCCGCGAGCTCGCCACCCTCGGTGCCGGTGGTGGCCGACATCGGGGTCCGGGCGCTGCCCCCGACTCGCTGCTGCCCGCCGAGGCCGGACGCCGCCACCGACCCTGCAGGCCGGCGCGGCCCTGGTCACCGCCAGCGGCGACAAGCTGCTCGGCGGCCCGCAGGCCGGCCTGCTGTTGGGCACCGCCGAGCTGGTCGACCGGCTGCGCGGCATCCTGGCGCGGGCCCTGCGGGTCGACAAGGCTCACCCTGGCCGCGCTTGCCGCCACCCTGCACGGGCCGACCACCCCCACCCGGTCCGCGCTGCACGCCGACCCGGCCGCGCTGCGGGAACGCGCCGAGCGCCTGCGCGACCGGCTCGGCGAGGACGGCCGCAAGGCCGAGGTGGTGCCCTGCGCGTCGGTGGTCGGCGGTGGCGGCGCACCCGGCGTCGACCTCGACTCGTGGGCGTTGAGCCTCCCCGAGCGCTACGCGGAACCGTTGCGCACCGGTGAGCCGCCGGTCCTCGGTCGGGTGCTGCACGGGCGGCTCCTGCTCGACCTGCGCTGCGTACCGGCCGACGCGGATCCGGTGCTGCTGGCGGCGATCATGCGGGTGGGTGAGTAACCGGTGTGGGTCGTCGCCACCGCCGGGCACGTCGACCACGGCAAGTCGACGCTGGTGCGGGCGCTCACCGGGATGGAGCCGGACCGGTGGGCGGAGGAACGCCGCCGGGGCATGACCATCGACCTCGGCTTCGCCTGGACCACGCTCCCGTCGGGCGGCACCATCGCCTTCGTCGACGTGCCCGGCCACGAGCGCTTCGTGCCGAACATGCTCGCCGGTGTCGGCCCGGTGCCGGCCGCGATGGTCGTCGTCGCCGCCGACGAGGGCTGGATGCCGCAGTCGGGCGAGCACCTCGCCGCGCTGCACGCGCTCGGGGTGTCGTACGGCCTGCTGGTGGTCACCCGCGCGGACCTGGCCGATCCCGGGCCGGCGCTGGCGCAGGCCTGGCCGAGACTCGCCGCCACCTCCCTCGGCGCGGTCGAGGCGGTGGCGGTGAGCAGGGCGACCGGTGCCGGCCTGCCGCAGCTGCGGGACGCCCTGGACCGCCTGGTGGCTCGGCTGCCCGACCCGGCGCACGACGTCCCGGTCCGGCTCTGGGTGGACCGCTCGTTCACCATCCGGGGCAGCGGCACGGTCGTCACCGGCACCCTCGGCGGCGGCCGGCTGGCCGTCGGCGACCAGTTGGAGCTGGCCGACACCGGCGAACCGGTCCGGGTCCGGGGCCTGCACTCCCTGGGCACCGCCCACCAGCGGGTGGACGCGGTGGCCCGGGTGGCGGTGAACCTGCGCGGGGTGTCCCGCGACCGGGTGGCCCGCGGCGACGCCCTGCTCACCCCGGGCCGGTTCCGGCGGACCGACCTGCTCGACGTGCGCCTCGCCGGTGACCCGGCGGCGGACCTGCCGGCCACCCTCACCCTGCACGTCGGCTCGGCCGCCGTGCCGGCCAGGTCCGGCCGCTCGGCCCGGACACCGTCCGGCTGCGCCTGGCCCGGCCGCTGCCGCTGCTCGTCGGCGACCAGGCGCTGCGCGACCCGGGACGCCACCACGTGGCCGGTGGGGTCACCGTGCTCGACGTGGACCCGCCGCCGCTGTCCCGCCGGGCGCTGGCCGCCGCCCGGGCCACCGTCCTGGCCGGGCTGGACGGCCGACCGGACCTGCCCGGCGAGCTGCGCCGTCGTCGCCTGGCCCGGGCCGGCGAGCTGACCCGGATGGGCGTGCCGGTCACCGTCGCGCCCGTCGCCGGTGACTGGCTGGCCGACCCCGACCACTGGCGGGACCTCCGCGTCCGGCTCACCACGGAGGTCACCCGGT
This sequence comes from Micromonospora sp. R77, assembly GCF_022747945.1. NCBI lineage: Bacteria > Bacillati > Actinomycetota > Actinomycetes > Micromonosporales > Micromonosporaceae > Micromonospora > Micromonospora sp. R77. Next base: position 6,477,567 of record NZ_JALDST010000001.1, read on the forward strand.
ACGCCGGCGAGCATCCCCTGGAGCCCGGCATGCCGGTCGACGTGCTGCGCCAGCGCCTCGACCTGCCCGACCGGGCGCTGGTGGAGGCGCTGGTCCGGACACCACTGCGGGTCCGCGCCGGCCGGGTCACCGCGACCACCGTCGACGCGCTCCCGGACCCGGTCGCCCGCGCCGTCGACCGGGTCCGCGCCGAGTACGGCGACCGGCCGTTCCAGGCCCCCGAGACGCACCGCCTCGCCGACCTGGGGCTGGGGCCCGGGAGATCGGCGCGGCCGTCCAGGCCGGGGCGCTGCTGCGGCTGGCGGAGAACGTGGTGCTGCTGCCCGGCGCGGTCGACGACGCCGTCAGGGTCCTGGCCCGCCTGCCGCAGCCGTTCACGCTCAGCGCCGCCCGGCAGGCCCTGGACACCACCCGCCGGGTGGCGGTGCCGCTGCTGGAGCTGCTGGACCGGCGCGGCGCGACCCGCCGGCTGCCCGACGACGCCCGCGAAGTGGTGGCCCCGCCGGCCTGAACCGGCCCGGGCGGCCCGCCCGGTCGCCTACCGTGACGCCATGGACCCCTCCGCGGTGTGGCGGGACGCCCAGCACCGGTGGCGGATCGAGGCGTACCGGGCACCGGACCTGCGGTTCGCCGTCTTCGCCACGAACGGGACCACGGAGTCGGCCCCGCTGTGGCTGTTCGGGATGGCGGCGCTGGCCCGGTGGTTGATGACCCACGCCATCTCCCTGGACGACCTGGAGACCGACTGACCCGGACGGGGGAATTCCACCCCGAACGCCGCTGCTCGCCGCGTCCCGCTCCGTACCGTGCGGGACGTGAAGGACCAGGGATTGCGGAAGTTCGTCGCGGTGCTGGCCGGCCTGGCGGTGATCTATTTCGGCGTCACCGGCCACCGCGGCAGCGAGAACGGTCGAGGGCTGTCCGGTGGCGTGGTGCTGCTCGCCGTCCTCGCCGGGCTGCTGGTGTGGAACCTGACCAAGCCGGGGGACAAGCCGGTCAAGTGAGCCTCAGCGGGCCGCCGCCGTGCGGCTCACCTCGCCGGCGGACTCCTCACCGAGGGCCACCCGCACCAGGGCGGAGGCGAGCCGCCCGAAGTCGGCCTCGCCGACCAGCCCGGCCAGCCCGCGCGGGTTCGCCGGCAACCCGAGCCGCTTCGCCCCGGCCAGGGCCCGCCGGTCGGCGTACGGGCGCACGTCGGTCCAGACCGTCTGCGCCTCCCGCAGGAAGATGTCCGCCCCGGTGGGTCCGATGCCGGGGAACTCCGTCAGCAGCCGGCGCAGCGTCGGCAACTCCCCGTCGGCCGCCCGGTGCAGCCGGCGCAGGTCGCCGTGCCAGCGGTCCAGGCAGAGCCGTGCGCCGGTGCCCAGCATGGTCGAGGTGCGCTCGTCGTAGCGGCGGTAGTGCCCCCGGCCGAGCGCGTCGACCCGGGCCTGCCAGCTCGCCGCCTCCATGGCCTGGGGGGTGCGGTAGCCGGCGGCGAAGAGCTCCCGCGCGGCGGCCAGCGCCACCCCGGCCCGGATCCGGGTGCTCAGCAGCGTGGTCAGCACCAGCAGCTGGTACAGCGGCCCCGGCCGGTCGGTCAGCCGGATCCCGGCCTCCTCGGCGTACGTGCGTCCCTGCCGGTCCAGCAGCGCCCGGGCAACCCGGTGTTCGTCCCGCATCCTCGCGAGGTACCCGTTCGGGGCGGGGACAGACGTCCGGACGGCATGCGCCACCCGGCGGCGGGTAAGCCGGGGCGTGCGCGGCCGACGTCGCGTGCGCCCACCGGAGGGAGAGACCAGTGGTCAATCCGCAGCAGGAGGAGTTCCGGCGCAACAACAAGGGCGCCACCAGCCAGGACAGCAAGGGGCCCCAGCCGGCGGGATTCCCGCGCAACCGGGGCACCTCGAGGGGCGACGAGGGTCGCCCGGTCCCCAGGGGACAGGTGTCGCCGTACGGCCCGGCCGGTGAGCCGGTGGCCGACGACGAGAGCGGCCACCGGGGCTAGCCGCCCCGGCGGGCGGGCGGTCGCAGCCGGTTCCAGGTGGCTGCGGCCGCCATCCCGTACGCCAGGTGCGGCACGATGTCGGCCACCCAGCCGGCCCGCCCCCAGCGTCGGGGGTCGGTCACGCCCAGCGCCGTCATCGACCCGTCCGACACGGCCATCACTCCACCGCCGAGCAGCCCCACCGCCACCGGCACCGGCAGCCGCCGACGCGCGGCGAGCAGTCCGAACGCGGCACCGGCGGCGATGCCCATCCCGTACCCGAGCAGCGGCCCGAGGCCCGAGCGGCGGTTGGCCGCCCGGTCCTCGGGCCCGAGGTCGACGTGCGCCGCCCCGGCCAGCCGCCGGGCGGTCTCCTCCGGTGTGCTGCTGGCGGGGCGTGCCCGGACCGTCATGTCCAGGTAGCTGACCACGTTCAGCGCGGCGCTGCCCACCGCGCCGGCGATCGCGCCGTCGACCAGCTCCGTGCGGCTCACTTCGGGTCGCCCGGCTCGCGCTCGCCCTTCGGGCCGTACGTCCGTTCGCCCCGCACCACGCCGCGCTGTCCCCGGTCGTCCTGCAGGATCCGGTTGGCGACCTGGTTGGCCTCCTGGTCCGCCGCGCGTCCGGACTGCTCGATCACGTCGCGCAGTCGGGCCCGCTCCTTGTCGTACGCGTTGCTCCCCGGCCGTGGTCCTGGCATCGCCGCCTCCTCCGGTCGCTGTCGGTGTCCGCGTCGTCTACCCGCCCCCGTCGGCGCCAACCGTGCGGACCACCGCTACCGGGGAGTCGGCGTGGTGCAGCACGCCCTGGCTGACCGAGCCCAGCAGCAGGCCGCTCAGCTCCTGCCGGCCCTGACTGCCGACCACCACGAGCTGCGCGGTCCGGGACGCCTCGGTGAGCACCGCGACGGGCCGGCCGTGCCGGACCTCCCGGGTGACCGGCACCTGCGGATGGCGGTCGGCCAGCCCGGCCAGGGACTCGGTGAGCAACCGGTCCTCCTCGCCGCGCAGTTGGCCCTCCTCGTAGACCAGGGGCTGCATGTCGCCGGGGCCGGCGGAGACGGGGTGGGTGTAGGCGTGCACCGCGTGCAGCCGGGTGCCGCGCAGCGCCGCCTCCTCGGCGGCGAACTCCACCGCCGCGCGGGACAGCGCCGAGCCGTCCACGCCGACCACGACCGGCCCGGCCGTCCGTTCGGCGCCGCGCGCCACCAGCACCGGGCAGTCCGCGTACGCGGCCACCTGGATCGCCACCGACCCGATCACCAGCGCGGCGAACCCGCCCAGACCCCGGTCACCGAGCACGACCATGGACGCGGTGGGGGTCTCGCCGAGCAGCGCCGCGGCGGCCTCCCCGTCGATGATCTCCCCGGTGACCCGCAGTCCCGGTGCGGCCGCCTCCGCCTCGGCGACGGCTGCGGCGACCACCTCCTGCGCCTGGTGCCGCAGCCCGGTGTCGACGGGGCCGCCCACCGGCACCCGCAGCAGCGGCCAGATGAACCCGTGCACGACCCGCAGCGGCCGGTTGCGCCGCGCGGCCTCACCCGCCGCCAGGCGCACGGCCCGCCGGGCCGGTTCGGAGCCGTCCACGCCGACCACCACCGCCGCGCCGTTGCTCACTGCCCGCACCTCCTGGCCGTCGGACGTCCGCGGCCAGTATCGCGGCCGGTGGAGTGTCAGCGGGCCGATACCGCGGGAGCCGGGCCGTGGATACGCTGTCGGCCGTCGCCCGAGCGAGGGAGAGCCGTCGATGTCCGAGCCCGACCGGCCGAGCACCGCCCGCATGATCGACTTCTGGCTCGGCGGGGAGCACCACTTCCCGGTTGACGTGGCCGCCGCCCGGGCCTTCGAGCAGGCGTACGGGCCGTGTGCGGCGATCTTCCGGTCCCTGCGGGACTTCCTGGGCCGGGCGGTCCGGGCGATCACCGACGCCGGGGTGGACGGGTTCCTCGTCTTCGGCGCGGGCGTGCCCACCCGGGGCAACGTGCACGAGGTGGCCCCGGAGGCGACGGTGCTCTACACCGACGTCGACCCGGTGGCGATCCGCCTCGGCCAGCGCATCCTGGCCGGCAGCGACCGCGTCGGGTACGGCTTCGGCGACGCCACCGACATCGGCACCATCGACCCGGCGCAGCTGCACCGCTACGTGCCGGGGTGGGGGAGGCGGCCGGTCGGGGTGGTCTTCCTCGGGCTGGCCGCGTTCCTGGACGACGACACCCTGGCCCGTACCCTCGACGAGCTCTACGCCGCAGCCGCGCCCGGCAGCTTCCTCGCGGTGGACTTCGACGGCGAGGAGCTGGCGGCGTACCCCGAGGCCCTGGCGATGATGGGGCCGTCGTTCCGGATGCGCCCAGCGGCGGCGTTCGGGCCGCTGCTGGGCCGCTGGACCCCCACCGCCGACGGGGTGGTGCCGGTGGCGCGGTGGCGGCCGTCCGGCACCCCGGACCCGGTGCCCGACGCCTTCTACGGCGCGCTGGCCACCCGGGCCGCGGACTGAGTCTCCGTCCTCCCGCCGGCCGTGCCCACGGTGCGGACCGAGCGTCCGTCTTCCCGCCGACCGTGCCCGTGGTGCGGACCGAGCGTCCGTCTTCCCGCCGACCGTGCCCGTGGTGCGGACCGAGCGTCCGTCGCCCCCCGGTCGTGGCGGTGCTGCGTGCCGTGCCGCTGACGCCGGGGCCGGTGCTCGCCCGCCGGTGCCGCTCCGCGCCTGTGCGGATGGCTGAGCCGCCGCGCCCGGTCCGGAAGGGCCGAGCCGGGCGTCCGCACGGTCCGCCGCCGTCCGTATGATGCTTGCTCCCAAGCAATAATCGCCTCGGAGGATGCACCCATGCCGGAAGCGCCCGGAGAGGTGTCGCGTGCCCTGCGCGCGGCCCCGCCCGACCAGTTGGCGGAGGCCGCCGACCGGGCGATCCGCGCGGCGCTGGACGCGTCCCGTACCGAGGTGTTCATCGCCGACTACCGGTTCAGCGGGCTCTGGCCGGTGCTGGAACCGGAACCGACGGACGCCGGCCTCCCCGCCCGTCACGACGTGATCCGGCGCTGTTTCAGCAGCCAGCAGCCGGTGCTCGACGAGGCGGAGGGCGGCCGGTGCCGGATCTGTCTGCCGCTGTCCATCTGGGGTGAGCGGCTGGGGGTGCTGCTGATCGAGGTCGGCGCGCATCCGGCGACCGCGACGGTCGAGCTGGCCCGGGAGATGGCCGGCGACCTGGCCCTGGCGCTGCGCGCCGCCGACCGGGAGACCGACCGTTACCGCCGGGCGCGGCGCCGGGAGCGGTTGAGCATGGCCGCGGAGATGCAGTGGGACCTGCTGCCGGGGCGCAGCGTCACGCACGGCGCCTTCCTGCTGGCCGGGCAGCTCGAACCGGCGTACACGGTCGGTGGGGACCACTTCGACTGGTCCGTCGACGGGGACCGGCTCACCGTGACCGTGCTCAACGGTGCCGGCTCCGGTCTGTCCGCCTCGCTGCTCACCGCGGTCACCGTCAACGCGCTGCGCAACGCCCGGCGTTCCGGCGGCAGTCTGGTCGAGCAGGCCGAGCTGGCCTCGGACACGATCTTCTACCAGCACCGGGGGAGCCGGCACGTGGCCACGCTCCTGATGGAGCTGGACACCCGGCGCGGGATCGTCCGTGCGGTGGACGCCGGCTCGCCGCACGTGCTGCGCCTGCGCGGCGGCACGGTGAACCGGATCGACCTGGAGCAGCAGCTGCCGCTGGGCATGTTCGCCGAGACCCGCTACGACGTGCAGGAGTTCACGGTGGAGCCGGGGGACCGGCTCTTCGTGGTCAGCGACGGCGTGTACGCCGCGGAGCCCGACGGCCAGGAGCCCTACGGGGAACGGGCCATGGCGCGGGCGATGCGGTCCACTCGGTTGCAGCCGGCGACCGAGGCAGTTGGTACGGTGATGCGCGAACTGCACGCCTACCACGGCGACGCGGATCTCCGCGACGACGCGGTCGTCGTCTGCCTGGACTGGCGCGGTTTCGGCCGGCCGGACGACGGGCCCGGGCAGTAGCCGTACCGGTGGGCGGGCACGAGCGGGACGAGCTCAGGGGAGATCGGGTGGAACGACCTCCGAATCTTGCCGCGGCCATCGAAGCGGCTGCCGAGGCGTTGATCGGTGTCCTCGATTCGGCTGCCTCCCGGCACAACGTCAGCGTCTCGCCCACCCAGCTGCGGGTGCTGTCGCTGATCATGAGCCATCCGGACGCCAACGTGAACCGGCTGGCCGAGCTGCTGGACGTCGTACCCTCCTCGGCCAGCCGGCTCTGCGACCGGCTCGAGGCGGTCGGTCTGGTGCGGCGGGTCGCGGACCCGCGCGACCGGCGTGAGGTGCGGCTGATCCCCACCGCGGCGGCGGAGACCCTGCTGCGGGAGCTGAAGGAGCGCCGTCACCAGGCGGTCCAGGCGGTGCTGGACCGGATGCCGTCCCGCACCCAGCACGAGCTGCTGCTCGCCCTGGCCGCGTTCGGCCAGGCGGCCGCCCTGGCCGCCGGTCCCGTCGACGCCGACTCCGCTGCCCGCACGGCCTGAGCGCACCGTACGACGGTTCCCGTCTCGCACCAGTATCCTAGGATGCCTTAGGCGTGATGTGCGGGAGCACACACCGGCACGAGCATCGGACGGGAAAAGCAGGAGGCGGGAAGGGCGCGACGAGCCCGATATAGTGGCAGCGCAACTCGCCGGCCGATGATCGACAGCGATCGTGGGCCGCATCGGGGGAGGTCCCAGCCCGGGATCGCAAGGGCGCCGGCGCCGACCGGCCGGTAACGCGCACGTCCCTCACGGGCGACCGAGGTCGGTCGCGCGCCGGACCGTGCCGCGAAGGGAGGGTTCGGTGTCGCGTCGGCCGGCTCGGACAGCGCGTCCAGAGGCCACCGGCGGTACGACGGCGGTGGGGGACCGCGTCCTCACCCTGCCGAACATGATCAGCTTCGTTCGGCTGGTCGGCGTGCCGCTGTTCCTCTATCTCTTTCTGGTGGTGCGTGCCGACGTGGCCGCGATCGTGGTGCTGGCCATCGGCGGCACCAGCGACTGGGTGGACGGCTGGATCGCCCGCCGGCTGCATCAGGTCAGCCGCCTCGGTGAGCTGCTCGACCCGCTCGCCGACCGGCTCTACATCCTCGCCACGCTGCTCGCGTTCACCGCGCGGGAGGTGGTGCCGTGGCAGTTCACCGCGGCGCTGCTGGCCCGCGAGCTGCTGCTGCTCGGCTCGTTGGGGGTGCTGCGCCGGTACGGCTACGGCCCACCGCCGGTGCACTACGTCGGCAAGACGGCGACGTTCCTGTTGCTGGCGGCCTTCCCGCTGCTGCTGCTCGCCGCGGCGTCGCCGGCGGTGGCCACGGCTTCGGCCGCGATCGGTTGGGGGCTGGCCTGGTGGGGTCTGGTGCTCTACTGGGTGGCCGGGGCGATGTACGTGGTGCAGGCCGGCCGCCTGGTCCGGGCGATGCGGGACCGGTCCCGGGGAGCGACGGCATGAGCGCGGCACCGCGGGACGGCCGCGACCCCTCGGCCCGGGTGTACGCCCCGGACTTCCTCACCGAACTGTTCCGCAATCCCCTCGATCCGGGTTACGCGGATGCGGCGGCCCGGCGCCGGCAGGTGCCGCCGTCGCCCTGGCGGCGGTGGGCGGCGCGGCCGGTCAGCGTGGTGGTGGTCGCGGTGATCGGGTTCCTGTTCGCGGTGGCGTACCGGGAGACGATGGCCGAGGAGCCGAGCCGGGCGCAGGCGCGGGCCGGACTGATCGCGGAGATCAAGCAGCGTGAGGCGGAGACGGACCGGTTGACCGCGCGGGCGGACCAGTTGCGCGAGGAGGTGGGCCGGCAGCGGGACGCGGCGCTGAGCGGTTCGCAGGCGTTCCGGTTGCGGAACCTGGAGGCCGGGACCGGATTGGGTCGGGTCCGGGGTGACGGTGTGGTGGTGCGGCTCGGGGACGCGGCGGAGGACAAGGACGTGGTGACGGGTGCCGGTGCCGGTCCGCCGCAGGTGCTGTACTCCGATCTGCAGAAGGTGGCGAACGCGTTGTGGGCGTCGGGGGCGGAGGCGGTGGCGATCAACGGCCAGCGGCTGACCGCGACGTCGACGATCCGTTCGGCGGGGCAGGCGATCCTGGTGGACTTCCGTCCGGTGACGAGCCCGTACGAGGTGACGGCGATCGGTCCGGGGTCGATGCGGGAACGCTTCGACGACAGTCGGGCGGCGGCGTTGATGCGGGAGGTGGCCCGGGCCACGGGTCTGTCGTTCGGGGTGAAGGAGGCGAAGGGCCTCACCCTGCCGGCCGCTCCGCAGCCACGGCTACGCTACGCCGAGCCCTCGGTGAGTCCGAGCCCGTCGCCGTCGGGTTCGGCGGTTCGGGGTTCGTCCAGTCCCGGGCCGTCCGGCTCGGGTACGTCTCTGCGCCCCTCCGGAGGTGTCCGATGATCGCGGTGCTGGCGTTGATCGCCGGTGTGGTTCTCGGGATCTACCTGGATCCGACCGTGCCCGCGGCGTTGCAGCCGTACCTGCCGATCGCCGTGGTGGCCGCGCTGGACGCGGTTTTCGGCGGGGTCCGGGCGAAGCTCGACCGGATCTTCGACGACAAGCAGTTCGTGGTGTCGTTCATCTCGAACGTGCTGGTGGCGGGGTTGATCGTCTATCTGGGTGACCAGTTGGGCGTGGGTGGTCAGTTGTCCACGGGTGTGGTGGTCGTGCTCGGGGTGCGGATCTTCGGCAACGTGGCGGCGATCCGTCGTCACCTGTTCCGGGCGTAGGTTTGTGGCGATGAGCGACGAGCAGAGCGGGACGGGGTGGCCGGCTGGTGAGCCGGTCCGGCCGTCGGGTCCGGCTGGTGAGCCGGATCCGCGTCCGGAGGCGCCGGACGCGGACGAGGTGAGTCCGCTGGCGCCGGTGGAGCCGGTCGAGCGGGAGGACGCGGCGCCGGTGGAGCCGCCGGCCGACGCGGGGCCGGCCGGTGCGTCGGCCGTCTCGGACGAGGCCGGTCCGGTGGTGCCGGAGGCCGGTCCGGTGGCTGCCGCCCCGGCGGTGGCGGGGCGCCGGTGGACGTCGGCGGGGGCGATGATCGCGGTGCTGCTGGCGTTGCTGGGGTTCACGCTGGTGGTGCAGTTGAAGACGACCTCGGCGGATCCGACGTTGTCGGCGACGCGGGAGGAGGACCTGGTCCGGATCTCGTCGGACCTGGACTCTCGGGAGCGGCGGCTGCGGCAGGACATCGAGTCGTTGGAGGAGAGCCAGCGGCAGTTGCGTTCGGGTGAGCAGGGTCGGCAGGCGGCGTTGGACGAGGCGACGCGGCGGGCGGACCAGTTGGGCATCCTGGCGGGGACGTTGCCGGCGGTGGGTCCGGGGTTGACGGTGCGGTTCGAGGGTCCGGCGAAGGCGGTGTCGTCGACGCGGGTGCTGGACGCGGTGCAGGAGTTGCGGGGCGCGGGCGCGGAGGCGATGCAGATCGCGGGGGCGGATTCGGCGGCGGTGCGGATCATCGCGTCGACGTATTTCGTGGACGGGGAGAACGGGTCGTTGGTGGTGGACGGGCGGCGGTTGACCGGCCCGTACACGATCACGGTGATCGGGGATCCGGAGACCATGCGGACCGCGTTGTACATTCCCGGCGGGGTGGTCGCACTGGTGGAGGAGGGCGGCGGTAACGTGATCGTCGACGATCGTGAGGCTGTGGAGGTTTCGCAGCTGCACGCGCCGATCAAGCTGGATCACGCCCGGCCGGTTTCCTGACGGGTCGCGGCCGCGCCGGTTTCCTCCGGTGCATCGATGGATGAAGGATGCTGCTGGTGATTCCTGAGGATCTGCGGTACACCGCCGAGCACGAGTGGGTGGCGGCTGTCGACGGTGGGGCCGTGCGGGTGGGTATCACGCACTTCGCGCAGGACGCCCTGGGTGACATCGTGTTCGTCCAGTTGCCCGATGAGGGCGCGGTGGTGGCGGCGGGTGAGCCGTTGGGTGAGATCGAGTCGACGAAGAGCGTGTCGGAGATCTACGCGCCGGTGGGCGGTACGGTGACGGCGCGCAACGAGGCGCTCGGTGACGCCCCTGAGGCGATCAACACGGATCCGTACGGTGCGGGGTGGTTGTTGGAGATCACTCCGGAGGATCCGGCGGCGGTGGATGGTTTGTTGTCCGCTGAGGCGTACCGGGAGCTCACTCAGAGCTGAGTGTCGTGCCGGGCGGCGGGGGTTGTCTCCGCGCGTCCGGTTGCCCTGCATTTCGGCGCTGGCTAGGCTCGCCCAGTCGACCGAGAACCCAATAGTTGAGCGTTTGTGGAATGCGCCTTCCCGGGCACGGGGAGCCAGCCGCCGGGTGTGTGTCTGCCCGGCGGCCAGACCCTCCATTACCCTGACGCCGACCGAACAGATCCGTGAGGTGGTCCCATGACGCGCCCAGACGACGAGTTCCCCCCACTCGACGTCACTTCGACGCTCAATCTCGGTTCGCTCGACGAAGTGCTGGAGGGTCCGGACACCGATGTGGTGCCGAGCCGGATGTCCGGTTCGTTGCCGCCGGGAATGGCGCTGCTGGTGGTTCGCCGGGGTCCGAATGCGGGTGCCCGGTTCTTGTTGGACCACGATGTGACGACGAGTGGCCGGCATCCGGACAGTGACATTTTCCTGGACGACGTGACGGTGTCGCGGCGGCACGCGGAGTTCCACCGGGACGGTGGCACGTTCACGGTGCGGGACGTGGGCAGCCTGAACGGTACGTACGTGAACCGGGAGCGGGTCGAGGCGGCCACGTTGAGCAATGGTGACGAGGTGCAGATCGGTAAGTTCCGGGTGGTGTTCATCGCCGGTCCGCGCCCGGAGGAGGAGGCCGGCCGGGGGTGAACGAGCCTGCGGCTTCGACGCCGCCCGGGGCGGCCGGGTCCCACCCGCTGATGAGTATCGGTGAGGTGTTGGGTCAGTTGCGGGTGGAGTTCCCGGACGTCACCATCTCGAAGTTGCGGTTCCTGGAGACCGAGGGTCTGGTGGAGCCGCAGCGGACGCCGGCGGGTTATCGGAAGTACAGCTGGGACGATGTGGCGCGGTTGCGGTTCGTGTTGGCCGCGCAGCGGGACCAGTATCTGCCGTTGCGGGTGATCCGGGCGCAGTTGGCGGAGTGGGACGCGTCGGGTGCGGCGCCGGGTCGGCAGCGGCCGGCGTTGGTGGCGGTGGGTCCTGACGGTGCGGTGCCGGGTCGGGGTGATCAGGAGCCGGTCGAGTCGTCCGAGGTGCGGTTGGGTCGGTTGGATCTGATCGCGCGTAGTGGTGTGGACGAGTCGACGTTGGGTGAGTTGGAGCGGCTCGGTGTGTTGGTGTCGGATCCGCCGGGGTGGTACGACGCGGATGCGTTGATCATCGCGCAGGCGGTGGCGGGGTTGGCGGCGTACGGGTTGGAGCCGCGGCACCTGCGGGGTTACCGGACGGCGGCGGATCGGGAGGTCGGTCTGTTCGCGCAGTTGGTGGCGCCGTTGGTGCGGCAGAGTGATCCGGCGGCGCGGGCTCGGGCGGCGGAGACGGCGCGGGAGTTGGTGGCGTTGTCGCAGCAGTTGCATGCCGCGTTGGTGCGGGTGGGGTTGCGGTCGACGTTGGGTCGGTGACGGTGGGGCCGGGTGTCCGTGGGGATGCCCGGCCCTTCGTTGTGGGGTGTGCGGAAAGATCTGCTCCGGGGTGCGTGTCGTAGGCTTGCGGGGGTAACCCCTTTCTGGTGTGGCGTGGTGCACGTAGCGCGCGGGATTCTCGTGTCGTGGTCCGTGTACCGTGCAGGGAAGGGCGCGGTGCGTAGGCGACGACGACACGGAGGCGGCCGGTGCGCGAGCTGAGCGTGGTCGGAGTTCGGGTGGAGCTGCCCAGCAACCAGCCGATCGTCCTGCTGCGGGAGGTCGAGGGGGACCGCTATCTGCCGATCTGGATCGGCGCGGTCGAGGCGACGGCGATCGCTTACGAGCAGCAGGGGGTCAAGCCGGCCCGGCCGTTGACGCATGATCTTCTGCGGGATGTGCTGGCGGCGTTGCAGGCGCCGTTGCGGGCGGTGGAGATCACCGAGTTGAAGGAGAACGTCTTCTACGCCGATCTGTTGATCGGGGACGGTGTGCGGGTGTCCGCGCGGCCGAGCGATTCCATTGCGTTGGCGTTGCGGGTCGGTGCTCCGATTCGTTGTGCTGAGCAGGTCCTCAGTGAGGCGGGGATCGTGATTCCTGATGAGCAGGAGGACGAGGTGGAGAAGTTCCGGGAGTTCCTGGAGCAGGTGCGTCCGGAGGACTTCGCGGGCTGAGCCCGGGTGTCGGACCGTCGTCACTGTGGGTGGCGGCCCTGTGGCGTTGATGATCTTTCGTCTGGTGGCGCGGCGTGTCGCGTCGGTTCCTGCGTGGTAACTGTTCGGGGCGGCGTTAGGGTTGGCCGTGTCGAGGGGTGCACGTCGGTGGAACGATGTGTCACCGCACGGGCGGGGAGGTTGTCCGGATGCATGAGCCGCATGATCCCGAGCCGGGTACGGAGCAGCAGCGGGCGGGTGTCGACGATGACGGGTCGGTGGGCTACCGGGGTGTGACGGCGTGTCACGCGGTGGGCATCAGTTACCGGCAGTTGGATTACTGGGCGCGGACGACGCTGGTGGTGCCGAGTGTGCGGGACGCGTCGGGTTCGGGGACGTCCCGGTTGTATTCGTTCCGCGACTTGGTGGTGTTGAAGGTCGTGAAGCGGTTGTTGGATGCGGGGGTGTCCCTGCAGAACATCCGTAGGGCGATCGAGGCGTTGCGGTCGCGTGGGGTGGAGGACCTGGCGGGGATCACGTTGATCTCGGACGGGACGACGGTGTACGAGTGCCGTTCCCCGGAGGAGGTGGTGGACCTGTTGCAGGGTGGTCAGGGTGTGTTCGGCATCGCGATCGGTGGTGCGTTCAAGGAGATCCAGGGTTCGTTGTCGCATCTGCCGGCGGAGTCGGTGTCGGGTGCCGGGTCGGAGCCGGTGGGGTCGGCGCCGGAGGCGCCGGAGTCGGTGGAGTCGGTGGGTGACGAGTTGGCGGCGCGGCGGGCGCGGCGTCGGGCGGGCTGAGTCTGGGTGGTGGGCGTCGACACGCCCGGTTGTTGTGGATCGCGTCGTGGCTGAGGCCCGGCGCGATCTGTCGTTGGTGACCGGTTGTGGTCCGATGTGGAGTGCGGTCGGGGTGGGGTGAGTCCGGCGGATGGGACCGGTGTGGAGGTTCGGGCCGAATCGGGTGTCGTCGGTGGTGGTGGCGGCGATGGCCGGGCGGGCGCGGGGCGGGTGGGGGACGGTGGCGGGGGTGGGTGTCACGCGTGTGGCGGTCGGCCGTTGACACGGTGGGTGACGGGCCGGCGCGCTGCGGGTGACCGCGAGGGTCACTTTCCGTGGTGGATGGTTGTCGGGATTCCGATAGGGGGGCCGTGACCGGGGCGGCGCGGCACGCTATGGTCCGACACGGTCGCTGTCGCGTGGATTGTCACAGCACCCCGGGTGACCCACGCCGGCTGCCCGCCGCGGCGCGTGCCGCGGTGACCCCTCACCGGAAGGAACAACTGTGACGGTCACGCAAGACACCGCTCCCGTCTCCCACTACGAGCGCATCGGTGGCGCCGCCTCGGTGAAGGCGGCGGTCGAGGTGTTCTACGACAAGGTGCTGGCGGATCCGGAGCTGGCCGGCTACTTCACGGACGTGAACATGGCCGAGCAGCGTCGGCACCTGGCGTTGATGATGACGGTGGTGCTGGGCGGGCCGGACGAGTACGCGGGGCGGGGTCTGGCGGAGGCGCACCAGCCGCTGCGGATTCCGGTGGAGCACTACGTCATGGTGGGTGGGCACCTGACGGCGACGCTGGCGGAGCTGGGTGTGCCGGCGGATGTCATCGACCATGTCCGGGTGGTGCTGGGGCAGGTGCAGGACCAGGTGGTGGCCTCCGGGACCGGGTCGGGCGCCTGACCGTGGACGCGGCACGGCTCAAGCAGAGCTGGTCCCTGGTCGCCGCGCACGGCGACCAGGTGCCGCTCTACTTCTATTCGACGTTGTTCCTGGCTCATCCGGAGACCCGGCAGATGTTCCCGACGAACATGGCGGGGCAGCGGGACCGGCTGGTCGGCGCGTTGGGGCACATCGTGTCCCACGTGGACCAGGTGGACCGGTTGACGGGTTTCCTGAAGGACCTGGGCGCCGATCACCGCAAGTTCGCGGTGCGGGCGGAGCACTACCCGGCGGTCGGTGAGGCGCTGCTGGCGACGTTGCAGCATTTCCTGGGCGAGGCGTGGACGGATGAGCTGGCGCAGGACTGGGCGGCGGCGTACGGGCTGATCGCGCAGGTGATGACGGAGGCGGCGCAGGCGGCGGAGGCGGTGAATCCGCCGTGGTGGGTGGCGGAGATCGTCGGGCATGAGCGGCGGGCGTTCGACGTGGCGGTGCTGACGGTGCGTCCGCAGTACCTGTTGCCGTTCACGCCGGGTCAGTCGATCGGGGTGTCGCATCCGGCGGTGCGGGCGTGGCGGTACTACTCGCCGGCGAACGCGCCGCGGGCGGACGGCACGATCGAGTTACACGTGCGGGCGGCGCCGGGGGGTGCGGTGTCGTCGCGGCTGGTGTACGGGTCTGCGGTGGGGGATCAGATCAGCTTGTCGGCGCCGGTGGGGGACCGGTTGACGTTGTGGTCGGCGGGGTCGGCGGATCTGCTGCTGCTGGCCGGCGGCACCGGTTGGGCGCCGGTGAAGGCGTTGGTGGAGCAGGTCGCGGCGGAGGGCGCGCGACGCAAGGTGGATCTGTACGTGGGGGCGCGGTCGCGCAGCGAGTTCTATGACACGGAGTCGATCGACAAGTTGGCGTCGTCGTCGCCGTGGTTGTCGGTGACGTACGTGGTGGGGGCGGATCTCCGGCGGCCGGGTGAGTTCACGCATCCGGTGGACCGGGCGCTGGCCGACGGGGACTGGCGGTCGCGGCACGTGTACGTGTGTGGTTCGGACGAGATGGTGGGGCATTCCCTGTCGGCGTTGTCGCAGGCTGGTTACCACGTGGGTCAGGTGCACCACGAGGGGCTGGGGAAGCACTGGTACGGGCCGGCGTGGCGCACCGCGGTGCAGCGGGCGGCGGCGGCCGACGATTCCGGAGGTGTGCGGTGAGCGCGACGCCGATCAGCAGGTACGACGGGATGCAGGTGTCCGGCGGTGTGCAGGTGCGAATGACCGCGGACCGGGTGCGTCGGTGGGAGTTCGGTGGCACGTCGTTCACGCGTCGTGGGTACGACCCGAACGACGTGGACCGGTTCCGGGTGCAGGTGGCCGACGAGTTGGACCTGTTGTCGGCGCAGATCTCGCACCTGCGGGCGGAGAACGAGCGGTTGACCGACCGGGTGGAGTTGCACCGGCACGGGGTCATTCCGTCGGCGGGGTCGGCGTCGGGTCTGCCGGCGGCGAAGGAGGTGAATCTGTTGTCGGCGGCGCAGCGGGAGGCCGAGCAGATCATCGCGCAGGCCCACGACTACGCCCGGCGGGTCGCCGAGTACGCCCGGGTGCAGTACGAGAGCTACATGCGGGCGGCGGAGGAGGAGGCGAAGCTGGAGGCCGAGCGGGCGGTGCAGGAGTACCGCAGCAGCGCGGGCGCCGGTTTCGACGAGTCGGTGGCGACGCGGGAGGCGCTGCGGATCTTCGGCGAGATGATGATCTCGCACATGCGGGCGGCGGCCCGGCACCTCGACGACGGCAGTGAGCAGTTGGCGCGGACGATGGACCGGATCGCGTCGGAGGTCACCGGCGCGGCGGTCGGTGGTGGGGGTCCGCAGGTGGCGTTGGCCCGGCACCAGCAGCGGTGAGCGGTGAGGGGTGGCCGGTCCGTCGGGGCCGGTCACCCCTCACCGGTCAGTGCAGGGCGGTGATCGCGTCGGCGATGGGGGTTTCCCCGCCGACGAGTTCCAGGGTCAGTCCGGCCGTGGCGGGGTCGTAGAGGAGCGCGAGGAGCACCCGGGCCACGTCGGCGCGGGTGACCGCGCCCGGGGTGACGTGGCGGGCGAGTTCCACCCGTCCGACGGGTTCGTCGTCGGTGAGCCGGCCGGGGCGCAGCACGGTGACGTCGAGGTCCCGGCCGGTGATCTCGTCCTCGGCGGCTTTCTTCGCCCGCAGGTACGCCGCCCACACCTCGTCGGTGCCGGCGGCGGGTGGGGTGTCGACGCCCATGGAGGAGACCAGCAGGTAGCGGCGTACACCGGCGGTCTGGGCGGCGTCGGCGAGCAGCACCGCGGCGGCCCGGTCGACGGTGTCCTTGCGGTCGGCGCCGCTGCCGGGTCCGGCGCCGGCGGCGAAGACGACCGCGTCGGCGTCGGTGAGGTGCCCGGCGAGGGTGTGGACGTCGGTGTGTTCCAGGTCGACCACGACCGGCTCGGCGCCGGCGGCGCGCAGGGCCGCCGCGTGGTCGGGGTTGCGGATGAGGCCGACGGCGGTGTCGCCGCGTCCGGCGAGTTCCCGCTCCAGCAGTTTCGCGATCTTGCCGTGGCCTCCGGCGATGACGACTCGCATGGGCCCAACCTAACCGTCGGGCGTCCGCCGCGCCGCCGACCGCGCTTTCCCGCACCCCGGTCAGGGGTGCGCGGCGGCTTCCCGCCCGGTGTCGCACCGTCGGCCGCGACGCGGGGTGACCGCGCTGGCGCGGCGTCACGGCCCGGGTGAGCGGCGTCACGGGTACGGCGGACGGTCGCCGATCGGGTCGCGGCGAGGCAGCATGGACGGGTGACGGACACCTTCGACGCGTTGACCGACCTGGTGGCCCCGGGTGGCGTGGTGGTGCTCAGCGGGGCCGGGTTGTCCACCGAGTCGGGGATCCCGGACTACCGGGGCCCCAGTGGCGTCGCCCGCCGGCACACCCCGATGACGTTCCAGGCGTTCACCCGCGACGCGGACGCCCGGCGCCGCTACTGGGCGCGCAGCCACCTGGGGTGGCGCATGATCGCCCGGGCGGCCCCGAACGACGGGCACCGGGCGGTGGCCCGGCTCGAGACCGCGGGACTGGTCACCGGGGTGATCACGCAGAACGTCGACGGTCTGCACCAGGCGGCGGGCAGCGGCGCGGTGGTCGAGTTGCACGGCCGGCTCGACGAGGTGGTCTGCCTGGACTGCGGGAACCTGACCTCCCGGGAGGAGCTGGACCGGCGGCTGCGGGAGGCCAACCCGGGTTTCGACGCCGACGTCGCCGCGGTGAACCCGGACGGTGACGTGGAGCTGCCCGACGCGGCGGTGGCCGGGTTCCGCACGGTGGACTGCGCGTTCTGCGGCACGGGCATGCTGAAACCGGACGTGGTGTTCTTCGGTGAGACGGTGCCGGCGGCGCGGGTGGCGGACTGTTTCGCGCTGGTGGAGCAGGCGCGGGCGCTGCTGGTGCTGGGGTCGTCGTTGACGGTGATGTCGGGTCGCCGGTTCGTCATCCGGGCGGCGAAACTCGGCATTCCGGTCGGGATCGTGAACCAGGGGCCGACCCGTGGCGACGGGTACGCGGCCGTGACGGTGGACCGACCGTTGGGTGCGGTACTGCCCGACCTCGCCGACCGGGTGACGGGCCTGGCACCGATCCGGCCGGTGGCGGCGGGTGTTCCGGCCGGTCGCGGTTAGCGTGCCCTCGCTGGGAGGATCTGTTGGCTGTGGCCCTGCGGCTTGGT
Organism: Micromonospora sp. R77; assembly: GCF_022747945.1. NCBI lineage: Bacteria > Bacillati > Actinomycetota > Actinomycetes > Micromonosporales > Micromonosporaceae > Micromonospora > Micromonospora sp. R77. Next base: position 6,495,151 of record NZ_JALDST010000001.1, read on the forward strand.
GGAGGTCTGCAGCGTGTGGCGGGGGCCGAGGTCGGGAAGAACGAGGCGCGCCTACGGGCGTCGAGGTGGTTGTACTCGCGAAGCGCGGTCAGCTGCTGAGCCCAGGACCCTCGAGAGGTACCCATGGCGAGCTGACCGCACGGGTGCGTCCAACCGGACTGCGTCCTGCGGGATTCCCCGTTGCCGCCGAGCGCGCCGGGGGACGACATCCGGCGGAGACCGGGGCGCTGGTAGCGTTGACCATGCCGGTACCACCCACGTGGGAGAGACCGCCCGACAGTGACGGGGCGGCGCCGAAGGGGCAGCTTCCTCCCCGGAACCTCTCAGGCAGAAGGACCACGTGGGCAGGCACTGTGGAGCGCCTCCGGGCGTGACTCAGGGGGAGGCCGACTTGTCGACCTCGCCCGCAGGAGCGCCCCCATGACCACAGCGCAGTTCGCCGACCGGCACATCGGCCCCGACCCGGACGACGAGCGTCGGATGCTCGAGGCCGTCGGCTACAGCTCGGTCGACGAGCTGATGGACGCGGCGATCCCCGAGGTGATCCGCTGGCACGGCACCCTCGATCTGCCCGCCCCGGCCAGCGAGCACGACGCCATCGCGGAGCTGCGCGCCCTGGCGGCCCGCAACACGGTCGCCGTGTCGATGATCGGCCTGGGCTACCACGGCACCTACACCCCGGCGGTGATCCGCCGCAACGTGCTGGAGAACCCCGCCTGGTACACCGCGTACACGCCGTACCAGCCGGAGATCAGCCAGGGCCGGCTGGAGGCGCTGCTGAACTTCCAGACCATGGTGACCGACCTGACGGGGCTGGCCACCGCGAACGCGTCGATGCTCGACGAGGGCACCGCCGCGGCCGAGGCGATGACCCTCGCCCGCCGCGCCGGCAGGAGCAAGAGCCCGGTGTACGTCGTCGACGCGGACACGCTGCCGCAGACCATCGCGGTGATCACCAGCCGGGCGGAGCCGCTCGGCATCGACGTGCGGGTTCTCGACGTGGAGCGCGACGAGCTGCCGGCCGAGTTCTTCGGCCTGCACCTGCAGTACCCGGGCGCGTCGGGGGCGGTGCGGGACCACGCGGCGCTGGTCGAGGCGGCGCACGCGGCGGGGGCGCTGGTCACCGTCGCGGCGGACCTGCTGGCGTTGACGCTGCTGCGTCCGCCCGGCGAGATCGGCGCCGACATCGCCGCCGGCACCACCCAGCGGTTCGGCGTACCGATGGGGTTCGGTGGGCCGCACGCCGGTTACCTGGCGGTGCGGTCGGGCCTGGAGCGGATGCTGCCGGGCCGGCTGGTGGGGGTGTCGAAGGACGCGGCCGGTGACCCGGCGTACCGGCTGGCGTTGCAGACCCGGGAGCAGCACATCCGGCGGGAGAAGGCGACCAGCAACATCTGCACCGCGCAGGTGCTCCTGGCGGTGATGGCCGGCATGTACGCCGTCTACCACGGGCCGGACGGGCTGCGCGGCATCGCCCGGCGTACCCATGGCATGGCGGCGCGGCTCGCGGCCGGGCTGCGCGCCGGGGGCGTGCAGGTCGCGGACGTGGCGTTCTTCGACACCGTGACCGCGGTCGTGCCGGGTCGGGCCGCCGACGTGGTGGCCGCCGCCGCGGCGCGGAACGTGAACCTGCGGCTGGTCGACGCGGACCGGGTCGGGGTGTCCTGCGACGAGACCACCACGGTGGCGCACCTGCGGTCGGTGTGGGCGGCGTTCGGGGTCGACGGCGTCGACGGTGACGTGGACGCGGCGCTGCCGGTCGAGTTCCACCGCACGTCGGACTTCCTCACCCACCCGGTGTTCCGCACCCACCACTCGGAGACGGCGATGCTGCGTTACCTGCGGCGGCTGTCGGACTTCGACTACGCCTTGGACCGGGGCATGATCCCGCTCGGGTCGTGCACCATGAAGCTCAACGCGACGACGGAGATGGAGCCGGTCAGCTGGCCGGAGTTCGCGCACCTGCACCCGTTCGCGCCGGCGGCGCAGACCGCCGGGTACCGGGAGCTGATCGCCCAGCTGGAGGGGTGGCTGGCGGAGGTGACCGGCTACGACGCGGTCAGCGTGCAGCCGAACGCCGGTTCGCAGGGTGAGCTGGCCGGGCTGCTGGCCATCCGCGCGTACCACAAGGGGCGGGGTGAGGGGCACCGGGACGTGTGCCTGATCCCGTCGTCGGCGCACGGCACGAACGCGGCGTCGGCGGTGATGGCGGGCATGCGGGTCGTGGTGGTGGCGTGCGACGCCGACGGCAACGTCGACCTGGTCGACCTCGACGCGAAGATCGACAAGCATCGGGACGCGCTCGCGGCGATCATGGTGACGTACCCGTCGACGCACGGGGTGTACGAGACGGGCATCGCGTCGCTGTGCGCGAAGGTCCACGACGCCGGCGGCCAGGTGTACGTCGACGGGGCGAACCTGAACGCCCTGGTCGGGTTCGCGAAGCCGGGGAAGTTCGGGGCGGACGTGTCGCACCTGAACCTGCACAAGACGTTCTGCATCCCGCACGGGGGTGGCGGGCCGGGGGTGGGTCCGGTGGCGGTGCGGGCGCACCTGGCGCCGTACCTGCCGGGGGATCCCCTGGCGGCGCACGCCGACGAGCGGCCGGCGATCTCCGCGGCGAACCACGGGTCGGCGGGGATCCTGCCGATCCCGTGGGCGTACCTGCGGATGATGGGGGCGCCGGGGCTGGTCCGGGCGACCGGGGTGGCGGTCCTCGCGGCGAACTACGTGGCGGTGCGGCTGCGCGGGCACTTCCCGGTGCTGTACGCCGGCAACAAGGGCCTGGTGGCGCACGAGTGCATCCTCGACCTGCGGCCGTTGACGAAGGCGACCGGGGTGAGCGTGGACGACGTGGCGAAGCGGCTGATCGACTACGGCTTCCACGCGCCGACGATGTCGTTCCCGGTGGCCGGCACGCTGATGGTGGAGCCGACCGAGAGTGAGGACCTGGCCGAGCTGGACCGGTTCTGCGACGCGATGATCGCGATCCGGGCGGAGATCGACAAGGTGGGCTCCGGTGAGTGGCCGGCCGGGGACAACCCCCTGGCGAACGCCCCGCACACGGCGGCGATGGTGGTGGCCGACGAGTGGCCGCACCCGTACCCGCGGTCGGTGGGCGCCTACCCGGGCGGCACGGACCGGGCGGGGAAGTACTGGCCGCCGGTGCGGCGCATCGACGGCGCGTACGGTGACCGGAACCTGGTGTGCTCGTGTCCGGCGCCGGAGGCGTTCGAGAGCTGAGGCGTCATGCCGGGGCGGTCGTGTGCCGCCCCGGCCGGTCGTCGACCTGGGGAGGGTGGTCCCCGCCGGGGGGACTAGCCTGGGTCGACGTGCCGGGCACGCTGCGTGATCGCGTCAGGCGACCAGGGCGTGTCGGGCGGGGCCGCGGTGCGGGGCGATGGTGCTGCCGTCGGGGAGGAGTTCACCGGTGTCCTCGAAGATGATGACACCGTTGCAGAGCAGGCTCCAGCCCTGCTCACGGAAGCAGGCGATGACGCGGGCGGCTTCGCGGTCGGTCGCCTCGGCGGAGGGGCAGGTGGGTTGGTGCTGGCACATCGGGTTCTCCGGACTGTGGGGGCACTGTGTCATGGTTCACATGACCAGTGACGCACAGTACCAAGCGGAACCGCGCGGTATCGAGCAGGCATCGGTCATGTTCACCGGAAATCCACTGAACGGATGAGGGAGAATGGGCCACACGGCGTGGAAGCGCTCCCACGCCGGATGGCGGTGATGCCCGCCGCGCCGGCGCGCTGCCGCGGCCGGCTCGTCGAACGCGCCCGGCTGCAGTGGTGGACCACCGACGGCGGCGACCCCGCCGCCCTCGCCCAGGAATTCCTGCTCACGCACGGTGTCGACGTGACCGACCTGGGCCGCCCGGGCCGGCACGACCCCGACGGCGTCTGCGGCGCGGCCCTCTACGTCTCCGCCGCCGCCGGGGCCCTGGCCGCCGGCGCACCGCCCGGCGCCGCCAGCCCGGTGCCCGCGCTGCCCGACCTGGTGGTCGTCGTCCACGGCCACGCCGACGCGGCCACCGCCCCGCAGCCGGCCGGTCGTGATCCCGGCTGGTGGCTGGGGGACTGGCGGGACAGCTGGACCCCCGACGGCACGCCGAGGCCGTCGAGGCGGTCCGCGCCGCGATCGGCCGCGGCGACGTCTACCAGGTCAACGTCGTCGGGCACGCCGCCGCCGCGTACCGGGGCGACCCCGCCCGGCCCTCGCGCGCCTCGGCGCCCTGCCCGGGGCCCGCTACGGCGGCACCCTCACCGGAGCCGGCTGGGCGATCGGCTGCGCCTCCCCGGAGACCCTCGTCGAGGTCACCGACGGCCGCCTGGTCACCCGGCCGATCAAGGGCACCCGCCCGGCGACCCCCGCCGGGCGGCGCGAGCTGCTCGCCTCCACCAAGGAACGCGCCGAACACGTCATGATCGTCGACCTGGAACGCAACGACCTGGCCCGCGTCGCCCGCACCGGAACGGTGCGGGTGGACGAGCTGTTCGCCGTACGCCGGTGGTGCGACCTGTGGCAGGCGGAGTCGACGGTGTCCGCGGCGGCCGGGGACGGTCTGGGCCTGGCCGATCTGCTGCGGGCGGTCTGCCCCGGCGGGTCGGTCACCGGTGCGCCGAAGCGCGCCGCGCTGCACGAGATCGCGACCCTGGAACCGGTCGGGCGGGGCGCCGGCATGGGCGCGCTCGGTTGGGTCGCGCCCGGCCGGGTCGACCTGGGCCTGACCATCCGCACCGCCGCGGCCGACACGCAGCGACTGCACGTGTGGGCCGGCGGCGGCATCACCTGGGACAGCGACCCGGACGCCGAGGTCGCCGAGGCCGCCGCCAAGGCCGCCCCGCTGCGCGCGCTGCTCGCCGCCGGCTGACCGCGCCGACCCCACCGTCACCTGCCACAATGGATTGATCATGACGGGGGTGGAGGCGAGACGGGGATGCTGCCGAATCAGGTCGTCGACACCGCGCCGCTGCCGGCGGCGGACCGGTTCGAGTTCTGGCACGCGCTGGTCGCGCAGGAGACCGCGGCCGCGCACATCAGCAGTCCCCACCTGCACGACTTCCGCGCCCACGCCCGGGTCGTCGACCTGGGCCGGATCACCCTGACCGCGCTGCGCTACCCCTCGCTGGACACCGTCCGGCCGCCCACCCTGGTCCGCCGGTACGAGGCGGACGTCTACCAGTTGGCGCTGCCCGAGGCCGGGCGCAGCGAGCTGGTCCAGGACCGGCAGGAGGTGCAGCTGAGCCGCCCGTCGGAGTTCACTTTCCTGGACGCCTCCCGCGCGCACGTGGCCAGCCACCGGTCGACCGGGCCCGAGCCGTTGGACAACGTCACGGTGCAGATCCCGCACCACGAGCTGCCCCTGCCGCCGGACCGGGTCCGCCAACTGCTCGCCGCGCGGCTGCGCGCCGACGAGGGGATGGGCGCGCTGCTGGCCCAGCACGTGCGCCGCATCGCCCAGCACCCCGAACAGTTCGCCCCCACCGACGCGCCGCTGCTGGCGCGGGTGACGCTGGACCTGGTGTCGGCGACCCTCGCGCAGCACCTCGACCGCACCGGCGACCTGCCGGTCGAGGTACGCCAGAACGCCCTGCGCGCCCGCGTCGACGCGTTCATCGACCGGCACCTCGGCGACCCGGCGCTCACCCCCGCGGCGGTGGCCGCCGCGCACCACCTGTCGCTGCGCTCCCTGCACCGGCTCTTCGCCGACGGCGAACTGACCGTGGCCGCCACCATCCGGTCCCGCCGGCTGGAGCGCTGCCGCCGCGACCTGGCCGACCCGCTGCTGGCCGGGCAGCCGGTGCAGGCCGTCGCCGCCCGCTGGGGCTTCGCCGACAAGGCGCACTTCAGCCGGGCGTTCCGCGCCGCGTACGGGTGCTCGCCGCGCGCCTGGCGCGACGCGGCACGGCGGTGAGGCGGGTCAGGGCCGGGCGAACGCGTCCAGTGCCGCCACGACCCGCTCGGTCATGCCGTTGCCGGTGCCGTGGCCGCCGCTGTCCACGATCTCCAGCCGGGCGTCCGGCCAGCCCTGCACGAGCCGCCAGGCGATGTCCGGTGGACCGCTGACGTCGAGGCGGCCCTGCACCAGCACGCCGGGGATGCCGGCGAGCTTCCCGGCGTCGCGCAGCAGCTGACCGTCGGGCAGGAACCCCCGGTGGGCGAAGTAGTGGGTGACCAACCGGGCGAACCCGTACCGGAACACCGGGTCGGCGAAGCGCGGACTGGGCCGGTGCCCGCCGGCGAGGGAGACGTGCACGTCCTCCCAGTCGCACCAGTCCCGGGCCGCCCGCTCCCGCACCCGCGGGTCCGGGTCGTTCAGCAGCCGGGCGTACGCGGCGCAGAGGTCACCGTCGCGGTCGGCCTCGGGCACCCCGGCGCGGAACCGGGCCCACTCGGCGGGGAAGACCCGGCCCATGTCCCGGGTCACCCACTCGATCTCCCGGTCGGTGTTGGCGACGACGCTGAACAGCATCAGCGCGGTGACCCGCCGCGGGTGCCGCTGGGCGTAGGCCAGGGCCAGCGACGACCCCCAGGACGCGCCGTGCAGCAGCCACCGGTCGATGCCCAGGTGCGCGCGCAGCAGCTCCATGTCGGCCAGCAGGTGCGCGGTGGTGTTCGTGGCCAGGTCCACGGCCGGGTCCGCGGCCGACGGGGTGCTGCGCCCACAGCCACGCTGGTCGAACAGGACGACCCGGTAGGCGGTCGGGTCGAACACGCGACGCCAGCCGGGGGTGGCGCCGGAGCCGGGGCCGCCGTGCACCACCAGCGCGGGCCGGCCGTCGGGGTTGCCACAGGTCTCCCAGTACACGCGCTGCCCGTCGCCGACGTTGAGCAGCCCGTGGTCGTACGGCTCGATCGGTGGATACATCCCGGTGTTCCTCCCCGCCGTCAGATGCAACAGTGCTGTTACATTAGCGGGTGTGACCGGACCACCCGACCGCGCGGCGTTGGGCACCCTGCTGCGCCACGTCCTCGACCTGCTCGACGGCGACGTGGCCGCCGTCTACGCCGACCTCGGCCGCACCGACTACCGGCCCCGCTTCTCGCCGCTGGTGCGGGTGCTGGTCGCCGACGGGCCGCTGCCGATCCGCGACCTGGCGGCCCGGGTCGGGGTCACCCACTCCGCGGCCAGCCAGACCGTCGCGCAGATGCGCCGCGCCGGACTGGTCGACGTCGCGCCCGGCCGGGACGCCCGGCAGCGGGTGGTCACCCTCACCGACCGGGCGTCCGCGCTGCTGCCGGTGATCGAGGCCGAGTGGGCGGCCACCACCGCTGCGATGCGGCAGCTCGACGCCGAGCTGCCGGTGCCCCTCGCCGACGAGCTGTACGCCGTGCTGGCCGCGTTGCGTCGCCGGCCGCTGCGCGCCCGGATCACCGACACCGGCCTGGCCGTACGCCGTACGGGCGACGGTACAGTCGGCGAGTGACCATCGAGTACAGCGGCACCGGCGACCCGGCCCGCAGCCTCGCCCTGCTCTGGCGTACCCGGGACAAGCCCAGCCGCCGCGGCGGCGACCTCGGCGTGGAACGGATCGTGCGCGCCGCCATCGAGGTCGCCGACGCCGAAGGCCTCGCCGCGCTGTCCATGCGCCGCGTCGCCGAACGCCTCGGCGTGGGCACCATGTCGCTCTACACCCACGTGCCCGGCAAGGGCGAACTGCTCGACGTCATGCTCGACACCGTGTACGGCGAGACCGCCCGCCCCGACGACGTGCCCGGCGGCTGGCGCGGCCGGCTCACCCAGATCGCCCGGGAGAACTTCGCGCTCTACCTGCGCCACCCGTGGCTGCTGCAGGTCGCCACCACCCGCCCACCGCTGGGCCCCCAGGTCACCGCCAAGTACGAGTACGAACTGCGCGCCGTCGACGGCATCGGCCTGACCGACCTCGAGATGGACGCCGTCGTCACCCTCGTCACCGGCTACGTGCACGGCGCGGTACGCGGCGCCGTCGAGGCCGCCCAGGCCGCCGCACGCACCGGCATGACCGACGAACAGTGGTGGCAGGCCCACGCCCCCTACCTGGACACGGTCCTCGACCCGCGGCGGTTCCCCCTCGCCGCCCGGGTCGGCACCGCCGCCGGGCAGGAGTACCAGGCCGCCACCGACCCCGACCGCGCCTTCGCCTTCGGCCTCGCACGCATCCTCGACGGCGTCGAGGTGCTCCTGCGTGACCGCGACACGACGGGCGGGAACACCCGCAGCGCCTCCGACCGATAGCCTTCCGGCATGACCATGCGCCCCATCCGGATCATCGGCGACCCCGTGCTGCGCACCCCCTGCGAGCCGGTGACCAGCTTCGACGCCGACCTGCGCGCCCTGGTGACGGACCTGATGGACACGCTGCTCGGCGCGCCCGGCCGCGCCGGCGTGGCCGCCCCGCAGATCGGCGTCAACGCCCAGGTGTTCGTCTACGACGCCGACGGCCACCGCGGCCACCTGGTCAACCCGACCCTGGAGCTGTCCGAGGAACTCCAGGACGACGACGAGGGCTGCCTGTCCATCCCCGGCCTGTACTTCCCGACGTCCCGGGCCATGCACGCCACCGCCCACGGCGTCGACCAGCACGGCCAGCCGCTGACCATCTCCGGCAGCGGCTTCCTGGCCCGCGCCCTGCAGCACGAGACCGACCACCTGCACGGGCGCCTCTACGTCGACACGCTGCGCGGCGACACCCGCCGCAAGGCCCTGCGGGAGATCCGCGCCGGCCGGTTCGACTCACCCAGCCGCCACCACTGACCACCTCACCTGGCGGCTGGGCCGGGCACGCCGGGCAGCCGCGCCGGTCACGCACGGAACCGGAGCCCGCACTCCACGAAGCCCTCGACCCGGGTGAAGCCCAACCGCTCGTACAGCCGCACCGCGGCGAGGTTGTCCGCCCGCACGTTCAGGGCGACATGGTCGACGCCGTCGCGCAGCCGGCCGCACAGCGCCGCCACCGCGGCCGAGGCCAGGCCCCGCCCGCGTACCCGGGGATGGGTGGTGACGTTGCCGAGGGCGGCCACCCGCCAGGCGGGGGACCACACGTGCACCCCGGCGACCGCCACCAGCTCCCCGCCGTCGCGGACACCCACGTACTGGCCGGTGTCGAGCATCCGCGGATCGAACCAGTTACCCGGATAGGCGGCCGCGTAGAGCGCCAGCAACGCCGGCAGGTCCGCACGCCCCAGCACCTCGCCCGCCGGCGCGACCGTGGCCAGCCGCGCCGGATCGGTCAACGCCATCCGATGGTGGTCGGCCGCCTCCGTCACCACGAACCGGTCGGTCAGCGCCGCGGACAGGCCGGGGGACAGGTGCGCCCACAACCGCGCCGGCAGCACCGGCGCCAGCTCGGCCAGCAGCGCCGCCAGCTCCGCGCGGTCCGCCGGCCCGCCGAACGCCAGCAGCGTCGGCAGCTCCACCCCGTGATAGAGCAGCGCCACCTGGTCGCCGCGCCGGAACCACGACGTGTACGGCCAGAAGAAGTCGTCCAGGTCACCCAGCTGATAGGCGTGGCGTACCGGATCCCGGGCCAGCAGCGCGGCCAGGACGGTGCGGTCGTGTTCGGCGCGTACCGGCATCGCGGTCAGCAGCCGCCGCGCGGCCCGGCAGCGGGCAGGTTCTCCTGCGCCCAGTGGGCGAGCGCGTCCAACGCCGGCAGCAGCGCCCCGCCCCGCTCGGTCAGCTGGTAGGTGACCCCCAGCGGGGGACCCTCCCGCACCGTACGCGACACCAGCCCCACCCGGCACAGCTCACCGAGCCGGTCGGACAGCACCGACTCGCTGATGCCCGGCAGCGCGCGGGTCAGCTCGGCGAACCCGGCGGGACCGTGGGCCAGGGTGCCCAGCAGGATCCCGTTCCACCGCTTGCCGAGGAACGCGAAGGCCCGGGCGAGACCCGCGTCGCACGCCCGCGGCGTTCCCCCCACTTCCGGCCCGACCGTCATGGCACCAGGATACGGGCCCCACCGACAGCGCAAGCCACTTCTAAAAAGCTAGCTGCTACCGTTCATGGAGCCATCTCTCCCACCCCTGAGGAGCCCCCCATGAACAACCCCATCACCCTGCACCCCGACGCACAGGCACAACTGTTCACCGACGCCCGCACCGCCAACACCTTCACCGACGAACCCGTCACCGACGACCAACTGCGCGCCATCTTCGACCTCGCCAAATACCCACCCACCGCCGCCAACACCCAACCCCTGCGCGTGCTCTACATCCGCGACGGCGAACCCCGCGAACGCCTCCTCACCCACATGTCCGAAGGCAACCGCGCCAAGACCGCCGCCGCCCCCGTCGTCGCCGTCCTCGCCGCCGACACCAACTTCCACGACCACATCCCACACGTCTTCCCGATCCGCCCCCAGATGCGCGACAGCCTCGCCGACGACCCCGCCGGCCGCGAACAGATGGCCCGCTTCAACGCCACCCTGCAGATCGGCTACTGGCTCCTCGCCGTCCGCGCCGCCGGCCTCGCCGCCGGACCCATGGCCGGCTTCGACACCCACGGCGTCGACAAGGACTTCTTCGCCGACAACGGCTGGAAATCCCTCCTCGTGGTCAACCTCGGCAAGCCCGGCCCCGACGCCTGGTACCCCCGACTGCCCCGCCTCGACTACGACGACGTCGTCCGACACGCCTGACCCGGCGACCCACTCAACCGGCCAACCACTGGTCATGACCCAGCTTGGCCACCAACGCCAACACCACCACCAACAACACCACCCGCACGAAGCCGGAGCCGCGCCGCAACGCCATCCGCGCCCCCAGCGCGGCTCCGGCGACGTTGCACACCGCCATCCCCGCACCCAGCAACCACCACACGTGCCCCGTCGCGCCGAACACCACCAACGCACCCAAATTCGTGCCGGCGTTCACCACCTTCGCCATCGCCGACCCGTGCACGAAATCCGCCCCCACCAACCCGGTGAACGCCAACACCAGGAACGTCCCCGTCCCCGGCCCGATCAACCCGTCGTACAGGGCCACACCCAACCCCGCCACCGCCACCGCCACGACCACCCGCCCCCGGGTCCGCCGCGCCGGCTGCGCCACCACCCCCAACCGCGGCCGACACAACACCAACACCGCCACCGCCACCAACACCACCAACACCACCGGCCGGTACGCCCCCGCCGGCACCGCCCCCGCCAACGCCGCACCCAACCCCGCCGTCACCACCGCCAACCCCGCCGACGGCCCCGCCACCACCCAGTCCACCTTCGTCCGCCGCGCATACGTCACCGCCGCCGTCGACGTACCGAAGATCGCCGCCAACTTGTTCGTGCCCAACGCCGTCGCCACCGGCAACCCCGGCGCCGCCACCAACAACGCCGGCAACAACAACAACCCACCACCACCCACCACGGCGTCCACCCAACCCGCCATGGCGGCCGCAGCCAACAGAGTGCCCAGCGACAGAGGATCCACGGGCGGCCATTCTTCCCACCACCCCACCACCCACGAGAACCCCTGTGGCCAGCCTCACCGACCCCGCCGCCGCCGCAACCACACCCCCAACCAACCCACCGCCACGAACACCAGCACCGAACACAGCAACGCCCTCACCATCCAGCAACCCTCCCACGCCGACGTAGGGTGAACAGGTGCGCCTGGCCACCTTCAACCTGCTGCACGGACGATCCCTCACCGACGGACTCGTCAACCCCGACCGGCTCGCCGCCGCCGTCACCGCCCTCGACGCCGACGTCCTCGCCCTCCAGGAAGTCGACCGCGACCAGACCCGCAGCGGCAACCTCGACCTCACCGCCATCGCCGCCCACGCCCTCGACGCCCCCGAACACCGCTTCGCCGCCGCCGTCGTCGGCACCCCCGGCGAACAGTTCCGCCCCCTCACCCACGACGACGACGGCCACGGCGAACCCCTCTACGGCGTCGGCCTCGTCAGCCGCCACCCCGTACGCACCTGGCAGGTCACCCGCCTCCGCCCCGCCCCCGTCCGCTCACCCGTCTACATCCCCGGACCCGACGGCGGACTCATCCTCCTGCGCGACGAACCCCGCGTCGTCCTCGCCGCCGTCCTCGACACCCCACACGGCCCCCTCACCGTCGCCGCCACCCACCTGTCCTTCGTCCCCGGCTGGAACCTCCTCCAACTCCGCCGCGTCGTCCGGGCCCTGCGCACCCTGCCCGCCCCCCGGATCCTCCTCGGCGACCTCAACCTCCCCGCCGCACCCGCCGCGCTGCTCACCCGCTGGCAACCCCTCGGCCGACGCCCCACCTACCCGGCCGGACAACCCCGCGTGCAACTCGACCACATCCTCGCCGACCGCCACGGCCTCGACCGGCTCCCACCCGTCACCGCCGTCGACACCCCACCCTCCACCATCTCCGACCACCGGCCCCTCGTCGTCGACCTCGGCTGAACCACCGACCACCCGCCCCAGCTCAACCGCACAGCTGCCGCAGCCCGACAGGCAGCTCGACGCCCGCCCCGGAGCAGCCCCGGAAGGCACAAGAGCCCCCCAGGGCTGCCCCGAGAACCGGTCACCTCCGCCAGAACAGATGGTGCGTCACCCCGCTCGGACTGGGCACCACCTCCAGGTGAAACCGATCGAGCAACTCATCGGGTGACTCCCACAGACGCACCCCGGACCCGAGCCGCACCGGCGAAACCGCCACATGCAGGGTGTCGACAAGATCGGCGTCGAGGAACTGCCGGATGGTGGTGACCCCACCGCCGAGCCGGACGTCCTTGCCCTGCGCCGCCTCCCGGGCCTGTCCGAGGACCGAGGCAGGATCGCCGCCGACGAAATGGAACGTCGTGTCGGACAGCGTGAACGAAGGGCGCCCGTAGTGGGTCATCACGAACACCGGAGTGCGGAACGGCGGCTCGTCACCCCACCAGCCGCGCCACTCATGGTCCTGCCACGGCCCGCGCTGCGGACCGAACTTGTTGCGGCCCATGATCTCGGCACCGATGTCACGGGCGTAGTCCCGCGTCAGGTAGTCATCGAGACCCCGGCTGCCCCCGGGATCGGTGCGCATGGGCCAACTCGCCGTGGCACCGGCCCAGGCGAACAGCCGCTCGGGCTCCACATGACCGAACGGCCGCTCAAGGGTCTGGTCCTCACCGGCACCGATTCCGTCACTCGAGACATTGAAGTTCTGGACTCTCAACAACTGCACCATATGTTCCTCCTTGACGGTGACAACCGTGGTGAGACGTGGATCGTCACCGTGAGGTCGGAGCCGACCGACCGATCCCGACCCCGCACCGGCAGAATCACCTGATCCGCGCCCGCGCGGCTCCTCCACCAGGGCCCACCCGACGCACCCCGCGGCCACTCACCCCGACCGCTCCACCACCAGACCCGCCAACGCCCGATTCGTGCGGTTGGACGCCACCGCCGCCCGCTGCTGACCCGCCGTCACCTCGATGTACGTCTGCGACGACGCCAACGACGCATGACCCAGCAACCGCATGATCTCCGCCGCACCCGCCCCGTCCTCCGCCAACCGCGTGGCGAACGTGTGCCGCAACGCGTGCAACCGCGCACCACGCGGCACCCGGTCACCGATGCCCGCCCGCCGGTAACACGACTCCACCAGGTACTGCAGACCACCCCGGCGCAGCGGCTCACCCCGCCGATCCACCAGCAACGCCGAATCCGGCCGGACGCTGCGCGACCCGAACCGACGCGCCCGACTGTCCAGATAGTCCCGCACCGCCCGGTCCAGGCCCGCCTCGATCGGCACCACCCGCGGACGACCGCCCTTGCCGGCCACCTCGACCCGCCGCTCGCCCTCCCGCCCGCCCAGCGACGACACCCGCAACGCCAGCAGCTCGGACAGGCGCAGCCCGGCGCAGAGCGCCAGCGCCAGCACCGCCACATCCCGCTCGGGCCACGGGTCGCGCTGCCGACCGTCCTCGCGGGCCACCGCGGCGAGCAGCTGCTCGGGGGTGTCCTCACCGCGCAGCGGCTTCGGGCGGGGGAGTGGCGTACGAGGGCGGCCCACCGCCGGCATCGGATTTCCCGGCACGACCCCCTCGGCGACCAGGAAGGTGAAGAAGCTGTTCCAGGTCGACCAGGCGCGGTGCACGGAGGCTGCGGCGCGGGGAGTGGCGAACGAGGCGAACGCCGACCGCATGACGCGGGGGGAGAGGGCGGTGACCGGCACGGCGTCGAGGGGGAGTGCGCGGTCCTCGGCGACCAGCCGTGCGACGGCGACGAGGTCCCGCCGGTAGGCGGCCAGGGTGTGGGGGGAGGGCTTGCGGGTGGCCCGGGCCGTCAGGAACTCCTCGATCAGCGTTCCGAGCATTTCGCCCGTTTTGTCATGCATAAGGGATATTATGCATGATTTTCGCGTCCGGGCAACGGTGGGGAAGGGGAGCGGCCTACCGTGAGCGGGGTGCGGGTGCAGCGGTACGTCCTGACGGGAGCGCCCGGGGCGGGCAAGACGACCATCCTGGCGCAGTTGCGGCGGCGCGGCCGGCAGGTCGTCGCGGAGGCCGCCACGGACGTGATCGCCGACCGCCAGGCCGCGGGTTGCGACGAGCCGTGGCGACGGGACGACTTCCTGGACCTGGTGGTCGCGGAGCAGGCCCGCCGGCAGCGGGCGCAGCCGCCGGGCAGCCCGCAGGTGTACGACCGTTCGCCGCTGTGCACCCTGGCCCTGGCGCGTCATCAGGGTCGCGCGGTCACGCCGGCGCTCGCCGCCGAGGTGGCGCGGATCCGTCGTGACGGCATCTACCAGCGGCAGGTCTTTCTCGTCCAGCCGTTGGGCTTCGTCACCCGCACGGCGGCCCGGCGGATCGGTGTGGCCGAGGCGCTGGCCTTCGGCCGGCTGCACGAGCAGGTCTACCGGGAGCACGGCCACGAGCTGGTCGTGGTGCCGCCGGGTCCGGTGGGTGAGCGGGTGGACCTGATCGAGGAGCACCTGCGCCGCTGGGCGGCCCCACCCGTCCCGGGAGAGGGCCCCGACCAGGTTCACTTTACATAATGTGCATTATCGAATCTCGGGTTGGATGCTTGATGGGCTGCCGGAACGCGCGATGCGACGGGATCGGTGTCGCTCCCAGGCTTCCTCACAGAGTCAGATCGGGCCGCACCGTTCCGGTGCGGTTTCAGTCCGCGTGGCTCGGCCACTGCACCCCAGTTGGTGGACACAGCCTTCGGTTGACTGGCTGGCCGCGGCGTGCCATTTTCTTGTCGCTGCCGCCGTGGCCGCCGTGGCCGGGCGATCGGTTCCCGTTGGCGCACTGGTGAGCAGCCGGGCCTCTCCCCTGGATCGCGCCTGCCGCATCGACCGGCAGGGATGGCAGGCAGCCGCCGACGGGCCGAGCGGTCCGGTCGGCACAGGCGGTGGCCCGTCAGCCCGCTCGCGGCATCGACCTCGGCGCGGGTGGTCCCCGGCGGGTGCTAGAGGCCGAGGTGGAGCGGCTGGGCCGGCGTGCCCGTGGTGAGCAGCGCGGTCAGCGGTGTGGCGAGGTCGCGGGGCGAGAACAGGTCGGGGCCGCCGTAGTTGACGATCTCCGGGAGGTGCCACCAGCGGAACGCGGCCAGGTTCTCGGCGGCGAGTTGGTCGTCGGTCAGTTCACCGCGGGGCTGGAAGTGGTGCACCCGGATGAGGAAGTAGTCGTTGATGATGCCGTCGAAGCCCGGCGCGTGGTCGGCGGCGATGACTTCCTGGTGCCAGACGTGCGGTGGGTCGGCGGTGGTCGTCAGGCCGGTCTCCTCGCGGAGTTCGCGGCGCAGGGCGGTGAGCGGGTCCTCGCCGGGTTCGATGCCGCCGCCCGGCGCCGCCCACACGCCGGTCGCCTGGCCCGGCACGACGGGGTGCGGGAAGACGAACCGGCACAGCAGGATGCGGTCGTCCTCGTCGAGCAGGATCGCCCGGACCGAGCGACGCAGGTTCGGCGTCACCGCATGTCAGCCGTGGCGGCGGCCGGAACATTGATCGACATGTCCCGAGGCTACCAACCCCCCGGTGCAGAACGAGATCATCGTAACCCTTGGATCTGATGACGCCGGCGCGCATCGGATCGCTCGCCACTGCGAGGAAACCGGCTCCGCAGTGGATACCCGGACTGGCGGATAGCGCAACCATTGGTTGCGCGCTCCCCCTCGGGCCCGCTAGCCTGACCTGCAACCAAACGTTGCGAAAGGTGGCGCCATGGAATTCGGCACGATCGAGCGGGAGATCCACATCGACGCCTCACCCGAGGTCGTCTTCGACGTGGTGAGCAGCCCGGAGCACCTGCGCCAGTGGTGGCCGGACGAGGCGGAGTTCCCGGCGGAGCCGGGTGGTGCGGGCCGGATCGGGTTCGGCGACTGTGCCCACGGTGGCACGTGGGTGCAGTTCACCGTGGTCGACGCGATTCCCCCGCAGCTGTTCTCCTTCCGCTGGACCCATGACGAGGGCGTGGCCGCCGCACCGGGCAACTCGCTGCTGGTGGTCTTCGAGCTGCGGCCGGACGGGGCGGGGACGCTGCTGCGGATGACCGAGAGCGGCTTCCGGGAGCGTGGCTGGGAGGAGGCGAAGGTCGCCGCCGAGTACGCCGAGCACGTCACCGGTTGGGACTACTTCCTCCCCCGGCTGCCGGCGTACGCGGCGACGGTGGCGGCGGGCGCGTCCGCGTGACGGTGGTGGACGACGACCTGTGGGCGGCGGTCGGCGACCCGACCCGGCGGCGGCTGCTCGACCTGCTGCTGAGCGACGGCAGTGGGACGGCGACGAGCCTGAGTGACCGGCTGCCGGTGACCCGTCAGGCGGTGGCGAAGCACCTGGTCGTCCTGGACCGGGTGGGTCTGGTGCACGCGACCACCAGTGGACGGGAGCGGCAGTTCCGCGTCGACGAGGCGCAGCTGGCCCGCGCCGTCGCGCAGCTGGCGGACGTGGGTGCGGCGTGGAACGCCCGGCTGCGGCGGATCCGGCGGATCGCGGAGTCGATCGAGCGGGGCAGGCACGCGGGGACCGAGCAGGATCAGTAGGAGGGGGTTCGGGAGATGGCAGACATCTTGCATCGCATCGGCGTCGCGCGCTCGTCGCCGCAGCGGGTGTACGAGGCGCTCACCACGGTGGACGGTTTGTCGGGTTGGTGGACGGAGAAGACGTCCGGGGTGACCGAGCTGGGCGGTGTGCTGGAGTTCCGGTTCGCGGCGGGCGGGTTCGACATGAAGGTCGTGGAGCTGGTGCCGGGGCGGCGGGTGCGTTGGGAGGTGGTGGACGGGCCGCCGGAGTGGGTCGGCACCGGTGTGCGGTGGGACCTGCGGCAGGACGGTGACTTCACGATCGTGGTGTTCGCGCACGAGGGTTGGCGTGAGCCGGTGGAGTTCATGTACCACTGCAGCACCAAGTGGGCGGTCTTCCTGCTGAGTCTCAAGCGGTTGCTGGAGACCGGGGAGGGTGCTCCGGAGCCGCGGGACGTGCGGATCAGCGACTGGCACTGACTGGCCGTCCTGCGCGTGGTCGGGGTGCTCTCCCCCGCCGGGGTCAGAGGCCGCCGGCGACGCGCAGGACGGCGCCGGTGGTGTAGGAGGCGTCGGGGCCGAGCAGCCAGGTGACGGCGGCGGCGACCTCGTCGGGTTCTCCGGCGCGGCCGAGGGGGATGCGGGCGGCGGCGGTGTCGGCGCGGTCGGGTGTGCCGGAGAGGGTGTGGATGTCGGTGCGGATGATGCCGGGGGCGACGGCGTTGACCCGGATGCCGTGTGGGGCGAGTTCCTTGGCCAGGCCGAGGGTGAGCGTGTCGGTGGCGGCCTTGACGGCGGCGTAGTGGATGTATTCGCCGGGGCTGCCGAGGGTGGCGGCGGCGGAGGAGATGTTGACGATGGCGCCGCCGTGGGTCATCCGGCGGGCGGCTTGTTGGGCGCAGAGGACGTACCCGATGAGGTTGACGTCGACGACCTGGCGCAGGTCGTCGTGGCGCAGGTCGGTGAAGGGTCCGATGGGGCTGGTGATGCCGGCGTTGTTGACCAGGCCGGTGAGGGGGCCGAGGTCGGCGGCGGCGTCGAAGAGGTGGCGGACCTGGTCGGGGTCGCTGGTGTCGGCGGGTACGGCGATGCCGTGGTTGCCGGTGGCGTCCAGGTCGGCGAGGACGGCCTGGGCGGCGGTGTGGTCGTGGCGGTAGCCGATGGCGACGTGGTGGCCGGCGGCGGCGAGCCGGCGGGCGGTGGCGGCGCCGATGCCGCGGCTGCCGCCGGTGACGATGGTGACGTTGGTCAATGTCCTCTCCCCTGCCCTGGTGGTGCGGGTGACGTTACCGTGACCGGCACGGGTGCGATCGTGGGAAGGGTGGCTCGGGGATGACGCGGGCGTTGGTGTTGGGCGGTGGCGGGGTGACCGGGGTGGCCTGGGAGTTGGGGCTGCTGGCGGGTCTGGTGGAGCGGGGGGTGGACCTGGTCGGGGCGGATCTGGTGGTGGGGACGTCGGCGGGTTCGGTGGTGGGTGCGCAGGTGTGTTCGGGGGTGCCGGTGGAGCGGTTGTACGCGGCGCAGTTGCGTCCGGCGGGGGGTGAGGTGGCGGCGCGGTTGGGGGTGGGGGTGCTGGCGCGGTGGGTGTGGGCGGGTGGGCGTGGGCGGGATGCGGTGCGGGCGCGGGCCCGGGTGGGGGCGATGGCGTGTGCGGCGCGGACGCCGTCGGAGGCGTCGCGGCGGGCGGTGATCGAGGGGCGGTTGCCGGTGCGGGAGTGGCCGGCGCGGTTGCGGGTGACGGCGGTGGACGCGGTGTCGGGTGAGTTCGTGGTGTTCGACGCGGGCAGTGGGGTGTCGTTGGTGGATGCGGTGGGGGCGAGTTGCGCGGTGCCGGGGGTGTGGCCGCCGGTGACGATCGCGGGTCGTCGGTTCGTCGACGGTGGGGTGCGGTCGGCGGTGAATGCGGATCTGGCCGAGGGGGCGGAGGCGGTGGTGGTGTTGGCGCCGGTGTCGTCGGCGTTCGGGCCGATGCCGCGGCTGGCGGCGCAGGTGGCCGGGTTGCGGCGGTCGGCGCGGGTGGCGGTGGTGACGCCGGACGGGGCGGCGCGGCGGGCGATCGGTCGTAACGTGTTGGATCCGGCGCGTCGGGCGGGTGCTGCGCGGGCCGGTCGGGCGCAGGCGGCGGTGGTGGCCGACGAGGTGGCGGCGGTGTGGGGTCGGTTGGCCTAGGTCTCGGGGGTCGGGTCGCTTAGGCTCCGCGCGTCGGGTCCGAGTGGTGGAGGTGCGCGGTGGGTGTGGGCGTCGGGGATGTGGTGGCGGATTTCGCGTTGCCGGACGAGACGGGGGCGGTGCGCCGGTTGTCGGAGTTCCTGGCGGCGGGGCCGGTGGTGGTGTTCTTCTATCCGGCGGCGTTGACGCGGGGGTGCACGGCGGAGAGTTGTCATTTCCGGGATCTGGCGGCGGAGTTCGCGGCGGTGGGTGCGCAGCGGGTGGGGATCAGTCGGGATCCGGTGGAGCGGCAGGCGGAGTTCTCGCGGCGGCACGGGTTCGACTATCCGTTGTTGTCGGATGTCGACGGTGCGGTGGCGGAGGCGTTCGGGGTGCGGCGGCGGTTGCCGTTGGGGGCGTTGAGCACGCGGCGGATGACGTTCGTGATCGGCGTGGATCGGCGGGTGTTGGCGGTGGTGCACAGCGAGTTGAGCATGAACGAGCACGCGGACGCGGCGTTGCGCGCGCTGGGTGGTTGATCTTCCGCTTGTCGCAGTTGCCTGGTATCAAGGCTGCAATCAAACACGTGTACGGAAGAGGGCTGTGATGGCGGGCCAGGGTTTGTCCAGTGACGAGGTGCAGGGTATTCGGGAGGCGTTGGCGGCGGGCCGCAAGCCGAGGGTGGTGTTCACGGCGGCGGCTGGTCAGATGGCCGGGCAGGTCGGTCAGGTGGTGGAGTTGACCGATCCGGAGCAGTCCGAGGAGTTCGTGGTGGTGCGGTTCGGTCGGGACGAGTTGCCCTTCTCCCCCGCCGACGTGGCGATCGTGCCGAAGGGGGCGGGGCGGCGCGCGGCGGAGCCGAGGCCGGAGCCGGCGGTGCCTGCGCAGGTGTCGCCGGAGCCGGAGTTCGTGTTGGACACGCCTCGGGTGCCCGAGCCGCGCCGGGAGGAGCCGAAGGTGGAGCAGCAGGTGGAGCCGAGGCCGGCGAAGCGGGCGGTGAAGGCGGCGAAGCCGAAGACCCCGGCGGGGCTGACGGTGACGTTGGCGTACGCGGATGGTGAGTGGACGGTGGCGGCGCAGCAGGGGGCGAAGGCGCTGGCGAAGCCGTATGTGGTGAAGCCGGCGGAGGCGTTGCGGATGGTGGCGCTGGTGGATGTGCCGGGTGTGCAGGAGGCGGTGGAGCAGATCCTGGGTGCGGAGCGGGCGGAGGCGGAGCAGCAGGCGGAGAAGTTGCGGGCGGAGTTGGCGGAGATCGAGGCGCGGTTGGCGGAGTTGCGCGAGGCGCGGTGACGCCGGTGGGGTCCATTGATTCTTGTCGGTGAGTGCTGGCAGGCTGCGGGCATGGTCGAGGGTGGTGTCGGTCCGCGGGACGTGGATGTGCTGTGGCGGCGGTCGGTGGAGTGCGTGGACCGTCTGGATCGGGCCGGGGCGCGGTTGATGCGTCGGGCGATCGAGCTGGAGTTCCCGTCGTCGGTGGGTCTGCGGGTGGATCCGGCGGCCTTCGGTCTGGTGGTGGACGCGTACGGCTATCTGGGGCACCAGGACTTTTCGGTGCAGGTGGCGACGGCGGAGGGGGTGGCCGCGGCGGCGGCGCTCTCCGTGGCCGCGACGCGTTTCCTGTCGGTCGGGTGGGACGGTCAGGAATACCTGACCGATGAGGAGGGGCGGGCCGCGGAGAGCGCCGACACGGAGAGCAGGTTCTACACCCCGAACTTCGTGTCGGCGGTGCAGCCGCATCCGGATGGGCCGTGGTTGTGGCTGGACTGCAAGGACGGCGCGATGCCGTTGATGGCGCGGACGATGATCCGGATTCTGCTGCAGGAGTTGCGTCGGGCCGGGGTGGCCGAGGGGGTGATTCGGCCCGCTCCGCGTGGCTCCGGCCGGTGGGGCGCGTAGCGGGCCGCTCCCCCGGGGTCTAGCCGTGCGTGCGTGGTCCGGGGTCAGTGGTCGGTGCGGCGTCTGCCGGTGATGGCGAGGGTGGTGAGCACTGTGGTGGGGATGGCCAGCAGCAGTGCCCAGCCGAGGGTTCGGCCGCGCAGTTGTTGGCAGGCGGCGGTGGTGCGGACCGCGGAGTCGTGGTCGACGCGGGTGCCGCCGTCGGTGGCGTATTCGTGCCTGTCGTCGGGCCAGGTGTCGGCGCTGCCGTGCGGGGCGGCCAGGACGGGGGCGCAGGTGAGGGTGGGTGCGCCGGGGCGGTCGCCGTCGAGGTCGTAGTAGGGGCGGGTGGTGCCGGTGGCGAGCAGCCAGCCGATGGTGAGCAGGCCGAGGGTGGCGAGGGTGGCGTGGACGAGTGCGGCGCGGTGGTGTCGCATCGGTCGGCTCCCTGGCGCGGGTGGCGGGCGGGCGCGGGTCATCGTGTCACGGGGCCGCCACGGTGGTGGTCGAGCAGGGTGGTGAGCAGCCGGGTCAGGGTGGCGCGGTCGGCGGCGGACAGTGGGGCGAGCAGGGTGTCCTGGACCCGGTCGAGGGTCTCCCCCATCCGGTGCAGTTCGCGGCGGCCGGTGTCGGTGAGGGTGATGACGTTGCGGCGGCGGTCGGCGGGGTCGGGGTCGCGGCGCACGTGGTTCCTGGCGGTGAGGTCGTTGAGGACGGCGACGACGTCGCTGCGGTCGATGCCGCAGCGACGGCCGAGGTCGGCCTGGCTGGCGGGGCCGTGCTCGTCGAGGGCGGCGAGGAGTCGGTAGTGGTAGCCGCGGGCGTCGAGGGCGCTGAGGCCGTCGGCGACGAGGCGGGCGGCGTGGGCGGCGGTCTGGGTGAGCAGCCAGCTGGGGGTGGTGCGGAGGCGGGTGGGGGTGCCGGGTTCCATGGTGGCACCCTACCAGGATTCGTTGGTCGGACCCACGATTCCTGCTATGTTGGTCCGGCCAACATTGGTTGCGCCAACACAGGAGGACTCCATGTCGACCACGCTGTCCGGCCAGGTCATCGGCCAGGCCCACCACGCGACCCGGGCGCTCCTCGAACGCGAACTGACCGGCATCGGGCTGACCTTCGCCCAGAGCCTCGCGCTCAACGCCGTCGCCGCCGAGGGCGGGGCCGCCGTCCGGTCCGCGCTCGTACGGCGACTGACCGGCGTCCTGAAGGTCGACGAGTCGACGGTCGCCACGACCCTCGCCGAGCTGATCGACGCCGGCCTGCTGCGAGCGCTGCCCGCCGACGGGCCGGGTCTGGCCTTCACCGACCTCGGGCGGGAGCGGCACCGCCTGATCGCCGACGCGACCGGCGCCATCGTCGCCCGGCTCTATGCGGACATCCCCGCCGAGGACGCGGCGGCCACGGCCCGGGTGCTGACCCTGCTCACCCGGCGCGCCGACGCCGAGCTGGCGCAGGGCTGAACACCCCGCGGGGCCGGTGCGACCCCCTCGCACCGGCCCCGCGTTTCCCGCGCCCGCAGGCTCATCAGTGTTGCGGGATGTTCAATACCCCGATCCGCTTGCGGAACACCCAGTACGTCCAACCTTGATAGGCGAGCACGATCGGGGTGAACACCACCGCCACCCAGGTCATGATCTTCAGGGTGTAGGGGGTGGAGGCGGCGTTCGTCGCGGTGAGCGTGCCGGCGGCGTCGAGGGTGGACGGCATGACGTTCGGGAAGAGCGCGGCGAACAGGGTCGCCACGGCCAGGGCGATGGCCACCGCGGTGCCGGTGAACGCCCAGCCCTCCCGGCGTACCCGGGCGGCGGCCAGGCCACCGACCAGGGCGAGGGCCGCGCCGACCGCGAGCACGACGGCGGCCGTGCTGGAGCGGATGGTCAGCGTCCAGGCCAGGAACGCCACCGCCACCACGGCGGTGCCGACACCGAGGCGCACGGCGAGGGCGCCGGCCCGTTCCCTGATGTCGCCGGTGGTCTTGAGGGCGATGAACACCGCGCCGTGGGTGAGGAAGAGCGCGGCCGTGGTCACGCCACCGAGCAGGGCGTACGGGTGGAGCAGGTCGGCGAGGCCGCCGGCGTACTCGTGGTCGGCCGTCAGCGGCACGCCGCGCAGGATGTTGGCGAAGGCGACGCCCCAGAGGATGGCCGGCAGCAGCGAGCCGACGAAGATCGCCGTGTCCCAGCGGCGCTTCCAGGACGCCTCGGGGCGCTTGTGCCGGTATTCGAAGGCGACGCCGCGGGCGATGAGCGCGAGCAGGATCAGCAGCAGCGGCAGGTAGAAGCCGGAGAAGAGGGTGGCGTACCACTCGGGGAAGGCGGCGAACATCGCACCGCCGGCGGTGATGAGCCAGACCTCGTTGCCGTCCCAGACCGGGCCGATGGTGTTGATCAGGACGCGGCGTTCCCGGTCGTCGCGGCCGAGCACGGGCAGCAGCATGCCGACGCCGAAGTCGAAGCCTTCGAGGATGAAGTAGCCGGTGAAGAGCACGGCGACGAGGAGAAACCAGACGGTGGTCAGTTCCACGATGGGCTCCGGGGATCAGTAGGCGAAGGCGAGCGGGCGGTCGGCGTCGTCGCGGTCGTCGTCGGTGGGCGCGGGGTCGACGTCGGGGACGCCGGCGCGGGCGTAGCGGACCAGCAGTTTGAACTCGACGACGGCGAGGGCGGCGTAGATCAGGGTGAAGGCGGTGAAGGAGGTGAGCACCTCGGTCAGCGACACCGAGCGGGACACGCCGTTGCGGGTGAGCATCTCGCCGAAGACGATCCACGGTTGGCGGCCCATCTCGGTGAAGATCCAGCCGAAGGAGTTCGCGAGCAGCGGCAGGGCCGGCAGGACCAGGCCGGCGCGCAGCAGCCACCTGCTGGTGGGGGTGCGGCCCTTGCGCTGGGTCCAGAGCACCAGCAGGGCGATCGCGGCGGCGGCCAACCCGAAGCCGATCATGAAGCGGAAGCTCCAGTAGGTGACCGGGATGATCGGGGTGTAGCTGCCGGCGCCGTACTGGCTGGCGTACTGGGCCTGCAGGTCGTTGATGCCCTGCACGGTGCCGTTCGGGTCGCCGGTGCCGAGGAACGACAGCAGGTACGGGATCTTGAGGGCGAAGACCTCGCGGCTGCCGTCGAGGCTGCCGACGGTGAGCACGGAGAACGAGGCGGGGCTCTCGGTGGTGTAGAGGCCCTCGGCGGCGGCCATCTTCATCGGCTGCACCTCGGTCATGATCTTGCCTTGGATGTCGCCGGTTAGCAGCACCAGCGCCGAGGAGACCAGCACCACCCAGGAGCCGAACTTCGTGGCGAAGCGGTAGGCGTCGGTGTCGGCGCTGTCGCGGTTGCGGATGACGTGCCACAGGCCGACGGCGACGATCAGCGAGCCGGCGACGAGGAACGCGCCGGCGAGGGTGTGCGGGAAGGTGACCAGGGCGACCTTGTTGGTGAGCACGGCCGGGAAGTCGGTGAGTTCGGCGCGCCCGCTGTCGGGGTTGATCCGGTAGCCGACGGGGTTCTGCATGAACGAGTTCGCGGCGAGGATGAAGTACGCGGACAGGTTGGTGCCGATGGCGGCGGCCCAGATGCTGGCCAGGTGGGCCCGCTTGGGCAGCCGGTCCCAGCCGAAGATCCACAGGCCGATGAAGGTGGATTCGAGGAAGAACGCGACCAGGGCCTCGATGGCCAGGGGGGCGCCGAAGATGTCGCCGACGAAGCGGGAGTAGTCGCTCCAGTTCATGCCGAACTGGAACTCCTGCACGATGCCGGTGACCACGCCCATCGCGAAGTTGATCAGGAAGAGCTTGCCGTAGAACTTGGTGAGTTTCAGGTAGCGCTCGTTGCCGGTGCGGTGCCACATCGTCTGGAGGATGGCCACCAGGATCGACAGGCCGATCGTCAGCGGCACGAAGAGAAAGTGGTAGACGGTGGTGACACCGAACTGCCAGCGGGCGACGTCCAACGCGTCCACCTGTGAACCCCCAGCCATGCGTACTACGAGACGTAGTAAATACTACTGCTCGTCGTAGAGAAATCGGCAGGGCCGCAGGGCCCGACCCGACCCGGGACCAATGACCCTGATCACCTCGGCCACCCGACCCGGGATCGGGTCACCGGGCCGCGCGCCCGCGTGCGACCATCCAGCACTGATGGACACCACCGGATGGCGGGCGCCGCTGCTGTGGCGCGCCGCGCAACTGCTGGCCCGGGCCGCCGTCGGCGCGCTCGGCCACCTCGAGGTCACCGGCGACGTGCCGGCCGAGCTGCGCCGCGGCCCGCTCGTGCTGGCGGCCAACCACATCAGCCTGTTCGACCCGGTGGTGCTCGCCGCCGCCTGCCGGGCCCGCGGGATCGCCCCCAGGATCATGGCCACCGGCGGCCTGTTCCGGACCCCGGTGCTCGGCGCACTGATGCGCCGGGCCGGGCACATCCGCGTCGACCGGGGCACCACGTCGGTGCACCAGGCCCTCGACACCGCCGCCGCGGCCGTCGCCCGCGGCTCGGTGGTCCTGGTCTACCCGGAGGGGCGCATCGGCCTCGCCCCGGGCATGTGGCCCGAACGCGGCAAGACCGGCGCCGCCCGGCTCGCCTTCGCCAGCGGCGCCCCGGTCGTCCCCGTCGCCCAGTGGGGCTCCCACGAGGTGCTCCCCTACCGGGCACCCCAGGGCATGCTGCGCGGCATCGCCCACGCGGTGCGGCGACGCCCGGTGATCCGGGTGCACTTCGGCGCCCCGGTCGCCCTGGCCGACGTGCCACCCGGCTCCCCCGGCGCGGCCCGACGGGCCACCGACCGGATCATCGACGCGATCACCGACTGCCTGGTGCCGCTGCGCCCTGACGAGCCGGACGGCCCCCGCCACGTCGACCCGGGCCGCCCGGTGGACGTCAGCCGGATCCACCGCCGACACCTGGCCGGCTGACCCGATTTGCCTTCGCGTGCGCTCGAAGGATGAGACTCTGCGAGTCATCCGGCGACGAGAGCGGGAAACACCATGAGCGCACCGACCGTACTGATCACCGGCACGTCCACCGGCATCGGCCTGGAGACCGCCGTGGGCGCGGCCCGCGCCGGCTGGCGGACTGTGGCCACCATGCGCGACGTGTCGCGCGCCGACGCGCTAGCGCCGCGCCGCCGACGCCGCCGGGCCGCCGACCTGCTGGAGGTACGCCGGCTCGACGTCACCGACCAGGCGTCGGTCACCGCCTGCGTGGCCGACGTGGTCGACGCGCACGGCCGGCTCGACGCGGTGGTCAACAACGCCGGCGACCGGGCACGTCGGCACCCTGGAACAGGAGACCATCGACGACGTACGGGCCGTCATGGAGGTCAACTTCTTCGGGGTGCTGCACGTCAGCCGGGCCGCGCTGCCGCACCTGCGGGCCGCCCGGGGCCGGTTGGTCACCGTCTCCAGCGTCGGCGGCGTGGTCGGGCAGCCGTTCAACGAGGCGGTACTGCGCGGCGAAGTTCGCCGTCGAGGGGTTCATGGAGTCCCTCGCGCCCCTGGCCGCCACCGTCGGGGTCACCGTCACCGTGGTCGAGCCGGGCGCGGTGGCCAGCGAGTTCGTCACCAACGTCGGCGTCGACCGGGACGCCGCCGTCGACGCCGCCGGGTACGGGCCGGCGCTGCGGGCGTACCTGCAGCGCAGCGCCGGGGCGTTCGCGGCGGCGCAGTCCCCGGCGGACGCCGCCGCGGCGGTGGTCGCCACCCTGACCGACCTGGACCCGGCGCCTGGTGCAGACCTCGACCACCGCCCGGCAGTTCGTCGGCATGAAGCTCGCCGACCTCGACGGCCGGACGGTCACCGCGACCACCGCCGGGTGGCTGGCCTGACCGCTCAGCGGGTGCCGGCCGCGCCCGCCGGCCGGCCGGCGCGCAGCCGGGCGTCGAGGGCGTCGAGGTCCGGCACGAACCAAACGTGGTCGGCGCGGTTCGACTCGTGCACCAGGGCGCGCAGGGCCGCGCTCTCCGCCAGGTGCCCGGAGATGTCACCGACCACGACCAGCCGCAACCGGTAGTTGACGAACTTCTGCATGACGTCCCCCGCGAACCGGGTGCCGAGGGCGAAGAAGTCCGGACCCAGCCGGCTCGCCGGCACGGCCACCACCTCCGCGCCGGCGAACGCCGCGCCGATCAGGTCGAGGGCGTCGGCCTCGGTGACCAGCGGCGGGCCGGCCGGGTCGCACACCAGCACCGGCACGCCGGCCCGGTCCTGCACCAGGTCAGGCATCGTCGGCCTCCCCGGCGAACAGGGCGTTGTCGCCGGTCAGCACGCCGTCGAGCAGGTGCAGCAGCGCGGCGGTGGCGGCCGCGCCGCCCAGGACCACGATCTTCATGCGGTGCCTCTCGTCGTCGTACACGGTCTGGATGCGCAGCGGGGCCTGGTCACGGCCGGTGTTCGCGGCGGCCAGGACGAGGGTGGCGAGCCGGTCCGCGGCGACCCGGTCGACCCCGTCGACGCCGACGATGCTCGACACCTCCACGGCCGGGCCGGTGGGCCGGGCCGGTGCCGGGCGGCCGGTGAACGCGTCGAGGTCGGCGCGGGCGATCCGGTACTGCTTGCCGATCCGCACCGCCGGCAGGCGGCCGGCGCGGATGTAGCCGCGCACCGTGCGCGGATGCAGACTCAACAGCTCCGCCACTTGCTCCACGGAATACACATCGTTACTCATCGTGCGCCATCATAGGCATGAAAAGGAGCGATAGGGAATGCCATGCGATGGCGTGGTCGCCAGCCGGTCACCCGAACGACACCCGGGGCGGGCATACTGCCGGGCGTGCAGCCCCGCTTCGGCTACCTCGACGCCCCCGCGCCCCTCGCGTTCGCCCACCGCGGCGGCGCCGCCGACGGCGACGAGAACACCGCCGCCGCGTTCGCCCGCGCCATCGCGCTGGGCTACCGGTACGTCGAGACCGACGTGCACGCCACCGCCGACGGCGTCGCCGTGATCTTCCACGACCCCACCCTGGGCCGGGTCACCGGCGAACCCGGGCGCATCGCCGACCTGCGCTGGGCCGACCTGGCCTCGGTACGCGTCGGCGGCGCCGCCGTCGTCCCCCGCCTCGACGAGGTCCTCGGCGCCTGGCCCGAGGTCCGGTTCAACATCGACGTCAAGGCCGACAGCGGCGTCGTACCCACCGTCGACACCGTCACCCGGGTCGGCGCCGCCGAACGGGTGCTGCTCGCCTCCTTCAGCGACGCCCGGCTGACCCGGCTGCGCGCCCTGGCCGGGCCGAAGGTCGCCAGCAGCCTCGGCATGCGCGGCGTCGCCCGACTGCGGATGGCCTCCCTGCACGGCCGGCCGCTGCGGCTGCCGCCGTCCGTGGTCGCCGCCCAGGTCCCCGTCCGCTACGGGCGCATCCCCGTGGTCGACCGGCGGTTCCTGGCGTACTGCCACCGGATCGGGTTGCAGGTGCACGTGTGGACGATCGACGAACCTGCCGACATGCACGACTTACTTGATCTCGGTGTGGATGGCATCATGACCGATCACGTCGGCGTGCTGCGCGACGTCTACCGCAGCCGCGGCCACTGGGCCGCCTGAACCCCGAGGACCGCGATGGCCGAGACGGTCACCCCCGCCGTTGCCGACACCCCGCAACCGGCGAGCACTCGCCGCGAGCGGCGCGGCTGGTACCTGTACGACTGGGCGAACTCGGCGTTCCAGACCACCGTCATCACGGTCTTCCTCGGCCCGTTCCTCACCACCGTCACCGAACTGGCCGCCGGGTGCACGCTCGGCGCGGACAGCTGCGACGGGTACGTGCACCCGCTGGGCATCCGGGTCGCCGCCGGCTCCTACTACCCGTACCTAATCTCGCTGTCGGTGTTCCTGACCGTGTTCGTGCTGCCCGTGGTCGGCGCGGTCGCCGACCGGTCGACGCACAAGAAGCGGCTGCTCGCCGCCGCCGCGTTCACCGGCGCCGGCGCCACCGTCGCGTTCGCCTTCGTCACCGGCGAGCGCTACCTGCTCGGCGGGGCGCTGTTCCTGGTCGCGAACATCTCCTTCGGTGCGGCCGTGGTGGTCTACAACTCGTTCCTGCCGCAGCTCGCCGGCCCCGACGAACGCGACGCGGTCTCCAGCCGCGGCTGGGCCATCGGCTACCTCGGCGGCGGGCTGCTGCTGGCGCTCAACCTGGTCGCGGTCACCATGCTCAGCGAGGAGGGCAACCCGCAGCGCACCCTGGACCTGGCCCGCTGGTCGATCGTCTCGGCCGGGGTGTGGTGGGCGGCGTTCACCCTGCTGCCGCTGCGCTGGCTGCGCGAACACCCCACCGCCGAGGCGCAGCACGGCGGCGGGAACGTGCTCACCGACGGGTTCCGGCAACTCGGCCGCACCCTGCGGGAGGTCAAGGCGTACCCGCTGACGCTGTTCTTCCTGCTCGCCTTCCTGGTCTACAACGACGGCATCCAGACCGTCATCACCCTGGCCAGTCAGTACGGCACCGAGGAGCTGCGGCTGCCGCAGAGCACCCTGATCGTGACGATCCTGCTGGTGCAGTTCCTCGCCTTCGGCGGCGCCCTCGCGCTCGGCGCCCTGGCCCGGCGCATCGGCGCGTGGAAGACGGTGCTGCTGTCCCTGGTGCTGTGGACCGGTGTGATCATCGCCGCGTTCCGGCTGCCCGCCGAGGCGCCGGTGCCGTTCATGATCCTCGGCGGGGCGATCGGCCTGGTCCTGGGCGGCAGCCAGGCGCTGAGCCGATCGCTGTTCAGCCAGCTCATCCCCGCCGGCAGGGAGGGCGAGTACTACGGCTTCTACGAGATCAGCGACAAGGGCACCAGCTGGCTGGGGCCGCTCGCCTTCGGCCTGGTGTTCCAGCTCACCGCCTCCTACCGGGTGGGCCTGGTCTCCCTGCTGATCTTCTTCGTGGTCGGGTTCGCGCTGCTGGCCGCCGTGCCGATGCGGCGGGCCATCCTCGCCGCCGGCAACACCCCACCCCGGGTGCTCTAGCGGCGGACCCGCACGGGCCGGATCCAGCGGGGTCGATCGGCTAGGCTGCCCCGACGTGACCGACGACGCCGCTGCCGCCCCGATCTGTCTGGCCCGGCCCCTGCTGCCCGGCCCGGACGACACCCGCACCGGCTGCGCCGCCGCCCGTGGCCTCGACGGCCGGCCGCTGCACGCCGCCGCGCTGAAGTTCTTCTGGGGGCCGATGGACTGCGGCAAGTCCACGATGGCCCTGCAGATGAACCACAACCACGCCCGGCAGGGCCGCCGCGGGCTGGTCACCACCCGCATCGACCGGTCGCTGGGCCCGCAGGTCACCACCCGCATCGGCCTGGCCCACGCCGCGATCGAGGTCACCGACGGCCTGGATCTGCGCGACCTGGTCCGCGACGCGTGGGCCGACGGGGTACGCGTCGACTACCTCATCTGCGACGAGGCCTCCTTCTACGAGCTGGAACACGTCGAGCAGATGGCCGAGCTCGTCGACCACTACGACGTCGACGTGTACGCGTTCGGCCTGGCCACCGACTTCCGCTCCAGCCTCTTCCCGGCCGCCCGGCGGCTGTTCGAACTCGCCGACTCGGTGGCCCGCATCCAGGTCGAGGTGCTCTGCTGGTGCGGCCGGGAAGGGCTGCTCAACGCCCGGGTCGTCGACGGGCACGTCGTCCGCGAGGGCGCGCAGGTCGTCATCGGCGACACCGCCGACAGCACCGACGTGCGCTACCAGGTGCTGTGCCGCCGGCACTACCGCGCCGGCGACCTCGGCCCCCGCGACTGAACGGCGGCGACACTCACCCGCCCGCGGTGAAACGGGCCGCCGCGCCGCCGGTGAGGCGGCCCGGCGGCAGCCGGCGTCCACACACCACGAGCAGCAGGTCCTGGGCGAGCCCCGTCAGCGGCGTGCCGTCGCCCAGGCTCCAGTCGACGTCCGTGGCCCGCAGCCGCACCCCGGTGAGATCCACCCCGAAGTAGGCGATGTTGCGGGGCCGCATCCCGGTCAGCACCAGCGCCAACCGCTCCGGCGGCACCCGGCGGTCCACACCGAGACCGACGGTGATGTCGAGCCCGTGGATGACGTCGTGGGCCAACGCCCCGGCCACCCCGCCGCCCGGCGGCGTCCACGGATGGGTGGCCGTGTCGCGCCGCACCGCGACCAGCTGCTCCGGCGACATCCGGGCCGCGTCGCGGCGCGCGCACCGGTCCGCCATCCGGTCGAACCGGCCACCCGAGCGCACCAGTTCCGCCACGGTCCGCGGCAGGGACATCCGGAACGGCATGGTCACGTGGGCCACCACCTCGCGTACCCGCCACCCGACGCAGAGCGTCGGCGCGTCCCACTGCTCGCGGTCGAGCGTCGCCAGCAGCTCCGCCTGCTCCCGACGCTCCGCGACCACCGCCGCCCGCACCGGATCGTTCCCGTCCACCACGTCGTACCGCCCCTCGTCACCGCGCACGCCCGCCGCACGCTCCGACCGGGATACGGATCGGGGACGCGAAACTCATCGGTGGCTGCGTATGGTGGTGCGGTGCCGCAGACGCCGACCGACGGTGCTGCCCGGCTCGAGGCGTACCGCAGCGAGCTGACCGGCTACTGCTACCGGATGCTGGGCTCCGGTTTCGAGGCCGAGGACGCGGTCCAGGAGACGCTGACCCGGGCCTGGCGGTCCCTCGACCGCTACGACCAGCGGCGCGGATCCCTGCGCACGTGGCTCTACACCATCGCCACCAACATCTGCCTCGACATGCTGCGCAGCGCGCAACGGCGGGCGCTGGCCGTCGACCTCGGGCCGGCCGGGGGCGGCATCGGCGCGACCGAACCCGAACACACCTGGATCCTGCCGGCCCCCGACAGCCGGCTCCTGCCGGCCGACGCGTCCCCGGAACACCTGGTGGTGCAGCGGGAGACCCTGCGGCTGGCGTTCGTCGCCGCCCTGCAGCACCTGCCGCCCCGACAACGCGCCGTGCTGATCCTGCGCGACGTGCTGTGCTGGCGCGCGGAGGAGGTGGCGGGACTGCTGGACAGCAGCGTCGCCTCGGTGACCAGCGCCCTGCAACGGGCGAGGTCGACGCTGCGGACGGTCGCGCCGACACCCGGGGAGCCGCTGCG
The DNA here is from genome assembly GCF_022747945.1 of Micromonospora sp. R77. Taxonomy (NCBI): domain Bacteria; kingdom Bacillati; phylum Actinomycetota; class Actinomycetes; order Micromonosporales; family Micromonosporaceae; genus Micromonospora; species Micromonospora sp. R77. The sequence continues at coordinate 6,527,128 of NZ_JALDST010000001.1, forward strand.
ACCGCTGGACGACACCCAGCGCACCCTGCTCACCCGCTACTGCGACGCGTTCGAGCGGCACGACATCGACACCCTCGTCACCCTGCTGCACGAGGACGCCACGATGTCGATGCCGCCGCTGCGGTGGTGGCTGCACGGCCGCGAGCACATCCGCGTGGCGCTGCTCGACCCCGCCGGCTCCTGCGCCGGCGCCCGCCTCGTGCCCACCGCCGCGAACGGCACCCCGGCGTACTGGCAGACCCGGCCGGGCCCCGACGGCACCCACCTGCCGTTCGCGCTGGTCCTGCTCGACGTGGTCCGCGACCGGGTCACCGGCATCACCACGTACCTCGACGTCGACCGGCTGCTGCCGCTGTTCGGGCCGCCCGCCGCCGTAAGCCGGTGAGCGGGCTCAGAACGGGTCGCCGCAGACCCGCCACTGGCCGTTCTCCTGCACCACCGGCACCGGACGGGTCTCGGCGGCGCCCCCGTCGCGGACCACCCGCACCGTCACCGTGGCGCGCGGCCGACCACCCCGGGTCTGGATCGACACGTCGGTGATGTCATAGCCGCTGACCAGCGGCGGGGTACGCAGCCAACTGTCGAAGCCGACCGCGCTCCAGCGGCGGCGGGTGTCGGCGCAGAGCCGCTCGTACGCCTTGTCGACCTCGCCGACGGAGACCTCCCGGAAGAACCCGTCGGCGGTGTCCCGTACCGGGCCGCTGGCCTGCATCACCACCTGCACGTTCCACAACGCCAGGCCGGCGACCCCGACCAGGCACACGCCCATGCCGAGGCCACCGAAGAGCAGGCCGGTCCGCACCGGCCGGCCCCGCCGGGCGGGTCTGCGCCAGGACTGACCGCTGCCCATCACCACCGACGGTAGAGAACCGGGACGCCCCCGCGCAGGAACTTCCGGCCCTGTCGCCGTCGGGGTCCGATCGTCTACGGTCGGCGGCAGACCCGCGAAGGAGCAACGGATGACCCGTTACGTGCAGCCGGTGCCCGGCCCCGACGACCCGTACACCGGTGACCCGCTGCTGCGGTCGTGGCTGGAGCGGCAGCTCGGACCGGCCGGCCACGCCGCGGCGAAGGGCCGCCTGGCCGACCTGGCCGCCGACGTGGTCGGCCGCTGCGGGCCGCGCACGCCGACGCCGAGGCGCACCCGCCCACCCTGGTCCGCTACGACCCTGGGGCGCCCGCGTCGACCGGGTCGCCACCTCCGCCGGCTGGCAGGCCCAACGGCCGCCGCCGCCCGGCACGCCGTGGTCGCGCTGCCCTGGCTGGACGCCGCCCGCGGCACCTGGGGGCCGGCGCCGGGTCGTCCAGCACGCCCTGCTGCACCTGTACGCCCCCGAGTCGGCGACGTTCTCCTGCCCGGTGGCGATGGCCGACGGCGCCGCCGCGCTGCTCAGCCTCCCCGACGTCGACCCGGGAATCCGGGACGCCTGGCTGCCCCGCCTGATCTCCACCGACCCGGACACCGCGATCGTCAGCGGGCAGTGGATGACCGAGTCGCAGGGCGGCTCCGACCTGTCCCGCTCCAGCACCATCGGCCGGCCCGCCGCCGACGGCTCGTGGCGGCTCACCGGCGAGAAGTGGTTCTGCTCCGCCGCCGACGCACCGATGGCCGTCGCCCTCGCCCGACCCGACGGCGCCGGCCGGGGCAGCCGGGTGCTCGCGCCGTTCCTGGTGCCCCGGTACGCCGCCGACTCGCCGCTGACCGGGGTGAGCGTCGCACCGGACGCCCCCGCCCCCGGGGTGACCGTGCACCGGCTCAAGGACAAGCTCGGCACCTGGGCGCTGCCCACCGCCGAGATCGGGCTGCACGACGCGTACGCGCTGCCGCTCGGCGACCCGGCCGTGCCGGGGCTGGGCCGGGCGATGACCCTGGTCGTGGTGACCCGGGTGCACAACGCCTCCGCCGCGGCGTCCGGGATGCGCCGGGGACTGGCCCACGCGCTGGCGTACGCCCAGGCCCGGCAGGTCGCCGGGGGCCGGCTCGCCGAGTCGCCGCTGCACCGGGGCACCCTCGGCGGCCTGGCGGTCGACGCGGCCGGCGCGTTCGTCCTCGCCGGGCACGCGTTCGCCCTGCTCGGCCGGGTGGAGGTGGACGCCGACCCGGCCGCGGCGGCCGAGCTGCGGGTGGTCGCGCCGCTGGCGAAGCTCGCCACCGGCCGGCTCGCCGTGGCCTCCGCGAGTGAGTACGTGGAGGCGTTCGGCGGCGCCGGCTACGTCGAGGACACCGGCGTGCCCTGGCTGCTGCGCGACGCCCAGGTGCTGCCGATCTGGGAGGGCACCACGAACGTGCTGGCCTTGGACGTGCTGCGGGCGGTCACCCGCGAGGACGCCGGCGCGCCGCTGCTGCACCGGCTGGCCGCCGCCGTGGACCTGGCCCGCCCGCTGTCGGCCGCGCTCGCCGACACCCTCGCCGAGGTCACCGCCGAGCTGCGCGCCACCCTCACCACGGTGACGGCCGACCCGACCGGCGTCGACGTGGTGGCGGGCGCCCGGGGACTCGCCCTGCGGCTGGCGTACGCGCTGACCACCGCGCTGCTGGTGGAACACGCCGCGTGGGGCGACGAGCAGGCCGAGGTGGCCGCCCGGCTCTGGGCGCGCCGCCGGCTGCGGCACGAGGACGTGGCCGCCGAGGCACACCGGCACCTGGAGCTGCTCTGCTGAACAGTTTCCCGCGTACCTGCCAGAAGGTGTCAGGATCTGCCGACAGGATGACCGGCATGACAGTCACCGCCGACCTCGCGATGGTCAACCTCGACAGCTCCGACCCGGTCGCCCACGCCGGTTTCTATGCCCGTGTCCTCGGTTGGGAGATCACCCACAGCCAGGCCGAGTACGCCATGATCAGCAAGGATGGGACCTCGATCGGGTTCGGTCTGGTCCCCGGATACGCGCCGCCGGCCTGGCCGGACGAGACCGCCGGCAAGCGCTACCACCTCGACCTCTACGTCGACGACCTCGGCGTGGCCGAGAAGGAGTTCGTGGCGGCCGGGGCCACCCGGCCCGAGGCGCAGCCCGGCGGCGAGCGGTGGGTGGTGCTGATCGACCCGATCGGCCAGCCGTTCTGCATCTGCCCCCGCCCGCAGGGCTGACGACGCACCCGGCGCGTCGGGCGGGATCCACCCGCCCGACGCGCCGATGTTCTCAGCGCAGCGGGCCCCGGGCGACCGCCGCCCGCATCTCCTCCGGGTCGCCGGCCTTGACGAACTCCAACCACCAGGTCGCCCCCGCCGCCGCCAACTCGCCCACGTACGCCCGCTCGGCGCGCTCGTCCGCCCGGCGTCGCCGGCCCCCGATCGCCACGTCGAACGGCTCGCCGTCGGCCCGCGTCGCCGGTAGCGCCGCCACCAGTTCGTGCACCTCGTCCGGGGTGAAGTCCGACCACCCGTCGGTGTCGGTCAGCTTGTAGGGCACGATCCCGTCGGCGCGGGCGGCGCGCCGCCGCACCGCCCCGGCCTGGGTGCTGCCGCCCACCCAGACCGGCACCCGAGGGGTCTGCACCGGCGCCGGCCGCAGGGTGACCCCGTCGGCCCGGTAGTGGACACCCTCGTGCGCGACCCGGACGCCGCCGAGCAGCCCGACCAGCAGGTCCAGGCCCTCGTCCAGCATGGCCGCCCGGGTCTTCAGGTCGGTCTGCTCACCGAACGCCGCGACGCCCCGGTCGCCCGGGTCACCGACGCCGACCGCCACGGTGGCCCGACCGGCGGAGAGGTGGTCCAGGGTGAGGACCTCCCGCGCGAGCTTCGCCGGCCGTCGACGCGGAAGTGACGTCACCGTCGTGCCCAACCGGATGTGCCCGGTGTGCCCGGCGATCGCGGCGAGCAGCAGCCACGGGTCGTAGGTGGGCGGATCATCGCCGTCGTAGTGGATCAGGTAGTCCTCGAGGAACACGCCGTCCCAGCCGGCCCGCTCGGCCAGCTCCCCCAACTCGACCAGCAGGGACGCCGTCACCGCCGGCCCACCGCAGCAGATCTCCAGTCCGTGTCGCATCCCGCGACCGTAGGACCGGGGTCGGACACTCGCGCGGGCGGGACGACGTCGTCGGGTCGTCGGAAGCCCGACGATCTTCCCCGTCGTGCTCGGTAGACGCGGTGCTCAGGGCGCGGGGCGCACCTCGGGGTAGCGGGGATCCGGCCGAGGCTCGGGCTGACCGCGCAGCACATGGTCCACGAACGCGTGGACACAGGCGGACACGACGGCCAGGGCTCTGCTCCCGTTCAGCTCGCCGAGCTGCACCAGTCCGTGCAGTGGTGCGGGGATGTAATAGGCGCCGTAGTCGGTGAAGTTGAAGTGTTTCGCCCCGACGATCTCGTACCGGAGCACGGGGCCGGTACTGGCCGCGCGCACACTCCGGCTGGCGGCGTCGATGTCGTCCTCGACGGCGTCCCTGGGGTGACAGGCCCCGGCGACGCAGTCACCGGGCGTGCCGAGCAGCATCACGGGCACGGCCAGCCCCTGGTGCACCACCGTGCCGTAGGGGGTGCCGTCCAGGTCGACCGCGCCCGCACAGCGCGGGTCGTCGTGGCAGGCCTGCAAAGACGCGGCGCCGCCGAAGGAGTGCCCGACGTACGCGACTCGCGAGGCGTCGACATGGTCGGTCAGCGGGCCACCGGCAGCGGCCGTCCGACCGGCCACGAAGCGGGCGTCGGCGGCCCAGACCGGCACCAGCCGATCCCCGCCGGCACGATCGAAGTCCTGCGGGTTGCCCGCCGGCGTACGTCCCACCGCGTGTCCCTCCAGGACGGTGACGTTGGCGCTGTAGGTCGGGGTGAGGCCGGCGACCACGTAGCCGTGGCTGGCCAGGTCCTCGGCCAACGCAGCGAACTGCGGCGCGGCCAGCCCCATCCCGGGTTCGAACACGACCAGGGGGAACCGGCCGGCGGCCACCGGCGATTCGGCGACCGCATGGGTGCGTACGGCGTCGAGGCGGTTGGCCAGGATCCCGAAGCGCAGCATCCGCGCCCAGTGACCGGGCGCATACGGTGCCGGCCGTCCGGAGATGCCGGCCGGCGCGGGGTACCACACCCACACCGACAGCTCACGGTGCTGCCCGGGTTCGGGTGCGAGCGGATCGATGCGGTCGGTGTCGGTCCAGTCGAAGGCGGTCCGGCCCACCCGGTACGGCCCCGTCGGCGCCGGTAGGCTCCGCGGCAGCACGTGTCGTACGCCCAGGTAGCCCACCGTGCCGACGAGGGCCAGCACGAGCGCCAGCGGCACCGCGACCAAGGCCCTGGTCAGCCGGCGTCGACGCCGTCGGACCGCCTGCACCAGCAGGGTGATCAGCCCCGCGAGTGCCGCGAATGCCACGATTACGCCGGCCAGCCGCCCCCAACTGGTGACCGGAAAGTCGACCAGCGCGCCGATGCCGTCCCGGAACGCCACGGCGACCGGCACACTCGCGACCGCCGCGTAGCCGGCGCGCACCAGGCCGGGACGCCGCGCCGGGGCCGGGTCGGCCGGTCGTAACACGCCCAGGTAGGCGTTGAGCGGGATCAACGCCGTGACCAGGCAGGCGGTACCGATGATCAGCCGCATCGCCGCCGCCTCGACCGGGTGCGGCCCGAGGCCGTCACCGAGCGCCTCGGCCACAGTGAACCCCACGGACACGACGACGCCGGCCAGCACCACGGCGGCCAGCCGGTGCCGGCGCAACCCGTACCGACCATCGACGAGTACCCGCCGCACCCGGTCGAGCGCTTCCACCCCGGCGCGGCCGGTCCTGCCGTGTCGTCCGACCAGAGCACCCACGCCGGACACCACGTCGTCGACCCAGTCCCGATCGGGCCGGATCTGGGCGGGCTCACCGCTCCGCCGAGTGGTCCACCACATCGTTGCGGCGACCGTCAACGTGACCAGGCTGACCAGGGCCAGCGCCGCGATCAGCAGGCGGCCCGTGCCGCCCCACCCCTCCTCGTGTACGCCCAGGCCGACCGCGGCCCAGTCGGCTGCCGCGGTCGCCGTGACCATGCCCAGCAACGCCCGGCCGCCGCGCTGCAGATCCCTCGGCGCGGCGGCGGGACGCGGGAGGGCGAGCCGTATCGCCAACGCGACCGCCAGCACCGGTACCAGCAGCTGGGTGCAGGACACCACCAGGTCGTACGGGTCGTCCCGCCAGGGACTGTGCGCGCGCAGTGCCCGCACCTGCGTCGTGGCAACCGCGAACCCGGTGAACAACACCGCGCAACCCACGCACCACCAGGACACGCGGCGCACCATCGCCGGTGGGTGGTCCTCGCCCATGTCCGCTCGCCCCCGCCCGCTCGTACGTGAGACGATACTACGTGAGACGATAGTCGGGTCAATGCTGGCGCGTCATCCACAGCGCCGGGATCGTCCGCCGGGTGCTGGACAACGCGCCGGCAGCGGCGACCACCGCGATCACCGCGGCGCCGAACGCCCAGGGGTCGTCGTGACCGGCCAGCAGCACCGCCGCCGCCTGCACGACCGCGAGCACGGTCAGCGCGACCGTCACACCGGTCGCCAGGACGGCGGGCAGCCGCATGACCCCGACCGGCGGTGCGGCCCGGCGCAGAGCGACCGGCGGACCGGCCGCACTGACCGCCGCGAGGGCGACCAGCCCCGCCAGCCACCCCAGCACCGCCGCCAGGAACGCGGTGGACGGGTGCAGCCACACCGCCGGATGTCCTCGCCGCAGCAGCCACAGGCCACCGGTGACCGCCGACTCCAGCACCAGCAGCACGGCGGCGGGCATCAGCGGTCGCCACACCCGGCTGCGGCCCGACCGCAGCGCCGGCAGCAGCACGCGGCGGACCAGCGGCACCGCGCCGCCGGCCGCGAGGACACCGCCGGCCAGCAACACCAGCCAGGTGCATTCCACCAGCGTTCGCACGACGCCGTTCGCACCCTGGGCCGGCGGATCGAGCAAGGCCCGCGCCACCACCGGAACCGTCAGCATCCCGACCCACCAGGCCACCCAGATCACCGACAGCCCGGCCTGCACCCGCATCCGCACCCGCTCGCCCGGTTCGCCGGTGAACGTCGGGTACAGCCACGCCGCCGCCGCGCCGACCGCGAGATCCCCCCACGCGCGCGGCCCCGCACCGGCGTCCTCGACCAGCGCCGCCAGTTCGGCGCCGTACCGTTCACGGAACGACGGCGGGTAGCAGGCCAGCAGTACGCGGATCACGGAAGCGCCGCCGACAACCGCGCCAGGCCGGTACGCGCGAACCGCGACATGTCGGTCAACCGCTGCGACAACGCCTGCGCCCCCGCCGCGGTCAGCCGGTACGGCCGACGACGGTCGTCCCCCGGCAGCGCCTCCACCAGGCCCTGCTCCTCCAGCCGGGCGAGCGCACCGTAGAGCGTCCCGGGCCCCATCGTGATCCCCGCCTGCTCGGCGACGTCCTGCACGATCGCGTACCCGTGCTTCGGGCCACCCGCCAAGCTACCCAGGATCAGCACCGGCGGGTTTCCCCAGGTCAACTGGTCGGTACGGCGCACCACCGCAACACCCCCTCTAGTACGTCATACGATACATACCGGCCATCGGACCGCGAGGCTCCACATCGCAGGCGAGGGACCGGCGCGAAGTGGCCGTGCCGGCCGGCCGGCGGTAGCAGGGGCAGGCCCATCACGTCGGCGAAGAACCGGGCCGCCGCCCGGTGGTCGAGCGCCGGCACGATCGTGTGGTTGAGGGTGACGGTCACCGGGCCTCCCCGGTGGGCGTGAGCGCGCCGTGCAGGAACAGGTCGACCAGTTCGGCCGGGGCGGGCGGCGTGCCGAGCGCCTGCCGCCGGGGCGTCAGCAGCGTGACGAACAGGTCGGCCAGCCGGTCGGCGGGCAGCCGGAGCCGGTCCAGGTCCGGCACGAACAACGCGGCGACGGCGTCGCGTACGGCCTCGGTCGACTCGTCGCGTCCGGGTCGGCCGGTGCGCCCGGCCTCGGGTGCCGGAGCCCGTCGCGGTCCCTGGTCGTCCTCGGGCCGGCGGGCGGCGTGAACGGCGCCCAGGACCGCGCCGAGCCGGTCGAGGTGGGCCAGCAGGGCGGTGGCGGCGGCCACGAGGCGGTCCGCGAGGGGTTGCGCCACGTCGACCGCGGCCAGTTCGTCGAGCACGGTGTCGGGGCGCAGCACCTCGGCCACGCACGCCTCCAGCAGGGCGTTCTTGTCGGCGAAGGCCCGGAACACGGTGCCCTCACCGATGCCGGCGGCGCGGGCCACCTGGGCGGTGGTGACCGCCGGCCCGTACGTGGTGAGCAGCGGGAGGGCCGCTCGCACGATCATGTCGCGGCGTCTTTCGGGGCTCATGCCGGGCACTCGGCGGCGGCGTTCCTCGATGTCGGTCATGCGGACATTCGGCGGAGTGAGCACTCACTCCGGCAATGGAATATCGACGACCGTGGTGGTTACTGAGCACGATCGCACCCGGTCGCAGCCCGCCACCGGTGACACGATCGATCCATGACGGACGTGACGGACATGCTGCGCGGGGCACAGGTCAGGGCGACGTCGATGGTCGACCGACTGGCGGAGCTGGTGACCTGCGAGTCACCACCGGGAGCGGTGGACGGGTTGTCGGCCTGCGCCGACCTGCTGGACACCTGGGGCAGCACGGCAATGGGCCGGCCCGCGCAGCGGGTGACGGTGGACGGCCTGCCGCACCTGCTGTGGCCGGCCGCGCAGCAGCAGGTGCTGCTGCTCGGACACTTCGACACGGTGTGGCCGGCCGGGACGATCCAGCAATGGCCGTTCTCGGTACGCGGGACCCTCGCGACCGGGCCCGGGGTGTGCGACATGAAGGCCGGCATCGTGCAGATGCTCACCGCGCTGACGCTGCTGCCGGACACCTCGCGGGTCGGCCTGCTGCTGACCTGCGACGAGGAGAGCGGCTCGCCCGGCTCCCGGGCGCTGATCGAACAGCAGGCCGCCCGCTCCGGTGCGGTTCTCGTCGGTGAACCGTCCACCGAGGCCGGTGAGCTGAAGGTCGCCCGCAAGGGCGGATCCGCATACCGGCTGACGGTACGCGGACGCGCCGCGCACGCCGGGGTGGAACCGCACCGGGGCGTCAACGCGGGCGTCGAGGCGGCGCACCAGGTGCTGGCGGTGCAACGGTTCGCCGCCGGGGAGACCACGGTGACCCCGACCGTGCTCACCGCCGGCACCATGTCGAACGTGGTGCCCGAGTCGGCGGTGCTCTCGATCGACGTACGGGCGTGGACCCGGGAGGAGCTGCACCGCGTCGACGACCTGGTCCGCGCGCTGCGACCCCACCTGGCCGGATCCCGGTTGAGCGTCGGCGGCGGGATCAACCGGTATCCGCTGCTGGAGGAGGTGTCCGCGCCGCTGCTGCGCCTCGCCCAGGACGCCGCCGCGCGGCTGGGGCTGCCACCGGTCCGTGGCGCGTACGCGTCGGGGGCGTCGGACGCCAACTTCACCGGCGCGTTGGGAGTGCCCACCCTGGACGGTCTGGGCGGGGTCGGTGGGCTGCCGCACGCGCGCGGCGAGTGGGTCGACGTGTCCCGGATGCCCGAACGCACCGCGCTGCTGGCGGCCATGGTCGGGCAGCTGCTCACCGCCGGCCTGCCGACTCCGGCGAGCGCACCGTCAACGTGAGCTGACGCAGGGTGTTCCTGGCGTCCTGTCGCCGATACCCTGTCGCGGGGCCGTGTCGAGCGGCCGGTGGGACCGCGAGTGGGAGGCGGTTGTCGGGATGGCGCGACACGACGCGGGGCCCGGCCCGCGGCTCGGGGTGGAGGAGGAGTTCCTCGTCGTCGACGCGGCGACCCGGACGGTGGTGCCCCGCGCGGCGGCGGTGGTGGCCCGGGCGGCCGACCGTCTCGGACCGCGGGTGTCGGGTGAGATCACCGAGTTGCAGGTCGAGACCCGGACCAGTCCGGTGTGTTCGGTCAAGGAACTGGTCGACCAACTGGTCGAGGCGCGCCGGGTGGTGGCCCGGGCCGCGGCGGCCGACGGGCTGCGGGTGATCGCGTCGGGCACGTCGGTGCTGCCCGGCGCGGCCGACCCGCCGGTGACCCGGGGGCCGCGGCAGGACCGGGGCACGGCGACGTTCCGAGGGCTGCACGACGAGCTGGCGATCTGCGCCCTGCACGTGCACGTGGAGATGCCGGACCGGGAGCGGGCGCTGCTGGTCGGCAACCACCTGCGCGCGTACCTGCCGCTGCTGGTGGCGATGACCGCGAACTCGCCGTACTGGGAGGGCCGGGACTCCGGGTACGCGAGCTGGCGCACGATGATCTGGCCCCGGTGGCCGGTGGCCGGTCCCCCGCCCCGGTTCGACTCGCAGGAGCACTACGAGCGGGTGGTGGCCATGCTCCACGAGGCCGGTGCCGTCGTCGACGCCGGCACCCTGTTCTGGGACATCCGGCCGTCGGTGACCCACCCGACCGTGGAGGTGCGGGTCGCCGACGTCCCGGTGACGGCACCGGAGTCGGCGCTGGTGGCGGCGCTGGTGCGGGCGTGGGCGGCACACGCCGACGAGGCGGTGGTCGGCGGCGACACCGGCCCCGACATCCCGGCCGAGCTGCTGCGGGCGGCGTACTGGCGGGCGGCGCGCGACGGCCTCGACGGTGAGGTGCTGGACGTGACGACGGGTCGGTTGCGCCCGGCGCGGGAGGCGCTGGCCGACGCGGTCGCCGAGGCGATGCCCCGGTTGCGGTCGTACGGCGACGCGGAGCTGGTGGACGGCTGGCTACGGTCGCTGCTGGCGGCCGGCAGCGGGGCCACCCGGCAACGGGCGGCGGTGGCCCGGCGCGGCGTGCTGACCGACGCGGTGGACTTCCTGGCGGCGTCGGTCAGCGACGCCGAGGCGACCCAGGAGAGCTTTTTCGCGTAACCCGTCGGGGCCCGGTCTGGGTGATGCTGGAGGACGGGTGGGGTGAGGAGGCCAGCATGAACACGATCGGGGCCACGGCCGGCGGTGCGGTGCTGCCGGCGGCGCAGATGGTCGCGACGGCACGCGAGTTCGCCGACCGGATGGCTGGCCGGCGTTCCATCCGGCACTTCGCGCCGGATCCGGTGCCGATGGAGGTGATCGAGGAGGCGGTACGGGCGGCGTCCACGGCGCCCAGCGGCGCGAACCTGCAGCCGTGGCGGTTCGTGGTGATCACCGACCCGGACCGCAAGCGCCGGCTGCGGGAAGCGGCGGAGGCCGAGGAGAAGGAGTTCTACCAGCGGCGCGCCTCGCCGCAGTGGCTGGAGGCGATCGCGCCGATGGGCACGGACTGGCGCAAGCCGTTCCTGGAGGTCGCGCCGGTGGTGATCGTGGTGTTCGAGGTGCACCAGGGCCCGCGCACCCCGAAGCCGTACTACGTCAAGGAGTCGGTGGGCATCGCGGTGGGCCTGTTGATCACGGCGCTGCACCAGGCGGGCCTGGCGACGCTCACGCACACCCCGAGCCCGATGCGGTTCCTCAACACGGTCTGCGAGCGACCGCCGGAGGAACGGCCCTACGTGGTGATGCCGGTGGGGTTCCCCGCCCCGGACGCGTTCGTGCCGGACCTTGCGCGCAAGCCCCTGCGGGAAGTACTGGTACGGCGGTGACCGCCGCTCAGCGCGACCGGGGCAGCTCGCGGGCGAACCAGTCCCGCAGCGGCGCGACGTGCCGGTCGGGGCGGCGCCACTCGGCGAGCAGGTCCTCCAGCAGGTGCAGCTCCTCGACGAGGGTGTCCCCCCGGTAGCGGCGTACCACCGGATGGATGAAGGCGCTCTCGGCGGCCCGGTCGGGTTGCGGGTGGCGCTCGATGGCGAAGACGTCCCCGTACTCGTCGCGCCCCCACCGCAGCCCGAACGTGTAGTAGTGCGGGTGGTCACGGAAGCGGTCGCGGAGGTGGTCCTCGGGCAGGTCGACGTAGTGGCGTACCCGGCCGTCGGGGTCGACGACGAGGGCGTCGCTGAGGAACTCGAACTGGGTCCACAGGGCGGAGCTCCAGTTGACCCGGTCGAGCACCACGGAGGTGAGGGTGTCCGGGTCGCCGTCGACCACGTCGTGCCGCAGCGGCACGTCCTCGTAGCGCTCGCGCAGCAGCGCGGTGAGGGCCCGCAGGTTGTAGCGGAAACCGTCGACGAACGCCGACGAGGCGCGCTTGAAGTCGCGGTCCTGGGCGATGGTGCCGGCGAAGTAGAGCCCGTCGACGGTGCGGGACTGCCAGTCGGGGGTGGTGACGGGCATCCGGCCGCTGGGCACCATCGCCGGCGCGCAGTCGGGGGCGAACAGCGAGGTGTCCATGGCGAAGCCGGTGCAGCGCAGGACCGACTCGTACTCCATCACCGCGGTCTCGCCGTCGGCGTGGGTGTAGGTGAGGTGCACCTCGTACCGGTTGCCGACGGGGCGGATCTCGTCGATGACGCAGTCGAGCACGGAGTGCAGGGTCTTGAACTGGTAGCTGTCGAGCACGGCGCCGTGGTGGCCGCGGACGTCACCGGGGTGCTTGGTGTTCCAGGCCAGTCGCAGCGGGCGGGGGCTGGCCAGGTGGACCATCGCGGCGTGACCGAGGATCGACGAGGCGGTCTCGAAGGCCGAGTTGCCCTTCCCGATGATCAGCACCCGCTGGCCCGCGTAGTGCGCGGGGTCCGTCGCCATGTCCTCGTAGCCGGTGGCGTGTTCGATGCCACGGATGTCGGGGACGTTGGGCCGCCCCCAGCCGGTGGCGACGATGACGCAGCGGGCGCGCAGCGTCCCCTGCGGGGTGGTCAGCAGGAAGCCGTCGCCGTCGCGCCGCACCTGCCGCACCGGGGTGTCGAAGCGCACCGCGAGCTGGTGGTAGCGCTGGAAGTCGGTCAGGTAGCGCACCATGTCGTCGGCGTGCGGGTAGTACTCGCTGCTGTACTTCGCGAACGGCAGGTCGGCCGGTTCGTGCAGCAGCGAGTTCCAGTCCCAGCGCAGCCGGATCTCCGGGTCGGTGCTGGTCGAGTGCACCTTGTTCAGGGAGATCAACCGGCGGTGCCGGGGGAACCGGCGGAAGAACCCGGCGGGCGCGGCGGCGCGTTCGAGGGTGACGTAGTCGCCGCCGGCCTGCTGCAGGTAGTAGCTCAACTGCAGGCCGGCGGGGCCCGCGCCGATGATCACGTAGCGGTGCTCCTCCACCACGTCCCGTCCGTCGTGCCGCTCTGCCCGCGCTGCGCTGTGCCCCATCACGCCAGCGACGATCGCCTATGGGTAGTGGACCTGTCAACGCTCCGTACGGGCCATTGTGGACACCGTTCAGATCATTCGTCGGATCAGACCGAGCCGGGTCGCGGTGGCCACGGCGGCGGTCCGGGAGTCGACGCCCAGCTTGGTGAAGATCCGGGCCAGGTGCGACTTGACGGTGCCCTCGGTCAGGTGCAGGCGGGCGGCGACGGCCTGGTTGGACAGCCCGCCGGCGACCAGGGCGAGCACCTCGGTCTCGCGCCGGGTCAGCGCCGTGCCGGGGTCGCGCAGCCGGCTCATGAGCCGGTCGGCGACGGCCGGGGCCAGGGTGGTACGGCCCGCCGCGGCGGTCCGGACGGCGGCGGCCAGCTCCTCGGGCGGGGCGTCCTTGAGCAGGTAGCCGGTGGCGCCGGCGGCGATGGCGGGCAGGATGTCGGCGTCGGTGTCGTACGTCGTGACGATCAGCACCCGGGGGGCGTGCGGTCCGGCGGTGATCGCGGCGGTCGCCTCGGCCCCGGTCATCCCCACCCCGAACTGCAGGTCCATGAGCACGACGTCGAGGTCGCCCGCGCCGGCCCGGGCGACGGCCTCCTCGGCGGTGGCGGCCTCCGCCACCACCTCGATGCCGGGTTCGGTCTCCAGCACCGCGCGCAGCCCGGCGCGGACCACGGGATGGTCGTCGGCCAGCAGCAGCCGGATCGGGGCGTCGGTCACGGCCGGACCTCCGTCGCCTGCGGGGCCAGGGGCAGCCGGGCGGCCAGCGCGGTGCCGCGGCCCGGCGCGGACTCGACGGTGAGCGTGCCGCCGAGGGCCAGCACGCGGGCACGCATCCCGGCCACCCCGAACCCACCGGTCTCCGGATCGGGTACGGGAAGACGGTCGGGGTCGAAGCCGAGCCCGTCGTCGACGACCTCCACCGCGACCTGGTCACCGAGATAGCGCAGGGTGACGTCGGCGGTGGTGGCGTCGGCGTGCCGGACGGTGTTCCCGAGGGCGGACTGCGCGACGCGCAGCAGGGCGACCTCCGACGCGGCCGGCAACGGCACCGGCTCGCCGGTCAGGTCGAACCGCACGGTGAGCCGGTGCCGGGCGTCGGTGGCGGCGCACAGTCGGGCCAACGCGTCACCCAGGGTGACCCCTTCGAGGGCCGGCGGGGCGAGCGCGGCGACCAGCCGGCGGGCCTCGGCGAGGTTGTCGACGGCGGCGCGGCGGGCCTGGTCGACATGGCCGGCGGCCTTCTCCGGCGTGCCGGGCAGGGCCCGCTCGGCGGCCCGCAGCAGCAGTTGGATGCTGGAGAAGCCCTGGGCGAGGGTGTCGTGGATCTCCCGGGCCAGGCGCTCCCGTTCGGCGAGCACACCGGCGGTGTGCTGCGCCTCGGCCAGGTCCGCGCGGGTCGCGGTGAGCTCCTCGATCAGCCTCCGGCGCTGTTCGCTCTCCCGGTACAGGGCCTGGTAGCCCCACACCACGGCGACCGCCACCGCCGCGCCGAGGAACGGGCCGATGGCCATCGCCGGGTGGAAGGAGCCCTGGTGCGCGGCGAAGCCGCCGACGGCCGCCGCCGCGGTGGCCGCCACGGCGGCCAGGCCGGCCCGGCGGGACAGCAGGTGCAGCTGCAGGAAGTACAGCGGGAAGGCCAGCCACACCCCGTCGGCAGACAGGGCCAGCAGCACCAACCACCCGGCGCCCAGCACGGCCAGCCACCCCGCGGCGGCCCGCCGGGAGCGGCCGACCGGGGCAGCAGCGGCCCGGCCGCGTAGACCAGACCGCACGCCACGGCCACGGCGACGACCGTCCCGGCGTACGGGCGGTCGCCGGTGACCGCCCGCCAGGCGGTCAGCGCGAGCAGCACGACGACCAGCAGGTGCAGGCACCAGGTCAGGACGCGGGTGGCGGGAGCGGTGTTCACGGTCCTTCCAGCTTAGGGGCCCTCGGCGTCCGGGCGCCTCTGTCGAACGATGCAACCCGGGTGCCGTCCTTCGGCCCGTCAGGTGCTGTCCTGTGCCGGACGCGCCGGGCGGGGCTCGGCGGCGATGGTGGAGACGTCCACGTCCCGCCGTTGAGAGGCAGTCCGCAACGTGTTCGTCGCCTGGAGAGACCTGAGGTTCGCCAGCGGACGGTTCGCCCTGATGGGAACCGTCATCGTGTTGATCACCCTGCTGGTCGGGCTGCTGTCCGGGCTGACCGCCGGACTGGGCCAGCAGAACATCTCCGCGATCACCGGCCTGCCCGCGGACCGGATCGCCTTCGCCGCGCCGGGCGAGGGCGAGGAGCTGTCGTACGCGAACTCCACCGTCACCGAGCGGCAGTGGCAGCGGTGGGCCGCAACGCCCGGCGTACGCGGCGCGGAACCGCTCGGCATCACCACCACCCGGGCCACCGCCGGCACCCGGACCGTCGCGGTCTCCGCCTTCGGGGTCCGGCCCGGTTCCACGCTCGCCCCCGCCGGCAGCCGGATCGACGACCGGACGGCGGTCCTGTCCGTCACCGCCGCCGACCATCTGGGCGTGGCCGTGGGCGACACCGTCACCCTCGCCGGGCAGCAGGTGACCGTCGCCGCGGTCCGCGGTGACGCCTCGTTCAGCCACACCCCGGTCGTCTGGACCGGTCTCGGTCGGTGGCAGCGGCTGGCGCCCCCCGCGGGCGGCACCGACGGCCCCACCGCCACCGTCATCGCCCTGGACACCACCTCCGGCGTGGACGTGCGTGGGGCCGACGTCGCCGCCGGCACCCGGACCGTCGCCCGGGACGACTCGCTGGCCGCGATCGGCTCCTACGCCTCGGAGAACGGCTCACTGCAGCTCATGCGCGGTTTCCTGTTCGCCATCTCCGCGCTGGTCATCGGTGCCTTCTTCACGGTCTGGACCATCCAGCGCAGCGGTGACGTGGCCGTGCTGAAGGCCCTCGGCGCCTCCACCACCACGCTGCTCACCGACGCGCTCGGGCAGGCCGTCGTCCTGCTGGTCGGCGGCACCCTGGTCGGCACCGGCATCGCCGCCGGTCTCGGCGCCGTCGTCGCCGGCTCGGCGGTGCCGTTCCTGCTCACGCCCGCCACCGTCGGCGTGCCGGCCGCCGTGATGGTGACCATCGGTGTGCTCGGCGCCGCCCTGTCCATCCGCCGGATCACCTCCGTCGACCCGCTGACCGCCCTGGGGAGCGCCCGATGAGCCTGGAACTGCACGACATCACCCTCAGCTATCCGGACGGCGACGCGCGCCTGACCGTGCTCGACCGGGTCACCCTGACCGTGCCCGCGGGCAGCCTGACCGCCGTCGTGGGGCCGTCCGGCTCCGGCAAGTCCAGCCTCCTCGCGGTGGCGGCCACCCTGATCACCCCGGACGCGGGCACCGTCACCGTTGCCGGCACCCGCACCACCGGCCTG
The DNA here is from genome assembly GCF_022747945.1 of Micromonospora sp. R77. Taxonomy (NCBI): domain Bacteria; kingdom Bacillati; phylum Actinomycetota; class Actinomycetes; order Micromonosporales; family Micromonosporaceae; genus Micromonospora; species Micromonospora sp. R77. The sequence goes on from NZ_JALDST010000001.1 coordinate 6,543,610, forward strand.
AGCCGCGGCGAGCTGACGCAGCTGCGCCGCCACCGGATCGGCATCGTCTTCCAGCAGCCCAATCTGCTGCCGTCGCTCACCGCGGCCGAACAGCTCCAGGTCATGGCGCAGCTCGACGGGCGCTCCCCCGCCCGGGCCCGCGGCCGGGCCCTGGAACTGCTCGACGCGGTCGGCCTCGCCGCCCAGGCCGGGCGCCGCCCCCACCAGCTCTCCGGCGGTCAGCGCCAGCGGGTCAACATCGCCCGGGCGTTGATGAACGACCCCACCGTGCTGCTGGTCGACGAACCCACCAGCGCCCTGGACCACGAGCGGGGCGCCGCCGTGCTCGACCTGATCACCCGGTTGACCCGCGAGCAGGGCACCGCCACCGTGCTGGTCACCCACGACCCGAGCCACCTCACCGGGGTCGACCAGCTGGCCGAGATGCGCGACGGCCGGCTGACCGTGCCGGTACGGGTGCGGTAGCGGGCCGGCCGTCAGCTGCGGCGGCGGGCCCGGGCGGCCCAGATCACGTACGCCGGGTCGCGGTCCAGGTTGTGCCGGTCCCGGTCGTAGCGTCGGGTGGTGCGCGGGTCGGCGTGCCCCATCGCGTCCTGCACGTCCTCCAGCGGCACCCCCTCGGCGCGGGCGGTGGTGGCGAAGGCGTGCCGCAGCGAGTGCGGGGACAGCTTCGCCCACGCCGGGATGCCGGCGGTCTGCGCGAGGCGCCGCACCAGCCGGAACACCGAGTGCCGGTCGAGCCGGGCGCCGGTCGCGGTGACCAGCAGCGGACCCGTCAGCTCCGGCACGCTCACGCCCTGCGCGGCGGCCCGCGTCGACAAATAGGCGTCCAGCGCGTACGCGGTGCCGGGGGTCAGCGCGCGGCGGCGCACCTTGCCGCCCTTGCCGACGAACCGCACACTGCGGTGCCCCCGCTCGGCGCCCAGGTCGGCCAGGTCCAGCGAGATCAGCTCACCCACCCGCAGGCCCAGGTCGGCCAGGAGGGCGATGGCGGCCCGGTTGCGGGCGGCGGTCGGGCCGCTCTCCGCCTCGGCGGCGGTGAGCAGCGCGTCCACCTCCTCCGGGGTGAGACCGATCGTCGCGGAGTGGTCCCGGTCGATGCGGGGGCGGTCCGCGCCGGCCACCGGGTTGGCGTCGACGGCGCGCAGCTTGACCAGGAAGTCGTACCAGCTGGACAGGGCGGACAGCCGGCGGGCCACGGTGGCTGGGGTGAGCGGCCGGCCGCTGCGCACGGCCGTCGTGGACTCCAACTCCCGGCCGTAGGCGTTCACGTCGAGGAAGTTGGCGCGCAGCGGGTCCAGCTCGTGCCGGGCGCACCAGGCCAGCCACCCGGCCACGTCCCGGCGGTACGCGTCGCGGGTGTGCTCGGACAGCCGCCGGTTGCGCAGCCAGGCCTCGGTGAAGTCGGTCGGCCCGCCGCGCGGGGCGGGACGCGTCGAGGCGCGGGACAGCACCGGGACGTCGGGACGCAGCATGTGAGAAAGGCTCTCAGCCCGGGCGACGATTGGCGACGAGGCGCGCCGTCACCGGCCTCGGGGATCAATGGAACCGTGGTCATCGGTGAGGACGATCATGGTTCGATCGGCACGAGGGCGCCGACGCGGCTCTCGTACTCGCGGCGGGCCTTGCGCTGGGAAGGAACAGCTGGGAGGCCCTGGCCCGGGGTTCGGCGAGGCCAGTCACCGGCGGTCGCGCCTGGATCTGGCACCGTTGGCAGGGCGGGAAACGGGGCTCGTGACGTGCCGAACCATCCCGGTGAGACTCAGCATGTGCGCGCGGAACGCCAGTGCACCGGGCGTGGCCAGGCGCGACCGGTGGACAAGGATCCTGCGACCGCCGCAGCCGCGGTCAAGGCCGACCGAGACGAGCACCTCCCCGCAGCAGAGCACCGGACGGACGAATCACTCGCGCTTACTGCCTGACGCGGGCGGGGCGAGCATCGCTTTGAGGATGCGTTGCAGCTCAACGCGGTCGTGGGGGGTGACCCTCGCCAGCCTGCGGTCGTACTCCGCTGCGAGGGCTGCAAGTGCTCGATCGCGTGCTTTCGTGCCCTCGTCGGTCAGTACGAGCCGGTGACGCCGCAGGTCCGCCTCGTCGATCTCGCGGCGGATGAAGCCCTTGGCGACGAGGTTGCGGACGTAGACCGTCACGCTCGCCTTGGGCAGCAGCAGCGCGGTCGCGATCTCGGCCGGGTACGGCGATGCCTCCACCTCGGCCAGGACGAAGAACTCCTTCGTCTCCAACCCGAGCTCGGTCAGCCCTTCCGTGCAGGCATCCATCACGACTGCCAGCAGCCGCTGGTTCAGCGTCCACAGCTGCGCCCCGTCGACCGACATGCGGCCCCTCCATCCAGGTGGTACAGTCTCGTATTAGTTCCAGATCGTACAAGATGCATTCTTGTACTGAACTTCCATGGAACAACAATCTCACGAAGGAAGCCAGCCATGATCCAGCACCTCACGATCCCGCGCGGTCCCCTCAACCTCGCCGCGGACCTCCACCTGCCCGACAACGCCGACAGCAGCGCACCGCTGCCCGCCGTGGTGCTCTCCACCCCGGGCAGCAGCGTGAAGGAGCAGATCGGCGCCAACTACGCCTCCCGTCTCGCCGCCCGCGGCATCGCCGCGCTCGTCCTCGACCCCGCCCATCAGGGCCAGAGCGAGGGCGAGCCCCGCGACCTCGAAGACCCCTACCGCCGCGGTGAGGACATCTCCTACGCCATCGACACGCTCACCACGACCGCCGGCATCGACCCGCAGCGCGTCGGCGTCCTCGGCATCTGCGCCGGTGGCGGCTACGCCGTGCACACCGCCCGCACGGACCACCGCATCAAAGCGGTCGGCACGGTCGTCCCCGTCAACATCGGCGCCGCGTTCCGCGGCTTCTCCCCCGACGGTCCGGCCGCAGCACTCGACGCCCTCGCCGACGCACGGACCGAAGAGGCCAGCTCCGGCGAGACGACCCGCGTCAACTGGCTGCCCGACACCCTCGAGGACGCCACGGCAGCGGGCCTGACCGACATCGACACCACCCAGGCCGTCACCTACTACCGCACCGAGCGCGGCGGCAACGAACACTCCACGAACCGGCGCCTCCTGCGCAGCGACCCCCTCCTGCTGGGCTACGACGCGTTCCACCTGGCCGATCAGCTCATGACCCAGCCCCTGCAGGTCATCCTCGCCGGACGCACCGGCAACACCGGCTCCTACGACACGGGCATGCAGCTGTGGGAACTGGCCCCCAACCCCGTCGACCTCATGGTGATCGACGGCGCCGGCCACTACGAAATGTACGACGACCCCGCACACGTCGACGCCGCCGCCGGACGACTCACCAACTTCTACGCGAACAACCTGTGACTGCGGGCATGGACGACGCCGCACTGGACCGGCTCGGTGCGGGCAAGGATCTGCTGGTCACTGTCGAGCGCCGAGTGGACCTAGGCCATCGTCCTACGGTTCCATTGATCCCGAGGCCGGTCACACGGTCCGCTCGGTCAGCCGGCCGTCGGTGAGCCGCCACCGCCGGCCGACCCCCACCGCGTCGGCGAACCACGTGTCGTGGCTGACCAGCACCACCGTGCCCCGGAACTGGCGCAGCGCCGCCTCCACCACCTCGAGCGAGTCGAAGTCGAGGAAGTTGGTGGGCTCGTCGAGCAGCAGCATCCGCGCCGGGCTGTTCACCATGATCGCGAGCAGCAGCCGCCGCAGCTCCCCGTCCGACAGGGTGCGCAGCCGCGCGTCCCACTGGTCCGGGCCGAACAGGTAACCCTCCAGCAGCCGTTCGGCGTCGTCGGCGTACACCGGGACCCGGGAGCGGAAGTGGTCCAGGACGGTGACGTCGGTGCGCAGGTCGTCGTGGGTCTGCGGCAGCAGCGCGACGCCGGTCGCGGCGTCGACGGTGCCGCCGTCGGCCGCGACCTGCCCGGCGAGGACCCGCAGCAGGGTGGTCTTGCCGGCGCCGTTGGCGCCGCTGAGCAGGATCCGGTCCCCGCCGCGCACGCTCAGGTCCACCCCCGCCAGCAGCGTCCGGCCGCCGGCGGTCACGGTCAGGTCGCGGGCCCGCAGCACCTCGACGTCCGCCGGCGCGTCCGGGCCGAACGCCAGCGACAGGCGGGGTCGGGTACGCGGCTGCGCCAGCCACCGTACCGAGTCGAGCTGCCGGCGCAGTCGCCGCTCCCGGGCCTTGGCCTTCTTCGCCACCTTCTTGGCGTAGCGGCGCACCTGGTCGGAGCCGAGGCCGCTGCGCACCGACTCCTCCACCCCGCGCGCCTGCGCCTTGGTCCGGTCGATGTCGGCCAGCCAGCGCCGCAGGTCCTTCTGCTGCGCCTCGTAGTCTGTCAGCAGCCGCTGCCAGCGGCGGATCTTCTCCGCCCGGTAGTCGGTGAACCCACCGGTGTAGGTCTGCGGCTCGTCGTGGATGCCGTCCAGCTCGACGATCCGCCCGACCGTACGGTCCAGGAACGCCCGGTCGTGGCTGGCCACTAGCACCCCGCCGGGGAACCCGGCGAGCCACTCGCCCAGCCAGGCGATGCCCTCGGCGTCGAGGTGGTTCGTCGGCTCGTCGAGGACCAGCAGGTCGGGGTCGTGCAGCAGGGCCCGGGCCAGGGTGAGCCGGGCCTGTTCCCCGCCGCTGACCCGGTGCAACGCGGTGGCGTCGTCGAGGTGGTCGACGTCGAGGCGCTGGCGGACCTCGGCGAGCCGGGCCTGCGCCCGCCAGCCGTCCAGCGCCGCCCAGCGTTCCTGCGCCTGCCCGTACGCCTCCAGGGCGCCGGTGTCACCGTCGGCGAGGCGCCGTTCCAGGTCGCGCAGGTCGTCCGCGAGCGGACGCAGCTCACCGAGGCCGTCGGCGAGGAAGTCACCGACGCTCGTGTCCGGGTCGGGCACCTGCTGGGTGACGTACCCGATGGTGGTGCCCGGCGCGCGGGTGACGTGCCCGGCCGACGGGGGTTCCGCGCCGACGAGCACCCGCAGCAGGGTGGACTTGCCGACGCCGTTCGGGCCGACCAGGCCGATCCGGTCGCCGGCGTTGACGATCAGGTCGAGGTCGACGAAGAGCGGCTCGGTGTCGTAGTGCTTGCTGAGACCGACGGCTTTCAACACGGGTGGTCCTCCGCGGGACGGCAGGTGGGACCGCGCCCGGGACGGGCGGCGGTCGGGGGCCGTGGCGGCGGGCGGGGCCCGGCCGCGTCCTGCGGATCACATGTGTCGGTCGGCTCCTGCGGATCGGCGGCGCTGTCGGCTCCGACTCTGCCAGCCGGGCCGCGACCCGGCGACCGGTTTTCCGCCGACCGGCGATACGGTCGGGCGGTGCGCGCCGGTCGGCTGGTCTCCCTGCTGCTGCTCCTGCAGACCCGGGGGCGGCTGACCGCGCAGCAGCTCGCCGACGAGCTGGAGGTGTCGGTCCGCACCGTCTACCGGGACGTCGAGTCGCTCAGTGCCGCCGGGGTGCCGGTGTACGCGGACCGCGGCCCGGCCGGCGGCTACCGGCTGCTGGAGGGCTACCGCACCCGGCTGACCGGAATGACCGCGCCGGAGGCGGAGGCCCTCTTCCTGGCCGGCGCGCCGGGACCGGCCGCCGACCTGGGACTCGGGCCGGTGCTCGCGGCGGCCGAGTTGAAGCTGCTCGCCGCGCTGCCGGACGAGCTGGCCGACCGGGGTGGCCGGATGCGGCACCGGTTCCACCTGGACGCGCCGGGCTGGTTCCGCGAGCCGGAGCCCACTCCGCACCTGACCGGGCTGGCCCGGGCGGTGTGGGAGGACCGGATGGTGCAGGTGCGCTACCGGCGGTGGAAGACGCCCCGGGAGGTGACCCGGGTGCTCGCCCCGCTGGGCGTGGTGCTGAAGGCGGGACGCTGGTATCTGGTGGCCAACTGCGACGACGAGGTCCGCACCTACCGGGTCGGCGCGGTGCTCGACCTGGTGGTGCGCGACGACCGGTTCGACCGGCCGGCGGAGTTCGACCTGGCCGCGTACTGGCGCACCTGGTGCGACCGGTACGAGCGGGACGTCTACCGGGGCGAGGCCCGGATCCGGCTGACCGTGGCGGCGCTGGAGTTCATGCCGTACGTCTTCCCGCCGGCGATGAGCCGGGCCGCGCGGGCCGCCGCCGGGGAACCGGACGCGGACGGCTGGCTGGAGACCACCGTGCCGATCGAGTCGGTCAAGCACGGCCACGTCGAGCTGCTCAAGTTGGGCGCGGAGGTGGTGGTGCTCGCGCCGGACGAGTTGCGGGACCGGTTCACCGCCACCGCCCACGCCCTGGCCCGGCTCTATCCGCAGCCGCAGGCGTCCGGGTAGGCCCGGTCAGCTCCGCCCCGTCGGCCTGCCGGTGGGGCTCGGCCACCGCCGAGGCGGCGGAGGCCGACGAGCGGGGATCAGGAATCGGCTGCCCGTACGCGGGTATCGGACGGGTCCGGACGAGCGTCCCCGGTGGCGCGGAAGGTGGCGGCGATTTCGTCCAGGAAGGCCAGGTCGGCCTCCGACCGGCGCATCCCGAACAGCGCGGTGAGCAGTCGTGGGTCCGCGGGCACCGGCACCTGCCGCCCATCGGGTTGGATGCCCTTGGCGAAGAGGATCTGTCGGCAGTTCTCCCGTACCTGCTCGGCCTGCCGCCGCCAGCCGGCCAGCAGCCGCTGGGTGTGCGCGGCCGGTGCGTGGGCGGCGAAGAACAGCAGCAGCTGCTGCGGGTGCCGGGGTCGTTCGGCCAGCTCGACGCTGGTGAGCCAGTCGACGAACGCGGCTCGTCCAGCCTCGGTGGCCGCGTAGATGCGCTTGTCCGGGTAGTTCCGTTGGGACACCTCGGTCGAGCTGGCGAGGCCGCGGTCCTCCAGTCGCGGCAGCTCGGCGTACAGGGCGGACTTGGTCACGGGCCAGAAGTGCGCCACCGACCGCTCCGCGCGGTGCCACAGGTCGTACCCGCTCGCCGGCCCATCCAGGAGAAGGCCGAGGGCGAGCCAGCCCACGATGCCCCGTTCTGACGACGCCACCCGCGTGTCCTCCGTCTCACTTGCTCGTAGTCGCCACCCACCCTACTATCCAGCTCAAGACCAGTCCTGCCAGGACTAGTCCGAGGAGGAATTGAGATGGTGGACAAACGGCGGGCGACTCTGCTGGTCACGGGACTGGCGTTCTTCATGGTGCTGCTCGACACCACGATCGTGACCGTCGCGCTGCCGTCGGTGCAGCGCGACGTCGGCGCGGGGCTCGGCCCGCTGGGATGGGTGGTGACCGGATACACCCTCCCCTTCGCCGCGATGCTGCTACCCGCAGGAGTTCTCGGCGACCGGTACGGCCGACGCCGGGCGTTCCTCGGCGGACTGACCGTCTTCACGCTTGGCTCCGCGGTCTGTGCGCTCGCCGACGGGTTACCCCAACTGGTGGCCGGCAGAGCGTTGCAGGGTGTCGGCGGGGCGGCCCTGGGCCCGGCGAGCCTCGCCCTGGTGGCGACCGCGTATCCGGACGAGCGCCAGCGGGTGCGGGCATTGGGCGTGTGGTCAGCGCTGACCGGAGCCGCGCTGCCCGCCGGTCCGGTCATCGGCGGTCTGCTGCTCACCGCGACGTCGAACTGGCGGGTGATCTTCGCCGTCAACGTGCCGGTCGGTGTCATCACCCTGATCGTCGGTGCCAGAGTGGCGCGTCATGTTCCGGCCCGCACCGCCGCCCGACTCGACGTCACCGGCCTGCTCCTGAGCGTGGGCGGGCTGACGCCGCTGGTGTTCGCACTCAGCGAGGCCGGTGGCCGCGGTTGGACCGACATCCGGGTACTCGGCTGCCTGACCGCCGGAGCGGTGCTGCTGCCGGCCTTCCTGATCCGCCAGGCCCGCGCGCGGTACCCACTACTGCCGTTGCGAATGTTCCGTGACCGTCTCTTCGACACCGCCACCGCGGCTGCCTTCACGGTCGGGTTCGTACTCACCAGCCACACCTTCTTCCTGGCCCAGTTCTTCCAGGACGTGCAGGGCCTCGACCCGCTCGCCAGCGGGATACGAACGCTGCCCACCACTCTGGCGATGGCCGTGACGGCTCCCTTCGCCGGTCATCTCGCGGCCCGTTTCGGCTATCGCACGCCCGTGGCGCTGGGCTGCGCGCTGGGTGGCGCCGCCCTGCTGATGCTGCTGCGTCTGCAACCCGACACCGCGTACTCGGCGCTCTGGTGGGACCTCGGTCTCCTGGGGGTCGGCTTCGGTCTCACCCTCAGTCCCCTCATCGGCGCGGTGCTCGCTGCCGCGCCCCCGGAACTCAGCGGCGTCGCCAGCGCCGTCAACAACGTCGCCCGGCAGCTCGGCGGCACGATCGGGATCGCCGCCCTGACGACCGTGGTCACCGTTCGCACCGCTGCCGAACTGCGCGCCACACTGACTCCCGCGCTCGCCGGTCGCCTCGCCCATGCCGGTGCCGTGGCAGCCCGCACCGGCGGGCCGCAGGGTATCGCTGTCGGCCAGGCGTTCACCACCGCGATCCACGCCACGTTCGTCGTCAACGCCGTCCTTCTGCTGCTGACCGCAGCCGCCAGTGCAGGCCTGTTGGCGCGACGGCCCGCCCCCGTGCCCGAGGTGAGTCCCGCTCACGCGACGGCCTGACCCGACCATTCCGACACCGGAGGACAAGATGACCCCTTACAGCACTACCCAGCTCCTGGCCGCCCTCGACGACGCCCTGGCCGTCGCCGACCAACGCGGCGGCGCCTTCAGCGTCTGCTTCGTCGACGACGGGGGTCACGTGCTGCTGCACGTGCGGCAGCCCGCCGCCACCATCGGCGCCGCGGACAGCGCCCTCAGCAAGGCGCGTACCGCTGTCTGGCTCGGGAGTGACACCGGCGCCCTGCCGCCCACCGCGCCGGTGATCCCCGCCCTCGTCGCCGGAGTCCCCTGGCCGCTCGCGGTCTTCCCCGGCGGGCTGGTCCTGCGCCACGGCGGTGCCGTCGCGGGTGCCGTCGGAGTCGGCGGCAGCGTCGATCCGGCCGACGACGCGGCCGTCGCGGCCGCCGCGTACGCCCGGCTGGAATCTCGGTAGTCAGCGGCAGCCGACGCTCGGCGGGCTCCAGCGCGCGGAGCAGGCGGCGCTCCTCGTCGCCCAGGCCGGTCCGGTGGGGCCGTCCGCACCGGACGACCCCGCCGGGCCCGGCGTCAGGCGTTGATCTGCTTGTGGCCGTTGCCGGTGGTCGCGGTGACGCTGATCCGGCGCGGCCTGGCCCGCTCGGCGACCGGGATGCGCAGCGTCAGCACCCCGTTGTCGTAGCCGGCCTCGAGCTTGTCGGTGTCGAGGGTGTCGCCGAGGAAGAGCTGCCGGGTGAAGGTGCCCATCGGCCGCTCGGCGGCGACCAGTTCCACGTTCTCACCGGTGGGCCGGCGGCGCTCCGCGCGGACGGTCAACACGTTGCGCTCCACGGTGCAGTCGATGCTGTCCGGGTCGACGCCCGGCAGGTCGAAGGCGGCGTAGAACCAGTCGCCGTCTCGGTAGGCGTCGAGGTGCATGACGGCCGGCCGGGCGGTGGTGCCGAAGAACTGCTCGGCGAGCCGGTCGATCTCACGGAACGGGTCGGTACGCATCAGCATGGTCCTGCCTCCTCGGTTCTCCTGGCCGAAGGTGTCAAGTTGAGTCATGGTGACTCAAGTTCTTGTTTCCTGTTTTAGCGCGTCGACGCCGGGTCGTCAACCGGGCCCCGGGATCCGACCGGTCAGCGGTTCCGGGCCGGCAGCAGGGCGATGAGCACGGCGGCCACGGCCAGGTGCATCGCGCCCAGGGTCAGCTTGGTGCTGCCGTCGGCCTCCGACCCGGCCAGCGGGAGCAGCGACAGCAGCGCCACGACCACCGCCAAGGCGGTCCAGATCGCGGTGGCGCGGCTGGTGAACCGCTCCAGCGCGATCAGCGCCGCCCAGCCGACCAGGGACGCCACCAGGGAGAAGATGACCACGGACCCCACCCCGACGTCCATCGCCGGCTGCCCGGGGTTCGTCACCGTGTAGTCGACGCCGGCGATCCGGCCCAGCACCCAGATCAGGACGCACGCCAGCACGGCGGCCGCCACGCCCAGTGCGCGGCGGCGCATCAGCGACATACCGGTGGCGGGATGTGCAGTAGCGCTCATGTTGTCTCCTAACAGGACGAGGCGGACGATTCGGCGAACCTACCAACGGCACATGCCCGACCGCCGCAGCCGCGCCGAGGCGGTGGCGCACGAGACCGACCCGCCCGGTCCGTCAGGTCGGGGGGTGCTCGGCGGTGAGGGTGATCCGGCGCAGCAGGTCGGCCAGCAGCCGACGCTCCCCGGGCTCCAGCGCACCGAACAGTCGGTGCTCCTCGGTCCCCAGCACGTCCATCGCGTCCCGCCAGGCGGCCCGGCCGGTGTCGGTCAGCTCGACGTCCACCCGTCGGCGGTCCACGGTGGAGGGCACCCGGTGGACGAAGCCTCGCCGGGCGAGGGCGTCGACCCGGGCGGTGATCGAGGCGGGGGCCAGGTCCAGGTCGTCGGCGAGTTCCGACGGGGCGGCCCGGCCGTGCCGGCCGGCCAGGGCGTGCAGGGTGTCGAACTCGTGCGCCGACAGGTCGTGGTCCACCAGCATGCGGTCCTTGGCGGCGCGCAGGTGCCGGGTGATGAACAGCATCCGCACCACCGCGCCCTCCACGTCCGGGTCCAGCTCGGGCAGGACGGGCAGCCAACGCTCGACGTGCCGGTCGGTGCGGTCGCGGTCGCTCACCCCGCTACTGTACGACATCGAAATATTCGTTGTCGAAAGGTTCGACGTCGAAGTATGTTGCGGCGGTGACCCATCCTCTCCGGCTCCGCGCCTTCCGACTGCTCTTCCTCGGTCGCACCGTCTCGGCCGTCGGCGACGCCGTCGTACCCACCGCCCTGGCCCTCGCCGTGCTGCGCGCCACCGGCTCCACCGCCGCCCTCGCCCTGGTCCTCGGCTGCGCGATGATCCCCCGGCTGCTCCTGCTGCCCTTCGGTGGCGTGATCGCCGACCGGTTCGACGCCCGACGGGTCGCCGTCGCCACCGACCTGGTGCGCTGCGCGGCACAGCTCGTCGTCGGCGTCGAACTCCTCGGCGGGGCACCCGCCCTCACCCACATGGCCGTCGCCTCCGCGGTCGGGGGCGCCGCCTCGGCCTTCGCCATCCCCACCGCGTCACCCCTGGTCGCCGGCACCGTTGACGAGCCCGCACGGCAGCGCGCCAACGCCCTGATGGGCGTCACCGCCAACGCCAGCCGGCTCGCCGGACCGGCCCTCGCCGGGCTGCTGATCTGGACCGCCGGCCCCGGCTGGGCGTTCGTCCTGGACGCGCTCTCGTTCGCCCTCAGCGCCCTGCTGCTGTCGATCCTGCGGGTCCGGCACGTACCCGTGCCACGCCGGTCGATCCGCACGGACCTCGTCCTCGGCTGGCGGGAGGTCCGCTCCCGCGACTGGTACTGGAGCAGCCTGCTGGCCCACGGCGTCTGGAACGGCGCCGCGGCGGTCCTGCTCACCGTCGGACCGGTGGTCGCCGTCCAGCGCCTCGGCGGGGAAGGCGTCTGGGTCCTGCTGCAACAGGGCGGCGCGGTCGGCCTGCTCGCCGGCTCCCTGCTCGCCGGCCGGTTCCGCCCGGGCCGACCCGTGCTGGTCGGCAACCTCGGCCTGGCCGCCTACGCGGCGCCACTGCTCCTGCTCGCCGTCACCGCACCCGCCCCCGCGGTGATCGCCGCCTACTGCCTCGCCCTGACCGCGCTGGGCTTCCTCAACCCCGTCTGGGAAACCGTCGTGCAACGCGAGTTCCCACCCCAGGTGCTCGCCCGGGTCACCTCGTACGACTGGTTGATGTCGCTGGGCGCCATGCCGATCGGCTACGCCCTCGCCCCGCTCGCCGCCCGGCAGTGGGGCGCGTCGACACCACTGGCCGTCGCCGGGGTGCTGGTCGCCGTGGCCTGCGCCGGCACCGCCGCCGTGCCCGCCGTCCGGCGGCTCGGGTGGGCGGTCAGCGTCCCACCGCAACCGTCGGTGCCGGTGGGACGCTGACGGTCACAGCGGGTGCCCCGTGGTGGCGTCCACCTGAGCGGGCACGTCGTCGTGCCGGTCCCCCACGCTGGACGTGCCCGACGGCTCGAACATCAGGATCGACGCGCCACCCGCGCTGGACGGGCGGTGCGCCACGCCGCGCGGCACCACGAAGACGGCGCCGCGCGGCAGCACCACCTCCCGCTCGGCCGGCTGGTCGCGCAGCGCGATCCGCAGTTCCCCCTCCAGCACCAGGAAGAACTCGTCGGTGTGGTCATGGGTGTGCCAGACGTGCTCGCCGGCCACCTTCGCGATCCGTACGTCGTAGTCGTTGACCCGGGTGACGATCCGGGGACTCCACAGCTGGTCGAAACGCGTCAGGGCGGCGGCCAGGTCGATCGGCTCGTTCGTCATGCCACCATGCTGCCCGAGCGCGGCGGTCACAGGCGACGGTGCATCACGTGCAGCCCGACCCGGCCCAGGGTGGGATGAGCGAACGCCTCCGGCACCGTGCCGATCACCGTGAAGCCGAGCTGCCGGTACAGCCGTACCGCCGCCTCGTTGGTGTCCACCACGGCGTTGAACTGCATCGCCGCGAAGCCCCGGTCCCGGGCCCAGTCCAGGGCGTCCTCGCACAGGGCCCGGCCGACGCCGCGACCCCGGGCCGCGGCGGCCACCATGAAACTCGCCGTGGCGACGTGCGCGCCGGGACCGGGCCGGTTCGCGCCCATCTTCGCGGTGCCGACGACGATGCCGTCCTGCTCGGCCACCACCGTCCGGCCGGGCGGTCGCTCGACCCACACGTCGTGCGCCACCTCGGCGCTCCAGGCCGGGTCGTACGCGAAGGTCTCGCGCGCGACGATGACCTCCTCGACGATCGGCCAGACCTGGACCCAGTCGGCCCCGGTGAACTCTCGGATCCGCATCCGGGGCACCCTATCGACACCGCCCGGCCGCCGCCGACCGGATTTCCGACCCCGACAGCCCTTCATACTTGTCGCCATGCTCTGGGGTCTCAGCGGTCCGCTCTTCCTCCTCGACTACGTCACGGCGGTCGCCGCGGCGACCGCCGTCGCCCTGGCCGTCCGGTCGGTGACCGGCTGGCGTACCCGGGGCGCGGCACCGAACACCGTGGAGCTGGCCTACCTGACCGACCGGGCCGGGCTGGCCTGCCAGGTCGGCGTCGCCGCCCTGCACCGGACCGCGACGGTACGCGTCGGTGAACTGTCCACCCTGACGGTCGACGGCCCACCACCACCTCGGCCCGCCCCGCTGGTCCGGGCCCTGCACACCGCGCTGCGCCGCCCGCAGACCTGGGCCGCCGTCCTCGCCGACCCGGAAGTGAACCGGGCACTGCGGCGGATGGTCGGCCGGCTGGTCCGCGACGGGTGGCTGCTCACCCCCGCCCAGCGGCGCCGGACCGCGCTCGGCACCCTGCCGCTCTTCGCGGTCGCCGCCGTCGGACTGACCCGGCTGGTCGACAGCGCGGTCGAGGGCCGCGACGCCGGCGCACCGCCCTTCGTGGCCGGCCTGCTGCTGGCCTGCCTGGCCACCCTGCTCGGCGGCTGGTGGCTGGCGGAGGTGCCGGAGACCGGGGCCGCCGCCCGCCGGCTGCTGCGGCGACTGCGCCGCGCGCACGCCGACCTCGCCCCGGAACAGCGTCCCGCCTGGAGCGAACGCGGCACCGACGACCTGCTGACCGCGATGGCGCTGTTCGGGCCGCGCCCGCTGCTCGCCATCGACCCGCGACTGGCCGCGCAGCTCGGCATCGACAACGACCGCACCCGCCCCACCACGTACGCGAAGACCGCCCGACGCTGACCACGCCCGCGATCGGGCGACCCGAGCCGGGATGCGGCAGAGTGACACCGGTGACCAGCATGAGGGAGGCGGTAGCCGTGGAGGGTCCGACCGGGGTGGTGTTCCCCGAGACCGGCGCGGGACGCAGCACCACCGCGCTGGGCCGCGCGGTGGTCGCCGACGCCCTGCGCGCCGTCGACCCGGTCGGCGCGCGGTCCGCCGAACACGAGACCGACTGGCGGCACGGCTACCTCGGCCACTTCCGCCGCCTCGTCGAGGCCGGCCTGCTCTCCCGCGAGGCCGCCCTCACCATCGCCCGCGACGGCCTCGCCTCGCTGCACCGCCGGATGCGGGTGGTCCCCGAGGACGGGCCCGAGATCGGCTTGGACGAGGTCTTCGACCTCACCACCGGCCACCCGCCGCTGCACACCGCCACGGTCACCGGCGACGGTGCGGTCGAGCAGGAGCTGTCGCTGCCGTACCGGGGTCAGCGGCTGCGCGGCGACGACCTGCGCCGCCGGCTCGACGCGTGGGTCGACGCGGGCGTCATCGAACCGTCCTGCGCCGAGGCGGTCCGGGCCGTCATGGCCAACCCGGACTGGCTCGACCTGCGCGACCAGCGGGTCGTGGTGCTCGGCGCGGGCGCGGAGATGGGCCCGCTGCCGTCCGTGCTGCGCTGGGGCGGCGACGTGGTCGCCCTCGACCTGCCCCGCCCCGACATCTGGCGGAGGTGCTGCGCACCGCCCGCCGGCACGGCGACCGGCTGCACCTGCCCGTGCGGCCGGGCACCGGCGACGACGACGCCGCGCTGGCCGCCGGCGCGGGCGCCGACCTGCTGCACCGCCTCCCGCAGGCCGCGCAGTGGCTGCTCGGCGTCGACGGGCGGCTGGTGCTGGGCAACTACGTGTACGCCGACGGCGCGACCAACGTCCGGGTCGCCACCGCCGTCGACGCGCTCACCCGCCACGTCCAGGACCGCCGCGACGACGTGGCGCTGGCCTTCCTGGCCACCCCCACCGACGTGTACGCCGTCCCCGCCGACGCGGTGCGCCACGCCGAACACGGCTACGCCGCCCGGGGCCTGGCCCGGCGGTCGCTGCGGGTGCTCTCCGGCGGCCGACTGCTGCACCGCAACTATCCGCCCGACGCCGACCCCGGCATCAACGACAGTCTCGTCCCGCAGCAGGGCCCCAACTACGCGCTCGCCAAGCGGCTGCAACGCTGGCGCGCGGCGGTGGCCCGGGACGCCGGGTCGACCGTGTCGTTCACCGTGGCGCCGCCGACGCGTACCCGGTCGGTGCTGCGCAACCGGGCCCTCGCCGCCGCGTACGCCGGGGCGCACCGGTTCGGCATCGAGGTGTTCGAGCCGGCCACCAGCAACACGCTGATGGCGGCGCTGCTGGTGCACGACCTGCGCACCGGCCCGCCCGCCCAGCCGCAACCCTGGCAGGACGAGGCGTACGCGGCGGCGCACGGCGGCCTGTGGCGGGTCCCGTACGCCCCGCGCAGCGCCCTCGGCCTCGCCGTCCTGCTCGGCATCGGCGCCACCCGCGGCTAGGCTGCCGGAGTGCTCGCCCTGGTCACCGGCCTGTCCCGGCACTTCACCGAGGAGAGCCTGCGGGCGCACCTGCTGGCCCGCTGCCGGCGCCGCCCCGACGGCTGCCTCGTCGTGCGCGGCTACGGCCCCGTCCGGGGCGTCCGGCAGAAGGTCGCCGGCCGGGCGTGGGCGCACATCGCCGCCTACGCCGTCCTCGTCGGCGGCTACGACCCGACGCTCGACGTGGACCAGGTCTGCGGGGTCGGCGACTGCATCGAGCCGACGCACCTGCGCCAGGTGACCCGGGCGGAGACCGCCCGCCACCGCCGGCAGGAGCCACGCTGCCGCAACGGCCACCAGCGGGAGGTCGACGAGGCGACCGGCCGGTACCGCCGGGTGTGCCGGGAGTGCAACCGGGAGGCGCAGCGCCGCTGGCGCGAGCGGCGTACCGCAGAGGCCGTCGCCGCCCGGGCCGCGTTCGGTCGCGACCCGTCCGCCGGCCGGCCGCCCACCGAATGAGCCGTCGGCCGTTCGCCGCTGATCACCCGATCGGCCGAAGATCCGTGTCGAGGACCGCCCACCCGCTCCGTCCCACCCCCGACAGGGTTGTTCGGACGACAGTGGGAGGCCGCGCGATGCGGAAGGTGATCGCGAACGAGTGGATGACGTTGGACGGGGTGGTGCAGGCTCCCTCCTACCCCGACGAGGACCCCACCGGAGACTTCCGGCACGGCGGGTGGCACGCCCGCTACTTCGAGGACGTGTCGATGAACTGGGTGGTCGAGAACGTGCGTGGCGCCGGCGGCTACCTGCTCGGGCGCGGCACCTACGAGATCTTCGCGGCGCACTGGCCGACCGCGCCGCAGGAGCAGCAGGTGCTCGCCGAGCCGCTGAACACGTTGCCGAAGTACGTCGCCTCGACGACCCTCGACGGACCCCTCGACTGGCAGAACTCGACGCTGCTGGGCGGTGACATCGCCGCGGCGGTCCGCGAGCTCAAGGCCCAGGAGGGCGGGAACCTGCACGTCATCGGCAGCCCCGGTCTCGTGCAGACCCTGCTGGCCCTGGACCTGCTGGACGAGCTGCGGATGATGATCGACCCGGTGCTGGTGGGCGGCGGCAAGCGGCTCTTCGCCGACGACGGCGCGCACCGCCCGCTGCGACTGGCTGACAGCCGGGTGACCAGCACCGGCGCGATCATCGCGACGTACGCCGCCACCGGCGGCTGACCCGGTCGCTTCCGGGGCGCGGCGTCCGCCGTGCCGTCGGTGGCTCGACGGGGGGCTGCCGCCGGTACGGCGGGACGCCGATCTCTCGAACTGCAGTTCGCGGGGGACCGCAGACCGGCGCGTACACCAGCGTGCTCCCTTATGCACAAGAACTGTCATTATGATGTAGCGCCGATTCGCCCCCTTTGTCCGCCCGGTTTATTGAATTACCGGTAATGGCAATACGGTAAACCGGTCGGATGTCGGCGACTGCCGGGAGCGATGGGTCGGACAGCGCCAGCACCCCTGTGCGAGCATCGCTCGGGTGACGACCGCATCGGCCTACGCCGAGTTCGCCGCCCGTGAGGCCCGCGGCGTGTCGGCGACGTACGAACGGCTGGCGCTGGCGATCTCGGGCGACGCGGAGGTCCTGGCGCTGCTGGCGACCGTCCCCGAGGCGAAGCGGCAACCGAACCTGTTGCTCGGGGTGGTACGCCTGCTCGGCGGGCCGGTGGACGACCCGACCACGTTCCGTGACTTCACCACGGCGAACTGGCCGGCGATCGCGGCGAACCTCCGCACCAGGGCCACCCAGACCAACGAGGCCGGACGCTGCGCGCTGCTGCTGCCCGTGCTCGCCGCCCTGCCGCAGCCCCTCGCGCTGCTGGAGGTCGGCGCCTCCGCCGGGCTGGGCCTCTACCCCGACCGCTACCGCTACCGGTACGGCGACCACCGGATCGGAACGTCCGGCCCAGTCCTCGACTGCCGGCTGGACGGAACCGCCCCGCCCACCCGGCTACCCGAGGTGGTCTGGCGGGCCGGCCTGGACCTGAACCCGTTGCGGGTGACCGACCCCGCCGACGTCGCCTGGCTGGAGGCGCTCGTCTGGCCCGAACACCACCACCGCCGCGAACGACTACGTGCGGCGGCCGCCGTCGCCGCCGCGGACCCACCCACCCTCGTACGCGGTGACCTCGTGGACGACCTGCCGGCCCTGGCCGCGCAGGCGCCGGCCGGCGCCACCCTCGTCGTGTTCCACACCTCGGTGCTCTACCAGGTGCCGACCGCGCGTCGCGACGCCTTCGTCGACCTGGTACGGGACCTGCCCGGCCACTGGATCTCGGTCGAGACCCCGGACGTGCTGCCGCACGACGCGATTCCACCCGTACCCGACCGGACGTTGCACAACGTGCTCGCGCTCGACGGCGTGCCGCTGGCCTGGACCCGAGGCCACGGTGAGGCGATGACCTGGTTCGGCGCGCCCTAGCGGGGCCGAATTCCGCGCGGAGCCGACGGTCGGGCTCTCACCTCACGCCGGTGGCCGGGTGAGTCTGGCCGCCACGGCGTCGAGGACCCACTCCAGGCCGGTCGCGAAGGAGGTCTCGGCGTCCACGTACGTGCCGTCGTGCACGGCCCTGGCCAGCGCCGGGAAACGGCCCGTGGCCAACATCCGCGTCACGTGCGGGCCGGCGGCGCGCTGCCAGTCGCGCTTCGACAGGCCCGAGGCGCGCTCGGCCCGCAGGTTCGCGATCTCGCGCCGGATCGCGCCGGTGACGTACGCGCCGACGGTCTCCCCGGCCCGCATGACGGTGTCGACGTCGGCCAGCCCGTCGAGGGCGGCCAGGGTCGCCTCGGTCACGGCGAGGCCGTTCGGGCCCAGGGTCGGGCGGCCGCCGAGCAGATCGGCCAGCCACCCGTGGCGCAACGCGGCTCGCCGGGTGCGGTGGGCGAGGGTGCGCAGCGCCTCCCGCCAGTCGCCGGGCTGCTCCTCGGGCAGGATCTCGGCCTGGACCTCGTCCACCATGAGGTCGAACAGTTCCTCCTTGGTGGCGATGTACGCGTAGAGCCGCATCGGGCCGGCGCTCAGCCGGGCGGCGACCTTGCGCAGCGACACCGCCTCCAGCCCGCCCTCGTCGGCGAGCGCGATCGCAGCGGCGACGATCCGCTCCCGGTCGAGCGGCACGGGACGATCCGGCGGCTCCGGCCGGTCCCACACGATCATGGTCACTCCGCGCTGTTGCCCTACGCCGTCGGCAAGAAATACAGTGTATCGCTGTGAGACACCGTATAGCGGTGGTGGGTGGCGGTCCCGGCGGCCTCACCTTCGCCCGCGTCCTGCACCGCCACGGTCACCCCGTCGCCGTCTTCGAACGCGATCCCGGCCCCGACGCCCGTCCCCAGGGCGGCACGCTGGACCTGCACGAAGGGCTGGGCCAACTCGCGCTGGACAAGGCGGGGCTGCTGGCGCAGTTCCGGGAGGTGTCCCGTCCCGAGGGGCAGGCCCTGCGCATCCTGGACCCGGCCGGGGCCGTCCTGCGTGACTGGCAACCCCGTCCCGACGACCGGGCCAATCCGGAGATCGACCGTGGGCAGCTGCGTGACCTGCTGCTCGGCCCCCTCGACGTCGCGTGGGGGCGGGGCGTGACGCAGGTGGTGCCGGAGACCGGCGACGGCGTACTGGTCCACTTCGCCGACGGGCGGCAGGAGACGTTCGACCTGGTCGTCGGTGCGGACGGCGCCTGGTCCCGGGTCCGCCCGGCGGTCTCACCGGCGACGCCGCGCTACACCGGCGTCACCTCGGTGGAGACCTTTCTGGACGACGTCGACACCCGCCACCCCGACCTCGCCCGTCTGATCGGCGACGGCGCGGTGGCGGTGTACGGCGTCAACCGCGCGCTCGTCGCCCAACGCAACAGCGGCGGCCACGTCAAGGTGTACGCCCAGTTCCGCGCGCCGTTGGACTGGCACGCGGACCTGGACCTGGCCGACGTGGCGGCCGTCCGGTCCCGCCTGTTGACCCTGTTCGACGGCTGGGCGGCGCCCGTCCTCGACCTCCTCCGCCGTGGCAGCGCCTTCGTGCACCGCCCCCTCCACGTCCTGCCGGTGGGCCACACCTGGCCGCACGTGCCCGGGGTGACGCTGCTGGGCGACGCCGCGCACCTGATGCCCCCGTTGGGGGCGGGCGCGAACCTCGCGATGCTGGAAGGCGCCGAGCTCGCCGAGTGCGTCGCCACCGACCCGGCAGACCTGGACGAGGCCGTCCGCGCCTTCGAGGAGCAGATGTGGGCACGGGCCGGCAGGTGGGCGAGGATCACCACGGCCGGTCTGGAACGCCTGGTGAGCCCGGACCCCGCCGAGGCCCTCGCCCTCTTCGACGACATCCACTCGTCCTGACCGCCACCCCACCGTCGGGCGAGCGGCAGCACCGGGCCGTCAGCGGCGCCACCAGCGCCAGGACCGGCGCCGTCCGGCCGGCAGCCCGGCCGGCTGCGGGGCCGCCCCGCCGGCCGCCGTGGCGAGCCGTTCCGCCGCCGCCCGTTCCCGGTCGGCCCGCCAGCGGCCCACGGCCTCGTCGACCTTGACCGGGCGCACCGCCACCCGCGGCCCGGTCGGGACCCGCAGCCAGGCGACGATGTCGGCGTTCAGGGCGGCGACGTACGCCCGGACCGACTCCTCCGTGGGCAGGTCCCGCACCTCGTCGGACAGCTGCTCGACCCGGCGGCGCAGTTGCAGCGGCGTGGGCAGCAGCAGGTCGCTGGGCAGGGCCTCCCGCTCCAGGAAACTCTTGATCCACCACGACTCGTCGTAGGGCTGACCGCGGCCGGGGATCGGCCTGCCCGCGCCGGGCAGGTTGTCGAACTCGCCGCGTTCCTGGGCCGAGCGGATCTGCGCCTCGACCGCCGCCTCCCAATTGGTCACCGCCGCCACCTCCCGCCTCCACCGTATCCGCTGATCCGGCGCGGTCCGGTGCCCGCCGCCGGCGAAGCGCCCCGGTCAGTGGTCCGCTCGCCGGCATCGTGG
Organism: Micromonospora sp. R77; assembly: GCF_022747945.1. NCBI lineage: Bacteria > Bacillati > Actinomycetota > Actinomycetes > Micromonosporales > Micromonosporaceae > Micromonospora > Micromonospora sp. R77. The sequence continues at coordinate 6,563,929 of NZ_JALDST010000001.1, forward strand.
TGCGGCGCGGCCGCCCGTCACCTCGGGTCGCGGTCCCTCGGGGGATACGGGTACGCCGGGACCTTGGCGTCCACGTCGTGCTCGGGGAGCCGCTCCGGCGCCTCGCAGCCGGTGAACCGGCACGGCGGCTCCGGCTGCTGCGGCGGGCAGCACGCGTCCATCCGCGCCGCCACAGCGGTGGACCGTTCCCACTCCAGCGCGCTGCCCGGGTTGACCGTCGAGTAGAGGAAGACCAGCGCGTCCAGGTCGGCCCGCATCCGCTCGAGGGCGGGTGTCTGGAGCGCCGAGTCGTTACGCAGCGCGCAGGTGTTCCGGGCGATGCTGTCCAGCAGGCAGATCATGGTGTCGGCCTGCGCGGACAGGTGACTCAGCACCGTGTTGGTCCGGTCCTGCAGCGCGGCGAGCACCGCCTGGCCCTGGGCCAGCACGGTGAAGCCGGCGTCGAGGTGCGCCTCGGTGTCGAGCACCGCGTCGCGGACGGCCTTCGTGGCGTTGGTGCCGGCGAGCAGGTCCGTGTGGAGTTGGTCGAGTTTGCCGTTCGACGCGTTGATCGCGTTCAGGATGTCCTGTGCCGAAGCCATCGGAGCCTCCGTGGGTGCGGGTGGGTGGTCAGGGCCGGTCCGGACGGGGCTCGTCGGGCCGGGACGGGGTCACGCGGTGCACGTCGACGTGGGCCTGCTCGCGCATGTGTCGGACGCGCGCCTTCGGGTCGAGGTCGAGCGGCGGTTGGAACGGCGTCGGACTGCTCGCGATCCGCACCTGCGTCTGGTCGATCGCGGCGACCTCGACGCCCGGGCGGGCGATGCTGGACAACCCCCCGCCCCGGTTGTACTGATGGAGCGAAGCCGGGACGACGGTGCCGAGTTCGCCCTCCTCGCCGGGGGCCAGGACGATCTGGTGCGGGACGAACGGGTGCGCGGAGACCACCACGATCCCGGGCCCGGGATCGCCGTCGTGGGGCACCCCGAACTCGACCGACAGCTCCCGGCTGCCCGGGTCGTACGACAGGCCGCTCAGCTCGCCGGAGACGTGCAGTTGCGCGGACGTGTCGTTGCGGACCAGCACGCGCAGCCGGCGCGCACCCGAGGTGTCGGCGTCGTCGAGCCGGACCGCCAGCACGCTCACCTTTGCTGCCATGCCGAGCTCCCTCCGAGAAGTGTCTCCTCCACCAGGCCGACCCGGTGGCGCAGCGCGTCGGGGGTGACCGTCAGGTCCGGTGCCTGCTCCAGCCACCACGCCACGATGTTCGCGCGCAACGCGGCCGGCTCCGGCGTCCACCCGCCCAGCCGCAGTCGCCAGTACGTCCGCACCGGGCGGATGATCGCCCACTGGGTGAGCGGCAACCGGTCGTCGACGAGTCCGGCACCGACCGGGCCGTCGCGGGGGCCGCGGTCGAGCACGACGTCGACGAGCTGTGCGGCGAGCGGGTCCCGCAGTGGTCCCGCGCCGACCGCCGTGGCCAGGGCGTCGGCGAGCGCGGCGTCGACCGCGGCGACGTCCGGCCAGGCTCGCAGCGCCCGCAGCAGCACCGCGTACACGGTCAGCAGGGGTTCCACGACCGCCTCCCGGTACGCGTCGCGCAGCGCCGGGTCGAGCCACAACCGGCGGGCGATGCCCGGGCTGTAGGAGTAGTACTCGCGGTAGAGGTCCTCGAAGAGGGCGTACCCGACCGGGAGGACCCGTACCGCGAGGTCGCGGACCAGCCGCAGCGCGTCCACGGCCTTCTGCGCGTCGGCGCCCATCGCGGCGGTCACCACGAAGCAGTCGATCTGCCAGTCGCCCGAGCTGCTGCCGGGGCTGCCGCAGCCACCGTTGTGGCTGGTGGTGAGCCGCAGGTCCTCACCCTTCGCGGACCGTGCGACGTTCTCGTCGGTCTCGGCCGCCTGTTCCTCGGCGGCGCTGGTGCCCGCGACGGTGCCGGTGACGATGTGCCACGCGTGCGAGAGCTCGTGATAGAGAATGATCGCCCGGGGCATGTCGACATGGCTGCCGGACTGCCCGTCGACCCAATATCCGGAACCGTTGCAGAGCCCGACGTCGTACGCGACCCGGACGACGCTGTCGCCGGCGGACGTGGTGTCGGTGAAGGTTTCCCCGGCTACTGCGGTGATGACATTTCCGTCGGGCAGGACGAATGAACTCGGCACCCCGGACACCACGATGTCGCCGTCCACGTCGACCAATGCCTTGATACGTTGCGACACCGCGTCCGTGCCGGGCGAGGTGTACGTCAGCCGCACGATGTCGGAGAAGCCCGAGACGTTGACCTCACCGAGGTCACCCGTGCCGCCGGTCAGTGACGTGAAATCGGCGAAGACCTGATCGGAGTTGCCGAAACCGACGTCGATGTACAGTGCCACGCCCACCTCCTCGCTCCGAAATTGGTGGAGTGGGGACAGGCTATTTCCGGGTGATCCGCGTCACCGTCGGCCAGCCGACACGAATGCAGTCGGAATTCCGCCGTGAGCACAATGAAAAGAAACGACACAAAAATGTGATCGACTGCATGGAATTTGCCGACGGTCGCCATGTGCGGGGTGTTGGCGTACATTCCTGGTGGGCCGCCGTCCGGGCGGCCCGTACCCCCTGCGGGAAGGACCGGCGGAGTGCGTGACTGGCTGGTGGGCCTCGGTGTCGCGGTGGCCGGCCTGATCCTGAGCTGGGGGCTGCTGGTGCTGCTGGCCCGGCGGCTCCCGCCGGGCATCCTGCGGGACCTGGCCGCCTTCATCCCCGACTGCCTCACCGCCGTGCGGCGGCTGCGCCGCGACCCCCGGGTGCCGCGCCGCGCGAAGGTCGCCATCGTGGTCGCCGGGCTCTGGCTGGCCAGCCCGATCGACCTGATCCCCGAGTTCCTGCCGGTCATCGGCCCGCTCGACGACATCGTGGTGGTGGCCCTCGCGCTGCGCTACGCCGGCCGGCAGGTCCCCCGGGAGGTGCTGCTGGCCGCCTGGCCGGGTGAGCCGCGGCTGCTGCTGCGGCTGCTCGGCGCCGCCGACGGGCCCGCCGCCGGCAGCCGCGCGACGGTCGACGAGCCCCACCAGCGGGGGTGACCCAGGCCGGTTCGGCGGTGGGGCCCGGGCCGCTCAGCTCCGGTGCCGCACGTGCCGGTGCCCGTCGCGGGGGAACGGCGGGCGCGCAGGGAGCACCTCCTGGAAGGCGAAGCCGCTCTTCTCCGCCACCCGGCAGGAGGCCGGGTTGTCGATCTGGTGCAGCAGCTCCAGCCGGGTCAGGCCGGCGGCACCGAAGCGGGTGAACGCCCACTCGGTCACCGCCACCGTGGCGCGGGCGGCCACTCCCCGACCCCGTGCCCCGGCCACCGTCCAGTAGCCCAGCTCGGCGTGCTCCCGGCCGGGCACGAACTCCTTGAGCAGCACGTGCGCCACGAGGCGCTCCCCGTCGCCGGTCGGCTCGCAGACGGCGAAGCTGAACCGCCGCTGTGCCGCCCAGCCCTGCCGGCTGCGGCGCAGGAAACCCCGCGCGTCGGCGGTGGTGGTCAACGGGTGCCGGGTCCACTGCCGCAGCACCGGGTCCCGGTATGCGGCGAGCAACGCGGGAATGTCGCCCTCGCACCAGGGACGCAGCAGTAGAGCGGGCGCGGTGTCGGCGGACGCGGCGCGCAGCACGATCGACATTCCGCCAGTGTCGCCCGTCGGCGCGCTCCCGGCGACCCCCCGGTCAGTCGTCGGGGTCCTCGCGGAGCACGGCCACACCACCGGCGCCCTACCGGCCGGTGTCGCGGTGCCGCCGGACCATGCCGGCGGCCAGCGGCGCACCGTCGAGGTCACCGGCGGCGATCCGCCCCGCGACGGTACGCCGGACCAGGCGGTCGGCGAGGGCGGGCGCGTGCCGGGCGAGCGCCATCTCCAGCCGTCCCCGGCCGGTGGTGGCGACGTCGCGGGGTGCCCGCCGGGCGGTGGCCGCGCGCAGGATCGCCGCCACCACCCCCTCGACGGGCTCCATCCGGGACACCCCGCTCAGCGACAGCCCGGCGTCGGCGGTGCTGTCGTGGATCGGTGAGGCGACCATGCTGGGATAGACGACGCTGACCCCGACGTGGGTGCCGACCTCGTGGCGCAGCGCGTCGGCGTACGCCACCAGGGCCCGCTTGCTGACCCCGTACGCGGCGGCCAGGGGCAGCGGCAGCACGGCCATCCGGCTGGCCACGAAGACCACCCTCCCGCGCGCCGGCACCAGGGCGGGCAGCGCCGCGGCCGTGGTGCGCCAGGCGGCGAGCAGGTTCACCTCCAGTTGCCGGCGGACCACCTCGTCGGGGGCCAGTTCGGCGGGGGCGGGTCCACCCACCCCGGCGTTGTTGACCAGCAGGTCCAGCCCGCCGAGCCGCTGCACGGCGGCGGTCACCGCCGGTGGTACGGCCGCCGGGTCGGTCAGGTCGCAGCCGATGGTGTCGGCGTCGCCGTGCAGGTCCAGCCCGACCACCCGCGCGCCGACGCCGGTCAGCGCGGCGCACAGGTGCCGCCCGAAGGTGCCCCGCGCGCCGGTGACCAGCACCCGCCGGCCCGTCAGCCCGGTCACGCCGCCACCTTCGCCCGCCGCCGCCCGGCGGCCAGTTCCCGGTCCAGTTCGGCCAGGTACGCGTCGAAGTCCACCCGCATGGCGGGGCGACGCTGCCCCCACCGGGTGGTCGCGGCGCGCAGTTCGGCCCGGCAGGCGGCCCGCTGCCGGGCCGGGTCCGGTGGCGCCCAGGTGCCGGCGAGCCGCGCGGCGACCAGCCGGGCCTGCGCCTCGACCAGGGGGAACGCCGCCCCGGTGGACTGCATCAGCCCGACGAAGGCCAGTCCGGGGGCGTCCAGGTGGAACACGTGCCGGTACAGCGGCAGCCGGTCGGGGCCGTCGCCGAGCAGCGCCGGGTCGAGGAACGGGATCTCCACCCGGTAGCCGGTGCACCACACCACCAGGTCCACCTCGTCGGCGCGACCGTCGGTGAACTCGACGCGCCGCCCGTCGAAGCGGACGATGCCGGGGCGGGCCTCGATGTCGCCGTGGGTGAGCCGGGACAACAGCCCGTCGGAGAGGGTCGGGTGGTCCTGGAGGAAACCGTGGCCGGGGGCGGGCAGCCCGTAGCGGGTGGGTGGGCCGACGGTGGCGGCCAGCATGGTCTGGCTGATCCGCTGCCGCAGCCGCCAGGGCAGCCGGCGGGCCAGCGCCCCGTTGAGGGTGTCCGACGGGCGGCCGAGCAGGTACTTGGGCACCACCCAGACGCCCCGGCGCAGCGACAGCAGGGTGCGGTCGGCGGCGTACGAGGCGTCCACGGCGATGTCCATGGCGGAGTTGCCGCCGCCGACGACGAGGACCCGCCGGCCGGCGAGCTGGTCGGGTCCCCGGTAGTCGTGGCTGTGCAGCTGCGCGGCGGTGCATTCCCCCGGGTAGCCGTCGGGGAGCCTCGGTGTCCGGTTGTGGCCGTTGGCGACCACCACGGCGGCGACGGTGACCTCGACGGGCCCGTCGGGTCCGGTGGCGTGCACCGTCCAGCTGTCACCGGCGGCGCGGGTGACCCGGTCGACGGTGTGCCGCAGCCGGATGCTGTCGGGCAGGCCGAAGCGGGTGGCGTAGTCGGCGAGGTAGCCGGCGATCCGGGTGTGGTCGGGGTAGTCGGGCCAGTGCGCCGGCATCGGGTGGTCGGCGAACTCGGTACGCCCCCTGCTGGTGTTCAGGTGCAGCGTCCGGTACGCCGGCGAGCCGGCCGACCCGTACACCCAGAGGCCGCCGACGGTGTCGGTCGCCTCGAAGCAGACGGCGGGTACGCCCGCGTCGGCGAGGGCCTTGAGCGTGGCCAGTCCGGCTGCCCCGGCCCCGACGACCGCCACGGTCGGCGCTGTCGCCATCCCACCCTCCCCCGTTAATCCAACGTCCGATGGATAATGCCGAGCGGTCGGCGGCCCCGTCAAGAGGCGTACAGGCCGTCGAGGAGGCGGTGCACGAACGCGCGGAACTCGCGCCGTTCCCGGGCTTCCGAGCCGGCCCCGGCGGCGAGCGCCACCACGTGCCCGTGCACCGCCCACACCAGGCTGCGCACGGTGATGTGCGGGGTGGGCTCCACCAGCGCCCCGTCGGCCGCCGCAGCGGTGAGCAGCTGCTCGACCAGCGCGTACAGCGGGGCCGCGTACCGCTGGTCCAGCTCGGCGTGCCGCTGCGGCTCCAGCCAGCGGCGCAGCCACAGCGCGGTGGTCTCCGGCCGGTCCTCCAGGAAGTCGACGAAGACGTCGACCAGGTCGTGCAGCGCCCCCAGCGCGGCGCCCGGCCCGGCGGCGAGGGCGTCCCGGGCCCGCCCGGCCGCCGCGTCGAGGACCTGCCGTTCGGCGGCGAACACCCGGGCGAAGCAGGCGTCGTAGAGCTGCGCCTTCGTACCTGTGTGGTGGGCGACGGTGGCCACGTCGACGCCGGCGGCGGCGGCGACGTCGCGCAGTGCGACGGCGTCGAAGCCGCGCGCGGCGAAGAGCGCGGTGGCCGCGCCGAGCACCAGCTCGCGGGTGGGTCGCGTCTCGTCCCGCCGGGGTCGGCCCGGCCGTCGTCGGGGCATGGTCATGGCCGCCATTCTGCCCCTACAATCCATCATCCGTTGGATTGGCGGGCCGGTGGGCCCGGACAGGAGGCCGACATGACCGGGCTGGACCGGCCCGCGACCGGGGCGCTGCCCCGCGGCCCGCTGCTCGGCTTCGCCGCCGGCTCGCTCGGCATGGGCGTCTGGGTCACCGTGCCCGGCCTGCTCCTGCTGTACTTCCTCACCGACGTCCTCGCCGTCAGCCCGTGGCTGGCCGGCCTGACACTGCTGCTGCCGAAGGTCGCCGACGTGCTGCTGCACCCGTGGGTGGGGCACCGCTGTGACGTGGAGCAGGCCCGCCGCGGCGACCGGCGGCGGCTGCTGCTGGCCGGTTGTGCCCTGCCGGTGGCGTTCGCCGCGCTCTTCGCCGTGCCCGGCGGGGCCACCGGCGTCGCGGCGGCCGGCTGGGTGGCGCTCTGCTTCGTCGCCGGCAACCTGCTGTTCGCCGCCTACCAGGTGCCCTACCTGGCCACCCCGGCGGACCTGCGGATCGGCTACCACGAACGCACCCGGCTGATGGCCTTCCGGATGGTGGTGCTGACCCTCGGCATCCTGGTCGCCGGGCTGCTGGTAGCCGCTGCTGACCGGCAGGGACACCGCCACCCGCGCCGGCTACCTGCGGATGGCGGTGGTGCTGTGCTCGGGATGGCGCTCGCCGCGATGCTGGTCGGCGTCACCGGCATCGCCCGGCTGCGCGGTGCGGCCCCGGCGACCGTGACGCCGCACGCGACCGGCGGCTGGCAGGCGCTGACCGCCAGCCTGCGCGACCGGCAGTTCCGCCGGCTGGTCGCCGCCTACCTGGCCATGTCCACCACCACGCACCTGGTGCTGGCCGGCGTGCCCTACTACGCGCAGTACGAGCTGGGCCGCGCGGAAGCTCACCACCGTGCTGGTGGCCGCGTTCGTCTCCCCGGCGCTGCTGGTCACGCCCGGCTGGCTGGCGGTGGCCCGCCGGGTCGGCAAGCAGCGGGCCCTGCTGACCGCCCAGGTCGCCTTCGCCGCCGGCGCGCTGGTGCTGGCGCTCGGCCAAGCCCGCCGGCCTGGTCGTGCTGGTGGCGGCGGTGGCGGTGCTCGGGGTGGCGTTCGCCGGCATGCAGCTGCTGCCGTTCTCGATGCTGCCCGACGTGATCCGCGCGGCCGGTGCCGGCCGGGCCGGCACCTACACCGGGGTGTGGACCGCCACCGAGGCCACCGGCGCCGCGCTGGGCCCGTGGGCGTACGCGCTGTGCGCGCGGGCGGTTTCGTCGCCTCCAGCGCCGGGCAGACGGTCACCCAGTCACCCGCCGCGCTGGCCGCGATCCGGTACGGCTTCGGGCTGCTGCCGGCCGTGGTGATGGTGGCCGCCGTGCTGGTGCAGCGCCGCTACACCCTCGACGGCACGGCCCGCGCCGACGACTGACCCGCTGCGGCGCGCCACTAGACTTCGCCCTCGATGGACGCCGAGCCCACCCCCGCCGCCGACACCCGCCCCTGCGCCCACTGCGGGCGGGAGGTGCCGCAACGCGCCGGCGCGGGCCGGCCGTTCCGCTACTGCCGGGACAACGACGGCGCCTGCCAGCGGGCGTCGCGGAACTCCCGGATGCGCCACCGCAACGCCCCCGGCCTGCCCGGCCAGGTGGCGCGCACGTAGGAGGCGGTGGAGCACCTCGACCAGATCGTCGACACCCTCACCGAGGCGTTGCACGCCAGGCCGGCTCACCGCCGGGGTGGAACGGCAGTTGGCGCAGCTGCGCGGAGGCCGCCGCCCAGGTGGCCGCCGCGCACACCGAACGCGACGACGCCCGTCGGGACGCCGAGGACGCGGCGGCGACCGTGGCGCAGGCCCGGCAGGAGACCCGAGGAGGCCACCGCCGACCGGGACGCCGCCCGCGACCGCGCGGACCGCGCCGACGCCGAGGCCACCTCGCCGGGCAGCGCGCCGAACAGGCCGCCACGGCCCAGGACGAGGCCCGCCGAAGCCAGCGCCGCGCAGGCGCTGCGGGTGCAGGCGGAACAGGACCGCGACGCCGCCCGGCACGAGCTGCGTACCCTCCGCGCGGAACTGGACGGCGAGCGCCGCCAGGCGGCGGACCTGACCGCGGAACAGGACGCCGCCCGCAGCCCGACGGAACGGGCGCTGCGCGCGCGGCCGGCGAGGCCGGGCAGCGCGCCGAGAAGGCCCGCGACCAGGCCCGGCGGGCCGGTGCCGACGCCGCGCAGGCCCGCGACCAGGCCCGGCAGGCGCAGGCGGACGCCCAGCAGGCCCGGGACGACGCCGCGGCGGCGCAGCTGCGGGCCGCCGAGGCCGAACGGACGCGCCGCGACGCGGGGCGGCCCGCGACCACGCCGACACCACCGCCCGGCAGGCCGCCGAGGCGAGCCGAGGCGGCAGCTCACCGCGCTGACCGGCGAGCGGGACGCCCTGGCCGCCGACCTGACGGCCGCACGGCAGGCCGCCGCGTCCGCCGAGGCCCGGCTGGCCGAACTGACGGTACGACTGCACACCGCCGACACCGACCGCGACGTCGCCCAACGCCGCGCCACCCAGCTGGCCGACCAGGTCAGCGACCTGGCCAGCGCCCTGGCGAGGCTCGGCGGCGCCCGCCCACCGGCCTGAGCCGAAGGGTGGGAACGGGGCAGCGCGACGCACCCGCCGGCGGCGATGATGCCGCCATGGGGAAGACGTATGAACGCATCGACGGCCGACTGCGGACCTTCATCGCCGAACAGCCGGTCTTCTTCACCGCGACCGCGCCGCTGTCCGGCGACGGCACCATCAACCTGTCCCCGAAGGGGCTGCGTGGTTCCTTCGTGGTGGTCGACGACCTGACCGTCGCCTACCTGGACTTCGCCGGCAGCAACGCCGAGACGATCGCCCACCTGCGGGAGAACGGCCGGATCACGCTGATGTGGTGCGCGTTCACCGGCCCGCCGAACATCGTTCGGGTGCACGGCCGCGGGGAGCCGGTGTTCCGCGACGACCCCCGCTGGCCGGAGCTGGTGGCGCTCTTCCCGGACATCGACATCTCCGTGCACGGCCTGCGGGCGATCATCGTGGTGCGCGCCGAGCTGATCCGGGACACCTGCGGCTACGCGGTGCCGCTGATGACCTACGACGCCGACCGGGACCTGCACGGTCGCCGGTTCGCCCGGGAGGACGACGCGTCGCTGAGCGCCTACTTCGCGGGCAAGGAACACGTGGCCACCAGCATCGACGGGCTGCCCGGCCTGCCGTTGCCGCTGCCGCCGAGCCCGGCGGGGTGAGGCCGGGTCAGTGGATGCCGGCCATCAGCCGCCGGATGTGCCGGGCGAACATCACCGCGCCGAGGCCCAGCAGCACCGACGCGCACCCGAAGGTGAGAAAGTACGTCGGTTCGGGCCAGCTGGCGGCGAGCCGGGCCACCTGCCCACCGATGGCGTCGCCGACGGCGGTGGCGAGGAACCACAGGCCCAGCATCTGGCTGGCGTACTTCACCGGGGCGAGCTTGGTGGTGGCCGACAGGCCGACCGGGCTCAGTGACAGCTCACCGGCGACCTGGATGGCGTACACGGCGACCAGCCACCACGGGGAGACCCGGTCACCGCCGACGGCGGCCTGTGCGGCGGCGGCCATCAGCACGAACGACAGGCCGTTGAGGACCAGGCCGACGGCGAACTTCATCGGCGTGGACACCCGGTGGCCCAGCCTGACCCAGAGCAGCGCGGCCAGCGGCGCGCCGATGATGATGAGGATCGGGTTGACCGACTGGAGCCACGACGCCGGGAAGGTGAAGCCGAACACGGTCCGGTCGGTGCGGTCGGCGGCGAAGATGTTCAGCACCGACCCGGCCTGGTCGTAGATCAGCCAGAACGCCGCCGCGAAGACGAACAGCCACAGGTACGCCTTTATCCGGAGACGTTCGGTGCCGCTGATCTCCCGGTCGGTGAGGATCCGGGCGAAGTAGCCGACGGTGACCAGCACGGTGACGGCGGTGAGCAGGTTGACCACGGTGTTGACGGTGAACAGCCCGGCCACGGCGAGCGCGGCCAGCACCAGCACCGCCACCAGCACGGTCACGCCGATGCGCCGCAACGCCCGACGCCGGTCGGCGCCGAGCAGCGGGTCGGCCGGCAGTGCCCCGGCGTCGCCGAGGTTGCGCCGGCCCAGGACGTACTGCAGCACGCCGAAGGTCATCCCGACCGCGGCGGCGCCGAACCCCAGATGCCAGTTGATCTTTTCGCCGAGGAAGCCGGTGACCAGCGGGGCGATGAACGCGCCCAGGTTGATGCCCATGTAGAAGATCGAGAAGCCGGCGTCCCGGCGCGGGGAGTCCCGGTCGTACAGGGCGCCGACCATGGTGGAGATGTTGGGTTTGAGCAGGCCGGTGCCGAGCACGATGAGCGCCATGCCGGCGAACACGCTCCACCGGGCCGGCACCGCCATCACGTAGTGGCCGGCGGCGATGACCACACCACCCCACAGCACGCTGCGCCGGGCGCCGATGAGCCGGTCGGCGACCCACCCGCCGGGCAGCGCCATCAGGTACACCATCGCGTTGTACGTGCCGTAGACGGCGTTCGCGGAGGACTCGCCCACGGCCAGGCCGCCGTCGGCGACGGACGCGGTGAGGTACAGCACCAGGATCGCGCGCATGCCGTAGAAGCTGAACCGTTCCCACATCTCGGTGAGGAACAGGGTCGACAGGGCCCGCGGGTGACCGAAGAAGGTCTTCCCGCCGGGCGGTCGGGCATCGACCGGCGCGTCACTGGTCATCGTCACCTCCGGCACACGTGCGGCGACTACCGTTACCCGAGGGTCGGCGGCCGACGTCGGCCGCCTTCCCCGGGCTAACATCCCCCGTAACACGCGAAACACTCCACCGTTTCGACCCGGCCGGGGACGACCCCGCCGGGCGGCTGTCCTGGGCGGCTACCCTTGCAGGGATCCGCCCGTGCGCCGGCCCGCCGGCGTGCGCGGGAATGCCCCGGCGGGGACGGACCGTTACACGAGTAGACCAGCACCACGGACGAGGGGAAGTCGATCATGGGCGAGCGTATGCTGCGCGGAAGCCGCCTGGGCGCGGTGAGCTACGAATCCGACCGCAACACCGAGCTCGCGCCGCGGCAGACCCGCGAGTACCTGTGCGCCAAGGGACACCAGTTCGAGGTGCCGTTCGCCGTCGACGCCGAGGTCCCCACGACCTGGGAGTGCAAGTTCGACGGCAGCGTCGCCCGGCTGGTCGACGGCAGCGAGCCGGAGCAGAAGAAGGCCAAGCCGCCGCGTACCCACTGGGACATGCTGCTGGAGCGGCGCTCCATCGCCGAGCTGGAGGACATCCTGGCCGAGCGGCTGCAGGAGGTCCGCACCCGACGCGGTCGCGCCTGACCAGTGACACACGCAAGCGCCCCCGGGATCTCGTCCCGGGGGCGCTTCCGTGTGGTCGTGGGTCAGGGGCGGCCGGGCTCGACGATCTCCCCCTCGATGGCGCGGCCCGGGTCGGTGACCGGCGCGGCCGTCGGGGCGGTCGTCGGTTGCGGGTCACCGCGACGCACCCGCACCCGACGGGGCCCGAACAGGTCCCCGGCGGTCATCGACGACACCCGGCGCTCGGCGGCACGTTGCACGCCGGAGCGGGCCAGCCGGCGCACCGGCGGCACCAGCAGCAACAGCCCCACCAGCCCGCTGACCAGGCCCGGCAACGCCAGCAGCAGGGCACCCAGCAGGCCCACCAGGCCGTCGGTCACCTGCCGTCCCGGTGGTTGCCGCGATTCCAGCGCGGCCCGGAAGCCCCGCCACGCGCGCAACCCTTCCCGGCGCACCAGCACCAACCCCAGCAGCGACGCCGCGAACATCAACAGCACCGCCGCGCCGTAGCCGATCCCCCGCCCCACCAGGACGAACACCGCCAGCTCCAGCACCGCGAGCAGCAGCAGGGCCGGCGGCACGAACCTCAGTACTCGGCGCATCTCACCTCATCTGCCGTGGGAGTCAACCCGCTCCTCCAGCATGACACGTCCCCGCTCAGGGCCACCGGCCCGACCGTCGGGGCCGCCGCACCGCCGCCCGCCTGTCCTGCACCGCCCACGTGGTGATCCGCCACAGCGCCTCCGCGACGATCAGCGGGCTCATCTTGCTGTCGCCGCGTTCCCGCTCGGCGAAGGTGATCGGCACCTCCACGATCCGCACCCCGGCGCGGTGCGCCAGCCGGGACAGCTCCACCTGGAACGAGTAGCCCTGCGACCGGACCGACGTCAGGTCGATCGCGTCCAGCACCGTCGACCGGTACACCCGGTAGCCGCCGGTGGCGTCGGAGACCGGCATGCCCAGCGCCAGCCGCGCGTACAGGTTCCCGCCGCGTGACAGCAGCAGCCGCCGCAGGGGCCAGTTCAGCACCCGCGCGCCGGCCGTCCACCGGGACCCGATGACCACGTCGGCGTCGCGGGCGGCGGCCAGCAGCGCCGGCAGGTCCTCCGGGGCGTGCGACCCGTCGGCGTCCATCTCCACCACCGCGTCGTAGCCGCGCTGCCGCGCCCACGCGAACCCGGCCAGGTAGGCCGCGCCGAGGCCTTCCTTGCCGGGCCGGTGCAGCACGTGCACCCGCTCGTCGGTGCGGGCGAGGGCGTCGGCGACCGCGCCGGTGCCGTCGGGGCTGTTGTCGTCGGCGATCAGGACGTCCACCGCCGGCGCGGCGGCGCGGACCCGCGCCACGATCCCGCTGACGTTGTCGGCCTCGTTGTAGGTGGGCACGACCACGACGACGCGTCCCACCCCGCCGACGGTGTCGGCTGCCTGGCTCACCACTGTCCCGCCTTCCGCCGGCGTCGCTGCTCAGCCGGGGGTGACCTCCCGGCGGCGGCGCAGCACCGCCGCGCCGGCCAGGGCCGCGACGGCCAACACCGTCAGCGCCACCTCCGGCCACACCCCGGCCCGGGTGGCGGGGGTACGCCCGTCCCCGAGCCGCATCTGCCGGACCACCACCTCGGCGGTGTTGAATCCGGTGGCACCGGATACCCGCCCGTCGGGGGCAACGAACCCGGACACCCCGACCGTGGAGGCCATCAACGCGGCGCGGCCGTGCTCCACGGCGCGCAGCCGCACCATGGCCAACTGCTGGCGGGCCTCGGCAACGTCGAAGGTCGCGTTGTTGGTCTGCACCACCAGCAGCTGCGCCCCGCCGGTGACGGTGTCGCGGACGAGGCCGTCGTAGGCGACCTCGAAGCAGATGACGTCGCCGAGGGTGGCCGGCCCGGCGGCCAGCACGCCCGGGGTGGTGCCGGGCACGAAGTCGGAGCGCACCCGGTCCACCTCGGCGCTGACCTTGCGGGCGATGTCCCGCAGCGGCACGTACTCGGCGAACGGGACGGGATGCCGTTTGGTGTACAACTGCCCCAGGTCGGGGCCGCTGCCGGGCCGCCACAGCAGGCCGGCGTTGCGGACCTGCCCCTTGCCGGGGCCCAGCAGCACCGCGCCGACCAGGATGGGCGCGCCGATCGCGTCGGCGGCCTGGGAGATCCGGTAGCCGGCGCCCGGGTTGCGCAGCGGGTCGATGTCGCTGGAGTTCTCCGGCCACACCACCAGGTCGGGGCGGGCCTGCGCGCCGGCGGTGACCTGCGCCGCGAGTGCCAGGGTGGCGTCGACGTGGTTGTTGAGCACGGCCTGCCGCTGGGCGTTGAAGTCCAGCCCGAGACGGGGCACGTTGCCCTGCACGATCGCGACGGTGACGGTGTCGCCGCCGCCGCGGCTACCCGGCCGGCACGGCCAGGCCGACGGCGAGGACGGCGACGAGCGCGGCGGCGGCCTGCTCGGCCGCCACGGCGAAGCCGGACGCCAGCGCCGCCAGCCGAGGGTGACCAGCAGTCCGCCGATCAGCGCCACCCCGCGAACGTGACCAGCGGCGCGCCGCCGAGCGCGGCGAGCCGCAGCAGCGGCGAGGAGTCCTGGCTGAACGCCAGCCGACCCCACGGGAACCCGCCGAACGGGGTGCGGTCCCGCAGCGCCTCCTGCCCGACCCACAGCACCCCGGTCACCGCCGGCCACGCCGCCCGGTACCGGTCGACCAGCGGCGACACCCAGGCGCCGGCCGCGCCCAGCAGCGCCAGGTAGCCGGCCTGCAGCAGCGACAGCAGCACCCACGGCAGGTAGCCGGTGTGCAGGTTGGTCCACTCCAGCAGCGGCGCGAACAGGGTCACCCCGGCCAGGAAGCCCGGCCAGCCGACGCCGCGGCGCACCGCCGGTGCACGGCGGCGGCGAGCTGCGCCACCCCGACCGGCGCGAGCGGCGCCACACCCCGTAAGGGGGGAACGCGGCCAGCAGCGCCAGCCCGGCCACCACGGCCAGCGGCACGGCCACCGTCAACCTCAGGGGACGGGGCTTCCCGGCGTCTCGGGCCCCGTCCGTGGCCCGCGTCTCTTCCCGGTCGAGCGTCGTCACCGGCACCTCACCACGATCACGCGCCGAAGGCTACCCGTCCCGGCCCGCCCGGCGTCGCTCCGGTGGCGGCCTAGTCGGGCAGGTGGATCACCGGCAGGTCCCCGTCGCCGTAGCGCGGTTCCCCGGTCAGGATCGGGGCGTCGTGCTCCAGGCAGGCCAGCACGGTGGTCGCCAGGTCCACCCGGCCGGTGAAGCCCCGCCAGTACGCCAACTCCTGCCACGACGCCGCGGCCGTCGGGAGCACGGCGCACGCGTCCAGACCGAGCAGCCGGCCCAGCGCCGCCCGGTCCTTCGGGTCGTCCACGACGGCGAGGGTCTCCGCGGCGGTCACGGCGGTCACCCCGAACCGGACCCCGTCGGCGATCACCTCGTGCAGCGGCTCGCCCACGTGTACCGATCCGGCCAGGTACGCCAGCAGCGCGGAGCGGTCCAGCACCAGCCGTACCGGCGGCGCGTCGGGCGTCGTCCGCGGCCGGCGCCCGCGCGGCACCGGTGGCCTCGGTGTCGATCGCGGCCTGCACCCGCTCACGGACCGCCTGGTAGCGCTCCGACGGCCAGGCGGCGTCCACGGCGGCGCGGGCCGCCCGCGCCCGCGTCACCCCCTCCTCGGTCACCGGGATGCCCTGGTGCGCCAGCTCGGCGCTCAGCGCCTCGCGGCGCATCAGCGCCCGCGCCGCCTCCACCAGGTAGGCACTGGCGTTGGGTTCGCGTTCCAGCCGCTCGGCGACGTCCGGCGGAACGGAGATCGACAGCTTCCGCACCGGTCTGGTCATACCGGGAAGCCTAGCCCGGTAGCACCGTCGGTGGTGGTCGCCGCGCCGATCAGCCGCGGCGGCGGGGTACCAGGACCGTGACGTCGTCGTGGTCCGCCGCCCCACCGGCCGCTGACCACCACCCGGACTGTCGTACCCGGCTGGCAGGGTGGCGGGCATGGCGACGACCTACGTGCTGATCCCGGGGGCCGGCGGCGAAGCCGCGTTCTGGCAGCCCCTGACGACCGAACTGCGCCGCCGCGGCCACGACGTGGTGCCGGTGGACCTACCCGCCGCCGACGAGCGGGCCGCCCTGCCGGAATACGCCGCCGTCGTCCGCGCCGCCGTCGACGGCCACGACGACGTGGTGCTGGTCGCCCAGTCGCTCGGCGCGTTCACCGCGCCGCTGGTGGCCGACCACCCGGCGGTGCGGCTGCTGGTGCTGCTCAACCCGATGATCCCCGCCCCCGGGGAGACCCCCGGCGAGTGGGGGGACGCGACCGGCCACGGCCCGGCCCGCGCCGCGTACGCCGCCGCGCAGGGCCGCGACCCGGACGCCCCGGTGGACCTGGTGGTGGACTTCCTGCACGACGTGCCCGACGAGGTGGCCGCGTCGCTGCTGGCCGGTGACCGGGCGTCGGAGTCCGAATCGGTGTTCACCCGACCCAACCCGCTGCGCCGGTGGCCGGACGTGCCGACCCGGGTGGTCTCCGGCCGCGACGACCGGCTCTTCCCGCTGGAGTTCCAGCGCCGCCTGGCCCGCGAACGGTTGGGCATCGAGCCCGCCGTGCTGCCCGGCGGGCACCTGCTCGCCATGAGCCAGCCGGTGCTCCTGGCCGACCTGCTGGAGTCCTGGCACCCCTGACCCGGGCGTGGACGGCAACGAAATCGGGGCGCGGCTCACGCCGCGCCCCGATGCTCCCAGGCCCTTCCCGGCCGGTGGGGCGAGAGTGAACGGCGCCGACCTTCGGACCGACCCGACGTGGACTGGCTGCCCCCGCCTGGCCGTTGTCTACTGGCCGTGCCTTTCACCCTGCCCGTACACCGGTAACCGCGGCCGGTTCGCGCCGCCCCGCCGACCCCCGCCCGCTGGACCTGGCCGCCGCGACTATGAAGGTCGCTCGGCCAGCGGACGAAGGGACGAAGCGAACAACAGCCGCTTCCCGTGGTAGGACTCAAAGACGGTACGTGCTGCCCCCCGCCCGTTGTCAACCCACCCCGGCCTGTCGTGTGTTGCGCCACGGCGTGTCGCGTCGGCGCGTCTCGATGGGCTGACCGTCGGTGCGCTCACCGGTCCAGGTGCCGGCGCAGCAACGCCCGCGCCGCCCCCGGATGGTCGTCGGCGAGCAGCCCACCGGCGGCCAGCACGTAGTCCACGTCGACGACGGGCCGCGCCGCCCGCGGCAACGGCCAACCGCCGCATAGTCGGTCAGCACCGCACCAGCACCCCGGCCGCGTCCGCCTGCGCGTGCCGCAACACCCCGCGGAACCCACCAGCAGCCGCACGGTCCAGGTCGACCAGCCCGTTCCCGGCGATCGCCTTGCCCCGCGCGTGCCGCCGCAACGCCACCGTCGCGGCCAGCGCCGCGATCCGCGCGTCGACCGCCCGGTCGGTGTCGTCGCCGGGCAGGAAACCCGGATCCAGCGGCCCGCACCGCGCCGCCGCGGCCAGGTCGTCCTGTTCGCCGGCGACCAGCAGACGTTCCTCGGCGGCGGCGCCGTTGCCACGCCGGGCGCGCTCCACCGCATGCCCAGGTCGCCCTCGACGGTCCGGGCCCGCCACAGGGTGCCGGCGACCTCCCGGCCCGGGCCGGTGGCCCGCTCGTCGGGGGTGAGCACCGAGTACACGTCGGTGGTCGCGCCCCCCACGTCCACCACGGCCAGGTCCCCACCGACGGCGTCGGCGAGGACCTCCACCCCGGTCAGCACCGCGTCGGGGGTCGCGGCCCGCACCAGCCGCGCGAACCGGCCACCCCGCGACAGCCGCTTCCCGCCGATGACGTGCCGCAGGAACACCTCCCGGATCGCCGCCCGCGCCGACGCCGGCGCCAGCACCCCGATCCGGGGCAACACGTTGTCGGCCACCGTCACCGGCACCCCCGCCCCGGCCAACAGGTCACCCAGGTCGTCGCGGACGTCGACGTTGCCCGCCAGGACCACCGGCACCCGCCAGCGGGCCTTCGCCAGCCGCGTCGCGTTGTGCGTCAACGTCTCCGCGTCACCGCCGTCGGTGCCGCCGACCAGCAGCACCACATCGGGGCGGGCACCGCGCAGCGCCGTCAGGTCCGCCGCACCGAGCCGCCCGGCCGCCACGTGCACCACGTTCGCCCCGGCCGACAAGCCCACCCGCCGGCCGGCCTGCGCGGTGACGAGGGGCTCGTAGCCGATCACGGCCAGCCGCAGCCCCCCACCCGCCGACGAACACACGTACCACGGCACGTCGCGGACCCCGAGGCCCGCGGTCGCCGCGCCCACGGCCGCGTCCAAGCCGTGCAGCACGTCCGAGCCGACCGTGGTCGGCGCGGACGCCGCCGCGACCAGCGCGCCCGCGTCGAGGTCCACCACCGCCGCCTTCGTGTACGTGGAACCGACGTCGGCGCAGACCGCGACGTTCACGCCGCCGGTGGCACGACCACCGTGCCCGTCGCGGTCACCGCCACGATCGGCTCGGCCAACACCTCCGCCGCCGACTCGCCCTTGTCCGGGCGGCCCCGGCACACCACCCGCGCCGTGAAGTCGATGGTGCGGCTGCGGGTACCCACCCGCGTGACGGTCGCCGTCACCTCCAGCACGTCACCCGCCTTCATCGGCGCCCGGAACTGCACATCCGCGTACGACGCGAACAACCCCTCGTCACCGTCGGTACGGATGCACACCTCCGTCGCCACGTCCCCGAACAACCCCAACGCGTACGCCCCGTCCACCAGGTTCCCCGCGTAGTGCGCGTGCGAATACGGCACATACCGGCGGTGGGTGACGGTCAACCCGACCCGGGGGTCGCTCATCGCTTGGCCTTCCTGTCGGTGATCAACGCGTGGACCAGGTAACTGGCGACCTCACCGGGCGTGGTGCCCCGCCCGAAGATCCGGTCCACGCCCAACTCGTCGGTCATCGTCTCGTCGAACCGCGGCCCACCCACGATCAGCAGCGGCCGCTTCCCCGCCGGCATCGCCTCCCGGAACGCCGCCGACATCTCCCGCGTGTTGTGCAGATGCGCGTCCCGCTGCGTCACCACCTGCGACACCAGCACCGCGTCGGCCTTCGCCACCCGGGCCGCCTCCACCAACTCCGGGACGCTGACCTGCGCACCCAGGTTCGTCACCGTCAACTCCCGGTAGTACTCCAGGCCCTTCTCCCCCGCGATGCCCTTCACGTTCAGGATCGCGTCGATGCCCACGGTGTGCGCGTCCGTGCCGATGCACGCCCCCACCACCGACAGCTTCCGCCGCAACTTCTGCTTCACCACCGCGTTGACCTCCTTGGCCGACAGCAGCGGAAAGTCCCGCTCCACCACCTGCACCTGGGAGAGGTCCACCAGATGGTTCACCCGCCCGTACACCACGAAGAAGGTGAACCCGTCACTCATCGGCTTCGCGTGCACCAACATCGCCGGGTCGATGCCCATCTTGTTCGCCAACTGCACCGCCGCGCCCTCGGCCCGCTTGTCGTGCGGCACCGGCAACGTGAACGACACCTGCACCATGCCGTCACCCGTGGTGTCCCCGTACGGCCGCACGATCGACTTGTCGCTCACGCCGCCCGCTCCAGGATCTCCGTCGCCGGGTTGTAGTAGCCCGCCTCGTGCTTCGCGACCCCGTCCAGGCCCTTACCCCGGTCCGCCGGCCGCTTCATGATCCCGAACGTGCCCTCGGCGATCGCCGTCAACAACGACTGCTCCCCGATCCGCTCCAGCAGATCCAACGCCTCACCGAGGACCCGGTTCGCGCGCTGCTGGATGAACCCACCCGGCGCCGGCACGAAATCCTCGTGCAACCCACCCGCCGCGCTCAACACGTACCGCACGTTCTGCAGGGCGATGTCCCGGTCCGACAACCACGGCGTCACCACCGCCTCCGTCATCATCCCCACCAGCAGGATGCCCTGCCCCGTCATCGTGCCCACCAAATTGAAGAACCCGTCCAGCAGGTTCCCCCGGAACACGTCACCCGTCATGTGCTTCGTCGGCGGCATCCACTTCAACGGCGCGTCCGGGAACAACTCCCGCGCCAACAACGCGTGCGCCAACTCCAACCGGAACGACTCCGGCACATCCGGGTTGATCTCGAACGCGTGCCCCAACCCCAACTGCCAGTCCGCCAACCCCGCCTCGTGCGCGAAATATTCGTTCAGCAGCTGCGACACCGTCACCGTGTGCGCCTCGTCCACCGCGTCCGCAGTGGTCAGATAGTTGTCCTCACCGGTGTTGATGATGATCCCCGCCCGCGCGTGCACCTGCCGCGAGAACCGCTGGTCCACGAACGTCCGGATCGGGTTGATGTCCCGGAACAGGATCCCGTACATCGAATCGTTCAACATCATGTCCAGCCGCTCCAGGCCGGCCAGGGTCGCCATCTCCGGCATGCACAAACCCGACGCGTAGTTCGTCAGCCGCACGTACCGACCCAACTCCCGCGACGAGGAGTCCAACGCCGCCCGCATCAGCCGGAAGTTCTCCTGCGTCGCGTACGTGCCGGCGAACCCCTCCCGCGTCGCGCCCTCCGGCACGTAGTCCAACAGCGACTGACCCGTCGACCGGATCACCGCGATCACGTCCGCACCCGCCCGCGCCGCCGCCTGCGCCTGCGGAATGTCCTCGTAGATGTCACCCGTCGCCACGATCAGATAGATCCACGGCCGCTGCTTCGGATCCCCGTACCGCTTCACCAGGCGGTCCCGCTCGACCCGCCGCCGGTCCACCTGCCGGACCCCGGCGCCCACCGCCTTGCGGGCCGCCCGCCGCGCCGCCGTGGCCGCCTTACCGGTGGGCTGGCTGAACCGCACCGACCCGGCCGCGGCCTTCTGCGCCAGCAACGTCACATCCGAGATGTCCTCCCGGAGCAGGGCGTCGAACACCGGCGCCGCCACCCCGTACCCCAGGCCCACATCCGCGACCACCGCGTCCACCAGGCGGTTCACCCACGGAATGCCATCCGGATCCGCGCCCGTCACCCCCGCCAACCGCAGCACCGCCCGCTCCACCGACACCGTCGTGTGGCTGCGCGCCAGATCCACCACCGGCTGCCCCGCCCGCCGCGCCAACTCCCGCGCCCGCGCCACCAGCACCGGATCCAGGTCAAGCTTCCCTGTCACGAAACGCCTTCCTCATAGATGACCTCACCGCGCAGCACCGTGCGCCGACACACCGGCAACGGCGTCGGATCGTCCGCACCCCGCACCTCCGGATCAGCCGCCTGCACCACCGGCAAACCCCGATCCACCCCCGCCGGCGTCGACCACACCGCGAACGTCGCCGGCGCCCCCAACGCCAACACACCCTCGTTGTCCAGGTGCACCGCCCGCCACCCGCCCCGGGTGTGCGCCGCGAACGCCGCCCGCACACTCATCCGCTGCGACGGATTGTGATGCGCCGCCGCCGCCCGCACCGAACCCCACGGATCCAACGGCGTCACCGGCGAATCCGACCCGAACGCCAACGCCACCCCGACCCCGTGCATCGCCCCCATCGGGTTCGACTCCAACGACCGGGACAACCCCAACCGCGACTCGTACATCCGGCCCGCGCCACCCCACAACCGGTCGAACGCCGGCTGCATGCTCGCCACGATCCCGAACTCCACGAACCCCGCGATCATCCGCTTGTTCATGATCTCCGCGTGCTCCACCCGATGCCGGGCCGCCCGCAGCCGATCCACCCCCACCTTCTCCGCCGCCCCCGCGAAACCCTCGAGCACCGTCGAGATCGCCGCGTCACCGATCGCGTGGAAACCACCCTGCATACCGTGCGCCGCACAGTCCAACAGATGATCACGCACCTGCTCCGCCGACAGGTAACCGTGCCCACAGGAATCCCCGTCCAGGTACGCCGCCGACACGTGCGCCGTCCGCGACCCCAACGCCCCGTCCGCGAACAGATCCCCACCCGCGCCCACCGCACCCAACTCCCGGGCCCGCGCCGCACCCGACAACTCACCCCAGTAGCCGTACACCTCCGGCACACCCGCCCCGGACATGCCCAGCAACCCCGTGAAGTCCTCCTCGTCGGAGATCTCCGGCCCACCGCACTCGTGCACCGCCGCGATCCCCAACGACGCCGCGTGCGCCAACGCCGCCCGCTGCGCCGCCACCCGCTGCGCCCGGGTCACCGACCCCTGCGCCGCCGCCCGCACCACATGGTGCGCGTCGCGCCGCAACCAGCCCGACTCGTCGTACCCCGGCGTCGCCGCCGCCTCCGGACACGCCGCCAGCAACGCCCGCGACACCAACGCCGAATGGATCGACGCCTGCGACAGGTACACCCGCCGACCCCCGGCCGCCCGGTCCAGCTCCGCCGCGTCCGGCAACCGGCCGTCCACCCAGCTCGACTCGTCCCAGCCGTGCCCCAGCACCACCGCGTCACCCGGCAGCCCCGCCGCGAACGCCGACACCGCGTCCAACAACTCCACCGCCGAACGCACCCGGGACAGATCCAGCCCCGACAGCACCAGCCCCGTGTCGGTGGCGTGCACGTGCGCGTCCACGAACGCCGGCGTCACCAACGCACCACCCAGGTCCACCACCCGGTCCGCGGCCGGCGCCTCCGCGTCCGCACCCAACCAGGAGATCCGGCCACCGGAAACCAGCAGCGCCGTCGCGGTGGGGTCGGCCGGACAGTGCAGCACGCCGCCGCGGTACAACGTCGAGGGGTTCGTCATGACCTCAGTCTGCCGCCAACCGGGACTCGAAGAGACCACGCACCCCCGGCTCGGACCGCAACAACTCCAACGCCAACTCCGCGTGCCCCGGCACGTACCCGTTGCCCACCAGCATCGTCACGTCCGCCGCCAGGCCCTCCGCACCCAACGCCGCCGCCGCGAAACTCGTCGCCATCGAGAAGAAGATCACCGTGCCGCCGTCCGCCGTGGCAAGCACCGCCCCGTGCTCACAACCCGGCACGTCCACGCACACCACCGTCACGTCCGCCGGCGTCCCCAGCGCCGTCGTCACCGCCGTGGAGAGCGCCACCGGATCCCGGGCGTCCGCCAACGCGACGCCCGTGGCCAGACCGGCCCGCTCCAGCGCGTCCCGCTCCGCCGCCACCGGCACCACCCCGACCGTACGACCCGCGCCCGCCCGCCGCGCCGCCGCGAGGGACAACGACCCGCTCTTGCCGGCCCCACCGATCACCGCCACCGACACCGGCCGCGGATCATCCTCCCGCTGCCGCCGCGCCACGTGCTCGGCCACCACCCGCGCCGTCAACGCCGGCGCACCGCACACGTCCAGCACGGCGAGGGACAACTCCGGGTGCAGGTCCGCCGGCAGCACCGCGGCGATCGACCGCGCGAACAGGATCGCGTACCCGTCGCACGGCACCTGCTCGCTGCGCCCGTCCCAGCGGGCCAACCCGTCGAGGATCGTCAGCGGCGTCAGCGTCAGCGACACCAGCGTCGCCACCCGGTCGCCGACCCGCAGCCCCAACGGGGACCGCCGGCCCGCCTCCTCCACCGTGCCGATCAGCATGCCGCCCGACCCGGTCACCGGGTTCTGCATCTTGCCCCGGGTGGAGACGATGTCCAGCACCTCGGCGCGGACCTTCTCACCGTCCCCGCCGTGCTTCTCCGACAGCTGCCGGAAACTCGCCGCGTCCAGGTTCAGCCGCTCCACCCGGATCCGCACCTCGTTCGCGGCGATCTCCGGGCGCGCGTCCAGCCGCCAGGCCGCCTGCGGCAGCACCCCCGCCGGTTCCACGACGCGGTGCAGACCCACCGGTGACGTCACGCCGACCTCCCCTGTCCAGCCGCTCGAAGCCCCGGCCTGGGCTCGCGTAACGGGAAAACTTCCGGCAGACTAATTTCTTCGCCGGATATTTTCCAGTAGCCTTCGGGGCCGCTGATCAACCGCACCACCCGAGGAGGGGCCGTGACCCAGACCCAACCCGTGGAGACCATCCCCGCGCCCCGCTCCACGCCGGTCGCAGTCCCCACCGCCGGACAGCCCTACGAATACCGCCGCAGCCCCCTGGTCGAACCCGACTGGACCCGCTTCCCCGGCTGGCGACACGTCACCCGCGAACAGTGGGAGAACGCCCAGTGGCAGCGCGTCAACTGCGTCAAGAACATCAAGCAGCTGCGCACCGTCCTCGGCGACCTCGTCGACGAGACCTTCTACGCCGACCTCGAGGCCGACCAGAAGGCCCTGGCCACCATGTCGATGCTGGTGCCGCCGCAGATGGTCAACACGATGGTGCCGCATCAGCCGATGACCACCGAGGCGTTCCTCGCCGACCCGATCCGGCGCTACATGATCCCCGTCGCCTCCGACCGGCGCACCGACTGGCCCTCCCACCCCTACGCCAGCCGTGACTCGCTCCACGAGCACGACATGTGGGTCGCCGAAGGCCTCACCCACCGCTACCCCACCAAGGTCCTCGCCGAGCTGCTCTCCACCTGCCCGCAGTACTGCG
Source organism: Micromonospora sp. R77 (assembly GCF_022747945.1). NCBI lineage: Bacteria > Bacillati > Actinomycetota > Actinomycetes > Micromonosporales > Micromonosporaceae > Micromonospora > Micromonospora sp. R77. The sequence continues at coordinate 6,588,252 of NZ_JALDST010000001.1, forward strand.
GCCACTGCACCCGGATGGACCTCGTCGGCAACTCCACCCCCGCCGTCGACAAGCTCAAGCTCACCCTCAAGCCCGTCGACCGCTACGACGCCCACATCGCCTACCTCAAGGCCCACCCCGGCGTTCGCGACGTGGTCGTCTCCGGCGGTGACGTGGCCAACGTGCCGTGGAAGAACCTCGAGTCGTACCTGATGCGGCTGCTCGAACTGGAGACCGTCCGCGACATCCGGCTCGCCACCAAGGCCCTCATGGGCCTGCCCCAGCACTGGCTCCAGCACGACGTGGTCGAGGGCCTGGAGCGGGTCGCCCGCACCGCCGCCCGACGCGGCGTCAACCTGGCCATCCACACCCACGTCAACCACGCCCAGTCGATCACCCCACTGGTCGCCAAGGCCGCCCAGACCGCCCTCGACGTCGGCGTACGCGACGTCCGCAACCAGGGCGTCCTCATGCGCGGCGTCAACGCCACCGCACCCGACCTGCTCGACCTGTGCTTCGCCCTCCAGGGCGAGGCGGGCATCCTGCCGTACTACTTCTACATGTGCGACATGATCCCCAACGCCGAGCACTGGCGGGTCCCCGTCTGGCACGCCCAGCAGCTCCAGCACGACATCATGGGCTACCTGCCCGGCTACGCCACCCCGCGGATCGTCTGCGACGTACCCTTCGTCGGCAAGCGCTGGGTGCACATGCTCACCGAGTACGACCGCGAGCGCGGCATCTCGTACTGGACCAAGAACTACCGCACCTCCATCGAGTCGGCCGACCTCGAAGCACTCAACAAGCGCTACGCCTACTACGACCCGATCGACACCCTGCCCGAGACCGGCCAGCAGTGGTGGACCACGCACCGCGACGACTGACCATCGAGCGCTGAGGCCCACCACCAGGGCCCCTTCGCTGCCAGCCCCAGCGGCCCTCCGCCCCGACCAGGGACGGAGGGCCGCTGCTGCACTCGAAGCACGACCGTCACGCTGCGCCCGGTGCTCCCGACGCGGACCGGCGACATCCTTCTTCGTCCTGTCTCCACCTTCCTGTCCTGGAACTGGTGACTGCCGTGCTGCCCGGCTTCCTCTCGGCGTGCTCGCCGGCGCGCTGGTCCTGACATACGTCCACAGCGCCACGGGCCGGGGTCTCGTCGCCGCAGCCTGCCGGATCCGATGTCTTCAGGCATCGACCGGGCCGCCGCTCTGATCGGTGCTGTGTCGGCCCGTAGGGCCGAGGCGTCTTTCTTGCTCCTGTACCCCGGTGACCCGGTGCACTACCGCTAATGCGTCCTAGGACACTAGGTGCGGTGGTGCAGCGGGCATGGTGCCGGCCGTCCCACCTCTCGCCCCACCAGCGCCTGCCGCTGTGGCCGCAGCACGGGTGCGGACCGGTCACGTCCTTGCCCGCCCGGCGGCAGGCGGCACTGGCATCAGGTCGTGTGGCGGATGATCGAGCCGGCGATCCGCTCGGTGAGCCCGGGTGAGAAGAACGGGTGGTGACCCATTCCCGGCACGATCTCCAGGTGCGCCCCCGGGATCTGCGCCGCGAGGGCCTCCCCGTGGGCCGGAGGAAACAGCGGGTCAGCGCTGCCGTGCAGGACCAGGGTCGACGCCGTGACAGCGGAGAGGGAGGCTCGCCGGTCGTCGTCCCAGCGCTGACCCGCGAGGTTGTGGTTCGCCGCGGCGGCGATGTCGGTGGCCCGGGCGTAGCAGCGCTCGACGAACCGCCGCGCGGCGGCCTCGTCGAAGGGCAGGACCTCACCGTTGAGCACCCGCCAGGTCTGCACGTCGGCCTCCATCCGCTCGGCCACCGTGGTGCGGGGCGCGTGCGCCGAGGCGACCAGATGGTGGAGGAACCGGGCCGTCGGGGGCGGCAGCTCGTCCACCGCGGCCGGTTGCCCGGCCATCGCCCGCGCCCATGCCGGGCCGGGGTTGTTCCCCATCGGAGAGGACGCCATGGCCGTCAGGGTGCGGACCCGGGCCGGCCGATGCACGGCGAGCCACTGCCCGATCGCCGCGCCCAGCGACGACCCGACGAGGTGCGCGGCCGCGACGCCGTGGCCGTCCAGCACCGCGGTCGCGTCGGCTGCCAGGTCGGCGAGCGCGTACGGATGCGTCGTGAAGTCGACGCAGTCGGACCGGCCGGTGTCCCGGTGGTCGAACCGGATCACCTGCCGACCGCTGTCCACCAGAGCTTCCACCAGCTCGTCGGGCCAGCCGATGCCCGGTGTCGAGGTACCCATGATCAGCAGCACGCTCGGGTCACCAGGATGACCGAACCGCTCGGTCCACAACCGAACCTGTCCGGAACGAACGAACTTCTTCTCGCCAGTCAGCATGCCGGGCACCGTAGCGCTCACCGGACGAGCGGGAAGCAACTACCCGTCGTAGTCGAAAGTGACGGTCATGAGATAATTGGGTGGGAGCGGGGGCCTTGTGCGTACGCCGGCGGACCCCCGGGCACTTCCGGGGTCCGCCGGCGTACGGGTCACTTCTCGAAGGCGTCCTTGACGTCCCGGCCGGCCTCCTTGACGTGCTCCCCCGCCTGCCGGGCCCGCGCGGTGCTCCGCTCGCTGGCCCCCTCGCCCCGCATCCGCTCGTTGTCGGTCATGTCGCCGATGCGTTCCTTGGCGGCGCCGGTCAGCTCCTGGGCCTTGTTCTTTGCCTTGTCGGTGAAGCTCATCTCGCCTCCTCGCCCGCTTCGGGTCGGCGCGGGCCTCGGGGCCGCTTGCCCCCTGCCGATCCGGGCAAACGTGGGTGCGGACGGCCACCACCGCTAGAGCGTCCTAGGAAGACAGGATTGAGCAGGGTGCCACTCGTCCGGCAGCGCGCCGACCCAGGTGGTTGACTGGGCGGGTGAGCGAGATCCTGCTGATCCGGCACGGCGAGACCACCTGGAGCGCCAGCCACCGGCACACGTCGTACACCGATCTGGAGCTCACCGCGGACGGCGAGCGGCAGGCGCGCGCGCTCGCCGCGGTGCTCGGTGGCCGCCGGTTCGTCGGCGTGCTGGCCAGCCCTCGCAAGCGGGCGCTGCGCACCGCCCACCTCGCCGGCCTCGACGTCACCGCCGTGGAACCCGACCTCGCCGAGTGGAACTACGGCGAGTACGAGGGCCGCACCGGCGCGGAGATCCAGGAGGAACGCCCGAACTGGAACATCTGGACGGACGGTGGCCTCGGCGGGGAGTCACCGGCCCAGGTCGGCGCGCGGCTCGACCGGGTCCTCGATCGGGTCGCTCCCCTGCTGGAGCGGGGCAGCGTCGCGCTGGTCGGTCACGGGCACAGCCTGCGGGTGCTCGGCGCCCGCTGGATCGGCCTGCCGCCGTCGGCCGGCGCGCTGCTGCGGCTCGACACCGCCACCGTCAGCGCGCTCGGTCACGAGCACGGGCGGCGGGTCATCCTGCGGTGGAACCAGCCGGCCCCGCCCGGTGACCCCGACGGGACAGCCCGGCAGTGATCCCCCGGCGGTCGCGCGGCGACGGCGCCGGCGGACCCGACCGACCTGGTCGGCTCCGGTGGGCGATGCCCGACCGGACCCGACCGACCTGGCCGGCTCCGGTGGGCGATGCCCGACCGGAGCCGACCGTGGGCGGCGAGGCCGCGCCGTCAGAGGTAGCGCGACGCCTCGTCGAGGAAGCGCTGCGCGTACCGGTCCGAGGGAATGTCCCCGAGGTAGTACTTCTTGAGGTCGCGGCGGGTGGCGGCGAGCGGGTCAGCACCGAGCAGGTCGTCCAGGGCGGTGTCGAGCCCCGGCAACCGGCCGCCGTGCGCGTCGATCACATAGGCGGCCCGCGCCAGCGGGAACTCCTCCGGGAACCGGGCCGCCGGCACCGAGACGGCGACCATCGCGAAGGGCTTCTCCGAGAACAGGTAGTCCGCCACCACGCTCGACACGTCCGACACCATCGCGTCCGAGGCGTTGAAGCAGTCCGCGACCGTCATCGCCACCTCGGCCTCGGCCCCGAAGACGTGCGGCCGGCCGTTCGCGCGGCGGTCGTCGGCCAGCAGCGTCCGGATCCGCGCGCACTCGCGGGTCAGCTCCGCCGACCGCTGGCTGTACGGGTGCGGCCGGAAGACGACGCTGCACCCGCGCGCCACCAGCGCCTTGACGATGTCGTAGCCCACCAGCAGCGACGAGTAGTTGGAGTCGGCATAGAAGCCGGCCCAGGTCGGGGCGTACAGGACCCGGGGGTTGGCGATCGAGGCGATCGGTGCGGCGGCGATCGCCACGTTCTCCACCTGGGGACGCCCGACGATGGTGAACATCTCCGCGGGCATCCGCACCCCGTTGGCCGCGAACCGGTCGATCGCGGCCTGGCCGGCGACGAAGTTCTTGTCGTACAGCCGGAAGACCGGGTTGTGACTCGGCACCTTGTCGCTGTCGCCGTGGTTGAGCTGGATGTGCGTCAGGTTGGTGTACCGGACGACGTGGTTGTTCACCGTCGCGGTGTTGACGTAGAAGGCGGCCCGCAGCGACGGAGCGATGACGTCGTCGAGCTGGTTCAGGCCCATCCGCATCACCACCGGGGCCGTGGTGAGGCCCGCCACCTCGGTGAAGTTGGTCTGGTTACGCACCAGCACGAAGAACTTCCGGCCGAGGCGTTCCAGGTAGGGCAACCACATCGCGAGCTGGTAGGCGGTGCCGGCCGGCGCGTTCCAGTGCACGAGGAAGACCGGCTCGTAGGCGGTCAGCGTGGCGAGCAGCTTCGCCTCGCTGCGGCGCCGCGCGCGGAACTCCCGCAGCCCCTGCCACCCGGTGACGAGCGTCAACCCGAGCGCCGCGACCGCCACCACCAGCGCGACCACGCCGGAGACGCCGGTGAACGCGCAGACCAGGGCCACCAGCACGGCGACGGCGTTGGCCAGCGCCACCCGGCTCAGGTCGGGGCCACGGCGTCGCGGCGAACCGAGTCCGGGCAGGTTCGCCGCGACCGGGTAGACCGCCTCGAACACGGACGTCAGCAGCGGCTCGGCGAGCACCGCCACGCCCGCGACGGCGACACCGACCGCCAGGGCGGGAGCGAGGCCGCCGTGCACCACGCCGAGCAGGTAGGCGCAGGCGAGCAGGAGGACACGGGCCACGACCGAGGTTCCGGCCGCCGCCCGACGACCACCCCGCCACGTCCAGGCGAGCAGCCCGAGCGCGAGCAGGGCCGCCGGGAGCGCCCAGAGACGGGAACCGCCCACCGCCGCCAGCAACAGGGCGGCGAGGGCCGCCACGTCGACCGCCGCGGCGGGCAGACGCGAGCCGACGGCGGAGGTCCGCGCCTCCGTCAGCCGTCCGCGCAACCGGGACCGACCCGGCGTCGACGCCGTCATCGTGCGATCCCGACCGACGACGGGCCGCCCCACGGCAGCCGCCCCGCCCGACTCCGGCAGATGGCCCGGAAGTTCTGTTGCAACGCCAACTCCTTTTCCCACTGGCTACCTGTTCCCGCAGCCGTGACGGCTCGGGGAACGGTGGTTCATCGTGCGGGCGCGGACCGCCCACGGCTCGCGGTCGCCGCCCGCGTACGCGCCGCGCCGCGGGCCGCCGCCCGACGGCCTACCGGCGGTGGTCCGTGCCGGGCGGCGTCACCCTCGCCTGCGACCCCGCTGACTCGGCCGGGCCGCCCCGCAGCCGGTGCGGGTGCACCGGTTCCGGGCCGACCTTCGGGGCGCGGTGCTCGTACGGGGTGGAGAGCACCACCGTCGTGCGGGTGGTGACGTTCGCGGCCGTGCGGATCTCCTGCAGCACCCGCTCCAGGTCCGCCGGGCTGGCCACCCGCACCAGCAGCAGGTAGAAGTCCTCCCCGGCCACCGAGTAGCACGAGTCGATCTCCGGCAGGCCGGCCAGCCGCTCGGGGGCGTCGTCCGGCTGCGAGGGGTCGAACGGTCGGATCGCCACGAACGCGGTCAGCGGCAGGTCCAGCGCCTCGAACGAGACCCGGGCCGCGTAACCCTTGATGACGCCGCGCTGCTCCAGCCGGCGGACCCGCTGGTGCACGGCGGACACCGACAGGCCCACCCGCTCGGCCAGGTCCGTGTACGACAGCCGACCGTCTCCGGTCAGTGCGGCGACGATGGCGCGGTCGATCTCCTCCACGCGCTGCAACCTACCTGGAATCGACCGCACCGTCGCACCCGGTCCGGCGGGTGCGACGGTCAGCGCGCCGTCCGGTCCCGGACCGCGTCGGCCGCGTAGTTCAACACCTCCGCCATGTCCTCCTCGTCGAGGAAGGGCAGATCGGTGAGGATGTCGGTGACCGACATGCCCTCGGCGAGCATCGCCAGCAGGGTGGCGACGGGGATCCGCGACTGCCGGACGCAGGGCGCACCCCCCATGACCTCGGGGTCGACGGTGATGCGGGGGAACGTCACGGCGACAGGTTAGCCCTTGGCCAGCGCGCGCGAGATGACCAGCCGCTGGATCTGGTTGGTGCCCTCCACGATCTGGAGCACCTTCGCCTCCCGCATGTACCGCTCGACCGGGTGGTCGGCGACGTAGCCGGCGCCGCCGAGCACCTGCACCGCGTCGGTGGTCACCCGCATCGCCACGTCGGTGGCGAAGAGCTTCGCCTTCGCCGCCTCGATGGAGTACGGCCGGCCCGCGTCGCGCAGCCGCGCGGCGGACAGCATCAGCGCCCGGGCCGCGGAGATCTGGGTGGCCGCGTCGGCGAGCAGGAAGCCCAGCCCCTGGAAGTCGATGATGGACCGGCCGAACTGCTGCCGCTCCCTGGCATAGCCGACGGCGTAGTCCAGCGCGGCCTGGGCGAGGCCCACCGCGCAGGCGGCGATACCGAGCCGGCCGGAGTCCAGGGCGGACATGGCGATGGTGAAGCCCATCCCCTCGCCGCCGATCAGCCGGTCGGCCGGCACCCGGGCGTCCTCGAAGACGATCTGCGCCACCGGAGAGGCGTGCAGGCCCATCGTGCGCTCGGCGGCCTGCGGCTGGATGCCCGGGGTGCCGCGGTCGGCCAGCAGGCAGGACACGCCCTTCGGGCCGGGGCCGCCGGTGCGGCAGAAGATGTTGTAGAAGTCGGCGACCCGGGCGTGGGTGATCCACGCCTTGGTGCCGGAGACCACGTACGCGTCGCCGTCGCGGACGGCCTTCGTGGTCAGCGCCGCCGCGTCGGAGCCGCCCTGCGGCTCGGAGAGGCAGTACGCCCCCAGCAGTTCCCCGCCGATCAGGTCGGGCAGCAGCTTGCGCTGCTCGTCGCTGCCGAACTGGGCGACCGGGTAGCAGGACAGGGTGTGCACGCTGACCGCCTCGGCGACCGCGAGCCAGCGGCTGGCCAGGATCTCCAGCACCTGGAGATAGACCTCGTACGGCTGGGCCGCGCCGCCGTGCTCCTCGGCGTACGGCAGGCCGAGCAGGCCGGCCCGGCCCAGGGTGCGCAGCACCTCGCGGGGGAACTCGGCGCGCTGCTCGAAGCCGGCGGCCTTCGGGGCGAGCTCGCGGTCGGCGAGTTCGGTGGCGAGGTCCAGCAGGTCGTGGGCCTCGTCGGTGGGGAGGATCCGGTCGACAGTCATAGCGCGATGAGCTCCGTGGGGGTGGTGTTGAGCCGTCGTACGCCGTCAGTGGTGCAGACGACGATGTCCTCGATCCGGGCGCCGTGCCGCCCGGCCAGGTAGATGCCGGGCTCGACGGAGAAGGCCATGCCGTCCTCCAGGGGCCGGGAGTTGCCGGCGACGACGTACGGCTCCTCGTGGGTCTCCAGGCCGATGCCGTGTCCGGTGCGGTGCAGGAAGGCGTCGCCGTGGCCGGCGGCGGTGATGAGGTCCCGGGCCACCGCGTCGACCGCCTCGGCGGTGACCCCGGGGCGGACCGCGTCGACCGCGGCGCGCTGTGCCGCGTGCAGCACCGCGTAGTAGTCGGTGAACTCGGCCGGGGCGGGGCCGCCGGCGGTGTAGGTGCGGGTGCAGTCGGAGCGGTAGCCGGACGGCATGGTGCCGCCGATGTCCACCACGACCGGCTCGCCGGCGCCGATCGGCCGGTCCGAGGTGCCGTGGTGCGGGCTGGCGCCGTGCGGGCCGGCGGCGACGATGACGAAGTCGACACTGACGTGGCCGGCGGCGCGGATGGCCGCGGCGATGTCGGCGCCGACCTCGTTCTCGGTCCGGCCGGGGCGCAGCCACTCCCCCATCCGCCGGTGCACCGCGTCGATCGCCGCGCCGGCCTCCGCGAGGGCCGCCACCTCGGCCGGGGACTTGCGGATCCGCAGCTCGCGCAGCACCTCGCCGGCCAGCCGCTGGGTGGCATCGGGCAGCGTGGCACGCAGCGCGAGGACCTGCTCGGCCCACATCCGGTCGGCCAGTCCGACGGCCCGCACCGGCCCGGGCAGCGCCGCCCGCAGCAGCGGGTACGGGTCGGTGCCGTCGGCGTGGTCGACGATCCGCAGCCCGGTGGCCGGGGCGGGGGACGCCTCCGCGCCGGGCCGCTCCAGGACCGGCACGATCAGCGTCGGCTCGCCCTCGGCGGGCAGCACCAGGCAGGTGAGCCGCTCCCCCTCGTGGGCGTCGTAGCCGGTCAGGTAGCGCAGGTCGGCGCCGGGGGTGAGCAGCAGCGCGTCGAGGCCGGCGGCGGCGGTGGCGCGCTGCGCGGCGGCCAGCCGGGCGGCCGGGTACAGCTCGTCGGTTCCCACCCACTCAGCTTAACGGTCGTTTGGGCATTCGCGGGACCCGGTCGGGCCGGTGGACGGGTGGGCGGCCGGGGCGTACCGGGCGATCGGGTTGGTCAGCTCGCCGACCAGTTGCAGGGCGCCGGCCGGGTCCGCCAGGTCGACCATCTGCTGGTTGTCGCGCAGCTGGAGGCGGTTGAGGCAGGAGCGGGCGAAACGCGGCGCGAACAGGTCGTACCGGCGGAACCGGTCCGCCAGGTGCGGCACGGCCGCCCGGTAGTCGGCGGCGCACCCGGCCACCGTCCGCCAGAAGGTCTCCTCGTCGAGGACGCCGGCACCGGCGAGCAGCGCCGCGAGGTGCCGCAGGAAACCGTCGAAGACGTCGGTGAAGATCGACAGCAGTCGCAGTTCGGTCGGCACGTCGACGCGGATCCGTTCGACCGCCGGCGGCAACGGCACGTCCGGGTCGAGCACCGCGATCTCCTCGGCGATGTCCTTGAGCACGACCCGCTCCACCGCGCCGTCGCGGAGCACCAGCAGGACGTTCTCGCCGTGCGGCAGGAAGACCAGGCCGTGGGCGTAGAAGGCATGCAGCAGCGGCACCAGGTAGGCGTCGAGGTAGCCGCGCAGCCACACCGCGGGCGCCCGACCCGAGCGGGCGAAGAGCGCCGCGGCGAGCGGCCGGCCGGTGGCGTCGATGTGCAGCAGGCACGCCATGGTGGCGAGCCGCCGGCCCGGCTCCAGCGCCCCCACCGGGCTCTCCCGCCAGAGTGCGGCCAGCATCTTCCGGTACGGCGAGTGCCGGTCGGTGGCCGCCTCGTACTGCCGGTGCCGGTAGCCCACGGCGGCCCGTTCCCGCAGGATCGACACCCCGGTCCGGGCGAACACCTCGTCGCCCGCGATCAGGCCGGCGACCCAGTCGTTGATCGCCGGGGTGGCCGCCATGTACGCCGCCGACAGCCCGCGCATGAACCCCATGTTCAGCACGGACAGCGCCGTCTTGACGTAGTGCCGGTGCGGCGCGCTGACGTTGAAGAAGGTCCGCACCGACTGCTGGGCCCGGTACGCGTCCGGGCCCTCGCCGAGGCAGACCAGCCGGCGGGCGGCGAGTTCACCGGCGAAGGTGACCGACAGCTTGTTCCACCACTGCCACGGGTGCACCGGGATCAGGTGGTGGTCGGCGAGGTCGAGGCCGAGCGCGGCCAGGGTGGCGGCGAACCGGGCCCGGGTGGCCTCGTCCAGCTCGGCGTTCAGCAGGGTGTCCCGGTCCAGGTCGGCGGCGGCGCTGAACGTCGTGTGGTCGCGGTGCGCGGCAAGCCAGACCAGCCGGACCTCGGCGGCGGCCTCCGGGGCGTACCGGTGGTGGTCGTCGACGCCGAAGCCGAGCCGGCCGCCGTTGGCCACGAAGCACGGGTGCCCCTCGGTCATCGCGGCCTCGACGGTCTGGAAGTCGGCGTCGACCAGGTCGTCGGCCGACGACCGCGATCGGCGCAGCCGGTCGGCGAGGCCGGCCAGGGTCGCGGTGACCTCCTCCAGATAGACCGCCAGGATCCGGTCGTCGAGGCCGAGCGACCGCCGCAGCTCCAGGCAGAGGTCGACGGCGTCGAGCGGGACGACCCGTCCGTTCCGGGTACGGCGGATGCTGTCCGGGTCGACCTGCCAATGGTCGAGTTCCCGGCGGCAGGCGGTGAAGTGGTAGGTGACGGTGTCGTCGTCGCCGTGCACGACGTATTCGCCGCCGGCCGGGGCAGGGGTGATCAGGCGTTCGTGGGCGAACTCGGCGAGCGCCTTGCGGACGAGCAGCCGGTTGGCCCGCGCCCAGAGTTCCGGGGTGAGGTGGGTGACGGCGGCACGGGGGTTCATCTGAGGGCTCCTTCGGTGGCGGCGCGGAACCGCTCCCGGGTGCAGGTGCTGAGCAGGGCGGTCTTGGTGGGCAGGGCGACCGGTCCGAGGACGGTGAAGCCGACGGCGGCGTTGAGCGCGTGCACGGCGGTGTTGCGCACGTCCGGTTCCACCACCACCCGGCGCACCGAGGGGTCGGCGAAGAGCCAGTCGAGCACGGTGGTGAGCACGGCCCGGCTGAAGCCGTGGACCGGGTTGTCGGTGGGGGCGCACAGGAAGTGCATGCCGACGTCGCCGGGGCGGTGGCCGTACGCGCCGACCAGTTCGACGTGGGCCGGGTCGTAGCGTTCGGCGAGGAAGGCGGGCACCCCGCGCCACAGCCCCAGGCAGGCGTCGTGGTGCGGGTGGGCGGCGATCCGCCGGTACTCGGCGACGACCGCGGCCACGTCGGCGTCGCCCATCAGCCAGAACGCCGCTGCGGGGTGGGTCACCCAGCGGTGCAGCAGCGCGGCGTCGCCGTCCGGGTCGACGGCGCGCAGCGCGAACCGCCCGAGCCGGCGGTCGTCGCGGGCGTGGACGGTCCCGGTCACGACGCCGGCACCCCGAACTCCTGGAAGGCGATCCGCCGCTCGATCGGGTAGTGCTCGCGGCCCAGCAGCTCCCGGATGATGCACGAGTTCCGGTACGCCCCCATGCCCAGGTCCGGGGAGGTGATGCTGTGCGCGTGGGTGGCGCCGTTCTGCAGGAAGATGCCCCGCCCGGTGTGGTCGATGCTGTAGTTGCGGGCGACCGCGAAGCGGCCCCGGCCGTCCCGGCGGATCCGGTCGCGCACCGGCGCGAGGAAGTCCGGCGGGCGGTACCGGTAGCCGGTGGCGAGCACCAGCCCCTCGGTGTGCAGGGTCAGGTCCCGCCCCTGTTCGAGGTGGCGCAGGGTGAGCAGGTGGCCGCCGGTCGCGGGATCGGGTCGGACGCCGGTCAGCTCGGTGTTGGTCAGCAGCCGGGTACGGACACTGCCGGTGACGCTGTGGGCGTAGAGCTGGTCGAAGATCGTGTCGATCAGGTCGGCGTCGATGCCCTTGAACAGCCCGCGCTGGGCAGCCTCCAGCTCGTAGCGGGTGTCCTCGGGCAGCGCGTGGAAGTAGTCCACGTAGTCCGGTGAGGTCAGCTCCAGCGTGAGCTTGGTGTATTCGAGGGGGAGGAACCGCGGCGAGCGGGTGACCCAGGTGAGCTGGTAGCCGTGCTCGTCCAGGTCGCCGAGCAGGTCGTGGTAGACCTCGGCCGCGCTCTGTCCGCTGCCCACCACGGTGATGCTGCGGCGGGTGCGCAGCGCCGCCCGGTGCGCCAGGTAACGCGAGGTGTGCACCGCCCCGGGCAGCCCGGCGCAGGCGTCCGGGACGTACGGCGGGGTGCCGGTGCCGAGCACCAGGTGCCGGGCCCGGTGGGTGACGACCCCGCCGGCCGTGGCGGCGTGCACCACGTAGTGCTCGTCGGCCGGGTCGTACCGCACGGCGGTCACCTCGTGGCCGAAGCGCACGCTGTCGAGCCTGCTCGCCGCCCAGCGGCAGTAGGCGTCGTACTCGACACGCAGCGGGAAGAAGCTCTCCCGGATGTAGAACGGGTAGAGCCGGCCGGTCTCCTTGAGGAAGGCCAGGAAGGAGTACGGCGAGGTCGGGTCGGCCAGGGTGACCAGGTCGGCCAGGAACGGGGTCTGCAACCGGGCGGACGGCAGCAGCATGCCCGGGTGCCAGGCGACGTCGGGCCGGGCCTCCAGGAAGAGGCCGTCGAGGTCGTCGATCGGCGCGGTCAGGCAGGCGAGCCCGAGGTTGTACGGGCCCAGCCCGATCGCGATGAAGTCGTGGGTGGACAATCCGGCCTCCGGTCGGCGGGTGCGGGGACGCTCCGGTCAGCGGGCGACCACGGCGGGCCGGTGGTCGTCCGCGTACCGGCCGGCGTGGGCGGCGATCAGGTCCAGGACGTGCCTGACGTCGGCACGACTGGTCGCCGGGTTGAGCAGGGTGAACTTGAGGAACTGGCGGCCGTCCACGACGGTGGCGGCGACCATGGCCGCCCCGGCGGTGACCGCCCGGCGGTGCCGGTTCGCGGCGTCGGCCAGCTCCGGCGGCCCGCCCGCCGGCCGGTAGCGGAAGACCACGGTGCTCAGCGGTGAGCGGGCCAGCACCTCGAAGCGCGGGTCCGCGTCGACCAGCGCCCACGCGTCGGCCGCCCGGTCCAGTACCTCGTCGAAGAGCGCGCCGACGGCGTCCGGGCCGAGGATCCGCAGGGTCAGCCACAGCTTGAGGGCGTCGAAGCGGCGGGTGGTCTGCAGGCTCTTGTCGACCTGGTTGGGCAGGGTGTCGCCGGCCGGGTTGAGGTAGTCCGCGTGGTGGGTGACGTGCCGCAGCGTGCGGCCGTCGCGGACCAGCAGGGCGCTCGCGGAGACCGGCTGGAAGAACGACTTGTGGAAGTCCACGGTCACCGAGTCGGCCCGCTCGACGCCGGCGAGCAGGCGCCGCCGGGTCGGCGAGACCAGCAGCCCGCAGCCGTACGCGGCGTCGACGTGCAGCCACACCCCGGCGGTGGCGCAGCATTCCGCCAGCTCCGGCAGCGGGTCGATGCTGCCGAAGTCGGTGGTGCCGGCGGTGGCGACGACGGCCATCACCACCAGCCCGGCGGCCCGGCACCGGGCCAGCTCCCGGCGTACCCGGTCGGGCCGCAGCCGCCGGTCCGGCCCGGTCGGCAGGGCCAGCACCGCGTCGGCGGCCAGGCCGAGCAGGTCGGCGGAGGTCTGCACACTGAAGTGCCCGGCGGTGGAGGTGATGATCCGCAGCCGGGGCAGCAGGTCCCGGCCGAGGCCGTGCCGGGCGCACGCCTCCTCCCGGGCCAGCAGCAACGCCTGCAGGTTGGACTGGCTGCCGCCGCTGGTGAAGACGCCGTCGGCGGCCGGGCCCAGCCCGAGCCGACCGGCGGTCCAGGCCACCAGCCGCCGCTCGATCAGGGTGGCCCCGGCGCTCTGGTCCCAGGTGTCCAGGGACGAGTTGACGGCGCTGAGCACCGCCTCGCCGAGCAGCGCGGGCAGCACCACCGGGCAGTTGAGGTGGGCCAGGTAGCGCGGGTGGTGGAACCAGACGGCGTCGCGCAGGTAGACGTCCTCCAGTTCGTCGAGGGCGGCGTCGGTGTCGCCGAGCGGCCGGTCCAGGTCGACCGCGTCGATGCGGGGCGCCAGCCCGGCCGGGCTTATCCCGGTGCACGGCCTGGTCGACGCCGGCCACCCGCCGGGCCACCCGGTCGACGCCGGCGGCGACGATCCGGCGGTAGCGCCCCACCGAGCCGGCGTGCAGCAGGTGGGACCGGGCGGCGGCGGGCTCCTGCCGGCGTACTCATCTCGGGTCCTCCCGACCGGTGCGGAGGGTGTCCTCGCAGATGCCACGGCGCCAGTAGCCGGCGAAGGCGACGCCGGCGGTCCAGGCCGCGCACGTCGACCAGGTGCCGGCGGACTGGCGCGCGGACCGCCGCCGATCTTCGCCGGCGACCCAGGCGGGCTGGGCGGCGGTGCGCCGCGCGCGCAAGCCGCCGCGACCAGCAGCTCACCGGGGGCGGCACCGCCCCGGACCAGCCAGCGCACCTCGACGCGGGCGGCGGTGGGCAGCGGCTGGATGTCGGCGGAGTGCGGCACCGACCAGCACGTGCGTGCGCCGGCCGGCAGCCAGGCCAGGATGCCGGCGACGGCGGGCAGCGCGGTCTCGTCGGCGACCAGCAGCACCTCGTCGGTGCCGGCGGGCGGCCGAAGCAGACGCTGCGGTTGTCGGGCACGGCGGGCCGAGCAGCGCCACCCGGTCGCCCGGTCGGGCCCGGCCGGCTTCCAGCGGGTCGCCGGGCCGGTGTCGCCGTGCTGGACCAGGTCGATGTCCACCTCGGCCCGCTGCGGCCGTTGCTCCCGGATCGTGTACGAGCGCATCACCGCGCGCACCTGCGGGTCCATCGCCCGCCAGGCGGCGTACCAGTCGTCGCCGGTGGGCAGCACCGGCGCCGGCTGGCCGGGGCGCGGCAGGAAGAGCGAGACGCTCTGGTCCCGGCCGCCGCCGGCGAAGTCGGCCAGCTCCGGACCGCCGAGGGTGATCCGGACGAGCGAGGCGCCGACCGGTCGGGTGGCGACGACCCGGGCGGCGTAGAAGCGGTAGCGCAGGGCGACGGCGGTGCTCACGGGGCGACCCGCTTCGCGGCGCGGATGGCGGTGGCCAGGTTCTCCAGCAGCGGCGCGGCACCCGCGTACGAGAAGCGGGGCACCGCGTCCCAGCCGGTGACCTGGCCGGCGCGGACCGCCGGGAGCCCGGCCCAGGTGGGCTTCCCGGCGAGGTCCTTCGGCTGCAGGGCGGTGCCGCGGTTGTCCAGCAGGATCAGGTCGGCGGGGAAGCGGTCGGCGTTCTCCCAGCTCAACGCCTCGAAATAGTCGCCCTGCGCCAGCTTCGTCGGCACCACGAGGTCGACGCCCAACTCGGCGAAGTACATCAGGTCGGTGCTGACCTTCGGGTTGGAGACGTAGCACAGGTCGGGGCTGCCGGAGGCGGCCAGCACCCGGATGCCGGGGTTGGCCCGGACGGCCTGCCGGACGGCCCCGGCGGCGGCGGCGAACCGGGTCCGGGCCTCGGTGACCTTCCGCGCCGCCGGGTCGGCGCCGAGCGCGGCGGCGAGTCGGGCGTACTGCTCGATGGGGCGGGTCATCGGCACCCGGGCGGTGGTCACCGCGACCGTCGGCGCGAGCGGGAGGATCTTCGCCCGGCTCTCGTCCGGGACGTACCAGAGCGCGCCCGGGTCGTACCTGTGGGTGACCAGGAGATCGGGGCGGAGCGCGGCGTACTTCTCCAGGTCGAACTGGCCCCAGGCGTTGCCGAGCAGCTCGACCGCCTCGACGTCGAGGTCGCCGGCCTGCGGTTCGGCGCTGCCGTCGGCGCGCCGGGTCTCCCCGAACACGCCGACGATCTGCGCGTCCAGTCCGAAATCGATCAGTGCGGCGGCGACCCCGGTGAAGGCGACGATCCGGTTCGGCCGGCGCGCGGCGGTCACCTTCTCGCCGCGGTCGTCCACGAACTCCCACGACCCTGCCGCCGCTCTTTCGGTGGGCCCACGTCGGGAACAGCCGGCGAGCAGCGCGGCGACGGTGCTGGCCCCGCCGGCCGCGAGCAGGCCGCGGCGGGAGAGACGGCGGGCGGGAACGGGTACGGGCATGGGCGTCGACTTTCGATCAGGGGCCGGAAATGACCATGGACGGCGAGGTTAGGTTAACCTAACCTAACTTGCTGTCAAGCCCGCGCGTCCCACCACATCGGAGCCCACCCTGAAACCCCGTACCGTCCCGGCACCCGTACCGCGACACCGCGCCGCCGTCCGCGTCGGTGGCTTCGCCGCGTCCCTGCTGCTGCTCGCCACCGTCGCGGCGCTCAGCATCGCGGTCGGCGCCCGGCAGCTCACCCTCACCGAGGTCTGGCAACGCCGTGTTCACCCCCGCGTACCCGATCAGCACCGGTGATGCGGCTGCTCCGACGTTGCTCGGCCTGGTCATGCCGGCTCGCCCTCGGCGGTGCTGCCGGCGCGGCCATGCAGGCGCTCACCCGCAATCCGCTCGCCACCTGGCCTGCTCGGCATCAACGCCGGCTATCGCCGCGGTGGCCACCGCTACTCGCCTTGCTCGGCGTCACCGATGTCGCCGACCACCTGTGGTTCGCGCCGCTGGGCGCCGCCGTGGTCACCGTCGTCGGCTACCTGGTCGGCGGCGGACCGGCAGCCACCCCGACCCGGCTCGCCCTGGCCGGCGCGGCCCTGAACGCCACCCTCTTCTCGTACGTCAACGCGGTGCTCCTGCTCGACGCCGCCACGCTGGAGCGGCTGCGGTTCTGGACGGTCGGCTCGCTGGCCGACGCGCGCACCGGCACCGTGGCCCGGATCCTCCCGTTCGTCGGTGCGGGCCTGCTGCTCGCCCTGCTGGTCGTCCGCCCGCTCGGGGCCCTCACCCTCGGCGACGACGCCGCGCGCGGGCTGGGCGCCCGACCGGCGACCATCCGGGCGGTCGTGATCGTCGCGGTCACGCTGCTCTGCGGCGCGGCCACCGCCGCCTGCGGCCCGATCGTCTTCGTGGGGCTCCTCGTGCCGCACCTGGTCCGGGCGCTCACCGGACCGGATCCGCGCTGGCTGCTGCCCGGCTGCGCGTTGCTCGCGCCGGGCGCGAGGTGCTGTTGCTCGGCGGTGACGTGCTCGGCTGGCTGCTGGCCGGCCCGGTGAACTCCAGGTGGGCCTGGTCACCGCGGTGCTCGGCGGTCCGCCTCGCACCTGGCGTCGGCCACGGGTGGCCGGCCGCGATCGTGCTGCGCCTGCGTGGGCTGTCGGCACGGCCGCGTCCCCGCGCGCTCGCCGTCGGCGTCGCCGGCACGCTGTTCGCCCCGCGCTTGGCGTGCTCGCCGTCGGTGCCGGGGAACACCCGATCGGCCCCGCTGCCGTGCTGCGCGCGTTGGCCGGCGGCGGCCCCGCGGCCGACCGGTTCATCGTCACCGAGCGCGGCTGCCCTGGCTCGCCACCGCGCTCGCGGTCGGGGCGGCCCTCGGGCCTGCCGGGGCGGTGTTCCAGGCCCTGACCCGCAACCCGCTCGGCAGTCCCGACGTCCTCGGCGTCCGCCCAGGGCGCGGCGACCGGCGCGGGTCGTGGTGGTGGCCGGCGGCGGCAGCGGCGCCGGCGCGGCGTAGGCGTCACCGGCTCGCCGCCGGGGTGCGGGGTGCACCTGTTCGGCGGGCGGCATGGCACGCACGGCGACCGGCTGGCGCTGGTCGGCATCGGCTTTCGGCGCGATCCTCACGGGCATCAACTGGTCACCTGCTGACCCGGGCGCCGCCGACCGACGCCGCCTGCGCCGCGCTCTGGTCACCGGGGCAGCCTTCGACGGGCGTGGCCACGGCGGCGCCGCCGCTGCTGGCCACGCTGGTGCTGCTCACCCCGACGGTGTTCGCCGGTGCCGCACCCGCGCTGCGGCTGCTGGGGCTGGGCGACGACCCGGCGGCCACGCTGGGCGTCCCGGCGCCGGCGATCCGGCTGCTGCTCGGCGCGGCCGTGCTGCTGACCTCCTCGGCGGCGGCCGCCGCCGGGCCGGTCTCCTCGTCGCGCTGACCGCGCCACCTGGCCCGTCGACTCACCCGCGCGGCCGGGGCGAACCTGCTGCCGTCCGCCGCGCTGGGTGCCGCGCTCCTGGTCGCCGCCGACCAGCTCGCGCAGCGCGCCGCCGCAGGCCAGCAACTGCCGGTGGGTGTGGTGACCGGCGTACTGGGCGGCGGCTACCTGGTGTGGCTGCTCGCCACCCGACGGGGGGCCGGCCGATGACCGGCCCGGAATCGAGGAGAACCATGCCGCGACTGGTCGCCGAGGCGCTGACCCTGGGCTACGAGGGGCGCACCGTCGCCGAGAACCTCACGCTGGCCGTCCCCGACCACTCCTTCACGGTGATCGTCGGCCCCAACGCCTGCGGCAAGTCCACCCTGCTGCGGGCGCTGGCCCGACTGCGGCGGCCCACCGCCGGGGCGGTGCTCCTCGACGGCGCCGACATCCACCGCCGCTCCGCCCGGGACGTCGCCCGTACGCTCGGCATGCTGCCCCAGTCGTCGGTCGCGCCGGACGGCATCCGGGTCGCGGAGCTGGTGTCGTACGGCCGCCACCCGCACCAGGGGTTGCTGCGGCAGTGGTCCCGACAGGACGAGCGGGTGGTGGCCGAGGCGATGGCCGCGACGGGGGTGACGGGGCTCGCCGACCGGCCGGTCGACGAGCTCTCCGGCGGCCAGCGCCAACGGGTCTGGATCGCCATGGCGCTGGCCCAGCAGACCCCGTTGCTGCTGCTCGACGAGCCGACGACCTGGCTCGACATCGCCCACCAGGTCGAGGTGCTGGACCTCTGCGCCCGGCTGCACGAGGAGCAGGGCCGGACCCTGGTGGCCGTGCTGCACGACCTCAACCAGGCGGCCCGCTACGCCACCCACCTGGTGGCGCTGCGCGACGGCCGGGTGGTCGCCGCCGGCGAGCCGCGCCGGGTGGTCACCGCCGAGCTGGTCGGGGAGGTGTTCGGCCTGCGGTGCCGGGTGATCGACGACCCGGAGACCGGCACCCCGCTGGTCGTCCCCGCCGCCCGGGTACGGCGGGTGGCACCGACCGGGCGGACCTCGCCGGCCGGGCGCTGACCGGCTGGTCAGTCCTCGGTGGCGGGACCGAGCAGCCGGAGTTCCTCGATGTCCAGGGCGGCCTGCACCTCCCGCAGCACCGCGTCGTCGATCTCGTTGCGGTTCCGCAGCCGGGTCACCTCGCGGCGCTTGTGGTCCAGCACCGCCAGCCGCAGCCGCCGGTCCTCGTCACGCGCCCGGACGGTCGCCGGATCGTCAGTCGCGCGGACGTCGTCGAGGTGCTGCTGGTAGTCCGCCCGGAGCCGGTCGACCACGTCCGGGGAGACAGCCAGTTCGGCCGCCACCCGGGGCAGGGCTGCGAGCCCGGCCTCCGTGGCACGCAGGCGGGCCAGGTCGAGTTCGTCCGCCCGGGCCCGTTCGCCCGTCAGGCCGGCCCAGCCGACCACGGCGGGCATGGTGGTGCCCTGGATCAGCATGGTCAGCACGATGACGGTCACCGTGACGAAGATGATCAGGTCCCGGTCCGGCACCGGGGTGCCGGCGGAGGTGGTCAGCGGCACCGCCAGGGCGGCGGCGAGGGAGACCGCGCCCCGGAAGCCCGCCCAGCCGGCGGCGGTGCGTACCCGGAAGTCGAACCGGCGCTCGCGGCGCGACGCGCGCCGGTCGACCGCCTGGACCGCGGACGTGGAGAGCTGCACCCACAGCATCCGGGTGACCATCACGACGGCGGTGACCACGACGGCGACGAGCATCGCCCGCATCGCCGAGGTGCTGGACACCCCACGCAGTGCGCGGGGCACCTGCAGGCCGAGCAGGACGAAGAGCCCGCCGTTGATCATGAAGGTGGACAGGTCCCAGAAGGCGTACGCGGTGACCCGGGAGCGGGCCCGGATGACGCGCGGCCCGGCGAAGGAGAGCAGCAGGCCCGCCACCACCACCGCGAGCACCCCGCTGGCGTGCACGCTCTCGGCCAGCAGGAACGCCACGAAGGGGGTGAGGATGCTCAGCCCACCCTCGCGCAGCGGGTCGTCGAGGCGTCGGCGGACCAGGATCACCACGGTCCCGGTGAGCAGCCCGGCGGCCAGCCCACCGGCGACCGAGACGGCGAAGCGTTGGAGCAACCCGAGCGGGTGCGGTCCCGCGCCACCGACGATGACCGCCACGGCGACCGAGAAGAGCACCAACGCCGTGCCGTCGTTGATCAGGCTCTCCGCGCGCAGCGTGGTCAGCAGGGCGCGCGGCATCCGCTTGGCCAGCCCGGCGACCGCCGCCGCGTCGGTCGGTGCGAGCACGGCGCCGAGCACCCAGGCGGCGGCCGGCCGGACGCCGAGCGCCTGCGCGGCGGCGGAGACCGCGACCATGGTCAACCCGACCAGGACCACCGCCAGCAGGGTGATGACCAGCAGGTTGGCCCGGATCTCCCGGATGCTGACCACCAGGCTCTCCCGGTAGAGGATCGCCGGCAGGAAGAGCAGCAGCACCACCTCGGGCGGGAGCGTGACGTCGGCCAGCGGCGGGGCCAGGCCCAGCAGGGCACCCATCGCGATGAGCAGCACCGGGGGCGCCACGCTGTAGCGACCGCCGAGCGTGGTCCCGACCAGCACCGTCACGCCGAGGACCGCGATCAGCTCGAGGCCCTCCACGCGGCGCTCCCCTCGTCCGGTCGTCGGCGGCCGGCACCGACGGGACCGGCCCCCCACATCGTGGTACGAGGGGCCGGTGGCGCAGGGTCGAACGACCGAACCGGTACGCGGCCCCGGCTGCGGGGTGCCGTCGTTACTCGAACCGGGACGGATCGCCGGCGCCGCGCCGCAGGATCTCCGGCTCGCCGTCCGACAGGTCGACGACGGTGGTCGGCTCGGTGCCGCACTCGCCCGCGTCGAGCACCGCGTCGAGGGCGTGGTCGAGGAGTTCCTTGATCTCCCAGCCCTGGGTCATCGGCTCGTCCTGGCCGGGCAGCAGCAGGGTGCTGGAGACCAGCGGCTCGCCGAGCTCGGCCAGCAGCGCCTGGGTGACGGTGTGCGCGGGGACCCGGACCCCGACCGTGCGCTTGCGCGGGTGCAGCATCCGGCGCGGCACCTCCCGGGTCGCCGGCAGGATGAAGGTGTAGCTGCCCGGGGTGCAGGCCTTGACCAGCCGGAAGACCGAGTTGCTGATCTGGACGAACTGGCCGAGCTGCGCGAAGTCGCGGCAGACCAGGGTGAAGTGGTGCCGGTCGTCGAGCCGGCGGATCTCCCGGATCCGGTCGAGCCCGGTCCGGTCGCCCAGCCGGCAGCCGAGGGCATAGCAGGAGTCGGTCGGATAGGCGATGAGCCCACCGTCCCGGATCAGGCCGGCGACCTGGCCGAGGATCCGGGGCTGCGGGTTGTCGGGGTGGATGTCGTAGTACCGCGCCACGGTGCCGAGCCTACGTCGCTGCTCGGTACCGGTTTTCGCCGCCAGGTTTGAACGGCGGGCCGGCTGGAAAATGGGAGGGCCCTTTCCCGAGGAGGAGACACGCATGCCCGAGTCCGAGCGGTTCGACGCGTCCGACGAGCGTCCCGACGAGGCGACCGACCCGCTGCTGTGGAAGCTCGCCCTGGCCGTGGCGGACGCCCACGGGCCCGACGGCGAGGGGTGCACGAACCTCGCCTGCGCCGGCCAGGGCTGGCCCTGTGCCGCCTGGAACAGCGCGCAGCACGCCCTGCGGGTCGCCCGGTCGATCCCCGCCGAGACCTCGCCGACCGCGGACACGACCGGGTCCGGGCGTCCGGCCGAGCCGATCGTGGGCTGGTCCACCGCGCTCGTGCCGACCGCCACCGCCGCCTGACCCGCGGGCTCGTCCCCGCGCTGGTTGTCGGTGGGTCGGTCTACGGTGCCGATGACACCGCAGACCAGCGTGACCAGGGGAGACCATGACCACACTCGAGAACCGGCCGCACACCGCGCTGCTCGTCATCGACGTGCAGAACGACGTCGTCGCGGGCGCCCACGACCGCGACACCGTCGTCGCCAACATCGACGGCCTGGTCGCCCGGGCCCGGCGGGAGAGTGTCCCGGTCGTCTGGGTGCAGCACTCCGACGAGCAGCTCGCGAAGGACAGCGACGGCTGGCGGATCGTCCCCGAGCTGAGCCGGGACGACGCCGAGCCGCTGGTGCAGAAGAACTACGGCGACTCCTTCGAGGCCACCGACCTCGAGGCGGTGCTGGCGGGACTGGGCGTCGGGCGGCTGGTGGTCGTCGGGGCCCAGACCGACGCGTGCATCCGCTCGACGCTGCACGGCGCCCTCGTGCGGGGTTACGACACGACGCTGGTCAGCGACGCGCACACGACCGAGGACCTGTCGGCCTGGGGTGCTCCCCCGCCGGCCCAGGTCATCGCGCACACCAACCTGTACTGGTCGCACCAGGCCGCGCCGGGCCGGACGGCCGGCACGGTGGAGACGAAGGACGTCGACTTCGGCACCGCCTCCTGACCGCCGGTCGTCCCGGCGGCCACGCACGTCCCGCCCCTGACGCGTCGGATTCGGACCGACGGGTCGGGGGCATCGTCGTGCCCGGCCCGTTTCCGCTCCCACGAGGCATCGACGCTGGTCAGCACGGCTAACCCCACACCGGTGAAGGGCGGGACCGATCGGCCGCTTCTTTCATAGCTTGAAATTAGGGATGGTTCGTTACCTGGCCGTTATTGACGCGGCCGTGAGCACTCGGATTGACTGCGACGGAACCGCTTCCGCAACCGGTTCCACCCCATCGATCCGAACCCGCCGACCGGGGAGCGCCACGTGCCGATCACCATCGCCGACGTCGCCGTCCGGGCCGGCGTGAGCAAGACGACGGTCTCCCGGGTGCTCAACGGCAAGGACGAGGTCGACCGGCGTACCGCCGACCGGGTGCGCGCCGTCATCGACGACCTCGGGTACGTGCCCAGCGCCCGGGCCGTCGGTCTGGCCCGGGGGCGTGCCCGGGTGGTCGGCGTGCTGGTGCCGGCGCTCACCTGGCCGTGGATGGGCGAGGTCCTCCAGGGCGCCGTCGACGTCGTCGAGGCCGAGGGGTACGGCCTGCTCCTGTTCACCTGCAACCAGGGCGACGAGTCGATGCGGCGGTTCGCCTCCCAGGTGTCGGCCCGGTCCTTCGACGGGCTGCTGGTGGTCGAGCCGGAGGGCACCCTGGACTACATCACCGAGCTGCACCGGCGCGGCCTGCCGGTGATCCTCGTCGACGACCGGGGCCACCAGCCGGGCTTCCCCTCGGTGCGGACCACCAACGCCGACGGCGCCCGGGCCGCCGCCGCGCACCTGCTGGCCCTCGGCCGACGGCGTCCCCTGGTCGTCACCGGCCTGCGCCGCTTCGGCTGCACCCGGGAACGGCTGGCCGGCTTCGCCCGGGGCTACGCCGACGCCGGCGTGCCGATCGACCCGGCGCTGACCGTGGAGGGCGACTTCACCTTCGAGTGCGGACGCGAGGCGGTCCGTCGGCTGCTCGCCGCCGGGGTGGCCTTCGACGCCGTCTTCGCCCACAACGACCTCTCCGCCGCGGGGGCGCTGCAGGCGCTGCGCGACGCCGGCCACCGGGTGCCGCAGGACGTGGCCGTGGTCGGTTTCGACGACCTGCCCCTGGCCGGCCACACCCATCCGCCGCTGACCTCCGTACGCCAGCCGCTGCGGCAGATGGGGGCGGTGGCGGCCCGCACCCTGATCTCCCACTTCGGCGGGGCACCGCTGCCCGACCGACCGACCGTCATCCCGACCACCTTCACCGTGCGCGCCTCGACCACCGGCACCTGACCCACCTCCGCACCCCCCACCGCCGTTCGGGCCCGCCCGAGCGGTGGCGGTCCCGCACACCCTCCACCCACCACCGAACCGCTCCCGAGCCGGGAGCACCCGAGGGAGACCACCATGAGAAGACGGCAGCTCCTCGCCATCGCGCTGGCCGGCGCGGTGACCCTCGCCGGCTGCGGCGAGACCGCGAACACCAGGGCCCGCGACGGCAAGGGCGGCGCGACGGTGCTCAACGTCGGCATGCCCAACGGGCCGCAGACCGAGAACCACAACCCGTTCCTCACCACCTCCTCGGCCGCGTCGCTCGGCTACCGCTGGCAGATCTACGAGCCGCTGATGATGTGGAACCCGGTCAAGCCGGCCGACCCGCTCAAGCCATGGCTGGCCACCAGGGCCGAATGGTCCCCGGACTACCGGTCGGTCACGGTCACCGTCCGGGACAACGCCACCTGGTCCGACGGCAAGCCGGTCACCGCCGCCGACGTCGCGTTCACCTACGACCTGGTCAGGAAGAACGACGCGCTGAACAGCTCGGCCACGCCGTACCAGTCGGTCACGACCAGCGGGAACCAGGTCACGCTGACCTTCGCCTCACCGCAGTTCGTCAACCAGCAGAAGATCCTGGCCCAGGTGCCGATCGTGCCGGAGCACGTCTGGTCGGCGGTCAAGGACCCGACCACCGACATCAACGCCAAGCCGGTCGGCAGCGGGGCGTACACGCTGAAGTCGTTCACCCCGCAGACCACGACGCTGACGGTCCGTACCAACGGGTACTGGCAGGAGCTGCCGAAGGTCAAGGAGCTGCGCTACACGTCGTACACCGACAACAACGCGCAGACCACCGCCCTGGCCAACGGCGAGTCGGAGTGGAGCTTCGTCTTCATCCCCAACGTCAAGACCGTCTTCGTGGCCAAGGACGAGCAGCACCACAAGGTGTGGGCGCCGCCGGTGCTCGGCATCCACGGCCTCTACGTCAACACCGCGAAGAAGCCGTTCGACAACCCGGCGCTGCGCCGGGCGATGAACATGGTGATCAACCGCGAGGACATCTTCAACCAGGCCGAGTCCGGCTACTTCCACCCGCTCGTACGCAGCGTCACCGGCCTGCCCAGCCCGGCCGGGGACAGCTACATCTCCGCCGACTTCACCGGCAAGGAGCAGAAGGTCGACGTCGAGGGGGCGAAGAAGACCCTCACCGACGCGGGCTTCAGCTATGCCGGCAGCACCCTGCGCGACCCGTCCGGCAAACCGGTCACGCTCACCCTCACCGACCCGGCCGGCTGGTCGGACTACCAGACCAGCCTGGAGATCGTGAAGGACAACCTGTCGACGATCGGCATCACCGCCACCGTCGACAAGGCCAACCAGGACGCCTGGTTCCGCAACGTCGAGGAGGGCCGCTTCGACGCGACCTTCCGGTGGACCAACGGCGGCGCCACCCCGTACGACATCTACCAGACGGTCATGGACGGGCGGCTGCTCAAGCCGGTCGGCAAGGCCTCCCCCGCCGGCAACTTCGGCCGGTTCGACAGCCCGGAGGCCACCGCGGCGCTGGCCGCGTACGCCAACGCCACCGACGACGCCGCGCGCACCGCGGCGCTGGCCACGCTGCAGAAGGTCTTCGTCGAGCAGGCCCCGATGATCCCGGTCGGCGCGGACAACGTCGGCGCCGCCTACAGCACGAAGAACTGGACGGGCTGGCCGGACGACAGCAACGCCTACGGGGCGGCGCAGCCCACCCAGCCGAACGCCGGGGACGTGGTGCTGCACCTGAGGCCGGCGGGTTCCTGACCGGACGGGTCCGGGCGGCGGCACCCCCGCCGCCCGGACCACCGACCACGACAAGACAGGAATCGCCCATGGCATCGCCCACCACCGACGCCCCGGCCGCCGGCGAGGACGTGCTGGAGGCGGTCGGCCTCACCAAGCACTTCCCCGTCCGCCGCCGGCTGCGCGGCCTGCTCTCCCGCACCCGGCTGACCGTGCACGCGGTCGACGACGTCCACCTCACCCTGCGCCGCGGCCGGGTCACCGCCCTGGTCGGCGAGTCCGGCTCCGGCAAGTCGACCGTCGCCCGGCTGCTCGCGCAGCTCCAGCCGCTGACCGCCGGCACCGTCCGGCTGCACGGCACGCCGGTCACCGTCCGCGGCGGTCGGCCCTTCCGGGCGTACGTCCGGCGGGTGCAACTGATCTTCCAGGACCCGTTCGCGTCGCTGAACCCGGTGCACACGGTCCGCTACCACCTGACCCGGGCGCTGCGCATCCACGGCAACGCCGGACGGACCCCGGCCGAGCTGGAGGCGGCCCTGGCCGGGCTGCTCGACCGGGTGTCGCTCACCCCGGCCGGGCGCTACCTGGACGCGTTCCCGCACGAGCTCTCCGGCGGGCAGCGGCAGCGGGTGGCCATCGCCCGGGCGCTCGGCGCCGACCCCGAGGTGCTGCTCGCCGACGAGCCGGTCTCGATGCTCGACGTCTCCATCCGCCTCGGCGTGCTCAACCTGCTGCGCGACCTGACGGAACGGCTGCGGCTGGCCGTCCTCTACATCACCCACGACATCGCCTCGGCCCGCTACTTCGCCGACGAGACCCTGGTGATGTACGCGGGCCGGCTCGTCGAGGGGGGCGACAGCGAGACGGTCACCCAGCATCCGGCCCACCCGTACACCCGGCTGTTGATCGAGTCGGCGCCGGACCCGGACCGGCTCACCGGGGCGGCCCGGGCCGGTGACGGCGAGCGGGGCGGCGGCGAGCCGCCCAGCCTGATCCGGCCGCCGGCCGGTTGCCGGTTCCACCCCCGCTGCCCGGCGGCGATGCCGCGCTGCGGCACCGACCTGCCACCGCGGCTGGCCGTCGGCGACCGGCCCGGCCACTGGGCGGCCTGCTGGCTCTACGACCCGGCGGAGGCGACGTCGTGACCTACCTGCTGCGCCGGATCGGCTTCTATCTCTTCACCGCCTGGGCGGCGCTGACCATCAACTTCTTCATCCCCCGGATGATCCCCGGCGACCCGGTGAAGTCGCTGATCGCCCGCTACCAGGGCCAGCTCAGCACCGACGCGATCAACTCGCTGTACGTGCTGTTCGGCATCGACACCCACGACAGCCTCTGGGACCAGTACGTCGACTACTGGCGGCAACTGCTGCACGGCGACCTGGGCCTGTCGTTCACCGCGTTCCCCGCGCCGGTGTCCGAGGTGATCGCCGACGCGCTGCCCTGGACCCTCGCCCTGGTCGGCGTCACCACCCTGGTCAGCTTCGCCCTCGGTACCGGGTTGGGCGTGCTGGCCGGCTGGCGGCGCGGCTCCTGGGTGGACGGGTTGCTGCCGGCCACCACCTTCCTCTCCTCGGTGCCGTACTTCTGGCTCGGCCTGGTCGCGATCGCGCTGCTCGCCGGCCCGGGCAGCTTCTTCCCCTCCTCCGGCGGCTACGACCCCGGCCTGGTGCCGGCCCCGGACGGCATCTTCCTGGGCAGCGCGGTACGGCACAGCGTGCTGCCCGCCGCGACCATCCTGATCTCCTCGATGAGCGGCTGGATCCTCAGCATGCGCAACATGATGGTGACCGTGGCCGCCGAGGACTACATCACCGTGGCGCACGCCAAGGGCCTGCCGGAACGCCGGGTGGCGCTGAGCTACGCGGCGCGCAACGCGCTGCTGCCGAACATCGCCGGGTTCGCCCTGTCGCTGGGCTTCATCGTCGGCGGCACCCTGCTGGTGGAGATCGTCTTCTCCTATCCGGGGCTGGGTTTCCTGCTCTTCCGCGCGGTCAGCGCCAAGGACTACCCGCTCATGCAGGGCATCTTCCTGGTCATCACGCTGTCGGTGCTGGTGGCGAACCTGGTCGCCGACCTGGCGTACCTGGCGCTGGACCCCCGTACCCGCAAGGAGGGCTGAGGCGTGGCCATCCCCACCTCCAGCATCGAGCAGGTCATCCCGACCCAGGGCGCGATGGCGCAGCCCGCCGCCGCCCGGCGCCGCCGGTTCCGGTTCGTGGCCAACGGAAAGGCCGCGACCGGGCTGGCCGTGGTCGCGGCGTACGCGCTGCTCGCGGTGCTCGGCCCCTGGCTCGCCCCGTACGACCCGGACGCCCGCAGCGGCGACCTGCTCCAGCCGCCGTCCGCGCAGCACTGGTTCGGCACCACCCACCTCGGCCAGGACGTGTTCAGCCAGATCCTGGTCGGCACCCGCGGGGTGATGCTGGTCGGGTTGACCGCCGGGGTGGTGGCGACCGTCCTGGCGGTCCTGGTCGGGGTGACCGCCGGCTATCTCGGTGGACTCGCCGACGACGGGCTCTCCGCGCTGTCCAACGTGTTCCTGGTGATCCCGGCGCTGCCGCTGATCATCATCGTGACCTCCACCGTCAGCGACGCCGGTGACCTGGTGGTGGCCCTGGTCATCGGCCTGACCTCGTGGGCCTGGGGGGCGCGGGTGCTGCGCGCCCAGACGCTGTCGCTGCGCCGCCGCGACTACGTGGAGGCGGCCCGGGCCACCGGGGAGACCACCTGGCGGATCATCGTCTTCGAGATCCTGCCGAACCTGACCGCGATCATCGCCTCCGGCTTCGTCGGCACGGTGATCTTCGCGGTGATGTCGGAGATCACCCTGGCCTTCATCGGGATCTCCTCCGTCTCGTCGTGGAACTGGGGGACGATCCTGTTCTGGGCGCAGAGCCAGCAGGCCCTCGCCCAGGGCGCGTGGTGGTGGTTCGTGCCCGCCGGGCTGGCCATCGCGCTGCTCGGCACCGCCCTCGCGCTGATCAACTTCGGGATCGACGAGTTCGTCAGTCCGAGGCTGCGCAGCGCCGGTCGGGCCCGGGTCCGCACCGCCGACGGGCACCTGGTCCGGATGCGGGTCGGCTTCACCCCGGTGCTGGCGTCCCGGGCCGTCCCCGCGCCCCGTCCGGACGCGGTCACCCCGAAGGAGGTCGGGCGATGAACGAGCCCGTGCTGGAGATCAGGAAGCTCCGCGTCGACTACGGGCTCGGCGCCGAGGCGGTGCACGCCGTCCGCGAGGTGGACCTCACCCTGCACCGCGGTGAGGTGCTGGGGCTGGCCGGGGAGAGCGGCAGCGGCAAGTCCACCCTGGCGTACGGGCTGACCCGGCTGCTGCCCCCGCCCGGGGTGATCAGCGGCGGCGAGGTGATCTACCACCCGGCCGACGGCCCCCCGGTCGACGTGCTGTCGCTGGACCCGGCCGGACTGCGGGCGTTCCGCTGGGCGGAGACGTCCATCGTGTTCCAGGGGGCGATGAACTCGCTCAACCCGGTGCACAAAGTCTCCACCCAGCTGCTGGACGTGATCCGGGCGCACGAGCCGCGCAGCACGGCCGCCGGGCGGCGGGCCCGGGCCCGGGAGCTGCTGCGGCTGGTCGGCATCGCCGCGGACCGGTTGGACAGCTATCCGCACCAGCTCTCCGGCGGGATGCGGCAACGCGTCATGATCGCCATGGCGCTGGCGCTGGAGCCGCAGGTCGTCATCATGGACGAGCCGACCACCGCACTGGACGTGGTGATGCAGCGGCAGATCCTCGGCCAGCTCGCCGAGCTGCGCGACCGGCTCGGCTTCGCGGTCCTGTTCATCACCCACGACCTGTCGCTGCTGGTGGAGTTCTCCGACCGGATCGCCATCATGTACGGCGGCCGGATCGTCGAGGAGGCACCGGCCGCCGAGCTGTACCGGCGAGCGCTGCACCCGTACACCGAGGGGTTGCTGCACTCCTTCCCGGCGCTGCGTGGTCCGCGCCGCGAGCTGGCCGGCATCCCGGGCTCCCCGCCCGACCTGCGGGCCATGCCGGCCGGCTGCGCCTTCCACCCGCGCTGCCCCAGGGCGTTCGAGCCGTGCGACGTCGACCCGCCGCCGCTCGGTCCCCCCGGCGACGACCGTCCCGGGCGCACGGTGGCCTGCTGGCTGCACCCGATCGCCGAGCCGGTACCCCACTGACCCCGCCCCGTCCGACCGACCACCCGCGACCGCGAGGAGAACCATGGACACCGATCTCACCCGCCCCACCGCCGACGGCCCCGGGTCGCGGCCCGGCGACGTGCCGGCCGACCCGATCGACAGCCTGCCGCCGACCTTCCGCTGGGGGGTGGCGACCTCGTCGTACCAGATCGAGGGCGCGGTGGCCGAGGACGGCCGGACCCCGTCCATCTGGGACACCTTCTGCCGGGTGCCCGGCGCGGTCGCCGGCGGCGACACCGGCGACGTGGCCTGCGACCACTACCACCGGATGCCGCAGGACGTCGCGCTCATCGCCGACCTGGGGCTGGACACCTACCGCTTCTCGGTGGCCTGGCCGCGGGTCCAGCCCGGCGGGCGCGGGCCGGCCAACCCGGCCGGGCTGGCCTTCTACGACCGGCTCGTGGACGAGCTGCTCGGGCGCGGCGTGGACCCGTGGGTCACCCTCTACCACTGGGACCTGCCGCAGGAGCTGGAGGACGCCGGTGGCTGGCCGGTCCGGGACACCGCGTACCGGTTCGCCGACTACGCGGAGCTGGTCTTCGCCGCGCTCGGCGACCGGGTGACGACGTGGACCACGCTGAACGAGCCGTGGTGCTCGGCGATGCTCGGGTACGCGTACGGCGACCACGCCCCGGGCCGGCGGAGCCTGGGTGACGGGATCGCCGCCGCGCACCACCTGCTGCTCGGTCACGGGCTGGCGGTCCAGCGGCTGCGGACGGCGGCCACCCGGCCGGTGGAGCTGGGCATCACCGTCAACCTGGCCACCGCCGACCCGGCCACCGACAGCGCGGCCGACCGGGACGCCGCCCGCGCCGCCGACGGGCTGGGCAACCGGCTCTACCTCGACCCGCTGGTGCACGGCCGCTATCCCGAGGACGTGCTGGCCGACCTGGCCGCCGAGGGGGTCCATGTGCCGGTGCAGGGGGACGACCTCGCGGTCATCTCGACCCCGTTCGACGTGCTGGGGGTCAACTACTACTTCGGGCAGCTCTTCTCCGGCGTCGACGAGCAGGGCCGGGACCGCGACGACGCGGGACGGCCGGTACGGCGGGTGGTCCGGCGGGACCTGCCGCGTACCGCGATGGACTGGGAGATCGTCCCGGACTCCTTCACCGAGCTGCTGGTCCGGCTGAGCCGCGACTACCCGGGGGTGCCGCTGGTGGTCACCGAGAACGGGGCGGCGTTCGACGACCGGCCGGACGCGGACGGGTTCGTCGCCGACGACGACCGGGTGGCCTACCTGGCCGAGCACCTGCGCGCGGTGGCCCGGGCCCGGCAGGCCGGCGCGGACGTGCGCGGCTACTTCGCCTGGTCGCTGCTGGACAACTTCGAGTGGGCGTACGGCTACGCCAAGCGGTTCGGCATCGTCCGGGTCGACTACGACACCCAGCGGCGCACCCCGAAGCGCAGCGCGCTCTGGTACCGGGACACCGTCCGGCGGGTCCGCGGGCAGGCCTGATCCTGCCCGCGGCGGCCGTCCGGAGGGCTCCCCGGGCGGCCGTCCCGCCGTGCTCGCGCCCGCGCACGGGCACTTTTTTCATGTCTTGACTTAAGCCCGCGACGCGTGTTCTCTCAGTCATGCACATCGATGTATTGGCTGACCCCGGAAGGGAGCACCCGTGCACCCCACACCCCCCACCACCCGCCGCACGGCGACCCGCGCCGCCCTCACGCTCTGCTTCGCCGTCGGCACCGTCGCCCTCTGGTCACCCCCGGCCGCCCACGCCGCCGGGGAGAGCGTGAACGTCTGGCTCACCACCACCTCGGACGCCGCCGGCCGGACCGTCACCCGCGGGCTGCAGCAGCAGACACCCGTCGGCTTCGCCGCCACCAGCGCCGGTGCGGCACAGACCATCACCGTCGACGAGAACACCCGCTACCAGCAGTTCGAGGGGGCCGGGGCGTCCATCACCGATACCACCGCCTACCTGCTGCGCGGCGGGCCGGTCAGCGCCGCCACCCGGGACGAGGTGATGCGCAAGCTGTTCAGCGCAGCCGACGGCATCGGGCTCTCCTTCGTCCGCAACCCGGTCGGCGCCTCCGACCTGTCCCGGCCCGGCAACGTCTCGCTCGACGACACCTGCTGCGACCTGACCGACTTCGGGGCCAACGGCTACGACACGAACGTCGAACTGCTCACCGCGCAGGCCCGGCAGCTCAACCCGGCGCTGCGGGTGATGGTGGTGCCGTGGAGCGCGCCCGGCTGGATGAAGGACAACGGCCGGATGGACCAGATGGGCTGGCTGAAGTACGAGTACTACGCCACCTACGCGCAGTACTTCGTGAAGACCATCCAGGCGTACGCGGCCCGCGGCGTGCAGGTCGACTACGTCTCGTTGCAGAACGAGCCGAACTGCTGCCAGGCGGGCAACCCCACCGCGATGGACTACCCCGGCATGAACTGGAACTCCTCCGGGCTGGTGGAGCTGACCAAGAACTTCGTCTACCCCGCGTTCCGGGCCGCCGGCATCACCACCAAGGTGCTGGTGCACGACTGGAACTACGGCGACTACGGCACCATCGGCTCCGGGCTGCTGGCCGACGGCGCGGTCCGTACCGACCCGCTCTTCGGCGGCATCGCGTGGCACGGCTACTGGGGTGACCCCGCCGTCGGCAGCCAGGTCCACGACCAGTACGCCACGGTGCCGCAGTTCAGCACCGAGCACTCCGGCGGCACCTGGATCGGCAACCAGCACAACGAGGACCTGGCCGACATCGTCACCTACGCCCGCAACTGGAGCCGCAGCGTGGTGAAGTGGAGCCTCGCGGTCAACCAGAACATGGGCCCGCACAACGGCGGCTGCGGCACCTGCACCGGCCTGATCACCGTCCACGAGGGGGACGCCCGTGCCGGCCAGGTGGACTACACCGTCGAGTACTACACCACCGGGCACCTGACGAAGTTCGTCCGGCCCGGGGCGTACCGGATCGCGTCGACCGCGAGCGGCGCGGTGCCGAACGTCGCCTGGCGCAACCCCGACGGCTCCAAGGCGCTGATCGCGCACAACGGCGGCACCTCCCCGCAGTCGGTGAAGGTGGTCTGGGGCGGCCAGTCGTTCACCTACACCCTGCCGGCCCGCACCACGGCGACCTTCACCTGGTCCGGCACCCCCTCCGGGCCGCCGAGCGGGTCGACCGGCACGATCACCGGGCTCGGCGGCAAGTGCCTGGACGTGACCGACAACAACTCCGCCGACGGCACCCCGGTGCAGATCTGGAGCTGCTTCGGCGGCCCCAACCAGACGTGGACCCGGGCCGCCGACGGCACCCTCCGCGCGCTGGGCAAGTGCCTCGACGTGGCCGGCGGCGGCACCGCCGACGGCACGAAGGTGCAGCTGTGGACCTGCAACGGCACCCCCGCCCAGCAGTGGACCTGGACCGCCGGGCGGGACCTTAAGAACCCGCAGGCGAACAAGTGCCTCGACGTCACCGGCAACACCGCCACCGACGGGACGAAGACCCAGATCTGGTCGTGCACCGGGGGCGCGAACCAGAAGTGGACGCTGCCCGCCTGAGCGACGCCGGGCCGGCCGTCGGCCGGCCCGGCGGCTCAGCGGGTGCGGGAGCGCGGGCGACGCGCCGGCCGCGACGGCGCCGGCCGGGGCGCGGCCGGGTCGCGGGGCACGCCGCCGTCGCGCAGCAGCCGGGCCATCGGCAGGGTGGCCGCGCCCATCGCGACCGCGTCGGGCCCGAGCTGGCACAGCTCGATCGAGGTCTGGGCGTACGGCTGGCGCAGCGCGTGCCGCGCGGTGGCCTCCCGGATCTGCGGCAGGTAGCGCTCCCCCAGGGCCAGACCGGCCCAACCGCCGAGCACCACCCGTTCCGGGTTGAAGAGGTTGACCAGCGTGGCCACGCCGGCACCGAGATAGCCGACCGTCTCGTCGAGCACCGTCGCCGCCGTCCGGCTGGACGCGCGCAGCAGCTCACCGAAGGCGCTCTCCTCGTCGCCGCCGGCCGCCGGGCGGCCCCGGTTGGCCTGGCGGAACCGGTCCAGCACGCCTTCCGCGCCGACGTACGCCTCCAGGCAGCCGAGGTTGCCGCAGCGGCAGCGGCGGCCGCCGTACACGATGGTGGTGTGGCCCCACTCGCCGGCGCTGCTGTGCGCGCCGCGGTAGCCGACGCCGTCGGCGACCACGCTGGCCCCGACGCCGGAGCCGACCAGGGCGATGACCGCGTGCCGGGCGCCCCGACCGGCACCGAACCACATCTCGGCCTGGCCGAGGGTCTTCGCGCCGTTGTCGACGTGCACGGGGATGTCGGTGCCGGCGCGCAGCATGGCGCCGAGCGGCACGCCCTCCCAGCCGAGGGTCTGGGCGTGCACCACGGCGTCGGCGGTGCGCTCGACCGTGCCGGAGACGGCCACGCCGAGGCCGAGCACGGCGGCCGGGTCGACGCCGGCCTGCTCGATCACCGCGCCCAGACCGTGCAGCAGGTGGGCGGCCACGTCGTGCGGGTCGGGTTCGGCGGCGGCGATCGGGTATTCCGCCTTCGCGAGGGCGGTCATCGCCAGGTCGAAGAGTTCGACCTGGACCCGGGTCTCGCCGACGTCGGCGCCGACCAGATAGCCGTAGCCGGGGGCGACGCGCAGCAGCACGCGCGGCCGGCCGCCGTCGGACTCGACCGAGCCGGCCTCCTCGACGATCCCCTCGGCGATCATCTCGCCGACCAGGTTGCTGACGCTGGCCAGGCTCAGCGCGGTGGTCTGCCCGAGCTCGTGCCGGCTGAGCGGGCCGTCCAGCCAGATCCGGGTGAGCAGCACCGAGCGGTTGGCGCGCCGCATGTCGCGCACGGTGGTGCGTCGGGCGTCCATCTGCGCCGCCGTCCTTCCCCTGGGCGCCACCGGGCGGCGGCTTCCTCAGGATGCCCCAGCGCCGCGGTTCACGCCATGAACCAAGCACTGACACAGTAGCGCCCATTTACACTTAACAAACTTAACTGATAACCTCCGGCGCATCGACGAGGAGGTATGTCATGCGACTTCGATCAGGGGCGATCGCCCTGCTCAGCGCGGTGGCCGTGGTCACCGCCGGCGCGGCCCTGCCGACCACCGCCGGGCTGGCCGCCGCGCGCGCCGACACCAGCGCGCTCGTGATCTGCGACGCGCCGACCTGGACGGAGGGCACCACCTACCCGGCCGGCAGCCGGGTCACCTATGCCGGCCGGCTCTACCAGGCCCTGGTCACGCACACCCCACCGCCGGGCGCCGGCTGGAACCCGGCCGCCACGCCGTCGCTCTGGACCGACCTCGGCGCCTGCTCCGCCGGCACGCCGTCGCCCACCCCCACCACCTCGTCGCCCTCCCCCACACCCACCACGTCACCCACCCCGACCGCGTCACCCACCCCGACCACGACCGCCACCCCGCCGCCGGGCACGGAGACCTGCGCGGTGCGGTCGAGGCCGGCCGGCAAGGTGCTCCAGGGCTACTGGGAGAACTGGGACGGCGCGGCCAACGGGGTCCACCCGCCGCTGGGCTGGATCCCGATCACCGACCCACGGATCCCCGGGCACGGCTACAACGTGGTCAACGCCGCCTTCCCGGTGATCCGCTCCGACGGCACGGTGCTCTGGGAGGACGGCATGGACGCCGGCGTCAAGGTGGCCACCCCCGCGCAGATGTGCCAGGCCAAGGCCGCCGGCCTGACCATCCTGATGTCGATCGGCGGGGCGACCGCCGGCATCGACCTCAGCTCCGCCACGGTCGCCGACCGGTTCGTCGCCACCGTGGTGCCGATCCTCAAGCGGTACAACTTCGACGGCATCGACATCGACATCGAGACCGGGCTCAGCGGCAGCGGCGACATCACCCGCCTCTCCACCTCACAGGCGAACCTGATCCGGATCATCGACGGGGTGCTCGCCCAGATGCCGGCGAACTTCGGCCTCACCATGGCCCCGGAGACCGCGTACGTCACCGGAGGCAGCGTCACCTACGGCTCGATCTGGGGCGCGTACCTGCCGATCATCAAGCGGTACGCGGACAACGGCCGGCTCTGGTGGCTGAACATGCAGTACTACAACGGCAGCATGTACGGCTGCGCCGGCGACTCCTACTCCGCCGGCACGGTCCAGGGCTTCACCGCGCAGACCGACTGCCTCAACGCCGGCCTGGTCGTCCAGGGCACCACCATCCGGGTCCCGTACGACAACCAGGTCCCCGGCCTGCCGGCCCAGCCCGGCGCGGGCGGCGGCTACCTCGCGCCGACCTCGGTCGGCCAGGCGTGGAACACCTACCGGGGCGGGCTGAAGGGCCTGATGACCTGGTCGATCAACTGGGACGGGTCGAAGGGCTGGACGTTCGGCGACAACGTCCGGGCCCTGCAGTCCCGCTGACGCGCCGCCACACTGCCGGGGTCCCGGGTCGGGGCCCCGGCAGTGCCGCGCGCCGCCCCGCCGGGACAGGGAAGTATCGACATGTTGCGTGGAGCGGGAGGGTCGCTCTACGCTGCCGTGGGAGCGCTCCCGAGCACGCTGCGTCGGCTCACCGGGCGAGTCAGCGACAGCACCCGCCGCACGTCACCACCACCGACCCAGATGGGGACGATCCCGAATGACGACAATCCCGCGCCCGTCCCGGCGCCACCTCCTGCTCGCCGGCACCGTCGGCGCACTGACCCTGGCCAGCACCGCCGTCCTGCCCGCGGTGAACGCCTCGGCCGCCAGCGGCTGCGCCGTCACCTACACCACCAGCAGTTGGCAGGGCGGCTTCAGCGCCAACATCACGATCAAGAACCTCGGTGACGCCGTCAACGGCTGGACCCTCGGCTTCGGCTTCCCCGACGCCGGGCAGCGGGTCGGGCAGGGCTGGTCGGCCACCTGGCAGCAGAGCGGCAACGCCGTGACCGCCCGCAACGTGGACTGGAACGGCAGCCTGCCCAGCGGGGGCACCACCAGCATCGGGTTCAACGGCACCTGGACCACCGCCAACCCGGCGCCCACCGCGTTCACCCTCAACGGCGTGGCCTGCACCGGTGGCACCACGCCCACCACCCCGTCCCCCACCTCCACCACCCCCGGCCCGCCGCCCACCACGCCGCCGCCCACCACCCCGCCGCCCACCGGGACCACGCCGGTGGCGATCAACGGCCAGCTGCACGTCTGCGGCACGAAGCTCTGCAACCGGTACGACCGGGCGATCCAGCTGCGCGGCATGAGCACCCACGGGCTCCAGTGGTTCGGCGCGTGCTACAACGACGCCTCGCTGGACGCGCTGGCGAACGACTGGCAGGCCGACCTGCTGCGGATCTCCATGTACGTCCAGGAGCAGGGCTACGAGACCAACCCGACCGCCTTCACCAACCAGGTCAACGCGCTGGTCGACAAGGCCGAGGCCCGCGGCATGTACGCCCTGGTCGACTTTCACACCCTGACGCCCGGTGACCCGATGTACAACCTGGAGCGGGCCAAGACCTTCTTCGCCGCCGTCTCCGCCCGCAACGCCAGCAAGACCAACGTGATCTACGAGATCACCAACGAGCCCAACGGTGTCGGCTGGTCCACCATCAAGAACTACGCCGAGCAGGTCATCCCGGTCATCCGCGCCAACGACCCGGACGCGGTGGTCATCGTCGGCACCCGTGGCTGGTCCTCGCTGGGCGTCTCCGAGGGCGGCAACTCGGACGAGATCGTCAACAACCCGGTCAACGCCAGCAACATCATGTACACGTTCCACTTCTATGCCGCGTCCCACAAGGACAACTACCGGGCCGAGTTGGAGCGGGCCGCCGGGCGGCTGCCCGTCTTCGTCACCGAGTTCGGCACGGTGTCGTACACCGGGGACGGTGCGGTCGACTCGGCCAGCAGCACCGCCTGGCTCGACCTGCTGGACCGCCTGAAGATCAGCTACGCCAACTGGACCTACTCCGACGCCGCCGAGGGCAGTGCCGCGTTCCGGCCCGGCACCTGCGCCGGCGGCACGTACGCCGGCACCTCCGTGCTGACCGCCTCGGGCACCTTCATGCGCAACCGGATCCGTACCCCGGACACCTTCCCCACCAGCTGACCGGGCGTGCCCTGAGCCGGCGGCGACCCCTGCGCAGGGGTCGCCGCCGGTCGTCGCTCAGCTGGTGAGCCAGCGGTGGATGCAGTGCAGCAGGTCGTCGGCGTCGACCGGCTTGGTGACGTAGTCGCTGGCACCGGAGGAGATGCTCTTCTCCCGGTCCCCGTGCATCGCCTTGGCGGTCACCGCGATGATCGGCAGGTCCGCGTAGCGCGGCATGGCCCGGATCGCGGCGGTCGCGGCGTAGCCGTCCATCTCCGGCATCATCACGTCCATCAGGACCAGGTCGATGTCGTCGTGCCGCATCAGCGTCTCGACGCCCTTGCGGCCGTTCTCGGCGTACACCACGTCGAGGCCGTGCAGCTCCAGGATGTTGGTCAGCGCGAAGACGTTGCGGGCGTCGTCGTCGACCACCAGCACCTTCCGCCCGGCCAACGCCGAGGCCAGCGGATCGGCGACCGTCGTCCGGTCGTGGCTCGGCAGCGGGAAGGGCACGACCCGTTCCGGGGACTCCGCCGTCAGGTGCAGCGCGATCCGCTCGCGCAGGTCGTCCAGGCTGCGCAGGATCTCCAGCGGCCGGTCGTTCGCCAGGGTCTGGAGCAGGGCCTCCTGCCCGGGCGCCAGCGGCTGGCCGTGGTAGGCGAGCACCGGGACACCGCGCAGGCCGGCGTCGTCGTGCACCGCCTTCAGCTGCGCGGTGCCGCCGTCCTCGGCGCTGTCCAGGTGCAGCACCAGCAGGTGATGGCGGTGCGCCGCCAGGGCCTCGACCGCCGATGACACGTCGACCGCGGTGAAGACGTCCACGCTCGCGCCGGTCTCCGCCGCCACCGCCCGGGTCAGCAGGCTCAGCAGCCCCTTGTCGTGCGGTTCGAGCACCAGCAGCCGTCGCTGCTGCAGCTCCACCCACCGGTGCGCGTCCGGCTCCACCTCGTGGCCGGCGACGGGGAGCGCCGAGTTGTCGACCACGTGCGCGTCGGTGACGGTGGCCGGCAGGTAGAGGGTGAAGGTGCTGCCCTGACCGAGTACGCTGCGGGCGGTGATCTGCCCGCCGAGCAGCTGGGCGATCTCCCGGCTGATGGACAACCCGAGCCCGGTGCCGCCGTACCGGCGGCTGGTGGTGCCGTCTGCCTGTTGGAAGGCGTCGAAGATGGCGGTCAGGTGCTGCTCGGCGATGCCGATGCCGGTGTCGATCACCCGGAACGCGATGATGTCGCCGTCGGTCGGGAAGCCGCCGGGCAACTCGTCGGGCCGGGCCCGCTCGATACGCAGCTGCACCCGGCCCTTCTCGGTGAACTTGACCGCGTTGGAGACCAGGTTGCGCAGCACCTGCCGCAGCCGCTGCTCGTCGGTGTGCAGCCGGGTGGGGACGTCCGGACCGGTGGTGATGTCCAGTTCCAGCCCGCGCGGCGTGGTCAGCGGACGGAAGGTGGCGTCGACGTAGTCGCGCAGGACGGAGAGGTCGAACGTCTCCGGGTTGATGTCCATCTTGCCCGCCTCGACCTTGGACAGGTCGAGGATGTCGTTGATCAGCTGGAGCAGGTCGGTGCCGGCCGAGTGGATGACCGTGGCGTACTCGACCTGCTTGCCGGTCAGGTTCCGGCTCGGGTTCTGGGCCAGCAACTGGGCGAGGATGAGCAACGAGTTCAACGGCGTACGCAGCTCGTGGCTCATGTTCGCGAGGAACTCGGACTTGTACTTCGAGGCGAGGGCGAGCTGCTGGGCCCGGGCCTCCAGCTCCTGCCGGGCCTGCTCGATCTCCGAGTTCTTGGTCTCGATGTCGTGGTTCTGCCGGACCAGCAGCGCCGCCTTGTCCTCCAGCTCGGCGTTGGAGCGCTGCAGCTCCTCCGAGCGGGCCTGCAGCTCCTCCGAGCGGGCCCGCAGCTCGGCGGCGAGGCGCTGCGACTCGGTGAGCAGCACGTCGGTGCGGGCGTTGGCGACGATGGTGTTGACGTTGACACCGATGGTCTCGGTGAGCTGATCGAGGAAGTCGCGCTGGATCTCGGTGAACCGGCTCATGCTGGCCAGCTCGATCACGCCCAACACCTGGTCCTCGAAGAGGATGGGCAGCACCACCAGGTGCAGCGGGGCGGCGGCACCGAGGCTGGAGGAGACGGTGACGTAGTCGGCCGGCACGGCGTCGACGACGATGGCCCGCTTGCTCAGCGCGGCCTGGCCCACCAGCGACTCGCCGAGGGCGTAGCGGCGGCGGGTCGCGTCGTGGCCGTAGCCGCCCACCACCCGCAGGGCCGTCCCCGCCGGGCCGTCGTCGACCAGCAGGAACGTGCCGAGCTGCGCGGCGACCAGCGGGGCGAGCTCGTTCATCACCAGCCCGGCGACGACGTCCAGGTCGCGGTGGCCCTGCATCAGGCCGGAGATGCGGGCCAGGTTGGTCTTGAGCCAGTCCTGTTCCTCGTTGGTGCGGGTGGTCTCGCGCAGCGACTCCACCATGAAGTTGATGTTGTCCTTGAGCTCCGCGACCTCGCCGGAGGCGTCCACGGTGATGGAGCGGGTCAGGTCGCCGGTGGCCACCGCGCTGGTCACCTCGGCGATCGCGCGCACCTGCCGGGTGAGGTTCCCGGCCAGCTCGTTGACGTTCTCGGTGAGGCGCTTCCACGTACCGGAGACGCCCTCGACCTCGGCCTGGCCGCCCAGCCGGCCCTCGCTGCCCACCTCCCGGGCGACCCGGGTGACCTCCGCAGCGAAGCTGGAGAGCTGGTCGACCATGGTGTTGATGGTGGTCTTCAGCTCCAGGATCTCGCCGCGCGCGTCGACGTCGATCTTCCTGGTCAGGTCGCCCTGCGCCACCGCCGTGGTGACCTGGGCGATGTTGCGGACCTGGCCGGTCAGGTTGTTGGCCATCGAGTTGACGTTGTCGGTGAGGTCCTTCCAGGTGCCGGCCACGTTCGGCACCCGCGCCTGACCGCCCAGCCGGCCCTCGGTGCCCACCTCGCGGGCCACCCGGGTCACCTCGTCGGCGAACGCGCCGAGGGTGCCGACCATGGTGTTGATGGTCTGGGCGAGCACGGCCACCTCGCCCTTGGCCTCCACGGTGATCTGCCGACTCAGGTCGCCCTGCGCGACGGCGGTGGCGACCAGCGCGATCGAGCGCACCTGGTTGGTGAGGTTGTTCGCCATCTCGTTGACGTTGTCGGTGAGGTCCTTCCAGGTGCCACCGACGTTGGAGACCCGCGCCTGACCGCCCAGCCGGCCCTCCGTGCCCACCTCGCGGGCCACCCGGGTCACCTCGTCGGCGAACGCGGAGAGCTGGTCGACCATCGTGTTGATGGTCTCCTTGAGCGCCAGGATCTCGCCCCGCGCGTCGACCCGGATCTTCTGGGTCAGGTCGCCCTTCGCCACCGCCGTAGTGACCTCGGCGATGCTGCGGACCTGGGCGGTGAGGTTGTCCGCCATGACGTTGACGGACTCGGTGAGGTCCTTCCAGGTGCCGGAGACGCCCTTGACGTCGGCCTGGCCGCCGAGCCGACCCTCGGTGCCGACCTCACGGGCCACCCGGGTCACCTCGTCGGCGAACGACGACAGCTGGTCCACCATCGTGTTGATGGTGTTCTTCAGCTCCAGGATCTCCCCGTGCGCGGTGACGGTGATCTTCTGTGACAGGTCACCCCGGGCGACGGCCGTCGCGACCTGCGCGATGCTGCGCACCTGGTCGGTGAGGTTGACGGCCATCGAGTTGACCGAGTCGGTGAGGTCGCGCCAGGTGCCGGCGACGCCGCTGACCTGGGCCTGACCGCCCAGCCGGCCGTCGGTGCCGACCTCCCGGGCCACCCGGGTCACCTCGTCGGCGAACGACGAGAGCTGGTCCACCATCGTGTTGATGGTGCTCTTGAGCTCCAGGATCTCGCCGCGGGCGTCGACGGTGATCTTCTGCGACAGATCGCCCCGGGCCACCGCGGTGGTCACCTGGGCGATGTTGCGGACCTGGCTGGTCAGGTTGCCGGCCATGAAGTTGACCGAGTCGGTGAGGTCGCGCCAGGTGCCGGCCACGCCGGGCACCTCGGCCTGGCCGCCGAGGCGGCCCTCGCTGCCCACCTCCCGGGCCACCCGGGTCACCTCGTCGGCGAACGACGACAACTGGTCCACCATCGTGTTGATCGTGATCTTCAACTCGAGGATCTCGCCCCGCACGTCGACGGTGATCTTCTGCGACAGGTCACCCCGGGCCACCGCGGTGGCCACCTCGGCGATGTCGCGGACCTGGTCGGTCAGGTTGCCGGCCATCGCGTTGACCGAGTCGGTGAGGTCCTTCCAGGTGCCGGAGACGCCCGGCACCTCGGCCTGACCACCGAGCTGCCCCTCGGTGCCCACCTCCCGGGCGACCCGGGTCACCTCGGAGGTGAACAGCGACAGCTGGTCGACCATGCCGTTGAAGACGGTGGCGATCTCGCCGAGCAGGCCGTCGGCGTCCTCCGGGAGGCGGGTGCCGAAGTCGCCGTCGCGTACCGCGGTCAGACCCGCCAGCAACTGCCGCAGCCCGGGGTCGGCCACCGGCCCGCCGGCACCGGTGCCCTGGTCACGTCGCCGTGGAACCGTCTGTTCGACCACCGCTACCGCCCTCTGCCGCACGCCGGACGCCCCCCGGCCCCATCATCAACCGCGCAAGTATGCACAAGGACAACTAACCGCCGCAGCTGCGCCCGGCCGAGTGCGGGCGTCAACTCCGGCAGGACCGGTCGGCGACCGCACCGGCACGGTGGGCGGGACGCCGCGCCGGTGCGGCGTCGACGCGACAAAGCCGCCGCCCGACGGGTACGACCCGTCGGGCGGCGGCTGGTGGCGGCGCGGAGACCGCCGGAGCGGTCAGCAGTCGGCGAGCTGGCCGCGCAGCTTGGTCAGCGCGCGGGCGAGCAACCGGGAGACGTGCATCTGGGAGACCCCGACCTGGGCGGCGATCTCGCTCTGCGTCAGGTTGCCGTAGAAGCGGAGGGTGAGGATCTTCTGCTCGCGCTCGTCCAGGGTGGCCAGCGCCGGGCCGAGGGCGACCCGCAGCTCGGCCAGCTCGTACTCGTTGTCGTCGCTGCCGAGGGTGTCGCCGAGCTCGGTGGCGCTCTCGCCGTCGCCGATCGGGGTGTTCAGCGAGACCGCGTTGTAGGCGCGGGCACCTTCCAGGCCCTCCAGCACCTCTTCCTCGGTCACGTCGAGGTGGGTGGCGATGTCGGCGACGGTGGGCGCCCGGTTCAACGTCTGGGTGAGGGTGCTGTTGGCCTCGGAGATCTTCAGGCGCAGCTCCTGCAGGCGGCGCGGCACCCGGATGTTCCAGGTCCGGTCGCGGAAGTGCCGCTTGATCTCACCGAGGATCGTCGGGATGGCGAAGCCGGCGAAGTCCACGCCACGGGAGGCGTCGAACCGGTCCACCGCCTTGATCAGGCCGAGCGCCGCGGTCTGGGCCAGGTCGCCGTTGGGCTCACCCCGCCCGCTGTAGCGGAAGGCGAGGTGGTTGGCCAGCGGCAGCCACGCCTCGATCACCTCGTTGCGCAGGGCCGGCCGGTCCGGGTGCCCGGCGGGCAGCGCGGACAGCGCCGTGATCAGCTCGGTGGCCCGGGACTCGTGGGCCGAGACCCGGGTGCTGCTGACGTCGGTGGTGCCGGTCTGCGCAACGGTCGTGGTGATCATGCTGCCCTTCCTCTTCTGCGGCGACAGCGGCTTCACAGCAGCGCCGTCCGTGGGAGCAACCCTAGACCGAATGTCACTGCCATATCAACCGAACGGCTGACGAAATTTTTTTCGTGAATCGACCTGCCGTCGTTTGCCGGGTGCGCCGCCCCCGCTACGCTGCACCGGTGACCGAACCGCCCGCCCTGGCCCGCCTGGAGGTCGAGCCCTCGGGCCTGGCCGTGCTCACCATCGACGCCGGGCCGCTCAACCTCTACACCCTCGAACTGCACGAGCGGATCGACGCCGCCCTCGACCGGCTGCCCGACGACATCCGGGCCCTGCTGATCCGTTTCGAGGGCCGGGTGGTGAGCGCCGGCGTGGACGTCCACCTGTTCGCGGCCCAGCAGACGCCGGAGCAGGCGAAGCTGCTCTTCGACCGGATGCTGGCACTGCCCGAACGAATCGCCGCGTACCGGTTCCCGACCGTCTTCGCCGCCCACGCGCTCTGCCTCACCTGGGCGTTCGAGGTGGCCGTGGCCTGTGACCTGATCCTGGCCGCCCAGCGGGCGAGCTTCGGCCTGGTGGAGAAGGTGGTCGGGCTGACGCCCACCATGGGCGGCACCCAACGGCTCGCCGCACGCGCCGGGGTGGGCCGCGCCAAGGAGTTCGTGATGACCGGGGAACGCTATCCGGCGGCAGTGCTGGAACGGTGGAACGTGGTGAACCGGATCCTGCCCGACGACGGGTTCGACGCCGCCGCGCGGGCCTTCGCCGCGCAGCTCGCCGCCGGACCGACCCGGGCGCACGCCGCCACCAAGACGGTGCTCGACCACTTCGCCGACGGTGGCGTGGCCGAGGCCGACCGGCACGTGACGACGATCGCCGCGCAGCTGTACCGCACCGAGGACCTGCGCAACGCGGTGCGGTCGTTCCTCGTCGACGGTCCGGGCCGGGCCACCTTCACCGGGCGCTGAGGTCCCTAGTCCCCCAGTACCAGCCGGCGGGCACCGGCGGGCCAGAGGATCGTGGTCGGGATGCCGCGCTGCCGCGCCCGGTCGACGGTCCGGTCCGTCGACGCCGCGTGGCAGCCCGGTTCGCCGTCCCAGACCGCCACGAGTCGCTGCACCCGTCGGACCAGCTCCTGGTTGGCAGCCACGAAGGCGGCGGTGCCGGAGCGGGCGTACCCGGTGTGGACGACGGTCGCCGCCCGGTTCAGCAGCTCGTCGAAGGCCGCTCGGTTCTCCGGGGCGATCACCGCGGTCCGGTAGTCGGGCGCCGGCAGGACCACCTCGTACGTGCCCCCCAGCTCGAGAACCGTCCGCGCGAAGACCTGGTCCGCACCCGCCGCCAGACAGGTCACGCCGTGCACCGGGCGGTCGCTGATCCGGCGCAACTCGGCGCGGAGCG
This sequence comes from Micromonospora sp. R77, assembly GCF_022747945.1. Classification (NCBI taxonomy): domain Bacteria; kingdom Bacillati; phylum Actinomycetota; class Actinomycetes; order Micromonosporales; family Micromonosporaceae; genus Micromonospora; species Micromonospora sp. R77. The sequence goes on from NZ_JALDST010000001.1 coordinate 6,632,570, forward strand.
CGTCGGCGACGAGCAGCTCGGTGTCGTAAGTCAGGTTGATGTGCCCGGTCACGCCGACGCGTACCGGTGCGGGGTCAGCCGGCATCCCCCGGTCCTCTCCGCTGCCCGGGCACCGCGGGCGCCAGCCGGATGAGCTCGAACCCGCTGTCGGAGAGCACGTCGGGCAGCGCCCGGATCTCCTCGCGGTTGCGCTCCTGCAGGTCCGGGGGCAACTCGTCCCAGGGGCGCAGGGCGGGATGCCGCCGCTGGCCGTCGTCACGGCGCTCGCCGTACGCCCAGCCCTCGCCGCGTCGTTCCCGGCACCACCGTTCGTGCTCCAGGCGGGCGAGTTCCTCGATCCGGTCGTCGATGGCCTGCGCGGCGGCGGACGCGTCGCCGGTGCCGCCGTGCCGGGGCGCCACGACGCAGCCGAGATTCAGCAGCTTGGCGGCGATGTCCTGGACATGGGCCCGGTTGGCCCGCCGCAGCGACTCGGGCAGCCGCGACCAGTCCACCATCGCCGGGGCGTCGCCGGGGCGCACCCCGGCCCGCTGCTGGGCCTCCAGGTATCGCTCGTGGATGAGCCGGGCCAGCCGCTCGGTGAGGTCGTCGGCGATCAGCCGGGCGTCGCAGGCATGGGTCAGCACCGGATAGAGGCGGACCTTTCCGTGCACCTCGTCGAGCAGGTCGTGGCGGTGGTCGCCGTGGAAGGCGGCGGCGAGGGCGGCCTGGCGGTAGACCGGCACGAAGACGGCGGTCTCGGTGCGCTGCCAGAGGGCCGGCGAGTCCAGCACGAACCGCACGCCCCGGCGCTCGTCCGGCACGCAGATGTAGATGCGGTCGTAGCGGTCGGCGCCGAGCCGGCCCGGTCCGACGACGCCGTCGAGGTCCAGGTCGTGCGCGGTGAGCTGGCAGACGGTGGTCATGAACGGGTAGCGCGTCGCCGCGGCGGCGAGCTCGGCGGCGGCGTCGGGGGCCACCAGGTCCACCCGCAGCGGCGGTACGGCGTGCCCCTCGGCCAGCTCGGCGCGGCGGGCCCGCCAGTGCCGGGCGGTCTCCAGCAGGAGAGCCCGGCGGAAGGCGCCGGTGCCGGCGATGAGCACCCGGGTGGGTCGGCCGGCCGCGCGGGGCAGCGGGTGGTGCCGGTGCAGCGCGCGGGCGGCCACGTCGTCGACGTGGAAGTAGTCCAACCGCAGCCGACTGGCCCCGGCCGCGCCGAGCCGTCGCGCCTGCAGTGACAGGCACACCTCGGATTCGTGGACCAGCACGTAGACGCGCGGTGGCGGCCGCCCGTCCCGGATCAGCCGGCTGGCGGTGTTGGCGATGGCGTAGTTGCTGTCGTCGTCGTCGCTGCAGGCGTAGATGGTGTGGGCCCGGGGCAGTCCGGCGCCGCGCAGCACCTGCGGGCTGGTCGGATCGCCGATGACGCCGAGATACCGGCGGGCGCGGAACTCCAGCGGACCGAAGGCCTTCGCGCGCACCACGACCACGCGTTCCCCGTCGGCGAAGAGCCGGTCCGCGAGCATGTGGGCGAACTGGGAGTCGCCGCAGACCAGCACGTGGTCCCGGGCCCGCCGGGCGCGCAGGCGGCGGCTCTCGGCGGCCAGCAGCAGCCGGCCGGCCTCGGCCACGGCCAGCAGGGTGAACAGCGGGGCGGCGAACCGGGCGACCTGCAGCTGCCACGGGTAGGGGCCCGGGTTCTGGAAGGGCTCGGCACCGAAGACGAACAGTTGCAGGTCGTAGTAGAGCACGTCGTAGGTGTCGTGGACGAGATCCGGCCGGATCCGCAGCAGGCGCGCGAACCCGACGTAGCCGAGAACGAGAGCGGCCAGCCCGATGACCCCGAAGAGGATCCTCAGCCACCAGCCGGCCGCGCGGGACGAGCCGGCGACCGGGTCTGTCATGGGGCTCATGGTATTTGACGAGGTCGATCGGGACCGCGCTCGACGCGCACCCCGCTCGACACCGGCGACCCGGGCGGCGTCACGGGAAGTCGTCGGGCCCGGTGTCGGGGAGCGTGGCCAGCAGCTGCCCGGCCAACCGCCGTACGGTGTCGTCGTCCTCCTGGTGGGCGAGCCGCACCAGGACCTGCCGGGTCCGGATGTCCCGGTAGTGGTGGCGGGTCAAGGCGAGCAGCGCCGTCCGGCGGATCTCCCAGTCGGTGTCGTCGGCCAGCCGCAGCAGCAGCTCCGGCACCCCCGCCCGGCCGGCCAGGGTGGCGCCCAACTGTTCCACCGCCCGGCGCCGGACCTCGAGGTCCGGGTCGTCGCGGACCAGCCCCACCAGCAGCACCTGGACCTCCGGGTCGGCGCCGAAGTGCTCGCCGAGCGCGGCGGCGATGCGGGCGCGGATCGCCGGGTCCTGGTCCGCCAGGCGGCGCATGAGCCGCAGGGTCACCGCCATGGACGCCGAGCCCTGCTCGGTCAGGCAGCACACCGCCGCGTCGAAGACGGCCGGATCGGTGTCCGACTCGACGCACTCCAGCAGCACGTCGGTCGCGACGTCGGGTTTGCCGTACCGGCAGAGGGTCCGCACGGCGGCCAGCCGGATGCCGACGTAGCTGTCCCGGCGGGCCCGCCGGCACAGCGTCTCCAGCAGGCCCGCGGCCTCGCCGTGGCCGGCGAGCGCCTGGGCGGCGGCGCGCAGCACGTTCGGGTCGGGATCCCGGCTGACCTGTTCGGCCAGGCACTCCCGCACCGCGGCGTCGGGCGGTTCGGCGAGGCGGGTCAGACTGCGGGTGACCCGCAGCCGGACGATCGGGTCCCGCTCCTGGAAGGCCCGGCTGATGAGCAGGTCACGGGTGGCGTGGCCGAACGGTGACCGGCCGGTGAGCAGGTCGATCGCGGCGAGCCGGACGCTCGCGGTGGGGTCTCGCCGGGCGCTGTCCAGCAGCAGTTCCCCGGTGCGGTGGTCGGGGTAGGCCTCGGCCAGCCCGCGCACCGCGGCGAGGCGGACCGTGGCGTCCTCGTCGACGCGCGCCGCGTGCGCCACCACCGTCCAGCCGGTGTCGTCGACGCGGTCCTGGTCGATCAGCGCGGTGACCGCGGCGGCCCGCACCGAGGCGTCCTCGTCCTGCTCGATCCGATCGACCAACCGGGCCCGGCAGCGCCCGTCCGGGTCCGGTACGAGCGCCAGCCGCTGCACCGCGACGGCGCGCAGCCGCGCGGAGCTGTCCGAACCGGCCAGCTTCAGCAGCAGTTCGGTGCTCTCCGGGCCGGGCGGGCCGGGCAGCAGTCTGGTCACCACGCAGCGCCGCACCTCGTCCGGTGCGTCCCCGGCCACCCGCTGCAACGCCCGGGCGCGGGCGGTCTCGGCGTGTGCGGTCAGGGCCAGCAGGCCCTCCAGCGCACCCTGCACCACGCCGGGGTCGCTGTCGGTGGCCAGCAGCCGGTGCAGGGTCCCCGGCGCGTCCGGCAGGTCGGCGCACCGCGCGGTGAGCACCCCGACGGCGGCGCGGCGGACCGCGGTGGCGGGGTCCTCGGTGGCCTGGTCCAGCAGCCGGCGGACGTCGCCCGACAGGTCCGCCCGCCCGCCGAGGGACTGCACGGCCAACGCGCGTACGGCGGGATCGGGTGAGGCGGCGAGGTCGCGCAGCACGTCGGCGAGGTCGGGATCGGCGCCGAAGTGGGCGACCAGGGCCCGCGCGGCGGCCTGCCGCACGGCGGTGGAGACGTCCGCCTGCGCCTCGGCGAGCAGCAGGTCCCGGCATCGGCGACGGCCGCGGCCGGTGGCGTCCATCCGGCCGGCGGCCTCGGCCAGCCCGGCGACCAGGGTGAGGTGGGCCTGCCGCTCCCGGCCCTGCCCGAGCTCGTGGACCAGCAGTTCCTCCAGCTGCTCCTCGTCGGTGGAGAGCAGGACGGCGATCCGGGTGGCGAACGCGGAGCCGGAGCGCCAGCTGGTCCGCACCCCGCGGCGGCGGTACCAGTGCAGGAAGGGCCCGCGTCCCGGCCAGTTCGGCCCGAGCGCCCGGATCGCCGACAGCAGCTCCTGCTCGGTGAGGTCGACGAGGTTGGGGTCGTCCACGGAGATGCCGTGTTCGACCAGCAGCACGATCCGGCACAGCACGGCGTCACCCGCGTCGGTCAGCTCGGCGGGCTGCGGGGCCTCCGCCACGCACTGCGCGGCGAGCACCAGGTTCCAGGGCGGGCCGGCCAGGTTGAGCGGCGGCCAGGGCTGGGTGGCCTCGGTGGCGAGCAGGGTGACCAGCTCGTTGGCGGTCCGGGCGGGCAGCGCGCCGGCGACCAGCCGGAGCACCTCCCGCCAGGACGGGTCGGCCCAGTGGTCGCAGAAGAGCGCGCGCAGTTGCTCCAGCCCCCAGGCGTCGGGATCGTGCTCGATTCTGTCCACGATCTCCTCGGCACAGAAGAACTCCAGGAACGCGCGGTGCACGAACCCGAACAGTCGCAGTCCGTACCGTTCCAGGATGAAACTTCGCTGGCGCAATTTGTCGATCATCGAGTAGGCCATGGCGAGCGCCCGCTCGTTCTCGAACCCGTAGAACGCGACGAGATGCTCCGAGAAGATGCGCGCCAGTTCGTCGGACTCAATGTAGTTACCGGCCGGGCCGGACTCCCGGAACTGCATCCGATATGCCAGGTGGCGCAGCAACCGGCGCTTCGCCTGCAGGTCCAGCGACGGCACGTCGCCGTGGCTCTCCCGCAGTTGTTTGGTCACGTCCCACTCGGAGATCAGGACGTCCGTGACGTGCGCGTAGAGCCGGCGCCGGTTGCGCGGCAACGGGTGGCCCCGCCCGACGATCGCCATGAGCATCAGCAGCAGGGGGTTGCCGGCGATCTCGTGCATGGCCCGGGAACTGCGGACCACGTCGAGGATCTGCCGCCGCTGCCGTTCCGCCTCCGCCGCCGGGGTGGGCATCACGTAGCGGTACCAGTTGCCGAGGAACCGGGCGATCTGCTCGTCGTCCAGGTCCTCCAGGGTGAAGTGGTCGAAGCCGGCGTTGGCGAAGGTGTGCCGCAGGTAACCGGCCGCCCGCGAGGTGACCACCGTCAGCACGCCGGGGTACTCGTTGGCGAAGGTGGCGATCTGGGCGGCCACCTCCTCCCGCTGCGCCGGGTCGAACACCTCGTCCAGGCCGTCGAACAGGAACAGCGCCTGGCCGCCCTGGCGCAGATAGGACTCCAGCACGTCCCGGTCGATGCCGGTCAGTCCCTGCTGGTGGCGGTGGCCGACGTAGTCCAGCAGGCCGTCGCAGCGCCCGTCGCCACGGTGCACGGCGTAGGAGCGCAACTCGATCAGGACCGGCAGGTGCCGGTCCAGCGCCGCCAGCCGGGGCTCGACGCAGGCCCCGGCCAGCGCCAGCGCCAGGTAGCGGGCCGCCGCCGACTTGCCGGAGCCGGGGTCGCCGAGCAGCACGATGGTCCGCCGGCCCGGGTCGCACACCACGTCGAAGAGTGAGAGGGCGTCCTTGGCCGCGTACTCCTCCCAGAGCCGCTCGACCTCCTCCGGGTTGACCACCCCGGGCAGTCCGCCGGTGTCGCCGCCCGGGGTGGAGCCGGCCCAGCGCCACCAGGCCAGCGGCATCTCCGGCCGGGCGTCCTCGTGCACCCGGGGCTCCACGAACACCTTCGGCAGCCCGACGGTGAGATAGCCGATGGTGGGACGTGGGGAGACCGCGTCCACCGGAACGGCCTGATATCGCAGCGCCAGCTGCTTGTAGTAGTGACTGCGCACGGCGGGTGGCAGGTGGGTGCCGGGGTCGGCGGGCTCACGCGCCGGGGAGCGCCCGCTGCGCACGTCCGCCAGGGCGGCGGTCACCTTGGCGGTGAGGTCGTCCACCCCGGAGAAGAACGCGCACAGGTGGCGTTCCTTGAGCTCCCGGCGCAGGGCGACGATCTGCTGCCAGTCGGCGTCCCGGTCGATCATGTCGACCGGCCAGGGCGTGTCCTCGGCGAGCAGGAACACCAGGCAGGGCTTTCCCGCAGCGAGCGCCTCGCGGTACTCCAGTTCGGTGATGGAGGACTCCTGGCCGGGCGGGCGGAACCCGTACCGCCAGGCGAACAGTCCCACGTAGAGGTCGCACCGGCGCACGTCGGCCAGACAACGGTCCAGGGGTGGCCGGACGTCGGCGCCGTACGCCTCCATGGCGACGTCCTCGATCTGCAGCCGACGTGCCACGGCGTGCACGGCAGCGCGATATTCCAGCAGGTCCTTTTGGGTGGCCGAAATGTAGACCTTCATGAACGGCAAACTCCAGGGGGTGGCTGGCGACCGCATCTTTGAAAATATCAGCCGCCGTCACCTGCGTCCGACCCGCGAACCCTCACCACGCCCTTGTCACGCATGGGATTCCCATCGACGTCGGGCCTATGATGGCACCGGAGCGAGACAGATCCGGGCGGGCCGAATTCTCGCGTTTTCCGTTGATGCGGAGGAAGCCATGCTCACGGTCGGTGAGGTGCACACCAGCCTGTTGCAGCACAGCACGGCGCTGACCCAGGAGCAGAGCTCCGAGGTGCTGAGCCTGGTCGAGGGCGAGTCCGTGCTGACCTCCCGACGTCCGTCGCTCTACGCGGTCTCCCCCGACGTCCGTACCGGCGTGGACTGCTGGCTGCCCAGCGCCAGCAGGCGGCAACTACGCGGCGTCGGCGCGGTGGTCACCCGGGCCGTCATCACCGGCGGCCGGATCGTGCAGGCCTCCTCGGTCATCCAGGTCGTCGCCGGAGAGCGCCGTCAGCCCTGGTCGCACTACCTGGCCAACCCCGGTGTCCTGGAGACGGTCGGCAAGCTGAACCCGGCGGACCTGACCTCGGGCTTCCTGCACGGCAACAACGCGGACGTGCTGAACCTGGAGGCGATCACCGGCCGGGTGCTCGACGGGGTACAGATGTCCGACCTGCTGGACCGACGTCCGCCACTGCGGGCGGCGCGGACCCGACTGCGCTGGACGGCGCGGGTCGGCCGGCTGCCGGACCAGGACGCGTCGGCCGTGGTCACCGTGGACTCCCCCACCCTGCGTACGGTCGAACTCGTGCTCGACCCGCAGGACGTACCGGCCGCCGTGGCCGGCCTCTGCGAGGACCTGGCGCTGCACGACTGGCTGCTCACCATGCTGTCCTCGCTGGTGGAGGCGGCGGTCACCCGGTCGACCTCCGGGCAGGAACACATCGAGCGGCTGCGGCCGGTGCTGGAGCACCTGCTGCACCTGTGGCTGCCCGGCGCGCGGGTCCACCCGCGGCTGCGGCCGATCTGGGACCGGCTGGAGCAGGTGCCCGGATTCAGCCGGCAGTGGAACTCGTCGGTCAACTGGATCCGGGACCAGATCAGCGTGGGCAACATGGCCCTGCTGCGCGACCTGGCCGGCCGGACCACGGGCAACCAGTCGTGCGGGCGCTGAGCCCGCTCACCCGCCGATGAACACGTAGCTCAACCGGTCGACCAGCTCGCTGGGCAGCTGCAGGCCCTCGCCGCCGGCCCGCGTGGCGACCTGCTGGGCGACCGCCGGCGGCACCGCCACCTGACCGAGGATGGTCCGGACGGCGAGCTCCACCGGCAGGTACTGGGTGTCCATCAGGGTCAGCGTCCGGTACGCGCAGAACGGCGCGGCGGCCGGGTTCAGCTGGACGATCGCCGGCAGCTCGTCCCAGTCGGTGGGCAACTCCCCGGCGAGCCGGCACGGCCGCATCAGCGTCTCGCCGCGGTGCCGCAGGACGCCCAGCCGGGTCATCTGCCAGACCGAGGCCAGCAGCGCGCAGGCCCACACCCGCTTCGGCTCGTCGGACCACAGCTCGACGTCGACGAAGATGGAGTGCCGGGGATCGCCGGACTGCACCGGCGGGGACCACGGCCGGGGCAGGGTCATCGCCGGCGCGTCGACGTGCGGCGGCGTCCGCTTGCCGTTGGACAGCCAGCCCGACTCGCTCAACGGCGGGCGGCTCCCGGTGGTGTTCCGGGGCGGCTCCACCACCAGGGTGTCGACGACCATCTGCGCCAGCTCGACCCCGTCGTGGCGGGCGAAGCTGGACTCCCGCGCCACGTAGTCCAGCAGCAGACCGTGCTCCGCCGCGGCGCTCTGCACCTGCGGGATCACCTCACGCGGGGTGCCGAAGCGGTGGAAGTAGTCGTCCAGCATGAAGCAGGTGCTGATCCGCGGCTGCCGACGCCCCGGCAGGCCCCGCCGGGCCAGCGCCGGGATCGCGGCCGACCAGTGCGCGATCTGCTCGAACTTGCGGCGCAGCTCCTGGCACCCGTCGCCGAAGTCCTCGGCGTAGAAGTGCCCCAACTCCACCGACAGGTGCGAGTACGGCACGCTCTCTGTACGACGCACCGCAGCTGCCTCCTGGAACCTGACATCCACGCTGATCACACGGTTTCCCATGCCGTCTCGTCGAAGAGCTTCTCGGTCAGACCCACGAAGGCGTCCACGGTCCTGGAGTTCGCGATCTTGGTCTGTACGTCGTGGTCCGAGATGAGCTGCTCCCGCCACTGCAACATGGGATCCAACGGCACCGCGCCGAGCTGGGTGGTGCGCCCGACGCCGCGGCGGCGGGCCAGCGCCGACAGCTCCGCGTCGCACTTGCGCAGGAAGGCCTGCTGCGCGAGGTCGAGGTGACCGACCTCGGGGCCACGCGAGTCGATCACCGCGGTGCGGACGAACCGCAGCGACTCCCGCAACCGGTCCGGCTCGTGGCCGTACTCCTTGCCCATGGCCACGATCCCGCCCGCCTCGAAGGCCAGGTCCGCCGCCGCGGTGACGTGCTGCGGGGTCCACCGGTGAAAGACCAGCCAGCGTACGGCGACCTTGCGCAGGGTCGGGGTCGCGGTCGCGGCCAGCGCGATCTGGCTCGCGTACGACCGGCCGGCGCTGAGGTCGACCAGGGTCAGGTCGAACTCTTCCTCCAGCCGGAGGAAGAGTTCGGCGCAGCGCTTGGCGATGGCGTCGGTGAACCCGAACTCGCTGCCGTTGCGCTGCCCGGGCACGAGTACCAACGGACCGGACCCGATGGGACGCTGGCGCAGGCTGGCCCGCTCCGAGGTGCCCCAGACGTCCAACTGCTCCGGGGACGGGATCTCCCCGCGCAGATAGCGGTGCAGGCCGCCGCCGTTGGGCCCGACGCCCTCCACCCCGTTGACCGCCTGCGGGATCTGGAACGTGATGCCGGCCGTCGGCGAGCCGAAGTCGTAGTCCAGGTAGCAGGTGGGACGGCCGGACAGCGCGCTGCGGTAGGCGATGTTCGCCGCGGTCACCGAGCGCCCGGTGCCGCCCTTGTGGGAGGTGACGAAGACCAGCATTCAGATCCCCTCGCTGGCTTTCTGCTGCCCGGTGGTGACGTCGTTGAGCAGCAGCAGCACGGTGTTCGCCAGGGCGGCCGCCGTGCCGGGCCGTTCGTCCACCAGCAGCTGGGCCTGGCGCAGGCTGGCCCGGATGCCGCGCATGCTGCGCTGCATCGCCTCACCGGCGAACATGCCGCGCATCAGCTCCCGGTCGAAGAGGTACTCCGCCTCGTCGATGAGGTCCTGCGCGTACCCGGCGAGCCGGGCGGCGCGCGGGAACGGCCGCTCCCAGAGCAGTTGGCCGGCGCTGACCAACGCGTGCACCACCCGCTCGGTCAGGTACCACGACGGCGCGTCCGGCTTCGGCGCCAGCCCGGGGAAGGCACCGCCCGCGTGGTCCCACAGCCCCCGGTGCCGGCCGTCCGGGATCCGCCGCAGCAGCAGGTGGTCCCACACCTCGTCGGCCAGCTCGAGCAGCTCACTGCGGCGCCGGGCGTTGCTCAGCAGCCCGGCGACGGTGGCCGCCCGGTGCAGCAGCACGGTGGAGAACTCGTTCACGTTCCACGTCATGATCGGCTTCGACGTGGCGTCGTTCAGGGTGACCCGTTTGCCCGGCGAGTGCACGAGCAGCGCCGGCTCGCCCGGGGACGCCCGCCGGGTGACCCGGGCCCGCTGCGCCAGCTCCACCAGCACCGAGGCGATCCGGCCGAGCTCCTCGTCACCGCCCCGGCCGACGGCGATCAGGCCCTTCACCGCCAGCGACGTCGCCTGGAGGGTGTAGTAGTCGGTCCGGTCACCGTCGGTCGTCCGCCACGGGATGTCCTCGATGGGCCACCGCCGCCGGTTGCCGAAGGTCGCCACCGTCGCCCAGTACGTCCGGGTCAGTTCCCAGCGCAGCTGCAGCGCGCGGGACAGCCGCTGCTGCTCCTCGTTGAGCAACCCGAGCAGGCGGGTCCGTTCGGAGTTCAGGTCCTCGATGGCGTCCATCGCGATGACCGTGAAGTAGAGGTAGGGGGCGTTCTCCGCCGACCCCGCGCGCTGCCGGCCGATCGGCTCGGTGGTCGGGACCTCCTCGGCCCCGGCGATGATCCCCCACGACCAGCCGCACTCGAACAGCATCTCGCTGTTGTCGAGATCCTCGGTCACCCGGCCCGACCCGATGACCACGCTGCGCAGACTGGCCATGGTGTCCCGCAGCTGCTCGCGCAGCGCGTCGACGAGCTCGCGGCGCGGCAGCTCGTCCTGGTTGACCATGTCGCACAGCCGCAGGCCGTACTCGTCGGTGGCGGTGAAGACGAAGGTGCTGAAGCTGCGCAGCAGGCCGACCATGGCCGCGGTCAGTCGGGTGCTGGCCATCGCCTCCAGCTCGTCCAGCTGGGCGAGCAGGTCACGCCGCTGGGTGGAGCCGCGGTAGACCTTGACGAAACCGATCGTCGCCAGCGTGAGCGTGACCGAGACCGCGAACGAGTCGACGATGTCCGTGCCGCGCTGCTCGTCGGTGAGCTCCCCGCCGCCCTCGACCGGGGTGAGGTAGCTTCCGCCGCTGAAGATCGGCGTGCCGGTCTCGTCGGTGTGCCGCCGGAAATAGTCGATCATCACGCTGACCAGTCGACGGGGAATCTCGATCGCACCGCCGATCGGGCCGAGCGCCTCGATCACCTCTTCGTCGGTGCGGTCCGGGTCGTCGAGCGACAGGACGGGGACCTTGGCGGCGGGCAGCAGCAGGGTCAGCAGTTGCTCCGCGTCGCTGATCGAATTGCTGCCGCTGCGGCCACCCCAGTGCCATTCACCGTTGTCCCAACAACTGCGCACCGAGGCCCGCCAGATGTCGAGGATCTCCTGGCGCGGCTGCATCCGCATGATCCACCGCCGTCTGTTGTAGTCGTCGACTCGAAACCGCTGGTGTTGCCGTTGCGCACGATGGTCTGCGGTGATCCAGAATGGCGTGCGACATCATGGTAGCGGCCCGGTCGAGCGCCACTTGCGACGCTTCGACGGCCGCGTGTCGGCGGGTCGCCGTCCCGCCGGCGGCACCCGCCATGATCAGGCATCGATCTCAGCCCCGGGTCCGGCCGGTGGTCAGCAGCATGCTGAGGTATCCGTCGCGCAGCGGCGGCCTGGGCAGCACCTCGTGGACGTCCAGGTCGTACGCGCCGGCCGCGATGCTGGCCACCACCTCGGCGCGCTGCAGTGCCACGGCCGGGAACGCGCACCGGCCGACCCGGTAGCCGCGGGAACCGAGCATGACCGCCACGGCGAAGGGCGAGCCGGGCCGCAGCGCGTCGAGGAACCGGCCGATGGCCCGCTCGGCCTCCGCCCGGTCGGCCGAGATGGAGCAGGCCACGAAGAACATCGTGCCGGCACCCCAGGCGCGCCTGGGCAGGTCGAAGACGCTGGTCCTGCGCACCCGGCCGACCTGTGCCAGGCGACCGCGCGGATCGGTCAGCGCCGCGTACGCCGGGTGCTCCGCGCACACCTGCCAGTACGGGTCCCAGAGGTCGTCGTACCCGTCGACCTGCGTGCGCAGCCAGCGCACATTCGAGGCGGAGAACTCGCACAGGTCGACGGTCCGCGCGAACGGCAGCAGCGACAGCGCCGGATAGAGGTTCGCTCCCGATCCCACGTCGACGCAGCGCGCGTCGGAGAGCTTCGACTCGGCGAAGAAGTCTCTGGTACGGCGCAGGATCTCCCGGTCGTCGGCGCGCAGGTCCGCGTAGTTGTGCCGGACGTACGCCTGGGGGTCGAACCCGTCCCACTCGACATCGGCATTGGCCGACCGAGGGAACCGTGCCGGTGGGGGCGATGCCGACGACTCGCCACCACCGCCGGCCGCCGGGGTCAACGCCATGGACGTGCCTCCATCGATGTCGGCGGACGACAGCGGGCCGTCACGGAACGCGCTCGGCCCACTGCCCATTGTGTATCGAAGGTGACCTCGGCTGGCAAGGGGCGGCACCGCGCCGATTCCTCGGGGGACGGGCGCCGACGGAGGCTGGACCGTCCCGGCTCCGGGAACGAGGACGACACCGGGCCCGGGCGCAAGCTGCACGGTCGGGGTGGCCGGTTGTCGGGTTGACCGGGGATCGGCGATCCGCCCCCGCCGGTGTGGCATGGCGACATGAGTGGAGATCTGTTCGCCAAGGTTCGCCGGTACGAGTCGTACGCCTTCCGTCAGGAGCTGGAGGCGCAGGGCGAGCTGCCCTACTTCCGGGTCATGCAGGGACCACCGACAGCGGTGACGATGATGGGTGGCGCCCCCCGGGTGAACCTGGGCTCCAGCAACTACCTCGGCCTCAGCGGCGACGCGCGGCTCACCGCCGCGGCCCACGGCGCCCACCAGCGGTACGGGACCTCGATCAACGGTTCCCGGCTGATGAACGGCACCACCGAGCTGCACCTGCGGGCCGAGGAGGCGATCGCCGACTGGTTCGGCGAGGAGGACGCGCTCGTCTTCGGCAGCGGCTACACGGCCAATCTGGGCGTGATCGGCGCCCTCGTCGGCGAGGGCGACGTCGCGGTCTGCGACGCCGGCGACCACGCGTCCATCCTGGACGGCGCGCGGCTCGCGCCGGGGCGGCTGCTGGCGTTCCGGCACAACCGGATGGACCGGTTGGAGACGCTGCTGCGCCGGGCGAGCGCCACCGAGGCGGGCGTGCTGGTGGTCGTCGACACCGTCTACTCCATGCAGGGCGACCTGTCGGACCTGGTCACGGTCACCGGGCTGGCCCGCCGGTACGGCGCCCGGCTGCTGGTCGACGAGGCGCACGCCGTCGGCGTGCTCGGACCCGACGGCCAGGGGGTCACCGCGCTGGCCGGCCTCGCCGACGGTGTCGACCTGCGGATGGGCACGTTCTCCAAGGCGCTCGGCGGGGCGGGCGGCTTCGTCACCGGACCGGCCGACGTGATCGACTTCCTCCGGGTGCAGGCCCGCTCGTTCCTGTTCACCGCGGCCGCTCCGGCCGGTGGCGTCGCGGCCGCCCTGACCGGCATCGAGATCGTCCGTTCCGCCGAGGGTGAGGAGCGGCGCGGGCGGCTCGCGGCCAACACGGCCCGGCTGCGGGAGGCGCTGACGGGTCTGGGCTTCGACCTGGCGCCCGTGCCGGTGACCGCGCACGGCGTGCCGGTGCAGACGCCCATCCTGCGGGTCCCGGCGCCCGACGACGCGACCGCCGCCCGGATGTGGAAGCTCCTCTACGACGAGGGCGTCTACGTCAACGTCGCGCTCTATCCGGCGGTGCCGCGCGGTCAGGCGCAGCTGCGGGTCAGTGTGATGGCCACGCACACCGACGAGCAGCTGGAGCGGGTGGAGGCGGCGTTCGCGGTGCTGGCCCGGAAGCTGGCCGTACACCCGGTGGACATGGTCGCGGGGTGAGCCCGGCGCGACGCCGGGCGGGCGGCGGCGGTCCGTCGGTCCGGCGCCGCACCGTCCGGCCGGTCCTCAACCGCGCACGAACTCGCCGGAGCGGGCCACCTCCAGCAGCACGTCGTTGCTCTCGGGCGGGCCGACGGTGACCCGGACACCCTCACCGGGGAAGGCGTGCACCAGCAGCCCTCGGGTCCGGCAGGCCGCCGCGAACCCGGCGGTCCGGTCGCCCAGCGGCAACCAGACGAAGTTCCCCTCGCTCGCCGGCACCTCGATGCCGGCGGCGCGCAGCGCGGCCGTCACCCGGTCCCGCTCGGCGGCGACCGCCCGCCGCCGGGCGCCGTACTCCGGCTCGGCGGCCAGCGCGGCAATCGCGGCGGCCTGGGCGGTCTCCGGCACCAGGAAGGGCATGGTGACCCCGCGCAGCGCGGCGATCGGCCCGGGGTGCCCGAGCGCGTAACCCACCCGCAGCCCGGCCAGGCCGTACGCCTTGGAGAAGCTGCGCAGCACGATCAGGTTGGGGTGGCCGGGCAGGGTCGCCGGGCCGTCGGCGGTGGCCGGATCGGTGGCGAAGTCCCGGTAGACCTCGTCGAGGACGACGAAGACCCGCCGGGGCACCCGGGTCAGGAACCGGTCCAGGTCGTCCTGGCGGATCGGCACGCCGGTCGGGTTGTTGGGACTGCACAGGAAGACCAGCTTCGTCCGCCGGCGCACGGCCTTCGCCATCGCGGTCAGGTCGTGCGCGTGGCCCCGCAGCGGCACCCGTCGCAGCGGCACGCTCATGCCCTCGGCGATCAGCGGATAGCCCTCGAAGGAGCGCCAGGCGGCGAGCACCTCCCCCCGCCGTCGGCCCCGGGCCACCAGGTGCAGCATCTGCTGGATCAGGCCGGCACCGCCCGCGCCGACCGCCACCCGGTCGACCGGCACCCGATGGTGCGCGGCGATCGCCTCGGCCAGCGCGGTCGGATAGACCTGTGGATAGCGGTTGACCCGGGCCGCCGCCTCGACGATCGCGTCCAGGACCGCCGGCACCGGCGGGTACGGGCTCTCGTTGGCGTCCGCCCGGTGGAGCTGCTGTTGCGACATGTCGCCTCCTCGGCCCGACGCTATGCCCGGTCCGGGCGGCGGCAAGCGGCCGGACGGCGCGGTCACCGGGGCGCGGCAGGGCTGCCCGGTCGGGCACCCCGGTCGAGGCGGTCGCCGTCGGCTGGCCGGCCGGGGCGCGCGGTGGCAGCGTCGCCGGCCGGGGCACCGCCCCGCCGATCGGACCCCCGACGACAGGAGACACCCGTGGCGGCCGGATCCGCGCGACCCACGCCCTCCCGCACCGCCGTGCTGGTGGTGGTCTGCCTGGCGCTGTTCATGGCGCTGCTGGACAGCACCGCGATCAGCCTCACCCTGCCCGCGATGCGGGCCGACCTCGACGCCGACCTGACCGGCCTCGTCTGGATCGCCGACGGGTACGTGCTGATCTTCGCGGCGCTGCTGCTGACCTCGGGCAGCCTGGGTGACCGGCTCGGCCGGGCCCCGATGTTCCTCGCCGGGCTGGCGGTCTTCACCCTCGGCTCGGCGCTGTGCGCCGCCGCGCCCCGGCTGGAGCTGCTGGTGGCCGGTCGGGTCGTGCAGGGGCTCGGGGCGGCCCTGGTGACCCCGCAGACCCTGGCGATCCTCTCGCACACCTTCCCCACCCCCCGCGAGCGGGCGCGGGCCTTCGGCGTGTGGTCGGGGGTGTCCGCGCTGGCCCTGCTGCTCGGGCCGGTGCTCGGCGGGATGCTCACCGCGCGGTGGGGGTGGCGGTCGGTGTTCCTGGTCAACCTGCCGGTCGGCGCCCTGGCGCTGCTGCTGGGCGCGCGGGCGCTGCTCGGCCGGGACGGCACCGCCCGGCCCGCCGGTCCGCTGCGCCGGGTGATCGACCTGCCCGGTCAGCTGCTCGCGGTGCTCTGGCTCGGCACCCTCACCGTCGCGCTGGTGGAGGGCGGCCGGTACGGCTGGGGCTCGCCGCTGATCCTCGGCCTGTTCGTCGCCTCGGTGGTCGCGCTGGCGGCGCTGCTGGTCGTGGAGTCGCGGGCACCGCACCCGATGCTGCACCTGGAGCTGTTCCGGTCGGCCACCTTCGCCGCGAGCACCCTGGTGATCGGTCTCGTCGCGTTCGGCATGTACGCCTCGTTCTTCCTGGTCAGCCTCTTCCTCCAGCAGACGCAGGGCTATTCGGCGGCGGCGGCGGGGGTGCGCTTCCTGCCGGCGATGGCCGCGGTGATGGTGGCCTCCCCGCTGGCCGGGCTGCTGGCCGGGCGGGTGGGCGCCCGGGTGCCGGTGGGTGCCGGCGCGCTGCTGATGGGCGCGGCGCTGCTGCTGTTGGCCCGGGTCGGCGCCGACGACCCGTACGGCGGGTGGTGGCCGTTGCTGGTGCTCTTCGGCGTGGGCATCGGGCTGGCCATTCCGCCGGTGAACAGCGCACTGATGGGCAGCGTCCGGCCCGACCGGGCGGGGCTGGCGTCGGCCACCGGGGAGACCGGGCAGCAGATCGGCGCGCTGGTCGGCATCGCGGTGCTGGGCGCCCTGGTCACCGGCGGGTTCCGCCGGGTGGTGGCCGACGGCGCGGGTGCGGTCGGCCTCTCCGGCGCGGACTCGGCCGAGCTGGCCCGGCGACTCTTCGCGCAGGACGGCGACCTCCCCGGCACGGCGACCCCGGCCGTCCACGCCCTGGTGGACCGGGCGCTCACCACCGGCGTCCACCTGGGTCTCACCGCCGCGGGGATCGCCGCCCTGGTCGCGGCGGCGGTGGCCGTCCTGATCCGCGAGCCCCGGACCTCGGCCGGTCAGCCGCCGTCCGCAGTGGCAGCGGAGCCCCGGCACGCGGCGGCGGCGCGGGAGGGCGGTAACGGGTGAGGCGCCCGCCGCCGGGGTGGCGCTGGAATCCACGGCGGACACCGGCGGTGACCGGGCGCGGGCTGTTCCGTAACGGACGGACCCTGACTAGCGTTGGCGGCGTGCAGATTGGCGTGAACGTACCGAACTTCGCCCCGGGCACCGATCCGGACGTGCTGCGGCGGTGGGCGCAGACGGTCGAGGGCCTCGGTTTCGACCTGCTGATGGTCTCCGACCACATCGCCGTGACGCCGGACGTGGCCGCGCAGTACCCGGCGCCGTTCTATGAGCCGTTCACCACGCTGTCCTGGCTGGCCGGGGTGACCCACCGGGTCCGGCTCGGCACCACCGTGCTCATCGTCCCGTACCGGCATCCGCTGCTCACCGCCCGGATGGCGGCGAACCTCCAGCGGCTCAGCGGCGGCCGGCTCGTCCTGGGCGTCGGCGTCGGCTGGGCCCGGCAGGAGTTCGAGGCGCTCGGCGTGCCGTTCCGACGGCGCGGCGCGCTGACCGACGCGCACCTGCGTGCCATGAGCGACGCCTGGCGGGACACCGCCGACTACGACACGCCCGCGATCCCAATCTGGGTGGGCGGCAACAGCGACGCCGGGATACGTCGGGCGACGCTCCACGGCGACGCCTGGCACCCGCTGCGGATGACCCCCGGATGGCTGGCCGAGGCGGCCGGACGCCTGAAGGCCACCGCCGACGAGCTGGGCCGCCCGGTGCCCGCGTTGGCGCCGCGCATCGCCCTGCGGCAGACCCGGGAACCGGTCACCGCCGCCGACCGGCTCGCCGGTGTCGGCACCATCGACCAGATCGTCGCCGACCTCGACCAGCTCCGCCTGCTCGGCGCGGAGACGGTGGTGCTCGACCCGTTCAACGGCGACCTGACCGAGATCCGCCACCCCGAGCGCGCCTGGCGGACCCTCGCGGCCGTGGCCGCCCACCACAATTCCCAGGAGGACCGGTGACCCCCGACGACGAGACGTTTCTCCGCCGTGCCGTGGAACTCGCCAGCAGGGCCGGGGCGTCCGGCGAGCGGCCGTTCGGCTCGTTGCTGGTCGGCGCGGACGGCACCGTCCTGATCGAGGACCACAACACCGTGGTCTCCGACTCGGACATCACCGCTCATCCGGAGCTCAAGCTGGCCCGCTGGGCCGCCCGGGAACTCGCCCCCGAGGTGGCCGCGCGGACCACCATGTTCACCAGCTGCCAGCCCTGCCCGATGTGCGCGACCGCGATCGACCGGTCCGGCCTCGGCCGGGTCGTGTACGCGCTCTCCGCCGAACAGTTCGAGCAGGTCAGACCGGCCAGCGCGCCGCTGCCCCCGGTACGGTACGAGGGGCCGTTCCTGTTCGACGAGGCACGCCGGCCGATCGAGGACCACTACTAGACCGGGCCGGCGTCGGGCACCGGGGCGGCGAGCTGCGGCGGGCGCTGCATCTCCTGCCACATCTTCGGCGCACTGCGCGCCACCACCACCTTCGCCACCTGGCCCACCGCCCAGCGCAGCGCCTTGTTGCGGACCGGCTTGAACCGGCTGACCCGCAGCACCCGCTCCCGGATCCAGAAGACGCGTTCCCGGCGGCGGCGCTCGTACTCGCGCAGGCCGGCGGTGACGTCGGTGGCGGTGGCGAGGCAGTCGCCGAGCACCACGCCGTCCTCGATGGCCATGCAGGCGCCCTGGCCCAGGTCGGTGGGGAGGGCGTGGGCGGCGTCGCCGAGCAGGGTCACCGGTCCCTCGCCCCACCGGTCGTGCCACTCGTGGTAGTAGACGTCGAGCCGGCTGATCCTCTCGGGCGGGGTGGTGCCGACGAAGACGGGCGCCGGCCCGCCGACCGACGCGGCCAGTTCCTCCGCCCGGGCCGCGCTGCCGCCGGGGTCCTCGCCGCCGGGCTCGCGCTCGCAGGAGAGCGTCCACACCACCCGGTCGCCGCCGACCAGCCAGGCACCACCACCGATCCGGGTGTCCGGGTTGGTGAACAGGTGCACCACGCCCCGGCTGAGTCCGCAGGTGCCCGGGGCGATGCCCCGATAGGTGGACCGTCCGGTGTGCACGACGGGCAACTCACCGCGCAGCTGGGTGAGGATCGTCGAGCGGATCCCGTCGGCGGCCACCAGGGCGGCGCCGCTCACCGTCCGCCCGTCGCCGAGTTTCAGGGTCACCCCGTCGGCGGTGAGCTCGTACCCGGTGGCGCGCTGCCCGTACTCGGGGTGCACGCCGTGTTCGGCGCACGCCTCGCGCAGCAGTTCGATGAGGTCACCGCGGCCGATGCCCACGGCAGGGGTGCCGCCGGGCGAGATGCTCTCCGCGATGGCCATCCGGAACATCACCCGTTGGTGCTGGTCGCGGCTCTCCGAGCCGGTCAGCACCTCCGCGCGGTCCAGCAACCGCCGCTTGAGCCCCAGCGACGCCAGGGAGGTCGTCGCGTTGCTCCAGATGGTGTGGCCGAACCCGGCGTTGGTGACGATCTCGGCCAGGTCGCGCCGCTCGTACACCTGCACGGGGATGCCGTGCCGGGCCAGGGCCAGGGCGGCGGTGAGGCCGCCGACCCCGGCGCCGGCGATGAGGATCGGTGCGGTGGTGGTCATGGTGTGCTCCTCGGGTCAGCGCCGGGTCATCAGCAGCATCACGGTGCGCGGGCGGGTCGGCAGGTATTCCAGGTCGAAGGCGTCGCCGAAGAGCTCCTTCTCCTCGCCGGGAGCGATCATCGGCGCCATCTTCGCGCCCCCCTTCAGCTCGCTCTTGTCGCCCTGGAAGCACCAGAGCAGCACCCGACCGCCGGGCCGGCTGAGCCGGTGGATGGCCCGGGCCACCGCCTGCCGCTGCTCTCCCTCGGTGTCGTTGAGCGCGCCGAAGTCGCAGATCAGGTCGTAGCAGTCGGCGAGGCCGGGGATCGGGCCGGCGGTGATGTCGGCCTCGGTGAAGGTGCACCGGTCGGCGACCCCGGCGGCCGTCGCGCGGGCCCGGGCCCGGCGCAGCGCCACCGGCGAGAAGTCCACCCCGACGACCGGGCCGAAGCCCTGCGAGGCCAGGTAGACGGCCTCGGCGCCGGTGCCACAGCCGAGGTCCAGCGCGCGGGGCAGCTCGGTCGGGGTGAGGCGGCCGGACTCGACCAGCTCGGCGAGCTGGGGCCGGACCTCCTTGTCCCAGGGGGCCAGGTTGAACCGGTAGAGGGTGTTGTAGAAACCGGGGCGCAGCCGCATCAGGACGTCCTTCCGTTCTCCGCCGGCGCCGTCCGCGCCGGTTCCAGGTCCGCGGCGATCCCCTTGAGCACGGTCGCCTGTTCGTCGTTGAGGAAGAAGTGGCCGCCGGGCAGGACCCGTACGTCGCACGGGCCGGTGCTGAGCGGGGCCCAGTCCGGCAGCGTGGACGGTGGGGCCTCCGGGTCGTCCGCGCCGCCGTAGACGGTCAGCGGTGGGCTGATCCGCGGGCCGGGTCGCCACCGGTAGGTGTCGGCGGCCTCGAAGTCGGCGCGCAGGACGGGGATCACCAGGTCCAGCAGCTCGTCGTGGGCGAGCACCTCCTCCGGGGTGCCGGCCAGCTCGCGCAGCCGCTCGCGGAACTGCGCGTCGGGCAGCCGGTAGTCGTACCGGCCGGCGGGCTGGGGGTGCTGCGGCGGGAGGTGACCGGAGACGAACAGGTGCGTCGCGGGCCGCCCGTGCAGGTGTTCCAGCCGGCGGGCCAGCTCGAACGCGACCAGCGCGCCGAGGCTGTGGCCGAAGAGGGCGTAGGGGCGGTCGATGCGGTCGAGCACCGGCCCGAGGACGTCCGCGGTGATGGCGTCCACGCTGGTCAGCGGCGTCTCGACGATCCGGGCGCCGCGACCGGCCAGCTCCACCGGCACCACCTCGACGCTGTCCGGCAGCTCGCGCTGCCAGCGGCCGTAGACGCGCATCGCGGAGCCGCCGGCGTACGGCAGGCAGAACAACAGGACCCGGCTCACCGGTCAGCCCTCCGCCGGGGCGGGGCCCCGGTCCTGGGTGGCGGCGATGGTACGGAACTGCATGTTGGAGGTCCCCTCGTAGATCTTGCCGACCTTGGCGTCCCGGTAGAACTTCTCCACCCCGTGCTCGGGGACGAAACCGTTGGCACCGAGCGTCTCCACGGCCAACGCGGCGGCCCGCTCGGCCACCTCCGAGGCGACGTACTTGGCCATGGCGGTGGCGCGCAGCCGCTGGGCGGGCGAGCCGCCGTGCTGGAGCAGCCGGGTGGTGTCGTAGAGCAGCGCGCGGGCGGCCTGGAGTTCGGCGGCGATCCGGGCCAGCGGGAACGCCACCCCCTGGTACGTGCCGATCGGCTGGCCGAACTGGTGGCGGCGGGCCGCGTAGCCGGTCGCGGCGTCCAGCACCCCCTGGGCCAGCCCGACGAGCTGGGCGGCGATGCCGACCTTGCCGACGTTGAGCGTCTCCACCGCCAGCAACTCCCCCGCGCCGGGGCGGCCGAGCAGGTCCCGCCGGCCGACCCGGACGCCGTCGAAGGTGACGTCGCAGGTGGAGCTGGCCCGGATACCCATCTTGGCCACCGGCGGACCGACGGTCAGGCCGGGGGCGTCCCGGTCGACCAGGAACGCGGTGAGGCCGGCGTCGGCGAGCCGGGCGAAGACCACGAAGAGGCCGGCCTCGGCGGCGCTGCTGATCCAGCGTTTCGCCCCGTCGATGACGTATCCACCGCCGTCGGCGACGGCCCGGGTGCGGCCGTTGAACGCGTCACTGCCGGTGTCCGGCTCGCTGATCGCGTACGCGCCGACGGTGCCGTTGGCCAGCCGGGGCAGGTGCCGGCGGCGGGTGTCCCCGTCGCCGTGGTGCAGCAGCGCGCTGGCCACCAGGGCGTTCTGCACGTCGACCAGGACGGCCACCGACGGGTCGACCCGGGCAATCTCCTCGACGGCGAGGACCACGGCGAACAGGTCCCGCCCCGCTCCCCCGTACACCTCGGGGATCTCGATGCCCAACAGCCCGGCGGCGAAGAGTTCCCGGACCAGGTCGGGGTCGATCCGGGCGGCGTCGTCCATGGCCCGGACCCGGGGGGCGACGACCTCGGCGGCGACGCCACGGACGGTGTCGCGCCACTTCTGGTCCTCGGGCGGCAGCCAGGTCACCGGCTGCGGCACGGTGGCGACGGTCATCGTGGGCTCCCCTCGGTGTCGGCGGCGGTGCCGTCGGCCGGGTCCACCGGGGTCGCGGCGGAGTCCGGGGCGGCCGTTCGGCGGCCGGTCACGGCGGTGAGGAAGGCGGTGAGGTCGGCGCCGCCGAGGCCGGCGAGCGGGAAGTCGCTCGGGCTGACCGTGCCGGCGCCCGGCCAGGCGCAGTGCGCGGCCAGCTCGCCCAGGGCGGCGTCCAGCCCGTCGGCCAGGGCGTCCAGGGTGGCGGTGTCGGCCGGGTCGGCACCGGGGGCGTGCAGCTCCACCAGCAGGTCACCGGCGGCCAGGTGTCCGGTGACCAGCACCCGGTGCCCGGGTCCGTCGCCCACGCCGAGGGCGCCCGCGGGTTCGCCGGCCGCGCCGGTGCGCCGTTGAGGTCGCCGAGGTGACGCAGCAGCAGCAGTTGCGCGGACCGGTCGGTCGGCACCGGCCGCGCGGCCGCCCGGCGGTGGTGTTCCTTGACCGCCGGCACCAGCTCCGTCAGGTCGTCGGTGAGCGTCAGGGCGAGCGGGGCGACGGCGGCGTACAGGCCGACCGCGCCGGTGACGTCGAGGTCGGCGACCCCGTCGGCGCGCAGGTCGTGCTCGACGTCCAGCACCACCCGGTCGACGCCGGTGCCGGCCTGCGCGGGCGAGCGCGACCAGCACCACCTCGTCGGCGGCCAGCCGGTACGCCCGCGACGCCGCGTCGAGCAACGCCCGCGACTCCGGCACCCGCAGCAGCCGCCGGTAGTCGGCTCCCGGCGTGGCGGCGCCCAGCGGAGCAGGTCGGCGTCCCCGGCCGCGCGCTGCGGTGGATCGACCGGCGGCCGGTCGACGGCGGCCAGCCGGTCCGCCCAGCGGGCCAGCGGGACGGGTGGGGCGGGCAGGTCCGGCTCGGCGCCGGTGGCGGCCCGGTCCAGGACCCGGCGCAGGTCGGCCCAGAGCGGGCCAGGAGCGGGCGTCCACCGCGAGGTCGGCGACCAGCAGCACCAGCCGGCGGTCCCCGCCGCCGAGGTCGAACAGGACGGCCCGGGTCAGCGGCCCGTCGACCGGGTCGAGTTCGGCGCGGATGTCGGCGACCATCTGGTCGCGGGCCGCCGCCCGCCGGGCCTCGGGCAGCGGCGCGAGGTCGATCAGCGGCACGTACGCCTCCTCCGCCCCGCCGATCCGCTGCCGCCAGCCGTCCGGTCCGTCGACGAGGCGCAGCCGCAGCGCGGGGTGGGCGGCGAGCAGGGCGGCCAGCACCCGGCCGGCGGTGTCGGCGTCCAGATCGGCGGGCACCGGCACGTCGAGCACCTGCACGCCGAGCGGGGCGGGTCGGCCCGTCCGGCCCGAGCAGGGCCCGCTGCCAGGGGGTGAGCGGGAAGCTGTCGTCGGTGGTGTCCCGGCCGGCGGCGGTGGCCCGGGCCTCGGCGACCGCCGCGAGGTCGGCGACGATCTGGTGGGCGAACAGGTCGGCGGGGGTGATGTCGAGGCCCTCGGCGGTGGCCCGGCCGATGATCTGGATGCCGGTGATGGAGTCCCCGCCGATGGCGAAGAAGTTGTCGAACGGCCCCACCCCGGGCTGGCCGAGGACCTCCCCGACCAGTCGGGCCAGCAGCAGCGCGGTGGGGGTCGCCTCGCCGGTCGGCGCGTCCGGGCCGGCCGTCCGGGCCGGGTCGGGCAACGCCGTCCGGTCCACCTTGCCGTTGGCCGACAGCGGCAGCCGGTCCAGCGCCACCACCACGGTCGGCACCATGTACGCCGGCAGCACCCGGGCGGCCTCCTGCCGGACCGCCTCGACGAGGGCGTCCCGGTCGGCGGTCGGGTCGGCCGGCACCACGTACCCGACGAGGCGGCGGTGGTGGCGATCGCCGGGCGCGGCGGCGACCGCGGTGGCCACCCCGGGGTGGCGGGTCAGCGCCGCCTCGATCTCGCCCAGCTCGATCCGGTAGCCGCCGACCTTGACCTGGAAGTCCTCCCGGCCGAGGAACTCGATCGTCCCGTCCGGCCGCCACCGTCCCAGGTCACCGGTGCGATAGAGGCGCTCCCCCGTCACCGGGTGGGTGACGAACCGCGTTGCGGTCCTCTCCTCGTCGCGCCAGTACCCGTCGGCCAGGCCGGCGCCGCCGATGAACAGCTCGCCGGTCACCCAGACCGGGCACTCCTGCCACCGGTCGTTGAGCACGTGGAAGGTCTGGTTGCGCAGCGCCCGGCCGTACGGGACGGACTCCCAGGCGGGATCCACCTCGTCGATCTCGTGGCAGATCGACCAGATGGACGCCTCGGTGGCGCCGCCGAGGCTCACCGGCAGACAGTGCCGGGCGAGCTCGCGCAGTCGGCCCGGCAGGTCGACCGGGATCCAGTCGCCGGACATCAGGAACAGCCGCACCGGTTCCAGCGCACCCGCCGGCCCGTTCGCGGCCACCTGGTCGGCGAGCATCTGGGCCAGCGCCGGCACCGAGTTCCACACGGTCACCCGGTGCGCGGCGACCAACTCCGCCCAGTGGCCGGGGTCGCGGTTGCTGCCGGGCCGGGGCAGCACCAGCCGACCGCCCGCGCCGAGCAGCCCGAACACGTCGTAGACGGAGAGGTCGAAGCTGAGCGAGGACAACCCGAGCGCGGCGTCGTCCGGACCCACCCGGTAGCGGGCGTTGATGTCGTCGATGGTGTTGCGGGCCGCCCGGTGGCGGATCATCACGCCCTTCGGGGTGCCCGTGGAGCCGGAGGTGAAGATGACGTAGGCGAGGTCGTCGGGGCCGGCGATCTGCTCCGGCGCGGTCTCCGTACCGGCCGGTGGGTCGGCGGCGAGATCCACCACCAGCTCGGTCACCCCGTCCGGCCAGGACCTCCTCGGGCCGCCGGCGCGGGTCAGCACCGCTCGGCAGCCGCCGAACGACACCAGGTGGTCCTGCCGGTCGGCGGGCAGGTCCGGGTCCACCGGCAGGTACGCCGCGCCGGCCAGCAGCACCCCGAGCGCCGCGGCGACCTGGGCGGCGGACTTGTCCACCGCGACGGCGACCAGCTCGCCGGAGCGTACCCCCAGCTCCCGCAGCCGGTGCGCGATGGCGCAGGCGTGCCGGTGCAGCCGGCCGTAGCTGACGCTCCCCTCGGCGGTGACCACCGCCGGGCGGTCCGGCTCGCGGGTGGCCCAGTCGACGAACGGGGCGTGCAGCAGCCCGTCGGCGGGCGGCCCGGCGGTGTCGTTCGCCGCCGCGACGAGTTCCCGGTGGGCGGCCGGGCGCAGGTCGCCGGGGTCGGCCTGCCAGGCGGACTCGTCCTCGGCGAGCGCGGTGGTGAGCCGGCCGAAGGCGGCGAAGACGGCGTCGAGCACCCCGTCGGGGAAGAGCTGCCGGACGCCGTGCCAGCTCATCCGGACCCCGTCGGCGGTCTCCAGCAGGGCGAAGTCGAGCCACACCTGCGGGGTCTGGGCGACCTCGTGGACCATCTCGCCGAGCCAGCCGAACCAGGTCTCGTCGCCCGGTTCGCTCTCCTGCACGACGGTGCTGGTGAAGACCACCGGCAGCACCGCGCCGGCGGCCCCGCCGCGGGCGCGGGCCATCTCGCGCAGCACCTCGACGCCGCTGACGTAGCGGTGTTCCAGGTCCTGCCAGCTCTGCTCCTGCAGGTGGCGGGCCAGCCCGGCCACGCTGCCGGCGGCGGTCAGGTCGACCGGGAGCAGGTCGAACGAGGCGAACTCGCCGACCAGGTCACCGACGTGCGGGTGGACCGGCAGTCGGTTGGTGACGGTGACGTTGACGGTGAACCGCCCGGCCCGGCACCAGGCGCCCACCGCGTACGCGTAGACGGCGAGCAGCACCGACGACGGGGTCAGCCCGTGACCGCCGGCCCGGTCGGTGATCCGCTTCCAGGTGGCCCGGTCCAGTTCCAGGTCGAAGGAGACCGGCTCGGGTCGGGTGACGGCGGCGGGCGCGACGGCGAGCGGCAGGTCCGGCCGGGGCGGCAGCTGTGCGATCCGCTCCCGCCAGTACGCCAGCGACCGCTGGTGCAGCGGGCTGCCGCGCAGCTCCTCGGTGGCCAGCACGTAGTCGCGGTAGGTGAGCTCCAGCGGGGCGAGACCGCCGGCCTCCTGGTAGATGCGGCGCCAGTCGCGGGAGACCAGCCGGATGCTGCCGATGTCGGCGATCATCAGGTCGAAGCCGAGGTGCAGCCGGGTCCGTCCGCCGGGCAGCAGGGTGGCCCGGACGTCCCACAGCGGCCACACGTCCACCGGCCGCATCTGGTGCGACAGGGTCTCGCGCCGTTCGGCGAGCACCCGTTCCACCTCGTCGGCGGGGCGGTCGCGCAGGTCGGTGGCCTCGATGACGTACGGGCCCGGGTCGGGCAGGATCCGCTGCCGGCCGTCGTCGCCGACGACCGCGCGGAGCATGCCGTGCCGGCGCACCACCTCCCGCCACGTCTCGGTGAGCCGGTCCAGGTCGACCTCGCCGGTCTCCACCTCCCAGTAGACGTGCGCGGCGACGTTGCCGCCCTCGACGCTGCCGAGCCGGCCCAGCCACTGGGCCTGCTGGATCTCGGCCAGCGGGAACGGCTCGTGCGCCTGGTCCGGTGCGGGCACGGCGAGCGGCAGGCCGGGCGCCGGCTCGTCGGTCTCCTCGGACCGGCCGGCGGCGACCAGGGCGGCCACCCCGGCGACGGTCGGCGCGGCGAGCATCTCGCGCAGCCCGATCCGGCTGCCGAACGCCTCGTTCACCCGGGCGACGACCCGGGTGGCCAGCAGCGAGTGCCCGCCGAGTTCGACGAAGTTGTCGTCCACCCCGATCGGGGCCGCGCCGAGCAGGTCCTGCCAGATGGCGGCGACCAGCCGCTCCCGGTCGTCGCGGGGGGCGACGTACGGGGTCTGCACCGGGGGGCGTCCGTCCAGGCCGGTGGGGTCGGCGTCCGGTTCCGGTGCGCCGCCGGACAGTCCGGCGAGGTCCAGCGGGCCGCCGCCCCCGCTCGGGGTGATCCAGTAGCGGCGGCGCTGGAACGGGTAGCCGGGCAGGGAGACCCGTCGGCGTGGCCCGTCGGTGAGGTCGACGTCGACGCCGGCGGCCCAGAGCCGGCCGAGCAGGGCCGGTCCCGGGTGCGGCCCGACCGGCGGGTCGCCGGGGGCGGGCAGGCTGGCCAGCACGGTGGCCTCCCGGCTGACCTGCCGGGCCAGGGTGCCCAGGGTCCGGCCGGGGCCGACCTCCAGCAGCACCGCGTCGGGACCGGCGACCAGCGCCACGGACGCGCCGAAGCGGACGGTGTCCCGGACGTGCCCGGCCCAGTAGGTCGGGTCGGTGGCCTCCCGGTCGGTGATCCACTCGCCGGTGCGGTTGGCGACGAACGGCAGGGTCGGCGGGGCGAGCCGGATCCCGGCCAGCGCGGCGGCGAAGGGCTCGCGGACCGGGTCCATCATCGCCGAGTGGAAGGCGTGTGAGGTGTGCAGCCGCCGGTGGGACACGCCCCGCTCGGCGAGAACCGCCGCGAGGGCGGCGACGTCCTCGTCGGGGCCGGAGACCACGCACAGGTCGGGGGCGTTCGCCGCGGCCAGGGCCAGGGTCGGGGGAAGCAGGGGGCGGACCTCGCCCTCGCCGAGGGCGACCGAGAGCATCGCGCCGGGCGGCATCGCCGCCATCAGCCGGCCCCGGGTGGCGACCAGGCGGGCCGCGTCGGCCCGGTCCAGGACGCCGGCCAGGCAGGCGGCGGTCAGCTCGCCGACGCTGTGGCCGATCATCGCGTCCGGGAGGATCCCGTACGAGGCGAGCAGGGCGGCGGTGGCGTACTCGACGGCGAACAGGGCCGGCTGGGCCAGGTCGGTGGACTCCAGCCGGCGGGCCGCCTCGGCGGGGTCGACGTCGGCGGCCGGGTACAGCACGGTACGCAGGTCCAGGCCGAGGTGCGGGGCCAGGTCGGCGGCGACCGCGTCGAGGGCGTCGCGCCAGGCCGGTTCGGTGGCGTACAGGTCGGCGCCCATGCCCGGGTGCTGGCTGCCCTGGCCGGGGAAGAGGAAGACCAGCCGGGGCCGGTCGACGGCCGTACCGGTGACGGCGCGGGCCAGGTCGGCCAGCGCGGCGGCGGCCTCGCCCGCGTCGGCGGCGACCACCGCGCGGCGGTACCGGGCCGGCACCCGGCCCCGGTGCAGGGTCCAGGCCGCGTCGGCCAGCGGCGGGGCGTCGGGCGCGGCGAGGGCCGCGGCGAGTTGCGCGCCGGCCGCGTCCAGCGCCTCGGGGGTACGCGCGGAGATCGTGATCACCTGCGCGGCGCGCTCCGGCGGCGGCAGCGGGACGGGGGCGGGTGCCTCCTCGACGACGACGTGGGCGTTGGTGCCGCCCATGCCGAAGGAGCTCACCCCGATCCGGCGCGGCACGTCGTCGACCGTCCACTCGCGCAGCTCGGTGTTGACCCGGAACGGCGAGCTGTCGAAGTCGATCTCCGGGTTGGGCTTGTCGTAGTGCAGGCTCGGCACCAGCTCCCGGTGCCGGAGCTGGAGCACCGCCTTGATCAGGCCGGTCACCCCGGCGGCGGTGTCCAGGTGTCCCACGTTGGACTTCACCGAGGCCAGGGCGATCCCGCCGCGTTCGCGCATCCGGGGGGCGAAGACCCGGTTCAGGGCGGTCACCTCGATCGGGTCGCCCAGCGGGGTGCCGGTGCCGTGCGCCTCGACGGCGGTGACGGTGGCCGGGTCGATCCCGGCCAGGCCCAGCGCGGTCGCCACGGCGCGGGCCTGACCGTCCACCCCGGGCGCGGTGTAGCCGACCTTCGCCGACCCGTCGTTGGTGACCGCGCTGCCCTTGATGACGGCGTCGACGTGGTCGCCGTCGGCGAGGGCGTCCTCGAGTCGCTTGAGCACCACCACGCCGACGCCGCTGCCGAAGACGGTGCCGGTGGCGGCGGCGTCGAACGGCCGGCAGTGCCCGTCCCGGGAGAAGATCAGCCCCTCCTGCCACAGGTAGCCACTGGGCTGGGGCAGCCGGATCGCCGCGCCGCCGGCCAGCGCGACGTCGCACTCCCCCTCCAGCAGGGCCTGCGCGGCGACGTGCACCGCGACCAGCGAGGACGAGCAGGCCGTCTGCACGGCCACGGCCGGCCCGCCCAGGCCCAGCTTGAAGGCGACCCGGTTGGGCAGGTAGTCCTTGTCGTTGGTGACCAGCAGTTCGAGGGTCTCGCCGATGGTGCCCGCCACCCGACCGGCCAGCACGTTGCCGAGCAGGTACGTGGACAGCGCGCTGCCGGCGTACACGCCGACGGTGGCGTCGACGGCGCCGGGGGCGTACCCGGCGTCCTCCAGGGCGTGCCAGGCGCACTCCAGGAAGAGGCGTTGCTGCGGGTCGATCAGCGCCGCCTCGCGGGCGTGGTAGCCGAAGAACGCGGCGTCGAACTGCTCGATGCCGTCGAGCACCGAGGCGGCCCGCACGTACGCCGGGTCGGCCAGGGTCTCCTCGGTGATGCCCGCGGCGCGCAGGGTGTCGGTGTCCCAGAAGGTGACCGACTCGACGCCGCCGCGCAGGTTGCGCCAGAAGGTGGCCACGTCGGGGGCGCCGGGGAACCGGCCGGCCATGCCGACGATCGCGATGTCGCCGCTCGACGGGCTCACCGGGACACCTCCGCCGGACGGCCGGCGCGCCGGCCACGGCGGGCGGCGGCCCGGCTGAACGCGGCGTCCACGGCGTCGCCGTCGGCACCGCCACCGCCGTCGAGTCCCGCCGCGAGGCGCCGGATCGTGGGGTGTTCGAACATGTGCATCAGCGGGAAGGTGCGGCCCAGCGCGGCGCAGAGCTGACGGTAGACCTTCACGATGGTCACCGAGTCGGCGCCGAGGTCGAAGAAGCGGTCGTCCACGCCGATCCGGTCGACCCCGAGGACGGTGCGGAACACCTCGGTCGCGGTCCGCTCCACCTCGGAGGTCGGGGCGGCGTACGCGGCGCCGCCGCCGCGGCCGGTCTCCGTGGCGGAGTCGGCGAGCCGTGCCAGGGCGGCCCGGTCGACCTTGCCCCGGGCGGTCAGCGGCAGCCGGTCCACGGTGACCACGGTGGCCGGGACCATGTAGTGCGGCAGCGTCTCGGCGACGTACGCACGCAGCCGCTCGGCCGGGCTGCCGCCGCCGGCGCCCGCCTGCGGCGTCGGGTCGAGCACCCCGCCGAGCAGGCTGTGCAGCACCTGGTCGTCGTCGGCGAGGGCGAGCAGGTCCCGGACGGCGGGCTCGTCGGCGATCAGGCCGAGCTGGCAGAGCCCGAGGTCGAGGCCGGGGGCCGTCTCGTCGAGCAGTTGACTCATCTCGCCCGCCTCCAACAGGCAGAAGTGCAGCGCCCGGGTGCCGTAGAGCGGGCTGACCGCCGACATCCGGCCGACCAGGAAGATCTCGAAGGCGCTGCCGTCGTAGGCGGGCTGGTTGGTGGAGACGTGCGCGGCGCGGTCCAGGTCGGTGTCGAGGCGGACCGGGACCAGCCGGTGCGCCACCGGATCGTGGTAGTAGCTGCCGCCGGCCAGGCCCTCGACCCGCCCGGGCCGCACGTGCACGTACGTCTGCACCGGGTAGAGGGCGCCGGCCGAGGCGTACCGGTACTTCGGCAGCACCTCGCCGTCGCGGCTGCGCAGGCTCTCCAGCAGCCGGGCCAGGTCGGTCAGCGGCACCGGCCGGTCGGCGAAGGCGCGTCGGCTGGCCCGCCGGGCCCAGACCGCGTCGGCCGCCGCGCCGTCCGGGTCGGACGGCAGGTCGACGGGCGGGCCGGTCAGGTCGGTGCGCAGACCGCGCCGGGCCAGGGTGAACTCCACCCGGCGGACCGGGTCGGCCTCCACGTCGCCGAGGACCCGCTTCTCGGCGACCTTCGGGTCGAGGTCGGTGCCGGCCGGTGCGGCGTCCGCGCCGTCGGGGACCACGAAGGCGACCAGCCGGCGGCGGTGCCGGTCCGGGCCGGCGGCCAGCACGGCGGCCTCGCGTACCCGGGGGTGCCGGGTGAGGGTGGCCTCGATCTCGCCGAGTTCGATGCGGAACCCGCCGATCTTCACCTGGAAGTCGTCACGGCCGAGGATCTGCAGGGTGCCGTCGGGCAACCACCGGCCCAGGTCGCCGGAGCGGTAGAGCCGCTCGCCGGTCTCCGGGTGGGTGACGAAGGCGGCGGCGGTCAGCTCCGGGTCGCGCCAGTACCCGTCGGCGAGGCCGGCGCCGCCGATGAACATCTCCCCCGGCACCCCGACCGGGCAGGGCTGCATCCGGTCGTTGAGCACGTGGATGCGGTGGTTGGCCAGCGGCCGGCCGTACGGGACGGACTCCCAGGTCGGGTCGGCGTGTTCGACGTCGTAGGCGACGCACCAGATGGCGGTCTCGGTGGGGCCGCCGGAGGCGACGAACCGGACGTCCGGGGCGAGCGCCCGGACCTGGTCCGGCAGGTCCACCGGGATCCAGTCGCCGGAGAGCCACATCAGCCGCAGCCGGGCCAGTCCCGGGTGTCCACCTTCCGCGTGCTCGACCAGCATCCGGGCCAGCGCGGGCACCGAGTTCCAGGTGGTGACCCCGTGGGTGGCCATCAGCTCCAGCCAGCGGCCCGGGTCGCGGGCGGCGGCCGGCTCCGGCAGCACCAGGGTCGCCCCGGCGCCGAGGACGCCGAAGACGTCCCAGACCGACAGGTCGAAGCTCAGCGCGGAGAGGCCCAGGGCGACGTCGTCGGGGCCCAGACCGACGCGCTCGCGCACCTGGGCGACGGTGGTGAGGGTGGCCCGGTGCGACAGCATCACCCCCTTCGGGGCGCCGGTGGAGCCGGAGGTGAACAGCACGTACGCCAGGTCCGTCGGCCGCTGCGCGGGCACCAGGTCGGTGACGTCGCCGTCGGGGTCGACGGTGGCGTCGACGGGCACCACCCGCACACCGTCCGGCCAGTCGTCCCGGTCCGGGCCGCCGGCGCGTACCAGCACGATCGCCACCTCACCGCGGCGCAGCTGGTGGTCCTGGCGGGCCGGCGGCAGGTCCGGGTCGACCGGCAGGTACGCCCCGCCGGCCAGTTGCACGCCGAGGGCGGCGACGAGCTGGGCGGCGCTCTTGTCGGCGGCGACCGCGAAGAGCTGGTCGGGGCGTACCCCGTCGGCGCGCAGCGCCCGGCCCAGCGCGGTGGCCCGCCGCCACAGCTGCCCGTACGTCAGGGTGGTGTCGGCGGCGACCACGGCGGTGCGCTCGGGATGCGCGGCGGCCTGCCGGCCGATCGCGGTGAAGAGCAGCTCGTCGGGGATCTCCGCGGTGGCCGCGTGCGCGGCGGCGACCAGCTCCCGCTGGGCGGCCGGCAGCGGGTCCGACGCGCCCGGCGCCCACGCGTCGTCGCTCGCGGCGAGGCGTTCCAGCAGCTCGGTGTAGGCGGCGAAGAGGTCGTCGAGCATCGCGTCGGGGAAGAGGTCCTCGATCACGTCCCAGTGGTACGACAGGGCGCCGTGGTCCTCGTAGACCTGGTGGTCGAAGAGGACCTGCGGGGTCTGGGAGATCACCGAGACGGTGTCGCCGAGCCAGGCCGCCCCGAGCGCGCCCTGCGCGCCCTCCTGGTCGCGGCCCTGCTCGCGGGCGCTGGCGAAGACGACGGTGGCGAAGGTGCCGGGCGGGACACCGCGCTGGCGGCTCAGCTCCCGCATCACCTCGACCCCGGAGAAGTAGCGGTGTTCCAGGTCCTGCCAGAGCTGGCGCTGGATGCGCTCGGCGAGCCCGCCCAGGCCGTCGCGCGGGGTCACGTCGATCTCCAGCAGGGTGACCGCCGTGAAGTCGCCGATCACGTCGTCGATGCGCGGGTGCAGCGGCATCCGGTTGAACAGCGGCACGTTGACGGTGAACCGGCCGGTGCGGCTCCACCGGCCGAGCACCTCGGCGAACGCGGCGAGCTGCACCACCGACGGGGTGACGCCGCGCCGGGCGGCCCGGGCCCGCAGTCGGGCCCACTTCTCGGCGTCGAGCAGGTGGGAGCGGCGGCGCCGGCCCCGCCGGTCCGTCCCCGCCACCAGCGGCAGGTCCGGCCCGGGGGGTAGGTCCGGGATCCGGGCCAGCCAGTACTCCCGGGACCGCCGGTACGCCTCGGATTCGGTGACCTGGTCCAGGGCCAGCACGTAGTCACGGAAGGAGACCGGCAGCGGGTCGGGGTGGGCGTCCGGGTCGGCGTAGTGGTCGCCCCACTCCAGGAAGAAGAGCCGGACGCTGGCCACGTCGGCGACCAGCAGGTCGAGGCTGACGTGCACCCGGGTGACGCCGCCGGGCAGTCGGCTGGCCCGCACCTCGAACATCGGCCAGTGGTCCATCGGCAGGACCTGGTGGCTCAGCTCGTCGCGGGTTCCGGCGAGTCGGGCGTCGCGTTCCGCCGGGTCCATCTCGGACAGGTCGGCGCACGCGATCCCGACCGGGGGGACCTCGTCGGCGGGGAGGATCCGCTGGGTGCCGTCGGAACGGACCACCGCGCGCAGCATCTCCTGCCGGGCCACGAGCCGGTTCAGTGCCCGGGTGAGCCGGTCCAGGTCGAGATCGGCGGCGTCGATCTCCACGTAGATGTGGATGGAGACCTCACCGAGGTCGTAGCCGGCGCTGCGGCCGACGAAGTAGGCGTACTGCTGCTCGGTCAGGGGGAACGGCTCGTGCCGGTGCGCCGGGTCGGCGACCACCGGCCGCCAGGCGATGTCCCGCCCGCCGGGGGCGGCGTCGAGCTGCCCGGTGACCAGGCCGGCCAGGGCGGTCACCGTGCCGCGCATGAACTCGGCGATGGGGATGCCGACGCCGAGGTCGCGTTCCAGGTCGCGGCGCAGCTCGATGGCACGCAGCGACTCCAGGCCCAGCCCGGCCAGCGGCAGGTCGGTGGCGATCCGGTCGGTGCCGGTGCCGAGCAACCCGGCCAGCCGGCGGCGCAGCTCGGCGACGAGCACCGGGGCGCGCAGCGCCTCGTCGAGGGCGACAACATGTCCCGCATCGGCGCGGCGGCCGGCTGCGGGCCGGCCGGCACGCGGTGGCGGTGAGGCGGCGGCCCGGCCAGCAGGCGCAGTTCCCCGGCGAGGTAGCGGTCCCGGCAGGCGCCCCGCTGCACCTTGCCGCTGACGGTCTTGGCGACCCCGTCCGGGCCGACCAGCAGCACCTCGTACGTCTCGACCTCGTGGTCGTCGGTGACGGCGGCGCGCAGCCGGCCGGCCAGGTCGTCGAGGTCGACGCCGGTGGTGTCCGGGACGGACTGGACCACGACGAGGCGTTCCTCGCCGTCGAGGTCGACGGCGAACGCGGCGGCCGGGGCACCGGCCAGCGCCGGGTGCACCCGCTCGCAGGTCAGCTCGACGTCCTGCGGATAGAGGTTCCGCCCCCGGATGATGATCATTTCCTTGAGCCGGCCGCAGAGCACCAGGTCGCCGTCGTGCCGGAAACCCAGGTCGCCGGTACGCAGGAAGGGCCCGGTCCCGTCCGCGAGCCGGGCGCCGAAGGTCTCCTCGGACAGCTCCGGACGCCGCCAGTAGCCCTGGCAGACCACCTCGCCGCGCACCCACAGCTCGCCCACCCGGTCGTCGGCGACCACCTGCCGGGTCTCCGGGTCGACCACCAGGATCTCGCAGTGCGGCCCGGCCGGGCCGACCCCGACCAGGGTGAGGCTGCGGTCGCCCGGGTCGGCGGGCACCACCCGGCCCCGCTCCAGCTCGGCGGCGTCGACGTGCAGCACCCGCGGTTCCGGGTCGGCGTGCCGGCCGGTGAGGAAGAGCATCGCCTCGGTCATCCCGAAGCCGGGCCCCATCGTCTCGGGCCGGAACCCGTACGGGCCGAACTCCTCGGCGAAGCGGGCGATGGTGCTCGCCCGGACCCGCTCGGCGGCGTTGAACGTGGTGTGCCAGCCGGAGAGGTCCAGACCGGTGCGCCGCGCGGCCGGCACCTGGCTCAGGCAGCGCTCGAAGGCGAAGTTCGGGGCGCAGCCGAAGACCGGCCCGGGGGTGTCGGAGATGGCCCGCAGCCAGCGCAGCGGGTCGGCGACGAAGTCCTCCGGGGTGAGGAAGACGGCCCGGCCACCGAGGTACTGGGACAGCAGCAGGTGCCCGGCCACCCCGAGCGCGTGGTACGGGGAGATCCAGCTGACCACGTTCGCCCCGGCGGGCAGCCCGGCCAGCGCGACGGTCTGGTCGATCTGGTGCAGCAGGTTGCGGTGGCTGACCATGACCCCCTTGGGCGCCCCGGTGGAGCCGGAGGTGTACTGCAGCAACGCCAGGTCGTCGCCGGTCAGCCCGGGCGGGGTCCACCCGTCGGCGGCGGACTCGTCGATCCCGTCCACGGCGAGCCACGGCACGTCCGGGCCGAGCCGGTCGCGCAGCTCGCCGAGGCGGTCGACCAGCGCGGCGGTGGTCACCACGGCGGTCACCTCGGCGTTGCCGGCGATCTGCACGGCCCGCTCGGTGCGCGGGTCGCCCGCGCCGTCGACCGGGGGCGGGCAGGCCACGGCGACGCCGCCGGCGTACAGCACGCCGGTCAGCCCGACCAGGAAGTCCAGGCCGGGGGCGAGCAGCACCAGCACTCGACCGGCCGGGGCCAGCCGGGGGGCGAGGACGGCCGCGAGGGCGGCGGAGCGGCGGTCGTACGCCCCCCGGGTGAGTTCCCGCACGACGCCGCGACCGTCGGAGGTGTCGGTGCCGGCGGGGAAGGACAGCTGCGCGAAGGCGACCGCGTCGGGATCGGCCGTGGCGTTGGCCCGGAGGATGTCGAGCAGGGTGGTCGCCTGGATGCCGCCGTCGATGGCAAGGTCGGTCATGCGCGCTCCTGGCTGGAAGTCGTTCGGTCCGGCGCGGCGCCGCCCGGTGACGGCGGGCGCGTCGCGTCGGCGGACCGGTGCTGATCTCGCGGAGTTCCCTCACCGTGCCAATGCCCGCGCCGCCGGTCGGCCCTCCAACGGCCCGTCCGCCCGGGCACCCCCCGTCCCGACCGCCCCGCCCACCCCCGCCGGAGTACCCATCCGGGCACCCGGCGGGACAGGAAAGGCCCGCGTACCGCAGGTGTGGGGCCGTCCGCTCAGGAGACGGCGGGGGCGGGATGGGTGAGTGCGGGGGGCTGCTGCATCCGTTGCCACATGCCCTTCTCGGCCACCGCGAGGTAGACGCGGGTGAGCTTGCCCATCGCCCAGCGGGCCAGCGCACCGCGTGGCTCGGCGGCGGTCGCCACCTGCACGGACTGCTGGCGTACCCACTTCACCCGGTCGAGGCGGCGGCGCTCGTAGTCGCGCAGCGCGGCGGCGACCCCGGCCGGGGTGTTCGGGTCACCGGCGGCCAGCGCGTCGGCGAGCACCACCGCGTCCTCGACGGCCTGGCAGGCGCCCTGGCCGAGGTCGTTGGGCATCGCGTGGGCGGCGTCGCCGAGCAGGGTGACCGGGCCGTCGCCCCAGGTCTCGTGCCACTCGTGGTACCAGATGTCGGTCCGGACGAGGGCGTCCGGATCGGTCCGGGCGACCCGGTCGCGCAGCACCGCCGGCAGCACCCGGGCCAGGTGTACGGCGTGCGCGTGCGCGCGGCCGGGCTGCTCCCGCTCTCCGGCCGGGGCCTTCCAGGACAGCGTCCACGCCGCCCGGTCCCCGCCGATCGGATAGACCCCGCCGCCGACCCGGGTGGCCTCGTCGTGGAAGAGCAGTGGCACCTCGGGGACGAGGCCGTCGGTGCCGGCGCACACCCCCCGGTAGGTGCTCCGGCCCAAATAGATGCCGGGCACCTCGCCGCGCAGCTGACGCAGCACGGTGGAGCGGACCCCGTCCGCGCCGATCAGGGCCGACCCGGTGACGGTTTCGTCGTCGAGGCGGACCTCCACGCCGTCGCCGGTCCGCCGGTAGCCGGTGACCCGCCGGCCGTGGTGCACCGGCACACCACGCTCCGCGCAGGCCGACAGCAGGATCGCCGCCAGGTCCATCCGGCCGATCGACAGCGACGGCAGCGCGTCCGGCCAGATGTACGGGTGGGTACGCATGGTGAACCGGATCCGCCCCCGGGAGTCGAAGTTGCGGATCTCCACCACCCGCTCGGCGGCGGCCAGCAGCCGGTCGCCGAGTCCGAGCCGGCCCAGCGGGGTGGACGCGTTGCTCCACAGGGTCAGGCCGCTGCCGGGCGCGTCGAGGATCTCGTCGGCGGTGCGGCGCTCGTACACCTCGACGGGGAGGCCGTGGCGGGCCAGGGCGAGGGCCGCGGTGAGGCCGCCCACCCCCGCCCCGGCGACGACGATCGGGTCATGCGGAACCATCGGTGCTCCCTCCGTCGGGGTGGTGCGGACCGTCGCCGGGGGGCGGCGGGAGGACGCCGTCGGCGACCAGCACGTCGAGGTAGTGGCCCAGCAGCGCGGTGTCCACCGGGGGCGGCGGCAGCTGCGCGCCGATCAGCTCCCGGGTGTTCCGGTCGTCGAAGGTCGGTTCGCCGGGGCCGGTGACCCGCCCCTCGGCCAGCGGGGCGTACATCGCCAGGACCGGGCCGAGCTGGTCGTCGCCGGCCCGGGCGGCGGCGGTGACCGCGTCGTACCACTGGGCCAGCGGGACGCGGCGGACCGGCCAGCCCCGCTCGGCGAGCGCGTCGGCGAGGCGGACCAGCGGCACCTTGGCGTCCAGCGCGAAGTGGAAGGTACGGCCCAGCGCGTCGCGCCGCCGGGCCAGGCCGGTGACGGCGGCGGCGATGTGGTCGACCGGCACCAGGTCGGTGGCGAGCCCGGTGTCCGGCACCAGCCCGGTGGCCACGCAGGCCCGGATCACCTGGCAGACCAGGTCGTCGCCGCGCCAGGTGCCGGTGCGGGTGTCGCCGGCGATGCGGCCGGGCCGGTACACGGCGACCGGGACGCCCCGGGCCCGGGCCAGGGCCACCACCTGCTCGGCGACCCACTTGCTGTGGTTGTAGCCGGTGTCGGTGGCCGGCGGCGGGTCGTCGGGCAGGGTGTCCTCGCGCAGCACCACACCGGTGGCGTCGGCGGGACCCGCTGCCCCGGGTCGGGCCAGCCCGCCGAAGACCGACATGGTGGAGACGTAGTGCACCGGGACCGGACGGTCCAGCGTGGCCAGCCGGAGGATCTCCACCGTGCCGGCGACGTTGCCGGCGCGCAGCGCCGCGTACGGCCGCAGGAAGTGCACCACCGCGCCGCAATGGTAGATCTCGTCCACCTCCCGGGCCAGCGCGGCGAACCGGTCCGGGGTGAGGCCCAGCCGGGGCGCGGCGAGGTCACCGGGGATCGCCCGGAACCGGTCGGCCCACTCGTCGCGCCAGCACCGGTACCGGCGCAGCTGCTCGGTCAGCCGGCGCTGGGCGTCGGCCTCGTCGCGGCCGCGCACCAGGCAGAGCACCGTCACGCCCGCCTCGGCGAGCTGCCGGGCCAGGTAAGCCCCGAGGAACCCGGTGGCCCCGGTGAGCAGCACGGTGCCGGGCCGGTCGGTCCAGCGCAGCTCGCCGACGGGCCGGACGTCCTCGGGGAGCACCACGTCGGCGCGCAGCGCGGCGGCGTGCTCGGCCTCGGCGGCGGCCACGTCGATGCTGCCCTGCTCGTCGAGCAGGTCGGCGAGGGACCCGATCCGGGAGCGTTCGAAGAGCACCCGCACCGGCAGGTCCACCCCCCACAGCCGACGGATGGTGGCGTGCAGCCGGGCGGCGAGCAGGGAGTGGCCGCCGAGGGCGAAGAAGTCGTCGTCCAGGCCGACCCGGTCCACCCCGAGCGCCTCGGCGACCAGCCGGGTCAGCCGGTGCTCGGTGGGGGTGGTCGGTGCGACGTACCCGTCGTCGTCGCCGGTGCCGGCGGGGGCGGGCAGCGCCCGGCGGTCGACCTTGCCGTTGGGGTTGAGCGGCAGGGCGGGCAGCGCGACCACGGCGGCCGGCACCATGTACTGCGGCAGCCGGGTGGCGACGGCGTCCCGGGCGGCCCGGGTCAGCTCCGCCTCGGCGCGCAGGTCCGTGCCGGGGTCGGCGGGGACGACGTAGCCGACGAGGCGCTTGTCCCCGGGCCGGTCCTCGCGGACCACGGCCACCGCGTCGGTGACCCCGGGCGCGGCGCGCAGGGCGGCGGCGACCTCCCCCAGCTCGATCCGGAAACCGCGCAGCTTCACCTGGTCGTCGGTGCGGCCGATGAACTCCAGGTTGCCGTCGGGCAGGTAGCGCACCAGGTCGCCGGTGCGGTAGAGGCGTTCGGAGGTCACCGGGTGCCGGACGAACGCCGCCTCGGTCAGCTCGGGCCGGTGCAGATAGCCACGGGCCAGCCCGGGGCCGCCGAGGTACAGCTCGCCGGGGGCCCCGATCGGGCGGGGACGCAGCCGCTCGTCGAGCACCCGGACCACGGTGTTGGCCACCGGCCGGCCGATCGGGGGGTGCCCGCCGCCGACGATCTCGTCGGTGACCGTGGCGTAGACGGTGGCCTCGGTCGGGCCGTACCCGATCAGGAAGCGTTTCTTGCCGCCCCACCGCTCGGCGACCTCGGCCGGACAGTCCTCGCCGCCGGAGCCGAGCACCTCCAGGGTCGGTACGTGCTCCGGCGCGAGGTGGGCCAGCAGGGACGGCGGGATGAAGGTGAAGGTGACCCGCTGCCGGTTGATCAGCCCGACGATCTCCACCCCGCCGGCCAGGTCCGCCGGGGTGGGCACCACCAGCGGTACGCCGCCGAGCAGCGAGAGCACCATCTCGAAGACGGAGACGTCGAAGCTGAACGGGGCGAACTGGAGCACCCGGCTGCCGGGGTGCAGGCCGGCCAGGTCGCGGGTGAGCCAGAGGTTCGTCACCGACCGGTGGGTGACCGCGACACCCTTCGGGGTGCCGGTGGAGCCGGAGGTGTAGATGACGTACGCCAGATCGTCGGGGCCGCTGCGGCGC
The DNA here is from genome assembly GCF_022747945.1 of Micromonospora sp. R77. Taxonomy (NCBI): domain Bacteria; kingdom Bacillati; phylum Actinomycetota; class Actinomycetes; order Micromonosporales; family Micromonosporaceae; genus Micromonospora; species Micromonospora sp. R77. Next base: position 6,671,896 of record NZ_JALDST010000001.1, read on the forward strand.
GGCAGATCGTCGTCGGGCAGCTCGCCCAGGTCCGGGGCGTCCACCGGGACGACCGTGGCGTCGGTGCCGGCGGCCCGGTCGGCGAGCGCGGTCGGGGTGAGCAGCAGGCGGGCCCCCGAGTCGGAGATCATGAAGGCCACCCGGTCGGCGGGCAGGCCCGGGTCGACCGGCAGGTAGGCGCCGCCGGCCTTGAGCACGGCGAGGACCGCGACGACCATCTCCACGGACCGTTCGGCGAGCACCCCGACCAGGTGGTCCGCGCCGACGCCGGCGGCGACGAGCCGGTGGGCCAGACGGTTGGCCCGGGCGTTCAGCTGGGCGTACGTGACGGTCTCGTCGCCGAAGAGCACCGCCGGCCGGTCCGGCCCGGCGGCGACCTGGCGGGCGAACAGTTCCGGCCAGGTGGCGTCGGGCAGTTCCCGGGTCGGGCCGTGCGCCCACTCCGCCAGCTGTGCGGCCTCCTCGGCGGGCAGGTCCGACAGCGCGGTGACCGGGCGGTCCGGGTCGTCGGCGAACTCGGTGAGCAGCATGGTCAGGTGGGCCAGCATCCGGTCCACGGTGGCCGGGCTGAACAGGTCGGCGTCGTACTCGGCGAGCAGCCGCCAGCCGCCGTCGTCGGCGGGGACCACCGTGACGGTGAGGTCGGTCTTGGCGGTGCCCGGGTCGAACGGCAGCGGCTCGGCGCGTACCCCGGCGAACTCCCGGTCCGCGGCGTCGACCCGCTCGACCAGGGCGAACCCGGCCTGGGCGACGGGGGTGCGGGACAGGTCCCGGGTCAGGCCCAGCCGCTCGACCAGCACGTCGAACGGCACGTCGGCGTGGGCGTACGCGCCGAGGCAGGTCTCGCGGACCCGGCCGATCAGCTCCCCGATGCCGGGGTCACCGGTCAGGTCGGCGCGCAGCACGAGGGTGTTGGCGAGGAACCCGACGAGCCCGTCGAGTTCCGGCCGGTCCCGCCCGGCGACGGGGACGGCGATCCCGAAGTCGGTCTGGCCGGCATAGCGGGCGAGCATCAGCTGGTAGCCGGCGAGCGCCACCATGAACCCCGTGGCGTCGTGCCGCCGCGCCACCTCGGTCAGCCGGTCCACCACCGGGGCCGGCAGCGTGGCCTGCCGCTGGCCGCCCCGGTGGCCGCGGGTGGCCGGCCGGGTCCGGTCGGTGGGCAGCTCCAGCACGGGCAGCCCGGCCAGGCGTTCGGTCCACCAGGTCAGCTCCTCGTCGTGGTCGCCGCGGGCCAGCCGGTCGTGCTGCCAGGCCGCCACGTCGGCGTACCCGAGCGCCGGCGGCGGCAGGTCGGGGTCGGTGCCGGCGACCCTCGCCCGGTACGCGGCGACCAGGTCCCGGACGACGACCTGGGTGGAGGCCTGGTCGCCGACGGCGTGGTGCACGGCGAGCAGCAGGTGGTGCTCGTCGTCGGCGACCCGGGCCAGGGTGGCCCGGACCAGCGGCGCCGTGGCGAGGTCGAAGCCGGCGGTGAGCCGGTCCCGGGTGAGGGCGGCCAGGGCTGCCGGGTCGGGGACGTCGACGCGCTCCAGCGGCACGGTCAGGTCGGGGTGGATCCGTTGGACGGGTTCCCCGTCGAGCACGTCGAGGCTGGTGCGCAGCGCCTCGTGCCGGGCCACCACGTCGGCGAACGCCGCCTCCAGCGCCGCCGGGTCGAGCGGACCGGTCAGCCGGACCGCGCTGCCGATGACGTACGCGGCGGCGCTGGCCGGGTCGAGCTGGTGCAGCAGCCAGAGCCGGCGCTGCGCCGGGGCGGCCGGCAGCGGTCCGGTGCGGGCCACGGTCGGGATCGGGGCGTCGGCGGTGCCGCGCAGTCCGCGCAGCCGGTCGGCGAGACCGGCCACGGTGGGGTGGTCGAAGAGGTCGCGGACGCCGGTGTCGACGCCGAGCGCGGCCCGGGTGCGGCTCATCGCCCGGGTGGCCAGCAGGGAGTGCCCGCCGAGGTCGAAGAAGTTGTCGTGCACGCCGACGGTGTCGACGTCGAGGACCTGCCGCCAGAGGTCGGCGAGGGTGGCCTCCAGCTCGTCGCGGGGGGCGACGTGGCCGGTGTCGTCGGTGCCGCGTCGGGGTCGGGGCAGGGCCCGCACGTCGAGCTTGCCGTTGGCGGTGCGGGGCAGCGCGTCGAGCCGGGTGAGGGTGGCCGGCACGAGGTATTCCGGCAGCAGCCGGCGGGCGTGGGCGCGCAGGTCGGCGGGGCTGGGGTCGGTGCCGGGGCGGGGCACCAGGTAGCCGGCGAGTTCGGTGTCGTCGGCGCGGCCGGGCCGGGCCACCACCACCGCGTCGGCGACGTCCGGGTGTTCGCGCAGCACCGCCTCCACCTCGCCCGGTTCGACCCGGAAGCCGCGGATCTTCACCTGGGCGTCGGTGCGGCCGAGGAAGTCCAGGGTGCCGTCGGGCAGCCAGCGGGCCAGGTCCCCGGTCCGGTAGAGCGGTCCGTCGGCGTACGGGCCGGTGACGAAGCGGTCGGCGGTCAGCTCGGGTCGGCCGGCATAGCCGAGGGAGACCCCGGGGCCGCCGATGGTCACCTCGCCGGGGGCGCCCAGCGGCACCGGTCGCCGGTCCGCGTCGAGCAGCACGATCCGCAGGTCGGGCAGGGGCCGGCCGATCCGGTTGCGGCCGGGCTCGGCGAGTTCCGCGGCCCGGACCCGGTGGAACGTGGCGTGCACGGTGGTCTCCGTGGTGCCGTACATGTTGACCAGCTCGGGTCGGGCGTCGCCGTAGCGGTCGAGCCAGCCGGCCAGGGCGCGCACGTCGAGCGCCTCTCCCGCGAAGATCACGTAACGCAGCGCGTCGAGGCGGTCGGGTGCGCCGGCATCGGCGGCGGCGAGTTGGCGGAACGCCGTCGGGGTCTGGCTGAGCACGGTGACCCGGTGCCGGGCCAGCAGCGCCCGCAGTTCGGCCGGTTCCCGGCCGGCCAGGTAGGGCACGACGACCACCCGGGCGCCGGTCAGCCAGGCGCCCCACAGCTCGAAGACCGACACGTCGAAGGCGACCGAGTGGAACAGGCTCCACACGTCGTCGGGGCCGAACCGGAAGCGGGTCGCCGCGCCGGTGACGAGGCGGACCACGTTGCGGTGGGTCACCATGACGCCCTTGGGGCGGCCGGTGGAGCCGGAGGTGTAGATCAGGTAGGCCACGTCGTCCGGTTCGGCGGTCGCGTCGGGCAACGGGTCCGCCGGGTCGCCGGCCGGGGGCAGCACCGGGCCGGTGAAGCCGGGCAGCGGCCGGTCGGCCACCAGCGCCCGTACCGCCGCGTCGGCGAGGACGTAGGCCATCCGGTCGGTCGGCCAGCCGGGGTCGAGCGGCACGTAGGCCGCTCCGGCCGCGAGCACGCCGAGCACCGCGACCGGCAGGTCGAGGGTCCGGTCGAGGTGGATGCCCACCCGGTCGCCCCGGGTCACCCCGGCGGCGCGCAGCCGAGCGGCCAGGCCGTTGGCCCGGGCCAGCAGGTCGGCGTACGTGAGGTGCGCGTCGCCGCACTCCACGGCCACCGCGTCGGGGGTACGTCCCGCCTGGTCCCGGAACCGGGCGACGAGCCCGGGGTGGTCCGGTTGCGGGGTCTGCCGGACCCACTCGTCCAGCAGCAGCCGCTCCTCGTCGGCGGTGAGCGGGGCGAGGTCGCCGATCCGACGGTCCGGGTCACCGGCCAGCTCGCCCAGGAGCAGCCGGAACTGGGCGGCCATCCGGTCCACGGTGGCCGGGTCGAACAGTTCGGTGTCGTACTCGATGCGCAGCCGCAGGTCGCCGCGGTCCGGGTCGGGCACCAGCATGATCGACAGGTCGAACTGGGTGGTGCCGACGCGCAGGTCGACCGGGGTGACGTCGACCGGACCCATGGACCGGGTCGCGGCCGGGGTGTTCTGCACCGCGAAGAGGACGGTGAACAGCGGGGTCTGGGCGCGGTCGCGGACCGGGCGCAGCTCGTCGACGAGCCGGTCGAACGGCACGTCGGCGTGGGCGTACGCGTCGAGGCAGGTGGCGCGCACCCGGTCCAGCAGCTCCCCGACGGTCGGTTCGCCGGTCAGGTCGGCGCGCAGCACCAGGTTGTTGACGAAGAACCCGACCAGCGGCTCCAGTTCGGTGCGCGGCCGGCCGGCGACCGGCGAGCCGACCGCGAAGTCCCGCTGGCCGCTGTAGCGGGCCAGCATCAGCTGGCAGGCGGCGAGCCCGACCATGAACACGGTGGCGGACCGGCGGCGGCCGGCCTCGGTGACCCGGGTGACCAGCTCGGCGGGGACGGTGTCCCAGCGCAGGTCGCCGCGCCAGGCGCGGACCGCCGGGCGGGGCCGGTCGGTGGGCAGTTCCAGGGCGGGCAGGTCGACCAGCCGGTCCCGCCAGTGCGCGAGCTGCGCCGCCGCGTGCGGGCCGGCGCTCCACTGCCGCTGCCAGGCGGCGTAGTCGCCGTACTGCACCGGCAGGGCGGGCAGCGCGGCACCGTCGGCGGTGTACGCGGCGACCAGGTCCCGGGCCAGCGCCTGCACCGACCAGCGGTCACAGACGGCGTGGTGCACGGCCAGGTGCAGGACGTGCCGGTCGGCGGCGAGGCGGATCAGGGTGGCCCGCAGCAGCGGCGCGGTCCGCAGGTCGATCGGGTTGCCGGAGAGCGCGGCCAGGGTGTCGTCGAGCTCGGCCGGGTCGGTCAGCTCCACCCGCGCCAGCGGCACGTCCACGGTGGGGGCGACCACCTGCACCGGCTCCCCGTCGACCTCGTGGAACGAGGTGCGCAGCGTCTCGTGCCGGGCGGCGACGGCGTGCAGGGCGGCGTGCAGGGCGTCCGGGTCCAGCGGCCCGTCCAGCCGGACCGCACTGTCCACCGTGTACGCGTCCGCCCCGTCCGGGGTGAGCTGGGCGAGGAACCACAGTCGACGCTGCCCGGAGGAGGCCGGCAGCACGTACCGGCCGGCCAGCTCGCCGCCGACCTGCGGCATCCGGAACTGCGCCGCGATCGGCGGCAGCGCCACAGTCGGGTCGACACCGGCCGGCGCACCGGTGGCCGGGTCGGCGGGGCGGGCGTCGGTGCCGGAGGGTCGGGGCAGGGCGGCGGCGAGGCCGGCGACGGTGGGGTCGGCGAAGACGGCCCGCACGGGCAGGTCGACGTCGAGGGCGTCGCGGATCCGGGCGACCACCCGGGTGGCGAGCAGGGAGTGCCCGCCGAGGGCGAAGAAGTCGTCGTCCCGGCCCACCCGGTCCAGCCCGAGCACGGCGGCGAAGATCCCGGCCAGGGTCTCCTCGACGTCCCCGCGCGGGGCGTCGTACGCGCCGACGTCCGGCCGCAGCCCGTCCGGCGCGGGCAGCTTCGCCCGGTCCACCTTGTTGCGGTTGGCGGTCAGCGGCAGCGCGTCGAGCAGCGTCAACGCCGACGGCACCATGTAGTCGGGCAGCCGCTCCCGGCAGGCGGCGTGCAGGGCCGCGACGAGCGCGGGCCGGTCGGTGTCGGGGCGATGCAGGTCGGCGTAGCCGACGAGCCGCTGGTCGCCGGGGGTGTCCTCGCGGACCACCACCACCGCGTCGCGGACCTGGTCGTGGGCGCGCAGGATCGACTCGATCTCGCCCAGCTCGATCCGGTGGCCGCGCAGCTTCACCTGGAAGTCGATCCGGCCGAGGAACTCCAGCCGACCGTCGGCGCGCCAGCGCACCAGGTCACCGGTGCGGTACACCCGGGAGCCGGGCGCCTCGGGGTGGGCCACGAAGCGTTGCGCGGTCAGCTCGTCGCGCCGCCAGTAGCCGGCCGCGACGCCGGCGCCGCCGATCCACAGCTCCCCCGGTACGCCCACCGGCACCCGCCGGCCCGCGTCGTCGACCACCAGCAGCTCGGTGTTCGCCACCGGCCCGCCCAGCGGCAGTGGGTCCTCACCACCGGTCACCCGGTGGGCCGTCGACCAGACGGTGGTCTCGGTCGGCCCGTACAGGTGCCAGACGCGGGCGCCGGCGTCGTGCAGCCAGTGCGCCAGGTCGGCGGGGACCTTCTCCGCGCCGGCCAGGGCGGTGAACCCGGCCGGGGGTCGCCAGCCGGCCTGCTGGAGCAGCCGCCAGGTGGTCGGCGTGCCCTGGAGGTAGCTGACCGCGCTGCGGCGCAGCCGGTCGGCGAGCCGCTCGCCGTCCACGACGCCTGCGTGCGGGATCATCTCGATCCGCGCGCCGACCAGCAGCGGCAGGTACATGTCCAGGACCGGCATGTCGCAGGAGACGGTGTTGGCCGCGCCGACCACGTCGGCGGCGTCCATCCCGGGCCTCTCGGCCATGCTGAGCAGGAAGTTCACCACCGGCCGGTGCGGCAGCGCGACACCCTTGGGGCGGCCGGTGGAGCCAGAGGTGTAGATCAGGTACGCCAGGTCGTCCGGCTCCGGCCCGTCCGGCACCGGGTCGGTGGGGTGGGCGTCGAGCGCCGGTCGGTCGGCGTCCAGCCGCACCACGGTCACCGTCGCCTGCAGGTCGGGCAGCAGGTCGACCAGGCCGGCCTGGGTGAGCACCACGGATGCGCCGGAGTCGGCGAGGATGAACGCCACCCGTTCGGCGGGGAAGTCGACGTCCACCGGCACGTACGCGGCCCCGGCGCGGAGCGCGCCGAGGAGGGCGACCAGCACGTCGCAGCCGCGCTCGGCGAAGAGCGCCACCCGGTCGCCCCGGGTCACCCCGAGCGCCCGCAGGTGGTGGGCGAGTTGGTGGGCGCGGGCGTCCAGCTCGGCGTAGGTCAGCGTGGTGTTCTCGTCGGCGACCGCGACCCGGTCGGCGAACTCGGCGAACCGGGCGGTGACGTACCGGTCGAGGCTGGTCGACGGCACGGGCGGCCGGACGCCGGTGCCCCAGGCGGTGAGCCGGGCCCGTTCCCGGGCCGGCAGGGCGGGCAGCTCGGCCAGCCGCCGGTCCGGGCCGGCGGCGAGGGCGTCGAGGACCAGCCGGTAGTGGTCGAGCAGCCGGTCCACGGTGGCCGCGTCGAACAGGTCGGTGTTGTGCTCGGCGACCACCCGCTGGGCGGTGGTGTCCGGGCCGGCGGGGAAGACGGTGAAGGTGAGGTCGTACTTGGCGGCGGTCTCCGGGGCGCGCAGCGCGGTGGCGGTGACCGTGCCGAGGCGCAGCGACGGCGCGGGCAGCGGGGCGGCGATGAACATCACCTGGAACAGCGGCGAGTGCGCGAGGTCGCGCTCGGGGCGCAGCCGCTGCACCAGCCGCTCGAACGGCACGTCGGCGTTGGCGTAGGCGTCCAGGCAGGTGTCGCGGACCCGGTCGAGCAGCTCGCCGACGGTGGGGTCGCCGGTGAGGTCGGTGCGCAGCACCAGGTTGTTGGTGAAGTAGCCGACCAGCGGCTCCAGCTCGGGGCGGTACCGGCCGGAGATCGGCGAGCCGACCGGCACGTCGAGGGTGCGCGCGTAGCGGGACAGGGTGAGCGCGTAGCCGGCCAGCAGCGCCATGAACAGGGTGCCGCCCCGCCCGGCGGCCAGCGCGGTCAGGCCGGCGACCAGCTCGGCGGGGAGTTCGGCGGTGCGGGTGGCGCCCCGGTAGGTCTGCACCGCCGGGCGGGGCCGGTCGGTGGGCAGGTCCAGCACCGGCAGGTCGGCGAGCGCCGGGGGCGCCAGTGGTCGAGCTGCCGCTGCTCGGTTGGCCGCCGGCCCAGCGCTGCTGGGCGACGGCGTAGTCGCCGTACTGCACTGGCAGGTCGGGCAGCTCCGGCCGCGTCCTGGCCGCCAGCGCGGTGTACGCGGCCGACAGCTCCCCGGTCAGCGCCTCCACGGCGAGCCGGTCGCCGACGGCGTGGTGCAGGGTGACCAGCAGGGCCGCGTCGTCGTCGCCGAGGCTGGCCAGGACGATCCGCAGCAGCGGCGGGACGGCCAGGTCGAACGGCCGGCGGGCGGCGTCGTCGAGCAGCTCGGCCAGGGCGGCGTCCCGGTCGGCGGCCCCGGTCAGGTCCACCTCGGACAGCGGGCTGGGCACCTCGGGGTGGATCACCTGCACGGGTTCGCCGTCCACGGCGGCGAAGCCGGTACGCAGCGTCTCGTGCCGGCGGACCACCAGGTCGACGGCGGCACGCAGCGCGTCGTGGTCGAGCCGGCCGTGCAGCCGCAGCCCGCCGTACAGGTGGTAGGCGGCGGCGGTGTCCGGCTCGAACTGGGCGAGGAACCAGACACGGCGCTGCTGGAACGAGGCGGGCAGCCGGACCAGCCCGTCGGCGTCCGGTCGACGCTCGACGGGGGTGAGGTCCCCGGCGGCGGGCGGTGCGCCGAGACCGAGGACGGCGGCGAGCCGGGCCACGGTGGGCTGCGCGAAGACCGCCCGGACCGGCACCTCGACGCCCAGCTCGGCGGCGATCCGGCCGACCAGGGCGGTGGCGAGCAGGGAGTGCCCGCCGAGGGCGAAGAAGTCGTCGTCCCGGCCGACCCGGTCCAGCCGGAGCAGGTCGGCGAAGATGCCGGCGAGGCGTTCCTCCGCGTCGCCCCGCGGCGGGTCGTACGCGCCGGCCCGGCGGGCCGGGTCGGGGGCGGGCAGGCCTGCCGGTCGACCTTGCCGTTAGCGGTGAGCGGCAGGGCGGGCAGCGCCACGAACACCGCCGGCACCAGATACCCGGGGAGCCGCTCGACGCAGGCGTCCCGCAGCGCGTCGGCGGCGGCGCCCCCGACGTGGTACGCCACCAGCCGCTGGTCGCCGGGGACGTCCTCGCGGACCACCACCACCGCGTCGTCGACGCCGTCGTGGGCCCGCAGCACCGACTCGATCTCGCCCAGCTCGATCCGGTGCCCGCGCAGCTTCACCCAGTCGCGCCGGCCGAGGAACTCCAGCCGGCCGTCGGCGCGCCAGCGCACCAGGTCACCGGTGCGGTACACCCGCGCGTCCGGGCGCTCCGGATGCGGCACGAAGCGCTGCGCGGTCAGCTCGTCGCGCCGCCAGTAGCCGGCCGCCACCCCCGCGCCGCCGATCCACAGCTCCCCCGGCACGCCGACCGGCACCCGCCGGCCCGCGTCGTCGACCACCAGCAGCTCGGTGTTCGCCACCGGCCCGCCCAACGGCACCGGGTCCTCGTCCCCCGTCACCCGGTACGCCGTCGACCAGACCGTCGTCTCCGTCGGCCCGTACAGGTTCCACACCGGCGCGCCGGTGGCGGCCAGGGCCTGGGCCAGGTCGGCGGGGAACGCCTCCCCGCCGCACCACACCGCCACGTCGGGGTCGGGACGCCAGCCGGCGGCGAGCAGCAGCCGCCAGGTGGTCGGGGTGGCCTGCACCACGGTCGCGCCCACCTCGGCCAGGTGGGCGGCGAGCCGGGACCCGTCGGCGGCGACCGGCCGGGGCACCACGTCCACCCGGCCGCCCACGGTCAACGGCCCGAACAGCTCCAGGGCGGCGATGTCGAAGGAGAGGGTGGTGACGGCGGCCAGCACGGTGTCCGGGCCGAGGCCGGGCCGCTCGACGAGGGTGGCGAGCAGGTTGCCCAGGGCGCGGTGCGGCACCGCGATCGCGCTCTTCGGCACGCCGGTCGACCCGGAGGTGTGCACGTACGCCAGGCCGGGGACCGCCGGCCACTCCGGCTGCCTTCGGGTAGGTCACCGTCGACGCGCAGCACCGGCAGCCCCCGGGCAGGGCGTCGACGGTGCCGGCGTCGGCGAGCACCAGCGCGGCCTCGCCGTCGGCGAGCACGAACGCACGGCCTGGCCGGCAGCGCCACGTCCACCGGCAGGTACGCCGCGCCGCAGCCGAGCACGCCGAGCAGGGCGGCGGGCAGGTCGACGTCGCGGTCCACGGCGACGCCGACGAGCTGCCCGGGGCGTACCCCGGCGGTGTGCAGGGCGGTGGCGATCCGCTGGGCCCGGGCGACCAGGTCGGCGTACCCCAGTCGGCCGGAACGCCCGGTGACCGCGACCCGGCCGGGGTGGGCGGCGGCGCGCGCGGCGACCAGGGCCGGCAGGGTGTCGGCCGGCACCTCCCGGGTGGGGCCGCTCCCCCACTCCACCAGCCGCGCCCGGTCGGCGTCGGTGAGCAGCGGCAGGTCGGACAGCGCCCGGTCGGGGTCGGCGACCGCCGCGTCGAGCACCAGCCGCAGGTGGGTCAGGAGCCGCCGGGCGGTGGCCGGGTCGAACAGGGCGGTGTTGTGCTCGACGGTGACGGTGAGCCCGCCGTCGGCGCGGGGCACGCAGGTGACGAAGAGGTCGAACTTGGCGGTGCCCGGGTCGATGCGGAACAGCTCGGCGGTGATGCCGGTGGCGGTCAGCGCGGGCAGCGGCACGTTGCCGAAGACGAACATCACCTGGAACAGCGGGCTGCGGGCCAGGTCCCGGTCGGGGCGCAGCCGCTCCACCACCCGCTCGAACGGCACGTCGGCGTGGGCGTACGCGTCGAGGCAGGTGCCGCGGACCCGGTCGAGCAGGTCGGCGAAGCGGGGGTCGCCGTCGGCGTCGACGCGCAGCACCAGGTTGTTGACGAAGAAGCCGACCAGGTGTTCCAGCTCCGGGGCGCGTCGCCCGGCGACCGGCGTGCCGATGGCCAGGTCGGCCTGGCGGGTGTGCCGGGCCAGCACGGCGGCGAAACCGGTCAGCACCGTCATGAAGAGGGTGGCCTGGTGCGCGCGGCCGAGCCGGTCCAGCCCGGCGACCAGCTCGGCGGGGAGCACGGTGTCGACGGTGCCGCCGGCGAAGGTCTGGGTGGCCGGTCGGGGCCGGTCGGTGGGCAGCTCCAGCGGCGGCAGCCCGGCCAGCCGCTGCTCCCAGTACCGCAGCTGACCGGCCTCCTCGTCGCCGCCGACCCACTCCCGCTGCCAGGCGGCGAAGTCGCCGTACTGCACGGGCAGCTCGGGCAGCTCCGGTTCCGTCCCGGCCACCGCGGCGTCGTAGCAGGCCAGCAGCTCCCGGACGAAGACCGCGCCGGACCACTGGTCGTAGACGGCGTGGTGGAAGGCGACGACCAGGACGTGGTCGCCTTCGCCGAGGCGGTACAGCACCACCCGGAACAGCGGCGGCCGGGTCAGGTCGAACGGCTGTCGCAGCAGCTCCCGCAGCTCGTCGGCGAGGGCGGCGTGCACCGTCGGGGTGTCCGCGCCGGCGGGCACCCGGCCGGCGGCGTCGACCTGCTCCACCGGCACGGCCAGGTCGGTGGCGACGGCCTGCACCGGCTCGCCGTCGACCAGGACCAGGCCGGTGCGCAGCGTCTCGTGCCGGGCCACCATGGCCGCGACCGCGGTGGTCAGCGCGGCCACGTCCAGCTCACCGGTGATCCGCAGGGCGCCGTGCTCGGTGTACGACGCGGCGCTGCCCGGTTCGAGCAGGTCGAGGAACCAGAGCCGGCGCTGCCCGTACGACGTGGGCAGCAGGTACGCCTCCCGGGTGGAGACCGGGTTGTCATCGACACTCACGCGGACACTCCTCGCTGTGGTGACACGGACGGTGCGGGGCCGGGTCAGACCCGCTGGGCCCGGCGCGGCTGGCGGGCGATCACCGGCACGGCGGCGGCCGGGCGCCGGGTCAGCTCGTCGATCGCGGTGGCCAGCCGCTCCAGCACGGGGTGGTCGAAGATCGCCCGGACCGGCACCTCGACGCCGAGCACGCCACGCAGCCGGAACGCCACCCGGGTGGCGAGCAGGGAGTGCCCGCCGAGGGCGAAGAAGTCGTCGTGCACGCCGGCCTTCTCCACCCCGAGCATCTCCCGCCACGCGGCGGCGACCGCCTCCTCGGTGGGGGTGCGCGGGGCGACGTACTCCCGGTCCAGGTCGGGGCGGGCGCCGTCGAAGTCGGGCAGCGCGGCCCGGTCGGTCTTGCCGTTCGGGGTGAGCGGGAACCGGTCCAGGGTGACCAGGTGGGCGGGGACCATGTATTCGGGCAGCACCGCGCGCAGGGCGGCGGTCACGTCGGCGTCGGCCACCGTCGCCCCGTCGGCCGGGACGAGGTACGCCACCAGCCGGGTGTCCCCGGCGATCGTGCGGGGCAGCACCACCGCGTCGGCGATGTCCGGCCGGTCGCGCAGCGCGGCCTCGATCTCGCCGGGCTCGACCCGGAAGCCGCGGATCTTGACCTGGTGGTCGGCGCGGCCGAGGAACTCCAGTTCCCCGTCGTCGGTCCACCGGGCCAGGTCGCCGGAGCGGTACATCCGCTGGTCGCCCTCGCCGGCGTAGAGGTCGGGCACGAACCGCGCGGCGGTCAGCTCGGGCAGGTTCCGGTAGCCGAGGGTGACGCCGGCGCCGGCCACCCAGATCTCCCCGCGCACCCCGGGCGGCACCGGCATGCCGCGCTCGTCGAGCAGATAGATCCGCAGGTCGGGCAGGGGACGTCCGATGTTGCTGCGGACCGGGCCGGTGAGGTCGGCACGGGTGATCCGCCGGTAGGTGGAGTGCACCGTGGTCTCGGTGATGCCGTACATGTTGACCAGGTGGGGCTGCTCGTCGCCGTACCGGTCGACCCAGGGCGCGAGCGCCGGGATGTCCAGGTACTCGCCGGCGAAGATCACGTACCGCAGCGGTAGCCGGGGCGCGTCGTCGGCCAGCGCCGGGGCCATGAACTGGCGGAACGCCGACGGGGTCTGGCTGAACACGGTGACCCGCTCGGCGTCGAGCAGGCGCAGCAGGGCCTCCGGGTCGCGGATGGTGTCGTGCGGGACGACCACCAGCCGGGCGCCGGTGCCGAACGCGCCCCACATCTCGAACACCGACACGTCGAAGGCGTACGAGTGGACCATGCTCCACGCGTCGTCGGCGGTGAACTCCATCCGGGTGCCCGCCCCGGCGACCAGCCGGGCCACGTTGGCGTGGCTGACCAGCACCCCCTTGGGGTGACCGGTGGAGCCGGAGGTGTAGATCAGGTAGGCGACGTCGTCCGGGGCGGGGCCGTCGTCCGGTGGGGTGGCCGGCCGGGCGGCGATCGCCTCGGCGTCGGTGTCGAGGTTCACCACGGTGCCGGCGAAGTCCGGGACGGAGTCGGCCACCGCGTCGTGGGTGACCAGGGCGGCGACGTCGGCGTCGGCGAGGATCCAGCGCATCCGCTCGACCGGGTGTCCCAGGTCCAACGGCACGTACGCGGCCCCGGCGGTGAGCACGCCGAGCACCCCGATGACGGTGTCCAGGGAGCGTTGCAGGCAGAGCCCGACCCGGTCGCCGGGGCGCACCCCGGACCCGCGCAGGTGGTGGGCGAGCCGGTTGGCCCGCGCGGCCAGGTCGGCGTAGCTGAGCCGGGCACCCTCGCAGACCACCGCGACGGCGTCCGGGGTGGCGGCGGCGGAGCGGGCGAACAGCTCCGGCAGGGCGGCCACCGGTTGCGGCTCGGTACGGTTCCAGTCCAGCAGGACCTGCCGCCACTGGTCGGTGGGCATGATGTCCACGTCGCCCAGCCGCAGCTCGGGGTAGCGCGTCAGGTTGGTCAGGGTGGTGGAGAACTGGTCGACCAGCCGGCGGACGGCGGCCTCGGTGAACCGGGTCTGGTCGTAGACCATCCGGGGCACCGGCATCGCCTCACCCGGCATGACGATCATGGTGATCGGGAAGTGCGGGCGACCGTCGTAGGTGGACTCCAGCAGCTCCACCTCGTGCAGGGCCATGTCCGGCACCGGCACGTTCTCGAAGGCCAGGTCGACCTCGAACAGCGGCCGGTTGCCGGGCAGGTCGGCCAGGGCGCGCAGGTCGGTCAGGGAGATGTCGGCGTGGTCGCGGGCCCGGGCCATGTCGTTCTGCAGCTCGCGCAGCCACCCGATCAGGTCGGCGTCGTCGCGGACCCGACCGCGGACCGGCATGGTGGCCAGCATCGGCCCCATGATGCGTTCGCTGCCGGTGAGCGTCGGCGGGCGCTGGGTGCCGGTGGAGCCGACCAGGACGTCCGCCCGGCCCAGGTGGCGGCTCAGCACGATCATCCAGGCGCCCTGCATCAGGGTGTTCAGGGTCAGCCCGTGTTCCCGGCCGAACGCGGTCAGCGGCGGCAGCAGTTCCAGCAGTTCCGGGGTGGGCAGCACCGCGTGGGTGGGCTCGCCGTCGGGCAGCGGCCCGACCGGGGCGGGGCCCAGTTCCAGGGTGTCCGGGGCGGAGTAGCCGGCCAGGTGCTCGCGCCAGAACGCCTCGGTGGTGGTCCGGTCCTGCCGGGCCCACCAGGACAGGTACGACCGGTACGGCCGGGCCGGCGGCAGGTCCGCCGCCGTCCCGGTGGCGAACGCGTTGTACAGGGCGGTCAGCTCGGCGAAGGCCAGCCCGAACGACCAGCCGTCCATCAGCAGGTGGGAGAAGCTCCAGAAGAACTCCCACTCGTCGTCGGCGAAGCGGATCAGCCTGGCCCGCATCAGTGGCGCGTCGGCGTAGTCGAAGCCGGTCATCCGGTCGTCGTGGGCGAACCGGGCGTACCGCTCGGCCTGCCCGGCCGGGTCGGCGTCCCGCCAGTCCAGCACCTCGATCGGGAACTCCACGTCCCGGTGCACCACCTGGAGGGCCTTGTCGACGCCCTCCCAGTGGAAGCTGGTGCGCAGCACCGCGTGCCGGTCCACGATGGCCTGCCACGCCGCCCGGTACGCGGCCACGTCCAGCGCCCCGCGCATCCGCATGGTGACCTGTTCCAGATAGATGCCACTGCCGGGCGAGTACAGGTTGTGGAAGAGCAGCCCTTCCTGGATGGGGGACAGCTCGTAGACGTCCTCGATGCCCTCGTGCTCCATCAGCGTCTCCTCCCGGGCCGGGGCACGCCGGCTTCCGTCTGGTCGGGCAGGTGGGGTGAGTCCCGGCGGGCGGCCAGCAGCGCCCGGACCGCGCGGACGGGATCGGGGTGGGACGGCGGCCGACCCTCCGCGTCGGTGGGCAGCACGGCCCGCGCCGGCAGGTCGGGGTTGCTCTGGCGGAGCAGGCCGGTGAGCGTGCCGCCGGGGCCCACCTCCACCAGCCGGTCCCCGGCGCGGAGTTGGCCGGCGGCGTCGGCGAAGCGCACCGGGTGCAGCGGCTGGCGCAGCCAGTGCTCCCGGTCGACGGCCTCGTCGGCGCTGACCGGACGACCGCTGACGCTGCTCAGCCAGCGGATCCGTGGGGTTCGGGGCGCCACCCCGACCAGCGCCCCCGCCACCGGAGCGAGCCGGGACGGCACGTCGTCGGGATGCCCGGCGACCGGCGTCGGCGGCCGGTGGCAGGTGACGTAGAGCTGGGCGAGGTCGCGTTCCCAGCGCCGCAGCTCCGGCTCGGGGCCGGCCACGACACAGGACTCCGGGGTGTCGACCGCGACCAGCCGCACCCCGGGGGGCAGCTGCCGGGTCACCTCGGCGGGCGGCAGCCCGACGCTCATCGTGGCGGTCGGCGGCAGGTCGGCGGCGAGCCGGCCGTACCCGACCGCCAGCCGCAGCGCGTCCGCCGGGTCGAGGACCCCGGCCGCGCAGGCAGCGGTGACCTCGCCGACGCCGTACCCGAGGACCGTGTCGGGGGCCAGTCCCGCGTCGGTGAGCAGCCGGGTCAGGGCGTGCTCCAGGACGAACAGCGCCGG
The DNA here is from genome assembly GCF_022747945.1 of Micromonospora sp. R77. Classification (NCBI taxonomy): domain Bacteria; kingdom Bacillati; phylum Actinomycetota; class Actinomycetes; order Micromonosporales; family Micromonosporaceae; genus Micromonospora; species Micromonospora sp. R77. Next base: position 6,687,309 of record NZ_JALDST010000001.1, read on the forward strand.
GTCGGCGGCGTCGGGTGGCACCGGGCCGCCGGGCGGCCCGAACAGCACCGCGTGCACCCGGCCGGCCAGCGCACCGTCCAGGGCGGCGAGCGTCGTGTCGATCCCGGCCCGGACCACCGGTGCGGCGTACGCGCCACGGCCCATGCCGGTGGCGGCGGCGGCCCGTCCGGGGAAGAGGAACACCAGTCGGTCGGGCCGGTAGGACGACGGGGCGGCGGTGGGTGCCCCGCCCACCGTGGTGGTGGTCGGCGACGTCTCGGTCATCGGGTCCCCTCTCCGCCGTACGCGGCGCCGGTCGCTCCGGCGGACGGCGTCGGTCGCCGGGACGCCGCCCGTCGATCACGTTGCCGCCCGGTTCCCCGCCGGGCCGCCCTCGGACGGAGACTCCGCCCGGGCACGGTCCGGCGGGGTCGGCCGGCGGTGCCCGAACGGCTACCCGGCCGACCGGTCGGCCCGCCGGTCACAGCTGGCTCCGCCACTGCCACAGCTCCGGGAAGAACCGCTCGTCCCGCCGGGACCGCAGGTACGCCACCCCGGCGGAGCCACCCGTGCCCGCCTTGTGCCCGATCAGCCGCTCGACCGCCACCGCGTGCCGGGCCCGCCACATCGCCCACGCCTCGTCGTGGTCGAGCAGCGTCTCGGCGACCGCCAGCAGCGCGCTGTCCGGCCGGCCGCTGCGCAGCAGCCGTACCGGATCGGTCACGCCGTGCCGGTGCAGCAGCAGCCGGAAGGTCTCGGCGAGGCTCGGTTCCCGCAGCCGCCGGTCGAGCCGGGCCGCGGCGGCGCTGCCCGGCGGCGCGACCACCGCGTGGCCCCGGCCGCGCAGGCCGGAGAGGTACTCGATCTCCCGGTAGCGCACCGACTGGAAGCCGCTGGCGGTGCCGAGGTGCGGGCGGAGGCCGGCGAACCCGGCCGGGCTGATCGTGGTCAGGGTGTCCAGCTGGGTGACGAGCAGCCGGTCCACCGCCACCACCCGGCGCAACCGGTGCAGGGCGTCGGGCAGGGCGTCGGTGTGCAGCGCGGTCCGGGCGGCCACCAGCTCGTGCACGATGAGCTCGAACCACACCTCGAACGCCTGGTGCACGAGGACGAAGAACCGTCCGTCGGGGTGGTCCGGCACCTGTTCGGTGGCCGCCAGCAACGCGTCGAGGTGCAGGAAGGTGGCATAGTCGGCGGGCGCCGGCGTGACCACCGCCGACTCCGCGCGCGGGTCCTGGTGGATGGTCATCGCAGGTCGCCTCCTCGGTAGACCCGGCGCACCCGGGGACCGACCCGGGTGAGCAGTTCGTTGGGGATGGTGCCGGCGGCCGCCGCCCACTCGGCCAGGGTCGGCTCGCCCGAGGTGCCCGGCCCGAACAGGACGACCGGGTCACCGGCCAGAACCGGGGCGTCGGGCACGTCCAGCACGAACTGGTCCATGCAGACCCGCCCGCTGATCCGCCGTCGGCGCCCGGCGAGCAGCACCTCGGCGCGGTTGCCGGCGGCCCGGGGCACCCCGTCGGCGTATCCGGCGGCGACCAGGGCCAGGGTGGTCGGGCCGGGGGTGACGTACTCGTGGCCGTAGGAGACCGGGGTGCCCCCGGGGACCTGGCGGGCCAGCACGACGGGCGCCCGCAGGGTCATCGCCGGTACCAGGGTCACCGGCGGTGGCACCGGCAACGGGTTGATGCCGTAGATCGCGATGCCGGGCCGGATCAGGTCGTACGTGGCGGCCGGCACGGCCAGCGCGCCGGCCGAGTTCGCCAGGTGCCGCAGCCGGGGGACGACGCCGTGCGCCGCCGCCACCTCCAGCGCCTCGTCGAAGAGCGCCAGCTGCCGGGCGGTGGACGGGTGGCCCGGCTGGTCGGCGTTGGCCAGGTGGCTCCACACCCCCACCACGTCCAACTCCTCCCCCGCCGTCTTCCCGGCGGCGAGCACCAGGGTCGCCCGCGCCGGGGTGCGGCTGGCCTGCGCGCAGCCGGTGTCCACCTTGAGGTGCACCCGGGCCGGCCGGCCGACCCGCGGGCCGCGGCGAGCAGGTCGTCGAGGGTGCCGGGGTCGGAGACGGAGAGGTCGACGCCGGCCCGCACGGCCGCGTCCAGCTCCTCGCCGGGGCGGGGCAGCCAGCACAGCACGGGGGCGGTGATGCCGGCAGCGCGCAGCGCCATCGCCTCCGGCAGGTACGCCACCCCGAGCCAGGTGGCCCCCGCGTCGAGGGCGGCCCGGGCGACGGGGACCAGGCCGTGGCCGTACCCGTCGGCCTTGACCACCGCCATCACCTCGACCCGGCGCAGCCGGCGCAGGACGGAGACGTTGTGCGCGACGGCCGCCAGATCGATCTCCGCTTCGCACCCGACCATGCGGCGAGTCTGTCGACCGGTCCGGGACGACGCAGTGCCTGATCGGGCCGTCCGAGGTGGGGGCCCGCGTGACCGGCGACGCAGGGCGGCGGGTCGGCCCGCGGTGGTCGGCACACCGGAGGTGCCGGCACGATCCGGTACCCCGACCGGGCCCGGTCGGGTACTCCGACCGCGACGGTCGACCGGTGGCGGCGAAGAGGGTCCCTCTTCCGGGGGTCCGGGCTCGCGGCGGCGGGCCTAGCGTCCGGGATGCGGCCCGCCGTCCGAGGTGGGCCGGCCGACGGATCCGCTCGTGGCAACCGGTGGGAGCGTGTGATGGACGAACAACAGGCGATGGAGCTGGTCACCCGGCTGGTGGCCCGGGGCCGTGGGGTGGACCCCCGCGCGCTGGAACCGGGCACCAATCTGGTGGACGACCTGGGATTCGATTCCCTGGACGCCTCCGAACTGCTCGCCGCCCTGCACAGCGAGACCGGCACCCAGCTGCCGCTGTCCGACCTGTCCGAGCTGCGCACGATCGGTGACATCGGTCGCGCGCTGAGCACCGAGGAGGTCGCCCGGTGATCGGCGTCAGCGGCCGGCACATCGACCCCGAGGACCCGGTCTGGATCCTCAACCAGTACCGGGCGGCGGAGGTGCACGGCGCGGGGGCCATCATGCGGATGGCCCGGTTGGCCGACACCGCCCAGCTGCGCAGCGATCTCTCCCGGCACCTGCGGGACGAGGCGGTGCACGCCTGGCTGTGGACCCGGGCCATCGAGGACTTCGGCGGCGAGGTGGCGGAGGTGGCGCAGCCGTACCAGGCGCGGCTGTCGGCGCACTTCGGCATCCCGAAGTCGCTCACCGACATGCTGGCGCTGACCCTGGTGTCGGAGAAGCGCGGCCTGGCCGAGTACGAGCTGCACGTCGACCAGACGGACCTGCCGCACGCGGTGCGCCGCCCGTTGCGGGCGATCATCCGCGACGAGGCCTGGCACGTGTCCTACATCGAGGACGCGCTGCGGGAGCGGGCCCGGGCGGACCGGCGGGTGGACGACGTCATCGCGCGCGCCGAGCGGGCGGACGTGCTGGCCGTGGCCGAACTGGAGACCGAGGCGGCGGGCAGCGACCGGCGGAGGCGCCGGCTCGGTGCCGGCGCGGCCCGCACCGGCCGGTGTCCGCGGCCGGCTGACCCTGCACAGCCCCGACGACGATTGGCGACCCCGTGACCCAGCTCGATCTTCCCCACCCTGCCGCCGTCACCTGCTCCGAGCACTACGCCACCGCGCCGGGCCTGTCGTCGAGGAGATCGTCCGGCCGTGGCCGGGTCGTCGGCGGTCACCTCGTGGCCGGCGACGGCACCCGCGACACGGCCGGCTACGACGTGCTGGCCCGGCGGATCGCCACCGGCGCGCACCGGTTGCGGGCCGTCGGCCTGCGCCCCGGTGACCCGGTGGCGGTGACCCTGGCCAACGACCTGCCGACGGTGACCGCCGCGCTGGCGGTCTGGCCGCCGGCGGCACCCTCGTCTCGCTGCCGCCGCCCCCGCGTCGGGGCCGGGAGGAGCACGCGCAGCGCTTCGGCCCGGTGCTCGACGCGATGGACTGCCGGTTGCACCTCACCGAGACGGTCGACACGCCGGCCCTGACCGGCCGGGCGCGGGCGGTGCCGATCGCCGCGCTGCAGGGCGAGGAGCGGGTCCCCGACCCGGAGCCGGCCGTGCCGCGCACCGCCCTGGTGCAGTTCACCTCGGGCAGCCTCGGCTCCCCCAAGGGCGTGGCGGTACGCGGCGACATCTTCGCCGGGCACCTCAAGATGATCAGTCGGTGCTTCGACCTGGATCCGTCCCGCGACACCGTGGCGACCTGGCTGCCGCTCTACCACGACCTCGGGTTCGTCTGCTTCTTCGGCTCGGCGCTCTATGCCCGGACCACCCAGACGCACGCCGATCCGAGGTCGTTCGTGCTGGACCCGTCCCGCTGGCTGACCATGCTGGCGCAGGAACGGGCCACGGTCAGCGGCGCACCGAACTTCGGCTTCCGGCTGGCCGCCCGGGTGCCGTACCCCGAAGGGCTGGACCTGTCGGCGATGCGCGCCTGCCTCAACGCCGCCGAGCGGGTGATCTGGCCGGACCTGCTCGACTTCCACCGGGTGGCCGGGCCGCTCGGCTTCCGGTGGGAGGCGCTCATGCCGGCGTACGGGTTGGCCGAGGGCACCGTGGGGGTGTCCTGCACCCCGCTCGACCGGGGCCCGGTGCTCGGGCCGGACGGGCACGTCTCCCTCGGCCCACCGCTGCCCGGCAACCGGTACGCCGTCGCGTCCGGCGAGACGCCGGGAAGCCTGGTGCTCGACTCCGACTGGCTCTTCGAGGGCTACTGGACCGCCGACGGCTTCCGGCCGCGCGGGCCGGGCGCGTTCGACACCGACGACGCGGCCTTCGTCCACGACGGAGAGTTGTACGTGATTGGCCGGCGGGCCGACGTGGCGTCCGTCTCCGGGCACAACGTCTTCGCCGAGGACGTCGAGGCGGTGGCCCTGAGCACCGCCGGGCCGGCCCTGCTGGGCTGCGCGGCGTTCAAGCACCGCGGCGACGCCGGCGAACGGTTCGGGCTGGTGCTGGAGGTGTCGCCGCGGGCCCGCGCGCTCGCGCCGGAGCTGGCCCGGGCGGCGCGGCGGGCGGTGACCGAGGCGCTCGGCACCCGACCGGATCCGGTCCTGGTGGTGCAGCAGGGGGCGATTCCCCGGACCACCTCGGGCAAGCCTCGCCGGCCGGTGCTGCGCGACGCGGTCCTCGGCGGTGAGCTGCCACCGCGCCGCGTCCTCACCGCGCTGGCCTGAAGGCGCGGGGTGGGGCACGCCGGCGCGGGCCCCACCCCGGATCTCACGGGTGGGGCAGGTCCGCGTCGAGCAGCCGGTCCAGTTCGGCGTCGTACCGGGGGTCGGCCCGGGTCAGCCGACCGGCGACCAGCTCGGTCAGCACCTCGTCGGCGCCGCCGCCGATCCGCGCCAGGCGCACGTCCCGCCACCAGCCCTCGAGCGGGAAGTTCGTGGTGTAGCCCCGCGCGCCGAAGACCTGGAGGCAGTCGTCGGTGACCTGCTCCACGGTGTCGCAGACGACCAGCTTCAGCGCGGCGACCTCGTGCGCGAAGCCCTCCCCCGCGGTGGCCCGGGCGACGGTGTCGCGCAGCGCCGACGCGGCCACCCCGAGACGTGCGTGGGCGAGCGCCAGCCGGTGCCGGACGGCCTGCTTGTCCAGCAGCGGGCCGTCGCCGATCACCCGCCGCCGGGCGTACGCGGCGGCCAGGCCGAGCGCCTGCCGGCCGGCGGTGAGCAGCTGGGCGCAGATGGACAGTCGCTCGAACTGGAGCAGCCGGCTGGCGTAGGCCAGGCCCATGCCGGGTGCGCCGAGCAGCGCCTCGGGGCCGAGCAGGGTGTCCATGCCGACCTCGCCGACGTCGCAGGAGCGCAGGCCGGCGGTGCCGAAGAAGCCCTCGACCCGGACGCCGGGGGCGTCCAGCGGGACGAGGAAGAGGGCCAGGTCGCGGGGGCCGCTGCCGGCCACCCGGGCCACCGCGAGCAGGTGGGTGGCGCCGCCCAGGTTGGACACGTACCGCTTGCGGCCGACCAGCCGCCAGCCGCGCGGGTGCGGGGTGGCGGTGCTGCGCAGACCCGCCAGGTCGGATCCGCCCTGCGGTTCGGTGGCCCCGAAGCAGCCGACGGCCCGCCCGTCGAGCGCGTCGTCGAGCAGCGCCCGCTGCGCGGCATCGGCGGCGAGCCACTGCAGCGCGCCGATGAAGACCTCGCTGTGCCCCATCGCGGCCAGGGCGAGGCCGCTGTCGAACTCGCTGAGTTCCTCCGCCATGGCGACCAGCCGGGGCAGGCCGCCGGCGGCGCCGGGGGCCCACCGGTCGCGGAAGACCCCGTGGTCGGCCAGGGTGGTGAGCACGTCGCGGGGCAGGTGCCCGTCGGTCGTCCAGCCACGCCGCCGGTCCGGGTCGATGCCGGCGATCGCCGCCCGCACCCGGGCCCGGTGGTCCGGTTCGACCACAGCCGCCAGGGGGGTCATCCCACCAGCTCCCGCCAGGCGGCGTGCGCCGTGTTCCGACCGCTGGTGAGATCGGCGTACGCGGTGGCGAGCTGCTGGGTCAGCGGGCCGACCTTGCCGCCCCCGACGGGCCGGCGGTCCACGCCGAGCACAGGAACGATGCCGGCCGCGGTGCCGGTGAGGAAGCACTCGTCGGCGTGGTAGAGGTCGGTGCGGACCAGCACGTCGGCGCGGGCCGGCAGGCCGGCCTCCCGGGCCAGGGTGAGCACGGTGTCGCGGACCACCCCCTCCAGGGCGCCCGAGGCCAGGTGCGGGGTACGCAGCTCGCCGTCGCGGACGACGAAGAGGTTGTGCGCCCAGCCGTCGGTGACCTGTCCCTCGGTGTTGAGCATGATCGCCTCGTCGTAGCCGCTGGTGAGCGCCTCCATCTGGGCGAGGTAGGAGTTGAGGTACTGGCCGGTGGCCTTGGCCGCGGGCGGCAGCACCTGGGAGGGCATCCGCTGGAAGCTGGCGACCTTGGCCTGCACCCCGTCCTGCTTGGCGCCGCCGGCGAGCGGCCCGTCGGCGGAGGCCAGCACCGCCACCTGGTACGGGGCGGTGAGCGGGCTCTCCCCCGCGCCGAGGAACACGATCGGTCGCAGGTACGCCTCGGTCAGCCCGTTGGCGCGCACCACGGCCCGGCACGCCTCCGCGAGATCCTCCACGGTGTAGGGCAGTTTCACCAGGTAGGTGGCCGCGGAGCGGGCCAGCCGCCGCAGGTGGTCGGTGAGCCGGAAGATCGCCGGCCCCTGCGGGGTGCCGTGGCAGCGGACGCCCTCGAAGAAACCGATCCCGTAGTGCAGGCCGTGGGCGCTGACGTGCACCCGCGCGTCGTCCCAGTCGACCAGCGACCCGTCCAGCCACACTGTGCCGGTCATCATGCTCTCCCTCCCTTGCCCCACTGCTGGTGCTCCGGCACGGACGTGATGCGACGACGCAGGTTGACCACGGCGGGATCGGGTGGGGCCGTCCGCTCCTCGGTCAGCAGGCCGTGGTTGAGGGCGACCGTCACCGCCACCGTCCGGTTGGGACAGTTCAGCTTGGCCAGGACGTTGCCGACGTGCCGCTTCGCGCCGTGCTCGGAGATGCCGAGCCGCCGGGCGATCTGCTTGTTGCTGAGCCCTTCGGCCAGCAGCTTAAGGGCCTGCCGCTCCCGGGGCGTGAGCATGAACGGCGGGTCCGAGCGGGGCTTGCCAGCGGTGCGCAGCTCGTCGAGAATGCGCCGCGCGAGCGAGCCCGGGATGGGCATCTCGCCGTGGCGCAGCTTGTGCAGGCTGTCCGCCAGGATCGTCCGGGTCAGCCCGGGTTCGAGCAGGAACCCGTCCACCGAGAGGGCGGCGACCTCCGGCAACAGCGCGTCCTCCGCCTGACGCAGCAGGAACAGCGACGACGTGCCGCCGCGGGCCGCGGCGGCGAGCAGCGCGTCGGCGCCGCCCGGCGGACCGTCCGCCGAGATGATCAGGATCTGGTACGCCCCGCTCTCCAGCAGCCGCGCGGTGACGTGTGGATCGTCTCCGGGCTGGACGGCGGTGACCATCGGCAGGTCGCCGAGCATCTGGCTGAGCCCGCATCGGGTCAGCTCGTTGTCGATCGCCACCAGGACCGCCAGTCCGGCGGACTGTGGTGGCGCCTCGCTCACCTCGTGCATGCTTCTCCTCCCCCGGCCCCGTGGGGCCTCTCGCGCACCGGGGCGTGCGGCGGCCCCGGCCGGTTACGGCCGTGGCAGCTCGACGCCCTCCGAGAGCGGACATGATCGTCCGGGTCGACCGGACGGCCCACTGGAGATATCCGTCCGGGTCGATCATTTCTGCGAATGTTAACGGTCCTGAGCCGTCCGCACCACAAAAGGAGAATGACTAAGACGAGTTGGGCGATCGACCACCGGATGCGGGTGGCGTCTTGCACGACGCCCTTTGCCCGGTAACCTCGCCGTTGAACCACGCGTCGTGTCAGCGAATTCGACCACAGGGCAGGCCGTAATGACCGTTGTGCGTATAGGCGGCGCATTAGCGTCCGTCATCGTGGGCATCGCCGTGGGATGGTCGGTGCTGTACGGGACAGCCCGCTTCACCGCCCGCCCGGCCGTCTTCCTCGCCGCCGGCCTGCTCGGCTACGCGGTCGTGACGGTGTGCGCCGGCTGGCTGCTGACCCGGCACCTGCGCCCCGAGCCGGCCGCCGGGCGAGGTGGTCGAGGTGGTAGCCGTCGCGGCCGCCTGGTGCTCGTGCCCGCCGCGTGGGCGGCGCTCAACCGGCACGCCGCGGGTCACCCCCGCCGGCCGGCACCCAGTTGTTTTCCGCCACGGCGTCCGGCTCGCTGCGGGTGCCGGGCCGGGGCGGCACCCCGGGGGATCCGGTGGTCTTCCTGCACGGCGGGCCCGGGGTGGCGGACATGGACCACGACGCGCCGATCCTGGGCCGGCTGGCCGCCACCGGCCGCGACGTCTGGCTCTACGACCAGGTCGGGGCCGGCCGCTCCAGCCGCCTGGCCGACCCCACCGGCTACTCGCTGGAGCGCGACGTGGCCGACCTGGAGCAGGTCCGGTTGCGGATCGGTACGCCCCGGATGGCGCTGGTCGGTCACTCCTATGGCGCCACCGTGGCCGCCACCTATCTGGCCCGGCATCCCGAGCACGTCTCGCGGGTGGTCTTCTCCTCACCGGGACGCCTGGTGCCCGAGGTGGGCGACGTGAGCGGGACCGGCATGGTGGGGCGGCTGGACCGGCGCCACCAGCTCGGCGTGGTGGGCACCGCGTTGCGACCCCGGGCGATGCTGACCTACAGCCTGATCAAGGCCAACCCGCGGGCGGCCCACGCGCTGTCCGGCGACGACGAGATGGACAGCCGGTTCGCCACGATGTACCGGCAGTCCGCACCCGGCCTGGTGTGCCCCGGCAACCCCGTACCGGCCGCGCCGGAACGGCCCGGCTTCTATGCCAACCAGGTGCCGCTGAACAGCACCCGCCCGGCCGCCGACATCCGTTCCGCGCTGGCCCGCCTGCGGGTGCCGGCGCTGATCGTCAAGGGCGGCTGCGACTACCTGCCCTGGTCGATCGCGGCCGACTACCGGCGCAGCGTCCCGGGCAGTGGCCTGGTCTACTTCGACGACTGCGGTCACCAGACCTACGCCGAGCGCCCGGAACGGTTCCTGGCGGTGGTCGGCGCGTTCCTGACCGACGCGGCCCCGCCGTGGCCGACCTGGTCGGGGCTGACGCCGCCGCCGACCTACCGGGGAGCCGTCTGACGGGGCGCCGCACGATCTCCCGTGCGGCAGGTCGAACCCGTCCGACCTGCCGTCTTTTCTAACGTTGCAAATTGTGCGACAATGGGTCGCCGGCATCTGCTCGCCGACCACCCACGTGCAGCTTTGCCCACCACAGTCTGGAACCATTCCATTCGACCGGGAGGGCGAGCTCCCGTTCTTTACCAACTGTTAATCAACGCTCTGTCATAAGGGCTGGCCGGACGAGCGGGAGCCGATGCAACCGGTGCCGAATATTGACGATGCAACTATTCGACCGGCTGTCGGCCCCACCTTTCCGCGTGCCCGGTGAACCGCCGGTGCCGGTGTCGGCCGGGTGCCGGCTCGCACCGGGGTCGGTCGATGGCGGTGTCGGCCGACGTCGGTCGGTGCCGCTGTCGTCCGGCCGGCGGCTGCGGCCCGCGCCGCCGCTCAGGGCAGCCGGACCACCTGGCCGGCGTAGAGCAGACCCGCACCGAACCCGAGCAGCAGCGCCGGGCCACCGCCGGCCTCCGGGGCCCGGCTCACCAGCCGGTCCAACGCCAACGGCACCGACGCGGCCGCGGTGTTGCCCAACTCCGTCACGTCCCGCGCGACCAGCACGTCCGGGGGCAGCCCGAGCGCCTGCACCAGGGCGTCGGTGATCCGCTCGTTGGCCTGGTGCGGGACGAAGGCGACCAGGTCGGCGACGTCCACCCGGGCCGCCGCCAGCGCGGCGAGTGCCACCTCGCGCATCCGGGTCACCGCCCAGCGGAACACCGTCGGCCCCTGCATCCGCAGGTAGGGATAGCCCGCGTCGGGATCGTCGCGCAACCGCCCCCAGCCGTGGGGCTGCGCGATGGCGTCGCCGTGGTCGCTGTCGGAGCCCCAGACCACCGGAGCGATGCCGGGGATGTCCGAGGGTGACACCACCACCGCCCCGGCGCCGTCACCGAAGAGGAACGCCGACGTACGGTCGTGCCGGTCGACGATGTCGCTCATCCGCTCCACCCCCACCACCAGCACGTGCTCGGCGGAGCCGGCGGCCACCAGGTCCCGGGCCAGGCCGAGCGCGTAACAGAAACCGGCACAGCCGGCGTTGACGTCGAACCCGGCCGCCTGCTGGGCGCCGCCGCCGAGCAGGTGGGCGATCCGGGTGGCCAACGCCGGTGCCTGCCGCAGGTGGCTCATCGTGGTGGCGATGACGCAGTCGACCCGCTCCACCGGGATGCCCGCCGCCGCGAGGGCCTTGGTGCCCGCGGCGTGCCCCATCACCGCCAGGCTCTCCTGCGGCCCGGCGAAGCGGCGGCGGCGGATGCCCGACCGGCGGACGATCCACTCGTCGGTCGAGTCGATCCCGGCGCAGACCTCCTCGTTGTCGACGATCCGTTCGGGGAGGTAACCACCGGTCCCCGCGATCGAGGCGTGTCGCACCGGACGCATCGGCACCTCCATGGCCCTCCTCCCGGCCGTCGACGCGGAGCCCGGTCGACGCCCGCCCGCCAGCCTGACGCCGGCCCCGGTCGGCCGCGATCTCCCGCCGGTGCGGCCCGACCGAGCCGGCGACCCGCCGGTCGGCCCGACCGGGCACCTCCGCCGCGCGTCCGCCCGGTCCGGCGGCGTCGGGCGTCGCGCGCCGCGCACACTGCCCACCGCCGGGTCGGGCCGCCGGCCGCGACCACGGGCCAGGCGGTGCCCGGTCGGGGAACGACCGGTCACCGGCGCCGCGCCCGCCGCTCGGGTAGACCGGAACCCGAAGGAGGCGGCCGATGAGTGACGACCACCCGCGGTACGTGGCGAAGGAGCTGGACGCCGACGATCCGCTGGCGCACCTGCGGGACCGCTTCGTGATCGCCGACGACGATCTCATCTACCTGGACGGCAACTCGCTGGGGCGGCTGCCGGCGGCCACCCCCGCACATCTCGACCGGCTCGTCCGGCGCGGCTGGGGCGAGCAGCTGGTCCGGTCCTGGCCGACCTGGATCGACTGGGGCCGCCGTCTCGGCGACCGGCTCGCCCGGCACGCGCTGGGCGCCCGCCCCGGCGAGGTGGTGGTCTCCGACTCCACCTCGGTGAACCTCTACAAGCTGGCCGCCGCCGCGCTGGACGCCGCCCCGGCGGGCCGCCGCACGATCCTCGTCGACGCCGAGGACTTCCCCACCGACCGGTACGTCGTGCAGGGCCTGGCCGCCGCACGCGGGTTGACCGTCCGGGCCCTGCCGTCGGACCTCGACGACGGACTCCACCTCGACCAGTTGCGCGACGCCCTCGATCACACCGTGGCGCTGGTGCTCCTGTCGGCGGTCTCCTACCGTTCGGGGGCGTTGCTGGACATGGGCGCGGTCAACGCCGCGGCCCGGGAGTGCGGCGCGGTGGTGCTGTGGGACCTGTCGCACGCGGCCGGGGCGGTGCCGGTGGAGCTGACCGGCACCGGCAGCGAACTGGCCGTCGGCTGCACCTACAAGTACCTCAACGCCGGTCCCGGTGCGCCCGCGTTCCTCTATGTCCGGCAGGAGATGCAGGGCCGGCTCCGCCAGCCCATCCAGGGCTGGTTCGGCCAGCGCGACCAGTTCCTCATGTCGGCGGCGTACGACCCCGCGCCGGGGCTCGACCGGTTCCTGGTGGGCACCCCGCCGATCCTGTCGCTCGCCGCGCTCGACCCGGCCCTGGACGTGCTCGCCGAGGCCGGCGTGGACCGGGTCCGGCGCAAGGGGGTACGCCTGGGCGAGCTGCTCGTCGAGTTGGCCGACGCCTGGCTGACCCCGTACGGATTCCGGCTCGCCTGCCCCCGCGACCCACGGCGGCGCGGCAGCCACGTCACCCTGCACCACCCGGAGGCGCTGCGCATCTCGCGCGCGCTCGCCACGGAGGGCCGGGTGGTCGGCGACTACCGCACCCCGGACCGGCTCCGGCTCGGCCCGGCGCCGCTGTACACCCGGTTCGTCGACGTGTGGGACGCCATGGACCGGCTGCGCGACATCGCGGCCCGCCGCGCGTGGGAACGGATGCCCGGCGAACCCTCGCGGGTCACCTGACACCCGCGACGCGGTGGCTCCGCTCGTCAGATCAGGGTCGCCACCAGCGCCACCAGCGGCGGGACACCCTGGACCAGCGCCGCGCGGGCCATCCGGCGGTCGGTCGCGATCAGCACCAGCGCCGCGCCCACCATGCTGCCGCAGGTGAGCACCACCAGCGCCCGCCCGCCGTCGGAACGGACGCCCAGCAGGAGCCCGGCGAAGAGCCCCACCGCCAGGAAGAGGTTGTAGAAGCCCTGGTTGAAGGCCCACCGGCGGACCCGCTCGACGTCCTCGGCGGCGACCCGGAAGCGCCGGTGCACCGCGGGCCGGGAGAAGAGCACGCTCTCCATGACGAAGAACAACACGTGCAGGATACCGGCGAGGACGGCGGCGGCCTGGGCGACCCGGATCACGGGCGGCTCCCTTCGCGCAGAGCGTTCGGCCGGTCGTCCCGTACGCGGTCGGCCGGTACCAGGGTTTCCGGGCGATCCTATCGACGCGCCGACGACCGGCGGGCGTCGCGCCGACCCGGGCCGGCGGCGTGGGGGGAGGTCGCGGGCGGGACCTCCCCACACGCCGGCTCAGCGGGTGAGCGCGCCGGACTCGGTGGGCAGGCCGGCGGCCACCCAGTCCTCGATCCCCTCGACGTACTTGCGGACGTCGGTGTAGCCGAGGGCAGTGAGCCGGTCGGCGACCCGGCCACTGTTCGGGCAGGCCGGGTTGGAGCAGTAGGTGACGATGGGTGCGGTGCGGTCCGGCAGCAGCTCACCGGCCCGCTCGGCCACCTCGGCCTCGACCAGCGGGACGGCGCCGGGCAGGTGCTGCCGGGCGTAGTACTCGCCGCCGAGCGCGTCGACGACGGTGACGGTCCCGGCGGCGATGGCGGTCCGCAACTCGTCGCGGCCGATGCGAGCGGTCATGACAACCTCCAGATAAGTGGACTACAGTCCGGATATGCCCGTGAACGATAGCGGACCGCAGTCCGCTTATGCCACTCCCCCGGTCGAACTCGTCCAGTTGCGTACGACACCCCCGCGCGAGCGGGCGGACGCCGCCCGCAACCGGGCCGCCGTGCTGGACGCCGCGGCGGCCCTCTTCCGCGAGCACGGCGTCGAGGCCGTCTCGATGGAGGCGGTGGCCGCCGCGGCCGGGGTGGGCAAGGGCACCCTGTTCCGGCGCTTCGGGGACAGGTCGGGGCTGGCCACGGCCCTGCTGGACAGCCAGGAACGGGCGCTGCAGGAGGCGATCCTGTTCGGGCCCGCGCCGCTCGGACCGGGCCCGGCCCGGGGGCCGTCGCCGTCGGCACGGGACCGGCTGACCGCCTTCGTCGAGGCGTACCTGGACTACCTCCTCGACCACCTGGACCTGGTCCGGGTCTCGGAGACCGCCGCGCCCGGCGCCCGCTACCGGATCGGGGCGTACCGGTTCTGGCACCGGCACGTGAGCCTGCTCCTCGCGGGTCGCGCCGATCCGGCGGCGGACGCGCACGCCCTGCTCGCCACGCTCGCGGCCGAGCACGTGCGGGCGGTCCTCGACGACATCGGGGCGGACCGGCTGCGGTCGGCGACGCTGCGGCTGGCCAATGCGCTGACCACCGGGTAGCCGGGCGGCGGCCCGTCGGGCAGCGCGGCGGCCTGCGTTACCGTGACCGGATGACCACTCGAGCGACCCAGGCGCGCGGGCTGGAGACGCGGCAGCGGGTGCTCGAGGCAGCGCTGGCGGAGTTCGCCCGGCACGGCGTGGACGGCGCGCGGATCAACCGGATCGCGGCGCAGGCGCGGGCGAGCAAGGAACGGATCTACGCCTGGTTCGGTGACAAGGACGCTCTGTTCGACACCGTGATGCAGGTGGGGCTCGAGGAACTGTCCCGGGTCGTGCCGATCACCACCGACCTGGTGGACTACACGGTCCGCCTGCACGACACCTTCGCCACCCGACCGGACCTGCAACGCATCGCGGCGTGGGCGTGGCTGCACGACCGGGAGCGGACCGAGGGGGTGTCGGCACAACGGGTGGCCGGCTACCGCCGCAAGGTCGAGGTGGTCCGGGAGGCCCAACGGGCCGGACTGGCCGACCCGGACTGGCCGCCGCACCATCTGCTGGCGGCGCTGATCGCCCTGGCCACGTCCTGGCTGACGGCCCCCGTCGAGCTGCGCCAGGTGGCCGGCGACCGACCGGACGCGGACGAGATCACCCGGGATCAGGTACGCCGCGCGGCGCAGCGGTTGGTCCGCCCCGCCTGCTGACCCTCACGACACCGGCACTCCAAACCGAACCAGCAGGTTTGATATCGATGTGGCCGGGTGCTATACCTGAACCGAACCGTGTGGTTCGATTAAGGGGAGGGCACTGCACATGCCTGCTGTGTTGATGGTCCTGTCGGCGGCCGACCACTGGACGCTGCGCGACGGCACCCGGCATCCCACCGGCTACTGGGCCGAGGAGGTCGCCGAACCGCACCGGCTCTTCCGTGCGGCCGGTTGGCGGGTCACCGTGGCCACCCCGGGCGGGGTGCCCCCGACGGTCGACCGGCTCAGTCTCCGGTTCCCGGCCGGAGCTCCCTGGCGGCTCCGCCGCTACCGCCGCTACCTCGCCGCCCACGCCGAGGAGTTCGGCAACCCCCGGGACCTGTCCGAGCTGGACCCCACCGACTACGACGCGGTCTTCTACCCCGGCGGGCACGGCCCGATGGAGGACCTCGCCGTCGACCCCGTCTCCGGTGCCCTGCTGACGCGGGCGCTGCACGCCGGCACCCCGCTGGCCCTGCTGTGTCACGCCCCGGCGGCGACCCTGGCCGCGACCGACGCCGACGGGAGCTGGCCGTTCGCCGGCTATACCATGACCGGCCTGTCGAACCGGGAGGAACTGCTCAACCGGTTCGCCCGCAAGGCGCCCTGGCTGCTGGAGGACCGGCTGGTAGCGCGGGGCGCACGCTACGTCCGGGGCCGGGTCCCGCTGCGCCCCTTCGTGACCGTGGACCGCACCCTCTACACCGGGCAGAACCCCGCCTCGTCCGGGCGCCTCACGCGCCGGCTGATCGCCGACCGGAGCGCCGCCCCGGCCCTCGCCGTCCGGGTGAGCCGCACGGTCCCGGCCTCGCCCGAGCGGGTCTACGCCCTGCTCAGCGACATCACCCGGATGGGCGAGTGGAGCCCGGAGACGTACGCGGCGCGGTGGCGGGAGCCGGGCCGGCGGTTCACCGGCAGCAACCGCATCGGTCGGTTCTACCGGTGGCGGATGACGGCGACGGTCACCGAGGCGGTCCCGGGCCGCGTCTTCGCGTTCACCACCGCCTGGCCGTCCTCGTCGTCCTGGCGCTACGCGCTCGAACCGGTCGACGGCGGCACCCGGATCACCGAGTCGATGACCCGGACCGCGCCGCAGCTGCCCCTGGTCCGCGCGATCCAACGGGTGGTGGGCGTGCGGGACCGCGCCGCGCACCTGCGCGCCGGCATGGCCACCACCCTCGAACGGCTGGACGCGGCGCTGCGGCGGGCGGACGTCGACCGGTCCGGGACCGCACCGGCGGACTCCGACGGGGGCCGCCGGACGACGTCGTGAACCGGGCGGCCTGACCCACCGCGCCGGCGGCCCGAGGCCGGCGTCAGCCAGCGGTCGCGGGGCGCGGGCCGTACCGTTCGGCCGCGCGGGCCCTGGCCTTCGCGGCCTCCACCTCGCGGTCCCGGGCGGGTGCCTTCGTCACCAGGCTGTCCAGCAGGGTCCGGGTGGCCGCGGTGACGGCGCGGACCGCCTCGTCGAACGCCTCCTCGTTGGCCGTGGAGGGCCGGGTCGTGCCGCTGACCTTGCGCACGTACTGGACGGCGGCGGCCTCGATCTCGTCGTCGGTGGCCGGCGGCTCGAAGTTGTGGAGTACGCGGATGTTCCTGCACATGCCTCCACCATGCCAGGCCGGTCCGACAGCGCAAGGAGGCCGGCGGTGTCGGGCGGGAACGGCCGGCCGCGCCGGCGGGCTCAGACCACCGCCCGAGCGGCGCGCCGCAGGGCCGCGTCCACCACGGCGGGCAGGTCGGGTCGCCAGGCCAGCGCCAGCGTCGCCGCCGGCGCGTCACGCAGCGGGACGAAGGCGACGCCCGGCGCGGTCGCGGTGCGGGCGAGCAGGGCCGGCACCGGACAGCAGCCGCTGCCCGCGGCGACCGCCCGCAGCAGCGCGCCGACGTCGACGGCCGGCTCCCCCGCGCCGATCCTCGGCTCGGGCAGCAGCCGCCACGTGCGCAGGAAGAGCGGGTCGACGCCGTCCGGCAGCGGCACCTGGGGCTCCCCGGCCAACTCGGCCACGGCCAGGTCCGGCCGCCGGGCGAGCGGATGGTCGGCCGGCAGGGCGACCAGCCGCGGCCAGCGTCGGACGGGCTCCAGGTGCAGGCCGGCGGTGGCGGCCGGGGTGTAGGGCGGCCAGAGGTAGCCGGCCTGGGCCCGGCCCTCCCGGACGGCGGACACGTGCTCGAGGAAGGACACCCCGGTGAGGCTGACCCGCAGCGCGGGCAGTTCCCGGCCGAGCGCCGTCACGGCACCCGCCTTCAGCTCGTCGACCCCGGCGGCGAGCGTGGTGATCACCAGTCGGTGCAGATCGTCGGGGTGCGCCGCCCGCCGCGTCTCGCGGACCGCCTCCTCGGCCAGGGTCAGCAGGGTGCGGGCGTGCCGGAGGAACTCCTTCCCGGCGGGGGTGAGCGCCACCTGCCGGCGACGCCGGGAGAACAGCTCCGCACCGATCTCGGTCTCCAGGGCGCGGATGCGGGCGGACAGCGACGGCTGGGCCAGGCCGAGTTCCTCCGCCGCCACGGTGAAGTTCATCCGCTCGGCCGCGGCGACGAACGCGGTCACCCGGTCCAGGTCCACCACCGTGACTGTAGCCACCCCGACCGCCGCCGTCACCCCCGCCGCGACGTGCGCGGATAGGGCGCACCTATCGGTGGGTAGGTGCCATCTCTTGGACACCCGGGCGGTGCCGGGTGGAAGGTCGCGGGGTGAACTCCCTCGTCATCTACGGTGCCACCGGCTACGTCGGTCGGCTCGTCGCACAGCTCGCCGTCCGGCGCGGGCTCCGCCCCGTGCTGGCCGGTCGGGACCTCCGCCGGTTGGCCGCTCTGCGGATCGACGCTCCGGTGCGCGCCGCCTCGCTGGCCGACCCGGCCGCGTTGGACCGCCTCCTCGTCGACGCGAGCGTGCTGCTGAACGCGGCCGGACCGTTCGCCGAGACCCAACGCCCGCTGCTGGACGCCTGCCTCCGTACCGGCACCCACTATCTGGACCTCTCCGGTGAGGCGGCCGAGTTCCTCGACGTGCGGGGGCGGGACGACGAACTGGTCCGGGCCGGCGTCATGGCGATGCCCGGCGTCGGGTTCGGGGTCGTACCGACCGACGCGGTGGCCGTGCACCTCGCCGGCCGGCTGCCCTTGGCGCGGCGCCTGGAGCTGTCGTTCGTCACCTCGGGGCAGGTGTCCCGGGGCACGCTCGGCACTCTCCTGGCCGGCCTCGGCGAGCCCGGGGTGCAGCGCCGGGACGGCCGGCTGGTGCCCGTCCGGGCCGGCGCGGCGCAGCGCGGGATCCCCGCCGACGGCCGGACGGTACGGGTCGTCACGAACCCGTGGCGGGCCGACGTGGTCTCCGCCGGGCAGTCCACCGGCATTCCCGACGTGTCGACGTTCTTCGCCGTGCCGGCCCCGCTGCGGCTGGCGCTGCGGGTCGCCCCCGCCGCACCGTGGCTGCTCACCTCGCCGGCCGGTCGGCGGCTGCGGGCTGCCCTGCTGCGCCGGATACCGGAGGGACCGACCCCCGCCCAGCTCGACGCCGGCCGGAGCCTGGTGCACGGGCTCGCCACCGACGACGCCGGCACGGTGGTCGAGGCGGTGCTGACCGGGCCGGACCCGTACCGGTACAGCGCGTACACCGCGGTCGAACTGCTCGCGCGGACCGCGGCCGGGACGGTGCGCCCCGGCTACCGTACGCCGGCCCAGGTGCACGGACCGGACGTGGCGCTGACCACGCCGGGCACGGTCCTGCGGGACCTGCGGTGACCGCGCCGGGGTGGCCGCGCGGCCTCGAACCGGAGCGGACGCCCGTGCACGTCCGCAACGAGGCGTGGGTGCCGCTCCCGCCCGAGGCGGTCTGGGCGCGCCTGGTCGACGCGGTCGCCTGGCCATCCTGGTACGCCAACGCGCACCGGGTCGTCGTGGTCGACGCGGCGGCACTCGGTCCCGGCGTCCGCTTCCGGTGGACGACGCTGCACGTGCGGGTCTCCTGTGTGGTGGACCGGTGGGAGCCGGGGCGGCTGCTCGGCTGGACGGGCCGGGCCCTCGGTTCGTCGGGGCACCACCGGTGGGTGCTCACCCCGCTGGACGGCGGCACCCGGGTGGTCACGGAGGAGACCCAGGCCGGACCCGTGCCCCGGCTGGCCGGCCGGTGGCTGACCCGGTCGCTGCTGCGGTGGCACCAACGCTGGCTCGACGGCATCGCGCCGTCGCGCTGATCGCCGACCGTCGACCCCCGAGCGGGAGATTCACCGACGTCGCGGGCTTTCCGCTACGGCACCGTAGCGTTACGGTACAGGCATGGCATCTTCCCCACGACCGGCCGTGCAGCAGCGGGTCCGGCCGCCCAAGGCCCCGCACCGGGTCGTCAACCGCGTCATGCGGTGGCTGCTCGCCACGCCCTCCCGGGCGCACCCGGTCGGTCGGCACCTGCTGCTGCACGTGACCGGCGGCGCACCGGCCGCGAGCTGGTCTTCCCGGTCGCCTACCGGGACAACGGCGACGGGCGGCTGCTGGTGCTGACGAACTCGCCCTGGCGGGTCGACCTGCGCGACCGGCCGGACGTCACGGTGACCCTGGCGGGCCGGCGCCGGCCCGCCCAGGCGCAGCTCGTGGAGGAACCGGAACGCGTCGCCGAGGCGGCCCGCCGGGACGCCCTCGCGCTGGTGCACCGCACCGTCACGGAAACCGTCCGATGACCGCCCCGGTGCTGGTGACCGGCGCGACCGGGAACGTCGGCGGGGCGGTCGCCCGGTCCCTGGCCGCAACCGGCGTGGCCGTCCGGGTCGCCGGCCCGGACCCGGCCGCCATGAGGCTCCGGTTCCCGGACGTCCCCGGCGTACGGCTGGATTTCGCCGACCCCGGCACGTTCGAGTCGGCCCTGGCGGGCGCCGGTGGGTTGTTCCTGCTCCGACCGCCGCAGATCGCCCGGGTCGGGCCCACCCTGAACGCGCTCGTCGACGCCGCTGCCCGGCACGGGGTCGGGCACGTGGTCTTCTCCTCCGTCACCGGCGCGGACACCAACGTCGTGGTGCCGCACCACCGGGTGGAGACCCACCTGCGCGCCTCCGGCCTGCCGTACACGATCCTGCGCCCGGGTTTCTTCGCCCAGAACCTGGCCGACGCCTACCGGCGGGACATCCGCGAGGAGAACCGGATCTATCTGCCCGCCGGCTCCGGACGGGCCGCCTTCGTCGACACCCGCGACCTGGGGGACGTGGCGGCGACCGTCTTCGCCGACCCCGCCGCGCACGCCGGTGCCGGCTACCCCCTGACCGGCGCCGAGGCGCTCGACTTCGACGAGGTGGCGGCGGTGCTCACCGAGGAACTCGGCCGGCCGATCCGCTACCACCCGGCCACCGTCGGCGGCTATCTGCGCCACCTGCGCCGGCGCGATGCTCCCCTGGTCCAGGCCCTGGTGCAGACGGTGCTGCACACCGGCCTGCGGCGCGGGCAGGCGGAACGGGTGGATCCCACCCTGCCGCGCCTGCTCGGACGGGCCCCCCGCACCCTGCGGCAGTATGTGCACGAGCACCGGGAGCTGTGGCGGTAGGCGTCACCCCCGGGCCGGGACGGAGCGGGGTGACGGATGGACCGGACGACGGATCCGCGGGTGCGCCGCTCCCGCGCCCTGGTCATCACGACGACGCTCGCCCTGCTCGCCGAGCGGGGCGTGGCCGGCACCACGATCGAGGCCGTCGCGGAACGGTCCGGGGTGGCCAAGACGACGATCTACCGGCACTGGGAGGGGCAGGGGGCGCTGGTTCTCGACGCGTTCGACAGCGTGCGGCGACCCCCCGTCGACCCCGACACCGGAACGCTCCGGGGTGACCTGCTCGACCTGGTCACCGGCCTCGCCGCGGCGTTGTCCGAGGGGCCGGCGGCGGGACTGATGTTCGCGCTGATCGACGCCGCCGAGCGCGACCCGCAGCTCGCCGCCCTGCACCGCCGCGAGGCCGACGCCCGGCACGCCGTCATCCTGCGCGCCGTCGAGCGCGGTATCGGCCGGGGTGAGCTGCCCGCCGACACCGACCCCGCCGAGGTGCTCGACGAGCTGGCCGGCCCGCTCTTCTACCGCCGCGCGGTCTCCGGCGCGGCGGTGGACCGGGGCTTCGCCGAGCGGATCGTGGCCCGGGTGCTCGCCGCCCACGCGGTCCGGGCCGGGTAGCCGGTGGGTGGCGGGGTGGGCACAGCGGTTCGTCCGGTGGCGACGCCCGTCCCGCCGGACCGACCGCGTACGCAGCCGGTCCGGCGGGGACCGGTCAGGACTCGACCGGCGGCGCGGTCCGACGGGTGGCGACCAGGCTCCAGCCGATGGAGACGGCGAGGGTGACGACGATGACGCCCAGGGTGAGCGGGATCGGCAGCTTCCCGACCGGCGTCTCGGAGAGGATGAGCTTGACTCCGGCGAAGGCGAGCAGGAACGCCAGGCCGTAGTGCAGGTGCACGAAGCGCCGCAGCAGTCCGGCCAGGCAGAAATAGAGGCTGCGCAGACCGAGTACGGCGAAGGCGTTCGCGGTCCAGACGACGAACGTGCTGGTGGTGATCGCGAGGATCGCGGCGACCGAGTCGATGGCGAAGATCAGATCGGTGGCCTCCACGGCGATCAGGACGACGAAGAGCAGGGTGGCGACGCGCCGGCCGTCGACCCGGGTGAAGAACCGGTCGCCGTGGTAGCGGGCGTCGGTGGGCACGATCCGGCGGACGAGCCGGACGACGAGGTTGCGGTCGGGGTGCATCTCGGCGTCGTGCCGGAAGGCCATCTTCCAGCCGGTCCAGATGAGGAAGACGCCGAACACGTAGGCGGTCCAGAAGAACGTCTCCAGCAGTCCCGCGCCGACGAAGATGAACACCAGCCGGAACAGCAGGGCGCCGATGACACCCCAGAACAGGACCTTGTGCTGGACGGCGGCCGGGACCGCGAAGTAGGTGAACACCAGGGCGAAGACGAAGACGTTGTCGATCGACAGCGCCTTCTCGATGAGGTATCCGGCGTAGTAGGCGCCGGCCGCGTCCTCGCCCTGCCACAGCCAGAGCACGACGCCGAAGGCGAGGCCGGCGGCGATCCACACCGCCGACCAGAGCGCGGCCTCGCGGAAGCCGATGACGTGGTTGTCGCGGTGCAGGAACAGGTCGACCGCCAGCATGACGGCGATCACCACCGTCAGCGCCACCCAGGCCCACCAGGGTACGGACATGACCGGATCACTCCCTCCGACCGGGCCGACGGCAGATGTCGGCGTACGGGCCGAAGGTCTCCCCGAGCCGCCGCGAACGGCGGCCCGCGCGGCCGGGACCCGGTGGGTCCGTACTGACGGCGGCGCGTCCGGTGGCGGGTACTCCCCCTCGAACTACGAAAGATTATTCGTGATACAGACTTCCCTTGTCAAGGGCCGTCGACAGCGGATCGTCCCCGCTCAGCGCAGGCCCCGCCAGGCCGCCAGGTAGCCGCCGCCGGTACCGAACGACGGCCCTGGACCGTCCCAGAAGCCGACCTTGTCGACCTGGGCGGCCACCGCCGCGATCCCGCCGGCGGCAGCGACCCCACGGACGGTGCCGGCGCCGCCGTCGGTGAAGACCACCCAGCTGAGCCGCCGCCGCAGGTCCGGCGAGAGCACCAGCACCCACGCGTCCCCACCGGCGTACGGGGCGAGCCGCCGGCCACCGAGGGTGACCTGCGACCGACCGGCGATCTGGTACGCCGACACCCCGCCGGCGTAGATCCGGCCGGCCTCGTCGGCGGTGACGGCGAGCGGCTTGATCGTGTTGCCGCGGTCACCCTTGCTGTCGATCCGGCTGATCACCACCTGTCCGGCCAGCTGCCGACCCGAAGCGGGATCGAACCGGGCCAGGTAGGTGGAGTGGGCGCTGCCGGTGTTGCTGGCCCGGGTGAACTCGTCGGTCGCCTCGTTCGGCGCCGGCCGGGTCGGGTCGGCCGCCGATCGGGCGAAGATGCTGTTGCCCCCGGCCGTCTCCCCCGCGAGGTACAGCCGCCCGTCCCGGCCCAGCGCGACCCGGTCGGCCCGGCTGTCCGCGCAGAGGTCACCCAGCCGGTCCGCCGGCTGGTCGTACGCGCGCCAGCGCAGCTCGCCCCGTCGGTCGTAGGCGTGGACGTAGGCGATCTGCACCGGGCTGCACCGGCCGCCGCCGGTCTGCCGGAAACCGCTGACGAACACCAGACCGCTGCGGTCGTCCACCGCCACGTCGCTGACCGTCCGGCCGGCCGGGCGGATCCGGGCCAGGGTGGCGCCGGTCAGGTCGTACACCGTGACGGTGGAACCGGTGACGGCCGCGACGGTCCCTGCGGCGCCGACCGCGACGCGGCTCGCCGCGCCGCCGCGCCGCCAGCGGGGACGTTGCGCGGCCGGGTCGAGCACGACGACGCCCCGGTCGGTGGCGACGGCGATCTCCCGCCGCCCCGGCGCACCTCCAGGTCGTCCACGGTGCCGGCGATCCGACTGGTCCGCAGCAGGCGCCGGCCCGTGCCGTCGAACACCAGGACCGCGCCCGCCCCTCCCCCACCGATCGTGGTGACCGGCCCGCCCGGCGCGCCGGTGATCCGGCCCCCGACGACGATCTCGCAGCGCGGCGTCACGTCCACCGCGGTCGCCGACCCACCGGCGGCGCCGAGGTACGCGCCGGCGGTCGGATCCAGTCGACCGGCGGAGCGCGGTGCGGGCGCCGGCTGCGGACAGGTGGGCGGGGCCGCGCCGAAACCCGTCGTCGCGCGGGACGGCGCCGGCGCGGGTCCGGGCGCGTCCGGCCGGCCGGCCGGGGTCGCCGGTGGTGGGTGCCGTGGCGAGAGTGTCGGCCCGGGGCGCGGTGCCGTGCGTGCCGCACCCGGCCAGGACGAGTGCCGCAGTGGCGGCGGCCACCGTCGGCCGGTGGAGACGAGCAAGCGGGCGCACGGCAGGTCCTCCAGGTGGTCGCTGCACCAGCCACCCGTCGCGGCCGGAGCGGCGGCGCCCAGACTAGCAACGCCCGGCGGGCCGACCGTCGAGCTCCCTAGACCGTCCACAGGGGATCGCGCCACCGTTCGTCACCGCCGCCGCGGGGTACGCCACGGTGGGTGCCGGCCGGTCGGCCAACACCCACCCCGTGACCGGTCGGTCAGGCGGTCATCACCAGGTAGTTCTCCAGCACCCCGATGCTCGGGCCGCCGAGCACCTGGGACACCGAGAACGTCGCCGAGCCGTAGGCCGGGACGGAGATGACGCACTCCTTGGTCTTCGCCGGCGTGCCCGCCGGCATGTCCACACTGGTCCAGGCCGCGGCCGCGCCGTTGACGCTGCACCGGTGCGCGAAGCGCACGTTGCCCCCCGTGTCGCCCTGGCGCAGCACGTAACGCACGGTGTGCGCCACGCCGGTGTTGTTGGTGATCCGCCCGGTGTTGGTCTCCACCACCCCCCAGTTGGCCAGGTTGCCGGTGGTGCCGTCGCTGTTGCGCGGGTCGAGCTCGAACGGGTTGATCTCGGTGAGGGCGAAGCTGCTCGACGACAGCGGCATCCAGACCGAGAGCATGTCGTTGCCGATGGCGGCCGGCTTGCGGGACGGGGTGGCGTTGGTGGTCCACCGGTCGCGGGTGACCCCGCCGTAGCTGACCGGGAAGTTCTGGTTCAACGGAGTCGTGGCGTCGATGGTGTAGTTGATGTTCTGCGCGACCACCTCGTTGGCGTGCCGGTTGACGTCGTACGGCACCGTCACCCGCCCGTCGTAGACCTTGCGGTCGTTGTGCAGGCCGTCGCCGTTGTCGGCGCCCCGGTACGGCAGTGCGGCGGCGGCCGACGCCGTCGGCAGGGCGCTGAAGACGCCCACCTTGACGAAGACCGCGCCGCCGACGCAGGAACTCACCACCCGGGTGGTGTTCAGGTCGATCGCGCCGGTGAAGAAGGCGTTCGCCGGGGCGGTCGCGGTGAACAGCCACGCGCTGGTGTTGCGCGGCAGCGACTTCGCGGTCTCCGCGCCGTTGCCGTTGAGCATGGTCGCCAGCGGCGCGGCGGCGCCGACGCCGGCACCCGGGTAGGTGCCGTACCCCTTGCGGTCGACCTTGAAGGTGAGGTCGCAGCCGGAGGTGTTCTGCAACAGGATGCCGTAGACGAAGGGGGTCCCGCTGTAGTTGCCGTGCTCGAAGAAGACCCGGTGGGCGCCGGGGTCGAGCGAACCCCGGTAGATCAGGTCCCGGTCGGCGTCCTCGCCGTAGAGCAGGCGTTCCGGGGCGTTGAGGAAGGTCAGGGTGCGGACGCCCTCGACGGCGGTGTACCCGACCGCCGCCGGCGCGGGTGCCGCCATCGCCGGCGCGGCGGTGCCGGCCAGCCCCGCGGCCAGCACGCCGGCCGCGGCGAGCAGCCCGACGCACACGCGATTGCGCAGAAACATGGAGGTCCTCTCGGATCGTGCGTCCGGACGCGATGCGGTGCGTACCCGGACGCGGTCGGTCGTCCCGGCCGCGCCCCGAGGCGGAGGCGGGTGTCGGGCGACGCTCAGTCACCCCCAGCCTCGCGCGCGCCGGGAGGGGCCGCCAGAGCCGTTCTCGGCACGCCCCGCCGGTCGCGTCACGATCGCTTTACGGTGCCGACCCGGCGGTGCGTCCGCCGCCCCGGACCCGCCCGGCGCCGATAGCCGGACCGGTCACGGGGCCGTCCCGGGGCTGCGGTGCCGGGGAGCGCCGGCACCGCCGTCGCGCAGGACGAGGTCGAGCAGGCTCTCGACGAGCTGCGCGTCGAGCGGGCCGCCACTGATCACCCGGCGGTAGACGATCGTGCCGGCCCAGACGTCCTGGACCAGGTCGGTGTCCACGTCGGAGGGGAGGTCGCCCCGATCGGCGGCGCGGTGCAGGGCGGCGGCGACGAACTCCCGCTTGCGGCGCAGGAAGCGTCCGCGCAGGTGCTCCAGGAGGGTGGGATCGGTGGCGCAGTCGGAGGCGAGCGCGGGCAGCGCGAGGTCGAAGGCGTGGCCGGTGTAGTTGTCCATCGTCATCTGCACCGCCCGGCGCAGTTCCTGGCGGGTGTCGCCCACGTCGGCGATCTCCTCGGCCTCGAAGACCGCGGCCAGCGCGTCGACCGCCAGCTCCTCCTTGCCGCTCCACCAGCGGTAGATGGTCGCCTTGCCCACCTTCGCCCGGGCGGCCACCGCCTCCACGGTGAGCCCGCGGTAGCCGATCTCCGACAGCACGTCCCTGGTGGCGGCGAGGATGGCCGTGGCGGCGCGCGGACCGCGCGGTGTGGCAGACATAACTGAAACGATACGTCTCGTTGCGCTCGGGCCGCCAGTCCCGTTAGCGTCGGAGCGAGACGATACGTATCGTTCCGAAGGAGGACGTATGCCCAAGGGATACAGCCTGCCGCTGTCCCCCCGTGGTACCGCCGGCCTGGTCGAGCCGCCCCCGTGGCACTACGCCGGCGACCTGCTCGCCGTCGAGTTCTGGACCGACCCGACCGAGGCTGCCGCGACCCTGCCGCCGGCGCTGACCATCGACCCGGAAACCGCCGGACGCGGCCTCGCCCTCTTCATCGACTGGCAGTACGCGGGGCGGCACGTCGACCAGTTGCAGCCCGCGCGCAGCCAGTACCGGGAGTTCATGGTCCTGCTCGACGCCCGGCACGGGCAGCGGGCCGTGGCCTGGTGCCCGTACATCTATGTGGACAACGACGCCGCGCTGGCCCGGGGATGGATCCAGGGGTTCCCCAAGAAGATGGCCGACGTGCACCAGACGCGGGTCTTCGCCGCGCCCGGGCCCGCGGCGCCGCGCCTCTCCCCCGGTGGCCGGTTCGCCGCCGACGCCAGCGTGGCCGGACATCACCTGGCCCGCGCCGAGGTGACCCTGCGGACGCCGGTGACCGAACCGGAGCGCCTCCTGGCGCGTCCGACGGTCAACCGGCGCTACTTCCCGCAGCTCGCGGCGGGCCGGCACGACGTCCCGGCCGTCGACGAGCTGGTGCTGGCCGTCTTCGACGACCTGCACCTCGTGGACGCCTGGGCCGGCGAGGGGCAGCTGGACTTCTTCACCGTGCCGCACGAGGAACTGGCCGCCCTCGCCCCGGTCCGGACCGGCCTGGGCCTGCGCGCCTCGCTGAGCTACACGGTCAACGACCTGATTACGCTGTGATCGGTGACGGCCCGGCGGACGGGGAGGGGCGGACGACCCGTCCGCGTCCGCCGGCGCACGTCACCGATGGGAGGAGAGCATGACCGACGTCGGATGGCGGCCGTTCGCGACTCCGCTGCACTATCTCGGGCTGCCCGGCAGCGTCGCGCCGCCGATCTGGCGGGAGGGGCGCATCCGGGCCGAGCTGGCCGCCCTGCGGTCGCGCCGTCCCGCGCCGCCGGTGCCACCGGAGCCGGGCGCCCCGGTGCTGGTCGTGCCCGGCTTCGCCGCCGGGGACGACCGGGTGGCGTTGCTGCGCGACTGGCTGCGCGAGGGGGGCTGGGACGTCCGACCGACCGGGATCACCGACGGTCGCCGCTGCTCCAGCCGGGACCTCGCGATCGTCGAGGAGACGCTGGTGCGCGTACACGCCGAGACCGGACGGCCGGTCACCCTGGTCGGGCACAGCCGGGGCGGCCTGTTCGCCAAGGTCCTCGCCGTGCGACACCCGGACCGGGTACGGGCCCTGGTGACCCTCGGGGCCCCGCTGACCGACCCGTTCGGGATACACCTGGCCGTCCGCCTGTTGACCCTGTGGATGGCGACGATGACGCGGCTCGGCCACCGGGACTGGGTCCGCAACTGCCCCTTCGGCGACTGCTGCCGCCAGGTCCACGACGACCTCCTGGCCCCGACGCCCGCCCAGGTGCCGTTCACCTCGATCGCCAGTCGCAGCGACGGCATCGTGTCCTGGCAGGCCTCCCAGGACCCCGACGCCCACTGCGTCACCGTGGACAGCTCCCACGGTGGACTGGTCGCCCACCCGGGGGTCTGGGCCGCGATCGCCGCCGCGCTGACGCACCCGCCACGCCGGTCCGGACCGGGAGTCAGCGGGGAACGAGGAAACCGCCCATCACCCGCCCCATGATCCTGGTGCGCAGCTGGCGGGGCAACGGGGCCAGCGACCAGTTCAGGGTCTTGGACAGGGCACCGGGACTGACGGTCATCCGCCGCCCGAGGGCGTTCAGGGTCGCCCGGGCCACCTCGATCGGTTCGGCGGCGGTGGTGAAGCGCATCCCGGCCCGGTCACCGAAGCCCGAACTGACCGGCCCGGGGGTGCTCGTGACCACGTCGACCCCGCTGTCGCGCAGCTCGACGTGCAGCGCCTCGCCGAACGCCTGCACGTACGCCTTGGTGGCCGCGTAGTGCGCCGCCTGCGGTGTGCCCTGCCGCCCCACCACGGAAGCCAGCAGCACGATTCCGCCGGAACCCCGGCGCGTCATCCGGACCGCCGCCGCGTGGGTCAGCGCCAGCACGGCCCGGCAGTTCACGTCGAGCATCGACTGCTCTCCCGCCAGGTCCGCGTCCACGAACCGTCCGCTGGTCCCGAAGCCGGCCGCCGCGACCAGCAGACCGAGGTCCACCTCCGCGCCGGCCTGCTCGACCGCGTGCACCCCCTCCGGGGTCGCCAGGTCCGCGGCGACCGTCCGGGTCTGCACGACGTAGCGCTGCCGGAGATCGGCGGTGACCGCGGCGAGCTCCTCGTCGCGGCGCCCGACGGCGAGCACGTGGACGCCGGCCGAGGCGATGACGGCGGCCATCGCCCGGCCGATGCCGGACGAAGCCCCGGTGACCAGCGCCCACGGTCCGTAGCGGTCCCGGAAGGTCGACGGGTGGCGCACGGCCGGCTCCACTGTCCGCAATTCCATGGACACCACTCTATCGATCTCGACATCCTGTGGATGTCGACATCGTGCTCGGCCACCGCCGCTTCGACGAACCGATCGAGGGGGTGGGAAGTCGGTTCACGCTCCGGCGACGGGTCGGTCGAGGCGGCGGCGGATGTCCGACGTGGCGTGCCGGCTGAGCCAGGCGGTCAGGGCGGGCTCACGCTCCCGCCACAGCCGCAGGTTCAGGTCGAGCATCAGCCCGCCCAGCCACCCGGCGTCGGCGTCGGTCAGCACCCGGGCGTTCCACATCAGGACCAGTCGGCCGAGGGGTGCGTCCGACGGACGCACCACCACGTAGTCGTCGCCGGGCGTCAGCCCACCGACCACCCAACTGACCGCCTGGCCCACGCCCACCAGCGCCCGGATCGTCGCGGGGTCGCCGCAGACGTGCCGGGTCTGCGGCACGAAGCCGTACCGGCGGCAGAGCCCCAGCTCGTGGTCGCGGACCACCGGGTCCGGGTCCACCACCCACTCCTCGCCGGCCAGGTCGGCCATCCGCAACCCGGCCCGCCGGGCCGCCCAGTGCCCGGCGCCCGCGGCCACCGCGTACGGGGCGACGAGCAGCGAGCGCATCCGGACCGGCCCCCGCCCCCGGGGCGTCGCCGGCCCCGTGGACCAGCCGTAGAAGAGGTCCAGTTCGTCGGCGTGCACCCGCCGCACGGCCGTCGGCAGCGGCACCTGCTCCCACTGCCACGCGGCGGCGGGTACCGCCGCCCGCAGCCGGGTGATCACCTGCTGCGGGGAGATCAGCCCGAAGGCCAGTCTCAGCCGCTCGGGCAGGTGCGGCCGCGGACGCGGTGGCGACGTGCCGGGCCGCCGGATCGCGGCCGCCCGGGCCAGGGCGGCGTCGACCTGGTCGGCGCCGGCGAGCAGGACGTGCCCGGCGGGGGTCACCGTGGCGACGCGGGCGCGAGGCACCAGCAGGGCGACGCCGACCACCCGGTGGAGCCGGGCGAGCCGGCGGTACACCGCGGGCCGGGCCAGCCGCAGCTCCCGGGCGGCGGCGGTGACGCCGCCGTGCTCGTGGACCGCGCGCAGCACCGCCAGGTCCGACCAGGTCACCCGGTCGGGGGTGGCCGGCGGGAGCGCCGGGTCGCCGGCCACGGCCCGGGCCCGGCGTACGGCGGCACGCCAGCCGGCCTCGGCCCGGGCGGCGGCGTCCGCCACGATCCGCCCGGCGTCGGTGGGCTCGCAGCGGCGCGGGGTGCGGACGAGCAGCGGCGTACCGAGCTGGCGTTCCAGGCGCGCGATCCGCCGGGACAGGGCCGGCCGGGTCCGGTCGAGCGCCGCTGCCGCCGCCGTGACCGAGCCGTGCCGCACCGCCGCCCGCACCGCGCGCAGATCCTGCCACTCCATGAAACCGAGTTAACACCTTCGATGTACGCGACGACCGCGCGAACCGGGTACGCCGTCTGCGGGCCCCGAGGGGCGTGGCGTCAAGTGGCGGAACCGGTCTCTCGCCTCACCACCCGGTCGGTCCGGTCCGCCGAATGGCTCCAGCCGCCCGTCTCAGTGATGACCATCGCTGGAAGCGACTGCCAGAATGATCAGCGTGTCATTGCTCGGTCACTCTGCGGCCACCACCGATGCCACGGGAGAGGGCCGGGCCAACCGGTTCATGGTGGTCCTGCTGGGCCTGCACCGGCTGACCTGCCTGGCGCCGGCGGTCGTCGCCTGCGCCTACGGCGCGTACCGGAACACCTGGGCCAACCTCGGGCTGCTCGCGACGGTGATCGCCTGGAACCTGGCGTTGTTCCGGGCCACCCGGCGGCGAGGGTGGTTCCCGGCGGCGCTGGTGCACGTCGACGTCCTGCTGGCCGGGCTGGTCCTGGTCGTGGTGACGGCGAACCTGACGACCGACGGCACCACCCCGAACTGGGGCAACCTGGTGATGCAGGCCAGCGGGTCACTGGTGGGAGCGGCACTGACCCGGCCGTGGTCGGTGGCGGTCGGGCTGCTCGCGCTGGCCCTCGCCCAGTCGGCCGTGATCATCGGCCACGGCCCCGGGACCGGCCTGCCGGCACCGGCGCTGGTGCACGCCGTCAACGGCGTGGCCTGCTTCGCCCTCGTCGCCGCCTTCGCCGTGCGCTACCTGCGCCGGGTCGGGCGCAACCTCGACCGGACCAACGCGCACCGGCTGGCCGCCGAGGCCGAGGCCGCCGCCGACCATGCCCGCTACGTCACCCGGCTCGCCCACCACCGGGCGCTGCACGACACGGTCCTCACCACCCTGACGGTGATCGCCCGTGGCGCCGTGGATCCCGGGCAGCCGGACCTGCGCCGCCGGTGCGCCCGGGACGCCGAGGTGATCCGCGGACTGCTCGCCGACGGGTGCGACCCGGCGTTCGGCACCGTCGGCGAGGCGCTGCGGGAGGTGGTCGGCGAGGTGTCCCTGCTGGGGCTGCGGATCCGTTACCAGGGAACGACCGTCCCGCCGGGCGTACCGCCGCAGGTGGTGCAGGCGCTGCGGGCGGCGGCCCGGGAGGCGCTGAACAACGTCGTGAAGCACGCCGGGGTCGAGGACGCCTGGCTCACCGTCACGAGCGAGGGCCGGGGGCTGCGGGTGACGATCGTGGACCGTGGCCGCGGTTTCGACCTGGGAGCGGTACCACCGGGTTTCGGCTTCCGGCACTCCATCGTCGACCGGGTGACCGAGGTGGGTGGGCGGGCCCGGGTCTCCAGCGAGCCGGGAGCCGGCACCTGTGTAGAGCTGACGTGGGCCGGGTGATCCGGGTCGCGGCGGTCGACGACGACCGGATGCTCCTGGAGGGCCTGGCTGCGTGGCTGTCCGGCGTCGGCGACGTCCGACTGGTACGGGCGGCGTCCACCGTGGAGCGGCTGCTGCGAGACCTGACCGAGCCGGTCGACGTGGTGCTGCTGGACCTGGTGCTGCGCGACGGCAGCGACGCGGCGGAGAACGTCCGGCGGCTGGCGGCGCAGGGGCGTCGGGTGCTGGTGGTCAGCGTCTGGGCCCACCCGGACCAGGTGGTGGCCACCTTCGCCGCCGGGTGCAGCGGTTACATGACCAAGGACCACGACCTGCCGGCGCTGGCCGCCGCGATCCGTGAGGTGGCGGCCGGCCGGCCGGTCTTCTCCTCCGAGCTGGCGTTCGCCTGCCTGGGGGACACCCGGGCGACGCGTCCCCGGTTGTCCCCACGGGAGCGTGGCGTGCTGCTCGCGTACGCCTCCGGGATGACGCTCAACGCCACCGCGCGGCACCTCGGCATCAAGCCGGAGACCGCCCGCACCTACCTCGACCGGGTCAAGGCCAAGTACCACGATCTCGGCCGACCCAGCCGCACGAAGCTCGACCTCGCCGAGCGGGTCCGCGAGGACCGGCTGCAGGCCGGCTGAGCCGTCACCGCACCGTCCCGGCGCAGGTCCACCCTGCCCCGGGGTCGTGCTGTCCCCCGGACGGGGGGCAGGCGGGCGGCCCGATCGTCCCCCGAACATCCGGCGTGACGCCATCGACACGCATCGTTAGCTTGAGATCGCGCAGCGTCGTTGTCACGTCCCTCCCCCACGGACGGCCGACTTCTCCTCGACGCTGCCGCTCCCCCACCGGTCGTCTCCAGGAAGGGCCAGGGCATGCCGCAACTGATCGGTATCGACGAGGCGGAACAGCTCACCACCAGACAGGTGCACCAGCTGTACCGCGACCACGTCAGTCGGAGTCAGGTCTCGCTGATGACGACCTTCGGGTTCGGCCGCGAACTGGTGGACCGCGCCGAGGGCGTCTGGATCCAGCTGCGCGACGGGCGCCGGGTGCTGGACTTCTCCGGCGGCGTCGGCGTGCTCAACCACGGGCACAACCACCCGCGGATCCTGGCCGCGCGGCGGCGGTACGCCGAGGCGCACCGGATGGAGGTGCACAAGGCGTTCTTCTCGCCGTACCTGGCGGCACTGAGCCACAACGTGGCCGCGCTGCTGCCCGGGGACCTGTCCGTGTCGTACTTCCCGAACTCGGGGGCCGAGGCGAACGAGGGGGCGGTGAAGATGGCGTACAAGTACCACGGCGGGCGGCGGAACACGGTGCTGCGCGCCGACATCAGCTTCCACGGCAAGACCCTCGGCGCGGGCAGCCTCACCGGCTCGTCGGAGAACGCGTTCCGCTTTCCCGGCCTGCCCGGCATCGTGGTGTACCCGTACGGCGACCTCGCCGCCGTACGGGCGGCCGTGGACGCCGCGCGGACCGGGGACGGCGACTGCGACGTGTACGCCATCCTGGTCGAGCCG
This sequence comes from Micromonospora sp. R77, assembly GCF_022747945.1. Classification (NCBI taxonomy): domain Bacteria; kingdom Bacillati; phylum Actinomycetota; class Actinomycetes; order Micromonosporales; family Micromonosporaceae; genus Micromonospora; species Micromonospora sp. R77. The sequence continues at coordinate 6,720,260 of NZ_JALDST010000001.1, forward strand.
TTCAGCGCCTCGACGATGCGGCGGTGGAGCGAGGACGACCTGCTGGCCCTGCAACGGCTCTGCCGCGAGCGGGACATCGTGCTGATCTTCGACGAGGTCTACACCGGTTGGGGCAAGACCGGCAGCCTGTTCTACTTCACCCGGCACGAGGGCCTGCTGCCGGACATCCTCACCTACTCCAAGTCGCTCGGCGGCGGCAAGGCGTCCATCGCCGGCTACACCGCCCGCGAACCGGTCTTCCGGCGCGCGTACGACCGGCTGACCGACGTCATCCTGCACAGCACCACCTACTACGGCTTCGGCGAGGAGACCGCCACCGCGCTGGAGGCCGTCGCGGTGGTGGTCGACGACGACTACCCGGCCCGGGCCCGTGCCCTGGCGGCGGTGCTGCAGCCCGGCCTGGACCGGCTGGCCAAGACGTACCCCGAGGTGATCGCCCGGGTCGACGGGGCCGGCGCGCTCTGGGGGGTGTTCCTCGGCGGCGGGCCGGGCCTGCTCGACCTGGCCGGCAAGCTGATGCCCGGCTTCACCCACGACCCGCAGTTCCGCACCAAGCTCATCACCCTGTCGGTGATCGCCCACCTGTTCCGCGAGCACGGCATCATGACCTACTACAGCCCCAACGGGGACAACCCGCTGATGGTCGCCCCGAGCCTGGTGGCCACCGCCGACGACGTCGATCACTTCCTGACCGCGCTGGACGCCACCCTGTCGCGGGGCCTGCCCCGGCTGCTGGCGGCCTTCGCCCGGGAGCGGGTGACGTCCCGGTGGTGACCAGCGGCCACGTCGTGGTGACCGGCGCCAGCGGCATGCTCGGCTCGCACCTGGTGCGCCGGCTGCTCGCCGAGGGACACCGGGTGCACGGCGTCGACCTGCTGCCCGCCGCGCAGGTCCACCCGTGCCTGGTGCACAGTCAGGGCGACGTCCGCGACGCCGCGCTGCTGGCCCGGGTGCTCGCCGACGCCTCCGCCGTGGTGCACTGCGCGGCGGCGCTGCCCAGCTATCCGGCCGAGATGATCCGGTCGATCATCGTGGACGGCACCCACGCGGTCCTCGGCGCGGCCCGCCGGGTGCAGGTGCCCCGGGTCGTGCACATCTCCTCCACCGCCGTGTACGGCCTGCCCCGGCTCGTGCCGACCCCCGAGGACCATCCCCGTGAGCCGGTCGACGCGTACACCCGCGCGAAGGTCGAGGCGGAGCTGCTGGTGGAGCGGTTCCGCGCGGACGGCATGTGCGTACCGGTGCTGCGCCCCAAGACCTTCCTCGGGCCGGGCCGGATGGGCCTGTTCGCGATGCTCTTCGAGTGGGCCGAGGAGGGCCGCAACTTCCCGGTGCTCGGGCGCGGTGACGTCCGGGTGCAGATGTTCGCCGTGGAGGACCTGGTCGACGCGGTGCTGACCGTGCTCGCCGCCCCGGACGACGTGGCCGGGGACACCTACAACCTGGGCGCGGCCGAGTTCGGCACGCTCCGCGAGGACTTCCAGGCGGTGCTCGACGCCGCCGGGCACGGCCGGCGGGTGGTCGGCCTGCCCGCCGGGCCGGCGCTCGCGGCCCTGCGCGCGCTGGAACGCAGCGGACTCTCCCCGGTGTACGGACGGCTGCTGCACAAGCTGCGGGCCGACTCGTACGTCAGCATCGACAAGGCACGGGAGCGGCTGGGCTTCACGCCCCGGCTCGCCAACCGGGACGCCATCCTCGGCACCTACGCGTGGTGGCGGGCGAACCGGGACGCCGGCGCGTCGACCGGGGCCGGGCGGACCAGCCGGGAACCCTGGCGGCAGGGTGCCCTCTCCCTCGCGAAGATCTTCTTCTAGGGCGGGCGGACCGATGCCCCTCCTCGACTCCGCCCCCGCCGCCGTCGCGGCCGTGTCACCGCCGCCGGCCCGCCGGGCCCGCCTGGTGGTGGACCTGGTCCGCCTGCTGCGCCCCACCCACTGGATCAAGAGCCTGCTGGTCGTCCCGCTGCCGCTGCTCGACCCGCTCTCCTGGCACCCGGCCGGACTGGCCCGGCTGGGCTGGTCCGTCGTCGCCTTCGTGCTCGCCGCGTCGGCCGTGTACGTCGGCAACGACGTGGCCGACCGGCACCGGGACGGCCACCACCCGGTGAAGCGGCACCGTCCGGTGGCCTCCGGCCGGGTGCCGGTGCCGCTGGCGTACGCCTGCTGTCTGGTGCTGCTGCTCCTGCTCGGCCTGCTGCTGGCCGCCGGTCTGGTCGGGCCGACCTGGCCGGTGCTGGCGTACCTGGCGCTGAACGTCTGGTACAGCCGGGGCCTCAAGCACGTCCCGCTGGTCGAGGCCGGTGTGGTCGCCACCGGGTTCGTGCTCCGCGCGGTGCAGGGTCACCTGGCCGTCGGGGCCGACGTGTCCGCGTGGCTGCTGATCACCGTCTTCGCCGGCTGTCTGGTGCTGATCGTCGGCAAGCGCCGCCAGGAGCTGCTGGACGGCGGGGTCGCCCACCGGCCGGCGCTGCGCGGCTGGTCGGTCGAGCTGGCCGGGCACCTGCTCCAGCTCACCGGCGTGCTGGCGGTCACCGCCGGACTGGTCTGGGTGCGTACGGAGGCCCCGTTCGACCCGTACGGGGAGGCGGCGATGCTGCTGTCCACCCCGTTCGTTCTCTACCTGATGTCCCGCTACCTCCAGCTGGCCCTGGTCCGGCGGGCCGCCGGCGATCCCGTCCGGCTGCTGCTGCGCGACCGCGCGGTGGTCGTCGCCGCCGTGCTGTGGGCGACCGCCCTCGGCGCCCTGTACGCCGCCACCCTGTCCTGACGCCGCACCGGCGCCCGCCCGAAGGAGAGCAATGCCCGCGCACACCCCGACGGTCTCCGTCGTCGTGCCCAACTACAACCACGCGAACTCGCTGCCGTTGACCCTGCCGGCGCTGCTCGCCCAGACCCATCCCGCCACCGAGATCGTCTTCGTGGACGACCGGAGCACCGACGACTCGGTGGCCGTGGCCGAGGCGCTCGGCGTACCGGTGGTGTCCACCCCCCGCAACGGCGGCCCGGCGCTGGCCCGCAACGTCGGCGCCGCCCGGGCCCGCGGCGAGATCCTGCTCTTCGTCGACTCCGACGTGGAACTGCCCCCGGACACGGTGGAGCGGGCGGTACGGCTGCTGGCCGACGACCCGGCGGCCGGCGCGGTCTGCGGCACCCTCGACGAAGTGCCGCTGGTCCGCGACAGCCTGGTGCAGGAGTGCCGGTGCCTGCAGGCGCACTGGTGGCGGATCAGTTCGCTCGGCGACGTCAGCTTCCTGTTCACCGCGATCTGCGCCATGCCGGCCCGGGTGTTCGCCGAGATCGGCCCGTTCCACGAGGGACTGCGGCAGACCGAGGAGGTCGAGTACGGCGAGCGGCTCGCCGGCCGGTACCCGATCCGGCTCACCGACGCCATCCACGGTCGGCACCGGGACGACGACCGGCTCTGGCCGATGCTGCGCAAGGTGTTCCACCGCAGTCGACTGCGGATGCCGCTCTACGCGCACCGCCGTCGCGCCGCGCAGGGCTTCGAGACCGCGGCCCGGATGTGGGCCGCCGTCGCGGCGCTGCTCGGCACGGTGGCGCTGCCGCTGCCGCTGCTGGTCGGGCCGGCGGGAGCGCTGGCGTCGCTGGCGGCGGTCGCGGCGTTCCTCGCCTGTGACGTCGGCATGTACCGGTTCGTGGCGCGGCGGCGCGGCCCGGGACTGCTGGTCGCGTTCGTCGGGGTGCAGTGGCTGATCAACCTGGCGATCGCCGCCGGGGCGGGTGCCGGGGCGGTGCAGTGGCTCTGCTCCCGCTCCTTCCGCGACCTCTACGCCGGCGGCCCGCGCCCGGCCGACCGGGTGCCGGCATGACCGTGCTCGCCGACCCGACCGACCCGCGGGCGACGCCGGCCGGTGCGCCGCGCCGGTGGTGCCGGGCCACCCGGCTGGTGTACGCGGCGGCGCTGGGCTGGCTGCTCCTCACCGCCGCGCACCGGGCGTTGACCGGGCGCTGGTGGTTCTGGCTGCTGCCGGACCTGGTACCGCCGGCCGCGTACCTGCTGGTGCCGGTGGCGCTGGCGGCGGCCGTGGCGGCGGCGCGGACGCTGCGCCGGCCGCTGCCCGGTCGGCCGGCGGTGACGGTGCTGGCCGCGGCGGCCACCGCGCTCGTGCTCGGCCTGCCCGACGCCGGCCTCAACCGGTACGCCTTCGCGTCCCGTCCCGCCCCGCCGCCGGGGGCGCTCACGGTGGTCGCCTGGAACACCGGCTACTGGGACCAGGACGACGATCCGGAGGCGTTCCTGCGGTTCCTGGTCGCCCTGCGGGCCGACGTCTACCTGCTGCAGGAGCACCTCTACTGGGACGCCGCCGCCGGGCTGGCCGGCGCCCGGCCCGTCCCCGACCCGGACCGGCTGCGCCGCGCGTTCCCCGGCTGGACCGTGGTGGCCCGGGGTGAGCTGCTCACCCTGTCCCGCTTCCCGGTGGTCGGGCAGCCGGCGATCGGTCCCGACGTCGCGGCCGGCCCGGACACCGACTTCGGGCGGGTCTTCACCACCGCCAAGGTGCTCCGCACCGACCTGCGGGTGGGTGCCCGGGTGCTGTCGGCGTACAACGTGCACCTGCCGGTGCAGGTGAACCTGGCGCCGGCGCGTTTCCTGGCGTTCGTGCGGGAGCGCGACGCGGCCCGCCGGGCGCAGCTGGCCGGGCTGGGCGCGGACGTCGCCGCCAACCCGAACCCGGTGCTGGTGGCCGGGGACTTCAACACCACGCCCGCCATGGGCGACCTGCGCGGGCTGCGCGACCGGCTGCGCGACGCGGCGGACGCCGGATCGGACGGGTACCCGACGAGCTGGCCGGCCGGTCGGCTGCCCGCGGCCTGGCGGCTGGACTGGACGCTGACCTCGCCCGCCGTGCGGGCGCACCGGTACGCGCTGGGCGATCCGCACGGGCTCTCCGACCACCGCACCCAGACCACGCTGATCTCACTGCCGGAGGCGTCATGAGCCAGCTACCGACCGTCTCGGTGGTGATCCCGGTGTACAACGCCGCGAAGACACTGCGCCGCTGTCTGGAATCGGTGGCGGCGCAGACCCACCCGCCGGTGGAGGTGCTGGTCGTCGACGACGGCAGCACCGACGGGTCGCGGGCGGTGGCGGCCTCGGCCGGGGTACGGGTGCTGGCCCAGCCGGTCAACGGCGGGGTGTCCGCCGCCCGCAACGCCGGGGTGGCGGCCAGCACCGGCGAGGTGGTCTTCTTCGTCGACTCCGACGTCGCGCTGGCGCCGGACGCGATCGGCAACGCCCTGGCGGTGCTGGCCGACGATCCGCGGTGCGGCTGCGTCTACGGCGTCTACGCCCCGACGCCGCTGATCGACGACGGCCCCGTCGAGCGGTACCGGGTGCTGCACCTGCACTCCGCGCTGACCCGGGCCGTCGGACCGGTCGACACCGCCGTGTTCGCGCTCGCCGCCGTCCCCCGGGCGGTGCTGCGGGAACTCGGCCCGTTCGACGAGAACCTGCGCAGCGCCGAGGACGACGAGTACAGCGAGCGGCTGCTGACCGGCTACCGGATCCGGCTCACCGACACCGTCGTCGGCTGGCACGACGAGGCGGACCGGCTGCTGCCCCTGCTCGGTGAGCAGTACCGTCGGGCCCAGCTGCTGCCCTGGTCGCTGCGCAACCGCTACCGCCGCCGGGGCCTGGCGCTGAACCCCACCGTCGGGGTACTCGCCGCCGGGCTGACCGTGCTCACCCTGCCGGCCGCGTTCCTCGGCCCGTACGGGCCGGCGGTGCCGGCGGCCTGCCTGGCCCTCTTCACCGCCGCCGACCCACCACTGGTGGCGTTGCTGCGCCGGTCCGGCGGGACCGGGTTCTGCGTCCAGGCCCTCGGCGTGCACCTGCTGGTCAACGTCGCGCTGATCACCGGTGCCGTGGTGGGGCTGGTCCGGGCCACGTTGGACCCGTCGTTCGGGCCGTCGTCGCGTACCGCCGCCCGTCCCCTCGACTCGACGAAAGGAAGGTGAGGTGGTGGCCGTCTCCGCCCCCCTCGTCTCGGTCATCGTGCCCAACTACAACTACGCCCGTACCCTGCGACTCTGTCTGGCGGCCCTGGCCCGGCAGACCCACCGGCCGGTCGAGGTGATCGTGGTCGACGACCACAGCACCGACGACTCGGTGGCGGTCGCGCGGTCCTTCCCCGGCGTGCGGCTGCTGCGTACGCCGGTCAACAGCGGACCCTCGGTGGCGCGCAACGTCGGCGCGGAGGCCGCCACCGGCGAGGTCCTGATGTTCGTCGACTCGGACGTGGCGCTGGCGCCGGACGCGGTCGCCACCGCGGTCGCGATCCTGCGCGCCGAGCCGGGCGTCGGCGCGGTCTGCGGGAACTACGACACGGTCCCGCTGATCGACGGCACCTTCACCAAGGACTACCGCAACCTGTACCGGCACTGGTACTTCCACGTCGCCGAGGGGAGCATCACCGGTTTCCTGTCCACCGCGATCCTGGCCGTGCCGGCCCGGATCTGGGCCGAGGTGGGCCCGTTCAACCCGCGACTGACCCAGAGCGAGGGCGCCGACGTCAGCGAACGCCTCACCGCCCGGTACGAGGTACGGATGACCAGCCGGGTGATCGGCCGGCACGACGACGACGCGACGCTGCGGATCGCGCTGGGCAAGGTGTTCACCCGCACGCGGGTGCACATCCCGTTCTTCCTGCACCGGCGCCGGGTGGTGGGGGTGGTCACCTCCACCGAGTCGGGCACCGGGCTGGCGTCCTGGCTGGCCGCCGCCACCGTGCCGCTGCCCCTGCTGGCCGGTCCGGGGTGGGCCGCCGTACCGCTGCTGCTGCTGGCGCTGTGGCTGCTGCGCGACGCCCGGATGTACCGCTACGTGCGCGCGGCGCGCGGCCTGCGCTACACGGTCGCCTTCGCCGCCCTGCACCTGGTGGTGAGCCTCACCATCGGGGTGGGGGTGGCGGTGGGCCTCGTCCAGTGGCTGCTCTCGCGCCGGTTCCGCCGCCTCTACGAGGAGCCGGCGGTGGCCGCGTGACCGCCGTGCAGGCCCCCGTCGACCCGGCCCCGGTGCACAGCCGGCCGGGCCCGGCCGGCCGCCGGGTACGGGTCCGCGTCGGGCGGACGGTGACCGCGCTCGCCGGGGCGTGGCTGGCGTTCGTGGTGGCGCACCGGCTGCTCAGTGGCCGCTGGTGGCTGTGGCTGGCGCCGGAGCTGGTCCCGCCGGTCGCGTTCGTCGGCGTGCCGGTCCTGCTGCTGGTGCTGGGCCTGCTCGCCCGCGGGTTCCGCGCCCGGGTGGCGCTGCTCGCGGTGGCCGGGCTGCTGCTCGGCGGGGACCTGGCGGGGCTCAACCCGGCGGTGCTGACCACCCCGCCGCCCGCCCCACCGGACGCGCTGCACCTCGTCTCGTGGAACACCACGGTGTGGAACGCCACCGACGACCCGGACGTCTTCTACCGCTCGCTGACCGGCCGGCACGCCGACATCTACCTGCTCCAGGAGTACAAGCCGGACGACGACCCGGCGCGACGCGACGCCGACCTGGCCCGGCTGCGCCGCGAGTTCCCCGGCTACCAGGTGGTGCTGCGCGGCGAACTGGTCACCGTGACCCGGTTCCCGGTGGTCGGGGTGGTCGCGTTGCCGGCCGATCCACCGGCCGGTTCCGACTGGCGCACCGACTACTGGGAGGTGAAGTCGCTCCGTACCGACCTGCTCGTGCGGGGCCGGACCGTGTCGGTCTACAACACGCACATCCTGGTGCCGCTGGACCTGAGCAGTCCGCTGCGCGAGCTGTTCTACCGGCGTCGGCACGAGTTCTTCCAGCGCCGGGAGACGCAGTACCGGGCGCTCGCCGCGGACCTCGACCGCAACCCGAACCCGGTGCTGGTCGCCGGTGACCTCAACACCAGCCCCGCCATGGCCGACCTGCGCCGGCTCACCGACCGGCTCACCGACGCCGGGCGGGCCAGCGGGTCGGCGTACCCGACGTCGTGGACGATCGCCGGGCGGCGCTGGTGGCGGCTGGACTGGACGTTCGTCTCCCCCGACTGGACGGTGCACCGCTACCGGCTGCGGGACGCCGGGGACATGTCCGACCACCGGATGCAGGACGTCCGGCTCTCGCTCGGTGGTGCCCGGTGAACCGGGCCCGGGTCCTCGGGGCGGTGCGGGTGGTCGGCTACGCCGCGGTGCTGGCCTTCCTCGGCTGGCAGGTGTGGCGGGTGCGGCACGGCATGGCTGACAGCCTGCGGGCCGTCGGCTGGGCGCCGCCCTCGCCGCCGGGGTGCTCGCGGCGGTCGGCGGGGTGCCCGGCTTCGTCGGCTGGCGGGTGCTGCTGGCCGGGCTGGGCACCCGGCTGTCGCTGCGCGACGCCACCCGGGTCTACTTCCTCGCCGGCCTGACCCGCTACCTGCCCGGCGGGGTGTGGCCCACGGTGGCGCACGCCGCCATGGCCTGACCGCTGCGCCAGCCGCCGGCCCGGCTCGCCGCCGCGTTCCTGGCCAGCCAGGGCCTCGCCGCCGTCTCGGGTGTGCTGGTCGGCGTCCTGGCGCTGCCCTGGCTGGTCGCGCGGAGTCCCTGGTGGTGGCTGCTGCTGCCGGCCGGCCTGGCCGCCGCGGCGCCGGTGCTCGCCCCGGGCCTGCTCGCCCGGCTGCTCGGGGCCGCGGCCCGGCTACTGCGCCGCGGCGACGCCGGACCGTTGCTGCCCGGCCGTCCGACGCTGCTGAGGGCGACCGGGCTGATGGTGCTCGGCTGGCTGATCAGCGGGCTGCACGTCACCGTGCTCGCCGTCGCCCTCGGGGCCGATACCGGTGCGGCGCTGCCGCTGGGCGTCGGCGGCTTCGCCCTCTCCGTGGTCGCCGGCCTCTGCGCCGTGGTGCTGCCGACCGGGTTGGGCGTCCGCGAGGTGGCGCTCGCGCTCACCGTGGCCGCCCTGGTCGGCGGCCCCGACCTGGTGACCCTCGTCGCGTTGAGCCGGGTGCTGCTCACCGTCGGCGACATCGGCTCCACCGCCGTCGTGCTCGCCCTGCTCGCGGCCACCGGCCGCCGCCCGACCGGCCCTGGAGAACCGCCCGATCCCGCCGACCCGCCCGATCCCGCCGACCCGCTGTCCCGGCCGACTCCCGCCGGCCCGGCCGGTGCCGCCGGCCCGCTACCCCGCCCGACTTCCACCGACCACCTCGAAGGAGCGCCCTCATGACCGCCACCGACCTGCCCTCCGACCGGCTGCCGGCCCCGCCCCGGGTCACCGGCGGCGGGCTGCGCGGCGCGACCCGCCGGCTGCGCAGCGCGTTGAGCACCGCCTCCGGCGTCGAGGTGCTCTCCACCCTGCCGTTCCTCGCCGGACCCCTGGCCCGCCTCGAGCGCCGACCGCTGCTGCACGGACTGGTGCTGTCCGCGTTCGGGCTGCGCCGGCCGCTCTTCGTGGACTTCCCGGTCCGGCCCGAGCCGCGCTTCGGCTACGGCCGCCCCGACCACCCCGCCCTCACCGCCCTGCTCGACCGGCGACGGGAGGCGTACGTCGACACCCTGCGGCGGTTCCTCACGCACGCCGACCGGCTCGCCGCCGTACCGCTGCGCGGGGACCTCGACTCCGGCTCGCCGTACTGGGTCAACGGCTGGCTGCCGCCGCTGGACGCGCTGGCCCTCTACGGCTTCCTGGCCGAACGGAACCCGAGGCGCTACGTCGAGATCGGCTCGGGCAACTCGACCAAGTTCGCCCGCCGGGCGGTACGGGACCACGGCCTGCGGACCCGGATCACCTCGATCGACCCGGCACCCCGGGCGAGCGTCGACGTGCTCTGCGACGAGGTGGTCCGCAGCCCGCTGGAGCGTACCGACCTGAGCGTCTTCGACACCCTCGAAGCGGGCGACGTGCTCTTCTTCGACGGCTCGCACCGCAGCTTCATGGGCTCCGACGTGACGGTCTTCTTCTTCGAGGTGCTGCCGCGGCTGCGTCCCGGGGTGCTGGTGCAGGTGCACGACATCATGCTGCCCCGCGACTATCCGCCGCAGTGGCGGCACCGGCACTACAACGAGCAGTACCTGCTGGCCGCGTTCCTGCTCGCCGCGCCGGAGCGCTGGCGGATCGAACTGCCGAACGCGTTCGTGGCCGGCGACCCGGAACTGCGGGAGGTGGCGGCCCCGCTGTGGCACCGGCTCGGGCTGACCGAACAGTTCCTGCCCGCGTCGTTCTGGCTGCGCGTCGGCGCCGACTGAACGGACCGACCGGCTGGTCGACACGCCGGGCACACCCTTGCGGTACGGCAAGTTTTGCCTGCTCCGGACGAGGGTAGGGGTCGCGTCAGTCAGGACGACTGACATCGAACGACGGGGCCGAGCTGTGGACGAGATGACCGCGTACCTGGATCTTCCGGTCGGATCCGGTGCTCTCGCTGCCGCCCGCCGGGTGGTCGAGTCGACCCTGGTGGGGTGGGGGTTCGCGGACCGCCAGGACGTGGGTGACGCGGTGCTGGTCACCAACGAGCTGGTGGCCAACGCCGTGCGGCACGGCGGCGGCTGCCTGAGCCTGCACCTGCACAGCCGCAGCGACGAGGTCACCATCTGCGCGGTGGACGGCTCGGCCGTCGTACCGCGTCACCGTGACCCCGACGGTGACGGCGGCCGGGGCCTGAGGATCATCGAGGCCGTCTGCCGGGCGTGGGGGGTCGAGGACCTGGGCGAGGGCGGCAAACGGGTCTGGGTTCGTCTCGCCCGGTCGGAGGTCCGGCGGGGCGGCTCCGTCGCAGCCGTACCGGGACGGGGACGGGCCCTGCAGGCCCAGGAAGCCGGCTGACGGGGGCGACGAGGACGGGGGGCGGGTCGCTGTCGGCGGGCGGTCCGGGCTGCCGGGCTCGACAGCCCGGACCGCGGGCCGACGACCCGGTCAGTCGCCGCGAACGGTGCCACCGCTCGCGGTCGCGCCCGCCGTGGCAGGCTCGGTGGCGACCTGGTGCTCGGGCCATCCGAAGAGTTCCCCGTCGGGGCCCTGCCGCAGCTGACGGATCTTCGGCACCATCAGGATCATGACCACTCCCAGCACGATGACGCCGAGCGCGATCTCCAGGGTGGTGGAGCGGCCGATATGGTCGGACAGCGGCCCGACCAGGGCGTAGCCCAAGGGTGCGATGGTGAAGGAGACGAGCCAGTCGTAGGAACTGACCCGGGAGAGCACCTCCTCCGGGATGAGTCGCTGCACCACCGTCGTCCAGACGTTGTTGACGAAGGCGACACCCGCGGCACCCATCAGCGCGGCCACGATCGTGAGGACCACCGGGGCCGGTCCGATCAGCGAGGCGATACCCAGGCCGGTGAGCAGCAACGCGAGGTGTCCGACGACCAGCGGCCGGCGCGGCCGCAGGCGCAGCGCCACCGCTCCACCGAGCAGCGCACCCACCGCCATGGCGGCAGCGACCGCGCCCCAGCTCGACGCCCCTCCCGCTTCCTTCGCGACGATGATCGGGCCGAGGACCCAGAACGCGACCGAGCCGAGGTTCCACACCGCGTGGCCGCACAGCGCCACCCAGTACCAGGTTCTCGAGGCCATCTGCCGCCAACCGATCACCAGGTCGGTGAGGAAGGTGTTGCGTTCGGTGCGGACGATCGGCGGCAGGGAGAGGCGGCTCAACGCCAGGGCACTGATGCCGTAGCTGAGCGCGTCGACCAGGTACACCCAGCCGACGGAGGTGGTGGCGATGGCGAGACCGGTCAACGCCGGCCCGAGGATCTCGGCGCCACTGCGGGACATGTCCATGAGCGCGTTGGCCTGCTGCAGCCGAGGCTTGCTGATCGTCTGCGGGACCAGGCCGGTGAACGCCGGCTTCGAGACCGCCGACGCGGCGCCGGCACACACCGACGCCACCATCAGGATCGCCACGCTGCCGCGGCCGGTGAGCAGGATCAGGCCGAGGCCGGCCTGGACGGCCAGCATGAACAGATCGCTGCCGACCATGAGCAGCCGGCGCGACATCCGGTCCGCCAGCGCGCCGCCGAAGATCAACAGCAGCACCCGGACGATGGTGGAGATGGCGAGGATCGCACCGAGATCGGTGGCCGAGCCGCCAACGGACAGCACGGCGAAGACGAGCGCGACGCCGATCGTCGCGTCGCCGACCGCCGAACTTGTGACGCCGATCCACATCAGCCGGAACGGACGCTCGACCAGAGCGCCGAAGGATTCCTTCATTCTCGAGTCGTTTCCCTCGTCTCGTCGGACCCGGCGGCCCGTCCTCGTCGGAATGAGCCGGCCGGTCGAAGGCCTCGCGCGCTATGCCGGCAGCAGGGGCCGCACGGTGGCGATGATCCGTTCGATGCTCCCGAAGTTCGCCGAATCCAACAGGTCGTCCGGGATGGCGACACCCAACTGGTCCTCGAGGGTGACGATCAGGCTCACCATCTCGATGGACGTCATGCCCTGCTCCTGAAGGTCCGCCTTGTCGTCGAACGGTTCCTTCGCCATGACATCGGTGATCGCGGCGATCACCGCGGATCGGACGTCCCGTTCTTCCACGATGTTCCTCTCTCCAGATCGGATCTCACACGAGGACCGGCGGCCCGCCGGTCACAGGGATTCGAACATCGACCTGGCGATGTCCCACGAGATCTCCGCCAGGTCGGCGTATCCGTTCTCCTGGAACCACAGCGCATCGTCCACGCTGCGTACCAGGCACCACTTGTACGTGGTGGCGAGGTCGAGGACTGCCACCTCGGCGAACCGTTCCATCCGTCGCTCGACGGTGGCGTTCGTCGCGTCACCGCCACGGATCTCGCTCCAGCGGTTGCGCAGCAGCGGCACCACCTCGTACGCCGGATCGCCGCTCTGCGGCTTCGGGTCGATGGCGGCCCAGCCGTCCTCGCCACGGCCGAGGATGTTGGCGTAGTGGAAGTCGCCGTGCAGCAGCGACGGCTCGGCGGGCGGGACCGAGAGTTCCTTGCACAGCTGCACGGCGGACGTCAGCAGCGCCTCGTCGCACGGTCTGCCGAGTCGCTCCCAGTCCTCGAGGAACTCCCCGCTCCAGCGGGCGGCGGTGTCACTGGTGCTCCGCAGGCCGGCGACGGCCGGGACCCGCAGGTCCTTCAGGATCGCGGCGGCGATGTCGAGCGCCTGCTCGATCGGTACGTCGTGCAGGGTCCGCTGCTCGTCCAGCCGCTCCAGCAGCATGGCGCCGGACGCCTCGTCCGAGCGCAGCACGGAGACCGCACCGCGGCCGGCCCAGGTCTGCAGCGCCAACGACTCCGCGCGGGTCTCGTCGTCGATCCAGCCCACCTTGAGCGCGCCACGCCCGCCGTTCGCCGTCCGCACCCGCAGGACGACGGCGCACATCCCGTAGAGCGGCGGCCCGTCCTGGTGGAGCTCCCACTTCTCGAGCAGCCCGGCGACCGTCGCTGGGAGCTGGTCGATCCACGTCCGGCCGGGCTCTCCTTCCCGCTCGACGATCATCTTGCGAAAGTCTTCGGAGACCTGTAGCAACTCGCTTCTCCCGACTGGACGGTGCCTGTTCGATGTGCTGGTACACGGTACGTCTCTTCACGGGCGCCGCGGCCCGTCCGCTCACGCCGGACCGGTGCCGGCCACCTCGAGCAACAGGAGGGAGCAGGAGTGGGGACTGGTCGCGACCACGAGCACGATGTCGCCGACCGCCGTCTCCGGTTCCTCGAGCAGCAGGCCCACGGTGTGCAGGGCGTCGGCGGAGAAGCAGTGCCCCACGTCCTTCGCCGCCGGCCGGTACAGCGCGGTCTGCCGGCCGCCCACCGCGGCCCGGAACATCTGGGCGACGTTCAGCCCCACATTGCTCGTGACCACCTTGGCGCACTGCTCCCGGTGCAGACCGGCCGCGTCGAAGACCTGGTCACTGAGCGCCCGCAGCGCGGTCACGTGGTGACGGGCGCGCATCAGGGGTGGCGCTCCGGCCGGCGGTGAGACAGGCAGCGCCGCCATGGCGCGCAGCCGTACGGCGGGGCCGGTGCTGTCCCACGACACCAGACAGGACGCGGCACCGTCACTCATCACGGTCCGCGCGTCCTGGTTCAGTCGAGTTCCCCGGGTGACCTGGTCGGCGGTGACGACCAGGACGCCGGCACGGCGGTCATCGGCCCGGAGGCGGGCCTCCGCAGCGGAGACAGCCAGGTAGAGGTTGTCGCACTCACGCCCGCCCACCACCCACCCGTCGACGTCGTCGAGACCGGAGCCGGCGAGGAGCGTCCGCAGCGCCTTCGACGGGTTCCTGGCGGTGAACGTGTCCGACGTGTAGACGGCGGCGGTGACCGGGAGCCGCTCCCCCGCGTACCCGAGGGTCTGTTTCACGCAGCGCGCCGCCATGGCGAGGAGGTCCTCCTCGGCCTGCCGGTAGTGGCGCAGGTCGGCCCGCTGCAGGGCCTCGGCCTCGGCGCGGACGTCGGGGTCCGACGTGTCGCCGATCGCCTGCCGGTCGCCGAGGGCGACGGCGAAGCCGGACAGGTACGGCAGTTGCTCAGGCATCAGGGCGTTTCCCAGGATCGTGCGCCGAGGGCGGTTGCGGGCGACATGTCGGATGGGGCGGGGACGGCGGGAGGCGCCGTCGTCCACCTCGGCCGGTGGCAGGTGGCGGTCACACGGGCGCGGTCTCGGCTTGTCGTTCCCGGGCGACGTCCAGCAGGTCCGCGAACGACGGCGCGGAGAGCACGTCGAACGTGTCGAGCAGGACGCCGAACTTCCACTCCAGATCCACGCACAACAGGATGATGTTGAGTGACGACGCGCCGGAGTCGTCGACCGAATCGGTGAGCGAGAGATCCGCGCCGAGCGACGCGCGGACCGTCGCCAGGAAGGCGTCCTCGGTGACCGGGGCCACCGGCTGCGGTGAGTCCGTGACCAGCCTCGCGACGTCGGAGCGGGACACCTTGCCCGTGCCGTTGAGCGGAATCCGCTCGGTGAAGCCGACCCGGCAGGGACGATCGGCGCCCCGGAAGCGACGGGCCACCTCGTCCCGGATCCGCCCGGTGTCGGTGCCGGCCGTCGGAACGATCAGAGCGGCGACCGCGGAGCCGAGAACGGGATGCGCGACCGCGGCCGTCGCCGCCTCCCCGACCCCGGGGATCTCCCGCAGGGCCGCCTCGATGTCCGGTAGCGACACCTTCTCGCCGCCGACATTGACCACTTCCGAGCTGCGGCACCGGAACCACAACCGCCCCTGGTCGTCGTACTCGCCGATGTCGCCCATCGGCACCCAGACGCCGGCGGAGCGCCGCGGCGCCTGGCCCGGCAGGGCGATCAGGCGACGGGTACGGCCACCGGCCGGCCGCAGGTGGATCTCACCAGGCCGGCCCGGCTGCTCGATCACCGAGCCGTCCTCGTCGACGAGACGGACCTCGCTGCCGAAGCACGCCGGCCCCAGTTCGCCCGCCCAGCCCGTCGACTCGTAGTCGTCCACGCGGCAGATCAGGGCGGCCCGCCCGGACTCGGTGCTGGAGTAGTCGGCGTGGATCTGGGCCTTCGGGAAGATCGCGCGGAGCTTGGCGATCTCCGGCACGCCGATCGCCGCCGACCCCAGGCCGATGCGGGTGACGGACGCCGCCGCCTCGGGCGTGCCCGATCCGTCGAGCAGCCTGACCATGGAGGGGACGAGCTTGAGATAGGTGGGCCGGTACTCCTCGACCGCGTTCCAGAAGCTCTCGCCCGTGACACCGTTGAGGGTCACCACCTGCCGCCCGTCCAGCAACGGCGCCGTCAGGTTGCCCAGGGCGTCGCCGGTGTAAAGCGGGGAGAGGTTGACCATGACCTGGTCGGACCAGCGCTCCGGCAGGTCACGGAAGAGGTCGGACAGCGGGATCGCCACCGCCTTCGGCATTCCCTCGGTGCCCGAGGTGAGCACGATGGCGGCGTCACGGTGCTCGTCCGGCCCGACGTACGGGTCGGGGGTACGGTCCACGGAACGCCGCCAGGCCCACCCGGAACCACCCAGGGCACCGACGAGCCCGAGCCCCTCGGAGACGACCGAGTGGGCCGATCGATCCGCCGGCAGCAGGACCGGCACCGCGTCGACCAGCCACACGGCGAGGAGGGCCACCGCCGCGTCGGCGGCCTCGGGCCGGGCGAAGGCGAGCCCCACCCGGGCCCCCGGCGACAGGGTGTCGGAGAGATCGGCGGCGAGGGCCTCGGCCCGCTGCCACCACTCGCCGTAGGACAACGCGCACCCGCCCGCCACCCGGTGGGCGATCCGGGAGGGGCGCTCCAGCGCACGCCGCTGGAGCGCTTGCGTCAGCTGCATCTGCCCACCTTCTCGGGAAGCGGAGTTGACGATGATCCGGCACCGGCTGCGCGGTCGAGGACCGCCCCCCACGGGTCCGGCTCGGTGAGCACGTCGACGGTGTCCCAGCCGAGCTGTCCGGCGGCCGTCAGATCGATCTCGACGCTGTCACCGACCATGACGATCCTGTCCCAGACGCCGGTCGCCGCCCGCCGGAAGAAGGCCGGGTCGGGCTTCTTACCGACGCCCTCACTGGACAGGTGCAGCTCGTCGAAGGGCTCGAACAGGTCGAGGTCCCGCAGGAGGTGCGTCATCTGCTCGCGGGTGAGAATGCAGTTCGACAGCAGGCGCAGCGTGTGCCCCTCGGCACGCAGGCGGGCCAGCAGCCCGGCCACCCCGGGCGCGGCGGTGTACCGGCCGTCGGCGTTCCCGGCCGCCGTCCACAGCGCGGCGAGAGCCTCCGACAGCGACGGTGCATCGGCTCCCCGGCACAGCGTGCGTCGCAGCACGTCCTCCGTGGCGAGGTTCATCGCGCCGTCTCCCAGACAGCTCGTGATCATGGGATAGATCGCGCGTTGGGCGCGGGCCACCGGGATCCCCAGGTGCCGGGCGAACAGACCGGCCCAGTGCTCTGCGCGGGGGGCGTCGGGCGCCGAGACCACCACGGTGTCGAAACAGTCGAAGACGACCAGCGCCATCAGGCCGCTCCCGACATCACGAACACGGCGACCGATCCGTCGCGCGACCAGCACCAGCGGCCAGGAAAATGGCGTGCGTCACTATGGACATCCGAACGTCGCCGTTGACCGGTATCCACACGCACATATCCAATTCCCCCGTCGTTCCGGGCCATCTTGCCGAACCGGGCAGAAGAGGTCAAGCTCCGGTCGACATTGACGACAGCGACCGGCCGGCGCAATTGCCGGCCGCCCCGTTGACCTGTCGCTCAGGACCATGACGTGGACAGCGCTGTGAGAGGCTGCCCGCATGCGCATCGATCCCTACTCGACCCAGGACGAGCGATGGACGTCCGGCAGCTCCGGTGGGCCGGTCGGCACGGAGGAGGACGGCGCCGGGCGGGGCGACCCGTACGTCCACGGTGACCGGTTGGAAGTCGTCGTGGCCCACCACGCCCGCCGCCGCCCGGACGCGGTGGCGGTGCAGCAGGACGGCCGCTCGACGACCTACGGGGAGCTGGTCCGGCTGGCCGAGCGGATCGCCGCCGGGCTGCGGGGGGACGGCGTCGGCGAGGGCGACCACGTGCCGGTCCTGATGGAGCGCAGCCCGGAGTTCGTGGCCGTCCTGCTCGGCGTGCTGCGGGCCGGGGCCAGCTACATCGCGCTCGACCCCGGTTGGCCGGCGGAACGCAGGCGGAGCGTCATCGCGCGCAGCCGGGCCCGGGCGGTGGTCGACGGGACGCAGCTGGCCCGCTGGCGGGACACCGCCCACGACCCGCTCCCTGCGCCCGAGGCCGACGGCCGCGCCCCGGCCTGCGTCTTCTACACCTCCGGCTCGACCGGTCAACCCAAGGGCGCGCTCTCCCCGCACCGCGGCACGATCCGCACGCTGGTGAACCACCCCTCGATCCCGCTGGACCAGGACAGCGTGTTCCTCCAGGCGGCGCCCCTGCCCTGGGACGGCCTGTCGCTGGAGTTGTGGGCCCCGCTGCTCAACGGCGGGCGGTGCGTCCTGCTCTCCCGTGAGCGGTCGGTGCTCGACGTCGACGCCTGGGAGTCGGCCCTCGACCTCGGCGTCAACAGCATGTGGCTCACCAGTTCGCTGTTCAACCTGTTCGCCGACGAGCGCCCCGCCCTGTTCCGGCGGCTGCGGCTGCTGCTGGTCGGCGGCGAGCGGGTGTCGCCGGCCCACGTCCGCCGGGTCCTCGCGGCAGCACCCGGGCTGCACGTCGTCAACGGGTACGGCCCGGCCGAGAACACCATCTTCACCACCACCCACGTGATCCGGCCCGAGGACGTGGCCGAGGGTGCCGACGAGGTACCGATCGGCCGGCCCGTACCGCGCACCTCGGTGCTCCTGCTCGACGAGGACGGCGCCGAGGTGTCGCCCGGCACCACCGGCGAACTCGCGGTCGGCGGGGACGGGCTCGCGCTCGGCTACCTGGACGACCCGCAGGAGACGGCCCGACGGTTCTTCGAACGGCACGGCCGGTCGTGGTACCGCACCGGCGACCTCGCCGTCGTCGACGACGAGGGGAACCTGCGCTTCCGCGGCCGGGCCGACCGTCAGATCAAGGTCCGTGGCGTACGGATCGAGCCCGGCGAGGTCGAGTCGGTCCTCGAACGCCATCCGGCCGTCGCCTCGGCACACGTCCTGCGGGTGCCCGGCGACGGCGCCCGGGACGCGCGGCTGGGCTGCCTCTACACGTCCTCGGACGGCCACCCGATCGACGCGGCCGAGCTGACCCGCTTCCTGCGGGAACAGCTGATCCAGGCGATGCGGCCGGCGCTCGTGACGCACGTGGCGCGGCTGCCGCTGAACGCCAACGGCAAGGTCGACCACGCCGCCGCGGTGCAGCTGCTCGACCCCGGGCCGGCGGCCCGCCCGCCCGCCCCGGAAGGCCCCCGGTCCCCGCTGGCCCGGCTGCTCGGCCAGGAGCTGGGCCGGCCGGACCTGACCGACGAGGACGACCTCCTGGCGGCGGGGATGACCTCCCTGGACGCCATCCGGCTCGCCGCCCGGATCGGCGCGGAGACCGGCCGCCGGGTCACCCTGGCCGACGTCTACCGGTCCCGCACCCTCGGCCGGCTGGCCGGGGCGACGGCGACGGCGACGGCGACGGCAACGGCAACGGCAACGGCGGAGCCCACGCCACCCACCGGGGCGATCGAGGCGTCCACCCATCCGGACCTCAGCCCGCTGAACCACGCCCAGCAACGGTTCTGGCTGGCCGAACTCACCAGCCCCGGCCTCGCCGACAACACGCTCGTGCTCGCGTACGAGCTGGTCGGGCCGCTGCGGGCGGGGCCGCTGCGGGACGCGCTGCGCGACGTGCAGCGCGGCAACCCCGTGCTGCGGACCGTCTACCCCGAGGTGGACGACCTGCCCGTGCAGCGGGTGCTCGGCGAGCGCGAGGTGGAGCTGGTCCTCGAGGAGTCGACCGTCGAGGCGGACGGCACCGACCCGCAGGTGCTCGCGGAGCGCGTCACCGCGGACTGGTGGGACGACCCGTTCGAGCTGGACAGCCGGCCGCCCGTCCGGGCCCGGCTGTGCCGCCTGGCCGACGACCGCCACCTGCTGTGCCTGCACATCCACCACATCGCGTTCGACGGCTGGTCGGAGCTGTCCTTCGTCCGGCAGCTGGCGCGGCACTACCGGACCCGGGCCAGCGGCGGCGGAGCGGTCGACGAGCCCGTCCGCGACCATCGGGATCAGGTCCGCTGGGAACAGCTGAACCTGCCGCGGTGGCGCGCGGAGCTGCTCCCCTTCTGGCGCGAGCAGCTGCGGGACCTGCCGGAGCCGTTCCTGGCCGCGCCGCCGGCCGGGATCGCCGAGGCGGGCCGCCGGGATCTCGTCCACCCGGTGGACGCGGCGACGGTGGCCCGGCTCGGTGCGGTCGCCGGGCGTCTCGGCGTACCCCTGGCCGGCACCCTGACCGCCGCGGTGGCCCGCGCCCTGGCGTCGGTCTTCGACGTCGACGACCTCTGTCTCGGCACGGTGTCGAGCGGCCGGACCGAGGCCGGTCTCGACGACCTCATCGGCTACCTGGTCAACCCGCTCGCGCTGCCCCTGCGGGACGTCCGACGCGCGGCACCCGGCGAGCTGCTCACCCGGGTCGGGGGCCAGCTCGTCGCCGCCCTCGACCACGGCCACCTGCCCTTCGACGAGCTGGTCCGCGTCCTCGGCGCCCGGCGCGGCCGGCATCCCTGGTTCCAGGCGTGGTCGGTGCTGCAGACGCCGCCACCGCAGGCGCGGCTCGACGCCGCCGTCACCCTCACGCCGATCCGGGTACGCCCCCCGCGCACGTCCATCGAGCTGATGGTCGAGGCGTTCCCCCAACCCGACGAGGGCTGGACGGTGGTGCAGCTCGGCCGGGTCGACGGCGTCACCGACGCGCAGGCGGCAGCCGTGTTCGACGAGTTCGGACGGTTCTGCGCCGCGCTGACCGGGGCGTCCTGACGCCGCCACCGCCGGCCGGCCCGACCGGCCGGCGGTGGCCCGGACGGTTCAGACCAGCGGCGCGAAGAAGAAGGTGTCCCGGCGGGCGAAGGAGTCGTCGTCGGCGAACCGGAAGAAGTCCGCGAAGCGGAGCTCGACCTGGCGGCCGTCGCGCAGCTCGCCCCGGAAGTCGCCGTGCACGGCCACGCCCTCGGCCGCGCTGATCAGCACCGCGATCGCGTGGTGGCCGCTGGCGATCACGCGGTCCTGACGGTAGAAGCGCTCGATGGTGTCCTTGCCGACCAGCGGCGGATATCCCGGGCGGTGGTACTCCGCGTCGGTGGCGAAGAGGTCGACCAGGTCCGCCACCGCTCGCCGGTCCACCAGCTCGTAGTAGCGGCGTACCCGGCTCTCCCGCGAACCGGCCCCCGTGCTGCCTTCCATGTCCGCTCCTCCCTGTTGTCGCGACCGGCCGGCGCCGTGGCCTGCCGGCGCCGCCGTCAGCCGGCGGCCCGGTGGCCGCCGCGCACCTCGACCGGCATGCGGGTCGTGCCGAGGATGAAGTTGGACCGCAACCGGGTGGACGGCGCGGTGGGCGCCAGCCGGATCCGGTGGCGGGCCACGTGGCCGAAGACCGCGTCCAGTTCCGTACGGCCGAGCACCGCCCCGATGCAGCGGTGGACGCCGTGTCCGAAGGTCAGGTGCCGGTTCGGCGTCCGGTCGGTGTCGAAGGTGTCCGGTGCGGCGAACTGCGCCGCGTCCCGGTTGGCCGACACGTTCCAGAGCGTCACCACGTCGCCCGGCTCGATGACCTGATCGCGGACCCGTACCTGGCGGGTGGCGATGCGCTGCACGTACGCGTTGGTGGACGCCCAGCGCAGCACCTCGTCGATGAGCGGCTCGGTAACCTCCCGCCGGTCGAGGAGCCGGTCGTACTGGTCCGGGTGCGCCATCAGCGCCTCCATCCCCACACAGGCGCTGTAGGAGGAGGTCTCGTTGCCGCCGACGGCCACGTTCATGCAGTTGTAGAGCACGTCCTCGTCCGGTAGCGGACGGCCGTTGATCCGTGCGCGCAGCAGGATGCTGACCATGTCCTCGCCGTCACCGCCCCGCCGGTCGTCCACGAGGTCCTCGAAGAAGTCGAAGATCTGGCCCTGGATCGAGGCCAGGTGGGTGCGCTCGTCACCACCCCGGGCGCCGAGCAGCGGATCCCGGAAACCGATCATCCGGCGGGTGAGTCGCACCAGCCGGAGGGCGTCGTCGTGCCCGACGTCCAGCATCGCCATCAGCGCGCCGGCGGGCAGTTCCATGGCGATGTCCTCGGCGAAGTCGCCGCCGCCGTCGTCGATCATCCGGTCGAAGGCCGCCACGAGCAGGGTGTCGATCTGCGCCCTGACCCGCTCCACCACGGGCGGCGCGAACAGGGCGTGCATCTGCTGGCGGAGCAGCCGGTGCCGGGGCGGGTCGCTGGCCACCAGCATCCGGCCGGTGGCGGTGTCCACCTCGTTGCGGAAGGAGCCGCCCAGCATCGCCCCGCCCGCCGAGCTGAAGGCGGCATGGTCGGCATAGGCCGCGGCGACCTCGTCGTAGCGGGTCAGCGCCCAGAACCCGCCGTTGTCGAGCGGGTTCCAGTGCAGGTCGTCCTGGTCCCGCAGCCGGGCGAGGAGCTGATGGTGCTCACCGCGGACGAAGCGGTCGACGTCGGTGAGGTCCACCTCCGTGGTGGTCCGACCGGTCATGCCGAGACCTGCCGCTGCGAGTCCAGCAGGCGGGCCAGGTCGCGCAGCCGGCTGTTGCTGAGCAGGTCACCGAAGTCGAGATCGACGCCCAGGTCCCGCCGGATCCGCCGCTGCGCCCGGAACGCCAGCAGCGAGTGCCCGCCGAGCTCGAAGAAGTCGTCGTCGGCGCTGATCCGCTCCGCGCCCAGCAGCGCGCCCCAGACCTGGGCGACGTACCGCTCCGAGTCGGTCGCCGGCGGCACGTGGTTCTCCTCCCGCTTGCGGTGCTCGTCCAACATGGTGGCGAGCTGCTCCCGGTCGCGCTTGCCGTGGTCGGTGGCGGGCAGGTGGTCGACCAGGAGGATCACCCGGGGCACCATGTGGTCGGGCAGCGACTCGGCCAGGTGTGCGCGCAACTGGGCGGGCGCCACGGTCTCCAGCGCGACGACGAACGCGGCGAGATGCCGCTCGTCGCCCTCGCCGCCGGCCAGCACGGCGGCCTCGGCCACCTGCGGGTGCCGGGCGATGGCGCGCTCCACCTCGCCCGTCTCGACCCGGTAGCCGCGGATCTTCACCTGGTCGTCCGCCCGGCCGCGGAACTCCAGCAGGCCGTCCGGTCGGCGGACGGCCAGGTCGCCGGTGGCGTACAGCCGGGCGCCGGGCGGCCCGTCCGGATCGGGCCGGAACCGGTCCACGGTCA
This sequence comes from Micromonospora sp. R77, assembly GCF_022747945.1. Classification (NCBI taxonomy): domain Bacteria; kingdom Bacillati; phylum Actinomycetota; class Actinomycetes; order Micromonosporales; family Micromonosporaceae; genus Micromonospora; species Micromonospora sp. R77. The sequence goes on from NZ_JALDST010000001.1 coordinate 6,742,980, forward strand.
GGTCGGGGCTGCCCAGGTAGCCGCGGGCCACGCCGACCCCGCCGATGTGCAGCTCACCCACCTCGCCGACCGGCGCCTCGGTCAGGTCGGGACGGCGGACGGTCACCCGGCAGCCGGCCAGCGCCGAGCCGATCGGCACCCCGTCCCGGACGGCGTCCTCGTCGGCGATCTCGTACCCGGTGCAGGCGGTGGTGGCCTCGGTCGGGCCGTACAGGTTGACGAAGACGCCGTCGAACTCACCGGCCAGCACGTCGAGGCAGGTCTGCCGGGACAGCACGTCACCGCCGGTGTAGAGCAGCCGGAGCGAGCCGAAGGTGTCCCGGTCCTCCCGGACCAGATGGTTGAGCCCCATCGTCGGCACCAGCGCCGCGCTGATCCGGCGTCGCCGCAGCTCCCGGCGGACGTCCGTGCCGAGCATGTCGCTGAGCATGGGCAGCACCACCAGTTCCGCGCCGGCGGCGAGGGTGGCCCACAGCTCGAAATGGAAGGCGTCGAAGGCCAACGGTGACAGGTGCGCCGTCCGGTCCTCGGCGGTGAGGCCCGCGAAGACCGGGTTCTCGGCGAACGCGACCAGCCCGGCGTGCTCCAGCACGACCGCCTTCGGGATGCCGGAGGAGCCCGAGGTGAACAGCAGGCAGGCGGCGCTGTCGGGCGCCGGGCCCGCCGGCACCGGACCGGGGTCACCGGCCGCGTCCGCGCTGTGCCACTCGACGACCCGGGTCTTCTCCGCGACGTCGGTGAACCGGTCGGCCCGACCGGGTCCGGTGAGGATCACGGTGGCACCGGACTCACGGATCATCAGGGCCTGGCGCGCGGCCGGCAGGTGCTCGTCGATCGCCACGTAGGCCCCGCCGGCACGGAGGACGCCGAGGATGCCGACCACCACGTCGACGCCGCGGCCGAGGCAGAGCGCCACCCGGTCCTCGGCGGCCAACCCGACCTCACCGAGCCGGCCGGCGAGGTGCGCCGACCGCCGGTCGAGTTCGGCGTACGTGACGATGTCGTCACCCTGCGACACGGCGGGCCGGTCGGCGTGACGGCGGACCGTCTCGTCGAACATGGCGACGAGGGTCCGGCCGGTCGCTCCGCTGGGCTTCAGCTGCCCACCTTCGGCAGCCACCCAGTCGAGGCACTCCGCCCGCGATCCGTGCTGACCGAGGCCGCGCCAGCCGTTCGGCGGCGTGCCATCGGCCGGCCAGATGCCCAATTGACCGGCGTCATTCACCACCGCCTGGTACCGGGGGGAGTCCTGGTTGCTCATTCGTGGCCTTTCCCTTGGCAGCCTCGAAACCGTGGCCGGTCGGACGTAGTCGGGCGCGGTCGCGGTCGAGCCGAACCCACGGGAATGGACGGGGCGCACATACCAGGAGAGGTCGTCATCCTTGGCGAGCCGTGCGGAGGAGGCCCTCGTCCTGAGCGGCCCGCCTACCTGGCGCTGAGGATCCCGACGGTACGCGCCAACCGTGAATCGTCCCCGTGATCTCGGCTTTCGTGATCGAGGGGCGGCGCCCCGCCACCGTCTCCGGTGGCGCCGCGAGGCGGCGCATCCCACTCTCACCACGTCAGTCCGGTTTTGCGATAGACAGTACTCAGAGATCGACAAGTACGTCAACAGTGGTCGTTACGTGCCCCGGGGACCACAAGAGACCGTACCGGCGAGTCAACGCGCGCCGGTCTAACCTGGGTACCCTGTTGCGCACGGCCAACAGAAGAGGAGCTCTACTGTGGAAATGACCACCTGGCCGCCGGGGTACGCGATGTATTTCCGCCAGCATCCTACTCCGCTCGGGCGGGCCGCCTCTGCCGTCACCGCACCGTGGAGCGACGACTGTGCCGGCTGAGCTGAACGGTGCCGTCCGGTCCGCGTTGACCTTCGGCCAGCTGTCCGTGCTCCGGGCCCTCGAGCAGTTGCCCCGCGACAGCTGGTGGGAGACCTACCTGGTCTGGTCGACGGAGCTGCCGGCCGAGGTCACCCTGTCGGCCGTCACCGACGCCGCCCGGCACGTACAGCGGCGGCACGAGTCACTCCGTACGCTCTTCGTCGACGACGGGGACGGCCTGGTCGCGCTCACCCTGCCGGAGGGGGATCCCCCGGTCGAGGCGATCGAGCTGCCCGGCGCGACCGCGGACGAGGCCGCCGCGGCGGCGCAGCATGCCTGCCGCCCCGGTTTCGTCTGGGACCGGCAGTTCGGGTGGCGCACCTACCTGGTCACCGACGCGGGACGGGCCACCCACCTGGCGGTCGTGGTCGATCACATCGTCGCGGACGGTTACGGTCTGCAACGGGTGGTGGAGGAGATCCGTGCCCTCCTGGGCTGCGGTGACGAGACCGGCGCCCAGTGGCTGGCGGACGAGCCGAGCCAGCCGCGTGAGCTGGCACAGGCCCAGCACTCGGACGCGTGGCGGCCCCGGCGGACCGGTGCCCACCGCTACTGGGACCGGCTCCTGACGGAGCTGCCGCCCACCGTCTTCCCCTGGCCGCCCGCCCCCCAGGACACCGGACGGATCGAGGCCACCCTGGTCTCGCCGCGTGCCCGGGCCGCGCTCGGGCTGGCCGCGCACCGGCTCAAGGTGTCCACCCAGTCCGTGGTGCTCGCCCTCACCGGGATCGCCGTGGCCGCCACCCAGGGCCAGGACGACGTGGTGCTGACCCTGCAGGCGAGCAACCGGTTCGACCGGCGCTGGCGGCACATCGTCTCGTCGATGAACCAGGCGGCGCCCCTGGCCATCTCCACCGCCACGACGGCCGACACCTTCGACGACTTCGCGCCGCAGGTCCAGTGGGCCAGCCTCAACGCCTACCGGCACGGCAGCTACCACTTCGACGAGATGGTGCAGAAGGTCCGCCAGGCCCGCGGGGTGGACCTGGAGTTCGACTTCTACTTCAACTTCATGGCGCACGAGGTCATGCCGACCGACGAGCCGCTCCGCGCCGACTTCCCGGATCCCGTGGTACGCGTCGACCGGGCGTTGCGGCAGGCCGGGCAGCGCATCGACCTGAAGATCCAGCCCGGCGACGAGATGCCCTTCACCCTGCGGGTCGACCCCACGCTGATCCCCGCGCACCGGCTCGAACACCTCATGTACTGGTTCGACGACGAGCTGATGCGGCTCGCCGGCGGCGGGGCGTTCCGGGTGAAGGACAGCCGGGAGCGCGCGGCGGGATGACCGGCCCGCCCGGGGAGGCAGGCTTCCCGGGCCGGAGGCGACCGGTGCGGTCCGGTCCGTGCCACGGACGGTCGACGACGAGCAGGATGGGGAAGAGCTTTCTCATGGCGCAACTTGGCAACGACAGCAGCGACCTGGTCGAGCTGCTGGCACGAACCTGGCGGGACGTCCTCAGGCGCGACGACATCGACGAGGGCGCCAACTTCTTCGAGCTGGGCGGTGACAGCCTCCAACTGGTCCGGGTCGTCACCATGGCCAGGGCGGCCGGGGTCCGGATACCGCCGGCGGTGTTCCGTCGTCACCCCACCATCCGCGAGCTCGCCCGGGCGCTGGCCGAGGGGACGCCGGCCGGCCCGGCACGCCCCGTGCCCGTGTCGGGGCCGATCCCCCTCCTGCCCAGCCAGGTCCGCTTCTTCGACTGGCGTATCGAGGACCCGGACGCGTACTCGACGACGCTGGTGGCCCGGGTGTCCGCCAGCGTGGACCCGGTCCTGCTCGGGCGCGCCCTGTACGCCCTCGCCGAGCGGCACGAGGCGCTGCGGACCGTCTTTCCCACCGGCCCGCAGGGGCGGCACGTGGTGCTGCAGGACGCGTCGGCCGCCACCCGCTACAAGATGGTCAGTGCCCACGGCCTCGCCGAGGACGCCGTCGACAAGCTGGTGGCGGACGTCGTGGACGGTCTCCGCGCCGCGATCGACATCTCCGCGGGGCCGCTCTGGCACGCCACGCACCTGGACCACGGTGAGCTCGGTGGGACGCTCTGCCTCGTCGTGCACCACCTGGTGGCCGACGCCCCGTCGCTCGGCGTCCTCGTCGAGGACCTCCAGGAGCTGTACGGGACCCTCCAGGTCGGCGGTGCCGGCCCGACGCCCGGGGAACCGGTCGTGGCGAACCACGCCCGGAAGTTCCGGGAGCTGGCCGCCGGCCGGGTGGACGAGGAGACGGTCGCCTACTGGGCCGGCCGGCCCTGGCACCGGTTCGGGCGACTGCCGAGGAGCACGACGGCGACGGCGGCGGACCTGAGCCGCGCCGTGACGCTGCACCGGACACTGCCCGGTCCGGTCACCGACAGCCTGGTGCGGTCCCTGGCCGCCACCGGGACGAGCACCGAGGAGGCCCTGGTCTCGGCGCTGGCGACCACGCTGCGGGAGGTCACCGGCAGCGACGTGGTCGCGCTGACGGTCACCCGTAACGGCCGGGAGCCGGTGGGCGACGACTACGACCTGAGCCGCGAGGTGGGCTATCTGGTGCTGTCCGCCCCCTGCCTGCTCGAGTTCCCCGACTCCCCCGCTCAGCCGGCCCCGCTGGCCGAACAGATCCAGCGGCAACGCGACCTGGCCCGGGAGTGGAACGCGCTGCGTCACCTCGGCGACGACCGCGCCCGCTGGGCGGACCTGCCCGCCCCCGAGGTGCACCTGGTCTATCTCGGCGTCCGGGCGGACCGGTGGCAGCCGCCGTTCGAGGCACTCTGGTCCCGGCAGAACGAGCCCCGGGTCGGCGAGCTGCCGCACCCGGTCAGCGTCTACGCCGAGATCGTCGACGGCGAACTGTGCCTGAGTTGGATCTATGGCACCGACCTGCTGGCGGAGCAGACGGTGCGGGAGCTGGCCGACGGCACCCAGCGGCGGTTGACCGGGCAGGGCGCGGACGCGCCGAGCGGCCCGGCGCGTACCGACCGGGACGCCCGGACGGTGTCCTCGTGACCGACGGCGGGCTGACGCTGTACGACCTGTTCGCCCGCACCGCGCTCCGTCACCCCGACGCGATCGCGCTGGAGGTCGACGGGGCCGCCCACTCCTACCGGGACCTCGCCCGGCTGGTCGACCGCTGCGCCGGCCGACTCACGGCGACCCTGGACCGGGTGCCGTCGCGCATCGGACTGCTGGCCAGCCGCAGCGTCGAGGCGTACGTCGGCTATCTGGCGGTCCTGCGCCTCGGGGCGGCGGTCGTGCCGCTCAACCCGTTGTACCCGCCGGCCCGCAACGCCGCGATCGCCACCGGCGCCGGGCTGGACCTGGTGCTCACCGACGGCGTGGTCGCCGAGGAGACCGGACAGGCACTCGGCGCGGTGACCGTCCGCCAGATCGGGGCGGACGACAACTGCGCCACCGCGCCCGGCGCGGCCGGTACCGGACCGGACGACGTGGCCTACGTGCTGTTCACCTCCGGCTCCACCGGCCGACCCAAGGGCGTGCCGATCCGGCACCGCAACGTCGTGCCGTTCGTGCTGCACAACGTCACGCGCTACGACGTCGGGCCGGGCGCCCGGCTGTCGCAGACCTTCGAACTGACCTTCGACCTGTCGGTGTTCGACCTCTTCGTGACCTGGGCGGGCGGCGGCACGCTGGTGGTGCCGGACAAGCTCGAGCTGCTCGCGCCCGTCGACTACGTCAACGACCGGCAGCTCACCCACTGGTTCTCCGTGCCGTCGGTCGTCTCGTACGCGGCCGAGCTGGACTCGCTGCCGCCGGGGAGCATGCCCGGACTGCGGTTCAGCCTGTTCTGCGGTGAGCAGCTCACCCGGGCGCAGTGCGCGATGTGGGCGGGCGCGGCGGTGAACAGCACGGTGGAGAACCTGTACGGACCCACCGAGCTGACCATCGCCTGCGCCGCGTACCGGGTGCCGCAGGCCGCCGGCCAGCCGCGCACCTCCAACGGCACGGTGCCGATCGGCGAGCCGTACCCGTACCTGGAGTCGGTCCTCGTCGCCGACGGGCTGGTCCACGAGACCGAGGGCGAGCTGTGTGTGCGCGGCCCCCAGCGGTTCGCCGGTTACCTGTGCCCCGACGACAACCGGGACCGTTTCCTTCTCGTCGTGGACGGACGGACGCGGCCCGTGGCGGCCGGTGCGGCCGAGGTGCCCTCGGACGCCTGGTACCGCACGGGTGACCTGGTCCGCTACGAGGACGGGCGGGCCGTCCACCTCGGCCGGCTCGACGACCAGGTCAAGGTTCGCGGACATCGGGTCGAGCTGGGCGAGATCGTGGCGGCCGTCCGGAACCATCCGGGGGTACGGGACTGCGTCGTGGTGGCGAGGCCGGATCCGCTGCTCGGCACCGAACTGGTCGCCGCCCACACCGGGGAACCAATCGACGAGGCGGAACTCTGCGCCGTGGTGCGCCGGACGCTGCCGCCGTACATGACGCCGGCGCGCTTCGTCCACCTGGAGCGTTTTCCGCTCAATGCGAACGGCAAGATCGAACGGGCCGCGGTCCTGGCGATGGTGGACCGCGACCGGGACAGGAGCACAGGATGAAGTTCAGCCTCTTCTACTTCGCTGACGCGGTGCCGGACCGCCCGGGCGGTCTGTACGACCTCCTGCTCACCGGGGCCCGGTTCGCCGACGAGCACGACTTCGAGGCGGTCTGGACGCCGGAGCGGCACTTCCACCCGTTCGGCGGCCCGTACCCCAATCCCTCCGTCACCAGCGCGGCGGTCGCCGCGGTGACGTCCCGGGTCGGGGTCCGCGCCGGCAGCGTGGTCGCGCCGCTGCACGATCCGCTGCGGATCGCGGAGGAGTGGTCCGTGGTGGACAACCTGTCCCACGGGCGGGCGGGACTGGCGTTCGCCTCGGGCTGGAACCCGGTCGACTTCGCCTTCCGCCCGGACGCCTACCCCGACCGGGCCGCGGTGCTGCTCGACACGCTGGCGAAGGTGCGGGAGCTGTGGTCCAGGAAGCCGGTGACGGTGCGGGACGGCAAGGGCGAGTCGCAGGAGGTCGTCCTGCACCCGCGCCCGGTTCAGCACGACCTTCCGGTCTGGATCACCAGCGCCGGCAACGTCCGGACCTTCGAGTCCGCCGGGCGGCTCGGTGCCGGGGTGCTGACCCACCTGGTCAGTCAGGACGCCGATCAGCTGGCGGTGAAGATCGCGGCCTACCGGCAGGCAGCCGAGAGCGCCGCCGGCCGCGGCAGCGTCGTGGTCATGCTGCACACGCTGATCGGGACCGACCGGGACCAGGTGCGCGAGGTGGTCCGGCAGCCGATGCTCGAATATCTCCGCAGCTCACTGGACCTGGTCTCGCGCACCGCCCAGGCCGATCCCCGGCTGGCTCCGGAAGAGGTGGAGCAGACCGTCACCGAGCTGCTGGACGACGCGTTCGAACGCTACTTCGCCGACGGCGGCCTGTTCGGGACGGTGGAGGACGGGCGGCGTCGGGTGGCGCAACTGCGCGCAATCGGCGTGGACGAGGTGGCCTGCCTGATCGACTTCGGCCTGCCGGACCAGGTCGTCCTCGACGGTCTGGTCCACCTCGACGCGCTGCGGCGGGCCTGCGCGCAGTAGCGTCACCGCGCCCGCTCACTCCGTCGCCAGGTGCTCCACCCGCGTGACCATCCGGTCGGCCAGGCGCCGGGCGAACCCGTCCGGCACCTGGTCGGGTCGGTGGTGCACGGTGAGGTGCGGTCCGTCCGTGCCGTGCTCCCACACCTCGACGAAGAGTTCCGTCGGCAGCGCCAGCGGGGCGGGCCGGAACGCCGTGCTGCGCGTCCCGGTCAGGTCCAGGGGCGCCGGGGCCATGTTCTGCAGGGCGAAGACCGTCTGGAACAGCGGTGGTCGTTCGTCCCGGGGTGGGTTCGCGAGCCGGACGATCTCGTTCAGCGGGATCTCGCGGGCGGCGAAGGAACGGCGCACCGTCTCCGACACGCGCCGCAGGTCGCCCTCGTCGGTGTCCCCGGTGGCCAACCGCACCCGGAGGCAGAGCACGTCGATCAGACAACCCACCGCGCGGTCCAGGACGTCGTCGCCGCGCAGGGCGACCGGCGTGCCGACACCGAAGTCGTGCTGGCCGCAGAGGTCCGCCAGGGTCCGGACGTACGCGGTGAGGAGCACGACGTACGGGGTGACGAGGTGCTGACGCGCGTACCGGCGCACCCCGGCCAGGGCCCGGGGGGAGAGTCGGACGTCGAGCAGTCGCGGGGCTTCGCCGGTGGACGTGGGGCCGTCGCCGTAGCTCAGCTGCGGCACTCCGGCCATGTCGGTCCGCCACCACTGCCGGTGCCGGTCCAGGCGTACCGGATCGGCGGGCAGGTCCCGCTCCGCCGCCACCTCGGCCAGGGTCGGCGCGGGTTCGTCGGGCGGCTCCCGGCCGGCGACGAAGGCGTTGTAGGCGGCGCTCAACTCGACCGTCAGGATCGCCTCCGACCAGCCGTCGAGCGCGATGTGGTGTCCGGCCAGACCGAGCAGGTGCACGTCGTCCCCGCCGACCGGTACGTGCACCAGTCGCCAGACCCGTCCCGCCTCCAGGTCGAACGGCTCGCCCAGCGCCCGCCGGAGCAGGTCCTCGGCCTCCGCCGGAGACGTCGCCGGCAGCCGGGTCACCCCGGGCGGGGCGAGGTCGAGCGGTTCCGCCGTCGGTGGGTCGTCCAGCCGGTACGCGGCGCGCAGCGACTCGTGACGCCGGTGCACGTGCCCGACCGCGCGCTCCAGGGCGGACCGGTCGACGGGCCCTTCGACGCGCCACCCGATCATGCAGTGTTCGCCCGGGTCGTCCGGGTCGAGCAGCTGCTGCCCCAGCAGGTCCGTCTGCACCGGGCTCAGCGGCACCGGCCCGGTCCCGGACGGACGACCCGTCACCGTCGTTCCTCCCGCGGTCGGTCCCCCGGCGTCCGCCCGCCGTCGCCGGACAGTTGCCGCAGCCGCAGGTGGCTCAGGAAGCAGGCGAGCACCCAGGTCTTCGGGGGAACGGAGAAGCTGAGACGCAGGAGCGTCGAGTCGGCCGCCAACGACGCGACCGTCATCGCCTCCTCCGGGATGGTGCGTACGCCGCTGAAGAAGTTGAGCACGGCGAACACGTCGAAGGCACAGCGCAGGTCCAGGGCCCGGGCGAGCGGGGAACGCAGCAGCGGCGTGCAGTCGGCCATGACGAAGAACCCGCCCTCCGGTTCCCGCGGCACGGTGAACCACCGGCGCAGGCCCTCCCGGCGGAACTCGTCGGCGGCCTCCCGCAGCTCGTCGGCCGGCGCTCCGGGCAGGTCGAGCAGGTCCGCCAGCACCTCGTCGGTCAGCTGCGTGACCCGCTTGGCGACGACGCCGCCGTCGTCGCCACCGCGCAGCACGGCGAGCGCCAGTTCGCACCGGTCCGCATAGCTGTCCGGGGCGTCCGCCGAGTTGTGCGTGAGGTACTGGTCGACGTCCTCGGCGAGCAGCATGTCCCGCAGCGCCAGCTGGTAGAAGGTGGGCATCCAGCCGGCGGAGTTCTCGACCAGGCGGCCGAGCTGGTATCCGTCGCCGGTGTCGGTCACCAGCAGCCCGACGCGGCAGTTCGCCAGCCCGAACGGCTTGCTCAGGCCCAGCAGCTGGTAGGAGGGCACCCCGGTGCGGAAGAACGAGCCGAGCTCCCGCAACGGCGCCCGTACCGAGTGGTAGGCCAGGTCCTCCACGGGCGCCACACCGCGGTCGCCCAGCACCGCGGCCAGCTCCGTGACCTGCTGCTGCGCGTACCGGTCACCGCCCTGGGCCGGGTTGACGTGCAGCCAGGCCGCCACCCGAGGCACGGTGGGCAGCCGGCCGATCGCCGACACCGCCGTCCACGTCAGGCCCAACTCGGCGAGGTGGGGCTCCAGCACGGCGACGAACTCCTCGTCGCAGCGCCGGGGCAGCCCGGGCCAGCTGCGGACCCGGGCGACCGCGCGGGCGGCCGACTCGGTCCAGGCCCGGTCCGGGGGGATGCCGAGGTGCCGCACGGCGTCGGTCAGGAACGACACGACCCGGTGCTCCACGGTCCGGGCCCAGTCGGCCCGCAGCTCGTCGTGGATGGCGTCGACGGCGGTCGCCACCGACGGGGCCGAGCAGCGGTATCCCTCGTCGGGGCGCAGCAGCCGGGTCTGGCCGCCGGCGCGCTCGGCGTGCGGCAGGAAGAACCCGTAGAACGGGTGCGCGCCGAGCACGACGTCGTTGGTGCGGCGGACGAGGTGTCGGCAGAGCAGGTCGTACAGGTGCACGGTGCCGGCGCCGGCAACCACCTCTACCTTCTGCTCGGCGGTCAGCACGCCGGACCGGCACAGGAAGGTGTGGACCGCGTCCCGCAGGTCGTCGCGGGCGAACCCGCCGTGATAGCTGCGCAGGTTCTCCGGGTCGCCGACCTGGGCCAGCATGCTGGTCATGAACGACGCCGGCGGATGCCAGCAGGGGTTGCCGGTGTCCAGGTTGTCGTCGGCCGGGAGCAGCTGCTGCGCCTCCCGCCCGGGGTCCCACACGCCGGTCGCGCCGAACACCGTGAACATCTGGTCGCACAGGAACTGGAACCGGTCGGCGTCGCCGCGCGGCGCCGCGGCGAGCCGCCGGAACTCCGCCAGCAGGGTACGGAAGCGGGTCACGTCGGCGGCCGACGGCGCACCCAGGATCGTCGTGGTCACCGGGTCGCTCCCTCGGGCAGGTACCGGGTCGCCGGCGTCACCGTCCGGGCGCCGGCCGTGGTCAGGTGCAGGGTCAGCTCCAGCACGTGCACCGACAGCGGTGTGCCCAGCCGTGGCGCTGCCGTGTCGTCGAGGCAGGCCGCCAGCTCGGCGACCCCCGCGGCGAAGTCGATGTAGTGGGTGTCGTCGTAGGGCGGCGGCGGGAAGTCGTACCCGAGTCGCTCCGCCGGTCCCAGGTAGCCGATCCGGCCCGGGTCGCCGAGCGGCTCCTCACGCCGGTAGGTGATCTCGGAGTCCACCCGCATCACGTCCGCCACGTCGAGGACACCGCCGTCGCCGACGATCCGCAGCGCGTAGTCGCGGGGGGCGAGGCCACCGCAGTTGAGCCGGGTGATCACGCCGCTGTCGTGGGTCAGGCTCCACAGTGCCAGGTTCGCGCCGAACCGCGGCCCGATGGAACTCGGGTACGGCGTCGGCGGCGTCAGGGTGGTCGTCACGCCGGTCATCTCCGTCACCCCGCCGAACAGGGAGATCAGCCAGGTGAGCTGGTAGCCGGCGTGCTCCAGGATCGGACCGGCGGCGAACTCGTCCCGCGCCGGCCACGGCTGCCCGGACGGGCTGATCCACCGCTCGTACTCCATCTTGTGCACGGGGCCGTCCTCCAGGTTCGCGTACACGACGAGCGGCCGACCGACGACGCCGTCGCGCAGCGCGTCGCGGACCGCGCCGTGGCAGGGACCCAGTGCGGTGCTCGGCGCCGACGACAGCAGCAGGCCGTTGGCCCGGGCCGTCTCCTGCAGCTCCAGCGCCTCGGCCAGCGTCTGCCCGAGCGGCTTCTCGCTGAAGACGTGCCGGCCGCGACGCAGCGCCTCCCGGGTCACCGGGTAGTGGCTCTCGATGGACGTGAGGTTGACGACGATCGCGTCCTGGTCCAGCGCCTCGGCCAGGCTCGACAGCCGCGGGACGCCGTGGAACCGGCAGAACGTCTCGGCCCGCTCCGGGTCCACGTCGTAGGCACCGAGGACCGTGAGGTGGGGATAGCGCCGCAGGCATGCCACGTAGAAGTCCGCGGCGTAGCCGCATCCGACCAGGACCACTGCTCTGTCAGTCACCGCGTCGTGCCTCCTGCCGAGCTTGGTCGATCTCCCGCAGTACCGCCGCCGGCACCGGCACCCCGTCCTCACGGGCGCGCCGTCGGGCGTCGTCGTGGTCCGCCCCCGGCACCCGGACGCCGGTGCCGCTGTCCCGCACCAGGCTCAGCGCCGCCGCGAGGTCGGTCGGGAACTGCGCCGACGACGGTCGGACCACCATCAGCAGCGAGCCGGCGAGGCGACCGTCGCGGTCGTGGCCACCGGCGAGGGCGCCGAGCGCGGCGACCATCAGGCCGAGCGCGTACCCCTTGTGCTCCGCCGCCGGGGTGATCGCCCCGCCCGCGTAGAACGCGGCGGGGCTGCACGAGGGCCGGCCCTCCGCGTCGACGACCGTGGGGCCGCCGAGGTCGCTGCCGGTCACCCGGGCGAGGCGTACCTGTCCCATGGTGGTGGCGGCGGTGGAGAGGTCGACGACGAGCGGGGCTCCACCGGTGGGCGCCGCGAACGCGATCGGGTTGGTGCCCAGCATCCGTTGCCGGCCGTTGAACGCCGCCACCAGCGCGTCGCCGGGGTCACCGAGCGAGCCGGTCACCAGGAGGGCCGCCATGCCCTGCCGGGCGGCCCGCTCGACGTACGCGCCGAGCCGTCCGGTGCTGGGCAGGTTGCGGATCAGCGCCAGGGCGGCGCCGTCGCGGCGGGCCTGCACCACCGCCCGGTCCACCAGCCTCGGCAGGAACCAGTGCGGCAGCGCGCCCCGGCCGTCCACCCGCAGCTGACCGTCGACCGGCTCGACGAGCGCCTCGGCCGTCGGGTCCAGCCGGCCGCCCCGGACGTCGCGCAGCAGGGAGGGCAGCTGCAGCACGCCGTGGCTGGCGTGGCCGGTCGCCTCGGCGTCGACGAGGTGGTCGGCCACGGCCTCCGCGACCTCGCCCCGCACCCCGACCTCCGCCAGGGTGTCCAGGCACAACGCGCGCAGGTCCCGGACGCTGATCCGGATCCTCTCCACCGGCCCTAACCGTTCCCGCGCTCGTCCACCACCACCGCGTCGTCGCCGGGGTCGTCGGCCAGCAGCGCCCGGTGGTTCTCGGCCACCTTGGCGAACAGGTCGGCGTAGCGGCTGATCCGGGCCTCGTCGAGGTGCTTGAACGGCGGGACGCCGAAGGCGCGCATGCCCTCCGTCACCGGCAGGCTGCCCCGCGGCTGGCGGACGTCGCGGTCGCTGTGCTGGATCCGGGTCGGGCGGCCGGTGCCGTAGACGTCCGCCTCGTTGAGCAGCGGGTGCAGGTGCAGCGGTTCCCGGATGATGTTCCGGGTGAAGGAGGGGTAGCCCTCGGCGCGGACCGCCCGCATGAAGCCGTGCGCGGACAGGCCGGACAGGGCGGTCGGGTCGTAGATGCCGTGCGGCTGGTACCACGCCCCCATGGTCCGGTCGTCGCCGGCGGGCGGGCGGTGGGCGATGATGCCGGGAACGCCCGCCAACCGGTCCCAGAAGTACGTCATGGCGGCGTCCACCTCGGCCATCCGCTCGTCGAGGTGGCGCAGCTGCTGCCGGGCCAGAGCGGCGCTGACCGGGTGCATGCGCGAGGTCACCCCGCCCAGCGGCAGACCCTTGAAGCGCAGCAGCTCCGGGTCCTTGACGTAGTCCTCGTGGAACCGGAAGTTCTGCCCCCAGGCCATGACCCGGTCGTACATCGCCCGGTTGTCGGTGACGACGATGCCGCCCTCACCGACGGCGATGGGCTTGCCGGAGAAGGAGAAGGCGGCGATGTCACCCAGGACGCCGGTACGCCGCCCCCGGTAGAGCGAGCCGTGCGCGTGCGACGCGTCCTCGATGATCGTGACGCCGTGCCGGTCACCGATCTCGCGGAACCGCGTCATGTCCGCCGGGTAGCCGAGCATGTGGACGACGACGATCGCCCTGGTCCGGTCGGTGATCCGGCGTTCCACGTCGTCCGGGTCGAGGTTCATCGTGGTCGGCTGCACGTCACCGAAGACGACCGTCGCGCCCAGGTTGAAGGCGGGCAGCACGGTCGCCCAGTACGTCGAACTCGGCGCGATGACCTCGTCACCGGGGCGCACGCCGGCGGCGTACAGCGCGGCCAGGACGGCGGCCGTGCCGTTGACCTGGGCGACGGCGTACTCCGCGCCGCAGTACTCGGCGAACTCGGCCTCCAGGGCCGCGACGTTGCCGGAGCCCTCGAAGTTGTGCCGCCGGAGCACGTCGAGGACGGCGGCCTCGTCGTCGGGGCCGATGACGGGCCACCGGAACAACGAGTCGTCCGGGTCGTGCCGGATGGCGGGACTGCCGCCGAACAGGGCGAGGGTACGGGAGGGGGCGGCCATCTGGTCTCCTCGGAGAAGGGAACGACGGTGGGCGGATGCGCGGGTCCGGCGTCCGTGCGGTCGCGGCGTACGGGTGTCGGGCACCCGGGAGCACCGGCGTCAGGGGCGGGACGGGTCGATCGTGCCGGTGCTGCCCGGCGGGTGGCGGTTGACGGACCGGGGGTCGGGCGCGGGACACCCGCCGGTGTTCATGGGTCGGTGCTCCCCCGGGTGAGCGGGTTCGACGCGCGGTGGTCGTCCGCGGCTCGGCGGCCGAGCTGCCCGGTCTGCTCGCGCCGCAGGTCGTTCACCGCGGCCAGCGCGAAGCGGCCGAGTTGGCCGCGGCCCGGGTGGCGCAGCGCGCGCTCCAGCTCGGCCGCGTCGGCGTGCTCACCGCTGCCCGCGCTGGCCAGGCAGGCGTCCGCCTCCCGGGCCGCGTCGCCGGCATCGGCGGCGGCGCTGCGCCAGTACGCCGCCAGTCGGGCTCCCGCGTCGTGGTCGGGGTGCTCGTCGGTGTGCCGCAAGACGTTCACTCCTCAGGACTGAGTGCCACGGTGGACAGGTGGGCGGTGTACGTCCGGCCGCCCACGCAACCTCGATCGTCTCGGTCCGGACCCGTCAGGGCGCCAGGTCGACGAGCCGGCACTCCCACAGGTGCAGCAACTCGTCGACGAGCCGAGTGTTCTCGCCCTCGGTGCCGGACACGCCGAGGTCGGCGAGGGATCGGCGGCCGGGGCCGCCGTCGACCAGCAGGTCCCACAGCATCGGGGACACCTCGACGGCGCGGGCGCCGGCGTAGTGGAAGGTCACCACGGTCCGCATCGCGGGGTGGTGCCCCGGACGGAAGACCCGGCGCAGCTCCGCGCTGGGATGCAGGGACGGGACGCTGTGCAGGATCGCCTCGGCGAGATCGGCCCGGCGTCGCACGACGTACCCCGGCAGCACGAGGGCGTCGAGGGCCGTGGTGGCCAGGCAACGGATCGCGTCGTCGGCGGTCTGCACGATCGGCTCGGCGAAGTTGTTGAAGGAGGTGTTGAGGACGACCGGGACCCCGGTGCGCTCGTGGAAGCCCCGGATCAGCCGCCAGAACGTGGGGTTGTGCTGGCTGTCCACGGTCTGCACCCGGGCGCTGCCGTCCACGTGCACGACAGCCGGGAGCCGGTCCCGCCACTCCTTGCGCACCTGGACGACGTAGGACATGAAGTCGAGCGGTGCCCGGGTGTGACCGATCTCGAACACCTCCTCGAGGTGTTCGCGGAGCACGGCCGGCGCGAACGGCCGGAACTCCTCCCGCTTCTTCACCACCGCGTTCACCCGGTCCCGGTTCTCAGCGAGCCGCGGGTCGGCGAGGATGCTGCGGTGTCCCAGGGCGCGCGGACCGAACTCGGACCGGCCCCACGCCCAGCCGATCACCCGGCCGTCGTCGATGAGCTCGGCGGCCACCTCCGCCTCGCTGCCGGACTCGACCGGCTCCCATTCGACGAACGGCTCCCACCGGCGTACCGAGGCGGAGACGGTGTCCCGGGAGCCCACGTCCGGGCCGAGGAAGACGTGCCGGAGCCGCTTGCTGTCGAAGACCCCGGCGGCGGACTGCAGCGACTGGGCGGCGCCGAGTGCCGCGCCGGCGTCGTGGGACGCGGGGTGGACGAAGACCTCGTCGAAGGTGCCGGAGGCGAGCAGTCGGCCGTTGGCGGAGGAGTTGTGCGCCACCCCGCCGGACAGGCAGACCCGCCGCTCCCCCGTCTCGTCCCGCCAGTGCCGCAGCAGGTGCATCACCACCCGCTCCAGGGTCTGCTGCAGCGCGGCGGCCAGGTTCGCGTCCTCGGCGCGGGTCGGCTCGCCCCGGCGACGAGGCCGGTAACCGCGGCGCAGGAAGTGTTCCAGCAGGGCGTCGCCGGCGACCTGGAACTCCCCGTCCGGCAGCAGCTGCACGTGACGGTCGAAGTCGGCCCGGTACACGTCGGGATCGCCGTAGGGGGCCAGGCCCATGACCTTGTACTCGTCGAACCGGCGGAACCCGAGCAGCGGCAGCGTAGCGAGGTAGAAGTGGCCGAGCGAGCGGGAGACCTCGTACGTCTTCAGCAGGTCCAGCTTCCCGCCGGCGCTGCCCTGGAACACCGAGATGCTCTCCGACTCGCCGTTGCCGTCCATCACCACGGCGAGCCCGCTGTCGAAGCCGGAATCGGCGAAGGTGCCGAAGGCGTGCGAGACGTGGTGCGGCACGAAGGTGATCGCCTCCTGGGGGAGGTCGATCCCGAGGCTCTCCTGCAGCCGTGCCGTGACCAGCTCGCGGGCGGACCGGATCTGCTCGTCCGGGTGCTCGAGGTACTGGTAGCCCAGTTCGAGGTCGGTGTATTCCTCACCGAAGAAGAACGCGACGCTGTCGATGTCCGCGGCGCGGAGGCCACCGAGGTCGAGGCAGGCCCGCGCGGCGTGGTGCGGGAACTTGTTGGTGTGCTTGATCCGGTTGAGGCGCTCCTCCTCCACCGCAGCGACGACCTTGCCGTCGACGACGAGCGCCGCCGCCGCGTCGTGGTAGAACCAGTCCGGCAGGGCCGGCAGGAACTCGCCGCCGAGGTCGGAGAAGCTTCCGGTGATGCCCAGTGTGATCACGCTTGTCTCCTACTCGTGGGGGTCGGCATCGCCGGGGGCGGTGAGGGGCGGCGGTGCCGCGGGGAGCGGCGGATCGGTCGTACGCCGGCTGAAGCCCTCCGCGTCGACGTAGGTGAACCGTCGCAGTGCCAGGCCGGGGCGGCCACGCCGGAGCGCCCCCACGACCACGCCCAGAGTGAAGGTGGCGTCGAGGCAGCGGGCGGCCAGCCGCTGCGGCAGTTCGGCCGCGGGCACCGAGCCGGTCGTGCTGGCTCCGTACATCGAGCCGCCCCGCCGGCTGAGCCTGGCCGCCGCGTAGCCGAGCGTGCCGACGGCCAGCGCGGCCCGCGTGCGCCTGCCGCTCACCGCGAAGGCGGCGCCGAGCAGTACCGCGCCGGCCAGCTGGGTGGGCTGGTGCGCCCGCGCCCGGTGCGGGTGCAGGTCGACCAGGGCCGCGTCGGCGGCACCGTAGTGGAACAGGCTGCGGGCGATCGCGCGCAGTCCCCGGATGTGGGCCCGCCGGTGGTACACCACGGCGGTCGGGTTGGTGGCGATGTCGAATCCCGCCTCCGTCAGCCGGACGCCGAAGTCGACGTCCTCGCCGCCGACGGGTGCCGGCCGCATGGTGCGGAAGCCGCCGACCTTCTCGAACGCTTCCCGCCGCACGACCAGGTTGGACGTGGTTCCCCACAGCACCCGGTCGTAGCGCTCGGGCCAGTCGTAGCACTGGTTGTACATGCGGGAGTGGCGCACGACCGTCCAGGGATGGACATCGCCCCGGTCGGCCATCCGGGTCGGGCCGATGGCGGCACCGACCTGCGCCGGCGCGGCCGTCATGAAGTCGAGGTGGGCACGGATCGTCTCGGCCGTGAGCAGGCAGTCCGAGTCGACGAACAGCAGCAGGCCCCCGGCGGCCTCGCCGCCACCGATGTTCCGCTTGCTCGCGGCGTCCTGCGGCCCGCGCAGGTAGCGGCAGCCCCGCACCGAATCGCAGACCTCTTCGAGGGCGGTCGCCTCGTGCCCCTGAGAACTGTCGACCACGAGAAGCTCGACGGTACCCGAGGAGAACTCGTCGCGCGCCCCCTGGACCAGTTCCTGAACCAGCCTTCCCCGCCCCGAGTGAGTGGGGACGATGACGGAGAGCCGTGGGCTGATTATTGCCGAATTGGCGTCGTCGCCGTCCATCGCACGTGGTCCCTCCTGGAGCGTTCCTCAGATGGCGGAACAGTGATGACGGGTTTCGGGCAGGACTTACGGGGACGCACATCGACCCAGCCAGTTCCCAGAAGCGCCGAATTGCCATCCACCCGGTCGATGACATGCGCGCGAGAGCCCCCCGTTGCCGTGGGACCGTATCAAGATCAGTCAATCGTCGCAAGCGGTGCCCGCCCCCTGGCAGGCGAATCCCCAGGTCTTCCGGCAGACCGGGTGCCGGATCGACCACGCGTCATGGCGGTCGATCGGAGCGTGGGGTACGGTCGGCTGCGTACGGCCCACCAGCAGCACCACAAGGCGCTGCGGGCAACGCGTTGCCTGTCACCGACCGATGCGGACACTCCATCACGGACCGTTAGGTGGGCGGCACGGCGGCGCTCGGCGGCACCGTCCTCCACCACGACAGCACGGGGGGTGGCACGGCGCCACACCCGGTGGTAAATATTGGCGCCACACGTGGAGTGTGCTTCGAAGAGGGACGCAGAATGACCACGTACATCCTTGGTACAGGTCTGTCACACGACGGGTCGTCCTGCCTGATGAAGGACGGCGTCATCGTAGCCGGCATCGAGAAAGAACGGCTCACCAGGCAGAAGCACGACGGCTTCAACGACGACCTGACATTGCAATACTGCCTCGACTCGGCCGGTATTTCCTGGTCAGACGTGGACCTGGTGGTCGAGAACAACACCGTCAATCCCTATGACCAGTCCGACGAAGAGCGTCGCGGCGACCGCATCATTCCCGCCAGCGTGCCCCGGGTCAACATCTCGCACCACCTGGCGCACGCCTACAGCGTGGCGGGGATGAGCCCGCTGCCCCGGATGGCCGTCGTCGTGCTGGACGGTCGCGGCAGCTCGCTGGACAACTGCATCGACGCGCCGGACAGTGTGCTGCCGCCCGAGATCGCCGCGGTCGCCCCGGCCGAGCGCAGCGGGTTCTGGGAGAAGGAGAGCCTGTACCTGTTCGACGGCAAGCTGGTCGAGCCGGTGTTCAAGGACTTCTCGCCGCTGCGCAGCACCGTCGCGCCGGTCCGCCACCCGATGATGCCGCGGTCGCTGGCGCACGGCATCGGCGCCGTCTACGGTGCCGTCTCGCGGTACGTCTTCGGCAAGAGCTTCACCGAGGGCAAGCTGATGGGGCTGGCCCCCTACGGCCGCCCGGGACACTTCGACTTCCCCATCTTCGACCTGGCCGAGGGGCGGGTGTTCGCCCGCTACGACTGGTACTCCCGGTTCCCCGCCGAGCTGGCCGGGGACGGGCTGAACCTGCGGGAGAACTTCCAGTACTACGCCGACCTGGCCCACCACGTGCAGAGCGAGGCCGAGCGGGCGATCCTGCACCTGTTCGGCGAGTACCACCGCATGTCGGGCGAGCCGGCGGCCGGCTACGCCGGTGGTGTCGCGCTCAACGCCGTCTGCAACGGCAAGATCGTGGCGAAGACGCCGTTCGAGGAGCTGTACATCCAGCCGGCGGCGGGCGACAACGGCATCGCGCTGGGGTGCGCGTACTACGGCTGGTTGCAGACCCTCGGCCAGCCGCCGGTGCGGCACGACGGGTCCACGGCCTTCGCCCGCCCGTTCACCGAGCAGGAGGTACGGGCGGCGCTCGCCGAGTTCGCGGACCGGTGTGTGGTCGAGGGGCCCTTCCCGGTGGAGGAGCGCAGCCGGCGGGCCGCGGCGATGATCGCCGACGGTGAGGTGCTCGGGTGGTTCCAGGGCCCGTCCGAGTTCGGGCCCCGGGCACTCGGCCACCGCAGCATCCTCGCCGATCCGCGCCGCGAGCACCTGCGCGACCACATCAACGCGAACGTCAAGTTCCGCGAGGACTTCCGCCCGTTCGCCCCCGCCACCCTGGCGGCGGAGGCCGACAAGTACTTCGAGGGCGTGACGGACAGCCCGTACATGATCTCTGTCTCCCAGGTGCCCGAGCACCTGCGCAAGGCGCTGCCCGCCGTGACGCACCGCGACGGCTCCGCGCGGTTGCAGACCGTCACGCCGACCAGCAACCCGGCGTTCTGGGCCCTGCTGACCCACCTGAAGTCCCTGACCGGCCTGCCGATCTGCCTGAACACGTCGCTGAACCGGCGTGGGATGCCGATCGTCGAGACGCCCGCCCAGGCGCTCTCGCTGCTCTGCGAGACCGCGCTCGACGCGATGGTCCTGGAGGGATTCATCGTCCGACGGGTCGGCGCGCCCGGGACGCCCAGCTGATGACGGTCGGGCCGGTGGCGGCGGGCCCGGGCGCCGGCCCGCCATGAGTGGGACCGGGACCCGATTCGCGCTCCTCGACCTGGACGGCACGCTGCTGCGTCCCGGCTGCCCGCTGCAGCGGCTGCACATGTCGGCCATGGCCGAGGCGATCGCCACCGTGACCGGCCGGCGTCGGCAGTTCGAATACCACGACCACGACCTGCGGTACGCCGGGCGGAGTCTGGCCGGCTTCACCGACGCCGGCACCATCCGGCTCGCCCTGTCGGTGGACGGGGTGCCGGACAGCGAACTGCCACGACACCTGCCGGCAGTGGTGGCGGAGATGACGGATCGGCTGCTGCACGTCCGGGCCGACGCCGGGTCGTCCGCCGGGCCGAATCTCCTGCCGGGGGTGCGGTCGATGCTGGAGCGCCTGCACGGGGCGGGCTGGCGGCTCGGCATGAGCACGGGGAACGCCGCGACGGTCGCCCGCTGGAAGATGCGTCGCGTCGGCCTGGACGACATGCTGCACCACGGCGGCTTCGGGGACAGCGCCGTCGACCGGCGTGACGTGGCCGTGCGCGGCGTCGCGGCGGTCGCGGGCGGCGCCGATCGCCGGCACGGCGTCCTGGTCGGGGACACCGTCGGAGACGTGCTCGCCGCCCGGCGGCGGGGCTCCGTGCCTGGCGGTCGCCACCGGGAACGCCACCGCCGCGCAGCTCGCCACCGCGGGCGCGGACGAGGTGGTCGCGGGGCTGGACGATCCGGGCCTGCCGGCGATCATGTCGCGGTTGGCCACCGCCGGTCCGGCCGCACCGGTACGACCCGGCCGGGCACCGCAGGCCCGCTAGCATCCGACGCCGCGCCCTCGCCCAGCACACGCCGCGCCGGGGCCGGCCGCGCTCCGCAATGTCGACAATGCTCCTTGACACCGCCAACTTCTCAGCGGTGCGCGCCTGCGGTACGCCGAGACCGCTGTCGCGCAACCGGGTGGTCCGCACGTGCGGCGGGTTCGTCAGCCAGTCCGGCCGGGCCGCCAGGGGCGGGCGGAGGTCGCCGACGCTGCGGACCGGCACCGACCGGTTGGTGACCCGGTCCTGCACGGTGCCCACCACCTGCGTCGGGGCGAGCGGGTCGGCGCGGAACGTCTCAGGACGCGCCGGACGCCCCAGATCAGCATCGTCAGCGGCGCCTCGGGCGGGATGATCTCGATGCTGCCGAGCCGGGCCAGCAGACTGTTCGCCACGACGGTGGCACTGCGCGGATAGAGCAGCAGCTCCAGCGACGACAGCTGGGGATAGATGCCGAGGCCGGTCGCCGGCGGGTCCCCGGTCGCCAACTGGTCGCCCGCGTCGATCTCCACGGCGAGGCTGATCTCCTCCACCGGTGCGCCGGAGAGCCGGAGCGCCTCCGTCCGGGAGCCGCCGGCTTCCGCGCCTGCCGACCGGGCCCGCAGCCGCCGGGTCATCTCGTCCGGGTTGTACTGGAACACCACGACGCTGGCCAGGGGGTTCGCCGGCGCCATGCCGACCAGGGCGCCCCGTGCCGTACGCGGTGACCGGGTCAGCCCCGTCATCCGTCCTCACCCCGCATCAGCGCCACCGCCCCTGCTCTCGACCCTGCGGCTGCCCGGCCGGTGGCCCGTCGCTCGGGTGACGGGCCACCGATCCGTTCCACGCCAGTCTCGGCGAGGGTGCGGGGCGGTGGGTCCGCGTCGGCAGACCCGAAAGCTGACGCGACAAAGTGCCCGGAGCCGGCCGGGTCGCCCGTTCCGGTCTGTTGAGGGGACGCGATTCCGCGCCGAGCCGGGCACCGCCCGCGACGTTCTACGCTGGCAGGACACGTCAGTGGTCCGGCGCTGACCTCGACACCTGTGGGCAGTGATGAGTGACGACGCCGGCGCGGGCGGGCCGGACACGGGCCGCGCCGAGAACGAGTGGCTGCTCGACGTGGCGCGCGGGGCCAGCGCCGACGCCGGCGGGGCACCGGTCCACCTGCTCGGCGAATACCTGCGGCTGCTGGCCGACGCGGCGGTGACCGGACGACGCCCGGCGCGCAGCGAACTCGACGCGGTGGAGGTCCTCGGCCGGCGGGCCGCCGAGCAGGGGGTGTCCGCGGGGCGAGCGGTCCGGCTCTACCTCTCCGCGGCCCGCCGGCTGTGGCAGCAGTTGCCGCAGCTGGTCCGCTCCACCGACAGCGAAGTGGTACGCGCGGCCGCCGACGCGGTGCTGCACGTCGTCGACACGGCCGTGGCGACGCTCGCGGAGGGGTACGCGGCGGCGCGTCGGGAGCTCGTCCGCCGCGAGGAGGGGCTGCGCCGGGAACTGGTCGACGACCTGCTGCGCGGTGACTCGGACCTGGGTGGACTGGTGGAACGCGCGGAGCCGTTCGGTCTCGACCTGACCCGGGTGCACCAGGTGGCGCTCGCGGCGCCCGGCCGCCGACTGCCGGACACCGCCGCGGCGATCAGCGCGCTGGAACGCGTCATCTTCGACCGGCTCGGCGACCGGGACGTCCTGGTGGCCACCAAGGAGGGTCTGCTGGTGGTGATCGCGCCGGCGGACGTGGTGCCGCCCGCCGGCGCTGCGGGCGCCGCCGCCCCGGCGGGCAGCCTGGGCCAACTGGTGCACGCCGAGCTGGACCGGTTGGCGCGGGGCCGGCCCTGGCAGGTGGCGGTCGGCCGTCCCCATCCCGGCCTGTACGGCATCGCCCGTTCCTACGAGGAGGCACGCGAGGCACTGACCACGGCGCGGCGGCTGCGCACCGACACCCCGGTCATCGACGCTCACCACCTGCTGATCTACCGGGTGCTGCTGCGGGACCAGGCCGCCATGGTCGATCTCGTGCAGGCGGTGCTGACGCCGCTGCGCGGCGCGCGGGGCGGCGCCGAGCCGTTGCTGGCCACGCTGGAGGCGTACTTCGCGTGCGGCGAGGTCGCCACCGAGGCGGCCCGCCGCCTGCACGTGTCGGTCCGGACGGTCACCTACCGGCTGGACCGGGTACGCGCCCTGAGCGGCTACGACCCCGCAGATCCGCAGGACCGGTTCACCCTGCACGCCGCCGTGCTCGGCGCGCGGGCACTGGACTGGCCACGGCAGCCGCCACCCCTGTGACCGGTCAGGCGGCCCTGGCGACCAGCTCCGGGAAGCCGAGCAGGGCGGCCAGGGCGGTCGCCTCGACGCGGGTCAGGGTGAGGCTGACCATCCGGTCCGGATCGTCCGCGTCGTCGAGGACGACGTCCCGGCGGCCACCCGCCTGATACTCCACGATGCCGATCCGGCGCCCCTGGGCGGTGGTGAAGACGTGTCGGGTGCCGATTCCGGGCAGGGTCGTACGTTCGATGTCCAACGGTGCGAGCTCCAAGCGAGGCGGCTGCCTATCCGTAGCGGGTCGGACCCGGCAGCGCGGTGGGCGGTCAGGCGCGGAAGGCGGGCACGCGGGGCGGCGCCCGATCGGCCGACCACGCGGGAACGCAGCTGCCCACCTCGCCGGTCAGCCGGACCACGATGCACATCCCCAC
The DNA here is from genome assembly GCF_022747945.1 of Micromonospora sp. R77. Classification (NCBI taxonomy): domain Bacteria; kingdom Bacillati; phylum Actinomycetota; class Actinomycetes; order Micromonosporales; family Micromonosporaceae; genus Micromonospora; species Micromonospora sp. R77. Next base: position 6,766,435 of record NZ_JALDST010000001.1, read on the forward strand.
ATCGCTGCCGGCCCGGACCGTGGCCGCGACCACCGCCAGCACGATCAGCGTCGACAGGGCGGGGTGCCGCTGGACGCCGGACGAGTGCCACGGGTGACGCATGCGGGTCACCATAGCCGTCCGCCCGACGGCGGCCCGGCGCCGCGACCCGGAGCCGGCCCACCGGGGACACCCACTCGTCGCGCCCGTCCGAGCCGCCGCTTCCTGTCCGGCCGCCGGCAATCAGGAGCCCGGTTGTTGTCCGGCGGGACGCCATGTCAGCGGGCGACCCACGGATCAAGCTGGAAGGGCGACCCTTACCCGGACAGTGCAGAGGCGGTGACGATGCGTACGTCGGCAGTTTCGCCGTCCCGGCGCACCGATCACCCGCCGTCGCCTCGGCCGGCTTCGGTACGCGGTCCGATGAGCCCGCCCGGCGCAGGCCGCCGGTGACCGCACCGCTCGCGGTCACCGGGCCCGGCACCCGGATCTGACGGCTCGCCCCTCTCGCAGTTCCCGCCCTCCCCGCCGCCGGCGGTGGTGGCGCATCTTCGTGTCCGTTGTCGGAAGAGGTCGACATGCCCGTTCCCGTCCCACCCGCCCCCGCCCCGGCGCGCACCGGCCTGCGCGTCGGCCGCTCCCACTCCACCCGTCCCCCGGCCGGCCTCGGCCCGGAGGTCATCGCCGTGGACGTCGGCAGCGCGCAGCTGCGGCTCTGGCTCGGGCCGGGCGGCGTGCTGAGTGTCCCGGTCAACGACGGGCTGCGTACCCCGGTGGTGCAGCGGGGCCGCGTCGTCGACGGTCCCGCCTGCGTCACGCAGTTGCGGCGGCTGATCAGCGACCGGCGCGCCCGGCTGCCCGTGGGGGCCCTGGCCGTGGCCTGCCGTCCGGTGCTCGCCGGCCGCGCCGACCAGGAGACGCTGCGGCAGGTGCTCACCGCCGTGCTCGCCCCGTCGCGGCTGCTGTTCGTCGACTCCGTACGCGCGAGTGCCATCGGGGCGGGCGCCTCGGCCGGCACCCTGCTCCTCGCCGACCTCGGCGCGCAGCTCAGCGAGGTGGCCCTGCTGGCGGACGGGCGACTGCTCGCCGCCCGGCGCGCCGAGGTCGGCACCCGCGACCTGCACCGGACGGTGACCACCGAGATGCTCGCCGAGAGCGTCGTCCGGCTGGTCCGGGACCTGCGGCAGGAACCCGCGCTGCGGCCCCGGTCGCCGCCGCCCTGGGTCGCGGTCTGGTAGTCGTCGGGGACGGCGCGACCCGGCCCGACCTGACCGCCCGGCTGGTCGCCGCGCTGGGTGCGACGGTGCACCGCGCCGCGTCACCGCACACCGCGTCGCTGACCGGGGCCAGCCTGGCCGCCAAGGCGGCCGTCCGGCACCGCAGCGGCACCCCCCTGACAACTGTCGACGAAGGAACGGAACGGTCATGACCCACACCCTGCACCAGCCCGACGAGACGCTGCGTGAGCTGCTCGAGAACCAGCTCCGGGAGCACACCGACAAGCTCACCGAGCTGACCGGGCACGCCCGCCGACGCGACCGTGGCGGACACGACCCGGACACCCTGGGCCGGCTGATCGACACCGCCCGGCAGACCGTCGCCGACACCACCACGGCGCTGCGCCGGATGGCCGACGGCAGCTACGGCCGCTGTGAACGCTGCGACGGCGAGATCCCGGCCGCCCGCCTGGAGATCCTGCCCGCGGCCCGCTACTGCGTGCCCTGTCAGCAACGACGCTGACGCGGTCGCGGCGGCAGCCGGCCCGGGGCGACCTCGGGCCGGCTGGCCGGGTCAGCCCGGCGGGCGCCCGGCGGCAGCGGCAGCGGCGACCGCCATCAGTTCCGCCGCGAGGACGGTCGGGGTACGGCCGAGCCAGAGGGCGTGCAGCGGGCGGGTCAGGGCGAGGCCCTCGACCCGGAGTTCCACCAGTTCTCCGGCGGCGATGGCGGGCGCTGCGGCGCGGGCGCTGATCACCCCGATGCCCCCACCGGCGCGGACCGTGGCGAGGATCGTGGCGGTCGAACCGAGGCTGATGGCGTGGGGCAGCGACGGCGCGAAGCCGAGGGCACGCGCGATCGCGTTCAGGAACGTGTCCCGGGTGCCGGACCCCGGCTCGCGCAGCAGCAGCGGCTGGTCGGCGAGGTCGGTGGGGCGCAGCGCGCGCCAAGCGTGCGCGGCGAGCGGATAGCCGGCGGCGACGACCAGGGCGAGCCGGTCGTCCCCCACCACCCGGGCGGTCAGGTCGGCGGGGATGTCGGGCGACTCGACGAACCCGAGGTCCGCCGCGCCGGAGCGAACCGCCCCGACAACGCCGTGGCTGTTCGTGACGTCGGCCGAGATGTCCAGGTCGGGATGGGCGCGGCGCAGGCTCAGCAGCCAGGCCGGCAGCAGGTACTCGGCCACGGTGAGGCTGGCCGAGATGCGCAGCCGGGCCTGCCGGTCGGCGCGCAGCGCCAGCACTCCGTCGGCGAGGGTCTGCGCGGCGTCGATGACGGTGCGCGACCAGGCGACGACGGTCTCGCCGGCGGGGGTGAGCAGGCTGCCGCGACGCGACCGCACCAGCAGCGGCACGCCCAGCCGGCGCTCCAGCTTCGCCAGCCGGGCGCTGGCGGTGGGCTGGGTGATCCCGTGCGCCTGCGCCGCGCGGCCCACGCTGCCCGTCTCGGCGACGGACAACAGCAGGTCGAGCGCCGGCAGATCGCTGATCCAGGGCGGCAGTGGCATCGGGCGCAGTCTGTCACAGGCGGGTCGGCGGACCGCCCGCCGTCACCGGGTCAGCAGGTGTTGCAGACCCAGGCTGGTCGTGCCGACCACCACCCAGAGGACCAGGCCGAGCAGCAGCGGCCGGGCGCCGGCGCGGCGGAGGGCGGGCACGTCGGTGCCGAGGCCGACGGCGGCGAGGGCGACCGCGACGAGCAGCAGCGCCACCTGCTGCAGCGCGGCCTGGGCGGTGGCGGGGATCAGTCCACCGGTGTTCAGGGCGGCCACGACGAGGAAGGCCACCAGGAACCAGGGCACGAGGGAGGCCGCGAGCCGGGCCCGCGACGTCGCCGGCAGGTCCGCGCGGCGACGGGTCAAGGCGGTGAGGACGAGGACGACCGGGATGATCATCAGGGTACGGGCGAGCTTGACGACGACGGCGTACCCGACGGTGTCCTGGTCGTAGGCGCCCGCGGCGGCCACCACCGAACTGGTGTCGTTGACGGCGGTCCCGGCGAAGAGCCCGAACTCCTGCGGGCTCAACCCCAGGGCGTGCCCGAGCGGCGGGAAGGCCAGCACGGCCGCCACGTTGAACAGGAAGATCGTCGAGATCGCGTACGCCACGTCGTGGCTCCTGGCCCGGATCGCCGGTGTGGTGGCCGCGATGGCGGAGACGCCGCAGATGGCGGTGCCGACCCCGATCAGCGTGCGCAGGTCCCGGGTAACGCCGAGCCGCCGCCCCACCCACCAGGCCGCCAGCAGGCAGACGCCGAGCGTGCCCAGCATCACCGGCAGCGAGTCCGCGCCCACCGACAGCACCTCGCCGAGCGAGAGCCGGGCGCCCAGCAGCACGACGGACACCTGCAGCAGCACTCCCCTGGCCAGACCCAACCCCGGCTCCAGTGCCGCGGACCGGCGCCGGGCCAGCGGGCTGAGCAGCAGGCCGGCGACGACGGCGAAGACGGGCGCGCCGACCACCGGCACCAGCGTGCCGGCCACCGTCGCGGCCAGCCCCAGCGCCACCGCCGCGCCGAGCCCGGTGGCCCGGGCGGGGGCGCGGCGGGGCACCTCGGGAAGAACGATCACCGTTCCAGGCTTCGCGCCCGCGGCGCCGCCCGGTAGGGGACATTCCCGGATCCCGGTCATAGTCGACGTCTATGACCGGGGTCCGTCGCCGGCCGGGTCCCGTCGCCCCGCACACCGGCCGGGTCAGCCGACGGGCGGGGCGGTCCAGGACGAGCGGATCAGCTCCCGTTCGGCGGCGACCAGGTGCGCGGTCGCCGCCAGCCACGCCCAGGCGTACCGGTCCGGGTCGGGATCGGCGCGCCGGCGAACACGTCCCGGCCGTGCCGGTCGGACTCGGCGGCGAGCCCGGCGGCCAGCGCGGCGGCCGTGGTGAAGCCGGCACGGCGGAGCGGACCGGCCAGCCCGGCGCCCTCGCCGCGGGCCGCCTCGGCGACGGCCCGACGGCCACCGGCGACGGCCAGCTCGACCAGCCGGCGGACCCGCCACAGCGGGGACTCCGCGACCGCGTCCGGGCCGACGGCGAGGACCGGCGCCATGGTCTCCGCCGGGTCGCGCGGCGGGAGGTGACCGCCCTGCAGCTCGTCGTAGCCGAGGTCCGCCCGACCGTGCCAGGAGTCCGGCAGCCGCAGCGTCGTCGCGGCGCCGGGCACCGGGCCGACCGCGAGCGGGTGCAGGGTGCTGGCCCGGTCCGGATCCAGCCGGCCCACCACCCGCACCCGCAGGCCGGTCCGGGAGGCGAGTCGCCGCAGGTTGGCCACGTGGGCCAGCATCGGGTGGGGGTCGACCGGCGCCAGCCGGATCAGCGGGCCGCCCGCCAGCGGCGACCGGTCCGGGCCGGCACCGGGGGCCAGCTCGACGGCCAGCACCTGGTCACCGACGGCACCGACCACCATCAGGTCACCGCCGACCAGCGCGGTCCCGGCGCGGTCCGGGTCCGCCGGATCGTGGGCGGCGAGTTGAGCCGTCACCACCTCGGCGAGCGGGCGGCTGAACAGACCGGCCAGCGGCCCGGTGGACCAGTCGGTGCCGGTGAGCGGGGTGGCGCGTACCCCCTTGCCGGCGCCGAGCCGACCCTCCGGGGAGACGGTGCTGCCGGTGATCCGCAGGCCGCCGCGCGCCAGTACCGCGTGGTTGACCGCGACCGGGCCCATCTCGGTGACCGCCCGGGCGCAGTCCCGGGCCCGCTCCGGGCCGCCCGGTCGCACGTCGCCGAAGGAGAGCCGGCGCCCGTCGGCGGCGACCAGGTGGGTGACCACCCCCGCGTACCCGGTCGCGCTGATCACCGGTTCCCGGCAGATGCCGTGCACCTCCAGCGTGCCGTCCGGTTGGTAGGCCCGGCGCAGCACGCCGACCAGCGCCGGGTCGGGATCACCGGCGGCCAGCCGACCGGTCACGTACAGCAGGTCGTGCAGCACCTCGACCAGCTCGGCCAGCCGGTGGCCGGCCTGGCGGCCCCGATGGGCACGCAGGCCGCGTACCGTGCGCAGCGCGGCGCTCTCGGCGCGGGGCAGACCGGCCAACCGGGCGTGGTGGGCAGCCCGCAGCAGTTCGGCCTGGGCACCGCGCCGGCGGCCGGCACGCCGGCGGCGAGCACCGCCGTGGCGGCCTGCCACAGGACGCGGGCGGCGGCCGCTGCGCCTTCGTCGGCGCCGCGCTCCCGGCCGGTGCCGTCGGCGGCGGCCGTCTCCGCGGTACGCCCCTTCCGGGCGGCCTGGCCGGCGCGCTCCGGCGTCGGCCGGGTGCTGGCCGCCGGGGCGGGATGGGTGGTCGGGTCGGCCACCGGGCAGGCGACCAGGACCGCGGTCCGGTGCAGACAGCGGGGCTGCAGCAGGCAGCTGCACTGCACCTGGTGCGGGTCGGTGACCGCGCCGGCCGGTCCGGGGGTCAGGGTGACCGTCGCCTCGGGCCCGCAGTCCACGCGGACGCCACCGTCGACCCGGCCGACCGGTACGCGGGCCAGCCGTTCGACGGTGGCGTCCAGCCGCGGGTGCAGCCGGGGCGGCAGGGCCGCCACGGCGGCGGCGGCGATCTCCGGCAGCACCGGCGGCAACCGGTCGGTGTCCGCGGTGACGGTGGTGTGGTCGGTCAACGTGATCCTCCGCGGACACGGTCGCCCACCCAGCGGGCGAGTTCGAGCGGGCTGAGCGCGGCCACCGGCATCCCGGCCGCGACGAGCTGCTCGGCGACCGGCACCGAGTAGCAGGGCACTCCCCTGTCGTTCAGCGCGGCGCAGCCGAGCAGGTGCACGCCGGAGGCGACCAGCGTGCGGACCTCGCCGAGCAGGCCGGCCAGCGGATACCCCTCCTCGAAGTCGCTGACCACCGCGACGATGGTGCGGCTCGGCACGGTCACCAGCGAGCGGGCGTGGGCCAGCCCGGCGGCGATGTGCGTACCGCCGCCGACCCGCACCTCCAGCAGCAGCGACAGCGGGTCGTCGACCCGGTCGGTCAGGTCGACCACCGCGGTGGAGAAGGCGAGGAAGTGGGTGGCGAGGGTGGGCACGCCGGCCAGGACCGCGGCGGTCAACGCCGACCACACCACCGACGCCTCCATCGAGCCGGACACGTCGACCACCAGCACCAGCCGCCAGTCGGCCTCGGTGCGGGTCCGGGTGCTGAAGACCGGGCGTTCCGGCACCACCACCGTCCGGCCGTCGTCGAGGCGCCGGGTGTGCGCCAGGTTCGCCCGGAGCGTACGGGCGAGGTCGATCCGACCACCGGGACGGCGGGACGGACGCGGGTTGGCCAGCCCGGTCAGCGCCGGCCGCAGCTGGGTGGCCAACTGCCTGGTCAGCTCCTCGACCAGCCGCCGCACCAGCGGCCGCAGCTTCGTCAGCTGCGCCTCGGGCAGGCCACCGGCCAGCGACAGCATCGAGGTCAGCAGCTCCATCGAGGGGCGTACCGCGGCCGGGTCGAGTTCGCTCAGCACGTCGCTGCGGCCGTTCTCGACCGCCCGGGCGATGACCTCCTCGCGGACGCTGGTGCCGAAGAGCGCCTCGAGTTCGTCGGCCCATTCGCGGGCGGTCGGGAAGGAGGCCTCCTGGCCGCCGCCACCGGCCGCCTGACCGAGGTCGGTGGCGCCCTCGCCCCGGCCCGCCCCGTACAGCTCGTCCAGGGCGCGGGCGTAGCGGCGGGCGTCGGCGGGCAGCTGGTCGGGTTGCCGGCCGAGCAGCAGTCGCCACCGGTCGGTGGGCGTGAGCCGGCCGGTCGCGGTGTCCGGTCCGGGTGCGGCGCCGGCCGGGGCGTCGGCGGAGTCGGCCGGCGGGTCGGGCACGGGATGCCCCGGGTGACCAGGGCGGACCGGCCGGCCGCGTCGGCGGCGGCCCAGCGGGCCAGCAGGTCCGGCGGGGCGGACAGGGCCAGATCCAGCCGGTCGCCGAGCCGGTCGGTGACCGTGTGCAGCATCCGGTCCCGGGCCGCCGGGGTGAGCACGTCGAACCCGCCCCGCAGCGCCGGCAGCCGGTCCAGGAAGTCGGCGTCGGTGAGCCGTTCGATCCGCTCCAGCAGCGGGTCCAGCGCGGCCGGGGCGGACTGCGGCAGCGGGTGCGCCGCGGTGAGCAGACCACCGAGGAGCCGGTGCAGCTGCCGCCGGGTGTCCGGCCCGACGCCGCGTCGACCCAGCCGGCCACCCGGGTGCCCAGGGTCGCCAGGTCGGTCAGGTCGAGCAGGACCTGGGCGGCCAGGGCGGCACCCTGCAGCAGCGGCGAGCCGACCCGGGTCAGGTGGTCGAGCGCCTCGTCCAGGCGCAGGCCGATCCGGTCCTCCCCGGCGCGTACCGCGAGGTCGACCAGCGCGGCGGCGTCGGCCGGGGCGTCGCTGCCGGCCAGGCCGGGCAGGCCGCGGACCGCCGCGTCCAGCAGGACGACGGCCAGCTCGGCCGCCCGGGCCCGGCTGTCCACGGTGGTGCCGGGCAGGTGTTCCCGGCGCAGCGCCGCCAACAGGTCGAGTGCGGCCAGCAGTTCGGGCAGGGTGCCGGTGCCGGGCAGCACCGAGGTGGCCCGCCCGAGCCGGTCGTCGACCAACTCGGGCAGGTCGCACCGGGCGGCGTCCCGCAGACCGGCGAGCAGCTGCCCGGCGGTGGGGCCGCCGTCGGCCTCCCCGGCGGAACCGCTCCCGCAGCGTGCCGGCCGCCGCCAGCGCCGCGGTCACCCCGCGTACGCCCACCAGGTCCAGCCGGGCCGCCACGGACGGGGTCCAGGCCAGCTGCCAACGGGTGGTCAGGGCGGCGCCGTCACCGGTGCCGGAGACCGCGATCGGCTCCCCGTAGCCGACGCCGCAGACCTGGAGGCGTTGCAGCAGGACCTCCCGCCGGCCGTCCAGTTCGGTGCGCAGCGGGTCCAGCCGGACCTCGCGGGACTTCGGGCTGTCCGGGTGGGGCAGCCGCAGTGCGGCGAGTTCCGCCTCGACGGCGGGGCCGAGTCCGGACCGTGGTGTGCCGGGGGCGGTACGACCGCGTTCGGCACCGACCAGCACGCCCTCCAACGCGGCGGCCAGCGCCCGGCCACGGCCGAACAGTTCACCCTGGCCGAGCACGCTGGTCACCGCTTCGAGCACCTCGCCCCGGCCGGGGGCGGGCAGGTTCCGCAGCCGGGCCAGGTCGTCCGCCAGCCGTACCGTCTCGGCGGCCTCACCGGTGCCCGCGGTGTGCCCCGCCGCACGGAGCGCGCGGCACAGGTCGGTGACCGCTCGGGCGGCGGCGGCCCGGATCCGCTCCGGGTCGCCGGCGGCGGTGAAGACGGACTGCTGCCAGCGGGGATCGCGGATCCCGGCCGGATAGCCGGACCGGGAGTCGAGCAGGTCGAACGCGTACGGCACCAGCGAGGTGACCGCCGTGCCGGCGACGGTGGCGGTCGCCGCGGACCGGACCGCGCCGGTCGGGGCGGCGACGTCGACGGGCCGGGCCGGGCGTCGTCGGCCCCGGTGGACGGGGCGGCGAGCAGGGCCGGGGCGTGGAAGGCACCGACGACGGCGGCGACCCGCCGGCCGTCGGCTCCCGCCTCGGTCAGCACCTGCCGCATGTGCCGCTCGCGGGCCAGGTCGCGGGCCGGCACCCCGTCACCTGCGGCGCTGTCGGTACGCATCGCCCAGCCCACGCCCAGGGCGGCCCGGCGGACCGCCTCGGGCGGGCAGCCCGGGGCACGTACCTCGACCACCCGGTCCCACAGGTCGTCGCCGTCCCGGCCGGTGCCGCTGGCGCTGAGCGCGCCCGCGTAGGACCGGCGCGGGCCCGGCACCGGCCCACCGGGGTCCGGGTCGGCGGCCGGTTCGGGGTCCGTGCTCCCGGCGGTCCAGCCCGGGTCGGCCAGCGGCAAGGTCGCAGCAGCGCACCTCGACGCCGCGCTGCCGGGCCCAGCGGATCGCGGCCAGCTCCGGGGAGAAGTCGGCGAACGGGTAGAAACCCATCGGCCCGTCCGTGCCGTGGCTACCGACCAGGGCCAGCGGGGCCCGGGCGGCCGGGTCGGACAGGTACGGCAGCCAGTGCTGGAAGTCGGCCGGCAGTTCGACGCAGACCACCTCGGCCCCGGCGGCGTCCAGCAGCGCCGGCACCACCGCCGCGAGGGCCGGGCTGTGGTGCCGCACCCCGATCAGGTACGGCCGGACCGACCCGGCGAGCGCGTCGACCACGGCCCGCGGGTCGGCGGACGGGCCGGCCGTCACCGGGGCACCGGTCGGCGGGGCGGCACCGGTCGGCGGGCTGGTGAGAGTGGTCACCGCAGGTTCTCCCGCAGGTCCCAGAGCCGGCGCCACATCGCCGAGCCGTTCTCGGCGCGGCGGCGCACCGGGCCGTCCCAGTAGCCGAGCAGCCGCGCGTGGTCGTTCTGGTCGTCCTTGCGGACCACCCCGAGCAGGTGCCCGGGCACCAGGTCGAGCGGGTCCCCGTCGGGCAGGTACGCGGCGGCCAGCCCGAGCGACACGGCCACCTGCACCGCCTCGGCGGTCGACATCACCGTGCCGGGCCGCTCCACGTCCCAGCCTTCGCCGGACCGGCCCGCCCGCAGGTCACGGAACACGGTGACCAGGGCGTCGAGCACCGCGTCGTCCACGGTGTACGCCGCACCGGCGCGCTGCACGGCGGCGGTGGCCTGCCGGCGCACCAGGTCGGTCTCGGTGTCGGCGTCGGAGATCGGGTGGACGGTCTCGAAGTTGAAGCGGCGCTTGAGGGCCGAGGACATCTCCGACACGCCCCGGTCCCGGAGGTTGGCGGTGGCGATCACGGTGAACCCGGGCATCGCGCGGATCAGGCCGTCCTCGCTACCGGCCAGCTCCGGTACGTTCATCCGCCGGTCGGACAGCAGGGACACCAGCGCGTCCTGCACCTCGGGCAGGCAGCGGGTGACCTCCTCGATCCGGACCACCCGGCCGGTCCGCATCGCGGTCAGCACCGGCGAGTCGACCAGGGCCTGCGGGGTGGGGCCCTGGGCGAGCAGCAGGGCATAGTTCCAGCCGTACCGGAAGGCGTCCTCGGTGGTGCCGGCGGTGCCCTGCACGGTCAGCGCGCTGGTGCCGCAGACCGCCGCGGCCAGCAGTTCGGAGAGCATGGACTTGGCCGTGCCGGGCTCGCCGACCAGGAGCAGGCCGCGCTCACCGGCCAGGGTGACCACGCATCGCTCGACGAGGCTCCGCTCGCCGACGAACTTCGCCGGGATGGTCATGCTGGCCGGCAGTTCGCTGCCGTCCGGGCCGGTACGCCGGTCGGCGGGCAGCGACAACGCCGCGCCGTCGCTGCCCTGGACGAAGGTGACCACGGCGCGCGGGGTCAGCGCCCAGCCCGGCGGCCGGGCCCCGTCGTCGTACGCGGCCAGGAAGGCCAGTTCGTCGGCGTAACGCTGTTCGGCGGAGAGGACCTGGGCGGTCTCCGACGCCACGGCGGGGGGAACGTGTTCCGTCACGGTCACGCGGTGTTCCTCGATCTCTCGCTGGATGGGGTTGTTCGGGGGCAGGGTCGTTCAACGCGGTCAGGGTCAGCGGCGGGTGGCCAGGGTGTCGAAGTGTGGCCGGTCCCCGGCCCGGAGGCGCTGCCAGGCCCGCCGGTACAGGTCGGCGGCCGGTTCGAACGGCACGGTCACGTCGAGGCCGGCCGTGCCGTCGGGGGCGAGGTCGAACAGGTCGACCTTCCAGGCCTCGATCGGCGCCTGTCCGCCGCCGCGTTCCAGCCACGGTCCGGGCAGGAACAGCGACCGGCCGGACCGGGACCGGCTGGCCTGCACGACCAGGTCGGTGTCGGCCAGTTCGGCGCGGGCCGCCTTGAGCCGGGCCGGCCGCCAGCCGGTCCAGGTGGCGGTGTTGCGTTCGGTCGGGTCCGGCATGGCCAGCAGCATGAGGTACACCGCCGCCGCGTCGGCGCCCACGCCGTGTGCCGCGGCGGCCTCGGCGACCAGGTCGGGCACCGACCGGGTCGGGTCCTGCGGCCACCACGTCCCGTCCGCCGCCCGCGCGCCGCCGGCCGGTTCGCCGGGGTCGTCCAGCAGCGCCGCGAAGCGCGGGTCGCGGACCAGCCGCAACGCCACCTCCGTCGGGTACGGCTTGGCCGCGTCCGCCCGCAGCGCCGGCAGGTACGGGTCCGTCGCGTCCGCGTCGAGCAGGTCCGGCCGCAACGCGGGCGACGGTTGGCTGTCGTACGTGCCGAGCACGATCGCGCCGTACCGTTCCCAGCCGGGCCCGGTCTCCGACGGGCTGCCGGCCAGCTGACGGAAGTCGGGCAGCGACACGTACCGGTCGAGGTCGAGCAGCAGGTCGGGGTTGGCCAGCCGGTCCCGGAGCACGGCCAGCGCGGCCGGCAGCGCGGCCCGGCAGGGGTCGCCGGCCGGCGTGTGGTGGGCGACCCAGGCGGCCAGGGTGACCGTGGAGCGCAGCACCTCACCGGTGAAGCCGGCGGTCCGGGCGTCGACCGGCCGGGCCCGGTCGCCGCTGATCCGGAAGACCAGGTCGGTGCTCAGCTCGGCCGAGCGGGCCGGGTCGAGCAGCGCCGGCAACGCCTTCGCCGGCCCCCAGCCGGTACGGACCACCCGCACCGCCTCGGCGAGCAGCTGTTCGGGAACCGCCACCCGGCGGCCCAGGGCGGCGGTCCAGACGGCCGCGGCGGCGGTGACGTCCGGGCCGTCGGTCCACAGCCGGGCCGGGTCCTGCGGCAGCAGCGCCGACAGCACGGCCCGCCGGAGCTTCGGGCCGGCGTCGGTCAGCATCGCGAAGGCCAGCCTGACCTCGCCGGCCTGCTTCACCCCGAGCGCCTTGCGCAGGTCGGCGGGCACGGTGGTCGCGGTGTCCGCGTACGGCAGGCCGGCCAGCACCAGCTTCGCAGCGGTGGCGGTGAGGCCGGTCAGCTCGGCGAACCGTTCGGCCGCCTCGGGCCGCCACGGCAGCGGGCCGCGGGTGGCCCACTCGGTGCGGAAGCCGGCCAGCCAGCCGTCCGGACGTCCGTCGCCGGCCGGCGTCGAGGACTTCACCGTGTACGGCTCGGGCACGGCGAAGCCGCCGGTCGGGTCGTGGTGCAGCGCGTCGAGGAGGTAGCCGGTGGTGGTGCCGGCGCAGGCGAGGACGGCGATGAACGCCCCGTCGGGCAGCGGCAGGATGCCCGGCCCTGGGTGCCGACGGGTGCCGTCGGGGTTGGTCAGGTCGTCGTGCCGCAGGTGCAGGGTGCAGCGGTGCCACCGGGCCGATCCGGCCGGCCCGGTCAGGTCGAGCCGGTCCAGCTCGGTCAGCAGGGCGCGCAGCGTCTCCCGCTGCTCGTCCGGCGTGACGGCCGTGACGGCCCGGTACGCAATCGCCGGGACGTCGCCCAGCAGCGGCCACCACTCCACCGCGTGCGGCAGCGACGGCCCGTCGAGGTGCAGCCGTACCGCGGGACCGGTGGGGGTGGCCCGCTGGGTCGCGAACGCCTGGAACTGGGCGAAGGCACGGGCCGGGGCGCCGGTGCTGCAGTAGCTCGGGCCACGCAGTCCGTCCAGCGCCCGGTGCAGCTGCTCATCGGTGGGTCCGGCCACGGTGACCGTCGGCGTCGCCGCCGGGGCGGACAACGACCTGCTGACCTGCTCGGTCACCGCGTCCAGGTCGGTCTGCACCCGGGCGGCCAGCCGCAGCGCCCCGACCACCCCGGCCAGCACGGCGTCGTGGCTGATCGCCGGCACCATCGACCGGACCAGCTCGACCAGCGCGTCGGGAGCGTCCTCGGCGACGCGGGAGGTCCCGGGGCGGCGAGCGCCGGTCGGAGACGCCGGCCCGGCGACCGAGAGGCCCGTTCCGCCCTGCGCGGCCGGCCGGGAACCGGCCGCCGTCCGTTGCCGCCCGCGCCGCCACCTCGGCGAGGGCGGCGCGGCGCTCGTCAACGGCGACCTTGAGCAGCGCGGCCGTGACCTCCCGGTCCATCCGGCGCAGGGCGGCGGAACCGGCCGGGTCCCGGGGCTGCAGGTAGCCGAGGAAGCGGAGTCCGGGCAGCGGGATCGCGTCGCGGGTGTAACTGCGGCTGGACGGCGGTCCGGCGGCGGCCGACGCCACCCCGTCCGGGTCGAGCAGCACGAGACCCTTGAGGACCGCCCGTGGCCGGTCGTCGCCGGGCAGCACCAGCGCCGCGACCGGTTCCTGCCCCGGTGCCACGGTGACGGTACGACCGGCCAGGTCCTGGCCGCGTACCGAGCCGTCGGGGAGGGTGAACACCCGCCAGCCGAGCAGGCCGTCCACCGGCACGGCGGCCGGGGCGGCCCGGTCGGACAGGGCCGGCCGCAGCCAGCTGGCCGATTCCTGGAGCCGGCTGCCCGGCACCGGGAGGTCGGCCAGGAACCGGGGCAGGCTGCGCCGTCCGTGGGTGTCGTGGACCGGGTCGTACTCGCGCCAGCCGTGCTCGCCGTCGTCGTCGCCGTGCCGGTAGACCCAGTGGGAGGTGCCGTCGGTGATGACCGGCAGCTCGGGCGGGAGGACGGTGTCGCCGACGTGCAGCACGCCGCCGCCGGTGGTCCGTCCGCCGCCGGGCAACGACAGGGTGAGCTGGTTCGCCCGCGGCCGGCTGCGGTCGCTGCGGCCGTGCACGGGCTGCGGGTCGTCGGGCGACCGGTGCCAGTAACCGCACAGGTTGTAACCGCGCGCCTTGGAGTGCCAGCACACCAGCAGTTGGCCGTCGACGTAGTGGTAGCCGGGCTCGCCCCACGCGTCGCCGGCCGGGATGCGCAGGTCGTGGCGGAGCACGATGCCCTCGGCGCCGAGCACCCGCACCGTGGTCGGCCCGCCCAGGATCACGTACGGCCAGGATTCCTGCCGGGTCACCTCGACCCGGTGGTCGCCGCCGGTGACCTCCTGCCAGGCCAGCTCCCAGTCCGGCCAGCCCAGCTCCTCGATGAGCCCGCCGCGCAGGCTGCGGGTGGCCCGCTCGACGAGATCGACGCCGAGGGCCTCGCCGAGGCCACTGCCCATCTGGTCGCCGCCTCCCCGCAGGTCGTCGGAGACCAGGTGCAGCGCCTCGGCCGGGAGCCGGCCCAGCCAGTCCACCGACTCCGCCAGGTACGGCAGTCCGGCGGCGAACCGCTCGCGGATCCGGGCCCGCAGCCAGTCGGTCAGCAGTGGCCGGATGCCCGGCGTGGCGGCCATCCGGCGCAGGGCGTGCTGCTGGCCGTCGAGCTGGTCGAGGCCCCGGCGCAGGGCGTCGGTGAACCGGTCGTCGCCGGCCAGGGCGCGCAGCTCGCGTTCGCCCTGGGCCTCCACCCAGCGGGCCAGGTCCAGGGTGCCGCGCTCGGCCGGCGGGGTGACCGGCAACTGGAGGGCGAGCAGCTGGTCGAGCAGGTCGAGGTCGCCGTGGTGGTCGAGCGTCTCGCCGCTGTCGGCCAGTTCGGCGCGCAGCCGGTCGGCCATCCGCTCGACGAGTGGATGCAGCTGCGGCACCCGACCGGGCCGGTGGCCGGAGTTGGCCCGGCTCACGAAGCGACGCAGCCAGCCGGTGGAGCCGTCCTGCGGGCGGGCGGTCTCCGGCACGTCCGGGTCGGACAGGCCGGCGAGCGCGCCGGTCCCGGTCAACAGGGTCAGCCAGCCGACCAGGTTGTCCCGGTCGGTGGGCATCAGGTCGAGCAGGCTGCCGCGAACCGCCGGATCGCGGTCGGCCAGCGCGGTCAGTGCCGGCAGGTGCGCCTTCCACCAGCCGGCCGGTGCGTCGGCGGCCACCGGCAGCCGGAGCAGCTCCGTCAGGTAGGGCGCAAGGTGGTCGGTCCCGCCCGCCACCTTGGTGGCGGCCCGGGCCAGCCGGTTCACCGCGGTGGCGGACTGGGTGGACGGCACCACGCCGGCGGCTGCGGCCCGCAGCGCCAGCCGGCAGAACCGGTCCAACGCCTCGTCGGCCGGCAACTGGGCGGACAGTTCCTTGGCGTAGCCGGCCAGCGCGGTCGCCGACACCACCTTGGCCGACGCGAACTCGACGTAGACCTCGTCCAGCCGGTCCAGGTCGATCGGCAGGCCGTGCTGCGCCTCCGCCTTGCGCGCCTTGTTGAACAGCTGCGTGGCGTAGGTGTCCTGCCCGGCGGCCAGGAACACCCGCGCCGCCTGCTCGAAGAAGGTCGGCAGGAAGTGCGGCAGCGTACGGGCGAGCCGGTCGGCGATGCTCTGGTACCCGTCCAGGGCGGCCTTCGGCCGCGACCGCACCTGCTTGGCCAGCTTCTGCAACTCGGCCACCAGCGCCAACGCGTGCCGGCCGTCCGCCGGGTGGTGCACCAGCACCCATTCGGGGAAGGCCAGCGGGCGGCGCGGGCCGAGCCCGACGACGGCCGGCTCGGCAGCCGGTGCCAGGCCGAGGAACCCGACGGCGGCGTCCTCGCCCTCGCCGAGGGCGGCGTCGACCAGGCGGACCACGGGCCGGTCGTCGAGGGCCGGGTGCCGGTAGGTGCGGGCGGTCAGCGGCACCGCCCGGTCGCCGGCCCCGGCGGTGTCGGCGGGCAGCACCGCACCGGCGGCCAGCAGGCTCTCGGCCGAGTCAACGGCCGATGTGCTCGTCATCCCGGTCATGCCTTGTTCCCCGTTCCGGTCGCGGCGCCGGACAGGGCCGTCGCCATCCGCATTCCTTCCGACCACGCCACCGGTCCGACCTGGACCAGTCGCAGCGTGGGTCCGTCCACGACGGACCAGGAGAGAGCGCCCAGGGTCGCCTCGGAGTCCCAGTAGCCCTCGTCGAACCAGATGGCCGCCTCGATCGTGCGGCCGTCCTCCCAGACCCGGCAGGTGACCCGGGAGCCGGAGACCCGGAAGCCGAGCGTGGCGGCCCGGGCGGCCAACCGGCTGGGCACGGCGGTGCCCCGGAAGTCGGTGACCGTGGTCTCCCGGTCCCTCAGGTCGGCGGGCCGGCCCCAGGTGCCCCGGTGCAGCTGCTCGACCCGCTGGGTGATCTCCAGCTGCTCGGCGAACTCGCGCAGGTCGGCCAGGTGCGGCAGGCGGACCGGGTGGGGCAGTGTGGCGCTGGCCGGGGAGAGCCGGACGGTTTCTCCGTCGAGGTTGACCACGCGCAGGTCACCGGTCTCGGTGACGTCCCGCAGGAAGCCCGGCTCGGCCGGGTCGTCCCCGCACACCACGAGGTCGCGCAGCGCGTCCTGCCAGGCCGGGTCCGGCCAGACCCGGGTCAGCAGCCCGGTCGGCACCGGCAGCGAGGAGACGACCCAGGTGTTGACCCGGTTGAGGCATTCCTGGGCGTGCCGGTCCAGCCACTGGGCGAGCTGGCGCAGCCGGTCGACCTCGGGTGCGTCCCGGAGCACCTTTGGCAGGGTCTTGAGGGGCCGTCCGGTGGCCCGGGGGCCGGCGGACCGGGCGGCCACCTTCCCGTCCACGAGACTGATCTCGTACGACTCCCCCACCGCTAGCCAACCCATCAGGAATACCCTCCGCAGTGGGAATCACCCAGATTTCATGACGAATCGTCCATGATCGACGACGCACGGCACGCTAACAGTAGTGACCGACACGACAGGGACCCGTCGGCCGGGGCGACCGAGCGGACAGCCGGGGCGACGGCCGGCGCAGCCGCGATTCCTGCAGCTCCGGCCGGTTCGAGATGGCCCTGACCAGCCACGCGCGCGGCGACGGGACACCAAGGGTGACTTAGGTCACGTCAACGCCCTCGTCCACTGTGGATGGCACCGACGCCGGCGCGGCGCTAGCGCGGTGGCAACGGATGCACCGGCACGGCGACAGCCCGGGCACCGGTCGTCGTGGGCGCCGCCAACCAGCTCGACAGCCAGTCGAACGCCGAGGGCTCCAACGCCCGCCACGTCTGCATGTTGTGCCCGCCGACCGGCAGGAAGGCCGTGGTGAGGCTGATCGGCGCGTGGGCCAGGGCCGCCAGCGCCGTCTCGTCCCGCATCGCGTGCAGATCCGTCCGCGCGCAGGACAGATAGAGGGCCACCGCCGGCAGCGACAGGTGGCGCAGCCGCCAGAGATCGTCGTTGGTGGTGGTCTCGCTGCCGTCCCCGACGCGGATGCCGGGATCGGCGTACCCGGAGAGGCTGGCGCCCGCGGCGTAGGTGCCGGGATGGCGCAGCAACAGGTTCGCGGCGCAGTAGCCGCCGGCCGAGTAGCCGATCACACCCCAGCCCGCGCGGTCGCCCCGGACGCGCAGCTGCGCACGGGCCGCGGCCGGCACGTCCACGGTCAGGAACGACTCCATCCGGGGGCCGCCGGCCAGGTTCGTGCACTCCGTGTCCACCGCCGGATCGGTGGTCTGCGGAGGGAACAGCACAACGGTGGGCGCCATCCGCCCGGCGCTGATCTCCCCGTCCAGGAATCCGGCCACCCCCAGGCCTCTGATCCAGCTGCCCGGCGAGCCGGGGAAGCCGTCGAACGCCTCGACGACGGGGAAGCGCAGGTCGGGGGCGGCATCGTAGGCGGCGGGAAGGTAGGCGAGCACCGGGAGGGACACCCCGCTGGCCGCCCCGGTGACCCTGATGGTGACGAAGCGTCCCGGGGCCCGGTCCTGCGCCGACCGTGGATCGGCGGGCACGGCCTGGCGCCCCTGCGACGAGCCGAGCAGATCCGACCACGACGGGTACGTCTCGGCCTGACGGTTCGCCGCGACCAGGACCGTCGAGGCCAGCGTCAGCAGGCACAGCGCCGTCGTCGCCACCCGCACCGCCGTACGCCCCCGACGACGGCCACGGTCCCACAATGCGGCGGCCAGCACCGGCGCCAGCACGGTCAGGCCGGCGAGCGCGCCCAGGAGCGGGAGACTGTCAGGACCCATGTCGTACCCCGACCACGGGACGCGGCCGACGGGTCGGGTGGGTGTGACCGGCCGAGTGGTGCCGCCCGGGCCGAGGAACGGCCGACGGCGTGAGCACCGGCGCGGGTGCCGCGAGCGGGGCGGGAAGCTGCCCCTGCACCCACCGCAGGGCCGCCACGAGCCCGGTCTGCGATCGGTCGGGCCCCGCCGCGGCGCCCCGGGCGGGGAGACCGACCTGTACCGCCAGCACACCGGCGGGGAACGGAGCGGCCGGCGGCGGGGCACCCGGCGGTACGACCACGGGCTCGCTCGTACCGGCGGCGACCGCCAACACCGGGAAGCGACCGACGTCGCGGGCGACGACGTCTCGCGCGACGTGTCGCATGCCGGCGGACGCGACGAGCCCCCACCGGTGCCCGGTGACCCGGAGGTCCCGCTCCAGGTCCAGCGGCAACCCCAGCGCCAGGGTGGCCGGATCCATGCCCTGCGGCACACGTACCGCCACCACGACCGCCGCCGGAGCGGTCTGCCGGGCGGCGGCGAGCACCTGCGCATCGCTCCACCCGTCCGCCGACGACAGCACCAGGACTGCGGGATACCGCCAGGCGGGTCGCCGCAGGTAGTCCACCGGCGTCACCACCGCCGCGCCGGCTCCTGGCCACGCCGCCAGGGACCGCGCCGGCCACGGCACCAGCACGGCCTGGTCCGAGCCCCGCGCCAACCGCCTGATCGTCGCGTCCAACCGGCCCGGCGTCGTCTTCCAGCGTTGCGTTGCGGGGTCGTGCTGCGCCAACGCCGCCCAGGTCGGATAGAACCCCTCCACCCGGTTCACGACCAGCGCACCCGCCGTGACGAGCAGCAGTTCGGCCAGCACCACCACGCCCGCGCGAACCGCCACCCCGGGCCGCGGCCGGCGCCGCCACACCCACACCCCGCCGGCCACGGCACCGACCGCCAGGACGCCGGCGGCGACGAGGAGGCGAAGGTCGGTCACGTTCATCCTGTGCCTCCGTCTCGATCGCCGGTACGGTCACCGGTAGGTCTGCATTTCGTACTCTCCGCTCCGACGCTGGACGTTGTCTGAGAATCCGCAGAGACCGCAGGGAAAGCAGCGGGCCGGGTCACCCGGCACCCGGTCACCGGCCTACCCTCGCGGCGTGGCGAGGGCACGCAGACGGAGAATTCGCGTCGACGGCGTCGACTACCGCTGGACGGTCCGCCGGATCGACGCCGGCCACGTCCTCTGCCGGATCTGGGGCGTCCGGCCCGGGCGGAGCTGCCCGTTGGAGGTCCGGGTGGCCTTCGACGACCCGTGGCTCAACTACGGGCCGATCATCACCGCACCGCCGGAACAGGTGGCCGACAGGTTCGCCCTGGCACCGGTCACGCCGCAGCTGGTGGCCGAGCTGATCCGGGCGGCGCTCACCTCGGATCGCGGTCGTGACCACCTGGTCGAAAAGGATTCGACGGGGGTGACGCCGGACTTGTAGCTTGCGGTGGATCGTGACATTGCCCGAGGAGGTGGGACCCATGAACGCGGTATCGATGTGGGTGCTCCCCCTTGCCGTCACGGTCGGGCGACTGACGTAGGTGTCGCCGGGAGCGTCCGACCGACGAGGCACTCCCGAAGGGCAACACCTGTGCACTCTCTGCGTCCCACCGCCGGGTCATCGGCCGACGCCGTCCGGCCCGACTCCACCATCGGCGATGTCCCCGGACTCCCGTCGCCGGCACCCGGCGGGGATCCCGCGCCCCTCGTCTTCGACGTGATCATCGCCGGGTGCGGGCCGACCGGCGCCATGCTGGCCGCCGAACTGCGGCTGCACGACGTACGGGTACTCGTCCTGGAGAGGGAGACCGAGCTCCCGTCGTACGTCCGCATCGTCGGTCTGCACATCCGCAGCATCGAGCTGATGGCGATGCGCGGGCTGCTGGAGCGGATCCGCGCCCGCGGCAGGGAGCGTCCGGCCGGCGGCTTCTTCGCCGCCGTCAACAAACCCGCGCCCCGGGGCCTGGACTCCGCGCACGCCTATCTGCTGGGCATCCCGCAGCCGGTCATCGTCCAACTGCTCGAAGAGCATGCGCTCGACCTGGGCGCGCAGGTCCGGCACGGTGCTGCGGTGACCGGTCTCGCCCAGGACGGGGACGGGGTGACCGTCGAGCTGGCCGACGGGGAGAAGCTGCGTACGCGCTATCTGGTCGGCTGTGACGGCGGGCGCAGCACGGTGCGCAAACTGCTCGGCGTCGGATTTCCCGGCGAGCCCTCGCGGAACGAGACGCTGATGGGCGAGATGGAGGTGGGGGTGCCGCCGGAGGAGGTCGCCGCCCGGGTGGCCGAGATCCGGGAGAGCGAGCCGCGGTTCGTCCTCGGGCCCGCAGGCGTCGGGGTCCATCGGGTCGTGGTGCCCGTCGAGGGGGTCGGCGATCGCACCCGGCCGCCCACGCTCGAGGACTTCAGGCAACGGTTGCGCACGATCGCCGGCACCGATTTCGGCGTGCACTCCCCGCGCTGGTTGTCCCGCTTCGGTGATGCCACCCGGCTGGCCGACCGCTACCGGGTCGGGCGGGTGCTGCTGGCCGGCGATGCGGCACACATCCATCCGCCCATCGGCGGGCAGGGCCTCAACCTGGGCATCCAGGACGCGGTCAACCTCGGCTGGAAACTGGCCGCACAGATCCGCGGTTGGGCGCCGGCCACCCTGCTGGACACCTACCAGGCCGAACGTCGCCCGGTCGCCGAGGACGTGCTGGACAACACCCGCGCCCAGCTGGAACTGCTGTCCCCCGGACCGGGCCCGCAGGCGGTACGCCGGCTGCTCACCGAGCTGATGGACCTGGACGAGGTGAACCGCCGTCTGGTCGAGAAGATCACGGCGATCGGCGTCCGCTACGACTTCGGCGCCGGCCCCGACCTGGTCGGCCGCCGCCTGCGCGACGTCGACGTGCGGCAGGGCCGCCTCTACGACCTGCTGCATCGCGGCCGTGGCCTGCTGCTGGACCGCACCGGACGGCTGACCGTCGGCGGCTGGTCGGAACGGGTCGACCACCTCCCGGATCCCACTGCGGCACTGGACGTTCCGGGTGTCCTGCTCCGCCCCGACGGCCACGTCGCCTGGGTCGGCGACGACCAGCAGGACCTGGACGCCCACCTGGCCCGCTGGTTCGGCCGGCCCGCCCACTGATCTCTCCCCCGGGCGGGGCAGGGAGCCGGTCCGCCCGCATCCCGGCCGGGCAGCGCCCGCCGGCGGGGTCGGGCGCCGGGTCGGACACCGCGTTGGCGGCTGCCGACCCGGCGCCCGCACCTCACGAGGCGTACGCGCTGATGGAGTCGAGCTGGAGGGTTGCCGCGCCGGCCGCGCCGCCCGGGTAGAGCGACAGCTGCGTGACCGCGCCCAGGTCGAGCGGGCCGGGGGTGGCCCACGGCGGCGGGGCGAAGGTGTCGAACGGCAGCTCGACGACCCGCGCTCCGGTGCCGCTGAACGTCAGCGTCCGCTCCCAGAAGAACCCGTTGGCGACGAACTGGACGGTCAGTTGCTGCCCGTCGCCGCCCGGCCGGACCCACATCCGCAGCCCGGTGGTGCCCCGCCAGTCCTGCGGGGTCGGCAGGTTGTGGATGACGCCCGCGTATCCGCTGGTACCGGGCGTCCAGCCGAGCAGCATGCTGTGCCCGCTGCCCTCACCGGCCGGGGCGAGGGTCGCCGTTATCGGGTCGCCACCGGTGTTGCGGGGGTAGGCGGCGGCCAGCGCCGCGTCCGACGGGTAGGTGTCGAAGTCGTCGACGACCACGCCGGGCAGGTCGGCGCGGGTGGTGAACGACGCGTCCGCCGTGGTGGCGCCGTACCCGTTGGTGGCGGTGATCCGCACGTGCAGGGTGCTCCCGGCGGGCCAGGCCGTGGTGGGGGTGAAACCGGGGGTACGCAGACCGGAGACCGCGACCAGCGGCGCGCTGAGGTCGGCGTGCACGGAGACGGTCAGCGAGTAGTACGCGGCCCCCGGCGCGGCGGACCAGTCGAGCGCCGCCAGCCGGCTCACCCCGGTGGCGTCGGGCGCCGGTTCGGTCAGCCCGAACGGTCCCGGCGCGCCGGTCGTCACCGCGTCCGACCGGCTGGACAGCGCGACCGAGGTGACCGCGAACCGGGCGTCCCGCCGCCACACCACCCGTACCCCGTCCACCTGGCGCAGTCCGGCGACGGAGAGCGTGTAGCGGTGGTCGCCGACCCGGTCGATCCGGGGCCGCACGGGACGCCAGCCGGTCGTGCCGTCGGCGGACACCTCGACCACCGCACCGGGCCGACCGGTGGAGGCGAGGGTGATCGTGGCGGCGGTGAGGCCCTTGCGCCGATAGCGCAGCTCCCCCGTCACGCCCCGGGCGGGCGCGATCAGGACGCCCTCACCGGCCGGTGCGCGGCGCAGCGAGTCGCTGTGACCGGCGCTGACGAACCAGTCCTCCAGCGGGTCGACCACCCGGTCGCTGGTCGGGTCGGTGGTCACCGGCGCGGAGACGGCTACCGCGGCCCCGGTGGCGTCGACGGCCACCACCCGGTAGGAGACGGTGCCGGCGGGGGTGGTCAGGTCGAACCAGGGAGCGTCGGCGGCGGTCAACGGCTCGGCGCCGCTGACGGTGGCCCAGCTGCCGCCCGGGGCCCGCCGCTGCACGAGGTAGCCGGCCGCACCCGCCGTACCCCGCCAGCGCAGGGTGTTGATGCCGTACTCGGCGTCGATGGCGGTCAGCAGCGGTCGGTCACCGGTCACCGCCGGCGCGGGCCGGCCGGACATCCGGAAGGCGTTGCGGGTCAGGGCCGCCACCGCCTGCCGCATCGCCGGCGTGTCACCCGGATAGTGGACGGTGAAGCCGTCACCGTGCGGCACGAAGCCGTGGTGGTCGTGGTGCGGGAAGAGCGACCAGAACAGCGCGCCGGTGACGTTCGGGTCGGCCGCCACCTGGTCCAGCAGGTCGTCGGTGGCCTGGCCGGAGCCGTACTCGCCGGCGATGAAGACCTTGCCCGCCGCCGTGGCCGCCGCGGCGTCCGCCGCGATGCCCGCGGCGGTGGGCGGGTAGTAGTGCGAGTCGCTGATGTCGACGTACGGGGAGGCCAGGACGGCGGGGTCGACCCCGTGCTGGTTGCCGGCCGCGACGAGCTGCCGAGGGGCGAGACCCTTGACGTAGCCGGCGGTGTCGTCGACCCAGTCGCCGGTCATCCCGTTGAGTTCGTTGCCCAGCTCCCACGCCATGATCGTCGGGTCGTCCGTGTAGGCCGTCCCGGTGTAGCGGTTCACGTGGGTGAGCAGCGTCCGGACGTACTGCTTGAAGGCCGCGCGGGCGGTGGGGTCGGTGTAGAACAGGGCGCCGTCGTTGTCGGTGCTCAGGCCGAGCCAGCGCAGGAAGTCGTACCGGCCGCCGTGGTAGTACTGCCAGTTGTCGGTGAGCGGGATGATCAGCCGGAGTCCCTGCCGGCGGGCCTCGGCGATCGCGTAGTCGATGCGGTCGAAGGCCGCCGGGTCGAACCGGCCGAGGTCGGGCTCCAGCGACCGGGGGTCGCCGGTGGACACGCCGAGGGTGTGGGCACGCACCACCGTGGCGCCCATCCGCTTCGCCGTGGTCAGCCCGTCCCGGATCCGGAAGTACGTGGGGTGGTCCACGGCCGGCGGGTCGGTCGGGTCGACGCCGCCGACGTTCTCGTCCAGGCCCAGCCAGTACGCGTTGGGTCCGGCGAACCGGAACTGTCGCCCGGCGAGGCTCAGCCGGGTGCCGTCGCGGACCACGAACGCCGCCTCGCCGCGTGCGGACGGCGTGCCGGCCGGCTGCTGCCGGTCGGCGGCGCCTGCCGGTACGGCGGACGGGACGGTTGTCGCCAGTACCGCGAGGACCGCGAGGAGCGCGGTCCGGCGGATGCGCAGTGTCATTGTCAACCTCCGCAGCTGTGCCGCCGGGGCCGGCGGCGCCGGAACGGCGACGCATCGATGCCCGGCCGCCGTCCCGGATCACTGAACCGGTTAAGAAACCGGCCGTCAAGCGCGGGAAACGGCGCGTTATTCGAACGTTATCGATCCGGAAACGGGCCGCTGGTTCGGCCGGCGCAGCGCCGGCCGCGGCGACACGCAAACTGAATCGGTTAACATCCCTGGCCGACAACCGGCCCGCCTGCCCGCGCTGTCCGGCCCGCCGCTGCGGGGCCTCCCGGGGCCGACGAGGACGCCCGTAGGATCTGCGGGGTGGACGAGTTGCCTGCCGCTCACGGCTTGTCGACCGAGTGGGCGCGGCTGTCCGTCAGCTACTGCCAGTACGACGTGTTCGCGGTGCCGGGCGCGTCCGGCATGGATGTCTACACCCTCGGCGACGACCTGCTGCACATCCGTGGCCCCAGCCAGCTCACCGGCCTCTGCGGCATCCACACCGGCCCGATCGAGGCACGCGTCCGCGTCCTGCCCGGGCCGCCGGCGCAGGTCGACGCCGACTGGGACGCGATCAGTGAGGCGACCCTCTGGTGTCCCGGCGGACGGCTGTCGGTGTCCGGCCTGATGGGCGGCAGCGCGCCGGCGCTCACCGACGTCGCCGTCCCGCGCGGGCTGATCCGGGTGCGGGTGCACGCCCGCGACCGTCTGCACGAGACCGTACGCACCGACGACGACCCGCCCGAGCAGCACGAGCTGCACGTCTGGGCGGTGTCCGAGGAGATGCCGTGGCGCACCGTGCTGGCCGACCCCGGAGCCCGCGGCTGGCAGCCGAAACCGGCGAAGGCCGCCGAGTGGGCG
Organism: Micromonospora sp. R77; assembly: GCF_022747945.1. NCBI lineage: Bacteria > Bacillati > Actinomycetota > Actinomycetes > Micromonosporales > Micromonosporaceae > Micromonospora > Micromonospora sp. R77. The sequence goes on from NZ_JALDST010000001.1 coordinate 6,791,068, forward strand.
ATGCTGTCACTGGTGCCGCGCCCGTCCCACGGTTCGCGGCTGCTGTCCGACCCCTCCGAGGACGAGGCCGACCTGTCCCGGGTGACGGTGGTCCGGCACCGGCCGGCGCCGGTCGAGGTGTCGGTGGGCGTGCTGCCCGCCGGCGACCTCGCGGTCCGGCTCGAACGGATCGACGCCGGGACCGTCCGCTGGTCGTGGGCCGCCGCCGACGAGCCGATCTTCCCGGAACCGCCGGCCACGCTGCCGGACGACCAGCCGAGCACCGTCCGGCTGACCGTCGGGGCGGACGGCTGCACGCTGCGGCACGAGGGCGTGCTGGGCCGGCACGCCTTCGCCCTCGGCGTGCTCTGGGACCAACTGCTCGACGCGCCGGGGTCGTATCCGTGGCTGGAGACGGTGCGCCGGCAGGCCGCGGAGGCGACCGCGCTGGCCGAGCAGGTCCGCCGCCGGCAGGCCGAGCACGAGGCCGAGCAGTGGGGAGGTGCCCCGCCGTCGGACCGGGTCCGCGGGCTCCTCGGCCAGGCACGGTCCCTGGCCCGGACGGACCGCCCGTTGCTCGACCGGATCGAGGCGCTGCCCGCCGCCCGCCAGCGCGGGACCGCCTGCTGGGCGGCCCGCCGCGCGATGCGGGTGGCCGGCCTGGAGCGGATCGGGTGGATCGCGGACGCGCTCACCGACGCCGAGGCCGGCCGACCCCTGTCCCCTTCCTTCACCGAGCAGGGCGGCACCGCCGCGTACCAGCGGCTCCGGTCCGATCCCGAGGTGCCGCACACCACCGTCCCGCTCCGCAGGGACCGGCCGGCGTCCGGCGCATCCACCGTCACCCGGATTCACCAGCAGAGCGCCGCACTCCCCGCCCTGCTCGCCCTGGCGGACGACGATCCGCTCGCCGCCGCGATCGACGCCGTTTACCACGCGGCGATCGCCTACGGCGACGACCGCGACAGCTTCCTCACCGACGCCCGGGCCGCCCTGCGCTGAGCGCCCGGGTGCGCAGGCTGCGTGCCAGGATCGGGATCATCACCGCCGCGGGGACGAGGTGCAGCCCGAGCAGGGCGGTGACGGTGGCGGTGTCCGCCCCGGTCAGCAGGGGCGGGACCAACGAGATCGCGGTCAACGCCACCGCCGTCCACACGAACCGGTCGGCGGGGCGAGCGCTCCACCGAAGGAGCGCGCCGGCGATGACGACGCCCACGACCGCGAAGAAGCCGGTCACCACCGCGAACCCGGGCAACGGGATCGGTTCGCCACCATCGGGGATCTCGAAGGCGACGCCGGCGGCCCGGGCCACCGCCGCGGCGAGGGTGGTGGCCGCCATCGCCACGAGCGTGGCGCCGAGGCCGATGCCGACGAGCCCACGGAGTCCGTGGCTGCGGCTGGTCCGGCCCGGCGCCGGGCCGGCGACCACCCCGGTGTCGTTCCTGCTGTCCATGTCGGTCCTCCGTCGTTCGTCGCCGGTGGTACGAGGTGCCGGGTGGCGACGCCGGACGCGTCGCGCCACCGCGCCGCGTACCCCGCGGGCGGCGTGGGCGTACGCACCGGGCCTACCGCGTGCCGTCCGCCGGCAGGCGCTCCGGCAGCCCGAGTCGCGCGAACTGGTCGTCGTGGAAGATGACGATCTCGCTGATCGCCCCGCCGGTGACGCGCAGGACGTCGATCGTCAGCGGCAGGTACGCGCCGTCGCGCTCCCGCCAGTGATAGAAGGCGACAGCGGGTTGCCGGTTCACGGCGGTGGGGACGGCCCGCAGACCCGTCAGGCTCTCGAAACCGTCGTCGACCCAGTTCTTCACCACTGCGTCGCGGCCGACGTGCAGGCCCGGCGTGGGCGGCATCGAGAAGCGGACATCGTCCCGCAGCAACGCGGCGAGCCCTGCGACGTCCGTGGCCACGCTGGCGTCGGTGAAGCGGCGTACCAGCTCGCGGGTGCCGGCGTCCCCCTCGCCGCCGGTCCAGTCCTGCCGCTCGGCGGGCAGGTGCTCCCGCATGCCGGCGCGCGCCCGCTGCAGCGCGCTGTTCACCGAGTTGACGGAGTCGCCGAGCAGCTCCGCGACGTCCTTCGCCGGCCAGCCGAGCACGTCCCGCAGGATCAGCACCGCCCGCGGGCGCGGCGCGAGGTGCTGGACCGCGACCAGGTACGCCAGCTCGATCGTCTCCCGCGCGACGGCGACGGTTTCCGGCGCGTCGGCGTCGCCCGCGGGCAGCTCGTCGAGCAGCCGGTCCGGGTAGGGCTGCAACCACCGCACCTCGCCGCCGGTCGCCGGCTCCGGGCGGCACCTGGCGAGCAGGTCCAGGCAGGCGTTCGTGGCGATCCGGTACAGCCAGGCCCGGAACGTCGACCGCCCCGCGCAGGTCTCCCGCCGCCGCCAGGCCCGCAGGAACGTCTCCTGCACGGTGTCCTCGGCGTCCTCGAACGACCCGAGCATCCGGTAGCAGTGCACGTGCAGCTCCCGTCGGTGCTGCTGCGCCAGCCCCGAGAACGCCGGTTCGTCGAGCCGGTCCGGACTGCTCACGCCCCGCTCCTTTCGCCGCGTGTCCGCACTCATCCGGTCATCCTTGTCTCTCGTGGTGTCCCGTCACCCGGTATGACGGGTGCGGGCACGAGAACTCATCACCCGGGCAGCAGGGGATCGTCGCCCTGGGCCGGGTGACGCGTTGCGGGCCGGCGATCGGATCGCCCTCGGGGTCACCGGAACAGCGCGGCGGGGACGACACCGCCGTCCACCGTGTGCTTACCTTCTGACATGCCGCACCCCATCATGTTCGACGAGGCGGACCCGCTCCTGGGCCGGCTGCGGGCGCTCGCCCTGGCCTTCCCCGACGCGGCCGAGAAGATCTCGCACGGGCGTCCCACCTTCTTCACCACCAAGGTCTTCGCCTACTACGGCGGATCCTTGAAGGTCGACGGGGTCTACCGGCCGCACGACCACTCGGTGCTCGTGCTGGTCGACCCCGACGAGCGTACGGCGCTGCTGGCGGAGGAGCGCTGCTATGTGCCGGCCTACCTCGGTGTCGCCGGGTGGGTCGGCGTGGACCTGACCGGTGACACCGACTGGGACGAGATCGAGGAGCTGCTCGACGCCAGCTACCGCCGTACGGCCGGGCCACGCAGGGTTGCCCGGCTCGACTCCCGGGACGCCGGAGGATGACACCGGCCGGGCACGGCGTGTCGTCCGCTCAACACCAGTAGGTGTCGTGGCGGAGGAAGAACGCGGTCCGTTCCTCCTCGCTCAGCGCCGCCAGGTCGCGCAGACCCTCGAAGTACCCCTCCCGAGGAGCGCCCGGCGCGAAGTGCAGCAGCATCGACGCCGGCCGGCCGGACTCGTTGCGGAACGCGTGCACCCCGCCCTCGGGCACGTGGACGAAGTCACCCGGTCCGGTGTCGATCCAGCTCTGGCCGTCGTAGATCCGGATCGTGCCACGCAGGACGTAGAACGACTCGGAGATGCTGCGGTGGAAGTGCGGCCCCGGACCGCTGGGCGCCGGGCCCATGTCCCAGCGGTAGAGGCCGAACTGACCGTTCGTGGTGGCGCCGGTGGCCAGGTAGTGCGCCCCGCCGCCGTCGGCGTGGCGCAGGTCGGGCGCGGTGTCGGCCCTGCGGCAGGTCGCGCTGGTCTCCCCCGTGGCTCCGAGGTGACGCGGCGGCGGGTACGTCATCTGCTGCGCTCCTTCATCGCGACTCGACCGGCTACCGTCCCGCCGGCTGGTAGCGCAGGATGACGACGCCGGAGCTGAGCACAGTCTGCCCGGCCAGGCGCAGGTCCGCCGCGCCGTCGGGCCGGAACAGCAGGTCACCGTCTTCCACCCGCCCCTGGCCCACCAGGATCGGGTGCACCCAGAACCGCAGCTCGTCGACCAGGTCGTGCGCGAGCAGGGTGCGGGCGAGCCGGCCGAAGCCGTACATGAGGATGTCCTTGCCGGGCCGGCGCTTGAGCTCCGTGACCTCCTTGACCACGTCCCCGGCGACGATGGTGGAGTTCTGCCAGTCGGCCCGCTCCAGCGTCGTCGAGACGACGTACTTCGGCAGGCTGTTCATCCGGTCGGCGAAGCCGGCCTCATCGCGGGGCATGCTCGGCCACGCCTGGGCGAACCCCTCGTAGGTCTCCCGCCCGAGCAGCAGGGCGTCGCTGTCGAACAACTGCTCCAGGGCGTACCGCTGCCCCTCCTCGGTCGTGTGGGAGAGCATCCACAGGTGCGGGTTCGCGATGACCCCGTCGAGGGAGACGTAGGTCGAGGCGACCACCCTGCGGTTCGCGCTGTCGTTCATGCTGGTCCTCCCGCTCGTGCCGGCCGGGCCTGGTTGCCGGCCTGCTGTCTGCACGGACACCAGCCTGCGCGCCGGAGGGGGCGACGGACATCCGTGGCGACACGGATCGGGGTACGGAAAGCCGGCACGTACCTCGGGTGCGGGTCCGGGACAATGGTGGCGTGCCCGGTACGACCACCGAACGACCGTCCAGGCGCGAGGCCGAGGTCCTCGCCCTGCTGCGGCTGCGCCTGTCGAACGCGGAGATCGCCGAGCGGCTGTTCATCTCGGTACGCACCGTGGAGAGCCACGTGTCGTCGTTGCTGCGCAAGTTCGGGGTCGCCGACCGGTTCGACCTCACCGCCGCCGAACTGCCGTCCGACGCCCCCGCCCCGGCCCGGTTGGCCGGACTGCCCGACCCACGCACGGCCTTCGTGGGACGCGAACGCGAACGCGACCGGGTGCTCGCCGCACTGCGCCAGCACCGGCTGGTGACCCTGCTGGGTCCCGGCGGGGTCGGCAAGACCAGGCTGGCGGTCGCGGTGGGCACCGCAGCGGCGCCGGCGTTCCCGCACGGCGGGGCATTCATCGACCTCGTACCGGTCCGGGAAGACTTCGTGGCCCAGGCCGTGGCGACCGTGCTCGGGGTCACCGAACAGGTCCAGCAGCCGCTGCTGGCCGCGATCACGGATCGCCTCGGCCGGGGCCGCCGCCTGCTGGTGCTGGACAACTGCGAGCACCTGCTCGACCCGGTGGCCAGTCTCGTGGAGCGGATCCTGTCGGCCTGTCCGGAGGTGACCGTGCTGGTGACCAGCCGCGAGCGGCTCGCCGTACCGGGGGAACAGGTCGTGCCGGTGGCGCCGCTGCCGCTCGGGACGGACGCGGTCACCCTGTTCCTCGACCGGGCCCGGGCGGCCGAGGTCGGCTTCGACCCGGATCCGGCGGTCGTCGTCGAACTCTGCACCCGCCTCGACGGGATGCCGTTGGCGATCGAATTGGCCGCCGCCCGCAGCGCGTCACTGGGCCCCGCGGGCCTGCTGGCCGCACTGGACGACGTGCTGCGCCTGCTGGCAGGTGGGCGCGGGCCCGACCGGCGGCACCGGTCCCTGCGGGCGGTGATCGGCTGGAGCCACGACCTGCTGGACGACGAGGAGCGCCGGCTGTTCCGACGCCTGGCGGTCTTCTCCGGCAGCTTCGACCTGGCCGCCGCGGTGGCGGTCGGTCAGGTCGGGCCGGAGACGGTGGCGGTCGGTCAGGTCGGGCCCGGCGCGGTCGCCGACCTGCTCGGCCGGCTGACGGACAAGAGCCTCCTCGTCCAGCAGCACGGAGTGACCAGCCGCTGGCGCCTGCTGGACACCGTCCGGGCATTCGCCACCGAGCAGTTCGTCGCGGCCGGGGAGGAACCGCTGCTGCGCGAGCGGCACCTCCGCTGGGCCGCCGGGACGGCGGCGGACCTGTGGCGGCGCCGGGCCGAGGACGGCCGGGACGACTTCCCCGCCGTCGCCGACGACCTGCGGGCGGCGTTGACGTACTGCCCGCCGGGGCCGAACCCGCTCGCTCATCAGCTGGCCCGCGCGCTCGGGCACCTCGCGTACGCGCACCGGTTCCTGCTCGAGGCCGCCGACCATTTCGCCCGCGCCGCCGCGCATGCCCCCACCCCGGGCACCGCCGTGCCGGACCTGCGCCACGCAGCCGACTGCCTCGTCATCGCCACCAACCGCAGCCCGCAGCCATTCCGGCACCTGCTGGCCGCCGCGGACCGGGCCGGCGCGGCCGGTGACGGTGACGCCCGGGCGATCACGCTGGCCCGGGCCGTGGAGCTGGCCAACCGGTTCCCCTCGGAGCCGGCCGCCGAGATACCTCAGCAGCGGCTGCGGGACCTGCTCGACCAGGCCACCTCCGCCGGGTCGGTCAACCGGCCCACGGTGGCCGCCGCCCTGACGCTCGGGAACGCATGGGCTGGCGGCGGTAAGTGGCGCGAGCCGGATCCCCGGCTCGCCGCCGACGCGCTCGCGGCCGCCCGGCCGCCGGCGACCCGGTGCTGGTCAGCGCAAGCCTGGAGGCGGTCGGCACGGCGGCGGAGAAGGCGGGCCGGCTACGCGAGGCGCACCGGGTGAGCGGCGAACGCATCGCCCTGCTGCCGGCGCTGTCCCGCGACGACCCGCGCGCCGCGGTGGAGATCGTCGACGCGGTGCACATGGCGGCGTCCTGCGCGATCGCCGCCGGCGACCTGCCGGCGGCCCGGGTCGCCGCCGACCGCGTGCGCCACGACGACCTGATCAGCAACCATCCGTACGCCTCGGCGAGCAAGCTCGTCCCGGTCCTCGCCCTGACCGGGCGGCTCACCGAGGCCGTCGGGCACGCCGGGACCATGTGGGCCGGGTGGCAGCGGGCCGGTGCGTCGCCCGCGCCCTGGCTGTCGCTGGCCGCCCTGACCGCCGCGCTCGCGCACGGCCTGCTCGGCGACGACGACGGCTTCCACCGGTGGCGGGACCGCGCGCTGGAGGTGACCGGTCGACCCGGCACCGAACAGGTGCCGCACCTTCTTCCGGTCCGCACCTTCGTGGACGCGCGGGTCGCCCTGCACACGCTGCGGCTGGACGGTGCTGCGGCGCTGGTGCAGCGCGCGTTCGACGACCACCCACACCACCGGTATGCGCCGTACGCCCGCGCCGCCGCGGCCGAACTCGCCGTCGTCGCCGGCCTGCCGGACGCCGCCGACCGGCTTGCCGCAGCGGGGCCGACCGGTGCCGAGAACGACTGGGCCGCGGCCTGCCTCAGCCGGGCCGCCGGGCGGCTGTACGGCGACGAGGACGCATTGGTCGCCTCCGTGCGGGCCTGGGAACGCATCGACGCGCGGTTCGAGCACGCCTGCACCCTGCTGTTGCTCCCGGAGCGGACGGCCGAGGGGCGGGCGACCCTGGCCGAGCTGACCGGGCCGCCGGCTGCGGGCTAGCTACGCCGACGGCCCTGGCCCCTCCCGGACGGCGGACCGCCAGCCGCCTGGTCATCAACCGGGGGAGCCGGTCGCCGTCACGATCGAGACGGGAGTGCCGAGTTCGACGGTACGGGAGACGGTGCAGAGCCGGTCGTGCGACTGCTGCAACGACCGGGGCAGCGCCTCCCGCGCCCGGTCGCCGTCCGCCCCCGCCGGGAAGGTCACGGTGAACTCGACCCGGATGTTCTGCATCCGGTTCCCGCCGGCCTCGTCCCGGATCTTGTCGCCGGTGACCTCGACGGCGAACCCGGTCGGCTCGGCACGGCGACTGGTGATGTGGTCCACGTCGATCGCCGTACATCCGCCGATGGCCGCCAGCAGTAGTTCCACCGGCGTGAAACTGTCGTCCCCACCCGCACCCATCGACATCGACCCGCCGCGCCCGTTCCGCACGACGTACTGCCCCACGCTGGTGCGCTCGATCTCGACCGAGCGGACGGTGTCCTCACTCATGACAGCCAACCTACTCAGGCGGGACGGGACGCTCCCGGGCGGGCGGGAATCCGGTCGATGATCGCCGTACCGGCTGTTAGCGTCACGGCGGTGTTCACCACCGACCGGGTCCGGCTGCGCCCGCCCACCCCCGACGACGCGTCCCACCTGTTCCGCCTGCACGGTGACCCCGAGCTGCACCTGATCACCGGCGGCGACCCGTTCGTGCCCCGCCACGTCGACCAGGTGCGGGCCCGGCTGGAGAAACAGGTAGCCGAGCCGCCGGACGGCGGGACCGCGGTGTCGCTGCTGGCCGAGTCCGTGGCCGACGGCACGTTCCTGGGCAGCAGCGTGCTGTGGGGCATCAACGCGTTCAACCGGTACGCCCACCTCGGCGTCACGCTGCTTCCCGAGGCCCGCGGCCAGGGTTACGGGACCGAGGTGGTCCGGCTGCTCTGCCGGTACGGCTTCCGCAACCGCAACCTGCGCCGGCTGGAGCTGGAGACGCTGGCCAGCAACACCGCCATGCGGCGGACCGCGCAGAAGTGCGGCTTCGTTCACGAGGGCACCCAGCGGGAGCGCGAGTACGACGGCGACGGCTTCGCCGACCTGGTGATCTACGGCCTGCTGCGGCGGGACTGGACACCGTGACCGGCGGTCCCCGGGGGCGGACGCCCGCCCCCGGGGACAGTGGGACCATCGCGGCTCAGTCGGCCAACACGGCCGCCTCGGGCACCTTCTCGTCGCTCGGCTGCCGCTCGGCCGCCGGCAGCAGCAACTCCAGCAGGAGGATCAGCACCGAGGCGACGGTCAGCGCACCACCGATCAGGAACCCGGCGCGCGCGTCGAACGGCCCCAGCAGCACACCACCGACCAGGGCACCGAGGGCCACCCCGATGTTGAACGCGGCGGAGTTCGCCGCGAACCCGATCTCGGTGCGACCCGGTGCCACCCGCAGGATCTGCGCCTGCGTCGCCATGAAGACCGGCGCGGCGGAGCCGCCCAGCACGGCCAGCAGGATCACGACCGCGACCTGGTTACGGGCCAGCAGGCCGAGGCCGAGCAGCGCGACCGCCTGCACGCCGACGGTCAGGAACAACGATCCCCGGGGCATCCGGTCCAGCAGTGACCCGACCCCCACCACGCCCGCCGTGCCCGCCGCGCCGAAGACGAAGAGCATCACCCCGACGGTGTGCTCGGCGAATCCGGAGAGGTCGGTGAGGAAGTCGGTGATGTAGGTGAAGCCGGCGAACATGCCGGTGACCGAGAGGGCGGTGGTGGCGATGACGATGGCGAACCGGCGACCGTCCGGGTGGGAGCCGAAGGCGCCGTGGCTCTCCTCCGGCCGGGTGGTCGGCAGGAGCGTCGCCACGACCACGAGGGACACCAGGGCGAGCACGCTGAGCACGAAGAACGGCACCTGCCAGCGGCTGTGCTGGCCGAGCCAGGTGCCGGCGGGAACGCCCAGCACCGTGGCCAGCGACCCGCAGACCGACATCACCGCGATGACCCGGCCCCGGCGCTCCGGGGAGAACAGCCCCACCGCCGTCGGGCCGAGGACCGCCCAGAACAGCGCCTGGGCGATCGCGGTGGTGACCCGGGCGCCGAAGAGGATTGGATAGGAGCGGACCAGCACCGAGGCGAGCGTGCTGACCACCAGCACGGCGAGCAGTCCACTCAGGACGTGCCGGCGCGGCATGCGCCGGGTCGCGTACGCCAGGGGCAGGGAGAGCAGCGCGACGGTGAGGCCGTAACCGGTGACGAGGAAACCCGCGGACGGCAGGGACACGTCGAGGTCCGCCGAGATGAGACTGAGCAGACCGATCGGCAAGTTCTCGGTGGTGTTGAAGACGAATGCCGACAGGGCCAGGGCAGCCAGGACGGTGACCCGGCTCCAGAGCGTTGACCGCATGCGGAGGGAGCTCCTCTCGTGGAATCGATTCACGCGCTCGTCACCTGTCGTCCGCCGTCCAGCACCCGTCGGACCAGCGCACCCATCGCGGTCAGAGCGTCACCACGCCAGATCGTATAGTGATCACCGGTGATCGCGTAGTCGTGCAGGCCGGCGGCGAGTTCCCGCCAGCGGCCGACGTCCGTCGATGACTCCGTCGCCCGGATCAGCGTCACCGGCCCCGGATAGCCGCCGACCGGCCGCCAGGAGCCGAGGAGGCGCAGGTGGGCGGCGAAGGGCCGGTAGCGGTCGTGCAGGAATTCGGCGTCGCACTCGGCCGGCAGCACTCCGGCCCGGACGACGGCGGCGAAGACGTCGTCGGGTCCGGCGTCCTCGGGTGCCCGGGCGAGGGCCGCCCGGATCGGCCCGCGGGGCAGGCCGCCCAGCTCGGCGAGGTCCCGCACCAGCAGCCGCGCCGCCGTCCCCGGCGGCGGCACGGCGAGCGGGCCGGGTGCCGGCGGGTCGACCAGGATCAGCCCACCGACGGGCACCCCGGCGTCGGCCAGCCGCCTCGCCAGGTCGTACGCGACGACGGCCCCCATCGACCAGCCCAGCAGCGCCACCGGGCGGCCCGCCCGGTGGTGGTGCAGCGCGGCCAGGTACCGCGCCGAGTGGGCCGGCACCGAGTCGAGCGGTTCCTCGTCGTTGTGGAAGCCCGGCGCCTCCAAGGCGTAGACGGGCTGCTCGGGGTCCAGCAGCGGCACCAGGGCCCGATAGCCGTACGGCGATCCGGAGATCGGCGGCGCGCAGAACAGCGGCACCCGGCTGCCGTCCGGCCGCAACGGCAGTACCGGGTCGAAGCTGTCGATCACGACCGGCCCCCGTCCGTGGACGCGGCGAGGCCGTCGATGTGCGCGGCGATCGCCCGGACGGTCGATGTCCCGTAGAGCTGACGCAGGTTGAGCTTGACGCCGAACTCGCGGGTGACGCGGCTGATGACGCGCATCGCCTGGAGCGACGAACCACCGAGTTCGAACAGGTTGCCGTCCGCGCCCACCTCGCTCCGGCCCAGCACGTCGGCGAAGATCCGGACCAGGGTCACCTCGGTCGGGGTGGCCGCGGCGACGGTCCCCGCGTCGGCGTCGGCGTCGTCGGCCGGGTCCGGCAGGGCGGCCCGGTCCACCTTGGCCGAGGCGGTCATCGGCAGCTCGTCGAGGAACACCCAGGCGGTGGGGATCATCGGCGGCGGCAGGATCCCGGCGAGGAACTCCCGCAACCCGGCGGGGGTGGGCCGCGCCGTCCCCTCGGGCACGAGGTAGCCGACCAGCCGCTGACCGACGTGCGGGTCGGCGCGGACGGCCACCACGGCCAGCCGGATCCCGGGATGGGTGAGCAGGGCCGACTCGATCTCGCCCGGTTCGATCCGGATGCCGTGCAGCTTCACCTGCTGATCGGTGCGGCCGAGGTACTCCAGCTCCCCGTCGGCGTTCCACCGGACGAGGTCTCCGCTGCGGTAGATCCGGCCGCCGGGCCGGAACGGGTCGGCGGCGAACCGTTCCGCCGTGAGCTCCGGCCGGTCGAGGTAGCCGCGGGCCAGGCCGGCGCCACCGATGAGCAGTTCCCCGGGTACGCCACGCGGCACGAGCCGGTCGGCCGGGTTGACCACGTACAGTCGGCGGCCCGGATGCGGCCGCCCGATCGGCGGTGGTGTCCGTGACGGCTGCGACCCGCAGTCGTGATCGGTGCAGGCGACGGCGACCTCGGTCGGACCGTAGACGTTGAGCAGCCGGCGGCCGGGGCGGATCCAGGCGTTCGCCAGCTCCGCCGACAGGGCCTCACCGATGCTGACGACCCGACTCAGCGCGGGGTAGGGGTCGGTCTCCAACAGACCCAGCACGGTCGGGGTCAGCGCGACGCAGGTGACGTTCTCGCGCCGGATCAGCGCCGCCACCTCCGTCGGCGACTCGGCCTGCTCCGGTGCCACCAGCACGAGGGTGGCCCCGGCGAGCAGGCTGGCGAAGATCTCCCCCAGGGAGACGTCGAAGGTGAGTGCCGCGAACTGCAGGACCCGGTCACCGGGGCGCAGGCCGAGCAGGTCGATGTAGTGCGCGGCGTACAGGCCCATCGCACCGTGCTCGACCTGGACGCCCTTGGGGCCACCGGTGGACCCGGAGGTGTAGATCAGGTAGGCGAGCGAGTCGGGACCGACCGGGTCGGCCTCCGCAGTCTCCCCGCCGGCATCCTCGTCGGCCGGCTCGTCGAGCAGCAGCACCGCCCCACCGGCCGGCTCGGGCAGCCGGTCGGCGAACGCCCGGCGGGTGATCACGACTCGGGCGCCGGCGTCCCGGACGAGACGCGCCGTCCGCTCGGCGGGGTTGCGCGGGTCGAGCGGGGCGATCGCCCCGCCCGCCGCCAGCACCCCCAGCATGGCGGGCAGGACGTCGAGGTCACGGTCCAGGACGAGCGCCACCACGTCCTGCCGGCGTACGCCCCGGGCGCGCAACCGGCGGGCCAGCCGCTCGGCCTGCGCCCACAGCTCGCCGTAGCTCAGCTGCCGGTCCCGGCAGATCGCCGCGACGGCGTCCGGGGCGGCCGCGGCGGTCGCCGCGATACCGGCGTGCAGCGGCCGGGTCGGGACGACGGCCGGGCCGCCGTCGCCCAACCGGAGCAGCGCCTGCTGCTCGGCCCCGGTCAGCAGCGACAGTCGTGACAGCGGGGTGGACAGTTCACCGGGCAGCGCCCGCAGAACCCGCTCCACGTGGTCGGCCAGGGCCTCGGCCCGCCACTGGTCGAACAGGTCGGTCGCGTACTCGACGTGCATCCCCAGCGTGTCCCCGGCGAGGGTGAAGTCCACCGACAGGTCGAACTGGGCGCGGCCGGAGGGGGGCACGAGTCGCGCGGCGTCGACGCCCGGCAGGTCGAGACCGTCCCCGGTGGTGCCGTCGCCGAGCAGTTGGGTGGCGACCTGGAAGAGCGGGTTGCGGGACGGGTCGCGCAGCGGGCGCACCCGCTCGACGACCTTCTCGAACGGCACCTCCTCGTGGTCGTACAGGGAGAAGCTGGCGTCGGTGACCCGGGTCAGCAGTTCGCCGAGGGTGGGGTCGCCGGTGAGGTCCAGGCGCAGCACCACCATGTTCACGAAGAGGCCGACCACGTCCTCCAGCTCCGGGTCGGCCCGACCGAGCATGGGTACGCCGAGCGGGACGTCCTCCCGCCGGGAGTGGGCGTGCAGCACCGCGGCCAGCCCGGTGGTCAGCACCATGAACAGCGAGGCGTTGGCCTCGCCGGCCACCTTCCGCAGCCCGGCGAGCAGCTCGCCGTCGAGCCGGCGGACCACCGTACCGCCGCGCTGGCTGGGCACCGGCGGCCGGGGCCGGTCGGCCGGCAGGTCCAGGGTGGGCAGTCCACGCAGCGTCTCCTCCCAGTGGCGGAGCCCCTGCGCCAGGGCGTCGTCGGTCAGCCGCTCGGCGTGCGCGCGCACGTAGCCGGCGAAGTCCGAGCGCGGCGCGGGCAGCCGTGGCACCTCACCCGCGACGAGGGCACGGTAGGCCGCGGAGAGGTCCCGCTGGATGATCCCGGTCGACCAGCCGTCGGTGACCACGTGATGGAAGCCGAGCACCAGGATGTGGTCGGCCTCGTCGACCCGGATCAGCCGGAACCGGTACAGCGGGCCGACGTGCAGGTCGAAGAGCGCGGTGACCTCCGTGTGCAGCGCGGCGGCGATCGCCTCGTCGCGGTCACCGGAGGCGACGGCGGGCAGGTCGACCACGTCGAGGTCGGCCTCCTCCGGGGGTGGGCCGATCACCTGGTACGGCACGCCGTCGCTGACGGCGAAGCGGGTCCGCAGCCCGTCGTGCCGGGCCAGCAGCACGGTCAACGCGCCGCGCAGTGCGCGGGCGTCCACCGGGCCGCGGAGCCGGTAGATCAGTGGACTGTTGTAGGTGGACTCACCCGGACTGAGCTGGTCGATGATCCACAGTTGCCGCTGCGCGGGGGTGAGCGGCAGCCGTACCTCGTGGCGGGGCGTCGTCATGGCGGTCCTCCGTCGGTATGTTGAGAAGCGCCGATGTCGCGGGGTGCTCGGGCGCTGTCGGACCCCCGGCGTCGGGGCGTCGTGATCGGGAAGGCGGGGCAATGGTGCGGGAACCAGTCGCGGAGATCGCTGGGCTGTTCGACGTGTACCAGAGCGGGGTGGTCTTCCACTGCCTCTGCGCGGTCACCCGGCTCGGCGTGCCCGACCGGCTCGGCGAGGATCCCCGGCCGGTGAGCGAGGTCGCGGCGGCGGTGGACGCCGACGTCGACGCGCTCCGGCGGGTGCTGCGGCTGCTGGCCGGGCACCAGCTGGTCGAGTTCGACCCCGGCACCGACCGGGTGAGCCTCACCGGACGCGGGATGCTGCTGCGCCGGGACCATCCGCTGTCGCTCGCCGCGACCTTCGCCACGCTGGGCGTCTCCGATGTGGCGCACCGGACGGCGGACGCGCTGCGTACCGGGCGGGCGGCCGCTCCGGTGGCGCTCGGGACGGACTTCTGGTCCTTCCTCGCCGCCCGACCGGACCGGCAGGCGGTCTTCAGCCGGGCGATGGCCGAGCAGGCGCGGCTGCTCTCCCTGCCCTGCGTCGACCTCGTCGACTGGCCCGCCGAGGGGGTGGTCGTGGATCTCGGCGGCGGTACGGGCGCGCTGCTGGCCGCGGTGCTGGACACCGCGCCCGGGCTGCGCGGCGTGCTGGTGGACCAGCCGCAGGTGCTCGACCGGTCCCGTGCCGCCGTCGCCGAGCGGGGCCTCGCCGACCGGTGCGAGGTCCGGGCCGGCGACCTGTTCGACCCGGCTCCCGTCGGTGACGTGTACGTGCTGTCGCGGGTGCTGCACGACTGGGACGACGAGGCCGTGGTGCGGATCCTGTCCGCCGCGGCGGCCGACGCCCCGGCCGGCGCGCGCCTGGTCGTCTTCGAGGACGTGCTGCCCGAGGACGGGTCGGCCTCGGCGGCGCAGGCCTGGGCGGACATCGCGATGATGCTGTTGTACGAGGGTGCCCGCGAACGCACCGCCGAGCAGTACCGCACGCTGCTGGACCGTGCCGGCTGGCAGTTGACCGAGACGGTGCCGGGACCGCCGGGGATGCACGTCATCGACGCGGTCCGGCGGCCGGGCTGACGGCGTCGACCACCGGGTCGAGGACCACGTCCAGCCGTTGCAGGCCGTTGAGGAAGTTGGACGCCAGCCGGTCCGGCTCCGCCACCTCGTGGAACTGCGCGACCTGACCGAGCAGGGCCGCCAGCACGCAGCGCAGCTCCAGCCGGGCCAGCGCGGCGCCCACGCAGTAGTGCGGCCCACCGCCGAACCCGAGGTGCTGGTTGGGCCGCCGGTCGACGAGGAACCGGTCCGGCTCCGGGAAGACCTCCTCGTCCCGGTTGCAGGACGGCAGCCAGACGACGACCCGGTCACCCTCGGCGATGTGCGCGTCGCCGAGCCTGGTCGGCCTGGTCGCGGTACGCATGGCGTGCCCCGGCGGCGAGGTGTAGCGGAGGATCTCCTCGACCGCGCTGTCCAGCAGTGCCGGGTCCGCGCGCAGCCGTCGCCACTGCTCGGGGTGACGCGCGAAGGCGAGCACGGCACCGGAGATGGCGTGCGGGGTGGTCTCCAGGCCACCGTTGAGCAGGCCGACGCAGTTGAGCACGACCTCGTCGTCGGTCAGTGGACGACCGCCGTGCACGGAGTTCGCCAGTGTGGACACGACGTCGTCGCCCGGGTCGGCGCGTCGCTGCTCCAGCAGCTCGAAGAAGTAGTCGAAGACGCCGGCGTGGGCGGCGGCCCGCTCCGCCGCCGCGGCAGGTGAGGTGTCGGCGTCGTCGAAGCCGGCGGCGGTCAGCGCGGCCAGCTCGTCCCGGTCCTGCGCCGGCACGCCCATCATGGTGAACAGCACCCAGGACGGCACGAGGAGCGCCAGCTCCGCGACGATGTCGACCGGCCCGTCCCGGGCCACCAGGTCCCGCAGCCGGCGCTCGACGGTGTCGCGCAGGCCCGGGGCCAGGCCGGCGAGCTGCCGGCCGGCGAACCACCGGGCGTGGGCGGGGCGCAGCCGCTGGTGGTCCACCCCGTCCGAGACGACCAGCATCCGACCGCTGGCGGCCGCCACCGCCGCGGGGCGCGCGCCCAGGCGCATCCCGCGGGTCGAGGTGAAGGTCTCCGGCTCCCGCAGCACCTCCCGGCCCGGGCGGTACGCGGTGACCGACCAGAAGCCCTCACCCTCCGGGTCGGTCCAGGCGACCGGGTGCCTCCGGCGGGCCTCCCGGGTGACCTCCAGGAACCGGTCCCCGGTGAAGAAGTGCGGGTCCGCCAGGTTCACCTCCGACCCGCCCGCGGTGAACAGTGGAGTGCGATCGGTCACAATTCCCTCCGAGTTTCCGCCATTCAGGTAATGCAATTATCGCCGTTCCCCCGCGATGCCGGGAACGGCTTTTTCTCGCATTCTTCCACCCACAGCCACTAGCAATTCCACAGAGACCTCCTACAATTGATTCATCGGGCACCTGACAATCCGATAGGCGACGGGTGAGCGGCAGTCACGCGCAACGTCGCCCGTGGCACGGCAACGCCACGCCGACCGTCGCGACACGACGACGACCGCCGCACCGGCGCATCCGGCAGCAGCCCCGGCCCGGTCCGCCGGCCACGAGCCGGCCGAGGGCGCGACACGCGGGACCGGCCCGGCCCGGACGCACGATCGACAAGTGGGAGAGGGAAGCCACCATGTTCGAAGAAGCCACCGTCTACTCGCCCGTGATCCGGCAGGAGAACGGGACGGTCTCGGTGATATTCGCCCGTGAACACCCCGGCTCCGAGGACGCCGACTACCAGCGTCACCGCGCCCGGATCGCGGAACTGGCCCTGACGTACCGGACCGGCGACCCGGTGCCGGAGGTGGACTACACCGCCGAGGAGGTCGCCCTCTGGCGGCAGGTCGTCGCCGACCTGCAGGAGAAGCACCGCCGGTACGCCGCACCGGAGTTCCTCGACGGGTCGCGGCGGCTCGACCTGCCGACGGACCGGCTGCCGCAACTGCGGGAGGTCTCCGGCCGGCTGCGCACACTGACCGGGTTCCACTTCACGCCGGCGGCCGGCATCGTGGGGCTGCGCGAGTTCTACGGCTCGCTGGCCGAGGGGCGGTTCCAGGCCACCCAGTACATCCGGCACTGCTCGATGCCGTACTTCTCGCCGGAGCCGGACATGATGCACGAGGTCGTCGGGCACGGGAACGCCCTGGCCAACGACCGCCTGGCCACGCTGTACCGCCGGGTCGGTCGGACCGCGTGCCGCGCGGGCAGCCGGGCGGCGCTCGAGGTGCTGTCGCAGGTCTTCTGGTTCACCCTGGAGTACGGCCTGGTGCTGGTGGACGGCGAGCCCAAGGCGTACGGCGCCAGCCTGCTCTCCTCGGTCGGCGAGCTGGAGCAGTTCCGCAGCTCGGCGGAGATTCGACCGCTGGACGTGGCCGCGATCGTCGAGCAGAGCTACACGGTGCAGAACTTCCAGCCGGTGCTCTTCTGCGCCGAGTCGTTCGGTCACCTGGAGGCGTTCTACGACGAGTTCCTGCCCGCCGTGGAGGCCGGCGAGCCGGCGCTGACCGGCTCCTGAGCAACGGGCGCGGCCCCGCCGGCCGGCCGGTGTGCGACACCGGGCCGGTCGGCCGGGCCGGTCGCCCGCCGCGTCACCCATGCCGTCGCTCCGCAGGCGGCCGGTCGGCGCGGTCGACGCTGGCCGGGGAGAGCACCCGCAGCAGATTCTCCCGCAGGACGAGGTCGCGGTCCCGGCGGGAGACCCCGGCGAACACCTCGTCGCCGTCGCGTACCTCGCCGACCAGCCGCTGGAGGCCACCGCTGAGCTGGTTGAGCGGCCAGTCCGTACCAAAAATGATCTTGTGGTTGACGCCGAGCCGGAACAGCCGGTTCAGGTGGGCCGGCCAGCCCCCCGCCACCGGGGAGCCGGCGAACCCACCGGTGTCGACGAAGACGTTGGGCCGGTACGCCGCCAGGTACGCGCTGACCTCGACGTCGGTGACGCCACCGTGCCCCAGCACGAAGGGCACCTCCGGGAAGTCCCGGGCGGCCCGGTCCACCAGGATGGCCTCGCTGGTGGTGAAGGTCAGCGACTGCGCGGTCGGCCCGGTGTGCACGAAGACCGGCAGCGAGCGGCTCCGACACACCTCGTAGTAGGGGTAGAGCGATCGGTCCGAGGGCGAGTAGCCGCACGGTGGATAGAGCTTCAGCCCGTCGAACGCGTACCGGTCCACGAGGTCGGCGAACTCGCTCGCGCCCGCCTCGCCCCGGCGCGGGTCGGCACCCAGGTAGACCCAGAACCGGCCCGGATGGCGCAGCCGGATCTCGTGGTGCCGGCGGGCCATCGCGGCGAGGTCGGGCTGACCCGGCATGACGAACCCGAAGTCGGGCACCATCAGCACCGAACGCGCCACCCCGGCGGCGTCCATCTCGGCCACCAGCCGGTCGGCGTCGTGGTCGCGGTGCTGGGCACGGTAGCTCTCGTGCAGCCGGTCCAGCGGAGGGCCGGCCGCCACCACGTCCAACCGGCGGCGCATGCCGCAGGCGACGTCGCCGAGGAAGGCGTCGGGGATGAAGTCCGTCGAGGCGACGTGGCAGTGACCGTCGTAGATCACCGCTTCAGCACGTGCTCGACCGTCTGCCGGATCGTCGCCGAGCGACCCCCGGTGAATCCCATCAGGTCGAACCGGCGGCCGGTGCGGTCCTCCAGGAACGACAGGTAGGCCACCATGCCCATCGAGTCCAGCAGGCCGGTGGCGAGCAGCGGGGTGTCCGCGGTCACCGCGACCCCGGTCTCACCGTCGCTCCAGTTCTCGATCCACTCGATCAGCTCCTGGTGCAGTTTCTCGGTGTCGACTTCCATCGGAACCTCCCGTGGCGGTGGCGGTGGGCGCCTCACCGAACAGGCGAAGGGCGTTGCCGCTCATGATCAGTTGACGGTCCCGGCGCGAGACGCCGGCGAGGACCGCGCCCCCGGTGAACTCCTCGACCACCGTGGAGAGCGAGGCGGACATCCGGAACGCGGGCCAGCACGTGCCGAAGAGGATCTTGTGATTGACCCCCCGACGGAACAGCCGGTTGAGGTGCGCCGCCCACCCGTCGGCGCTGAGCATCGACGGGAACTGGCTGATGTCCAGGTGGACGTTCGGCCGGTGCGCGCACAGGTACACCGCCTCGTCGACGTGCGTCACGCCGCCGTGGCCGAGGACGAAGTTGACCGCCGGGAAGTCCCGGGCCGCGTCGTCGACCAGCAGGGGCAGCCCGCGGGTGAAATCGAGCGGGCCCCAGCCCGGCCCGGTGTGAGTGAGCACCGGCAGGCCCCGGGCGGCGCACACCTCGAAGTACGGATAGAGCCGCCGGTCGCTCGGGGAGTAGCCGGTGAGCGGATAGAGCTTGAGGCCGGCGAAGCCGTACTCGGTCACGCAGCGCTCGAAGAGCGCCACCCCCTCGGTGCCGGCCCGGGGGTCGACCCCCCACCACACCCGGAAGCGGCCGGGATGCCGGGAGCAGACCCGGTGGTGCAGCCGGGCCAGCTCCTCCGGGGCGACCGCGTGCGGGCTCGCCCACGAGTAGTCGGCGGCCACCAGCACCGCCTGGTCGATCCCCGCCCCGTCGAGCTCGCCGACCAGCCGGTCCCCGTCATGGTCCTGGTAACCGGCCAGCAACTGGTCCAGCAGCGCGCCGTAGCGGCCGGTGACACCGTAGGCGGCGAGTCGGGCCGCGGCGTTGGCCGCCTGCGCCTCGAGGAAGTCACGCGGGGTGGCCCGGTCGCTGGCCAGCGTGACATGGCTGTCGACGATCATGCGATCGCCACGGCCGCGCCGCGCCGCTCGGCGTAGTGGGCGGCAGCGGCCGTCCGGCTCAGCTTCAGGTTCGCGGTGAGGAAGGCCGGATCGCTGCGCAGCGGCCTCGCGCTGAACAGCACCGAGGTGAGGCGGAACTGGTCGTCCACCCGCTCGTTGACCTTGCCGATCCCCTCGACGATCCCGCTGCGCTGGGTGTCGCCGTCGTCCGTCGGCGTGACGATCGCGGCGAGACCGTGCGAGTTCGGGGTGGGCACCACGATGAGGTCCGCAACGCCGGGGACGTCGACGAAGTGCGCCTCCACCTCGCCCGGATGCAGCTTGCGGCCACTGGCCAGGGCGATGACGTCCTTCTTGCGACCGCGCAGGGTCAGGTAGCCGTCGGCGTCCAGGCGGCCGTAGTCGCCCGTGACGATGGTGCCGTCCGGCCGGAACGTCTCCTCCGCCGTCTCGCGGGGCACCCCGAAGTAGCCGAGGCTGAGCGGTGCCGGCCGGTGGATCAGCAGTTCCCCGTCCGGCAGCAGGGTCACCGCGTCGGGGTCGATCAGCTTGCCGACGGTGCCCGGGCGGTTCTCCGCCAGGGTGTTCCAGCCGATCATCCCGCTCTCGGTCATCCCGTACGCCTCCAGCAGCGGCACGCCCTGGGCGGCGTAGGCGTCGAGCGTCTCCCGCCGGATCGGTGCCATGCCGGTGATCGCGAAGCGCAGTCGACCGCCGAGGAACTCGCCCAGTGGCGTTCCCCCGCCGGAGGTGGCGGCGAGTTGCCGTGCGGCGTCGTAGAAGATCGGTGGTCCGATCAGGAACGTGGGGTGCTCGGCCCGGAGCGCGGCGAAGACCCGCTGGTAGGGCGCGAGCACCAGGTCGGCGCCCGTCCACAGGCAGCAGTAGACCGACAGGCGCTGCTGGTAGTTGGCCAGGGGCAGGAAGATCAGGTGCCGGTCCCGCGGGGAGATGTGGAAACTGTCGATGAACCGGCCGATGACGTACTCGGTCCCCTTGCGGCTGATCCGCAGGCCCTTCAGGGCGCCGCTGGTGCCCGAGGAGTAGACGAGGCTGTGCAGGTCGGGGTCCACCTCCGGGGCCGGCCGGGCGGGGTCACCGGGGTGCGTCGTGTCCTCCAGCACCAGCAGCGCGAGCCCGTGCCGCCGGGTGAACGCCGGTACGTCCTCGATCGGGAAGTCGTCCGGGAACGCCTGGATCACCGCACCGACGAGCAGCGCGCCGAGGTCCCAGCTCACCCAGTCGATGCTGTTGGCCGCGCGCAGCCCCACCACGTCACCCGGCCGGACGCCGGCGGCCCGCAACTGCTCCGCCCGCCGTCCGGCGTGCTCCGCCAGCTCGGCGTGGCTGATCTCCCGGCGGTCGCCGGCGGCGTCGATCTCGACGACCACCGCCCCGGTGTTCTGCCGGTAGCGCTCGATCAGGCTGGTCAGCTTCACGATCGTCCCCTCGCGTCGATGGCGCCGGCCGGCTGGCGCAGGCGCGCCAGCAGGAGGTCCAGGCGGTCGTCCAGGACCCGGCCGAGGTGGCCGCCCAGCATCGGCTCGTACGGGCCGGTGCCGGCGTCCCACTCGAGCCGGACGGTGAGCGTGCTCCCCCCGGCCCCGTCGGACCGCCAGCGGACCGACCGCTCCAACCGGTGCCACAGCCAGTCGGGCTCGGCGCGGAGCACGACACCGTCCGGTCCCACCTCCACCTGTTCGGTCCAGCGGGCCGGCCGGAACCCGACCATCCCCGCGAAGTCGGGCTCGACGGTGGCCCCGGCGGTCGCCTCCGGATCGGCGGCGAACGGGTCGAGCAGGTGCGGCCGGGCCCGCAGCAGCGTGGCGAGTTCGTCCGGGCTCAGCGCGACGCCCACGGTCCGCTTCATCGGGGAGAGCCGGACCGGCACCGGCCCGGCCGCGCCGTCCAGGGTGTCCAGCACCTCGTCGAGCACGGTCAGCCCGGCGAGCAGGTCGTCGGTGGAGATCACCATGGGCGGCTGCACCCGCAGCACCCGGTTGTTGTAGAGCGAGTACGTCGAGGTGACCCGGCGGTGCAGCAACTCACCGAGCACCATCCCGCCCAGTGACTCGTCGTGGAACTCCAGGCCGTGCATCATGCCGAGGCCGCGGTGGGCGGAGAGCAGCCGCGGATGGCGGGCCACCAGCGCGGCCAGCCGTTCCTCGATCAGTGCGCCCTTGGCGACCACGGACTCGACGAAGCCGTCCGCGGTGGCGATCTCCAGCACCTCCAGGCCCACCCGGCAGGCCAGCGGGTTGCCGCCGAGGCTGGAGCCGAACGTGGACGGTTGGTCGCGCAACGACTCCCAGACCCGGGCGGTGCCCAGCACGGCGGAGATCGGCACGATGCCGCCGCCGAACGCCTTCCCGATGCACATCAGGTCCGGGCTCACGCCGAAGAGTCGGTGCGCGAAGAGGGCACCGCACCGGCCGAAGGCGGTCTGCATCTCGTCGAGGATGAGCAGCGCGCCGCGCTCGTCGCAGAGCCGCCGCACCTCGGCGAGGTAGCCCTCGGGCGGCGGCACCACCCCGGCCTCCGCCTGCACCGGCTCCAGCAGCACCGCCGCCGTGTCGGCGCCGACCGCCCGGTCGAGGGCGTCCAGGTCACCGAACGGCACCTGCTGGAAGCCGGGCATGAACGGGCGGAACACCGCGGCGTGCTCCGGGCGACCGGACGCGCTGAGGGTGGCGAACGTCTTGCCGTGGAAGCAGTCGACGGCGGTGACGAAGCCGGGGCGTCCGGTCGCCGCCCGGGCCAGCTTCAGCGCGTTGTCGATGCTCTCGCCCCCGCCGTTGGCCAGGTAGGCGTACGGCAGTCGCCCCTCGGTGAGCTCGGCGAGGCGGGCGGTCAGCCGGATCTGCCCCTCCTCGAACATGATCTTCGTGCTGTTGAGCCGACCGCTGGCCAGCTGCTCCTCGACGGCCCGGACCAGACGCGGGTGCGAGTAGCCGAACGACTGGTTCCCGTACTGGTCGAACAGGGCCAGCAGCCGCCCGCCCTCCTCGTCGGCGACGAAGCTCTCCGTACCCTCGCCCTGGACGCCGCAGCCCATGACGAACGACATCGTGGCGTAGGTCGGATGGTTGTGCGCCGCCTTGGCCTCGGCGAGTCGCTGTCGGTGTGATCGCACGGTCCCCCTCTGGGCGGTGTCAGGCCGCGGCGGTGGCCGCGTAGCCGTCGTAGTCGGCGAAGAAGTACTGCAGGACGCGGTTGTCCCGGTTCTCGGGCGCACGGCACCGCCGGGCGGCGGCCTCGACGTCGAGGACCCCCACGACGCTCAGTGGCGCGTTGTGGAACCGTTCGTCCGGGTACGGCTCCCCCACCGCGACGAACCCGACCTGCAGGTAGAA
The DNA here is from genome assembly GCF_022747945.1 of Micromonospora sp. R77. Classification (NCBI taxonomy): domain Bacteria; kingdom Bacillati; phylum Actinomycetota; class Actinomycetes; order Micromonosporales; family Micromonosporaceae; genus Micromonospora; species Micromonospora sp. R77. The sequence goes on from NZ_JALDST010000001.1 coordinate 6,813,841, forward strand.
CGGGCGCAGCCCACCGGTGTCGTCGGCGAAGAAGTCACCGAGCACGTGGGTGGCGCGGTGCCGGGCGACGCTGTGCACCAGCGCCGCCCGCATCAGGGCCATGCCGACCGACTGCTGCCGGATCCGCGGCAGCGTCATCAGGTGGCCGAACTCCACCAGCCGGTTGCCGGGCCTGCGCAGGAAGGCGAGGTCCACGACGTCGTCGCACGGCAGGCCGATCTCGCCGTCGGGCACCACCTTGATGGTGCCGACCGCTTCCGTCCCGTCCTCGGCGAGCAGGTACGTGGCGTGCCCGTCGAACCGGTCGAAGGTGGCCGCCGTGTCCGCCACGTCCACCAGCCGGGACTGGTCCTGCACATACACCGCCTCCCGCAGCCGTCGCACCGCGTCCCGGTCCGCCGGGGAGGTCGCCACCCGGAAGCACGTCACCTCGGCCATCAGCCCCGCACCAGCTTTCGGAAGAAGTCCAGGTATCCGGAGTGGAAGTGCTTCAGCCGGGGCCGCACCTCGGCGTGCAGCGCCGGCAGTCGTTCGATCGGCAGGTTGGGCATGAGGTGGTGCTCGACGTGGAAGTTGTTGCCGTTGGTGAACCACGTCATCAGGCGGTTCGACCGGATGGTGCGGGTGTTGGCGAAGGCGTCCCGGCTGAGGGTCTCGCAGCGGAAGTGCTCCGGCAGCTCGATGAGCGCGTGCACCGGCCCGGCGACCAGCAGCAGCGGGAGCAGCCACAGCCACAGCACGACCGGCTCGCGCAGCACGACGGAGAGCACCGTCAACGCCAGCAGCGCCCCCAGGATGACGTGGTAGTCGCGGCGGATGCCCCGGGAGGTGTGCGCCGACTCGCCGGGGTAGTCCCGGCGCGCCACGGCGCGGGCGGCGCCGACCAGGAACTGCGGGTAGAAGTGGAGCATCGTGAACCGGACCACCCAGTCCAGCCCGACCCGCCAGCGGGACCGCGCGCCGTCCGCGCCGTACTGGTTGCCGTAGTCGAAGAACTCCCGGTTCTGCGGGGTCCCCAGGTCCCGGTGGTGCCGCAGGTGGGTCGCCCGGTAGGCGGCGAACGAGATCAGCATGGGGACGCCGAGCACGATGCCGGCGGTCCGGTTGGCCCGCCGGTTGCGGAACCCGAGACTGTGCAGCGTCTGGTGCTGCAACTCGGCGGCGTGGGCGAACATGCAGCCCAGCAGGACCACCCCGGCCACCCGGCTCCAGGGCGCCGGATGCAGGGCGAGCGCCGCTCCGCCGGCGGTCAGCGCCGCCCAGAGCGCCAGCTTCGCGGCGAAGGTGCGGTTGCTGATCCTGGTACGCAGGTGCCCGAACTCGCCCCGCACCGCAGTCCGGCCGCCGGGGCCGGGACGTCGGGGCTGTCGGTCATCGATGGTTTTCATCTGCTCGCCACTCTCTGCCGCTGACCGCTCCCACCCTCGGGGCGTCCGCGGCGGTCGCGGTCAGGTCGTCCAGAACGGATTGCAGGATCGCCCCGAGGCGGGCCACCGGCTCCGGGTCGAAGACGTCGGCCGAGGCGGAGCCGAGCTCCGGCCCGGTCACGACGACGGTGTCGTCGTCGTACGCCGGTTCGCCCAGGTCCTTCTCCGGCACCAGCACCACCCTCCCGGCCGGTGCGCCGGCGGCCGAGAGCGCGGCGGCGAGCCGGCGGGCGAGACCGGCCCCGTCGCCCACCCCGACCAGGTGGTACGGGCCGGGCAGACCGCTCGCGCGGATCCGCTCGACGTGCGCGCCGACCTCGTCGTCGGTCACCGGCAGCGGCGTGGCCAGGCCGTAGAGCGGGCGGTCCGGCAGGTGCGGCGCGAGGCGCAGGTGGATCCAGGGATCGGTGCCGGGCGCCGCGACACAGAACAGCGGCTCCGCACCACCGGCCGGGCGCAGCGGCACCAGCGGACCCCGGCCCCAGTCCGCCCCGACCACGGCGGCGATCTCGTCGGCCACCGCCGTGACGGTCAGGTTCGCGAACAGCGCCCGGACGTCGAGTTTCACCCCGAACCGGCGGCGCAGCCGGCCGACGAGCCGGGTCGCCGACAGCGAGTGGCCGCCCAGTTCGAAGAAGCTGTCCTGCGGGGCCACCGTGGGGATCTGGAGCACCTCACCGAAGGCGAGCGCGACCGCCTCCTGCACCGGACCGGACGGTGACCGGCGGGTCGGCATGCTCTCGCCGCGCAGGTCCGGCAGGGCCCGCCGGTCCAGCTTGCCGCTGCGGGTCAGCGGCAGGTCGTCGAGGACGCCCAGCAGCTGGGGTACGAGGTGGGACGGCAGCTGCGTGCCCAGCGCCCGGCGCAGCTCACGCGGGTCCACCCGGGCACCGGGGGCGGGCACCACGTAGCCGAGCAGCCGGCGGTCGCCGGTCGGGTCCTCGTGGACGGTGGCGGCCGCCCGGGCCACCCCGGGCAACCGGACCAGGGCCGCCTCCACCTCACCGAGTTCGATCCGGAACCCGTTGACCTTCGTCTGGCCGTCGTCACGGCCGACGAAGAGCAGCTGGCCGTCGGCGTTCCACCGCACCAGGTCCCCGCTGCGGTACATCCGGGCACCGGGCCCGGCGAAGGGATCGGGCAGGAACCGCCGGCCGGTCAGCTCCGGCTGGTTCAGGTAGCCCAGCGCGACGCCGGCACCGCCGATGTACAACTCCCCCACCGCGCCGGTCGGGACCGGCCGCAACCGCTCGTCGAGCACGTGGACGTGCAGGTTCCGCAGCGGCGTACCGATCGGTGGGGCGGTGGCGTCCGCCGGGGTGAGCGGCGGACTCATCGCGGTGGAGATGGTGCCCTCGGTCGGGCCGTACCCGTTGATCAGCCGGCAGACCGGGGCGAAGCGCTCCACCACGGTGGGCGCCGCCGCCTCCCCGACGATGGAGACCGTCGCGCCGGGGGGCAGCTCCGCCGGGCTCAGCTGCGCGAGGACCGACGGCACCAGCACCAGGTCGTTCACCCGGCGTTCGTGCAGCAGCTCGGCGAGGCCGGGGCCCGGGACGAGTTGGTCCTGGGGTACGCCCACCAGCGTGCCGCCCAGGAAGATCGACTGGGTCATCTCCCCGACGAAGGCGTCGAAGCTCGGTGAGGCGAACTGGAGGGTCCGGCGGCCCGGCCCCGGCCCGAGCCGGTCGACCATCGCCTGGGTCACGTTCACCACGCCGCGGTGGGCCACCATCACCGCCTTCGGGGTGCCGGTGGAACCCGACGTGTAGATCAGGTAGGCGGGCGACGCGGGGACGAGCGGCGCGCGTCGGTCGGCGTCGGTGAGCCGCCCCGGCGACACCGCGGCCAGCGCCGCCCCGGTCTCCGGGTCGTCCAGCACCAGCCGCTCGGCGGTTCCCGCCGGGACGTCCGCGGTCTCCGTCCGCAGCAGCAGCACGACCGGTGCCGCGTCGGCCACCATCAACGCGATCCGCGCCGCGGGCGCCGTGGTGTCCAGCGAGAGGAAGGCCGCACCGGTCTTGAGCACCGCGAGCGCCGAGACGATGAGGTCCGGGCAGCGGGGCAGGGCGAGACCGACCGTCCGCCCCGGCCCGGCGCCCCGGGCGACCAGCAGCCGGGCCAACCGGTTCGCGCGTTCCTCCAGCGCCCGGTACGTCCATACGGAGTCCCCGTAGTCCAGCGCGGGCGCGTCCGGGGTCCGGTCTGCCCACTCCTCCACCATCTGGTGCACGCCGATGTCGGGGATGTCGCGGCTCGGACCGGTGCCGAGCGTCCGCAGGTGGCGCAGTTCCGCCTCGTCCACCAGCGGCAGGTCCACCAGCGGGGTCCCCGGGTCCGCGTTCGCGGCCCCGTCGAGGAAGAAGATCAGCCGCCGCAGGTGGGCCTCGAGTTCGCCGGTCGAGTAACCGCCCGCGTCGACGTCGAGGATCAGCTCGACGGCACCGCCGGGACGGTGGAAAAAGATGGCGGAGAAATCCTCGATGTCGGGTGTCGACAGCGTCCGGAGTTCGGCCCGCAGGCCGGCGAAGTCCAGTGCCGTCTCCGAGCCCATCACGTTCACGATCGGCCCCCACAGGGCCCGTCCCGTACCGGTCAGGCCCAGGTCGGCGATCATGCCGGTGGTGGGGTAACGGCTGTGCAGCAGGGCTTCGCGCAGGTCCAGGGCCACCGAGGCGAGGAACTCCCCGAGCGTCGCCCCCGCGGTGGGGCGCAGCCGCAGCGGCATCCCGTTCGTGGTCATGCCGGGCGCGGCCTGCTCGGCGCGACTGAGCCGGGCGGTGACCGGCATCCCGACCACCACGTCGTCGGCACCGGTCAGCCGGGCCACGTACGCGGTCACCAGCCCGACGGCCAGGTCGGACCAGCCGACGCCGAGGCGGGCCGCGGCGGTCCGCAGCCGGGCCAGCAGGTCGGCGGAGAGGTCCGCGCGCCGCCGCAGGACCCGGCCGGAGCGGGCGTACCGGCGGCCGGCGAGCCGGACCGGCTCCGGCAGGTCCCGCAGGCGGTCGGCCCAGAAGAGCCGGTCCTGTTCGTGCCGGGGGCCGGCGCGGTAGGCGGCGTCCGCGTCGACGAGGACCCGGTAGGGCGGGAACGGCCGGCCCACCTCGGCCGGCGCGGTGGCGGGCGACGAGGCGAAGGCGGTGTAGAGCTCGGCGGTACGGCGGTGCAGCCGGGCCAGGCTCCAGCCGTCGACCACCAGGTGGTGGACCCGGCGGTAGAGCACGTGGTGCCGGGGCCCGAGGCGCAGCAGCGCGGTCGTGCACAACGCGGGGCCGAAGACGTCGACCGGGGCGTCGGTGTCCGCCGCCATCCAGTCCGCCGCGGCCCGCTGCGGATCCGCCTCCGCGCTGACGTCCACGAAGCGCAGCGGGGTGCTGGCCGCCGGGTCCACGTACTGCACGGGCCCGTCCGGGGTGGCCCGGAAGCGCAGTCGCAACGCCTCCGCCTCCTGCTCGACCTGACGGTGCGCGGCGGCCAGGGCGGTGCGGTCCAGCGGGCCGAACAGGTCGATGCGGTCGCTGATAATGCTCGACGCGTGGCCGGAGCTGAGCGCGTCGGCCAACCACACCCCCGACTGGGCGGGCAGCAGCGGCCACCGGCCCGGCTCGATCGTGGACACGTTGTGGCCTCCCCGTGGCGTGCGGTCCGGTCCGACAGACTGACCAAGCAATTAGCACGCAGGGAAGGGCGCCCACCAACGAGCATTTACCCGCGCTATTGACGTACCTGCAAATGCGCCCCTGGATTTGCCCCTCGTCGACGCCGCGAAGTGTGATTGTGCGAGTTAATAAGTTGTTGTTAAGTTCCACAAGCGCCGATGTCTGGCTATGCTTCGCGGCGGTGGCATCTGACGGGGAGGGGTGCCGTGCCCGATGAGTGCGTGCCGGAAAGTTTCGTCAAGGAGTTCCGTCTCCTGGAGCCGTATCTGGACGAGCGTCAGCGTCGGCTGGTGCTGGCCGCCCGGGCCGTCTCGCTCGGTCAGGGTGGTGCCCGCCGGATCGCCCGGGCGGTCGGCGTGCACCCGCACACCGTCGTCAAGGGCATCGAGGAGCTCGAGGGCCCGGAACAGGTCCACGGCAACCTGCGCCGGCCGGGCGGCGGGCGCAAGAAGATCACCGAGAGCAACCCGGACGTGCTGCCGGCCCTGCTCGACCTCCTGGAACCTGGTCGCGCCACCGCACCGCACCTGCAGTGGACGACCTCGTCCACCCGCGCGCTCGCCGCTGCCCTGAAGCGACGCGGCCACCGCATCTCCGCCTGGTCGGTGTCGAACCTGTTGCGGCAGAGCGGCTTCCGCCTCTTTCCCGGCTCCCGTCCGGCCACCCACCACCGACGGCTCGACCGGCGGGAGCAGTACGGGCGGGTGAACGACCAGGTGGGACGGTGGCTGGCGGCCGGGCAGCCGGTGGTCACGGTCAGCGTCCGGCCGGACGACCCGGCCGCCCGGCCCGCCGACCCGGTCCCGGTCGACCCGGGCCGGCACCGCCGGTCCGACCCGGCGCGTGGTCACGGGGCGGCCGACCCGGTCGCCGACGAGCCGGACCGCACCGCCGAGGACGCCCGGTTGACGCTGGCCGCAGGCACGATCCGCACCTGGTGGGACCGGCAGTCGACATGGTGCAGTCAGCTCCTGGTGGTGGTCGACAGCACGGTGTGGACGGCGGGGAGCCGCTCCGTGCGCCGCGCCATGACCCGGCTCGCGGACGAGACCGGCGCGCTCATCTCCGTCTGCTATCTGCCGCCGTTGACCATGCGCTGGACGCGGATCCACGAGTTCGTCCGCTCCAGCATGGTCATGCAGCGGCCCGGCCGGGCGCCCGACAACCACCAGGTCGAGCTCGGCGTCCTCGCCGACGCCGGTACCGGGGGCCAGCACGCCGCCCCGGTCCTGGACGGACCGCCGGCGTGGAACTACACGGTCGGCTCGGCCGCGTGAGCCGACCGTGACCGCGCCGGTCAGTGGGCCGTCGGGACCGCCTCGCGGGCGAGGATGACCGCTCCGAGCAGCGCGGCGTCATCGGCGAACCGGGACAGCACCACCTCGGGCGGGTAGGGCAGGACCGCCGCCATCCGCTCCCCCAGCAGGCCGCGGATCAGCGCGTTGCCGGCCACCCCACCGACCAGCACCACCCGCTGCGGGTCCAGCAGCAGGCAGCAGGTGACCAGGTGCCGGGCCAGTTCGTCCGCCCGGGCGGTCAGCGCGTCGCGGGCCGGCCCGGGCCGTTCGGCCGCGGCGGCCAGGCCGGGGCACCGCCCGGCACCGAGCGAGTCGGCGAGCCGGTCCAGCGCCCGGCCGGAGAAGTCCAGCTCCAGCATCCTGCCCGGCCACGGCCGCCGGCCACGGCGTACCCGATCTCGCCGGCCGCCCCGTGGTGACCGGCGAGCACCGACCCACGGACCGTCACCGCCGCGGCCACGCCGGTGCCCAGGCCACCACCAGGCCGGGGTCGGCGTCGCGGAGCGCGCCGAGCCGCAGCTCGGCCAGGGCGGCGGCGTTCAGGTCGTTGTCGACCGCGACCACCGGCACCGCCATCCGGTCCCGGACGGCGTCGGCGAGGCGCAACCCGTCCCAGCCCGGCACGTTCGGGGCCAGGTCGATGCCGTCGGCGCGGACCACGCCGGGCGAGGCGATCCCGGCCGCGCCGACCGGCGCGCCGATCTCCCCCACCAGCTTCGCGGCCAGGTCCAGGGCGCGCTCCAGGGCCTGCGGCGCACCCCGTTCGGCGTACGTCGGCACCCGCTCGCGGGCCAGCAGCCGGCCCTGTCCGTCGGCCACCCCGACCGCCATCTTGGTGCCCCCGAAGTCGATGCCGAGCAGCACACCCGCGTCGCCGGAGGGCACCGCGGACCGGGCGGCCCGACCGGCCAGTCGCACGCTCACCGGACCACCTCGACGCCGCCGGACGTCACGTTCCACCCGCTCATCGGGCCGCCCCCTGCGCGGCGACCGCGTCCAGGGCCTCGTCGGCGGCGGTCAACCGGGCGCGGACGGCGGCCAGTCGAGCGGCGACGGTGTCGAACGTGCCGCGCAGCACCGCGACCTGCGCGCGCACCGCGTCGGCACCGGGACCGTCGACCTGGGCCCGGTCGAGCACCAGCTCGGGGCGGACGGCGGCGGCGATCAGGTCGGCGACGGCCGCGTCGTCGAGCCCATCGGCGATCCCCTCTGCCGCCTCCCGGACGCGCTGCGCGGTCCAGCTGCCCGGCGCGCCACCGCGGACCAGCCGGCCGACCACCGAGTGGGCGGCCCGGAACGGCACCCCGTGCCGGGTCAGCGCGTCGGCCGCGGCGGTGGTGGTGGCGCCGGAGGCGACGATCTCCTCGGCCGACGGCGGCTCCAGCGGCTCGATCTCGGCGAGGAAGCCGCCGAGCAGGGCGAAGAACCGGTCGGTGCGGTCGTTGCTGTCCCAGAGCCGTACCTGCACGTCGGTGGTGGCGTTGTTGGAGTCCTCCCACCAGGCGGCGCCGACGTTGTTGAGCACCGAGACGGCATCCGCGGCGGTCGCGCCGGCCATCGACACCAGGTGCTCCAGCACCACCGGGTTGCGCTTCTGCGGCATGATGCTGCTGCCCTGGGTGAAGTCGCCCGGTGTGGTCACCCAGCGCCAGCTCAGCCAGTCCATCAGGGTGCGGGCCAGCCGGGCGCCGGTCGCCAGGGCCTGGGCGTTGAGGGTGCCCACCCGGACCAGGTGGTCGGCGCCGGCCACCGCCTCGTACGAGTTGGTGACCAGGCCGTCGAAGCCGAGCAGCTCGGCCACCCGGGCGGGGGCGATGTCCAGGTCGGTGCCGGCGAACGCGCAGGAGCCCAGCGGCGACGTGTTGAGCTGGTCGATCAGCTCGGCGTAGGCGACGGCCTCGCCGGCGAGCGCCTCGGCGTAGCCGGCGAGGGCGTGCCCGATGGTGGTGGGCTGCGCGGGCCGGCGGTGGGTGTAGCCGGTGATCACCACGTCGGCGTACCGGTGTGCGGAGTCCAGGGTGGTCGCACCGGCGGCGAGCACCCGGTCGAGGACCCCGAGGAGCTGGTCGCGCAGCAGCATCCGGAACACCCCGGCGTCGAGGTCGTTGCGGCTGCGGGCCATCTGCACGTCCAGCTCGGAGGTGGGGATGCCGCACGCCTGCGCCAGCCGCTTCTCCATCAGGTAGTAGGTGTCCTCGACCGTGCCGTCGAACTCGGGCGCACCGCCGGTGTCGGCGCGTAGTTCGGCCAGCCCGCGCAGCAGCCGGGCGCCCCGCTCGGCGGGGACCAGCCCCTGCTCGGTCAGCATCACCACGTGGGCCTGGCTGGCGCGCACCATGGCCGGGAAGAGGCGCCCGACGTGGTGGTCGTAGGTCGGCTTCAGGTGGTGCCGCTGGTAGGTGGTCAGCGCGGGTGTGCTCATGACGGTCTCTACTTCCTTCCGTACCGGGCCTGGCGTGGCGCCCGGAGGTCAGCCGGTCAGTCGTGCAGGCCGAGCAGGCGCTCGGCGTTCCCGGCGAAGATCGCGCGCAGGTGCTCGTCGGGCAGTCCCAGCTCGCGACAGATCCGCAGCTGGTCGTCCAGGTAGCGGGTGACGTAGCCGCGCGGGAACCACGAGGAGTCGCTGCCGAACACGATCCGGTGCGGACCGATGGTCTCGTAGCAGCGGCGGAACAGCTCCTCCAGCGTCAGCTTGTAGGGCATCCAGCGCACCCACTGGTTGGACCCGGAGGTGTCGACGTGGATGTTCGGGCAGCCCCAGGCGGCGAAGAGCAGGTCCTGCACGTGCTGGACGCCGAAGTGCGGCACCACCACGGCCAGCTCGGGGAAGCGGCGGGCCATCCGGGCCAGCTCGTCCGGGCCGCCGTACCGGCCGTGGGAGAGGCCGCCAGCGCTGCCGTAGTGACCGATGTGGATCAGCACGGGCACGCCGAGACGCTGCGCGGTGCCCCAGAGCGGGTCGAGGTCCTCGTCGTCCAGCGGACCGCGCAGCAGCGGGGCGAAGAGCTTCAGCCCGCGCAGACCCCGCTCGACCACCGCGCGTTCCAGCTCGGCGGCGGCGTCCGGGCCGTACGGGTCGTGGTGGGCGAAGCCGAGCAGCAGGTCGGGGTGGCGGTCCACCACGTCGGCAACCGCGTCGTTGCCGCCGCCGGTGACGAAGACGGCCCGGCGTACGCCGACCGACCGCAGCTCTGCGGCCCACCGGTCCGCCTCGTCCTGCCAGCGCGGGGCGGGCGGCTCCGGGTCGGGGAAGCCCCACGCCTGCCGCCACTGCCGGGCGTACGGGGCGGAGGCGGCGGCCCGGACGGCCCGCTCGTGCTCGCCGCCGGGGTGCATGCCGGCGGCGTGCTCGCAGCCCCGGACGGTCTCGTCCGCGCCGATCCGGAAGTGCAGGTGGAAGTCGACGACGTCCAGTCCACGGTCGACGGTCACGGCGCCTCCTCGGGCTCGGGTCCGCCCGCCGGAGCGTCGGTGGGCAGCGGGGCGTCGGTGGGCGGGGCGGACAGCGGGGCGGCGACCCAGGCGGCGACGACCTCCCGCAGCCGGGTTCCGGCGAGCTCGCGGACCTGCCGCCCGATCCGCTCGTCGGCGAGCGAGATGTGCCCCGACCAGCCCTGCCACGGATCGGGCCGGGACTCCACCAGCACGTACGGGTGGGTCACCGGCAGCTTCGGCCGGGGCGGCAGGTCGTCGACCGCGCCGAGGCGGACCGCGTCGGGAGCGAACCCGAGCACCCCGGAGGTCTCGTACGCGCCGCCGTGTCCGCGCGCCGGCAGCGGCCCGTACAGCTCGGTGGTCTCGGCCGGGGTGACCAGCTGGAACCAGTTGACCAGCAGCAGGCTCGCGGTGCGCCGCCCGGAGACCCACTCCATCGCGGCCCGGACCGTCGACATGTTGGCGTCGTGTCCGTTGACGATCAGCAGTCGGGGGAACCCGGCCGCGACGATCCCCTCGATCACGTCGGCGAGGTAGCCGACCGCGATCTCCGGCCGGACGGCCACCGTGCCGGGCCACGGTCGGGTCTGGCGGGGCAGGCCGCGTACGGCACGGCGGGGAAGAGCACCCCGCGCGGACCCGCCGCCGCTCCCCGCGCGCCACCCGGCGTCGCGGCGTCGCCGGCGGTCGCGGCGTCGCCGGACGGGGCGCGGCGGTGACCGCGCTCTCGGCGGCGAAGCCCTCGGCGAGGATCAGGTCGGTGCCGAGCGGCAGGTGCGGGCCGTGCCACTCGACCGCGCCGACCGGCAGCACCGCGAAGTCCGCCGCCGCGGCGACGGCCGCCAGCTCGCCGCCGGGGATCCGGGCGGCGGGGACCAGCCCGCCGCCCGTCGGCCAGGCCGCGCTCACGCCGTCCACCGGGCCGCCTCCCGGGACGACCGCCGGCCGCCTTCGAGCTGGCCGGAGACCACCATCACCACGAAGATCAGGACCACTTGGAGCATGCCGTACGCGGCGGCGGTGCCGACCTCGAACGAGTACATCCGGTTGTTGATCTCGACGGAGATCGGGGCGGTCTGCGAGGTGTAGATGAGCACCGAGGCGACGAACTCGCCGACACCGTGCACGAAGGCGAGCAGCGCGCCGGCCAGCACACCGGGCAGCATCAGCCGCAGGGTGACGGTGCGGAACGCCCGCCACCAGGACGCGCCCAGGTTGCGCGCGGCCTCCTCCAGCGACGGGTCGATCTGCGCCAGGGTGGCCGAGCTGGACCGGAACACCAGCGGCAGGAACCGCACGAAGTACGCCAGCGGCAGGATCCAGAAGGTGCCGATCAGCACCTGTCCGAAGCTGAACGCGTTGCCGGTGCTGAACGCCGAGATGAGGTTGATCGCCACCACCGTGCCGGGCAGCGCCCAGGCCAGCATCACCGCCACGTCCAGCAGGCCCCGGCCGCGGAAGTCCAGCCGGCGCACCGCGTACGCGATGAGCACACCGACCACGACGCAGCCGACCGTCGCGATCAGGCTCATCTGCAGCGAGTTGAGGATCGGCTGGAACGCCGACGGCTCCGAGAAGATCGTGACGAAGTTCTGCGTGGTGTACGCCGACGGAACGACCTCGGTGGTCCAGGAGCCGTCCTGCGAGAAGGCGACCAGGGCGATGGTCGCCACCGGCGCGAGCAGCACCACGGTGGCCACGATCGAGGCGGCCAGGGCCAGCCACTTGCCCAGCGGATTGGTGATCTCGCGGCGGTGCGCGGCGACGCCCTTGGACTGGGAGCGGTAGCTGCGCCGACCCTCGTACCAGCGCATGCCGAGCAGGAACAGCACCGAGACCACCCCGAGCACGGAGGCGTACGTGGAGGCCATCGGCAGGTCGCCGTTGGTGCGGTTGATGTAGATCTGCATGGTCATCGTCTGGTCCACCCCGAACAGCAGCGGGGCGGTGTACGACGCCAGCGAGGTCATGAACACCAGCAGCGAGGCGGAGACCAGCGCCGGGGTGAGCATCGGCAGCAGCACGGTGCGCCACACCCGTACCCTCCCGGCGCCCAGGTTGTAGGCCGCCTCCTCCACCGACGGGTCCATCCCGGCCAGCGCGGCCGACGCGGACAGGTAGAAGTACGGGTACATGGTGAAGGTGTGCACCACCAGCACCCCGGCGATGCCGCTGAACGGCAGCACCGGGTTCTCGGCGCCGAACAGCTGCTGCAGGCCGCGCGGCAGGATGCCGGTCTCGCTGTAGAGCAACTGGAACGAGATCGCCCCGATCAGCGGCGGCAGCGCCGCCGGCACCAGGATGATCGCCTCGATCAGCTTGCGGCCGGGGAACGAGAAGCGCTTGAGCAGGAAGGCCATCGCCACGCCGACGACGCCGCAGAGCAGCACGCTGGCCGCGGAGATGATCAGCGAGGTGACCAGCGAGGACCGGGCGACCCCACCGCTGGTGACGAAGCTGCCGTAGTTCTCCACCCCGTTCACGCCGACGCTCTCGGCGAAGGTGGCGAACATCGGCTGCACCACGTACCCGAAGAGGATCAGCGCGAGCGGCAGGACCAGGACGTACGGGAACCAGCGTGAGCCGGTGCCGCCGGCGAACCGGTCGGCGAGCCGGCGGCGGGGGCCGCGCGGCGGCGTCGGCTCCTGGGTGACCGGGGCGACGGTGGCCGGGCTGGGGGTGGCGGGGATGGTGCTCACGGGCGCACCACCCACATCCGCTCCCGGTTCAGCCGCAGGCCGACCTGGTCGCCGACGGTGATCCCGGCCGGCACGTCGATCGCGGCGACCTGCACCGGCTCGCCGGCCACGTCGACCACGAGGTTGGTGGCCATGCCGGTGAACTCCACCTCGGTGACCCGGCCGGAGAGCGCACCCGCCTCGGTCGCCGTGGTCAGTCCGATGTGTTCGGGCCGGACGGAGACCAGCGCGGTGTCGCCCTGGCGCAGGCCGTGGTCGGCCGGGGCGGGCGCGGTGACCTCGCCGCCGCCGGGCACGCCCACCGTCACGCTCCGCCCGTCGGCCGTGACGACCGGCAGGCCGAGCACGTTGCTGCGGCCGATGAAGCGGGCCACGAAGCTGGTCGCCGGCCGGTGGTAGATCTCCTGCGGGGCGCCGATCTGCTGCACCCGGCCGGACTGCATGACCGCGATCCGGTCCGACATGGCCATCGCCTCGGCCTGGTCGTGGGTGACGTAGAGGGAGGTGGTGCCCGCCTCGCGCTGGATCCGGCGGATCTCCACCCGGGTCTCCTCGCGCAGTTTGGCGTCGAGGTTCGACAGCGGCTCGTCGAGCAGCAGGGTGCGGGGTCGGATCACCAGTGCCCGGGCCAGGGCGACGCGCTGCTGCTGGCCGCCGGAGAGCTCGTCGATGCGCCGCTCACCGTAGCCGGCGAGGTGCACCTGGCCGAGCGCCTCCTCGATCCGCCGCCGCGACTCGGCCCGCCCGACCTTGCGGATCTTCAGACCGTACGCGACGTTCTGCGCGACGCTCAGGTGCGGGAAGAGCGCGTAGTTCTGGAACACCATGCCGGTGTCGCGCTTGTTCGGCGGCCGGCGGGTGACGTCCTCCGCACCGAACCGGATCCGGCCGGAGGTGGGGAAGTAGAACCCGGCCACCATGCGCAGGGTGGTGGTCTTGCCGCAGCCACTGGGACCGAGCAGCGTGAAGAACTCGCCGGCGGCGATGGTGATGTCGACGTCGTCCACGGCCGCGGTGTCGCCGCCGCGCGCGAAGCGCTTGCTCACCGACTCCAAGCTGACATCGATCATGAGGTCCTCTCCTTCGTGCGGTACCGGACCTGGACGGTCGTGGGGTGGGGACGTCGGGGGCGAGACGGGCCCGCCCCCGGACGCCCGGGCGGTCAGCCCTTGTTCTTGATCTGGCTGTTCCAGTGGTTGATCCACTCGGTCTCGTTCTTGCCGATCACGTCCCAGTTGACGTCCAGCGGCTTGAGGTCGAGCTGGGCCAGCCACTCCGGCTTCTCGGCGATGTCCACGGCCGGGATCTGGTAGTAGTCCTTGGCCAGGTCGGCGCGGAGCTTGTCGTCGAAGAGGAACTCCATGAACTTCTGCGCGCCGGTGGTGCTGCCACCCTTGACCGCGGCGATGCCGTCGACCAGCACCGGGGCGCCGGAGGCGGGCATCACGTAGCCGAACGGCATCTTCGACTGGTTGGCCTGCAGCAGGATGTCCTGCAGGTTCCAGGCGCTGAGCACGCCCTGCTGGCGGGAGAGCTTCAGGTAGAGGTCGGCCGGGTTGGCCGCGTACGCGCCGGTGTTGGCGTCGAGCTTCTTGAGCCAGTCGTAGCCGGGCTGCGGGTTGCTGCCGTCCGGGGACTGCCGCACGATCATCGACGCGTAGATCGACCGCATGGTGCCGGACGCCGCCACGTCCCGGATGACGACCTTGTCCTTCCACTCCGGCTTCAGCAGGTCGTCCCAGTCCTTCGGGGCCTGCTCCGGGGTGAGCGCCTTGTTGTTGTACATGATGACCTCGGGGAGCAGGATCTCCCCGAACCAGCGGCCCTCGGCGTCCTTGTAGCGGGCGTCCATCTTGCCGGCGAACGCCGGCTGCCAGGAGGCCAGCAGGTCCTCCGACGCGCCCGCGGAGAGCCCCTGCTGGGTGCCGCCCCACCAGACGTCGGCCTGCGGGTTGGCCTTCTCCGCCCGGACCCGCTCCAGGATCTCCTGCGCGCCCAGGTTGAGGATCTCGACCTTGCCCTTGTACTCCGGGTACTTGGCGGTGAACTGGTCGACGACGTAGGTGGAGACCTTCTTGTCGCGGGCCGTGTAGATGGTCAGCTTCTCGGCGCTCGCGCCGCCGGCCGCGTCGTCACCGCCGCCGCCGCAGGCGGTGCCGGCGGCGAGCACGGTGGCGAGCGCACCGGCGAGGAGAAGTCGACGTCTCATGGGGTACCTCCGAGGGGTGTGGGGGGAACTGCGGTGCGAGGGATGTGGTCAGGGGATGGGCGGCAGGACGGGCATGCCGGCGGCGGCCGCGGAGAGGGCGTAGCTGACCGCCCCGTGCAGCACCGCCCGGTCGCCGAGCACCGCCCGGCGTACCTCGGTGGCGCTCGGCGCGGCGGCGGTGACCAGCGCCTGGAGCCGGCCCACGGCGGCGTCGTCGAGGTGGGCGGCGGCGCCGCTGAGCAGCACCCGCCCGGGGTCGACGACGCAGACGCAGGAGACGATCAGCCGCGACCAGGCGGCGAGCACGTCGTCCAGGTAGGCGGCGGCCCGGTCGTCCTCGGCGGCCAGCGCCACCAGGTCGGCCACGGGTGCGGCCGGCCGCCGACCGGGGGCCAGGGCCACCATCCGTTCGGCGATGGCGTTCTCCGACCAGCGGGCCTCGAACGGCCCGATGCCGTCGTGGCCGCGGTCGCTCGGGTCCAGCGGCAGGAAACCGACCTCACCGGCGGCCCCGCCGGCGCCCCGGCGGACCCGCCCATCCAGCACCAGGCCGGCGCCGATGCCGTCGGCCACGTGCAGCAGCAGCAGGTCCGCGACGTCGCTGCCCGCTCCGGCGGCGTGCTCGCCGGCCGCCATCAGGTTCACGTCGTTGTCCACCACCACCGGCACCCCCAGCCGCTGCTGCACCGACTCCCCCACCGGCCGGCCCTCGACCAGGCCGACCGAGGGGGCCAGGCGCACCGCGCCGCCGGTGGAGACGCCGGGCGCGGCGATGGCCACCCCGCGCAGCGCCGGCAGCCCGTCCCCGGCGAGTTCGGGCACCGAGCGGCAGATGGTGTCGACGATGTCGCCGGTGAGCCGGACCGCGCGGTGGGCGACGACGGCGCCGTCGCTGTCGGCGATCTCGCAGCTGATCCGGGACGGTTCCAGCGAGACGGCGGCCACCAGTTCGGCCCGGGGATTGAACTCCAGCATCGCCCGCGGCCGGCCGGTACGGGAGGTGCCGGGGCCACGCTCGATGAGGTAGCCCTCGGCGATCAGCTCGCGCACGAGCGGGGTGAGCGTGGCGGGGCTCAGGCCGGTGAGCTCGGTCAGCTCGGCGCGGGAGAGCACCCGCACCTGGCGGGCGGTGGAGATCACGGACAACCGCTTGATCTCCTTCGACCGCTCCCGGCTTACGGGGCTCGTTGGTGGCGTCACCACGTCAGTCACCTTTCCTTCCTACGGCGAACGAAGTATCTAGTCAAGTAACAAAACCGTCTCGACGCCCGGCGATCCCCACCGTCAACAGGCGAAATGCGCACTCCCGAGCGCTGGATGGCGGACCTCGCGCCCCCCGACAGGGTCGCCGTGGCGACAACTTATTTTCTTTCGCAAACAAAGAAAGGTCTTCCAAAGCATTGACGGGTCGCGGGGCCGGTCCCTAGCGTCACCGGGCGAAGGCCTTCCAGTGTGTACGGACGTCCGTGCCGCTGCGCACCCGGTGACGCCGGTACTCCCCTGGACCCGGCGTCCCCGCTCCTCACCGTCCGATCGCGACCCCACGTCGACGCCCCCGCGTCCGACGTCGCCGGCCGCCGCCCGGACCTCGCGCCATGCGAAAGGATCTGCATGCGTCTCAAGGCGTTCCTGCTACCCACCGCTCTCGCCCTCGCCCTGACCGGGACACCGGCCACGGCACTCGCCGCCCCCACCGACGCCCGGTCGACCGACGCCGTCGACCTGGACGTCCTCTTCGTCAGCGCGCACCCCGACGACGAGGCCGGGAGCCTCGCCACGCTCGGCCAGTGGAAGCAGCGGTACGGCACCAAGGCCGGCGTCGTCACCATCACCCGCGGCGAGGGCGGCGGCAACGCCGTCGGCCTGGAGGAGGGACCGCCGCTCGGCATCATCCGGGAGCGCGAGGAGCGCACCGCGATCGGTCGCGCCGGGGTGGAGAACCTGTACAACCTCGACCACGTCGACTTCTGGTACACCGCGTCCGCGCCCCTGTCCGAGCAGATCTGGGGACACGACGAGACCCTGGCCCAGATCGTCCGGGTGATCCGGCAGACCAGGCCCGAGATCGTCATGACGATGAACCCGTCGCCCACCCCCGGCAACCACGGCAACCACCAGCAGGCCGCGCGGTTCGCCGCCGAGGCGTTCCACGCCGCCGCCGACCCGAAGGCCTTCCCCGAGCAGCTCAGCAAGGAGGGCCTCAGCCCGTTCCGGGCGGCGAAGTTCCTGCGTACCGGCGGCACCGGCAGCTCGTCGGCCGGACCGCAGTGCGCCTCCAGCTTCGTGCCGGCCGTCCCCACCGACCAGGTGTTCGGCGTCTGGGAGGGCACCCCCGCCGCCGACGGCCGGACCTGGGCCGAGATCGAGGTCGAGGCCCGCCGGGAGTACGTCACCCAGGGCTGGGCGAACACCGCCGCCGCCCCCACCGACCCGGCGAAGATCCGCTGCGACTTCTACACCCTGGTCGACAGCCGCGTCCCGTACGACCCGGCGGACACCTCCCCGGAGGCGATCCTGCGCGGCTCCGCGCTGCCCCCGGCGGCCGGTGGGCTGCCGCGCGGCACCGAGCTCTACCTGACCGCCGACCGCTTCGACCTCGCCCCCGGGCAGAGCGTCGAGGTCACCGCCCACGTGCGGGCACCCCGCGACCGGGCACTCACCGCACCCCGGGTCTCCCTGCGCCTGCCCCAGGGCTGGACCGCGACCGGCTCCGGAGCGCTGCGCGGCGCCGTACCGGCCGGCAAGGAGCGCACCGTGACCTTCACGGTGACCGTTCCCGCCGGCACCGAGACCAACGTCCAGCACCTGCTCGGCGCGTCCCTGACCACCGGCCAGGGCGCGGGTCGCACGGACCGCGCGGTCCGGGTGGTCGCCGACGTGCGCGGCACCCTGGAGCCGCTGCCCGAGGTCGGGCTGTTCCGCAGCTGGGCCGGGGACAGCGGCTACCCGCAGCTGGACACCCTGATCGATCCGGTGCTGACCATCGGCTCCGGCAAGAGCCGGAGCGTCCGGATCGACCTGCGCAACAACGGCGCGACCGCGCAGCACGGCACGGTCACCCTCGGCCTGCCCGCCGGCTTCACCGCCGACGCCGCGAGCAAGAGCTACGCGGACCTGGCGCCGGGTGCGACCGGCGCGGTGACCTTCACCGTCACCAACAGCGACGCCACGCTGCCGACCGCCAACGAGGGCGGGGACTACGGGCTCACGATCACCACCACCAGCGCCGCCGGCAGCACCGTGGAGACCGGGGCGCTGGAGATCGTGCCGACCAGTGAGGTGCCGCGCGCCGGGCAGGACCACGCCGTCGACGGGGTCGCCGCCCCCGGCGAGTACCCCGGCGAGGAACTGGACCTCTCCCGCATCTGGGAGGGACAGGCCACCACCGCTCAGGACGCCTCGGCCACCGGGCGGATCGCCTGGACCGACGACGCGCTCGTCGTCTTCGTGCAGGTCACCGATGACGTCCTGGGCAAGAAGGTGGTGCCGCAGGACTGCAAGCGGCAGCGCCGCACCGACAGCGTGGAGATCATCGTCGACCCCAAGGGGAACTCGTCGGACACCTCCACCGTGTTCAAGGCGGGCATCTTCCCGGTCACCGACGACCCCGCCAACGGCGACCCCCCGTGCTGGCAGCGCGACGCCGACAACCGGCAGGGACCGGGCGCCACGACCGCACCGGGGATGACCGTGGTCAGCAAGGTCACCGCGCCGTACACCGGCTACACCATCGAGGCGCGGATCCCGTTCGCGGTGCTGCCCGACGCGATCGACCCGGCCCGGATGGGCTTCAACGTGCTGGTGTACGACTCGGACACCCAGGACCTCAGCTCCCAGTCCCGGCTGGGCTGGTCCACCTTCACCGGAGTCCGGGCCGACCCGTACCGGTACGGCCTGGTGACCCTGCCCGGCCTCACGCCGGCCGCCCGGCAGCCCAGCGCCCCGGTGTTCCCGGACACCGCCGCGCGCAGCGTGCACAGCCCGCAGACCATCGCGCAGTCGGCGGTGGACGGGGTGGCTCCGGCCGCCGTGGCCCGGCTCCCCGAGCGGGCGCTGCGGATCACCGGCCAGCGGCAGGTCGCCGGCGGGGTGTCGGTGACCGTACGGGCCGACCGCGCCGGCACGGCGTACCTGCACACCTTCGACGGCGACCGGTCGCTGGGTGAACGCACGGTGCAGTTGCGCGCCGGCCAGCAGGTGACCGTCGTGGTGCCGGTGACCGGCGGCACGCCCACCTCCGTCCTGGCCGCCTTCGAGGCCGGGGACGGCGCACTCGCCCGCCAGGTCCCGCTGACCTGACCGGCACCGGACCGGCCCCTGACATCCGAGCGGTGTCAGGGGCCGGTCCCGTCGGCCGACCCGGCGGCCACCGGCATCGGCCGGTCGGCACCGCCGCCCACGCGGGTAGGGTCGCCCGGTGAACGCGTACGAGATCGCGGCCGCACTGCCCACCGTCGACCGGCTGCGGCAGCGCGGCAGGGCCCTGGCCGTGCTGGACCGCATCGTCGACGGTCCGGAGCCCTGCTACGGCTACACCTAAAGGTGGGGCGCCGCCGAGGCGGCGCTGATGAGCAACGGCAGCGGCGACGAGTGGGCCGCCGTGTGCACCGCCGACGGCGCGTTCATCCGGGTCTTCGACCACGAGTCGGCGATGTCGCCGTACCGCGATCCCGACGGCGAGCTGTGGCCGGGCCTGCTCGACGGCCTCCCCGTGGTCCTGCGTCCCTGGGTGCGGAAACCCGCGTTCTGCGACGAGACCGGCCAGTTCGTCGCCACCGCCGTGCTGTGGCGGCTGACCGGCGACGACCGCTGGTACGCCGGAGTCGGCTGACCCCGGCCCGGATCGCGGCATCGCCGCGCGGCCCCGACGTGGTAGCTGCCCGTCGCGCCGGAACCGGATGAGTAGCTCTCGGTAGTGAGGCAGGTGCGATCCACCGCCGAGGCCAGCGGGCGGCGGCGAACTAATACGTATTAGCGGAGATCGTTCCCCACTGTCGCGCGCCGCCACGGCTGCTGTCAAGAGCCGGCCGCGCATCCCGCTCCGGTCGACCCGCCGCGCCGGGCCCCGATCGAGCTAATACGCATTACTCCAGGGAGTCCGCGTCCGAGAAAGCTTCGTCCGAGGTCTTGACAGCAGACCGGTCCAGCGGCCAGGCTCCATCCCGACGCCGAGCGCTAATACGCATTAGCCGCCCCGGAAGGACCCGACATGACCCCTCCCCCCAAACGAGTTACCCAGCGTGACATCGCGCGGATGGCCGGTGTCAGCCAGGCGACGGTGTCGCTGGTGCTCAACAACCGCACCGACGCCGACGTCCGGATCGCCCCGGAGACCCGGGACCGGGTGCTGCGGGTCATCGCCGAGACCGGGTACGCCGCCGACCCGGCCGCCCGCCGCCTCGCCTCGCGGTTCAACCGGATCATCGGCGTCTTCACGTACGAGCCCGCCTTCCCCAGCGGCAGCCGGGACTTCTTCCACCCCTTCCTGCTCGGCATCGAGGAGTACGCCGAGCGGGTCGGCTGCGACCTGCTGCTGTTCACCAGCGCACCGGTGGTCGACGGGCGGCGGCGCATCTTCCACCAGGACAACCGGCTGCGGCTGGCCGACGGGTGCATCCTGCTCGGCCGGGAGATCGACGGCGCGGAGCTGGACCGGCTCAACCGCGACGGGTTCCCCTACGTCGCCGTCGGACGCCGCGACGATGCCGGCGGTCCGGTGCCCTACGTCGGTGCCGACTACGCCGCGGCGGTGGCCCGGCTCGTCGAGCGCGCGTTGCGCAGCGGCCACCGGCGGCTGACGTACGTGAGCATGGGCATGACCGCCGAATCCTCGCGGGACCGGCGTCGTGGCTTCGACCTCGCGGCGGCCGGCGCGCAGAGCGCCCGCAAGGTCACCGCCGCGGCCGGGGCAGCCGACGCCACCATCGACGACCTGCTCGCCGACGGCAGCACGGTCGCCTTCGTGGAGGACTTCGCCACCGCGGTCGCGCTGGAGTCGGTCGCCCGCCGGCGCGGCCTCACCGTGCCCGGTGACCTGTCGATCGTCACCCTCGGGGACCCCACGTCCCCGGTCCCCACCGACATCGCCTTCACCGGGTTCCACATCCCGCGCGAGGAGATGGGCCGGCAGGCCGTCGAGGTCTTGACCGGCGTCATCGACGGCAGCGCGGCCGGACTCCAGCAGCGGCTGCTGCCCTGCGAACTCGTCGAGGGCGCCACCCTCGGGACCTGCGAACCGGCGGTCGACCGGCACTGACCGGCCGGCCGCGCAACTGGAAGGAAGCAAGTGGTACTCATGCGTACGGACGTCCTCGTCGTCGGGGGCGGACTGGGCGGAGTCGCCGCGGCGCTCGCCGCGGCCCGGGCCGGCCGGTCCGTCATCCTCACCGAGGAGTTCGACTGGCTCGGCGGGCAGCTCACCAGCCAGGCGGTCCCCCCGGACGAGCACTCCTGGATCGAACAGTTCGGCGCCACCGCGAGCTACCGGGAGCTGCGCGCCGGCATCCGCGACTACTACCGCCGCCACTACCCGCTGACCGAGCGGTCCCGGGCCTGGACCGACCTCAACCCGGGCGCCGGTTGGGTGAGCCGGCTCTGTCACGAGCCCAGGGTGGCCGTCGCCGTCCTCGAGCAGATGCTCGCGCCGTACCGGGGATCGGGGCGGCTGACGGTGCTGCAGCCGTACCGACCGGTCGCGGCGGAGACCGACGGGGACCGGGTCACCGGGGTCACCCTCGCCCACCGGGACCGGGACGACCGGATCGAGGTGGTGGCACCGTACGTCCTAGACGCCACCGAGACCGGTGAGCTGCTGCCGCTGACCGGCACCGAGTACGTCACCGGGTTCGAGTCGCAGGCCGAGACCGGCGAGCCGAGCGCGCCGGCGCAGGCGCAGCCGATGAACATGCAGGCGGTCTCGGTCTGCTTCGCCCTGGACCACGTCGACGGCGACCACACCATCGACCGCCCCGCCGGATACGACTTCTGGCGCGACTACAAGCCCGACTTCTGGGGTGACCGGCTGCTGTCCTGGCGGTCGCCGCACCCGCGCACGCTGGAGACGGTCGAGCGCAGCTTCACGCCGAACCCCGACGACGACCCGCTCGGCGTCAACGCCGACCAACGGCTCGACCCGGGTGACGGGAACCTGTGGACGTTCCGGCGGATCGCCGCCCGGCGCAACTTCGTCGACGGGGCGTACGGCAGCGACATCACGCTGGTCAACTGGCCGATGATCGACTACTTCGAGGGCCCGGTCATCGACGTGCCCAACGCCTCCTGGCACCTGGCCAAGGCCCGTGAGCTGTCGTACTCGGTGCTGTACTGGCTGCAGACGGAGGCGCCCCGCCCCGACGGCGGCACCGGCTTTCCCGGGCTGCGGCTGCGCGGCGACGTGACCGGCAGCCGGGACGGCCTGGCACAGGCGCCCTACATCCGGGAATCCCGCCGCATCCGCGCCGAGTACACCGTGGTGGAGCAGGACCTCTCCCTCGCGGTACGGGGCGAGCACGGCGCGGTGAGCTATCCCGACTCCGTCGGCGTGGGGATGTACCGGATCGACCTGCACCCGTCGACCGGCGGCGACAACTACATCGACGTGGGCTCCTGCCCGTTCGAGATCCCGCTCGGTGCGCTGATCCCGCAGCGGATGGAGAACCTGCTGCCGGCCGGCAAGAACATCGGCACCACGCACGTCACCAACGGCAGCTACCGGCTGCACCCCGTCGAGTGGAACGTCGGCGAGGTCGCCGGCCTGTTGGCCGACTTCTGCCTGGCGCGGGGCGAGTCCCCGCGCGCGGTCCGCGGCACCCCCCGGCTGCTGGCCGAATTCACCGAGCGCATCTCGTCCGTCGGCGTGGAACGCCGCTGGCCGCAGATCGCCGGCTACTGAAACCCCCGGTGAGGAGAAGATAGTGAAGTCACGAAAGGGTCTGGCTGTCGTCGCCGCGGCGCTGTCCGGCGTCCTCGCCCTGTCCGCCTGTGGTGGCGGCGAGGCGAAGGAGCAGGGCCCGGCCAGTCTGCGGATGACCGTCTGGTCGGCCAACGAGGCACACCTGAAACTGTTCAACGAGATCGCCGACGAATACCGCAAGAGCCACCCGGACGTCGCCGAGATCAAGTTCGATCCGCTGCCGTTCGAGAACTACACCACCACTCTCACCACGCAGATCGCCGGCGGGAACGCGCCCGACCTCGCGTGGATCTTCGAGAACTCGGCCCCCGACTTCGTCGCCTCGCGCGCGCTGCTGCCGCTGGACGACACGCTCGGCAAGGCCGACGGCTACCGGTACGACGACCTCTCCCCCGCCACCCTCAAGCTCTGGCAGAACGACGGCAAGCTGTACGCGTACCCCTTCTCCACCTCGCCGTTCGGGGTCTTCGTCAACACGGACCTGGTCAGGAAGGCCGGGCAGAAGACCCCGGCGGAGCTGATCGCAGCCGGGCAGTGGACCTGGGAGAACGCCCTGGCCACCGCCGGGGCGACCGCGGCCAGGTCGGGCAAGGCCGGCCTGGTGATCCGCGACTTCGACTACAAGGGTTGGGACAACCTGTCCACCTTCTGGACCGGTTGGGGTGCGCGGGCGTGGAGCGAGGACGGCCGGACCTGCGGCTTCGCCAGCCCCGAGATGGTCGACGCGATGACCACCCTGCACCAGGGCATCTTCACCGGTAAGGCACTGCCCGGCCCGGGCACGAGCGCCGACTTCTTCGCCGGTGACGCCGCCATGACCGTCACCCAGATCTCCCGCGCCTCGCTGCTGAAGGACGACGGCTTCGGCTGGGACCTGGTCCCCCTGCCGGCCGGCCCCAAGGGCCCGTACGCGGTGGTCGGCCAGGCCGGCATCGGGGTGATGAAGAAGAGCGCGCACGCCGAGCAGGCGGCCGACTTCCTGGCCTTCTTCACCAACCCCACCAACTCGGCGAAGCTCGCCCAGTTCTTCCCGCCGCCCCGGCGGTCGCAGTTGACCGCCGAGACCCTGGCCAAGACGAACCCGAAGCTCAAGCCGGAGCAGTTGCAGAAGGTCGTCATCGACGGCATCACCAACGGTGTGGTCAAGCCCAGCCACGCCGGCCAGGCCGAGCTGAGCCAGCAGGTGCGCGCCGGTCTCGACCCGCTGTGGCAGCCGAACGCGGACGTCAAGGCGGTGCTCGACGGCGTCTGCGCCAAGATCCAGCCACTGCTGGCGAAGTAGGGCCGACGATCATGACCCAGACGGACACCAGGGTGGGCCCGGCCGCTGCCGGGCCCGCCCCGGGCCGGGCCCGGCCGTTCTGGACCAGCCGCCGCCGGGACCAGCTCACCGGTTACCTGTTCATCGCCCCGCAACTACTCGGCAGCCTGGTCTTCGTGATCCTGCCGCTGGTCCTGGTGGTCTGGTACAGCCTGCACGAGTGGAACGTGCTCGCCGGGACCTTCGACTTCGTCGGTGCCGACAACTACGCGGCGCTCGCCGACGATCCGAACCTCGGCGGGGTGCTGCGGGCCACCGGGCTGTTCTCCGTCGGCCTGGTGGTGCTCAACCTCGGCCTGGCGCTGCTGCTGGCCGTCCTGCTCAATCAGAAGCTGCGCGGCACGATCCTGTTCCGTACCCTCTTCTTCTCGCCCGTGGTGGTCTCCCTGGTGGCCTGGACCATCGTCTGGGGCTTCCTGCTGCAGAAGAACGGCGGGGTCAACGGCCTGCTCGACACGGTCGGCGTGACCGGGCCGAACTGGCTGCGCGGCGAGGGCACGGCGATGCTGTCGGTGGTCGTCGTCCAGGTGTTCAAGAACGTCGGCCTGAACATGGTGCTGTTCCTGGCCGCCCTCCAGGGCGTGCCGGCGGACCTGTACGAGGCCGCGGAGGTGGACGGGGCAAGCCGGCTGCGCCAGTTCTGGCGGATCACCGTGCCGTTGATCAGCCCGACGATCCTGCTCACCTCGATCATCACGGTGGTCGGTTCGCTGCAGGTCTTCGCGCAGATCGCGGTGCTGACCCAGGGCGGTCCCGGCACCTCGACCACGGTCCTCGTCTACTACCTCTACCAGCAGGCCTTCCAGTTCCATCACTTCGGCTACGGCGCCACGCTGTCGATCCTGCTCTTCGGCATCGTGCTCGTGCTCACCGTGCTGCAGTGGCAGATGCGCAAGAGGTGGGTCTTCCATGAATCGTGACCTGTCCCGCCGCACCAAGTTGGTGCTCTACGGGGTGCTGCTGGTCCTGGCGGTCCCGTTCGTCTTCCCGACCTGGTGGATGGTCACCTCGTCGCTGCGACCGGTGGCGGACATCTTCGCCTTCCCGCCCCGGCTACTGCCGACCGACCCGCGGCTCGACGCCTACCGGCGGGTCTTCGAGTTGCAGCCCTTCGGACAGCAGTACCTCAACAGTCTCTACATCGCACTGCTGGTCACGGTCGGTACGCTCGCCGTGGCGGCGCTCGCCGGGTACGCGTTCGCGCGGATCCGGTTCCGGGGCCAGAACGTGCTCTTCCTCGTCGTCCTCGCGGGCCTGCTCATTCCCAGCGAGGTGACGATCGTGCCGCTGTTCCAGATGTTCTTCAGGCTGGGACTGATCGACACCCACTGGCCGCTGATCCTGGTGCCGGTCTTCGGGGCGCCGAGCGTGCTGGCGACGTTCATCATGCGGCAGTTCTTCATCAGCCTCCCCGGCGAGTTGGAGGAGGCGGCCCGGGTCGACGGGTTGGGGCGCTTCGCCACCTTCTGGCGGATCGCGCTGCCGCTGTCCCGGCCCGCGCTCGGGGCGGTGGCCATCTTCACCTTCCTGCACAGCTGGAACCTCTATCTGGAACCGATCGTGTTCCTCTCCTCGCCGGAGAAGTTCACCCTGCCGCAGGCGCTCACCCAGTTCGTCGACGCGTACGGCGGTCCCATGTGGGACGTCCAGCTCGCGGCGGCGTCGATGACCGCGCTGCCGGTCCTGGTGGTCTTCGTCATCGCCCAGAAACAGTTCGTCGAGGGCCTCGCGCACACCGGCCTGAAGGGATGACGGGACCGGTGGTCGGGGTCGACATCGGCGGCACCAAGACGGCCGCCGCGCTGGTCGACCCCGACGGGCGGGTGCGGACCCGGCGCGAGGTCCCCACCCCGCCCGGTCCGGGCCCGCGGCGGTGCTGGACGCCGCCGCGGGCCTGGCCGCGGAGCTGCTCGGCGACGCCGGCCCGGGGCCGGTCGGGGTCGGCACCGCTGGCACGGTCGACCCGGCCACCGGGACCATCCGGTACGCGACCGACAGCCTGCCCGGATGGGCCGGCACCCCGGTCGCCGACGCGTTGACCGCGCGGCTGGGCCGTCCCGTGCGGGTCACCAACGACGTGCACGCCGCGGCGCTCGGCGAGAGCTGGGCCGGCGCCGGGCAGGGCCGGGCCCACCTGCTGCTGGTGGCCGTCGGCACCGGGCTGGGCGGGGCGGTCGTCCGCGACGGCCGCGTCGAGGCCGGCGCCGGGGCGCGGCGGGCCAGCTCGGGCACCTGCCGGCCCCCGGCACCGAGCGACTGCGGTGCGGGTGCGGCCGGTACGGGCACCTGGAGGCGATCGCCTCCGGCACCGGGCTGGCCGCCGCGTACGCCGACGTGACCGGCACCCGGGTCACCGGGCGGACCGTGGCGGACCGCGCGGCGGCCGGTGACCCGACCGCCCGGCAGGTGATCGACCGGGCCGGCGCGGTCCTCGGCGCGGCCCTGGCCGGGCTGGTCGCCGTGCTCGACCCGGAGGCCGTCCTGGTCGCCGGCGGGGCGGCCGGCGTGCTGCTGGCCGCCGCCTCGGCCGCCTATCACGCAGAGCTGCCCGGCGGCTGGGCCGGGGTGCCGCTGCGGCCCGCCGCGCTCGGCGCAAACGCCGTGCTGGTCGGCGCCGCCCGCTTCGCCACGACGACGATCGACGACGGAGGAACCGGAGAATGAACGTCCTCGACGAGCTGGCCGGCGGCCTGGTGGTGTCCTGCCAGCCGCTGCCCGACGAACCCGACGACCCGATGCGTGACACCTACGTCCAGGCCCGGGTCGCGGCCGCGGTGGTCCGTGGCGGCGCGGTGGCGGTGCGGGTCAACGGCCCGGACGACGTGCGGGCCGTACGCGCCGCCGTCGACGTACCGGTGATCGGGCTCCACAAGTACGGCACCGGGGACGTCTTCATCACCCCCACCGCCGGGCACGCGCTGGATGTGGCAGCGGCCGGGGCGCAGGTCGTCGCGGTCGACGCCACCGACCGGCCCCGCCCGGACGGGCGTACGTTCGCCGACACCGTCCGGGCGATCCGCGAGCAGACCGACGCGCTGGTCCTCGCCGACGTCTCCACCACCGCCGAGGGCGTCGCCGCCGTCGAGGCCGGCGCCGACGCCGTCGCCACCACGCTGTCCGGCTACACCCCGGCCAGCCCACCGACCGACGGGCCCGACCTCGGGCTCGTCGCGCGCCTCGCCGCACTCCTGCCCGTGCCGGTGCTGGCGGAAGGCCGGTACCGGAGCACGGAACAGATCGGCCGGGCCTTCACGGCCGGCGCCCACGCGGTGGTGATGGGCAACGCCGTCACCTCACCACTGTGGATCACCCGCCGGCTCGTCCCGGCCACCCCCCGCGCGGCGCGCACCCGGCAGTGAAGGCGGCACCGGGACGCCACTCACCCGGTTCACCGTCGCTGGAAACCGGATGGCCGACGCGGCCCGGTCGGTGCGATGATCGACATCCGGGTCGCTAGCTCAACTGGCTAGAGCATTCGACTGAGTAGCGCGTCCGCTCTCCACCCCGGTGGTCATGGGGGCGCTTCCTTCTCCTAGTTGGATCGAAAGGTTCGGGGTTCGAGTCCCCGGCGACCCACCGCGCCGCGGCTGCAGGCCGGCACCGGCCGCAGTCGAGGTGGATCGGAGGACCACGTGCTCGAGAAGCTGATCATCCAGAGGACCCTGCGCGTGCCGGCGGGCACCGGCGCGGCCGGGGACGGCACCCGGGTGGCCCGGCAACTGGATGCGGCGCTGCTCGATGTCGGGTTCTCCGCGTCGCGGGCCCTGCTGGAGCACATCGGCACGCTGGCCCCCGCGCCGGCGATGGACCTCGCCGCCACGGTCGTCTCGGCGGTACGCGAACTGGTCGGCGACCACGTCCGGCACAATGCCTATTTCATCGGATTCCCGGACCAGGTGCCGGACACCGTCGAGTTCTGGGCCGACCGGCTCCGGGCGGCCGTACTCAGCGGTGGCGGCACGACGACCGACGCGCAGCTGCGGGACGCCGTCGCGTCGGGTGGGGTGAACCTGCTCGACCTGCCGGGCTACGGGACCTACCAGCACAGCTGGGCCGACCTGCTGGCCGCGCACGACGCCCTGATCACCACGGCCGGTGACCGGGTGACCCTGCTGCACCTCGGCGACACCCCCGAGGTGGAGGCGGCGCGCCTCTATCTGGCCCTGGCCGGCAGCGCCACCCCGCTCGGTGAGGCGGACCTGGCGGTCCTCAGCGAGCTCGCCGTCGCCTGTCTGGACGACACGCAGCCGACCGGCATCCCGGTACGGGAGAACCGCGCGGTGCTCAACGGCATCCGGCTGGTCCTCGGGCGGCCGCTCGTCGCCGTGGACACGACGACCGACGTCCTGCGCGTCGCCTGCCAGGCCTCCGGTGGGGACGTCTCACTCCTGACACCCACGAGGTTCCGGGCCTTCCGGCGCCCGGAGCGGCGGGTGCTGCTGGCCGCGCTGGACGACGTCGTCGGCGGGAACCGCGGCAAGCTCGGCGACGTCGCGCGTTACGCGGAGCGGTGGAAGCGACTCGGGGAGCGGCTGCACCCGCACGAGTACGGTCAGTGGCCGCACGCCCGGGAGGTGTTCGCGGTCGCGCGCGGCGAGCGCCGGGTACCCACCCTCGCCGGACGCGCCGAGGCGGCGATCCGCGCCGGTGCCGTCGGCCCGGCCGCGTCGGTGCTGTCGGCCGCGCCGGGCCTGCTCCTGCGCTCCGCGGACCGGCTTCTGCGCACGGCGTCGGCGCCGGAGCGAGCCGCTGTGGTCGACGCGGTCGCCGCGGCCCTGGGCTCGGCGTCGGGCCGGGTGCTTCTCTCCCTGCGGGAGCATGTCGACAACCGGCTGGCACCCGCGTCCGCGCGGATGTACGTCGGCCGTTCGCGGCGCGCGTGGGTCGGCCCGGACCGGCGCCCGCCCCTGCCCGCCGAGCTGGTGGCCGAACTGTCGTCGCTGCTCGACGCCGAGATCGGCGCGCGGCTGCCGGAGCCGCAGCGACCGTTGGTGGTGGACCCGGCGGTGCTCGACGTCGCGCTGCCGCTGTCCGGCAAGGCGGCCGAAGGTGGATTCGCGGTGCTGCCGAGGGGCTCGCGGGCGTCGGTGTCCGGTGAGGTGCTGCGCTTCTTCACGTACTGGCGTCAGCGCGACCGTCGCACCGACTACGACCTGTCGGTGCTGCTGCTCGACGACGAGTTCCACAGTGCGGGCCAGGTGTCCTGGACGAACTACCGCCACGACGGCGTGGTGCACTCGGGCGACATCACCGACGCGAGACACGGTGCGACCGAGTTCATCGACGTGCCCTTGACGGTACGCGGGCACTACGTCGTACCACAGGTGTACATCTATGCGGGCGAGTCGTTCGACGACGTCGCCGAGTCGATGTTCGGCTACCAGACCCGGACGCCGGAGCAGCGCGGTGCGCCGTTCGACGCGCGGACCGTGCGGGCGCGTTCGCACCTGCGAGGCCAGGGCCGGGTGGCGCTGCCGATGGTGTTCGCCAAGGGCGAGCAAGGCTGGCAGGCCGTGTGGCTGCACCTCTACCTGCGGGGCAGGCCGTCGTTCAACCGGGTGGAGGACAACCGGTCCACCACTGCCGACCGGGTGCGGGCACTGGTGCAGCGGCGCTACCTCACCATGTCCTACCTGGTCGACCGGTGGCGCGCCCGGGCCGACGTGGTGATGTGGGACGGCCGCCTGCCGGACGAGCCGGTCACGTTCATCGGCATCGACGCGCCCGAGGGTCTGCCGGAAGGATCAGTCACGTATACATTGGACCGGCTCAGCGAGCTGATCCCTGAGTAGTCGGCGAGAGCCGAGGCCATGTGGGCGCTTCCTGCTATTCCGTTCGATTCGGTACCTCCGCGGACGCGGAGGATCTGGTGTTCAGCGCCCGCGCTCTCCTCGGCCCTCGCCGGTGAGCCATCGGGCTCGTGCGGCCACCTCCTGACGACGGGCCCGCCGGTTCAGGCGGGTTCCACGCGGACCGGGATGCCGTTGAGCACGGTGTTGCCGGAGAGCGGGTCGACCGCCGTGGAGTCGGCGAGCACGTTGCTGTTGACGCCGGGATGTGCCCGGGCCACGGACTGCCGGGTGCCCGGCACGTCGTGGCCCCACCCGTGCGGCAGGCTGACCACGCCGGGCATGGTGTCGGCGGTCGGTTCGACGGCCACCACGAGTGACCCGACCCGCGAGGAGACCCGCGCGGCGTCCCCGGTGGACAGCCCGAGCTTCGCCGCGTCCTCGGGGTGGATCTGCAGGGTGCAGCGGTCCCGCCCCTTCACCAACGCCGGCACGTTGTGCATCCAGCTGTTGTTCGAACGCAGGTGCCGGCGGCCGACGAGGACGAAGCCCTCCGGCGGCGCGTCCCGGGCGTCGCGGAGCCGGGCCACGTCGGCGGCGATCGGCGGCGGGCAGAGCTCGACGGTGCCGCTCGGCGTCCGCAGCACCTCCGGCAGGCGGGACCGCAGCGGCCCGAGGTCGATGCCGTGGGGGTGGTCGAGGAGCCGGGTCAGGCAGAGGCCGTCCGGTCGCCGCCCGAACAGGTCGCCGTACGGGCCGCGGCGCAGCCGCGCGTCGAGGAGGCGTTCGGCGGGCCGCTCCCCCACGACCAGCGCCCGCAGCTCGGCCGCCGGCCGGTCCAGCTCCTCCGCCGCCTCGGCGAGCACCTGGCCGAGCAGCTGCTCGTGCAGGCCCTGCGGGTCGGCGTCGGTGCCCTGCCCGGCGGCGATCAGGGTGAGCCGGGCGAGGATGTCGCACTCGTCGAGGCTGTCGGGCTCCAGGGGAAGCGCGGGCGGCGAATAGCTGGCCACGTTCCGCACCGCCAGGGTGAGGAACGCGAAGTCGTAATGTCCGGCCCGGGCCGGGTCGGGCGGCGGGAGCACCACGTCGGCGTGCCGGGTGGTCTCGTTCAGGTAGGGGTCGACGCTGACCATGAAGTCGAGCGAGGCGAGCGCCCGGTCCAGCCGTTCGCTGTTCGCGGTGGAGAGCACCGGGTTGCCGGCGACCGTGACCAGCGCCCGGACCTGACCCGGTCCCGGCGTGGTGATCTCGTCGGCCAGCGTGGCGACCGGCAGCTCACCCTTCACCTCCGGCAGGCCCCGCACCCGGCTGGTCCAGCGTCCGGTGCGGAACCCCTTGCCCGGACCGGCGGCGCGGGTGCGCTGGTGGGCGGCGAGCGGGAACATCGCCCCGCCCGGCCGGTCCAGATTGCCGGTCAGCACGTTGACCACGTCGACCAGCCAGCTCGTCAGGGTGCCGAAGGCGACCGTGCTGGTGCCG
The DNA here is from genome assembly GCF_022747945.1 of Micromonospora sp. R77. Taxonomy (NCBI): domain Bacteria; kingdom Bacillati; phylum Actinomycetota; class Actinomycetes; order Micromonosporales; family Micromonosporaceae; genus Micromonospora; species Micromonospora sp. R77. The sequence continues at coordinate 6,845,072 of NZ_JALDST010000001.1, forward strand.
AGGCGCCCGTACACGGCGGCGGTGGGGGCGGCGACCAGCTCGCGGGCGAGACGGCGGATGCGCGGCGCGGGCACCGCGCACCGGTCGGCGACCCGCTCCGGGGCGAACGCCGAGGCCAGCTCCCGCACCTCGTCGACGCCGGTGACGTGCGCCGCCAGCGGGCCGAGCCGCACCAGGTCCTCGGCGAAGAGGGTGTGCACGACGGCGAAGAGCAGCAGCGCGTCGGTGCCGGGCCGGATCGGCAGGTGCTCGTCCGCGGCGGCGGCGGTCCGGGTGCGCCGGGGGTCGACCACCAGGAACCGGCCGCCGCGCGCCTGCAACGCCCGGAGCCGGCCGGGGAAGTCGGGGGCGGTGCAGAGGCTGCCGTTGGACTCCCAGGGGTTCGCGCCGAGCAGCACCAGCAGGTCGGTGCGGTCCAGGTCGGGCACCGGGATGGCGTTCGGGTCGCCGTAGAGGTAGCCCGAGGAGACGTGCTTGGGCATCTGGTCGACGGTGCTGGCGGAGAAGACGTTGCGGGTGCCGAGCGCCCGGACCAGCGGGCCCACGTAGAGGCCGCCGGCCATCGTGTGCACGTTCGGGTTGCCCAGGTAGACGGCGACCGCGTCCCGACCGCCGGCACGGGCGGCGCCCAGTCCCGCCTCGACGGCGGCGAAGGCTTCGGCCCAGCCGACCTCGCGCAGCGTGCCGTCGACCCGCAGCAGCGGCCGGCGCAGCCGGTCCGGATCGTCGAGCAGCTGCGGGAACGCCGCACCCTTCGGGCAGACGAAGCCGTGGCTGAACACGTGCTCCCGGTCGCCGCGGGCGTGGGTCACCCGGTCGTCGGTGATGGTCAGGGTCAGGCCGCAGGTGGCCTCGCAGAGCGGACAGGTGCGGTACGCGGTGCGCGTCGCGGACGTCTCCGGCATCGATGGCCCCTTCCCGTCGGGAAACCGACTGGTCGGTATGGTGGCACGTCGACGCCGCACTGTCACCCCCGCACCGGATCGGCACCGCGCGCACGGACGGCGGTCGCACCGCCCGGCCGCCGCGTCGTCGGCGTACCGTCAGAAGGGGTCCGGGCGGCCGGTCGTGACGGCGTGCCCGACGCACGACGAGGCTCCGCCGGCGCGACGGCGCTCCTGCTTGACCCGGTAGAGGCGCTGGTCCGCGACCCGCAGCAGCGCCTCCAGGGTGACCCCGTCGTGCGGGGCGGTGGCCCAGCCGATGCTCACCCCGGTCAGCTCCCGGACCGTTTCGTCGATGCGGAGCGCGATGCTCCGCGCGGTGGGTTCCGGGGCGTCCACCAGCACGACCACGAACTCGTCGCCGCCGATCCGCGCGACGGCGTCGTCGGCGCGCAGCACCTCCCGCACCGCCGCCACCGTCCGTTGCAGCAACGCGTCGCCGGCCGCGTGGCCGAGGCGGTCGTTGACCAGCTTGAAGTCGTCCAGGTCCAGGCAGAGCAGGGAGAGCTCGGGCGGGCGGCAACCCCGGAACAACGGTCCGGCGAAGTCCGCGAGGCCGCGCCGGTTCAGGGCCCCGGTCAACGGGTCCAGCGACGCGAGGGAGCGCAACTGCGTACGCTGCCGCGCCACGATCCGCGCCTGGGCGGCGCAGACGGAGGTGAGCAGGAGAATGCCGCCGACGTAGAGGAAGACGTGACCGGGTCGCGGCGGCTGCCCGGCGGCGGCGACGGCGAGGTAGGAACCGAGGATGAGCGCCTCGAACGCGATCATCAGCCGCAGCGGCGGCGTGTAGCTGGCGACGAACACGGCCGTGCTCACGAACCCTAGGCTGGCCGGCGAGGCGGCGCCGCCGTCCCAGTACGCGCCCAACGCCACCACGACGAGCGTGACCAGCAGGATCGAGAACGAGACGCGGTATCCGACGGCCTTCGTGGTGACCGTCCGCGCCGCCCACAGCCCCAGGATGCCGGCCGCCATCCCGCAGCCGAAGGCGGTGAGCATGAGGCTCCGGTGCGGTTCGCCGAGCGTGACGAGGCAGTAGACGATGGCGAGCGCGTGGGAGACGACGTGCAGCGCCGCGCTGAGCGCCATCCGCCGCCGACGCTCACTCATCCCATGACCCACCGCCACGACGGCTCCCTGACGACAGCTTCAGGCGACGGAGAGACGCCGGTGGTCCGACGGCAGTCGGCTCGGTGCCCGAGACCGTCCTGACCAGGCGTCTTCACATCCCGCCATTCAAGGTGTGGGTTAGCTCACAGTCAAGACCTGCGCCGCCACAACTGTCCGACCAGGACAGAATTCCACCGAAGGTGCCGGCAAAACTCACGTACGGTGACTGAGTCGTGCGGATGCGGCCCGAAAACGGCTTGCCGCGGGCGGTGGGCCCGGCGAGAGTGGGGTCATGACGCTCTGACGGACACCAGCCCGATCTCCGAAGGCTCCCGGCGCCGACCCGCGCCGTCGCGCCGTCCGTCCCCGCTGCCCGATGAGAGAGCGTCCTTGTCTGCACGTCACTTCCGGCCGGAGTCCCTGCCGCAGTCCGACCCGGCCACCGTCACCGTCTTCGCCTCCCCCACGAGCTGGATCGAGTCCGACGCCGTCGACCAGTGCCACCGGGTGGCCGCCCTCGACGGCATGATCCACGTCGCCGGCATGCCGGACCTGCACCCCGGCAAGGGGGCACCGATCGGAGCCGCCATGGCGTCGACCGTGCTGTACCCGTTCCTGGTGGGCTCCGACATCGGGTGCGGCATCGCCGTGTTCCCGATCAACCTCAGGCCGGCCGTACCGGAGCGGCTCGCCGCGCGGTTCCCCGATCTCGACCGCGCGCTGGACCCCGAGCGGGACGCCGACGACCCGGCCTGGTCCGTCGTGGACGGCGAGGTTCCCGCCGGTCACCTCGACGGCCTGGGTACGGTCGGCCGCGGAAACCACTTCGCCGAGCTGGCGCGGATCGGGACGGTTCTCGACCCGGACCACGCGGACCGTCTCGGGCTCACCGCCGATCACCTCGTGCTCATCGTCCACAGCGGTTCCCGGGGACTGGGGGAACGGATCCTGCGGGAGCACACCGAGCGCCACGGCGCCGGCGCCGCCCCCGATCCCACGGCCTACCTGGCCAGGCACGACGCCGCCGTACGCTGGGGATCGCTCAACCGGCGGCTGATGGCCGCCCGGATCGCCCACGCGCTGGGCGCCGAACCGACCGCGCCGATCGTCGACCAGTGCCACAACCTGGTCGAGGTCCGCGACGGGGTCTACCTGCACCGCAAGGGCGCGGCACCGGGTGACGGCCGCGACGTGCTGGTCGCCGGCACACGGGGTACCCCCTCGTACCTGGTCGCCGGCCACGCCGGTCCGGGCGCCAACCACTCGGTCGCGCACGGCGCGGGGCGGAAGATGTCCCGCGCGGACGCACTGCGCCGGGGCCGGGCCAAGCACACCGTCGAGGAGCTGCGTCGTACGCCGGTGGGGTCGGTGGTGGTGTGCGGTGACCGGCAACTGCTCTTCGAGGAGGCCCCGACGGCCTACAAGCGCATCGAGCAGGTGATCGCCGACCTCGTCGACCACGGCCTGGCCACCCCCGTGGCCACCACGGTCCCCCTGGTCACCTACAAGACGGCCGACCCGGGGCCGGCGCCTCGACGGGACCGCCGGGAGCGACGTGGACGAGGCCGGTCATGATCGTCCACCTGCTCGTGTCGGCAGGGCGTGGCCCGCGCGAGTGCGCCTGGGCGCTGGCCCGGATCCTGCCCCGTCTGGAGGCCGACGCCGCCCGGCAGCAGCTGACCACCCAGCGGGTGGAGACCGTTCCCGGCGACCGGCCCGGCACCCACCGATCGGTCCTGCTCCGGATCTCCGGAGCAGGATCCGGGGCGTTCGCCGAGTCGTGGAGCGGGACATTGTGCTGGCAGGCCCCGAGCCCCTACCGGACCGGAGCCGGCCGGAAGAACTGGTACGTCACCGCCCGGCCGTGCCAGGTCGACACCCTGCGGACCACGTTCCGGGAGACGGATGTGGACATCGTCGCCTGCCGCACCGGGGGGCCCGGCGGTCAACACCGGAACAAGGCCAGCACGGCGGTACGGGCGACCCACCGGCCCTCGGGAACCGTCGTCGTGGTCGACACGGAACGGCAGTTCGGCCTCAATCGCCGGATCGCCCTCGACCTGCTGCGACAGCGTCTCGACGAGGGCGACGAGGTGGCCGGGCGGGCGGTGACGGCCGCCCGCCGGCGCCTGCACGACGAGCTCGTACGCGGCGACCCGGTCCGGGTGTTCACGCCGGCGCCGCGAAGCAGCACACGCTGACCGGACGCGCCGGACCGGTTCGGGGAAGCACACCCGCGCGTCGTCGACGCTCGCTTGTAGGCTCGGCGGTCCGGGTCCACTGCGGTCAGTCGCATCCAGGCCGTCGTCGTCGGGCGGGCAGGACGTGGGACCTCACGACGAGGGAGCGAAGAGATGCTGTTGCCGGCCCTGTCCGGGACGTTCGGGGATGACGCGGACGCGATCCGGGTCGGGGACCAGCGCTCCTCCCGGGAGGCGGTGTGGTCCGCCGCCACCGCCCTCGCCGACCGGATCGCCGGCAGTGACGCGGTGGCCGTCTGGGCGACCGCGAGCATGGAGACCGTGGTCGCCGTCGTGGCCGGCCTGCTCGCGGGCGTTCCGGTGGTGCCGGTGGCCCCGGACTCCGGTGCGGGCGAACGCGACCACCTGCTGCGCGACTCCGCCGCCGCGCTGCTGCTCGCGCCCGGCGAGGCGGTGGGCAGCGGAACGCTGGCGGACGTACCGACGCCGGTCGCCGCGGTCGACCTGGCTGCGCGGGCGGGCCGCGGGCGACCCGAGCCGGCACCGGAGAACACCGCGCTGATCCTCTACACCTCCGGCACCACCGGTGCGCCGAAGGGAGCGCCGATCTCCCGCCGGGCGATCGCCGCCGACCTCGACGCGCTCGCGGACGCCTGGTCGTGGACGCCGGAGGATGTGCTGGTGCACGGCCTTCCGCTGTTCCACGTGCACGGTCTGGTGCTGGGGGTGCTGGGCGCGCTCCGGGTCGGTTCCCGGCTGGTCCACACCGGTCGGCCCCGGCCGGAGGCGTACGCCGCCGCGGGCGGCAGCCTCTACTTCGGCGTACCGACCGTCTGGTCGAGGGTCTGCGCCGACCCGGCCTCGGCCCGGGCCCTCGCCCCGGCGCGGCTGCTGGTGTCGGGCAGCGCACCACTGCCGTTGCCCGTCTTCGGTCGGCTCACCGAACTCACCGGCCAGGCGCCCATCGAGCGGTACGGGATGACGGAGACGCTGATCACGGTCAGTGGCCGGGCCGACGGTGAGCGTCGCCCGGGTTTCGTCGGCACCCCGCTGGCCGGGGTGGAGACCAGGCTGGTCGGCGAGGACGGCACCGAGCTGGACCGGGACGGCGAGTCCCCCGGCGAGCTCCAGGTGCGGGGGCCGATGGTGTTCGGCGGCTACCTGAACCGGCCGGCGGCGGACGCGGAGTCGTTCACCCCGGACGGATGGTTCCGTACCGGCGACATCGCCACCGTCGACGCCGACGGGTGGCACCGGATCATGGGCCGCGCGTCGATCGACATGATCAAGAGTGGCGGGTACCGGATCGGCGCCGGTGAGGTCGAGAACGCGCTGCTCGCCCACCCCGGGGTCCGGGAGGCCGCGGTGATCGGCGTACCCCACCCCGACCTGGGACAGCAGGTCGTCGCGTACGTGGTCGCGGACGCCGCGACCGAGGCGCAGCTGATCGAGTTCGCGGCCGGTCGGATCGCCGCGCACAAGCGCCCCCGACGGGTGCACCTGGTCGAGGAGCTGCCCCGCAACGCGATGGGCAAGGTGCAGAAGAAGCTGCTGGCCGGCGGGTGAGCAGTGCCGCCCCGTACGGCGGCGTGGCTCAGAAGCTGCTGACCAGCTTCACGAACGCCTCGTCGACCATCGCGGGATCGGTGGCGTCGAACGCCTTCCCCGACGACGCCTTGGCGATCCGGTCCAGGGTGGCGAAGTCCGAGTCCCGGTCGAAGGCGATGCAGAACACCTTCACCGGCCGCTGCGGGTCCAGGGTCACCTCGGCGAGCAACCTGGCCAGGTCGTTGTCCCGGCTGTACTCGTTCCGGCCGTCGGTCAGCACCACGACGGCGTTGATCCGCTGCGGGTCGTACCGGTCGAGCAGCTCCCGGTGGGCGGCCCGGACCGTCGCGTAGAGCGCGGTGCTCCCCTCGACGTGCAGGCCGGCGATCTTGCTGGTGATCCGCTTCTGGTCGAACTCGCCGAGCCGGACCTCCTCGCGGTAGGGGCTCTTCGGCCGCTGCGGGGTCTCCGACGAGAACGACCAGAGCCCGACCCGGTCCTCCGCGTTGAGCAGCGCGAGCCCCTTGCCCGCCGCCGCGGCGGCGACCTGGAAGCGGGTACGGTTGCCGACCGCCGCCTGCATCGAACCCGAGGTGTCGAGGGCGATCAGGATGTTGGCCTTCTTGCGCAGCGTGCGCCAGCCGTCGAGCATCGCCTCGACGACCTGCGGGTCCGGTGGCTCGAAGTAGCTCAGCCCACCGCTGGGCTCGGCGCCGACGCTGGCGAGGAGCTCCGGCGAGGCCCGGCGCTCGTGGTCGCGGAAGCCGAGGCGGGCGAAGCTCTTTTGCTGGGCGTCCGCGGTGAGGAAGGCCAGGAAGTCGGCCGCTGCCGCCCGCTGCCGCTCGTCGGCGGAGGGCAGCACCACATACGGGTGGTCGAGGTTGAACGTCCCCTCCTTGGGGTGGACGGCGACCAGCGGGACGTGCGGGCGGCGACCCCGCTCCTGGCCGTCCCCGCGCGGGCTCAGTCCGCCGGTGTTGTAGAGGTCGACGAGCTCCTCCTGCAGGACGATGGCGCTCATGTCGTCCGGCTTGCCGCCACCGCCGGCCAGGTCGGCCTCGGCGAGGTTGCGCAGCAGGTCCACCGAGTCGTCGCTGTAGTGCGACACGTTGGCCTCGATCCGGCGGACGAACCGGGTGACCGCGGGGTCGGCCAGGTCGGCCCGGGTCAGGTCGCTGGAGCGCTGCACCGCGGCGTAGTAGGTGGCGATGGTCGCCGCCAGGCCGGAGGTGGACATGTTCGGGTTGTCCTTGCCGAAGGTGAACCGGCCCCACTCCGGCTTGCCGAAGCTCGCCCACCCGTCCCGTCCGGAGAGGCCCAGGATCTCTCCCCAGCCCAGCGGTCCACGCCGGCGCAGCAGCTCGGCCCGGGGTTGCGGCATCGCGATCACCAGCGGACTGTTGGCGATCGACGGGTAGCGGTCCGGGGTCTGTGGCGCCCGGCCGGCGGCCTGGTCGAGCAGGCGGAGCTGACCGGTCCACAGGCTCGACGTCGGCAACCAGACCTGCGGCTGCGGCAACCCGGTGCGGCTCCAGCCGGTGGCCAGCGCCTCGGTGGCCTTGCCCGAGGTCAACGCGCTGACGTGCACCCGGGCGCAGCTGCCCGCGACGGAGCGGCCGCTGCGGTCGTACCGCTCGGCCAGCTCGACCAGCAGGGCGGCCTTCTCCGTCGAGGAGTTGACCTCGAGGTCGATGGTGCACCCCGCACGGGTCCGGCCGGCGTCCGCGTCGCGCTGCCGGACGAACCCGAACGCCCCGGCGATGACCAGCAGCCCGGCGGAGACGGCAGCGGTGTACGGCAACCACTGCCGGGTACGCGGCGAGCGTCGGGTCATCGGGGCGTCCTCCTCGGCGGTCGACTGACGGCAGTCAACCTATCGGTCGGGCGCCACTCGGCGACGCCGGGCGCACCGCGCGCTCAGGCGCGTTCGGACGGCCCGCCGACGGCGGTGGCGACCAGCAGCCGGACCAGGTAGACGACCACGAAGGTGACGGCGCCGGTGGCGGCGGCCGGTCCCGCCGCGCTGGAGGCCACGTAGCCGGCGGCGGCCCCGACGGAGCCGAGGAAGAGCGCGACCGAGATGCCCCCGGCGTCGAGGGTCTCGTCGCGCAGGCGCCGCGCCCAGCCGTCCGGCTCACCGGTCGGCTCCGCAGGCGGCCCCTGCGTCGCCGGCGCCAGGCGATACCTGGGCCGGCAGCGCAGCGGTCCGGCTCGGTGCGGCGAGGGTCAGCGCCGGTGCGGCAGGCCGGGGCAGCGGGTGGTTCGGTGTGGGCGCGCCGGCGGTCTCGTCACCGACCGCGAGCACGGTGTCGGGGCGCAGCGGGCCGGTGACCCGGTCGTCCTGCCGGAGCAGCCGTACCAGCACCTGCTCGGCCTCCGGCCGGTCCGCCGGCTCCTTGGCCAGGCACTGCCGGATCAGGGCGTCCAGACCCGGGGGAAGCGCGGGCAGGTCGGGCGGTTCGTGGAGCACCCGGTGCATCACCGCGAAGAGCGAGTCGTTGCCGAACGGCGGCCGGCCGCCGGCGGCGAAGGCGATCGTGGCGGCCCACGCGAACACGTCGCAGGGTGGACCGACGCCGTCGTTGCGGAACCGCTCGGGCGCCATGTACGCGGTGGTCCCCATGACCTGGCTGGACGCGGTCTCGGTGATGCCCAGGGCGCGAGCGATGCCGAAGTCGATCACCCGCGGCCCGTCCTGGCCCAGCACCACGTTGTCCGGCTTCAGGTCGCAGTGCACCACGTCGGAGCGGTGGATCGCGGCGAGCGCGGTGGCGGTGCCGACCGCGAGCCGGTGCAGCGCGTTGCCGACGACCGGGCCGTGCTCGCGGACGTGCCGGTGCAGGGTGGGCCCCGGGATGAACTCGCTGACCACGTAGGGCCGCTCCCCGTCCACCTCGGCGAAGAGCACCTGGGCGGTGCAGAACGGCGCGACCCGGCGGGCCGCGGCGATCTCCTTCATGAACTGCGAGCGCGCCCGGGGATCGCTCAGGTCGATGTTGATCATCTTGACGGCGACCCGGTCGCCCGTGTCGTCCTCGCCGAGATAGACGACCCCCTGCCCACCCGCACCCAGCCGGCCGAGCAGCCGGTACGGGCCGGCCGTCACCGGATCGTGCGTCCACAGTGGTGCCAAACCTGGCACAGGCACGCCGGCCTGTCCTGACATGCCGACTCCATCAGGTCGTGTCCCGGCCACCCGGCGGGCCGGACACCGGCCATCGTGTCATGCTCCCGCCGCCGCATCGAGGACCAGGCGAGCACTCCCCGACGCAGCCGGTCGGCGGATCCGCACCCCGGCGTCCGGCCGGCGGACCGCACCCGGCGGGACGGCGACCCGCCCCGCCGGGTGGGGCTCCAGCGGCCCGGTGGCCCGGCAGATCTCCACCGGCAGAGCCGGCACGCCGTCGACCGGGGCCGGGTCGTCCGGCGTGGCGGCGATCCCGCCGGCCGCGATCCGGTCCAGGGTGGCCAGCCCGGCCTCGTCGATCGTGCCGAACACGGTGTAGTTGGGGCGCAGTGCCGAGTCCGACTGGACCAGGAAGAACTGGCTGCCGTTGGTGTCCGGGCCGGCGTTCGCCATCGCCAGGGTGCCGCGGGCGTAGAGCCGGCGCACCCCGGTCGGGTCGGTGGGCGCGGGCGGCAGGTCGGTGGGGAGTTCGTCGGCGTACCGGTAGCCCGGACCGCCCTCGCCGGTTCCGGACGGGTCGCCGCACTGCAGCACCTTCAACGTGGGGTACGCGGTGAGCCGGTGGCACGGCGTCCGGTCGTAGAACCTGTGCCGGGCCAGGTGCAGGAAGCTCTGCACCGTGCACGGGGCCTGTTCCCGGTCGAGGGTCAGCCCGATCGGGCCCTGGCTCGTCCGCAGCGTGACCCGGACGGTGCCGTGGTCGGGCGTCCGCCGGGAGTCCGGCGGCAGCGGCACCGGCCGGGCCGCGGGCTCGTCCGGCGTCGGCGTGTACGCGCACGGCCCCGGGTGGGCTCCGGCGCGGCAGCCGGCGCGGCGGTCGCGGCAGCCACCGACGGCGACCAGCGCGGCGGAGACCACCGCCACGCCCGCGAGGCGGTACGCCAGCGGCGCGACGGCGTGCGGTCGGGTTTCGCTCGACACGTGGGTCCTCCCTGGACTTGTGGTACCAGAAAGACCGGAGTCTATGGACCCGGTGCCGCGATGTCGATGACCGTCACCGGGCGGACCGGCGGGGCGTACCGCCGCCGGAGCCGTCAGGCGGGTCTGCGGGCGGCGAGACGCTCGATCACCCCCCGGGCGAAGCGCTCCTGCCGCTCGACGCGCAACCCCACCGCCTCCACCTGGTGCAGGGGACGCCGGCGGAAATGCTCCCCCGCCGTCGGCACGCTGACCAGCTCGATGAGGCGCTGGAGCGCGCGTACCGGGCGGGTGGCGCCGACGACGTGGTCGACCAGGAGCAGCAGGCCGCCGGGGCGCAGCACCCGGGCCATCTCTGCGACGGCCCGTCGCTCGTCCGGGATCGCGCAGAGCGAGAGGGTGCACACGACGGTGTCGAAGGTGCCGTCGGGGAAGTCCAGCCGGTGTGCAGTGCCCAGCCGCAGGTCGACCTCCCGGCCCAGGTCGGCGGCCCGCCGCCGGGCGATCGCCAGCATGTTCGGGCTCAGCTCCACGCCGGTGAGCCGGACGTCGCGGGGATAGTGGGGCAGGTTCCGTCCGGTGCCGATGGCGACCTCCAGGGTGTCGCCGTGCGCTTGCTCGCCCACCCACTGCCGGCTGTCCCGGAGGAACCGCCGCTCGAGGACGCTCATCTGCCGGTCGTAGCCGGCGGCGTGCCGGTCCCACACCCGGCGCTGCTTCTCGTCGGCGCTCATGACAGCGAAGATATGCCAGCCGCACCACCGCTGACCGGCCGATCCGTGGGCGTCGGGCGGCCGGGGCGGCGCGCGGCGGGGTCGCGAACCGTCCCGGTCGTACTAGAGTGACCCGATGGCAGCGAAGATCGTGGATGTTCTCCGGGCCGAGCTCGGCGACGCCGCCGTGCTGACCGACCCGGCGGGCACCCGGCCGTACGCCCGGGACATGATGCCCCTGGCCCCCTCGGGCACACCGGTGGCGGTCGTGTTCCCGCGCACCGTCGCCCAGGTGCAGACCTGTGTCCGGCGGTGCGCCGAGGCGGGGGTGCCGATCGTGCCCCGGGGGGCGGGCAGCGGGCTGACCGGCGCCGCGAACGCCGTCGACGGGTGCGTCGTGCTGGTCACCACGAAACTCGACGAGATCGTCGAGGTCGACCCGGACAACCGGCTGGCCGTGGTGCAGGCGGGCGTGGTCAACAAGGACCTGCGGACCGCCGCCGCCGCGCACGGGCTGTTCTATCCCCCCGACCCGTCGAGCTTCGAGTGGTGCACGATCGGCGGCAACCTGGCCACCAACGCGGGCGGGCTGTGCTGCGTGAAGTACGGGGTGACCGCCGACCACGTGCTCGGCGTGCAGGTCGTGCTCGCCGACGGTGAGCTGCTGCGCACCGGCCGCCGCACCGTGAAGGGGGTGGCCGGCTACGACCTCACCCGGCTCTTCGTCGGCAGCGAGGGCACCCTCGGCATCATCACCGAGGCGACGGTGACGCTGCGCCCGCTGCCGCAGGCGCCCGGCACGCTGGTCGCCGCCTTCGACTCCACCCAGGCGGCCGGCGAGGCGGTCATCGGCGTGGTCAAGGCCGGCGTGGTCCCGTCCCTGATGGAGATCATGGACGCCATCTCGATCCGGGCCGTGGAGGCGTACCTGCGGTGCGCGGTCGGCACCCCCGGCTGCCAGGCGTTGCTGCTCTGCCAGTCCGACTCCGGCGGCGCCCCCGCCGAGCGGGAACTGGCGGCCATCGCACGGATCTGCGCGGACGCCGGTGCCACGGCCACCCAGACGACCGTCGACCCGGCCGAGGGCAACCTGCTCCTGCAGGCCCGCCGGGTGTCGCTGACGGCCCTCGAACAGCAGGGGCACTGTCTCACCGAGGACGTGGCCGTGCCGCGTACCCGGATCGCCGACCTGATCAGCGGCTGCGCCCGGATCGGCGCGGAGGTCGCGCTGCCGGTGGCGGTCGTCGGACACGCCGCCGACGGCAACATGCACCCCACCATCCTGTTCGACCCGTCGGTGCCCGGCGAGTCCGACCGGGCCCGACACGCGTTCGACCGGATCCTGGAACTCGGCCTGGCGCTCGGCGGCACCATCACCGGAGAGCACGGCGTGGGGCGGATCAAGCGCGAATGGCTGGCGCGCGAGGTCGGCCCGGTCGGCGTACGGGTGCACCACCGGGTCAAGCAGGCCTTCGACCCGGACGGGCTGTTCAACCCCGGTGCGATGCTGCTGCCGAGGCCGTCGGCGGACTAGGGTGCGAAGCCCTCGGTGGCCCGCAGGAAGGCGTCGTTCTCCGCCGGCGCGCCGATGGTGACCCGGGCGCCGTCGCCCGGGAACACCCGCAGGAGCACGTTGCGCGCCGCGCAGTGCTCGCCGAACGCCACCGCCCGGGCCCCCAACGGCAGCCACAGGAAGTTCGCCTGGGACGGCACGGGTGAGTGGCCCCGGCGCAGCAGGGCCGCCGCAACCCGGTCCCGCTCCCCCACCGTCGCCCGGCACCGGCGGCGCAGCTCGTCCTCGACGTCCAACGCCGCCAGCGCCGCCGCCTCGGCCAGCCGACTGACCGCGAAGGGTACGCCGACCGCGCGGACCGCCGCCGCCACCTCGGGCGCCGCCACGCAGTAGCCGATCCGCACCCCGGCCAGCCGGTACGCCTTGGAGAACGTCCGCAGCACCGCCACGTTGTCCCGGGTCGCCGCGAGGTCCAGCCCGTCCGGCACGTCCGGGTCGGTGACGAATTCCCGGTACGCCTCGTCGAGGACGACCAGGACGTCGCCCGGCACCTCGGCCAGGAACTCCCGCAGCGCGGCCCGGGTGACGGTGGTGCCGGTCGGGTTGTTCGGGTTGCAGACGAAGACGGCGCGGGTCGCCGGGGTGATCGCCCGGAGCATGGCGGGCAGGTCGTGGCGCTGCCCGCCGTCCAGCGGGACCGCGACCGGCACGGCCCCGACGATCCGGGCCATCACCGGGTACGCCTCGAACGACCGCCACGGGTGGACCACCTCGGCACCCGGACCGCAGACCACCTGGAGCAGCTGCTGGCACAGGCTCACCGAGCCGCACCCGACCGCGACGCGCGCCGGGTCCACGTCCAGCCCCCGGGACAGCCGTCCGACCAGCTCCCCGGAGGTCCAGTCCGGGTACCGGTGCAGCGTGGCGGCTGCCCTGGTCACCGCGGCGACGACCGGGTCGGGTGGCGCGGCCGGGGACTCGTTGCTGTTGAGCAGGACCGCGCCGGGCGGCTGCCGCGGGATGACGTACGGCGGCAGCGCGGCCAGCTCGGCGCGGACGGCGACGCTCACCGCGACCCCACCGGTCGGGCCGGGTCGGCGAGCCGGTACACCCGGTCGGAGAGCGCGACGACCCGCCGGTGGTCGGCGAGCACCTCGGCCAGGCTGTCGCCGGCGAAGTGGACGCGCAGGGTGCTGGTGATCAGGTCGACGGTGGGCCGGATCGGGTCCCCCGGACCGAGCCGGGGGGTGACCAGGCGGACCGTCGGCAGCGCCGCGATCGTCGCCACGACGTCCTCGTCGACGGCCTCCACCCGGCCGGACACGCTGGTCGCGGCATTGTGCACCAGGGCCGCGCGAAGCGGGCGGTAGACGGTGCCGCCGTACCGCCGGACGAAGTCGTCGGGCCGGGCGTAGGCGAGCGCGGTGAGGTCGGCCTGGTTGGCGCCGAGGCACAGGTCGTGGAAGCCCGGGTCCATGTTGCCGTTGAGCCGGGCGCCGATCTCCACCAGGGCGGGCCCCTGCGCGGTCAGCATCACCTCGGCGTGCGCGGCACCGTGCCGGATGTCCAGCGCGGCGAGCACCCGGTCCACGTACGCGATCAACTCCGGCACCGGCGCCTCGTCCGGGTCCACCAGGATGTCCTTGTCGTAGAGCCGCCGGCCGCCGCGCAGCGGCTTGTCGTAGCGCCAGACCCCGCAGACGTGTCGGGCCCCGTCCCGCAGCACCACGTCCACGACGTACTCGGTGCCGTCGAGATAGGACTGCATCAGCACCTCGGTGTTGGGCTCCGCGAAGAGGTCGGTGGTGCCGAGGATCCGGTCGGCGGCGGCCCGGACCTCCGCGGCGGTCCGGCAGACGGTGACGCCGTCGCTCGACGCCGACCGCAGCGGTTTCACCACGTACGGGAAGCAGCCGTCGGCGGTGGCCGACGCGGCGAGCGCGGGGCCGTCGGTGGCCTTCCACTGCCGGGCGCAGTGCAGGCCGGCCGCCCGCACGGTCTCGATCATCCGGAACTTGTCGCGGCGGGCGGCGGAGTGCCGGGTGCCGTTGCCGGGCAGCCGGAGCCGCTCGGCGAGCTCGTCGGCGAGCGGCACGCCGGTCTCCTGCCCGGCCACCACCCCGGCGACGCCGCGCTCGGCGAGCCGCGCGACGGTGCGCCGGGTCCCGTCGTGCACCAGGGTCCCGACGTACGGGCGCAGGTCGGGAACGGGCACGCAGGCCAGCCACGCCGGGGTGCTGCGGACGTGCAGGACGGCCGCGCCGGCCCGGTCGAACGCCGGGGGCAGGAACCGTCCCGCGGAATATCCGTCCACGACGGCGAAGAGCCCGGTGCCGGGCGACGGAACGCTCACGAGGCGGGTCCGCCGGAGCGGGCGGCACCGGCGGCAGGGACACGCCGGGGTCCGTCGGCGCCGACGGCGATGCTGACCCGGTGCACGGTGCGCGGCACCCCCGGCGCCACCTCGGTGGCGACGTGGTAGGTCGTCGCGGTCCGCCAGATCAGCAGGTCGGCGGGGGTCCACCGGTGGACGTACACGTGCTCGGGGTCCTGCACGAGCGCGTCGACGAGGTCGAAGAAGGCGGCGTTCTGGTTGGCGTCCAACCCGACGACGCAGTCCATGTACTCGCGGGAGGCGTACAGGTAGCGGCGACCGGTGTCCGGATCGACCTGCACCACCGGGTGTTCCACCGCCGGGTACTGCGCCGCGACGAGGGCCTTCATCTCGGCGATGGAGAGCCCGACGTGCTCCGGACCGATGCGCTGCTGCCGGGTGAGGGTGTGCCGGCCGATCCGGCCCTCGAGCAGGTCCTTCCACTCGTCGGGCAGCCGGTCGTAGACGTCGAAGGCGCTGGCGAAGTGGGTGTGCCCGCTGGTCGCGGGGACCCGCACGCCGTGCAGCATGGTGTACGGGGCGGGCTGCTGGGTGAACGACGAGTCCTGGTGCCAGAAGTTGCCGACCCGGGGGATGCCGACCGGCCGGTTCCGTCGGGTCTCGTTGGAGGAGACGAGGATCTGCGGGAAGTCCGGGTGCCGGAACTCGGCCAGCACGAAGGGCACCGGCTCGCCGAGCCGCGAGGCCAGCGCGAGCTGCTGCTCCGGGGTGAGGTCGAGGCCCCGGACGACGACCAGGTCGTGCCGGTGCAGGGCGACGACGAGTTCGTCGAACACGGCGTCGTCCCGGAGGTCCGGAAATGCCACGTCGGTGAATTCGACACCGATGAACGGCGTCAACTGTCTCATCTGCATTGCTGGCTCCGATGGTCGACGGGCGGCTTCACGGGCCCGATGTGACGCGGCAGCGCGACTGCGGTTCGACGACAACGGACATTGTCTGCGACGAATGCGGAACTGCTGTCCGGCGGTGGCCCGTCATGCCGGCCGGTGGTCCGACGAAGGAAGCTTTGCCCACACCCGGTGGACCTGTCAACGGCGCGTCCGATCCACGTCGGAGCGACCTCGGGTGGTACCGCGAACGAGGCCGGGGCCGCCGGCCCGGTCAGCGCAGCGGCAGGTTCATGGCCCGGATGTCGGCGACGATGTCGGCGACCACGGGCCGGTCGATCGGCCTGCGCCAGGCCAGCGCCGCGGTGCAGTACAGGTCCCCCGTCAACGGCACGATCACCACGCCCATGCGCGCGTAGTGCTGCTCGGTGCTGACCGAGAACAACGCGACGCCCGCGCCGGCGGCCACCAGTTCCAGGGTCTCCTCCACCGAGCCGGAGTCCACCGTGCCGAGCGGGACCACCCCGATGGCGCGGGGATGCCGGAAGGCGCTCCACGCCGGGTCGGGCGAGCGCGGGACCACCCAGTGCCGGTCGCCGAGTTCGTCCGGGCGCACCTCGTCCCGCCCGGCGAGCGGGTCGGCCACCGGCAGGGCCACCGCACGCCGGTCCGTGGTCACCACCACCTGGTCCACGTCGTCGCTGGTCAGCGGGGGCCAGACGATGGCGAGGTCGCTCCGGCCCGAAGCGAGCCCGCAGCTGGGGTCGTCGAAGTCGAACCGGCGCAGCTGCACCGGGCGGCCCAGGCGCTGCTGCGCCATCCGGACGATCTGCCCGGTCACCGACGAGGCGGCCTCGCCCATGAAGCCGAGGTGGAGCACGTCGGGTTCCGCGGGCGTCAGCGCCTCCGCCAGGTCGTCGGCGGCGCGTACGAGCCGTTCGGCCAGGCCCAGCACCCGCTGCCCCTGCTCGGTCAGGGAGACGCCGCCCAGTTCGCGGGCGAAGAGTTTCGTCCCGGCGTGCGTCTCCAGCCGGGCGACGGCTCCGCTCACGGTCGGCTGGCTCACGTCCAGCAGCCGCGCCGCCTCCCCGAAGGAACCCGCCCGCGCGACCGCCACGAAGGCGCGTACGGACTGCAACGTCATGACCACGGTGCGACGATAGCCGAAGGTTGACCCCATAGCGAGTTGCTATGAGCAGCCGACGTGCGGGCTGTGGAATATTCACGGCGGCGGTCTCACTTCGAACCGTGCACAAGGTAAGCCTGTCCGGCCGCGTTTCGGAACGCCGCCGGCAGCAAGTTGAGGGGATTCCTCGATGACACGTCCCACGGGTGTGCTGGTGGATGCCTACAGCACCGGCAATTACCTTCCTGCGGCATTTCAGCGTCGTGGTGTCGACGTCATTCACCTGCAGAGCACCCCGGAGCTCATGCCCAGCATGCTGCCCCCCGCCCGGGACAGTTACCGCGACTTCCTCGTCTTCGACAACGAGACGACGGCGGTGAAGGAACTGGAGAAGGTCGCGCCGCTGTTCGTGCTCGCGGGCCAGGAGCCGGGCGTGCCGCTCGCCGACCGCCTCAGCGAACTGCTCGGCCTGCGCAGCAACGGATCGGCGCTGTCGACCGCCCGCCGCGACAAGCACGAGATGATCGAGGTGGTCCGGGCCGCCGGGCTGGCCGCCGCCGCCCAGACGCTCACCGACGACGTGGAGACGGCCCTCGCCTGGGCGAACGCCGGCGGTCACTGGCCGTGCGTGGCCAAGCCCCTCTCCTCCGCCTCCACCGACGGCGTCTTCGTCTGCCGCGACGAGGCCGACCTGCGCCGGGCGTTCCCCGCGATCATCGGGTCGAAGGACATCTTCGACATCACCAACCAGCAGGTGCTGGTGCAGAGCTACCTCGAAGGCACCGAATACATCGTCGACACGGTGAGCGCGGACGGCCACGCGTACGTCTGCGGGGTCTGGCGCTACGACAAGCAGCTGCTGCCCAACGGCAAGCCCATCTACAACCGGGACGTGCTGATGGACGCCGACGACCCGGTGTGCGGGCCGCTGATCGCCTACACCAAGCAGGTGCTCGACGCGCTGGGCGTCCGGAACGGGCCGGCGCACTCCGAGGTGATCGTGGGCCCGAACGGGCCGACGGTCGTGGAGGTCGGCGCCCGGCTCAACGGCAACATGCACCCCGGCTTCCACGACATCTGCCTCGGCACCAACCAGGCGGACCTGATCGCGCTGGCCTACACCGACACCGACCGCTTCCTGGCCGAGTACGGCGACCGGGTCTACCAGCGGCGTCAGCCTGCCCTGGTGTTCAACACGCCCACCGAGCGCTCCGGCCGGATCGTCGCGATCGACGAGGACGCGGTACGCCGGATCCGGGAGCTGCCGTCGGTGGTGGAGCTGACCGTCAAGCGCGCGCCGGGGCAGGTCATCGTCCCCACGAAGGACCTGCTGACCAGCCCGCTGCGCGTCTTCATGACCGCGACCGACGAGGCGTCCCTCGAACGTGACTACCGTGCTGTCGACGACATCCGGGAGTCCGTGTACGTACTCGACGCATGAGGCCGACGCTCCGGGAGAACCTGGCGACGCTCCGGCCCATCCGCGGTCTGCTGGTCTCCATCGCGGTGGCCCGCAGCTCGGTGATGCTGTTCCCGTTCTACGGCGCCTACCTGGCGGTGACCCGCGAAGGGCTGCGCCCGGCGGCCATCGGCCTGGTGATCGGTGCCTTCGGTGTCGGCGCCCTGCTGGCCGACGTGACCGTCAGCCAGTTGACCCGACGGATGCCGGAGCGCCGGGTCGCCGTGCTCGGCATGCTCGGCGTCGCGCTCTGCGTCCTCGTGGTGGCCGTGGTGCCGGGCCTGTGGCCGTTGGTCGCGGCGACGGCCGCCTGGGGTTTCTGCTACGAGCTGATCAACCCGGTGTCGTACACGATGGTGGCGAACACCATGCCGGACAGCCAGCGGCGGTTCGCCTTCGCCGCGGTGCGGCTGGCGGTCAACGTGGGCATGGGCATCGGACCGGTGATCGCGGGCCTGCTGTTCAAGGTGTCGCCGGGCCTGCTCGTCTGGGGCACCGCGGTCGGCTACCTGGTGGCGGCCGGGGTGCTGGCCCGGTCCCGGCTCACCGACGACCGGCGGGAGGCGACCGCCCCGGCGGCCGCCGACCCCGCCGGGGACGGGCCGGCCGCCGACCGGAGCGGCAGCGAGCTGCGCTTCTGGTCGTTCTTCGCGTCGATCATGCCGATCCATCTCGCCTATGCGCTGCCGCCCACCGTGGTCAGCGCGTACGTCATCCAGAAGCTGCACGGCCCGCCGGTGTGGGTGAGCGCGATCTTCGCGACGAATGCGTTGATGGTCATCACCTGCGAGATCAGCCTCAACCACCTGATGAACCACTGGCGGCGCCGCACCACCCTGCTGACCGGGTACGCGTGCGCCATCATCGGCTTCGGCCTGATGGGACTCGGCGCGAACCCGTGGCTGCTGTTGCTGGGCACCGCCTGGTGGACCCTCGGCGAGATGATCGTCTTCCCGGCCATGATGGACCACGTCAGTGCCGTCTCGCCGCCGGCGCTCAAGGCCCGCAACATCGGCTTCTACGCCGCCGGCGTGAACATCGGGGTGCTGGTCGCGCCGATGATGTTCCTCCCGCTGATCGCGGTCGTCGACGCCCGGGTCGCCTGGGCCGTGGTGGCCGGCGTCGTCGGACTCGGCATGATAGCGGTAGCCGCACTGAGCACCGTCCGGTACTTGTGGACCAGTGACGGTGCGGCGCCCGCCGCCGTCGCGGAGGTGAGTCGATGAGAGCCGTCCCGTCGCCGGCACGCGCGGAAGCCGTGCACTTCAACTACGCCGGAGCCGGTGTGCCGTCACCCGAGGTCCTCGACCGGATGCGGCACTACCTGGAACTCGAGACGTCGCTCGGCCCGTACGAGGCCGAGGCGGCACACGGCGAGGCCGTGGTGGCGGCGACCCGCGCCGCTCTCGCCGGCCTGCTCGGCGCCGAACCGTCCGGCGTCGCGCTCTTCGACAACGCGACCCGCGCCTGGACGACCCTGGTGGGGAACCTCCCGCTGCGCGCCGGCGACGAGGTCTGGGTCTCCGCGTACGACTACGTCGGCAACCTGTTCCACCTCGCCGAGCTGCGCCGACGGCTCGGCCTGCGGATCGTGGTCATGCCGTGCACGCCCCGCGGCGACGTCGACCTCGACTGGATCGCGGCGCACCTCACCGACGACGTGGCCCTCGTGTCGGTGTCCCACCTGCCGTCCTGCTGCGGCGTGGTGGTGGACGTGGCGGCGATCGGCGCGCTGCTGCGGGGTTCGCGCGCGCTGTTCGTGGTGGACGGCTGCCAGGCCGTCGGCAACGTCGAGGTGGACGTCACCGCCATCGGCGCCGACATCTACACCGGCGCCGGCCGCAAGTTCCTCCGCGGGCCCCGCGGCACCGGCTTCGCCCACGTCTCGGACCGCTACCTGGCCCTCGCCGCACCGGCCGTGCTGGACGTGCACGCCATGACCGTCTCACCGGCGCTCGACGCGAAGCCCCTCGTCGAGGACGCGACGAGCCTCGAACTCGCCGAGCGGAACATCGCGGTCTGGGCGGGGCTGGGGGTGGCCGTGGCGGAGGACCAGGCCCGCGACGCAACTGAGCGACGACAGACCGCCGAGCTCTTCGCCGACCTGGAACGCCAGGTCTGTGCCCTGCCCGGCCTCCGCCGGCTCGGCGAGGCCAGCCGGCGCTCGGGGACCGTCTCGGTCTGCAGCGACCGGCGGCCGGTCACCGAGCTCTATGCCCGACTGCGGGAGCGGGGCATCCGGACCTGGGTGGGCCACGGCGCGCACACGCCGCTGTTCGCTCCCGGACAGGGGGCCGACGAGTTCCTCCGGATCTCCATGGGCCGGGGCACCACCACGGCCGAGGTGGACCTACTGGTCCACGCCCTCACCGACCTGACCGAATGACGTGGCACATGAATCCCGGGGGACTTCCATGGTGCTGACCGAATACGCAGGGACCGCCGGAGCCGTCTTCCGCGACGCGGTGACCCGGACCCACCTGTTGACCGAGCGGGAGCTGGACGTGTTCTGCTCCCTGGGATGTGGGATGGCGAACGCGGAGATCGCCCGCCACCTCTCCATCACCGAACGCACCGTCAAGCATCACGTCACCGAGATCATGACGAAGTTGGGCGTGGACTCCCGGCTCAAGGTCGGCATCGTCGCCTGCATCGCGATGCTCAGCGCCGAACCGGCGGACGAGCGGAAGTAGGCCGCCGCGCCCGTCAGTCGTCCGTCAGCCCGATGGCCTCCACCGGGCACACGGCGCGCGCCTCCCGGGCCAGCGGCACCAGCTCGGGCGGGACGTCCTCGTCGATCGCGGTGGCGATGCCGTCCTCCGGGTCCTGGTCGAAGACCTCGGGGGCCGTCAACACACAGAGACCCGCGCCGACACACGCTCCGCTGTCCACCGTCACTCGCACCTTGCCCGACCTCCCTGGTCCCACGCCGGTCACCACGTCACCGGCAGCTCGTGGACGCCGTACACGGCCATGTCCGACTTGAACCGGACGTACGCCAGCGGGACCGCCAGCCGCAGCCCGGGGATCCGGCGGGCGACACCGGCATAGACCGACTCGAGTTCGACCCGGGCCAGCGCCTGCCCGATGCACTGGTGGTTGCCGTACCCGAAGGCGAGATGGTGGCGGGCCGGCGCGGTGACGGCGAGGTCGTCGCCCTGGGGGAAGTGCGCGCGGTCCCGGTTGGCCACGTCGATGGCGGCGATGACGCCCTCCCCCGCGCGGACCCGGTGGCCGTTCACGTCGACGTCCGCGACGGCGATCCGTCGGATCCCGCGCTGCACGACCGTCAGGTAGCGCAGCAGCTCGTCCGTCACGGCCGCCGCGGTCGACGGCCGCGGGTCCCGACGCAGGTGGGCGAACTGCTCAGGATGCCGGATCAGGGCCAGGACGCCGAGGGACATCATGTTCGCGGCGGTGTCGTGGCCCGCGGTCAGCACCAGCAACGCCATCGCCGCGAGCACCTCGGGGGTCATGGAACCGGTCCGTACGTGCCGCACGGTCAGCCGGCTGAGGAAGTCGTCCCGCGGCTGCCGGTCCCGCTCGTGGACGAGCGCCAAGAGATAGTCGAAGAGCTCCCGGCGGGCCGCGGTAGCCTCGGCCAGGGGCAGCCCCACCAGGCCCATCGTGGCGGTCCGGGTGCGGAAGAACTCCGCGTCCCGGTGCGGCACCCCGAGCAACTCGCAGATCACCCGCAGCGCGGTCGGCAGCGCCACCGTCGCCACGAAGTCCGCCGGGCGACCCGCCGCGAGCAGGTCGTCGAGATACCCGTCGACCGCGCGGGCGATCTGCGGCCGACGCGACTCACTGCGTCGGACGGTGAACTCCGGCATCAACATCCGCCGGGTGGCGGCGTGCTCGGCACCGTCCATCACCAGCAGGGTCGGGCCGACGTTGACCTCGGCGGCAGCCACCTGGCTGGACAGCGGGAAGCCGGGCCGGGCCTTGTCGGCGCTGAACCCCGGGTCGGAGAGCACCACCCGTACGTCGTCGTAGCGGGTGAAGAGCCACGGCCGGCTGCCGTCCCAGATGGTGACCCGCTGCGGCCCACCGTCGCCCAGCCGGCGGGCGGCCGGTGGCGGATCGAAGGGGCAGCCGCCCCGGCGCATCGGGTAGGTCTGCTCGTCCCGTGGCGCGCCCACCGCGGCGCTGGACTGGGTCATGGTGTTCCTCCCGGCTGGAGATGCCCGCTCCGGTGCAGGTACGACCAGCAGCGTTCGATGAGCTGCGGCCCGAAGGACGGCAGCGTGACGCCCCGGCGGTCCAGGTCCCGGACGGTGGCGGCGGTGTCGAGCCGGACCGCCCCGGGGTCGTCGGTGTCGGCGAGGTGGTGCAGGTACGGCAGCGCCGGCAGTTCGGTGCCGTCGGCCGCCGCCGCGCGTACCCGGTCCACCCAGACCCGCAGCGGCACCGGCTGCGACGTGGTGCCGGACATCCGGTCGTGGACGGCCATGAACGCGCCGATGTCGACGACGTCGGGGTGCTGGAGGTGCTGTACCGGCATCGGTGCGTCGTCCAGCACGCCGCTCACCACCGCGCGCGCGACCACGTCGACCGGCAGCAGTCGGGCCCGGGCCGCCGCACCGGTCGGATGGCAGCCCAACCGGGCGGCGGTGAGCAGCAGCCGGCAGAACATGTCGTCGACGTTCGTGGCACCGTGCGCGGTGTCACCGAAGACCCGACCCAGCCGGTACACCACGACGTCGGCACCCCGGGTGGCGGCACCGGCGACCAGCCGCTCGGCCACCCACTTGCTCGCGGCGTACCCGCGTCCGGGCGAGTGCCGTTCGTCGGCGACGGAGGTCCGTTCGTCGACGTGCCGTCCGTCGCCGTCGGCGAAGACGGCGGTCGTCGACAGGTGGTGCAGGCGCTTCGCGCGCCCGGTGCCGAGCAGCCGGACGAGTTCCGCGGTGCCGCGCACGTTGGCCGGCACCAGCGCCGAGTACGGCGACAGGTGGTGCACCCGGGCCCCGGCGTGCACGATCGCGTCGACCTCGGTGAGCGCCGCCCACCCGGCCGAGGTGACGCCCAGGCCGGGTGCCGCCAGGTCCCCGACGTCCACGGTGATCCGGGAGTCCGTGGCGTCGAGCGGCACCAGGTACCGGTCGGCCACCTCCTGCAACCGTCGCCTGCCGTCGGCGGCGGATGCCGCCCGGACCAGGCACCGCACCTCGCCGCGGGTGTGCGCGAGTAGGTCCGCGAGGACGAACACCCCGACCAGACCGGTGGCGCCGGTGAGCAGCACCGTGCGGGGTGGGGCGGCCGGACCGCGCCGGAAGGTCAGCGGTTCCGCCAGCGGCTCCGCCGTGACCGTCCGGCCGCCCGCCGCGCCGGTCCCGGCCGGTGGGTGCGCGACCCGGCGCAGCAGCGCGCCGACGGTCGGCTCGGCGAGGAAGTCGCGGATGTCGACGGCCACGCCGGTGACCTGCTCGACCCGGGACAGCAGCCGGATCAGGCGCAGCGAGTGTCCACCGGCGGCGAAGAAGTCGTCGCCGAGCGACCGTACCCCGGTGTGCAGCACCTCGCCCCAGACCGCGAGCACCGCACGCCCGGCGCGGGAGGTCACCGGCACCGGCGACGCCGGGGCCCCGTCGTCGGACCGGTGGTCGGCGGCGCGGCGGGCCAGTTCCCGGCGGTCGGTCTTGCCGTTGCCGTTCGTGGGGATCATCGGCACCGTCCGGAACGCCGCCGGCACCATGTAGCGGGGCAGCCGCCGGGTCAGGAAGGCGCGCAGCCGGTCGGGTGGGGCCGACCCGACGACGAACGCCACCAGCTCGGCGTCGTCGCCCGCACCGGAGAGCACCACGGCGGCCTCGGTGACGTCGGGATGCGTGGCGAGCGTCGCCTCGATCTCGCCGGGCTCGATCCGGAAGCCGCGCAGCTTCACCTGGTCGTCGAGGCGACCGAGGAAGTCGAGGCTGCCGTCGGGCAGCCGGCGCACCCGGTCGCCCGTGCGGTACCACCGCCGACCGCCGAGCGCGGGCAGCGCCCGGAACCGCGCCGCCGTCTCCACGGGGTCGTTCCAGTAGCCGACCGCCAGACCGGCGCCGCCGAGCCACAGCTCGCCGGGCACCCCGACGGCGGCGGGCTGACCGAACCGGTCGAGTACGACGGCCGACGTGCCGGGCAGCGGCCGGCCGATCGGCACCCGGGCGCGGTCGTCGTCCGCCACCGCCTCGTGGGTGGTGGCCAGGATCGCCGCCTCCGTCGGGCCGTACCCGTTGATCACGGTGGCGGTGGCACGGAAGTGGCGGGTGTCGGCGACGTCGGCCGGTTCGCCGGCCACCAGCAGGATCCGGACCGTGGGCAGCTCGGGCCGCGCCAACGCGCGCAGGAACGAGGGTACGCAGACCAGGACGGTGACGCCGTTGCGCGCCACGAACCGGGTGAACGCGGCCCGGTCGGTGCGGTGCCCGTCGGCGCAGTAGACCAGGGTGGCGCCGCAGAGCAGCGGCATGAACTGCTCGTACACGGCGACGTCGAAGCCGGGCGAGGTGGTCTGCAGCCACACGTCGTCGGGCCGGAACGGATGCCGTCGCAGGCTGCCCAGCAGGGTGTTGACCACCGCCGCGTGGGCGACGACCACCCCGCGCGGGCAACCGGTGCTGCCCGAGGTGTAGATGACGTACGCGGCCCGGGTGGCGTCGTCCGCGTGCGCGTCGACGGGGTCGACGGCCGGGCCGGCGAACTCCTGCAGCTGGTGGATGTCGGCGACCGGGAACGGGAGCGCCGCGGCGCCGAACAGTCGCTCGCTCAGGCCCTTGCCGGACACCAGCAGGGACACCTGCGCGTCGCCTGTCATCCCCAGCAGCCGGTCGGCCGGGTGCGCCGGGTCCAGCGGCACGTACGCGGCACCGGCCTTCAGCACGCCGAGCAGCGCGACCAGCAGCTCCGGTGACCGGTCCAGGCAGACCGCGACGTGCGCCCCGGGCAGCTGGCCGGCGGCGCGCAGTCCGGCGGCCACCCGGTCGCTGCGCTCGTCGAGCTCCCGGTAGGTCAGCGTCTCCTCGTCGCCCACCACCGCGATCCGGTCCGGCCACCTGGCGGCCCCGGCCCGCACCAGCGCGTGCAACGGACGGGCCGGTACCGCGACCTCGTCCTCCCCGGCCAGCAGTTCGTCCTCGACCGGCGCAGCCTCCTCGACCGGTGGCGCATCCCCGGCCGGTCCGGCGAGCGGGGCCTGCCGGAGCAGCCCGTCCGGGTGGGCGGTCAGCCACCGCAGCACGGTCGACAGCTGGTCGCCGAGCGCGCGGACGGTGTCGGCGCGGAAGAGGTCGGTGCTGAACTCGATCTCGACGGCGATCCGGTCACCGACCTCCCGGAAGGCGAAGGACAGGTCGAACTTGGCCGACCGGCGGGGCGGTGCCGGGACCTCGGTGACCGTGGCGCCGCCCAGCCGCAGGGTGCCGCTGGAGCGCTGCTGGTAGTTGACGACGGTCTGGAACAGCGGCGTGCCGGTGAGCCCGATCTCCCGCGCCACCGGGTGGACCGGTACGCCGTCGTGGCCGTACAGCTCCAGGCAGACCTCGCGGACGTGGCCCAGCAGGTCGGTGACCGTCGCGCCCGGCGCGGGAGCGATGCGGGCGAGGGCCAGGTCGACGAAGTAGCCGATCAGGTGTTCGGTGCCGGGGGTGCCGCGGCCGGCGAGGGGCACCCCGATGGCCAGGTCGTCCCGCTCGGCGTGCCGGGAGAGCACCAGGTGGACGGCGGCGAGCGCCAGCATGAACCGGCTCACCCCGTGCCGGCGGGCGGCACCCGCGACGGCGGCGGTCAGCTCCGCGTCGAGGTGGCGGCGGACCACGTCGCCGTGCCCGCTCGGCACCGCCGGCCTGGGCAGGTCGACGGGGAGTTCGTACGGCCCGGGATAGCCGGCGAACCGGCGGCGCAGCGCCCGGACGACGGCCTGGTGGCGCTCCGCCTGCCGACCGCGCGCGGCGCGGACGTGATCGGCGAACTGGAACTCCAACGCCGGCAGCGGGGCGTCCGGGTCGGCGTAGCGGGCCGCCAGCTCGTCGAAGAAGATCCCGGACGACCAGTCGTCGGCGACCACGTGGTGCAGGTTGACGTCCACCAGCCAGGCATCGTCGGCGAGCCGGAGCAGCTCGATCCGGACGAGTGGCTCCCCCGGCCCGACCCGGCGGCGGGCCGCGGCGTCGATCCGGGCCCGTGCCGTACGCCGGGCCTCCTCGAACGGCAGGTGCTGCAGGTCGGTCGTGATGACCGCCGGCCGGTGGTCGTCGCCGGTGACCTGCCACCACCCGTCGGCGTCGTGCTCCATCACGGTGCGCAGGGCCCGCTGCCGGTCGGCCAGCGTCGTCACGGCCCGCCGCAGGCCGGGCTCGTCGAGCACGCCGTGGACGGCGAAGGTGCGCCCGATGTTGTAGCGCCCCGCAGCGGCCACCCGGTCGTCGAACCAGACGCCCTCCTGACTCGGCGACAACCGCGCCCGGTGGCCCCCGCCGACCGCGACGCCGACCGGTCGCGGGCCGGTCGTCCCCGCCAGCCGCCGTGCCAGCTCCGCCAGGGTGCCGGCCGCGAGGAACTCGGCGAGGGACAGCGACACCCCCAACTCGCGGCGGATCGCGCCGATGATCTCCAGCGCCGCGAGCGAGTCACCGCCGAGCCCGAGGAAGCTGTCGTCGGCCCGGCGCACCGGCCGGCCCAGGGCCCGCTCCCAGATCGCGCCCAGCCGGCGCAGCGCCGAGGGCAGCTGCGCGGAGCCGGCGAGCGGGTCGGATCCGGTGGCGGCGAGTCGCCGCCGGTCGGTCTTGCCGTTGGCGGTACGGGGCAGCGCCTCGACGACGCTCACCGAAGAGGGGACCATGTGCGCGGGCAGCGCCGCCGCGAGCCCGGCTCGGACGCCGGCCTCGGTGACCCGGGCGCCCGCCGCCGGCACGACGAACGCGGTGAGTCGACCGGTCCGGCCGAGCACCACGGCCGCGTCCCGGATCTCCGGCCGGTCGCTGAGGGCGTGCTCGACCTCGCCCAGCTCCACCCGGTAGCCCCGGATCTTGACCTGGTCGTCCGCGCGGCCGAGGTATTCGAGGTTGCCGTCGGCGAGCAGCCGGACCCGGTCGCCGGTGCGGTAGACCCGCTGCCCGGGACATGTCGGGTGCGGCACGAAGCGGGCCGCGGTCTCGGCCGGACGGCCGAGGTAGCCGCGGGCCAGCCCGGGGCCCTGCACGCAGAGCTCCCCCACCTGTCCGGGCGGCACCGGGGCGAGCCGGTCGTCGACCACCAGCGGCGGCCCGCCGTGCAGCGGGGTGCCGATCGGCACCGAGGGCCACCCGGGGTCGTACCGGGTCATCGGGTGCCAGGTGGCGTAGACCGTCGCCTCGGTGGGGCCGTAGCCGTTGACGACCGTGCAGCCGGGAACCGTGTCGAGGATCGTCCGGACCGCCGGCACCGCCGCGCGGTCCCCGCCGGACACGAGCAGCCGGAGCCCGCGCAGGGCGTCGGCGTGCCGGTCCACGACCGACGGCAGCAGCGGCGCGGGCAGCCGGAGGACGGTGACCCGGTGCCGGGCCAGCAGGTCACCGAGCCGGTCCGGGTCCGCGCCGTGGCCGGGGGGCGGCAGGACGAGCGTGGCCCCGTTGAGCAGGGCTCCCCACATCTCGAACACGGACGGGTCCACGGTCAGCGGCGCGAGTTGGAGCAGGACGTCCCGCCGCCGGAGGCCGATCCGCTCGTGCCGCGCCAGCGCGACCACCGAGGCGTGCTCGACCAGCACCGCCTTGGGGCGGCCGGTGCTGCCGGAGGTGTACATGGCGTACGCGAGGGCGGTGCCGCCCGGGTCGGGGAGCCCGGCGGCACGGTCGACGCCGGGCGATCCGCCGTCGACGGCCCGGACGACGACTCCGGGCGGTACGAGCGACCGGATCCGCGCCTCGTCCCGTGCGCGCAGCAGGACGAGCCGTGCCCCGCTGTCGGCCAGCATCGTGGCCAGTCGCGCGTCCGGCAGCCCCGGATCGAGCGGCAGGTACGCCCCGCCGGCGCGCAGGACGCCGAGCAGGGCGGCGACGACGTCGGGGCCCACGGTCGCACAGACCGCGACCAGTTCCTCGGGGGCGATCCGGCCGGCCAGGTCACGGGCGACCCTGTGGGCGGTCGCGGCGAGCTCCCGGTAGGTGAGGCTCCCCTCGCCGTGGCGCAGCGCGACACTCTCCGGCGACGCGCGCAGGACCTGGTCG
This sequence comes from Micromonospora sp. R77, assembly GCF_022747945.1. Classification (NCBI taxonomy): domain Bacteria; kingdom Bacillati; phylum Actinomycetota; class Actinomycetes; order Micromonosporales; family Micromonosporaceae; genus Micromonospora; species Micromonospora sp. R77. The sequence continues at coordinate 6,873,209 of NZ_JALDST010000001.1, forward strand.
AACGCGGCCGGGATGCTCAGGGTCGTGCCGGTGTCCCCGGTCGGCATGGCACCCACCCCTAGACGGGGACGCCCTGGCGGGGAGCGGCCCGCAGGGCCTCGACCACGCTGGCGGTGTCGTAGAGGTCCAGGTATCGCACGATGCGACCGTCGTGGACGGTGAAGACGTTCATCCACTGCGCCTCGTAGCGGGCGCCGTTGGCGAGCACCTCGGTGCGGCTGACGCCGAGCACGACCACCTCGTCACCGGCGGCGATGAAGCGGTGGGGGACGCACTCGTGCACCCGGATCAGGCCCCGGACGATCTCGAAGAACCGGTCGAAGCCCGCGGTCCCCCGGTAGACGCCGGCCCACGGCAGGGCGGGCGGCCCGTGGTAGATCCACTCGAAGTCGGGGTCCAGCAGTTCCCTGATGGCGTCCAGGTCGCCCTGGTCGAACAGCGTGAAGAACCGACGGACGACGGTCTCCGGAAGGTCACTCATCGCGGGCTCCCAGCGGTAGGTGTTCGACCGCGCGCCGGGTGCGGCCGCGCCGGCCGGCCAGTCGGTCCCGCAGCAGGAGCAGGCCGACCTGCCAGAGCATCGTGTACGGGCTGGTGCGGGAGAGCTCGACCGCGCGGTCGGCGAAGTACCGGGCCTCGGCCGGGCTCGCGGTCAACGGCAGGAGGAACAGGTCGTAGACGACGAACACCCGGGCGTGGAGGATCCACCACATCATCGTGACCGTGGTCAGCGCGTCACCGTCGCTGCGCAGGAACCGGCGCAGCAGGCGGGGTGGCAGCACCTCGAAGCGTCCCATCAGGCCGGTGACGAAGCGGCGGCCGACGCTGCCCGACCGGTGGCGCATGGCGGCCACCCCGGCGGCCACGGTGGCCGCCGACGCCGCGGTCCGTGCCGGCAGGTCGAGCCGGTCGACCTGCGCGACGGCGTGCAGCGCGAGGTGCGCCGCGAAGCGGTGGAGGTGGCGGGTCCGCAGGTCGTCCACCAGCTCCGGTGCCGTCCGCCGGGCCTGCTGGTGGACCGCCTCGCTGACCAGGGTGGCGCCGGTCGGGAAGCAGCCGTAGCTCAACGCCTTGGACAGTGCCACGAGGTCCACCTGCGGCAACCGGCCCTGGAAGGCGAAGCGCGGGCCGCTGCGGTGGAACGAGGTCAGCACCTCGTCCACCCCGACGAGGAAGCCACGGGCGGCCCGTTCCCGGGCGACGACGGCGAGCAGTTCGTCGGGGATCGGCCCGTACGCGTCGGAGCTGCCGTGCACGATCTCGATCCAGACCAGACCCACCTCGCCGGTCGCCAGTTCCGCCCGCAGTTCGGTGACGGCGTCCGGGCCGAAGGGGTCGAGGTAGCGCACGTCGGGGTAGAGCGGCCCGAACGGCGCCCGGGTGCCCTCCGCCGCCGTGGCCAGCAGCGACACCAGGGTCTTGCCACCGTAGTTGTGCCGGAAGACGACGATCCGGGGGTTGCGGGGCCGGGCCAGCACGGCGAGGGTGACGGCGTTCTCCACGGCCGAGGCGCCGCTGACGGCGGGGAAGCACCGGGCCAGCCCGGTCTCGGCGGCCAGCACCTCCTCCAGCCGTGCCGGGTAGTCGACCTCGTCGTCGTGTCGCTCCAGCACGTCGGTGACCAGGTCGTCCGGGTTGTGGCCGTGCACGCCCAGGCCCGCGCCGCAGAGCCCGTCCAGCACCTCGACGCGGCGACCGGAGCCGAGCTGCACGGTCAGCCGCGAACCGGCGGCGCGGACGACGTGCAGCGCGCCGTGGGTGCGACGGTGCAGCTCGACCGTTGCCGGGTTGAGGTGTGCGGCGTAGGCGTCCAGCGTCCGCTCCCGATCCCGGGCGATGTCGTCGGCCGCCCGGCGGACCGGGGACCCGTCCGGCCATCTGCGGTGCAGGACGGCGCGGACCTTGCGCATCGCCAGTGAGTTGCCGCCGTAGGTGTTGGAGTGCACGAACGCGGTACGACCCGACCACGGCGCGAACAGGTCGGGTCGGCCGACGAACGCCCCGAACGGCACCTCGTGGTCCGTCACCGACCCACCGACGAGCACCAGGTCCGGCCGGACCGCCTCGGCCAGCGGCGAGCGTGGACGGGTGAAGTCGAAGGTGCCGAGGTCGAGGGCGATCGGGATGCCCCGCCGCCGGCACTCGTCGGCGAGGCGGCCGGCGTGGACCGGGTCGAGGGTGTCGTCGCGGAGGATGACCCCGCAGTGCTCACCCTCGGCGAGGAGGCGCGCCAGTTCCGGCGCCGTGGCGACGACCGGGACGCCGGGCACGAGGGCCCGGTCCGGTCCGGCACCGAGCGGGTCGAGCCGACGGCCGAGCGCCGGGTCCGGGTCCAGGACGGCGACCCGCCCGCCGTGTCGGTCCACCTGGTCGAGCGCCCGGTGCCGGAACAGCTTGACGGCACCGTGCAGCGCTTCGAGGAGCGAGTTGGCGAAGAACGCCCGGTGCCGCCGGGTCGGGTCGCCGTGGGTGAGCTCACCGACGGCCGCGCTGAGCAGGTGACCCACCTGGGCCGCCTCGGTGCTGACGAACCACGACGGCATGACGAAGATCGGGTATTTCTCGCGGACCAGGTCCGTGAGGATCTGCCGGGTCTCCGGGCCGATCTCCGCGGCCCGAGCGGTGGTGCCCTGGTGCAGCGGGGCAGACACGCGCCCCCTCCCCTCGTCGATGCCGCCGTCGCTGGTCAGCGGTAGTCGCGGGCGAACTCGATCCGCCCCGGGTCGGCCAGGTCGGCCAGGGCGGTGAGCACGTTCGGCGGGTACTCCGCGAGGCGGTGCAGGAAGTGCAGCCACCAGTTCTCGCCGTACACGGCGGCGACCCGGACGGGGATGCCCTGGTCACGCAGGCCGCGCAGCAGGTCGGGGCGGACGCCGTGCAGCATCTCGACCTCCTCGACCCGCTTGAGCAGCCCGCTGCGGCCGGCGAGGTCGTGGATGACGGGGTCCTGCGACGCGCAGGTGACCCGGCCCTGCAGGTCGAGCAGTCGTTCGAGCAGCGTGACGTACCGCTCGTCCAGCTCCGGTCCGCGGGGCAGCGCGACCTCCGGGGACTCCCGGTACACGCCCTTGACCAGGCGGATCTTCGCCCCGACACCGGCCAGCGACTCGATGTCCTCGGCGGTCCGGTGCAGGTGCGCCTGCAGGGTCAGGCCGACGTTGTCGTAGTTCGCGGCGAGACGCCGGAACACGTCGAGGATCCCGTCCACGAAGCCGGAGTTCTCCATGCTGATGATGATGTCGATGCCCTTGCCGGCGGCCGCCTCCAGCAGGACGGCGGTGTTGTCGTACGCCAGCTGACGCGACTGGAGCGACCCCATGCTGGACAGGTCGAAGCCGAGTTGCAGCGGCCGGCGCAGCACCCGGTCGGACTCGGTGATGAGCGCCTGGTACTCGGCGACGATGGCCGCGATCTCCGCGACGTCGCGAACCTCCTCGCCGACCACCTCCACGCCGATGCCGTAGCCGGCGTCGGCCAGGATCGGCAGCCGTTCCAGCAGACCGGCGCGGTCCCGCGCGACGATGTACCGGCTGGCGGCCGGCCAGAGCGTGTCGCGCAGCAGGGCGCTCTCCGCGAACGCGGTGCGGTACGGCAGGCCGGCTGCCAGCCCCTTCAGGGCGGCGGTGGCCGAACGTCGCTCGCGGTCGTCGACCTGCGGTTCGCGTCCCTCGGTGTACGTCTGCCTGTCGGTCATCGACCCGCCCCCACCAGTTCGTGCTGCTCGTCGGCCAGGTGTTTCATCGCCAGCACCTCGGCGAAGGTGGTCGAGGCGCTCGCCGGGTCGCCGCCCTCGCGCCGCCACTTGCGGTACTTCGAGGCGTAGCTGATCAGGGTCTCCTTGCCCCGGTCACCGGGCTTGCGGGTGAGGATCCCGGCCCACATGCTGTCCCAGCCCGCGTAGGCCTCGTCCCGGAGCAGGACCCGGTGCGCCTTCTTCATGTTCCAGAACGGCACGCCGGTGTTGAGGTGGTGCACCAGGTGGTAGTGGTCGTGGTGCCGCCCGAACAGGAAGTTCTCGATGGCCCAGCCCTTGCGGTTGCGGGTCATCAGGACCTGCTTGTCCTCGCTCTCGGGCAGCGGGTAGTGCTCGGCGAGCTCGGTCAGCCAGCCGATGGCGATGGCGGTCGTGAACAGCGGCACGAACCAGAAGGCCAGCAGGTACGGTGCCCAGCCGAACGCCAGCGCCACCCCGACGATGACCACCCACTGGGCGAGGATGGCGAAGCGCTCCGTCCGCAGCGAGACCGGCATGGAGACCTTCGCCTGCGGCGCCTTGCAGAAGACCCGGTCGTCGATGATGTATTTGATGTACCGCACCGTGCGGAAGCCGAGGGCGCTGAGCAGGATGTTCTTGCCGAAGAACACCAGATCGGATTCCTTGTGGTCGTAGAGACCGCAGTCCACGTGGAAGGAATAGTCGGGATCCTTCTCCGGGTCCCCCAGGTAACGGTGATGGTAGCCGACGTGGGTGTTCCGGTAGGGGTTGAACAGGTGCAGGATGAGATAGCCCGAGAAGACGGTGCCGAGCAACAGGTTCAGTTTCTGGTTACGCGCCAGGATCTTGTGCGAGGAGTCGTGCAGCAGATTGGCGAAGGCCCGCTGGGTGGAGCCGATCAGGATTGCCGAGATCGGATAGAACCACCACGAGACACCGAGGCAGAGATAGACGGAGAAGGCGATCACCGCGTAGTCCAGCAGGACGCCGAGCGGCCCGTGGAAGTTGTCCAGCTTGCACAGTTGCCGCAGCTCCCTGCGGACGTCCGGAGCAATGTTCGAGAAATCGAAGCTCACGTGACCGGACAGGCCGGACGGACGGGAGGAATCGACCTGCATTACCAACCCTCGATTCGTTTGTGCACGACAAAGGAAGCCGTTCGGGACCTTCACGTCATCCGAACCGGCCGCGCTCAGGTGGGAATTCCATCGGCGACAAGTCCACGGGCGCCGGTCATGCACGACGGCATCCCGTGGAATTTCCATTGCGCTTCACCAGCATGACCGGCGGATTAGGGGCCCGGTACTGTACTAAAGTGCAACTACCAAGAGAAATGAGTCGAGCACAGGCGGTCACCAGCGGTTGAGCTGGACCTTCCGCCGCTAAATGTGACCCACATCACTACGCTAGGCCCGTATCCATTGGGCGGCTGGGGCGGACCGGTGGCCCGGAAGGAGCGGACTTGACCGGATTCGGCACCAGCGCCGCGTACTGCGACGACGGACTGGTCCCCGGCGGGGCGGTCGCCCCGCCGATCGTGCGGTGGTGCAGGCAGCACGTACGGCGGCACGGCCGTCCGGGAGAACCACGCTGTCGTCCGGACCTCGTAGGGTGTCGGCATGGCTGAGCGACCCCTGACCCTGATGGCGGTACACGCCCACCCCGACGACGAGGCGACGAGCACCGGCGGGGTGCTGGCCCGTTATGCGGCGGAGGGATTCACCACCGTGCTGGTGACCTGCACCGACGGGCGCTGCGGCGACGGCCCCGGCGGGGTCAAGCCCGGCGACCCGGGGCACGATCCGGCCGCCGTGGTGGCGATGCGCCAGGACGAGCTGGAGGCCAGCTGCGCGGCGCTGAAGGTCACCCACCTGGAGACCCTGGGCTACGCCGACTCCGGGATGATGGGCTGGGCGACCAACGAGCTGCCCGGCGCGTTCTGGACCACGCCGGTCGACGAGGCGGCGGACCGGCTGGCGGAGCTGATGCACCGGTACCGTCCGGACGTCGTCGTCACCTACGACGAGAACGGCTTCTACGGCCACCCCGACCACATCCAGGCCCACCGGATCACCATGGCCGCCGTGGCGCGCACCGAGATCCCGGCGAAGGTCTACTGGACCACCGTGCCACGGACGGCGTTCGCGGAGTTCGGCCGGGTCATGCAGGAACTGGGCGTCGAGTGGGCCGACCCGGACGACCCGTCGACGCAGGAGGGGCCGCCGCTCGGCCTGCCCGACGAGGAGATCACCACCTGGGTGGACACCAGCGCCTACGGCGGGCAGAAGTTCGACGCGCTCGCCACCCACGCCAGTCAGACCGAGAACATCTTCTTCCTCCAACTGGGGCGGGAGCGGTTCACCGAGCTGATGGGGATGGAGACCTTCGTCCGGGTCCGCGACACCAGCGGCGCGCCGCTTCCGGAGGACGACCTCTTCGCCGGGCTGCGCTGAGTCCGACGGCACGCGGAGGCGGGATGCGTCGAGGGCCGTCCGGTGCGTACAGTTCCTGGTCGGAATCGGGGTAGCCGGGCAGCTCCGGCGCGGGAAACGGGACGAGACAGCGACGCATGACGGCGGACAACACCACTGACACCGGACAGCACGGCATCGCCCCCGACCGGCTGGAGACCTGTCTGCGCGTCTTCGAGGCACTGGAGGAACTGCCGCCCGACCACCCGGACGTGGTGCGGGTGCAGCGGGCCACCGCCCGGCTCTACAAGGTGATCAAGCAGCGCCGCCGGGAGGAACGGCGGGAGGCCATCGCGGCGGCCGACCGCGCGGTGACCGAGGCCACCGCCACCGGCGCCCCCGGTCGGATCGACGACGAGACCCAGGGCATCCCGCTCGCCTCCCCCACCCCGGGTGCCACCGCCGGCTTCCTGCACAACCCGCGCGGCTGCTATGTCTGCAAGCAGCGCTACCACGAGGTGGACGCCTTCTACCACCAGCTCTGCCCGTCCTGCGCCGCGCTCAACCGGGAGCGCCGCGACGCCCGTACCGACCTGACCGGGCGGCGGGCGCTGCTCACCGGTGGCCGGGCGAAGATCGGCATGTACATCGCGCTGCGGCTGCTGCGCGACGGCGCGCACACCACGGTGACCACGCGGTTCCCGCACGACGCGGTGCGGCGGTTCGCGGCGATGCCGGACAGCGGGGACTGGCTGCACCGCCTGCGGATCGTCGGGATCGACCTGCGCGACCCGGCCCAGGTGGTCGCCCTCGCCGACTCGGTCAGCGCCCAGGGGCCCCTCGACATCCTGATCAACAACGCGGCACAGACCGTCCGTCGCAGCCCCGGGGCGTACGCGCAGCTCGTCGCCGCGGAGGCGGCGGCCCTGCCGGACGGTCCGCTGCCGGAGCTGGTGATGTTCGCCAAGCCGGCCGACGCGGGCCAGCCCGCGGGCAGCCTGACCGCCTCGCCGCTGGCGGCCGCGATCCCGCCGCACGCGCTCACCGCGCTGGCGCTGACCAGCGGCTCCGCCTCCCCGGAGCGGATCGCCGCGGCCACCGCCATCGACGCCGGCGGTCTGGTGCCCGACCTCGACCCGGTCAACAGCTGGGTGCAGCGGGTGCACGAGGTGGAGCCGCTGGAGCTGCTCGAGGTGCAGCTGTGCAACGTGACCGCGCCGTTCGTGCTGGTCAGCCGACTGCGGCCGGCGATGGCCGCGGCAACCGCCCGCCGGAAGTACGTGGTGAACGTCTCGGCCATGGAGGGCCAGTTCGGCCGCGGCTACAAGGGTCCCGGGCACCCGCACACCAACATGGCCAAGGCCGCCCTGAACATGCTGACCCGCACCAGCGCCCAGGAGATGCTGACCGACGGCATCCTGATGACCAGCGTCGACACCGGTTGGATCACCGACGAGCGCCCGCACCCGACGAAGATGCGACTGGCCGACGCCGGCTTCCACGCCCCGCTGGACCTGGTCGACGGCGCGGCCCGGGTGTACGACCCGATCGTCCGCGGCGAGCAGGGTGAGGACCTGTACGGCTGCTTCCTGAAGGACTACGCCCCCTGCGCCTGGTGACGCAGATCACCAGGCAGGCCGCGCCGGTGATCCGGCAGGGCAGCTGCCCCGACGACGAGCGGTATGCCCCAGAGGAATGACTCTGCCTCTGCGGCACACCGCTCGTCGGGGCGTCCAGCGCCCGCCGTGGTGTCAGCTCGGCAGTTCACGCCAGGACGGGTGGTTGCCCCGCCAGGCGCTGGCGAGAATGGCCGCCGAGGCCCGGCTGGGGCACTCCTGCACCCGGGAGCGGCCGGACTCGCCGCCGATCTGCGCCTCGACCGACCAACACCGACCGTCGGTGCGGATGTACACGTCCCGACGCCCACGCCGGGTCGAGTCGCCGTTCCACCAGTGCTGCTCAACCATCAAGTGCTGCTCAACCATCACTTGCCGACGGTATATCAATCCGCTGCCGAGGGGTACGGGCCGGTAGGTGGGACCGGCCCACCGGGTCGGGTCAATCCACTCGCCTCCTCCCCCGGGAGGAGACCGCGCTCCGACCCTCGGCCGCAACCGGGGCCCGCGGTCGGACGCCGACCGGACGGCGGTTCACCAGCATCTACAGGCATGACAACCGCCTCGCACCGGACCGTACGCCGGCACCGCCCGCTGATGGTCCTCGTCCCGGCGACGGCGCTGCTCGCCGTCGTCGCCGCAGTCGGCGTCCTCGTCGATCCGCGGGTCCTCACCGGCGTGCCGATCTGGCTCAAACCGTTCAAGTTCTCCGTGTCCTTCGCGCTCTACGGCGCCACCCTGGCCTGGATGCTCTCGCTGCTGCCGGGGCGCAGCCGGATCGCGGAGTGGGCGGCCACGGTCGTCGTCGCGACGTCGCTGATCGAGATGGTGGTGATCGTCGGTCAGGTGCTGCGCGGCACGACGAGTCACTACAACGAGACGACCCCGTTGAACGCCGCGCTGTGGCAGGTGATGGGCGCGTCGATCATGGTGCTCTTCGTCGCGCACGGCATCATCGGGATCGTGCTGCTGCGCCGACCGCCCGCCGACCGGGTCGCCGCGTACGCGGTCGGGCTGGGGCTCGGCCTGTCCCTGCTGGGCATGCTGGCGGCGGTGCCCATGGTGCTGCCCGGTCAGGCGCCGGGGGTGGCGGGGATCGCCGGGGCGCACAGTGTCGGCGTACCGGACGGTGGGCCCGGGCTGCCGCTGGTCGGCTGGAGCACCACCGGCGGGGACCTGCGGATCGGGCACTTCGTGGGGCTGCACGCCCTGCAGGCGCTGCCGATCGCGGCGATCCTGCTGCGCCGGTTCCTGCCGGCACGGTGGGACGAGTCCACCCGGGTGCGGCTGCTGGTCGTCGCGGGCGGGGCATACGGCGTACTCACCCTGCTGTTGACCTGGCAGGCACTGCGCGGACAGCCGCTGCTGCGTCCGGACGCGGTCACGCTGACCGCCGCGGCCGTCCTGGTGGCCGCGACCGCGACCGCCACCGGCCTGGTCCTGGCGCGCCGCCGCCGTCCCGACGTGGCGCTGGTCGCATGACCGGCACGCTGTTCACGCTGACGTTCGCGGTGGCCGCGCCGTTCTGGGCGCTGATGATCCTGCTGCCGCACTGGTCCGGGACCGCCCGGATCATCTCCTCACCGCTGATCGTGCTCCCGGTCCTGGTGATCTACGCGGTGCTCGTCCTGCCGGCGATCGCCGACGTGCTGCCGGCCGTGGCGTCGCCCAGCCTGGGCGGCATCCGGGACCTGCTCGGCACGGCCGACGGCGCGGCGGCGGCGTGGGCGCACATGATCGCGTTCGACCTGTTCGTCGGCCGGTGGGCGTGGCTGGACAGCCGGGACCGGGGGGTGCCGGCGCTGGTGATGGCTCCGGTGCTGGTGCTGACCATCCTCCTCGGCCCGCTCGGCCTGGCCGGCTACCTCGCCGTCCGGACCGGGTGGCCGGGGTCGGCGGCCGCTGCTGGACCCGAGCCGCAGCGCCTAGGCTGAGCGCCGTGGGCTGGCTGGGGCGACTGTTCGACGCGCGCGACACGTTCGCCCGGCTGCTGCTGCTCGACCTCAGCGGCCTCGGCTACCTGGTCTTCGGCACCCAGGCCGGACGGTCGCCGACGGCCACGCAGTGGCTCCTCGCGGCGGTCGCGTTCACCGTCGCGCTGGCGCTGCACCGCCGGCCGCTGCTGAACCTGGTGGCGCAGACCGCGCTCCTGGCACTGGCGATCGGGGTCCTCGACGACACGACGATCAACCAGGTGGGCGCCAGCTGGGCGCTGCTCGAGGTCACCATGTGGGCGGACCGGCGGCGGACCGTCTGGCTGGCCGCCGGGCTGCTGGCCGCGGTCGACCTGACCGACTCGATCGGCGACCCGTTCCGCCGGTTCCTCTCCGGCGTCTTCGGGCTGGTCGTGGCGGTCGGTGTGCCGCTGCTGCTCGGACTGGTCATCCGGACCACCCGGGAGCTCGGCCGGCAGGCCGCACAGCGGGCGGTGGAGGAGCAGCGGCGGCGCGAGTCGGAGCACCGCGCCGCGCGCGCCGACGAACGCAGCGCCATCGCCCGTGAACTGCACGACGTGGTCGCCCACCACGTGGCGTCGATGGTGCTGCGGGTCGGCGTGGCCCGGCACGTGCTCACGGACCTGGACCCGAGGGTGGAGGAGGTGTTCGACGACGTGCACGGCACGGGGAGCGCCGCCCTGGCCGACCTGCGCCGGCTGGTCGCGGTGCTGCGCGATCCCGAGGGGGTACGCGGTGACGCGGCGCTGACCGCGATCGAGCCGTCGGCGCTGCCGGCGGCGCTGGACACGGCGGTCGACCGGGCCCGCCAGGCCGGTGTCACGGTGGAGGCCGACATCGACCCGGCGGTCGGCTCGCTCGACGCGGTCCGGGGTCTGGCGGTGCTGCGCCTGACCCAGGAGGCGCTGACCAACGTGGCCCGGCATGCCGGCCCGTCCGCGCGGGCCCGCCTCGCGGTGTCCGTGGTGGACGGGGCCGTCCACTGGGAGGTCGCCGACGACGGGCGGGGACGGCTGCCGGCGGCGGTGCCGTCGGGTGGCGGCCACGGCATCATCGGCATGCGCGAACGCGTCGAGGTCCTCGGCGGCCGGTTGGAGGTGGGGCCGTCCGGGACGGGCTGGCGGGTCCGCACGGTCCTCGCCGCCCCGATGTCGGCGTCGGCCTCCGCGCCGCCGGGCCCGGCCCGCTCCCCGCCGGTCCACCCGCGCCCCGCGACCCGTCGGCCGGTACGCCCGCGCCGGAGCCGGCATGATCCGCGTCCTGCTGGTCGACGACCAGCACCTGATCCGCGCGGGGCTGCGCATGCTCTGCGACGCGCAGCCCGACATCGAGGTCGTCGGTGAGGCCGACAACGGCCGCGACGCCATCTCCCTGGCCGCGCGGCTCGTTCCCGACGTCGTCGTCATGGACCTGCGCATGCCCGGCGTCGACGGGATCACCGCGACGAGCCGCATCCTCGCCGACCGTCCCGCCACCCGGGTGCTGGTGCTGACCACGTTCGGCGACGACGACCACCTCTATCCGGCCCTGACCGCCGGCGCCTGTGGCTTCCTGCTCAAGGACGCGCCCCCCGGCGACCTGCTGGACGGCGTCCGCCGGGCCGCCGGCGGCGACAGCCCGTTCAGCCCGGAGGTGCTGCGCCGCCTGGTCCGGCGCGCGGTGCACGCCCGTACCGAGGCGCCGCGGCCGGTCCAGGGGCTGACCGGGCGGGAGCAGGACGTGCTGAACCTGGTCGCCGAGGGACTGTCCAACCTGGAGATCGCCGAACGGCTGCACATCGGCGTCACCACGGTCAAGACCCACATCACCAGCCTGATGGCCAAGACCAACAGCCCCAACCGGGTACGACTGGCCCTGTTCGCCCGCGGCACCTGAGCCGGGAAGCCGCTCCGCGAGCGGGGCAGCCGCCGGCGCGTCGTGACCGGTGGGCCGGCGCTGCGAGGGTAACCCCGGGGCGGTGGAGTGCCGGTGGCGATCACCACGTTCCGTCCTGCCCTCCCCGGACGGAAGGTAGGGTCGCCGAGGCGCCGGTGGCGATGCGTGGGCGACGGCGCCCCGCTGGGCCGGAACCGACCCGGTCGTCGGCCCGAACCGTGCGCAGCTGTCCGGGCCCGATCCCGACCGCGAACCCGTGCGCCCGACCGGCGCTCCGAGTGGAAATGGCTGTATGTCTCCCGTGCTGTCCGCGGTCGTCAGGCCGCGCCTGTCCCGCCCGTCCTGGCTGTCGCCGACGGTGTTCCGTACCGAGGTCCTCGCCGGCCTGGTGGTGGCCCTCGCGTTGATCCCCGAGGCGATCTCCTTCTCGATCCTGGCCGGGGTCGACCCTCGGGTCGGGCTGTTCGCCTCCTTCACGATGGCCGTCACCATCGCGATCTGCGGCGGCCGGCCGGCGATGATCTCCGCCGCGACGGGCGCGATCGCCCTCGTGGTCGCGCCCCTGGCGAAGGAACACGGCCTGGACCACCTGATCGCGGCGGTGATCCTCGGCGGCGCGATCCAGGTCCTGCTGGCCGTGCTCGGGGTGGCGAAGCTGATGCGGTTCATCCCGCGCAGCGTCATGGTCGGCTTCGTCAACGCCCTCGCCATCCTCATCTTCGCCGCGCAGCTCCCGCACCTGCTCGGCGTGCCGTGGCTGGTCTACCCGCTGGTCGCCGTCGGGTTGGCGATCATCGTGGGGCTCCCCCGGCTCACCCGCGCGGTTCCCGCACCGCTGGTCGCGATCGTGGTGCTGACCGTGGTGACCGTGGTCGCGGGCGCGGCCGTACCGACCGTCGGCGACCAGGGCGCCCTGCCGGACAGCCTGCCCGTGCCCGGTCTGCCGCACGTCCCGTGGACCGTGCAGACCCTCACCCTGATCGCCCCGTACGCCCTGGGCATCGCGCTCGTCGGGCTGCTCGAGTCGCTGATGACCGCCAAGCTGGTCGACGACATCACCGACACCCCGTCCAGCAAGACCCGGGAGTCCTGGGGACAGGGCGTCGCCAACATCGTCACCGGTTTCTTCGGCGGCATGGGTGGCTGCGCCATGATCGGCCAGACGATGATCAACGTGAAGGCGTCCGGTGCCCGTACCCGGCTGTCGACCTTCCTGGCCGGCGTGTTCCTGCTGGTCCTCGTCGTGGCGCTCGGCGACGTGGTCGCGGTGATCCCGATGGCCGCGCTGGTCGCCGTGATGATCATCGTGGCGGTGTCGACGTTCGACTGGCACTCCGTCGCGCCCGGCACGCTCAAGCGGATGCCGTACGGCGAGACCGTGGTCATGACCGTCACCGTCGGGACCACGCTGGCCACCCACAACCTCGCCGCCGGCGTCGTCGTCGGGGTCCTCACCGCGATGGTGATCTTCGCGCGGCGGGTCGCCCACCTGGTCGAGGTCACCAGCGTCCTCCATCCCGACGGCGGCACCCGCAGCTACTCGGTGCACGGCGAGCTCTTCTTCGCCTCCAGCAACGACCTCGTCGGTCAGTTCGACTACGCGAACGACCCGGACAGGGTGGTCATCGACATGACCCACGCGCACGTCTGGGACGCGTCCTCCGTGGCCGCCCTCGACGCCATCACCACCAGGTACGCCGCCCGCGGCAAGACCGTCGAGATCATCGCGCTGAACCGGCCCAGCGCCCGCATCCACGACAGCCTCGCCGGTCAACTCGGCGTCGGCCACTGACGGCCGCCGCCGGCCGGTGCGGGGGCCGGTGGTCGCGCGTCAGCCGCCGACCTCGGTACGCGGCACCATCCCGGGCGACCAGGGGAACTGGTAGCGCGGGTCGGCGACACCCCGGGCGAAGGCGTCCGCCACCGCCGGGGAGCTCGCGATCCGCCAGTCCAGCTCCTTGTCCACCTCGAACCAGATCAGGCCGATGATGTCCCGGTGGCGGGGCAGTGCCCGGAACATGTCGTCGATCCATCCGGCCTTGCGGCCCTGCGCGTCGCTCGCCCCGGTCTCGGTGATGACCAGCGGCTTCCCGGTGAACGTGCGGATCTCCCGGATGGTCTGGTCGAAGATCTCGTCGAAGGACCGGTACGTCGGGCGGGTCCCCGTGCCGTAGTAGCCCGAGACACCGATCCAGTCGACGTAGCCGTCACCCGGGTAGAGCTCCGCGAGCCCCTGCTTCGAACCGGTCCACCGGGCGTTCGGGCTCCACACCCAGACGACGTTGTCGGTGCCGGCGTCCCGGAACAGGTCGTACACGTGTCGCCAGGCCCGGACGTAGTCGCCCGGCCGGTTGCCGTTGATCCGCTCGCCCCACGGGTACCAACCGCCGTTCATCTCGTGGGCGAACCGGATGGCCACCGGATAGCCGAGGGACCCGATCCCCCTGGCCCAGGAGAGCAGATAGCTGTCGAAGTCCCCGCGCGCGATCTTGGCCAGCTGGTAGCGGGGCTGGTTCGACCGCAGCCGGTCGATCGTGGGGACCGCCATCTTCTCCCGGCGGGCCGTCTGGTCCAGCTGGGGGTCCCACGGTTCCCAACCCAACATGGGCAGCATGCCGCGGTCGCGGATCCGGTCGAAGAGGGTGCGGTCGAAGGTGTCGGTCGCCCAGCCGGAGCCGAAGAGCATGACCTGCGGCTGGTGCCGCGCCGCAGCGGTGAAGGCGTCCACCGCCGTGAAGTCGTACGGGCCCTGGTCGGTCATGACGCCGACGAACGTCTTCCCGGCCGGCGGGAACGGCTCCCGCTCGGCGGTGGGCGACGGGCTCGGCGCGGCCGTGGCCACCCGGTCGGACGCCGTCCGCTCCCGCCCCCAGGACGTGGTCCGGGGCGCGACGACGAAGGCGTAGGTGAGCAGCAGCGCCCCGACCAGCGCCATGGTCACCCGCGGGACGCTCAGCCTCGCCACGGCACACCCCGCTGGGCCGTCACCCGGGACCTCGGTGGCCGGCGGGTCGCGCGCGCGGCGCGCAGAGCCGGCTCCGCCCGGGCGGCGTGGCGGCCGTCCGCCTGGTCGCCCCCGGCGTGCCGGGCGCGACCCGCCGAGAGCCGCGAGGCGAGGGCGATCAGCGGTGGACCGAGACCGGTCAGCAGGGTCAGCACCGGCCACGCCCGGAGCAGGGCGAGGTCGTTGTGCTGCAGGAAGCTCGCGCCCAGCAGGCCCACGGCGAAGGCCGCCCAGCAGAAGTGCAGGCGGAAGGTGCCCAGCGACTCGGTGGTCCGCAGCTTGCCCTTGGCCGTCACCACGAAGCCGAGCTTGCGTCGCAGCACCGCGCCGACGCCGGCGGCCACGTAGACGGGGCCGGCGAAGAGCGCCAGCGCCATGCCGACCAGCCCGATCTCCTCCCGCTCGTGCGGGGCGATGTTGAACCGGCGCAGCCAGAGCCAGAGCAGGAACCAGGCGCCGATGCTCGCTCCCCACAGCACCGCCCAGACGGTGACGTCGAGCCGGGCGGAACTCACCCCGGTGAGCAGGTACATGGCCGTGGCGGCGTTGCCCAGCAGCAGGCTGACCGCCACGCTCGGGTAGTAGAACTGGAGCAGTCGGTAGTGCCAGCGCCGTCGGGTGGGCAGGTCACGCGGCGCCCGCAGGTCGGGGCGGACCAGGATCTCGCAGATGCCGGCCGCCCAGCGCTTCTGCTGGTTGAAGTAGTCCGCCCACGAGGTGGGGCCCTCCCCGATGGCCACCACGTCCGGTGTGTAGACGCCCTTCCACCGGTTGCCCGTCTCGGGGTTGGCGGCGGCGTGGATCCGGATGCTGGTCAGGTGGTCCTCGATGATCGAGTCCTGGTAGCCGCCGATGGTCCGCCACGCGCTCGGCCGGTAGAGGTGCCCGGTGCCGGTGAGCAGCGGCGCGTCCAGGCCGTTCCCGCCGCGCGCGATGAGCCCGTTGTAGAGGTACTGCTGCACCGACGCGCCGTGGGCGACCACGTTCTCGTGCATGTTGCCGTAGACCTGCGGGGTCACCACGAAGGCCACGTCCGGGTCGCGGAAATAGCCGAGCGTCCGTTCGAGGAAGTTCGGCAGCGGCACGTGGTCCGGGTCGACGTTGGCGACCACGTCGTAGTGGTGCTCGTGCTCCGCCCGCCAGGCGTTGTGGTTGCCGGACTTGGTGCGGGCGCGGAACTCGCCGGCGGGCTGGTTGTACTCCGGTCGACCCTTGCGGCTGAAGTGCCGCACCCCGAGTCGGGCCGCCATCGCCCGTACCGCCGGGTCGTCGCCCTCGTCGAGGATCCAGACGTCGACCCGGCCGCAGTAGACGATCTGCGTCATCCTCCGCAGGGTCCGCTCGACCACGTCGAGCGGCTCCTTGCTGGGCACGATGGTGGTCAGCAGGGCCACCCGCAGCCCGACCGGTGGGTCGACCGGGACCGGGTCCCGGGCGTGGAAGGCGAACACCCAGACCACCACGTTCTGCGCGAGCCGGATCAGCTCCACACCGACGACCACGCAGAAGCCGAGCCGGGCCGCCGCCGTCTGCCAGCCGCCGAACCCGACCACCCCCGACCCGGGTACGTGCCCGGGCAGCAGCAGCCACCCGATGAGCAGCAGTCCGGCCGCGCTGTTGACCAGGACGAGCAGCGACAGCATGAGCCGCGCGGCGGGTGAGAGCACGTGACGGAACTCGACCGCCGCCCGTGGGTGTCGCGGCGCGAGCAGCGGTCCGGCGGTCGCGCCGCACGCCGCGTACGCGAGTCGGGCGGTGATGTTCCGCTGCCGGCGGTCGGGGCCTGGACCGGGCGGGGGTGGTGCCGGGGTGGATGCCGCAGGCCCACCGCCGGACGTGTCCTCCGTGGCGGCCCGGGACGGACGGGTGTCGGCGATGATGCCCACGGTGTCTCCCAAGGCTGTGGCTGATGCTGACAGGTGCGATACCGCTAACGGGGTGTGCGCCGCGGGGTCAGAGTTCGGTACGCTCGTCCACCAGCAGGGCCAGCGTGAATCCGGCCGGCCGCCAGACCTGCGCCACCCGGTACCTGGTCCGCAGCAGCCGTTCCGCCCCGTCACCGAGGGCGTGCACCGGGTCCGGCTGCGTACCGGTCCGGATCACCCACAGCCGCCGTACGCCGACCAGGCAGCGGGCGACGTCCGTGCATCCGGCGGCCGCGCGGCGCCCGTCACCGTGGGGCGACCCGTCGGCCAGGACGTCCGTCGGCCGGTCGCCGGCGGGCAGGTAGTGCGCCACGGCGGTCCGGCCGGTCCACGCGTCGCCCCCGTCGGTCGGGGCGTAGACCACGCCGTCGCCGGGTTGTTGCCGGCGCTCGATGATGTCGGTGAGCTGACGGGTGGCCTGCTGATGTCCGTCGGGCGCCCGCACGGCGACCTGCGCCGGGACGCCGATCAGGGCGATCGCCGCCAGGGCCGCGGCGGACCACGGCACGCGGGTCCGGGACAGGGCGACCGCGCCGAGCGTCGCCCAGGCCGGGAGGGTGCAGAGCAGCCACTGCGGCTGCCAGATCGGTGTCGCCTGCGCGACGAGCAGCAGGACGAACGGCGGCACCACCGCCCAGGTGGTGTAGAGGGCGGTGGAGCGTCGCAGCGGCAGGCTGAACAGCGCCAGCGTGAGCAGCACGGCGCCCAGGGCGGCGGCGCCGAACAGTTCCCGAGGGGTCGCGGCCAGCGCCGTCAGGGTCGGTCGCGAACCTTCCGCGATCGGCGTGCCGTGCTGCGCGGCGAGCCGGAGCAGGGCGGCTGCGGGCAGCGCGGCCACGGACGCGGCGATCAGCCAGCGCGACGCCAGCCGGCGGCGGAAGGCGACCACCAGCCAACCGTGCGCGGCGAGCAGCAGCACCGCGACGACGACGTGGCACAGGCCGAGCACCAGCATCGCCGCGCCGTAGGCGGCGAAGCGCCGGGCCCTCGGTCGTTCCACCGCCGGCACCAGGAGCGAGGTGGCGAGCACCGCCAGGAGCAGGGTCACCGCGTAGGGCTGGGCCTCCTGGGCGTATCTCGTGGAGGTCGGCAGCAGGGCGAAGAGGAGCCCGGCCAGGAGCCCGGTCCGCGGCGTGAACATCCGGACCGCCAGGGCCGCGACGAGCGCCGCCGCGACGGTCATGGCCAGGACGGAAAGCCCGCGCAGGGCGAGGTCGGAGGTGCCGAAGAGCGCCGCCCACCCGCGCACCAACAGGTGGTACGGCCCCACGGTGACGTCGTCCGCGCGGAGCCCTGGCCAGGTGTCCCGCCAGGGTGAGGCGGCGCGCTCCCAGGTGGCCAGTTCCTCCGCCCGCAGTCCGGGCCCACCCGCCCCGAGCACGCCGAGCACGCCCATCAGCAGCGCGGGCAGCAGCCACGGCGTGGGACCCCAGCGCCCGGCTGGGGGCGCCGGACGCGCCGGGTCGGCGCCGGAGTCCTCTCCCCAGGGGTCCTCGACGCGCGTCTCGGCCGACCCGAGCCGGGGCAGCACCAGGGTTTCCGCGTCCATCATCGTGTCTCACGCATCTCCGTGGGTTCCGGCCGTCGAGGCCCAGGACCGCCCGGCTGGTGGTGCACGGGTGCCGGCAGCGCACAGCGCGAGGCGGTCCTGGGTCGCGTACTGGATTGACACGTCGAGCATATGGATGCGAAAACCAACAGAGTGCTCATATGAGACAAAACGTGCAATAAAGGCGGTTCCGGTGCCGGTGGTGCGGTGACCCGACGCGGCGGGTCCCGGCACGGTCGCCGGAACCCACCCACCGACGACTACAACCAGCCCTCCCGCCGCGCGTGCCACACGGCCTCCATCCGGTTGCGCGCCCCGGTCTTGCGCAGGATGGCGGACAGGTGGTTGCGCACCGTGCCGTGCGCCAGGAAGAGCCGGGCGGCGATCTCCTTCACCGGAAGGCCCTCGGCGGCCACCCGCAACACGTCCAGCTCCCTTGCGGTCAGCGGGACCTCCGGAGGGCTCAGCACCGCCATCGCGGCCGCCGGATCGATCGCCCGCTCCCCGGCGGCGAGCGCGCGTATCGCCCGCACCAGGTCCGCGAGGCAGCCGTCCTTGCCGATGAGGCCCCGCGCCCCGGCCGCCAGCGCCGCCTCCACCAACGCCGGACTCCACCGGTGGCTCATCACCAGCACCGCGGTGTCCGGCACCTCCACGCCCAGCTTGGTCACCGTCGCGACCGGATCGGGCAGCTCCGACGCCAACGTCAGCACCACCACCTCCGGCCGGTAGCGCCGGACGGCCGTCACCAGGTCGTCGTCGCCCGCCACGTCGGCGACGACAGTCATGCCCTCCTCACTCGACAGCGCGGCGCAGAGTGCACCACGGAACAGACCCATCTCCTCGGCCACGACAACGTGGATCGCCACGTCTCTCCGATCTCGGGGTACGCGTCACGCCGACCCCGGCCGGGTCCTGCACCCGGTCGGGCCGATCGCAGACGCGAAGACGAACAGGCCCAGGCGCGCGGGCCGCCACGGCGGACGGCACGGGCGCCGCTCGACCGCGCCGGTGGACGAGGGCCCGCGTACGGGCCGGTCACCGGGCGGGTGGAGCGGGCTCAGCCGGGGCGGGCGACCGTCGACGGGAAGCGACCGGGGACGACGAGCGGCCGGGCCCCGTGGGCCGGGCTCCCGCGCACACCGGGACCGCGAGCCGAGCGCGACGGGGAGCCGGGCCGGGCGCAGATCGTGCGGGACCGCGACGACGGCCTGCTCGGCCGGGGGGTAGCGGCCCGGTGGGACGAGGGAACGACCCGGTGCCAGCCGGGCCGGTGCGGCGGGTCCGGCCCGCCCGGCCGACCGCACCGGTCCGAACCCGGTGGCCGACGGCGGCGCTGGTGTCACGGACCCGGTCGCCACGGGCGGCACCAGGCCCGGCTGCGGCGCAGCGGAAGTGCCCGGGGCGGCGGGCACCGGAGCGGCCGGTGGGCCGCTCACCGGAGCCGTCCCCGACCTGGCCGGTGGCGCCGGTGGCGTCGACGGTGGTGACAGTGGTGGCGGCGGACCGGACGGCGGCGCGAGGATCGGACCGGTGACCGCGCCGAGGACGGGTGCCAGCACGGCGTCGGTGACCCGGGTCAGAGCGGTGACGACGGTCCCGACCGGACCGGCGCAGACGGTCCGCACCACCTGCCGCAACGGGGCGACGACGGACGCCACGACGGACGGTCCGGCGGCCGACCCGGGTGCGACCGCCACGTCGGTGAGTGGCCGGGGCAGCCGAGAGGTGGCCCGCGGCCCGGGGTCGTCGGCAGCGGCTCGCCGGTCCGGGCGGCGCGGCCAGCCGGGTCCGACCCGCGCGGGCAGCACACCCGGACGGGCCTCGTCGGTCCCGCCACCGGACGCCTCGGTCCGGGCCGGCGTGCGCACCGGTCGGGTCGGCCTCGTCGGTCGGGAGGTCGCCGGCTCCTCGGGGCGCAGCGCGACGGCCGGGTCGTCGACCGGCGGGACGGCGGAGGCGCTGGACGGGGCGTCCGTCAGCGTCGGCCGGTGGACGGGGGCGGGTGGTCGGCACGGGCACCCAGGGCGACCCGCACGGTCGCACCGACCACCGTGGAGACCAGGGCTGGTCGCCGGCGGTGCCACGGTCGGTCCCGCTCGCGGCGGCCGGTCCGCCGAACAGGGCGGCCGCCAGGAAGCCGGCACCCACGGCGGCGCCGACCAGGAGGACCCGCCGGGCGAGCCGGCCCCGCCCGTCGCCGGGCCGCGACACCGGCCGCCCGGGCATCGCCGAGGGCTCGGGTCGACTGGTGGGACGGCGCACGCGGGGACGGCCTCTCTGGAGCGGAAAACGTCGACCCATGGTAGCGAGGCGATCACCAGCGCGCACCTCGTGGCGGGGACGGCCCGCACCGGTGCCGGCGGGACCGGACGGTCAGCGCGCGACCAGGACCACGGCCAGGACGAGCAGGCTGCAGAGGATCTCGATCACGCCGACCGGCGCGGGTCGCAGCCGCCGGCCCGGGAGCGCCACGGCCCGGGCCAGCAGCAGCAGGAAGACCGGGGCGAGCAGCGGGTCGAGCCACGTCGCCACGGCCAGCGCGACGGCATGGAAGCCGATGGAGAGGCGCAGGTAGCGGGCATCGCCCCGTTCCCGGATCATCGTCTTGACATAGAGGACGGTGCCGGTGAGATAGAGCGCCAGGGCGACGGATGCGGGCACCACCTCGGCGGGCGGCACGTGGGCGACGGTGGCCAGGACGAAGACCAGCAGGCAGCTCTGCGCCACCGAGGCGAGGTCGTTGAGCAGGGCCCGCTCCCGCCGTCGCCAGGCGTACCCGGCGTTCACCGCGAGCAGGACGGCGTAGCCGGGGGCGTACCAGAGCACCGCCGGGCGGGCCGCCAGCACCGTCGCCGCGAGCGGCGCGGTGAGCAGGCCGTAGACCAACAGCTGGTCGGTGTAGCGGCGCGGCCGGCGGCTCTTGACCGCCTGGAAGGCGTAGTAGGAGAACAAGTAGCCGGCCAGCCAGGCGCCGAGCAGCGGCAGGTCCGACCAGCGCCACCCCACCAGGACCACCCCGGCGGTGTACGGCAGCAGCAGCATCGCCCAGGCGCCGTGCTGCGGTGGCAGGAACCGGCGCAGCCGGCGGCGGGCGGGCACCGGTCGAGCGGTGTGGACGGCGGTGGACATGGCCTCACCTCACCTCGAAGGCGCCCCGGGCGCCCCGTTCGGCGTCGACCATGACGTGATCGACGAAGGGGTAGTGGCCCGGCGCGGGGAGGACCAGCTCCACGAAGCCGCCCTCGGCCGGGGCGAGGGGCAGCACCTGGGCGCCGCCGGGATCGGTCGGCCGGCTCAGCCAGCGTCCCTCGGCGTAGACGGTGTCGAACTGGGTGCCGACGACGTGGAAGGAGCCGCTGCGGTCGGGGCCGGCGTCGAGCACCCAGACCCGGACCCGTTCGCCGGCGCGCGCGGGCAGTGGCCGGTGGTCGTACTGGGCGGGGTAGCCGTTGAAGACCACCGCGTCGGGGCGGTTCGCCTGCATCTTGGCGAGGTCGCCGGGCTCACCGTCGGGGCCGGGATAGAACTCGGACTGGACCAGGACGTACTCCCGGTCGACCCGGGGCAGGTCGGGCGGGTCGATGATGACCGCCCCGTACATGCCGTTGCCGATGTGGTGCAGCATCGGCATGGTCGAGCAGTGGTACATCCAGATGCCGGCCCGGGTGGCGGTGAACCGGTAGGTGAGCTGCTGTCCGGGATCGATCGGCCGCATCACCGCGTCCGGGGCGACGGCGCCGGCGTGGAAGTCGATCCCGTGGTCCCGACGGTCGGCCACAGGGCGGTGGCGGTGGCCCCGGCGGTCAGCGTGGCGAGGGCGGCGAGGAACCAGGGTGTGCCGTTGCGGGGCAGGCCGAGGTGGGCGAGTTCGAGCCGTTCCCCGGCGATGGTGGCGACGACGAAGGTGGCCAGCCAGGGCACGATCTCGGGCACGGTGAAGCCGGCGAGCCAGAGCAGGGTGGCGGCGTACCAGCTCGACGCGCCGGTGGCCTGGGCCAGCAGGGCCGGGCCGGGTTGCCGTCGCCACAGCCGCCGGTAGACCAGCAGCAACAGCACCGAGGCGAGCATGAGCAGCAGCCGGCCGGCGAGGCTCGGCCCGGTGAGCACCAGGGCCACTCCCCCGGCGCCGGAGCAGGCGGGGGCGAGCAGGGCCCAGCGGGTGCCGAGCGGCCGGGCGGTCATGTCGACTCGCGCGGCGGCAGGGCCAGCCGCACCACGCAGGCGTCGGGCGCGCCGAAGGGCTCCAGCACGGCGCCGGCCGGTGGGGCGCCGGCGTGGTCGAGCACGCCGCGTACGACGCCGACGTGCAGCGCGCAGATCGCGTCGGGGTTGCGGTGGACCAGCTCCAGGAAGGGGCAGGTGTGCAGGTGGACCTCGGTCCTGCCGTCGGCCGTCTCCTGCCGGCGAGGGCTGAAGCCCAGGCCCCGCAGCACGTCCAGCAGGGTGTCGACCGGCTGCTGGCCGGGGGCGGTGGCCGCCGCGAGGTGGCGACCCCAGTCATGGCCGGCGCGGGTGGCCTCCGGTCGGACGTCGCCGCCGCGGCGGGACAGGTGGTCGAGCAGCGCGGCGGCGAGCGCCGGTACGGCGGGGCCGGCGCCCCGGCCACGGCCGCCCGGTAGCGCCACGCCGGCCGTCCGGGCTGACCGCCGCTGGCCCGCGCCTTGACCAGCAGCCCGGCGTCGACCAGGCGGTCGAGGTGGGTACGGATGGTGGACAGGTGCAGTCCGGTCCGCTCGCCCACCTCGGCGATGGTCATGCCGGCACCGGCGGCGCGCACCAGCTCCAGGATCGACGCCCGGCTGGCGGTGCCGAGCGCCCGGTGGCGGTGCGGGTCGATGGTCTCGCCGATCGGCCCTGTTCTCGGGGTTTCCACGATGATTAACGTTACAACGTCATTCGTCGTCAAAACCCGGGAGGGTTCCATGTCCATCCGGCCGCCGGTGACCGCCCCGAGGCCGAGCTGCTGGTGCGCGGCATGCGCGACGAGCACCGGGCGCTGACCGCCCTGGTCGCCGAGCTGTCGGCGACCGACTGACCGGTACGCCTCGCCGCCGCCGCGCGCGCCCTCACCGCGCTCTTCGCCGTCCACCTCGCCAAGGAGAACGACCTGATCGTCCCGCTGCTGGTGGCCGCCGACGACGTCTCGCTGGCGACCCTGCTGGACGGCATGCACGATCTGCTCGGCTCCTCGGAGACGTCGGGTGGCTGCGGCGGGGGTGGCTGCGGCTGCGGCGGCGACCAGGGTCCGGCCGACGCGCCGGCCGCGATGCTGAGCATCGACCCCCGGCTGGACGTCCGGCTGCTGCCGCACGGCCGGCGCCACGCCCGGGTGCTGGCGGCACTGGACGCGCTGCCCGCCGGCCGGGCGCTGGTGCTGGTCGCCCCGCACGCACCCCGCCCGCTGCCGGCCGAGGTCGAGGCCCGTTACCGGGGCGGGGTGACCACCGAGTGGCTGCGGGACGGGCCGGACGTGTGGCAGATCCGGCTGTCCCGCGAGCCGGTCACGGTGTGAGCAGTCTGCCGAGCGCCGGGACGGTCGGGGCAGGGCCCGCCGTCCCGGCGCACCGGGCCGTTCGGCCCTGCTGACCCGGGTTGCCGGTCCGCAGGATGGGGTCATGTGCAACTACTGCGGCTGCCGGGACTTCCCGCTGATCGGCCGGCTCTCCGCCGAGCACGAGGCGATCGCCGACGCGGCGGGCCGGCTCCACGCGGCGGTACGGTCCGGCGACGCCGACCCGCTGCCGGCGCTCGACGCGCTGCTCGCCCTGCTGATGCCGCACACCACCACCGAGGAGAACGGCCTCTTCCAGGAGCTGCGGGCCGAGGGCAGCCTGGCCGCGGCGGTGGAGAAGCTCTGCGCGGAGCACGACGACATCCACGGCGCGCTGGGGGCCGTCGACCGGGCCGACCCCGACTGGCCCGCGGTGCTGGCCGCCCTCGACCGACTGCACCGGCACATCGACAACGAGGAGCACGGGCTCTTCCCGGCCGCGGTGATCGCACTGCCGATCCCCGCCTGGGACCGGATCACCCCGACGGCCGGGGTGGCCCACTGACCCGGCACGCACGGCGTGGCCGCTGTCGGCGTTCCGGGCGGGCCGGTCAGGTGCGCAGCACGTTGGCGTAGATCAGCCAGGCCAGCGCGGACTTGGCCACCACGCTGAGCACGATGTACCCGACCTCGCCGTAGCGGTAGTCACGCCACCGGCCGCGCCGGGCGTACTGCAGTGCCATGTTGAGTGCGAAGCTCGTGAAGAGGAGGAACTGGACGACGATGATCGCCCACACGAAGCCGGGAATCTCCGGCGGCTGCGCGACGTAGACGACGATCGCCAGCCAGGGGGCCAGGCCGATCAGCGAGCCGAACCAGAACGCGCTCCAGTCGGCCCGTCCCGGCGTCTGCTGGCGCTCCATCAGCAGGCCGAACAGGATCATCGCGGTGTTCGCGGCGAAGATCCCGATCACCGCCGCGAGATCGCGGATCCCGACGAGCAGGCCGATCAGCACGATCATGATCGAGGCGCTGACCGAGTACTCGATCCAGCGGGCATAGTTCCTGCGCCGGTCCAGGTTGCGCTCGTACCAGCGGTGCACGCCGGGGGCGGCGGTGACGAGGTGGTCGAGCGCGGCGAGGAGCAGGAAGACCGCCACCGTCGGTCCGATCGCGACCCGGAAGGCCACCTCCGGGAGCGTGGCGTCCCGCAGCGTCACCGGGTCCGCGGTCAGGTAGGAGGCGGTGACCGGCAGCGACAGGTCGTTGCTCGCCGCCCACATCCAGCCGCCCTCGGCGGCCAGCAGCAGACCGACGAGGACGTTGAAACCGCGCAGCCGCCGGTAGCGGTCGCCGGTGTCCGGATGGTGCGCCATGGGCGCCACCCTAGGTATCCGCACCGGCCCTCCGCCGGGGTTCGGGCACAATCGCCCCGAGGCGGCGGAGGGCGGACCGGTCATGACGACGACGGTCCTCGCCGGTGGGCCCCGGTGGGTGGGATCGTCACTGACCCTGTCCGAGGGAGTAGCCCGGTTCGCCGTCGAAGCGGTAGAGACCCTCGGTCTTGACGAAGTCGAGCCCGGCGCGGTCGAGTCGATCCAGCAGGTCCACCACGTCCCGCCGGTCGGTCGCGCCGGACCGGGACGACTGGAAGCGGGCTCGCCAGTGGTCGGTGCAGAAGGTTTCGGGAAGCCCGTCGGGCCACACCTTCACGCCTCGGTTCGTGATCATCTGCAGCCGTAGCGGGGCGCCCTCGGCCGCCCGCACGAGCGCGGCGGCGAGCGCGTCCGGGTCGCGGTCGGAGTGGTCGAGGAACACGTCGACCCCGTCCATCGTCTTGCGCTGCGCCGGGCGGGTCGCGGCGGTCGGGACGGCGAACTGCTGCTGCCCGGCCGGATAGGCGACCGGGGCCAGGGTCACCGGTCGCCGGCCGAGCCGATCGATGATCGCGTCGGCGAACGCCCGCGTGCCCACCGGGCTGGTGCCCGGGCCGGCGACGTCAGGCGTGACGACACCCGCCTCCAGGGTGGCCAGCCAGGCGTTGTGGACCCGTTCGGCGACCTCGGGCTGGCCGATGTGCACGAGCATCATCACCGCCCCGAGCAGCAGTCCGGAGGGGTTCGCGACGTCCCGACCGGCCAGCGGCGGCGCGGAGCCGTGGATGGCCTCGAACATCGCCGCGTGCTCGCCGATGTTGGCCGAGCCGGCCAGCCCGACCGAGCCGGCGATCTGCGCGGCCACGTCGGAGAGCACGTCGCCGTAGAGGTTGGGGGTGACGATGACGTCGAAGTCCTCCGGGGTGTCGGCCAGTCTCGCCGCCCCGATGTCGACGATCCAGTGCTCGGCGGTGATCTCCGGATAGTCGGCGGCCACCTCGTCGAAGACCCGGTGGAACAGACCGTCGGTGAGCTTCATGATGTTGTCCTTGGTCAGGCAGGTGACCTTGGACCGACCGTGGCGGCGGGCGTAGTCGAACGCGTACCGCACGATCCGTTCACATCCCGGTCGGGAGATCAGTTTCAGACACTGGGTGACCTCGTCGGTCTGGCGGTGCTCGATCCCGGCGTAGAGGTCCTCCTCGTTCTCGCGCACGATCACGACATCCATCTCGGGATGTCCGGTCGGCACGAACGGCGCGTACGTCACGCAGGGACGTACGTTGGCGAACAACCCCAACGACTTGCGGATGGTCACGTTCAGCGACTTGAATCCGCCCCCTTGCGGGGTGGTGACGGGCGCCTTGAGGAACACCCGGGTGCGGCGCAGCGACTCCCAGGCTTCCGGCGCGATGCCGGCGCTGTGGCCACGGGCGTACACCGATTCCCCGATGTGGATCTCCTCCACGGCCAGCCGGGCCCCGGCCGCCTCCAGCACCCGGAGCGTGGCGTCCATGATCTCCGGCCCGATCCCGTCCCCGCGCGCCACCGTCACCGGCACGGCAACCGGCGCGTCCGCCGGCCCGCTGGTCTCCACGAGCTCCGACACGGTCATCGTCGACCCCTCTCACTGCCATCTCGATTCACGAACCACATTACACGAAACACAGATCGCGTCTAGCGAGCCACCTCGTGCCGGGCGCGGCACCGAGGCATCGACCTGCCCGGTCCGGTACGCCCGCGCACCTGGGCCGGCGACCCGGCCCCCGCCGTCGCCGGGAACCGGGAGCAGGCACAACGCCGATGATCTCGGGACCTTCGGCCCGGTTCGGCGGGAAAGCGCCCCGGCACGATGGCCGGGACGCCCTCGCTGCGGTTGCGCTTCCTGGCACATCCCGCCAACGTGGGATTCACGGCGATCTATCGGAGGAATGAGGCGTATGTCGCGAGCGACCGAGGGTGCGGGACGGGCGCTGCTGGCGGTGGGCGGCCTGGTACGCCGGGCCGAGGTGTCCGCCGACGGCCGAACGCTGCACCAGATCGGCGGCCGGGAGGCGGACGCCTTCTACCGGGACCGCTGGTCCTACGACAAGGTGGTCCGCTCCACGCACGGGGTGAACTGCACCGGCTCGTGCTCCTGGAAGGTGTACGTCAAGGACGGCATCATCACCTGGGAGCAGCAGCAGACCGACTACCCGAGCGTCGGACCCGACCGCCCCGAGTACGAGCCGCGCGGCTGCCCCCGGGGTGCCGCCTTCTCCTGGTACACCTACTCCCCCACCCGGGTGCGCTACCCGTACGCCCGTGGGGTGCTGGTGGAGATGTACCGGGAGGCGAAGGCCCGGCTCGGTGACCCGGTGGCCGCCTGGGCGGACATCCAGGGCGACCCGGAGCGCCGCCGCCGCTACCAGAAGGCGCGCGGCAAGGGCGGTCTGGTGCGGATCGGCTGGGACGAGGCGCAGGAGATGATCGCAGCCGCGCACGTGCACACGATCGCCGAGTACGGCCCGGACCGGGTCGCCGGCTTCTCCCCCATCCCGGCGATGTCGATGGTGTCGCACGCCGTCGGCGCCCGCTTCCTGTCCCTGCTCGGCGGCTCGATGCTGTCGTTCTACGACTGGTACGCCGACCTGCCGGTCGCCTCCCCGCAGGTCTTCGGCGACCAGACCGACGTGCCCGAGTCCGGCGACTGGTGGGACGCCTCCTACTTCGTCATGTGGGGTTCCAACGTCCCGGTGACCCGCACCCCCGACGCGCACTGGATGGCCGAGGCCCGCTACCGGGGTCAGAAGGTCGTCGTGGTCAGCCCCGACTACGCCGACAACGTCAAGTTCGCCGACGAGTGGCTGCCCGCGCAGCCCGGCAGCGACGGGGCCCTGGCGATGGCGATGGGGCACGTCGTCCTCAAGGAGTTCTTCGTCGACCGGCGCACCCCACGCTTCGTCGACTACGTCCGCAGGTTCACCGACCTGCCGTTCCTGGTCACCCTCGAACCGGGCGCCGACGGGGCGTACCGGCCGGGGAAGTTCCTCACCGCCGAGGACCTCGGCGAGACGGACCGGGAGGCGGCCTTCCGGACGGTGCTGTGGGACTCGGCGACCGACACGCCCGCCGTGCCGCGCGGCAGCCTCGGGCACCGCTGGGGCGAGCAGCAGGGCCAGTGGAACCTCGACCTGGGCGACCTCGAGCCGGCCCTGACCTGCCTCGGCGCGGGCGACGGGGTCGAGGTGGAGCTGCCCCGGTTCGACACCGACACCCCGCAGGTGCTGCGCCGCGGCGTGCCGACCCGCACGGTGAACGGCCAGCTGGTGACCAGCGTCTTCGACCTGCTGCTGGCCCAGTACGGGGTCGGCCGGGAAGGGCTGCCCGGGCGGTGGCCGACCGACTACGACGACGTCGACGCGCCGTACACGCCCGCGTGGCAGGAGCCGATCACCGGCGTGCCGGCGGCGCAGGTGGCCCGGGTGGCGCGGGAGTTCGCCGACAACGCGGAACGCTCCGGCGGCCGGTCGATGATCCTGCTCGGCGCGGGCACCAACCACTGGTTCCACTCCGACGCCACCTACCGGGCGATTCTGGCGCTGGTGACCCTCACCGGCTGTCAGGGCGTCAACGGCGGCGGCTGGGCGCACTACGTCGGGCAGGAGAAGTGCCGCCCGGCGACCGGCTGGGCGCAGCTCGCCTTCGGCCTGGACTGGGTCCGCCCGCCACGGCAGATGATCGGCACCGCCTTCTGGTACGTGCACACCGACCAGTGGCGCTACGACACCTACTCCGCCGACGCGGTCGCCTCCCCCACCGGCACCGGCGCGTTCGCCGGCAAGCACACCATGGACCTGCTGGCCCAGTCGGCGCGGGCGGGCTGGATGCCGTCGATGCCGACCTTCGACCGCAGCCCTCTCGACCTGGCCGACGAGGCCCTCGCCGCCCGACCCGACGACCCGGCCGGCTGGGTCGCCGAGCGGCTGGGCCGGGGGGAGGTGAAGTTCGCCTGCGCCGACCCGGACGCGCCGGAGAACTGGCCCCGCGTGCTGACCGTGTGGCGGGCCAACCTGCTCGGCTCGTCGGCCAAGGGCAACGAGTACTTCCTGCGCCACCTGCTCGGCACCGACGCGAACCTGCGCGCCGAGGAGGCGCCGCAGGAGCTGCGGCCGAAGGACGTGACCTGGCGGGCGGAGGCCCCGGAGGGCAAGCTCGACCTGCTGCTGAGCCTCGACTTCCGGATGACCTCCACGACGCTCTTCTCCGACATCGTGCTGCCCGCCGCCACCTGGTACGAGAAGCACGACCTGAGCAGCACCGACATGCACCCGTTCGTGCACGCGTTCACCCCGGCGATCAACCCGCCGTGGCAGACCCGGACCGACTTCGACGCGTTCCACGGCATCGCGAAGGCGTTCGCCGCGCTCGCCGGGCCCCGGCTGGGCGTACGCAAGGATCTGGTCGCGGCGCCGCTGCTGCACGACACCCCGGACGCGATGGCGACGCCGCACGGCCGGGTCCGCGACTGGGCGGTCACCGGCGAGACCCCGGTGCCCGGCCGGACCATGCCGAAGCTGGTGGTGGTCGAGCGGGACTACGGCGCGATCGCCGACCAGATGGCCGCGCTCGGACCGCTGATGGACACCCTCGGCACCACCGGCAAGGGCTTCTCGGTCGACGTCCGCCCCGAGGTGGAATACCTGCGGCACTCCAACGGCGAGATCCGTGGCGGCGTCGCCGACGGGCGGCCGTCGCTGGCCCGGGACACGCACGCCTGCGAGGCGATCCTGGCGCTGTCGGGCACCACCAACGGCCGGGTCGCCACCGCCGGCTTCCGGGACGTGGAGAAACGCACCGGGGTACGCCTGGCGGACCTGGCCGCCGAGCACGAGGGCAAGCAGATCACCTTCGCCGACACGCAGTCCCGCCCGGTGCCGGTGATCACCAGCCCGGAGTGGTCGGGCAGCGAGCACGGCGGCCGGCGCTACTCGCCGTTCACCATCAACACCGAGCGGCTCAAGCCTTGGCACACGCTCACCGGCCGCCAGCACTTCTTCCTCGACCACGACTGGATGCACGAGGCCGGCGAGGCGCTGCCGATCTTCCGACCCCCGCTGGACATGCACAAGCTCTTCCACGAGCCGAGACTCGGCCGCAACGGCGAGCTGGAGATCACCGTCCGGTACCTCACCCCGCACTCGAAGTGGTCCATCCACTCGGAATACCAGGACAACCTGATCATGCTCACCCTGTCCCGGGGCGGGCCGACGATGTGGATGAGCGAGGCCGACGCGGCGAAGATCGGCGTCCGCGACAACGAGTGGATCGAGGCGGTCAACCGCAACGGCGTGGTGGTCTGCCGGGCCGTGGTCACCCACAAGATGCCCGAGGGCACGGTCTACATGTACCACGCCCAGGAACGGGTGATCGACGTGCCGAAGTCGGAGACCACCGGCCGGCGCGGCGGCATCCACAACTCGCTGACCCGACTGCTGGTCAAGCCCACTCACCTCATCGGCGGGTACGCGCAGCTCTCCTTTGCCTTCAACTACCTCGGCCCGACCGGCAACCAACGCGACGAGGTCACCGTGATCCGCCGCCGCTCCCAGGAGGTGCAGTACTGATGCGGGTCATGGCACAGATGGCGATGGTGATGAACCTCGACAAGTGCATCGGCTGCCACACCTGCTCGGTGACGTGCAAGCAGGCGTGGACGAACCGCTCGGGCGTCGAGTACGTCTGGTTCAACAACGTGGAGACCCGCCCCGGGCAGGGCTACCCGCGCACCTACGAGAACCAGGAACGCTGGCAGGGCGGCTGGGTGCGGACCCGCTCCGGCAAGCTCAAGCCGCGCTCCGGCGGCCGGGTGAAGAAGCTGTTCAGCGTCTTCGCCAACCCGAAGCTGCCCTCCATGCAGGACTACTACGAGCCGTGGACGTACGACTACGAGCACCTGATCAACGCGCCGGCCGGCGACGACACCCCGGTGGCCCGGCCGAAGTCGCTGCTCACCGGCGAGGACACGAAGATCACCTGGAGCGCCAACTGGGACGACTCCCTCGCCGGCGGCAACGAGATCGCCGCCGGCGACCCGGTGCTGGCGAAGGTCTCCGGCCAGGTGAAGCAGGAGTTCGAGAAGACCTTCATGTTCTTCCTGCCGCGGATCTGCGAGCACTGCCTCAACCCGTCCTGCGCAGCGTCCTGCCCGTCCGGCGCGATCTACAAGCGGGCCGAGGACGGCATCGTCCTGGTCGACCAGGACCGCTGCCGCGGCTGGCGGATGTGCGTGACCGGCTGCCCGTACAAGAAGGTCTACTTCAACCACCGCACCGGCAAGGCCGAGAAGTGCACCTTCTGCTTCCCGCGCATCGAGATCGGCCAGCCCACCATCTGCTCGGAGACCTGCGTGGGCCGGCTGCGCTACCTCGGGCTGATGCTCTACGACGCCGACCGGGTCGCCGAGGCCGCTGCCATGAAGGACGAACACGACCTGTACGACGCGCAGCGCTCGGTCTTCCTCGACCCGCACGACCCGGCCGTGGTCGCCGCCGCCCGCGAGGCGGGCATCCCCGACGACTGGATCGACGCGGCGCAACGCTCCCCCATCTGGGACCTCATCATGAGGTACGAGGTGGCGCTGCCGCTGCACCCGGAGTACCGGACCATGCCGATGGTCTGGTACATCCCGCCGCTGTCGCCGGTGGCCGACGCGCTGCGCGAGACCGGCCACGACGCGGAGGAGGCCGGCAACCTCTTCGGCGCCATCGACGCCCTGCGCATCCCGGTGGACTACCTCGCCGAGCTCTTCACCGCCGGCGACCCGGCACCGGTACGCGGGGTGCTCAACCGGCTCGCCGCGATGCGCGCCTACCAGCGCCGGGTCAACCTGGGCGAGGAGCGCGACGAGTCCATCGCCGCCGCCGTCGGGATGACCGGCGAGCAGATGGACGACATGTACCGCCTGCTCGCCATCGCCAAGTACGAGCAGCGGTACGTCATCCCCGCCGCGCACGCCGAGGACGCGCACCGGCTGGAGAAGATCGCCACCGAGTGCAGCCTGGACTACGAGGGCGGCCCCGGCATGGGCGGCGGCGGCCCGTACGGGCAGGGACCCTTCGGGGAGTCCTCCGGCACGCCCGTGCCGGTGCAGGTGGAGACCTTCCACATGCTGCGCGACCGGCAGACCGCCGAGGGCTTCACCGACCCGGGCGACGAACCACGCCGGGTCAATCTGCTCAACTGGGACGGCAAGGGCACCCCCCGGGGTCTCTTCCCGCCCCGGCGCACCGAATCCGAACACGTCGACGGAGGTAAGCCGTGAGCCAGCCGACCTGGCGGGCGGTGGCCGCCCGCGCGGCGTCCCTGCTGCTGCGCTATCCCGACGAGGAGGTGCTGGCGGCGCTGCCCACCGTCCGCGCCGCCCTCGACGGCCTGCCGGACGCGGTGGCCGACCCGCTGCGCGACCTCGTCGCCCACCGGGAGACCACCGCCGGAGTCGACCTGCGGTCCGCCTACGTGGAGGTCTTCGACTTCCGCCGCCGCTGCTGCCTGCACCTGACCTACTACACCTGCGGCGACACCCGCCGTCGTGGCGAGGCGCTGGTCGACTTCGCCGCCGCGTACAAGTGGGCCGGGCTGGCCGTCGTGGACGGCGAGCTGCCCGACTTCCTGCCCGCGGTGCTCGACCTGGCCGCCGTCGACGACGGCGGGTGGCGGCTGCTGCGGGAGAACCGGGTCGGCCTGGACCTGCTGGCCGAGGCGCTGGGCCGGGAGAAGTCCGTGTACCGGCAGGCGGTGCAGGCGGTCCGCGAGATGCTGCCGCCCGCCCAGCCCGGCGACATCGCCGCCGCCGCCCGGCTGGCCCGCACCGGGCCACCGGTCGAGCAGGTCGGGCTGGAACCGTTCGGGCTGGTGGATACGACTGGAGGCCGTCGGTGAGCGCGAGGAACGCAGCGCAGCGGAGTACCGCAGTCGCGAACGAGAGAGGGCCCCGATGAACATCCTGCTCTGGGTCGTGTACCCGTACCTGGCGATGGCGGTGCTGGTCGGCGGCCTGATCTGGCGCCACCGCTACGACAAGTTCGGCTGGACCACCCGCTCGTCGCAGCTCTACGAGAGCAGCATCCTGCGGTGGGGCAGCCCGCTGTTCCACTTCGGGGTGCTGATGGTCCTGGTCGGACACGTCGGCGGCTTGGTGATCCCGAAGTCCTGGACCGAGGCGGTCGGCGTCACCGAACACACCTACCACCTGACGGCCGTCTTCATCGGCACCGTGGCGGGCCTGTGCACCCTGATCGGGCTGGGCATCCTGATCCTGCGGCGGCGGCTGACCGGGCCGGTCTTCGCCGCCACCACCCGCAACGACAAGGCGATGTACGTGGTCCTCGCCGGGGTGATCGTCCTCGGACTGCTCGCCACCGTACGCGCCAACGTGCTCGGGGACGGCTACGACTACCGGGAGACCGTCTCCCCGTGGTTCCGGTCGCTGTTCTACCTCAGCCCCGACCCGGAGGTGATGGCCGACGTACCGGTGGGCTTCCAGATCCACATCCTGGCCGCCTTCGCGCTCTTCGCCTTCTGGCCGTTCACCCGGCTCGTGCACGCGTTCAGCGCGCCCGTCGGCTACGCCACCCGCCCGTACGTCGTCTATCGCAGCCGGGACGACCGGCCCGGGCTGCGGCCGACCCGCCCCGGCTGGGAAGGGCCGCCCCGGCTGCCCACCGCCCGCGGCGACCGGACCCGCTCGCGCCGATGATGGGGAGGACACCGTGACCATCGCAGCGGACCGCCCCCACCGCGGGCCCTCCGCGCGACCGGCCACGGACTGGGTGGCGGCGCGGACCCTCGCGGCGACCCTGCCGCCCGAGTCGGTGTCGCTCGCGGCGGCGACCGGGCGGACCCTGGCCGCCCCGCCCGCGCGGCGGTGCCCCTGCCCGGCTTCGACAACTCCGCGATGGACGGGTACGCGGTGGCCGCGACGGTCCGTGGCGGGTGGTCGGGCGGGTGCTCGCCGGGCACCCCCGCCCGCTGGCGCAGGCACATCCGCCGGGCCGGGGAATACGCGCGACGCGGCCAGGAACTGGTGCCGGCCGGTGCCCGGGTCACCGCGACGACGGTGGGGCTGGCCGCCAGCGTGGGACTCGACGCCCACCCCGGCTACCTCGGCGCCGCCGCGACCGCCGACGCGTTCGCCGTCGTCCCGCCCGGTTGGCGGCCGGATGACGCGGTGTCGCTCCTCACCGTCCCCTAGCGGTGGCTTCCCGGGCCCGGGGGCCCCACCGATGCGGGACCTACGGCCCTGCCCGGGCCGGATCGGCGGGCCGATTCTCATGACGGTGAAGCGGAATTTTTCCCTCCCCTTCCGGCCGGCCCCGGCCGATCCCCGACGACCAGCGGAGAGCAGCGATGAAGATCGCCCGTGAGACACAGGGCCAGGACACCCGGCGTACGCCAGGTGAGGCGCGCGACGACGGCCCCGGCGCCTCCGCCCCGGGCCGGTCCGGAGCCACGCTCCAACTCGTCCTGGCCACCCTCGGCTTCCTGGTCAACTTCTGGGCCTGGGCCCTGCTGGGTCCGCTCGGCCCGGGCATCAAGGAACGCCTCGACCTGAGCTTCACCGCGCAGTCCCTGCTGGTGGCCGTGCCGGTGGTGGTCGGCTCGCTCGGCCGCATCCCGGTGGGCGCGCTCACCGACCGGTACGGCGCCCGGGTGGTCTTTCCCCTGGTCACCGTCGCCACCATCGTGCCGGTGCTGACCCTGAGCGTGGTCTCCTCCTACGGCGCGCTGATCCTCACCGGCTTCTTCCTCGGCATCGGCGGCACCGCGTTCGCCGTCGGTGTGCCGCTGGTCTCCGGCTGGTACCCGCCGGCCCGCCGCGGCTTCGCCATCGGCGTCTTCGGCATCGGCATGGGCGGCACGGCGATCGCCAACTTCACCACCGTCCGCCTCGCCGACGCCTACGGCACGCGGACGCCGTTCCTGCTGGTCGCCGCGATCCTCGCCGGGTACGCGGTGCTGTCGTTCCTGCTGCTGCGTGACGCTCCCGGCCGGGCCCGCCCGCAGGGCTCGGCGTGGCAGCGGCTCGCCCGGATCGGTCGGCTGACCGTCACCTGGCAGCTCTGCTTCCTGTACGCGGTGGGCTTCGGCGGCTTCGTTGCGTTCAGCGTCTACCTCCCCGCCTACCTGCGCACCGCCTACGACCTCAGCCCGGCCGACGGCGCGTTGCGCACCGCGGGTTTCGTGGTCCTCGCCGTGCTGGCCCGCCCGGTGGGCGGTTGGCTGTCGGACCGGCTGCACCCGGTCCCGGTGCTGGTGTGGTGCTTCGCCGGGGTCGCCGCGTTCGCGGTCGTGCAGGCGTTCGAACCGGCCCTGATGCCGGTGGCGACCATCGCGCTGCTCGGCATGGCGGTGCTGCTCGGCGCGGCCAGCGGCGCGGTGTTCGCCCTGGTCGGCAAGGTCGCCCCGGCCGATCAGGTCGGCGCGGTCACCGGCCTCGTCGGTGCCGCCGGCGGCCTCGGCGGTTTCGTCCCCCCACTCATCATGGGCTGGGTGTACGGCTCGCAGGGCTCCTACGCGATCGGCCTGATGCTCCTGTCCGACGTGGCCCTGGCCGCCGCCGTGTTCACCGCGGTCAAGATGGGCGGCCTGGTACGTCGCCCCTCCTGACGGCGGCGGACGCCACCGTCGGATGACGGCACGACTCGACGGCACAGACCGACAGGCCAGTGCCGTCGAGTGCGGGCGCCGCCCTCCGAAGAACCCGGCACTGAGCCTTCCCCGACGCGGACTGCTGGGAAAAGCGTGGAAATGCGGACTGCTGCGAAAAGGCGTGGAAACGCAGTTGAGGCCACCCCGTAGGGGTGGCCTCAACTGGAATGTTTGTCCGGCGGTGTCCTACTCTCCCACACCCTCCCGAGTGCAGTACCATCGGCGCTGGAGGGCTTAGCTTCCGGGTTCGGAATGTAACCGGGCGTTTCCCCTCCGCCATGACCGCCGTAACTCTATGAACATATCAAAACACACCGGGCTAACTCACGGGTGTTCGCTCGTTCAGAGTTGCACAGTGGACGCGTAGCAGCTTCGTAGTCAAGTCCTCGGCCTATTAGTACCGGTCAACTGAACCCGTTACCGGGCTTACATTTCCGGCCTATCAACCCAGTCGTCTAGCTGGGGGCCTTACCCCACCAAAGTGGGTGGGATACCTCATCTTGAAGCGAGCTTCCCGCTTAGATGCTTTCAGCGGTTATCCCTTCCGAACGTAGCTAACCAGCCGTGCCCCTGGCGGGACAACTGGCACACCAGAGGTTCGTCCGTCCCGGTCCTCTCGTACTAGGGACAGCCCTTCTCAAGTATCCTACGCGCACGGCGGATAGGGACCGAACTGTCTCACGACGTTCTAAACCCAGCTCGCGTACCGCTTTAATGGGCGAACAGCCCAACCCTTGGGACCTGCTACAGCCCCAGGATGCGACGAGCCGACATCGAGGTGCCAAACCATCCCGTCGATATGGACTCTTGGGGAAGATCAGCCTGTTATCCCCGGGGTACCTTTTATCCGTTGAGCGACACCGCTTCCACTCGCAAGTGCCGGATCACTAGTCCCGACTTTCGTCCCTGCTCGACCTGTCAGTCTCACAGTCAAGCTCCCTTGTGTACTTGCACTCAACACCTGATTGCCAACCAGGCTGAGGGAACCTTTGGGCGCCTCCGTTACCCTTTAGGAGGCAACCGCCCCAGTTAAACTACCCACCAGACACTGTCCCTGAACCGGATAACGGTCCGAAGTTAGATACCCAAATCAACCAGAGTGGTATTTCAAGATTGCCTCCACCCATACTGGCGTATGGACTTCACCGGCTCCCACCTATCCTACACAAGCTAATTCGGATACCAATGTCAAGCTATAGTAAAGGTCCCGGGGTCTTTCCGTCCTGCCGCGCGTAACGAGCATCTTTACTCGTAATGCAATTTCGCCGGGCCTGTGGTTGAGACAGTGGGGAAGTCGTTACGCCATTCGTGCAGGTCGGAACTTACCCGACAAGGAATTTCGCTACCTTAGGATGGTTATAGTTACCACCGCCGTTTACTGGCGCTTAAGTTCTCCGCTTCGCTCGTGAGAGCTAACAGGTCCCCTTAACGTTCCAGCACCGGGCAGGCGTCAGTCCATATACATCGAATTACTTCTTCGCATGGACCTGTGTTTTTAGTAAACAGTCGCTTCCCCCTGCTCTCTGCGGCCATACAACGCTCCACCCGCGCGGGGCTTCACGTCTCCGGCCCCCCTTCTCCCTAAGTTACGGGGGCAATTTGCCGAGTTCCTTAACCACAGTTCGCCCGATCGCCTCGGTATTCTCTACCTGACCACCTGTGTCGGTTTGGGGTACGGGCCGCTAAGAACTCGCTAGAGGCTTTTCTCGGCAGCATAGGATCACTGACTTCACCTGAATCGGCTCGGCATCACGTCTCAGCCTACATGCACCGCGGATTTGCCTACGGTACGGCCTACACGCTTACCCCGGCACAACCACCGGCCGGGCTCAGCTACCTTCCTGCGTCACCCCATCGCTTGACTACTACCCGCCAGGTTCCCACGCTCCCCACCTTTGGTCCGAAGACCGCCGGCGGTTCGGGTGGTTAGCACAACGAGGTTCATCAGGGACGCTCTTTCGCGGGTACGGGAATATCAACCCGTTGTCCATCGACTACGCCTCTCGGCCTCGCCTTAGGTCCCGACTCACCCAGGGCGGATTAGCCTGGCCCTGGAACCCTTGGTCATCCGGCGGAAGGGTTTCTCACCCTTCTTTCGCTACTCATGCCTGCATTCTCACTCGTGCCGCGTCCACAACTAGGTCACCCCGTTGCTTCACCCCCGGCACGACGCTCCCCTACCCATCCACACACCTGCACGGCACATCAAGGCGCCGCGAGGTTGAAATGTGAATGCCACAGCTTCGGCGGTGTGCTTGAGCCCCGCTACATTGTCGGCGCGGAACCACTTGACCAGTGAGCTATTACGCACTCTTTAAAGGGTGGCTGCTTCTAAGCCAACCTCCTGGTTGTCTATGCGACCCCACATCCTTTTCCACTTAGCACACGCTTAGGGGCCTTAGCTGGTGATCTGGGCTGTTTCCCTCTCGACTACGAAGCTTATCCCCCGCAGTCTCACTGCCGCGCTCTCACTTACCGGCATTCGGAGTTTGGCTGATTTCGGTAAGCTTGTGGGCCCCCTAGACCATCCAGTGCTCTACCTCCGGCAAGAAACACGCGACGCTGCACCTAAATGCATTTCGGGGAGAACCAGCTATCACGGAGTTTGATTGGCCTTTCACCCCTAACCACAGGTCATCCCCCAACTTTTCAACGTTGGTGGGTTCGGCCCTCCACG
Organism: Micromonospora sp. R77; assembly: GCF_022747945.1. Lineage (NCBI taxonomy): Bacteria > Bacillati > Actinomycetota > Actinomycetes > Micromonosporales > Micromonosporaceae > Micromonospora > Micromonospora sp. R77. The sequence goes on from NZ_JALDST010000001.1 coordinate 6,911,495, forward strand.
CGGTCTTACCCGCGCTTCAGCCTGCCCATGGCTAGATCACTCCGCTTCGGGTCTAGAGCATGCGACTACAGAGCGCCCTATTCAGACTCGCTTTCGCTACGGCTCCCCCACACGGGTTAACCTCGCCACATGCCACTAACTCGCAGGCTCATTCTTCAAAAGGCACGCCGTCACCCCGCAAGGCTCCGACGGATTGTAGGCGAACGGTTTCAGGTACTATTTCACTCCCCTCCCGGGGTACTTTTCACCATTCCCTCACGGTACTCGTCCGCTATCGGTCACCAGGAAGTATTTAGGCTTACCAGGTGGTCCTGGCAGATTCACGGCAGATTTCAGGGGTCCGCCGCTACTCGGGAACACCCACAGAAGATCAGCAACTTTCACGTACCGGACTCTCACCGTCTACGGTCAGCCATTCCAGACTGTTCCGCTAGCCACTGACTTTGTAACTCCTCAAACGAGTGTCAGCTCGTTTCGCAGGGTCCCACAACCCCGACCACGCAACCCCTGACAGGTATCACACGCAGCCGGTTTAGCCTCAATCCGCTTTCGCTCGCCACTACTCACGGAATCACTATTTGTTTTCTCTTCCTACGGGTACTGAGATGTTTCACTTCCCCGCGTTCCCCCCATACACCCTATGTGTTCAGGTGCAGGTGACACCACATGACTGGTGCCGGGTTCCCCCATTCGGACACCCTGGGATCACAGCTTGGTTGACAGCTCCCCCAGGCCTATCGCGGCCTCCCACGTCCTTCATCGGCTCCTGGTGCCAAGGCATCCACCGTTCGCCCTTGACAACTTGACCACAAAGATGCTCGCGTCCACTGTGCAATTCTCAACAAACGACCAACCCACAACCCGACAGTCTCCCACCAGCCCGACGTCACCGCCGGCGGTATGAGAAACCAGGCCATGCCTGGCAGACTCCCGAAACCCACCATCGGGCTCCGCAGCAGTCTCCGAAAGAAACAACCAAAAGTTGTTCTTTCAGGACCCAACAGGGTGCTCTACGCCAGTCACCAGCCGCACCAGGACCAACCCGTTCCCACCACCCCGAAGAGCAGCTGTACTAGGAAGTCCCGGCCGTTGCCGGCGCCTGACTGACCAGTGTCTCCGCCATTCGAGCACCCCACCATCGCATTCGGACGGTGCGGGCTCCATGCCGTCTTTCGACGGATGGTGCTCCTTAGAAAGGAGGTGATCCAGCCGCACCTTCCGGTACGGCTACCTTGTTACGACTTCGTCCCAATCGCCAGCCCCACCTTCGACGGCTCCCTCCACAAGGGTTGGGCCACCGGCTTCGGGTGTTGCCGACTTTCGTGACGTGACGGGCGGTGTGTACAAGGCCCGGGAACGTATTCACCGCAGCGTTGCTGATCTGCGATTACTAGCGACTCCGACTTCACGGGGTCGAGTTGCAGACCCCGATCCGAACTGAGACCGGCTTTTTGGGATTCGCTCCACCTCACGGTATCGCAGCCCATTGTACCGGCCATTGTAGCATGCGTGAAGCCCTGGACATAAGGGGCATGATGACTTGACGTCATCCCCACCTTCCTCCGAGTTGACCCCGGCAGTCTTCGATGAGTCCCCGCCATAACGCGCTGGCAACATCGAACGAGGGTTGCGCTCGTTGCGGGACTTAACCCAACATCTCACGACACGAGCTGACGACAGCCATGCACCACCTGTGACCGCCCCCGAAGGACCCCCCATCTCTGGAGGTTTTGCGGCCATGTCAAACCCAGGTAAGGTTCTTCGCGTTGCATCGAATTAATCCGCATGCTCCGCCGCTTGTGCGGGCCCCCGTCAATTCCTTTGAGTTTTAGCCTTGCGGCCGTACTCCCCAGGCGGGGCGCTTAATGCGTTAGCTGCGGCACAGGGAACCGGAGAGGCCCCCCACACCTAGCGCCCAACGTTTACAGCGTGGACTACCAGGGTATCTAATCCTGTTCGCTCCCCACGCTTTCGCTCCTCAGCGTCAGTATCGGCCCAGAGACCCGCCTTCGCCACCGGTGTTCCTCCTGATATCTGCGCATTTCACCGCTACACCAGGAATTCCAGTCTCCCCTACCGAACTCTAGCCTGCCCGTATCGACTGCAGGCCCGCGGTTGAGCCGCGGGTTTTCACAGTCGACGCGACAAGCCGCCTACGAGCTCTTTACGCCCAATAAATCCGGACAACGCTCGCGCCCTACGTCTTACCGCGGCTGCTGGCACGTAGTTGGCCGGCGCTTCTTCTGCAGGTACCGTCACTTACGCTTCGTCCCTGCTGAAAGAGGTTTACAACCCGAAGGCCGTCATCCCTCACGCGGCGTCGCTGCATCAGGCTTCCGCCCATTGTGCAATATTCCCCACTGCTGCCTCCCGTAGGAGTCTGGGCCGTGTCTCAGTCCCAGTGTGGCCGGTCGCCCTCTCAGGCCGGCTACCCGTCGTCGCCTTGGTAGGCCATCACCCCACCAACAAGCTGATAGGCCGCGAGCCCATCCCAGGCCGAAAAACTTTCCACCAAAAGACATGCGTCCAAAGGTCGTATTCGGTATTAGCCCCCGTTTCCGAGGGTTATCCCAAAGCCTAGGGCAGGTTGCTCACGTGTTACTCACCCGTTCGCCGCTCGAGTACCCCGAAGGGCCTTTCCGCTCGACTTGCATGTGTTAAGCACGCCGCCAGCGTTCGTCCTGAGCCAGGATCAAACTCTCCAACAAAAACTTGTTGAAAAACTGTCCCGACAACAAAAGTGTTGCCAAAGGAATCCCCACCAGCCAGACCAAAGCCTGACCAGTGCGGGGTATAAAACAATTGGCACTGGCTTATCAAGCACCCTGTTGAGTTCTCAAAGAACAACCACACACCGCCGCGAACCCCACACCGTGGAGCCCAACACCCGGGGCATTTCGTCCATCCGCGTCCGCCGCTCTCGCGGCGGGCACTTTTACTACGTTACCCGGAGGTTTCCGCCGAGTCAAACCGCTCTGCAGCGATCCGCACCACTTCCACCCAATTCCAGGCACCACAATTCGACCGGCTCCCGCCGCTCTCCCTCGTGGCTTCCGGCAGGCCGGCCGCCCTGCGGTCTCCCGCGAGCTCGTCCGTTTCCCTGCCGGTCGAAGACCTTACCCGGTCGGTTCCGCTCCGCCAAATCCGCCTCCCGGCAGATCCGTCGGGCCCCGCCCGGACCGCGTCGGTCAGGAGCGAACCCCCGGGCCGACCCGGTGCCACCCCGGTTCCGGTGCTCCAGGACCTTCGTCCTGTTTGCCCCGTTCCGCGCTGGCAGAGAGAAAGTTACGCGTCTGCGGGTTTGATCGTCAAACCGGCAGGCCGCGTCGCGCGTCACACGTGCCGCCCGCGAAGAACGAGCCGCTGCGGCGCGGAACTCCGGCAGCTCGGCCGCGCGGCGAGCCGACCCCGGTCCCCGTGGCAGGCTGCGGCCATGAGCGAGCAGAACAGGCGGTCGGTACGGATCGACCGGTCGGCGGCGTTCCACGTCAACGCGCTGGGTGTCCGGTGCGATCCCTTCCCGCTGACGTTCAGCCTCACCACCGCCGGCGAGCTGCGCACGATCGCGGCCACAGCCGCCGGGGCCACCGAACTGTCCGATGTGCTGGCGGCGCTCGGGCAGGCGTACGCCGTCGTGCTGAACGTGGGCACCAACAGCTTCCTCGACGACGACCTTCAGCAGTGGCCGTTGAGCCGGATCGCCCGCGAGCAGGGGGTGGACGCGGTGGCGTACGACATCCGCTGGGCCGCGTCGCGCTACTGGTCCGACGACCTGCTCGTGCTGCCCTGGGCGGAGCTGGACCGACTGCTCGCCGGCTGGAGCAGCTATGACATCGAGATCCTGGATGCGCCCGGCCCGCTCTCGCCGGGCACGGCGGACGAGGTGGCGCTGGCGGTCAACAGCCAGGACCTGACGACAGCCATGGTGCCGGCGGTCCCCGGCGCGACGCTCTACTACAGCGGTCACGACGACTGCTACGTCCACCTGGAGACGACGGACCCCACCGCCCCGCTGCGGGTGCTGACCCGGCTGCTGGCACTCAAGGCGGGAGCCGTCCTGCTCGCCGAGGACGAGCACGTCGGGACCGTCACGGTGGTCGAGCCACCGGCGGACCTGGTGACGGGCCTGCTGGCCCGCAGCGACCACTGGCTGGGCAGTGTTGCCCGGACCTCCCCCACCGGGGTCACGGTCAGCCTGGCGGTGAGGGACCGCTCATGGCGGCTGGGCGATCCCGTGCCGGAGCTGCTGCCGTACCGGCTGACGTTGGACGTGCCGCGCGGCACCTGGGTCGCCGCGGAGTCCGGGCCGGGGTGCTGAGCTGGGCGGCCGGCAGTGGGTGGACCGGCTCCGGTCACGGTGTCGGTCGGGCCTGTTACCGTCGCGCCGCCGCTGCACCAGTCCGACCGGAGGTAGGCGTGATCAACTCGCACGTGTCGTCGTTCGCCGGGTTGCCGGTGCTGCCGTTCACACCGGGAATGGCCCTGCCCGACGATCCCTCGGCGGTGGCCTGGCGGCTGGAGGTGGAGGACTTCGAGGCCGACCCCGAGGAGTTCGCCGGCCTGGTGGCGGCGCTGCGCGCCGAGGTGCCCGCCGAGGCGGTCCGGGCGCTGGTGATCGGCGAGTGGGGTTCGGCGTACGAGCGGGCGCTGCCGGTGGAGCTGCTGGTCGAGGCGGCGCCGGAGTGGACGGGCCTGCGGGGCGTGTTCCTGGCCGACCTGGTGGCCGAGCAGTGCGAGATCTCCTGGCTCACCCTCCCGGACATCACGCCGCTGCTGGCCGCCTGCCCGACACTGGGGGTGCTGTGGGTGCGCGGCGGCCAGGGCCTGCGACTGGAGCCGGTCCGTCACCCCGGCCTGCGGGAGCTGCGCTTCGAGGCCGGCGGGCTGCCGGCCGCGGTGGTGCGGGCGGTCGGCGAGAGCGACCTGCCCGCCCTGGAGCGGCTGGACCTCTGGCTGGGCACGTCCGAGTACGGCGGTGACGCCGGCGTCGACGACCTGGCGGCGGTCCTCTCCGGGGCCGGCCAGCCGGCGTTGCGGCACCTCGCGCTGGCCAATGCGGAGATCGCCGACGAGGTCGCCGCCGCGGTGGCCGCCGCCCCGGTCGTACCCCGGCTGGCGGTGCTGGACCTGTCGATGGGGACGCTCACCGACGCCGGCGGCGCGGCGCTGCTGGCGGGGCAGCCGCTGACCCACCTGACCCGGCTGGACCTGCATCACCACTACCTGTCCGAGGAGATGGCGGCGAGGCTGGTCGACGCGCTGCCGGGCGTCCGGGTCGACGTGTCCGACCCGCAGGAGGCGGACGAGTACGACGGCAAGCCGTACCGCTACACGGCGGTGGCGGAGTGACATGCGACTGACCGTCGTCGGCAACCCCGCCAACCGGCGGGTCGCCCTGTTCACCCGCGCGGTGCGGGCCGCCGGCCTGCCGCCGCCGGACGTGCTGCCCTGGCTCGACGTGCTGACCGGGGTGGCCGGGCCGCCGTCCGGTGCGGGACCGGTGCGGGTGGACTCGCCCGGAGAGGACCCCGAGGTGGACCGGCTGCTGCGCGGGGCCGCCGCGCCGGCCCGGGACGGGGAGCTGGTCGGCCTGGCCGCCGCGTACACCGGTCTGGTGGACGGCATGGCGCGGCTCGCGGCCGGTGGGCGGCGATGCTCAACGACCCGGCGGACATCGCCGTGCTCTGCGACAAGCGTCGCTGCCACGCGGCGCTGTCGGCGGTCGGGGTGCCGGTGCCGGAGGCGCTGCCGCCGGTGCGGAGCTACGCGCAGCTGCGGGCGGAGATGGCGGCGGCCGGCTGGAGCCGGGTCTTCGTCAAGCCCGCCCACGGCTCGTCGGCCGCCGGGGTGCTGGCGCTCGCGGTCACCCGGTCGCGGGTGCGGGCGGTGACCACGATCGAGACCACGCCCGACGGGATGTTCAACTCGCTGCGGCTGCGGGACTACGCCGACGAGGCCGAGGTGGCCGCTATCGTCGACCGGCTCGCGCCGGACGGGCTGCACGTGGAGCGTTGGTTGCCCAAGGCCGGGCTGGGCGACCGGGTGGTCGACCTGCGGGTGGTGGTGGTCGCCGGGCGACCCACCCACGCGGTGGTGCGGGCGGCCCGGGGCCCGCTGACCAACCTGCACCTGGGCAACGCGCGCGGGGACCTGGCTGCGCTGCGGGCCGCCGCCGGGCCGGAGGCATGGTCGGCGGCCATGGAGACCTGCGTCCGGGCCGCCGCGTGCTTCCCCCGCTCGCTGCACGTCGGCGTCGACCTGATGTTCCTGCTCGGCTGGCGGCGGCACGCGGTGGCCGAGGTGAACGCCTTCGGTGACCTGTTGCCCGGCGTGCTGGCCGACGGCCGGGACACCTACGCCGAGCAGGTGCACGCCCTGACCAGCGGTCGCTGGGACCGGTGGCGGGCGGAGGTGGCGCCGGCGGGCACGTCGGCGGGACGGGTGGCGCTCGCGTGCGGCACCTGATCGGCAGCCACGACCTGCTCCTGGTCACCCTCGACACGCTGCGCCACGACGTGGCCGCCGAGCTGGCCGCGGCGGGTCGTACCCCGACGTTGGCGCGGGTGCTGCCCGGCGGCCGGTGGGAGCGACGGCACTCCCCCGCCAGCTTCACCTACGCCGCCCACCACGCCTTCTTCGCCGGTTTCCTGCCCACGCCGGTGGCGCCGGGTCGGCACGAGCGGCTGTACGCGGCGGCGTTCCCGGGCAGCGAGACGGCCGGCGCGGACACCTGGGTGTTCGACGCGGCGGACCTGCCGACCGCGCTCGCCGAGGTCGGCTACCACACGCTCTGCCTGGGTGGGGTGGGCTTCTTCAACCGGCGCGGCGCACTCGGTTCGGTGCTGCCCGGGCTCTTCGCCGAGGCGTACTGGGAGCCGGGGTTCGGGGTGACCGCACCGGGCTGTGTGGACGCGCAGCTGGACCGGCTGGCCGAGGTGCTGCCCCGGGTGCCGGCGGACCGGGGTCTGTTCACCTTCCTCAACGTCGCCGCACTGCACCAGCCCAACCGGCACTACCTGCCCGGTGCGCGGGACGACGGACCGGCCAGCCACGCCGCCGCCCTGGAATACGTGGACGGTCGGCTCGGGCGGTTGTTCGCCCTGGTCACCGGGCGGGGGCGGCCGGTGTTCACGATCGTCTGCTCGGACCACGGCACGGCGTACGGCGAGGACGGCCACACCGGCCACCGGGTCGGCCACGACGTGGTGTGGACCGTCCCGTACGCCCACTTCACGCTGGAGCCGGGGGAATGGTGACCGGCACCGGAGCGGGCCTCGACGGCTCGCCGTACCAGCAGTACCTGTACGCGTACCCGCACAAGACTTCGTACCGGGCGCTGCGGCCCCGGCCGTTGCTGGCCGACGTGTGGCACGCGGAGCCGCGCGCGGCGCTCTTCCTCTATCTGCACGTGCCGTTCTGCGAGATGCGGTGCGGCTTCTGCAACCTGTTCACCCGGGCCAACGCACCCGAAGAGCAGGTCACCGCCTATCTGCGGCAGCTGCGCCGGCAGGCCGGCCGGGTCGCCGACGCGCTCGGCGCCGACGCCGGGTACGCCCGCGCCGCGTTCGGCGGCGGCACCCCCACCTACCTGACCGCCGACGAGCTGACCGAGCTGTTCGACGTCGCCACCGCGACGGGGGCCCGGCTGCCCGGCGTACCCCTGTCGGTGGAGACGTCGCCGGCCACGGCGACGCCGGACCGGCTCGCGGTGCTGGCCGCGCACGGCACCACCCGGGTGAGCATCGGCGTGCAGAGTTTCCTCGACGCCGAGGCGCGCGCCGCCGGCCGCCCGCAGCGGCGGGCCGAGGTGGAGGCCGCCCTCGCGGCGATCCGGGACGCGCGGATCCCGGTGCTCAACGTGGACCTGATCTACGGCATCGACGGGCAGACGGCCGAGACCTGGCAGGCCAGTCTGGACGCCGCGCTGGCCTGGCGGCCCGAGGAGCTGTACCTGTACCCGCTGTACGTGCGACCGCTGACCGGCCTGGGCCGGCGCGCGCACGGCCGGGCGGACTGGGACACGCAGCGGCTCACCCTCTACCGGCAGGCGGTCGACACGCTGGGCGCGGCGGGCTACCGGCAGGAGTCGATGCGGCAGTTCCGGCGGGCGGACGCGCCGGTACCGGACGGGCCGGACTACTGCTGCCAGGACGACGGCATGGTCGGTCTGGGCTGCGGCGCCCGCTCCTACACCACCGCCCTGCACTACTCGTTCGACTACGCGGTCGGGGTGTCCCAGGTGCGGGCGGTGCTCGACGACTACCTGGCCCGGCCCGCCGACGACTTCCGGCACGCCGAGTTCGGTTTCGCCCTCGACGACGCCGAGCAGCGCCGCCGCTGGCTGTTGAAGTCGCTGCTGCGCGCCGACGGCGTCGACCCGACCGCCTACCGGGCCCGGTTCGGCCGGTCCCCCGTCGAGGACTTCCCGGACCTGCGCCGGCTGGTGGAGCGGGGCTGGGCCGGCGAGGGCGGGCTGCGGCTCACCCCCGACGGGCTGGCCCGGTCCGACGCGATCGGCCCGTGGCTGACCTCCCCCGAGGTCCGGGCGGCGATGAGCGGGTACGTGCCGCGGTGAACCTGGCGATCCTCTACCGCGGCCCGCTGGCGAGCTGCAACTACGACTGCCCGTACTGCCCGTTCGCCAAGCGGCACGATCCGCCGGAGCTGCTGCGCGCGGACCGGGCGGCGCTGTCCCGGTTCACCGACTGGGTGGCCGCCACCACCGACGTACGGCTGTCCGTGTTGTTCACGCCGTGGGGTGAGGGGCTGACCCGCCGCTGGTACCGGGAGGCGATGGTGTCGTTGTCGCACCGGTCGCACGTGGCGCGGGTGGTGATCCAGACCAACCTGGCGACCTCGGTGGAGTGGCTCGCCGACGCCGATCCGCGTACCGCCGCGCTGTGGACCACGTACCACCCCGGCCAGGTCGGTCGGGAGCGCTTCCTGCGCCGCTGCGGACGCCTGTCCGAGCTGGGCGTCCGGTACTCGGTCGGGGTGGTCGGCCTGCCGGAGCACCTGGCCGAGGCGCGGGCGCTGCGGGCCGCTCTGCCCCCGGAGGTGTACCTGTGGGTCAATGCCGCCGAGGGTCGGCGGTACACCCCGGCGGAGGAGGACACCTGGACCGGCCTCGACCCGCTGTTCGGCTACAGCGTCCGACCGCACCTGTCGCTGGGGCAGCCCTGTCACACCGGGGAGACCGCCGTCTCCGTCCTCGGGGACGGCACGGTCCGGCGGTGCCACTTCATCGACACCCCGATCGGCAACCTCTACGACGGGTCGTGGCGGGCCGGCCTGAAGCCGCGCGCCTGCGGCAACGCGGTCTGCGACTGCCACATCGGGTACGTCCACCTGGCCCCGCTGGGCCTGCGCGACGTCTTCGCCGGTGGCGTGCTCGAACGCATTCCCGCGGCCTGGCCCGACCACCGCGGGGCACCCGGACCGCTAGGGTAGGCACCGGTGTGCCGGGAAGTCTGGTCGGCGTGTGACGAGTCGTGTCCCGACCAGCCCCAGGAGTCGACGTGCGAGCCAGCGACCTGGCGGTCCCGTTTCCCACCATCACCGCCGACACCCCCGTACTGGCGGCGGCCCGCCTGCTCGCCGGCCACAACCTGCCCGGCCTGATCGTGCTGGACGGCGACGGCCGTCCGGTCACCGTGCTGCCGGGCACGCAGGTGCTGCGGCTGGTCATCCCCGGCTACTGCCGGGAAAACCCGACGCTCGCGCGGATGATCGACGAGTCCTCGGCCGACGTGTTCCTGCGCGGGGTCGAGGGCCGGACGGTCGCCGACCTGCTACCCCGTGAGCACACCGCACCGCCGGTGGTCGAACCACAGGCCACGGTCCTGGAGGTCGCCGCGGTGATGGCGCAGCGACGCACCCCGCTGGTGGCGGTGGTCGACCGGGGCGGGCCGATGATCGGCGGGATCACCCTGGACGCGCTGCTCGACCGGATGCTGGGCACCGCGTGACCGCCGTCGCCTGGGCCGCGGTCGCCGTCTTCACCGTCGCGTACGTCCTGATCGCGACCGAGAAGATCCACCGGGTCGCCGCCGCGCTGGGCGGGGCGGCGGTGATGTTCCTGATCGGCGCCACCGACACCGCGCACGCGTTCTTCTCGGAAGAGGCGGGCATCGACTGGAACGTCATCTTCCTGCTGGTCGGCATGATGCTCATCGTCGCCGTACTGAAACGCACCGGGGCGTTCGAGTACGTCGCGGTGTGGGCGTCGAAGCGGGCCCGGGGGCGTCCGTTCCGGGTGCTGGTGATCCTCGTGGTGATCACGGCGGTCGCCTCGGCGGCGCTGGACAACGTCACCACCGTCCTGCTCATCGCCCCGGTGACGTTCCTGGTCTGCGAACGCCTCGGCGTGCCGGCGGTGCCGTTCCTGATCGCCGAGGCGATGGCGTCGAACATCGGTGGCACGTCGACCCTGGTCGGCGACCCTCCCAACATCATCATCGGCAGCCGGGGCGGGCTGAGCTACAACGACTTCCTGGTGCACCTGGCGCCGTTCGTGCTGCTGCTGCTGCTCGTGTTCCTCGGCCTGTGCCGGGTGCTGTTCCGGTCGGCGTTCCGCTACGACCCGCAGCGGGCCGCGCAGATCGCCGCGCTGCGCGAGGGCGACGCGATCCGCGACCGGCGGCTGCTGGTGCTCGGCCTGGCCGTGCTCGGGGCGGTCACCGCCGCCTTCGTCCTGCACACCACCCTGCACCTGGAACCGGCGGTGGTCGCGCTGCTCGGCGGCCTGCTGCTGCTGGCCCTGTCCCGCCTCGACGCCGGCGAGATCAGCCGCGACGTGGAGTGGCCCACCCTGGTCTTCTTCGCCGGCCTGTTCGTCATGGTCGGTGCCCTGGTCAACACCGGCGTCGTCGAGCAGCTCTCCCGGGCGGCGATCGACGCCACCGCCGGCCGGCTGCTGCCGGCGACCATGGTGCTGCTCTGGGGCTCCGCCGCGCTGTCCGCGATCGTGGACAACATCCCGTACGTGGCCACGATGAGTCCGGTCGTCGCCGACCTGGTGCACGCCCAGGGCGACACCGACCAGTCCCGGGTGCTCTGGTGGGCGCTCGCCCTCGGCGCCGACCTCGGCGGCAACGCCACCGCCGTCGGCGCCTCCGCCAACGTGGTCGTGCTCGGCCTCGCCGAACGCGCCGGCCAGCGCATCACCTTCTGGCAGTTCACCCGGTACGGCCTGGTGGTCACCCTGGTCACCGTCGGGCTGGCCGTGCCGTACCTGTGGCTGCGCTACTTCGCGCTGGCCTGACCTTGCGGGGCATCGCCGGCCAGGCCGCCGGTCGTGGCGTCGTCATGGTCCGCCGGCCGCTCGGCCCGCGGGCGGGGTACGGTCGCCGGCCGGCCGGCCCGCCTGATCCGGTGCAGCGCGCCGTGCCAGGCCGGTGTCTCGCGGGCGTCGTCGAACGCCCGCGCGACGAGGACGTCGGTCGACGAGTGCGCCAGGATCGAGATGACGATGGTCAACGCCACCAGGTGGAACACCTCGTCCCCGGCGGCGATACCGGACTCCAGCACCAGCAGGCCGTAGACCACCGAGGCGAAGCCCTTCGGCCCGAACCACATCGCGGCGGCCTGCTCCCGCATGCCCAGACCGGAACGCAGGAAGGAGATCCACAGCGCGACCGGGCGGGCCACGACGATCGCCAGCACCGCGAACACCCAGCCGGTCCAGGAGATCTCCCCGAGGAAGGCAGGCGAGATCAGGGCACCGAAGACCAGCAGCGCGGCGAGCTTCAACAGCTCCGCGACGTTCTCCCCCAGGTGCTCGAACGCGGCCCGGGTGCGCGGCCCGAACGTGGCCACGGTGATGCCGGCGGTGAACGCGGCGAGGAACAGGTTGCCGTGGGTGACCTTGCCCAGCGCCAGCACCAGCAGCCCGATCGCCACCCCGTTCAACGGCGCGTACGCCGCCGAGGCGGCGAACCAGCGGGTCCGCGCCAACCCGATCGCCGCCAGCGGCACCAGCACACCGATCAGCAGGCCCACCGCCAGCTCGGTCCCCAGCTCGCCCAGGTGCAGGTCGTCGGAGCCGGCGGCGACCGCCAGCAGCACCACGACGAACGGCAGCGCCAGACCGTCGTTGACGCCGGACTCGACGTTGAGCAGGTGCCGCAGTCGGGCCGGTACCTTGTCGTTGCCGACCAGGGCGGCGGCGAAGACCGGGTCGGTCGGCGCGAGGATCGCCCCGATCAGCAGGGACTCCGGCCAGTCCAGTCCGGCCACGTAGTGGGCCAGCAGGGCGGTGGCCAGCAGGGTCAACGGCAGGCCCCAGCCGAGCGCCCGGCCCGGCAGCCGCCACGCGCTGCGCAGGTCCGCCCAGCCGACCCGCATGCCGTCGGTGAAGAGCACCGCGAAGAGGGCGAGCTCCGCCAGCTGCGCCACGATCGGGGAGCCGGCGCTCAGGTGCAGCACGCCGGTGGTGTCCTCGCCGAGCAGGAACCCGGCCACCAGGAACAGCGCCGCCGTGGAGAGGATCGTCCGGTTGGCCAGCGCCGAGACGAGCACGGCCGCCAGCAGGACGAGGGCGAAGGAGAGCAGCAGCACGGGAACCTCCGGGACGGCACGACGGGGTACGGTGCCGACCAGACTTCCCGGCGCTCCACGGATCCCGGTGAGCATAGCGGTCGACGTTCCGGCCCGCCGCTCGGTCGACCGGTCCACCCGGCCACCACGTCGCCCGGCCCGGAGCCGGCCGGCCGGTCACGGCGCGGGATTCGCCGGGCGGCAGCCGGCCGCGGCACGGGTCCACCGACGGCGACGGTCCGTGCTTGACTCTCCGGATGGAGGTGCAGATCGGCGACCTGGGCCTGCCGGCGACGCTCGACGTGCCGGTGGGTCCGGTGCGCGCAGGCGTGGTGGTGCTGCACGCGGCGGAGGCCGGGCACCGGTCGTACTTCTGCTATGACCATCTGGCCCGGCTGCTGCCCGGCCACGGGATCGCCGTCCTCCGCTACGACCGGCGGCCACGGGTGGACGGCCACGACGTACCCCTGTCGGTGCAGGCGGACGACGCGGCCGCCGCCGTCGGTCTGCTGCGGCGACAGGTCGGTGACGTGCCGGTGGGGCTGTGGGGGGTGAGCCAGGGCGCGTGGGCGGCGGCCCTGACCGCGACCCGCCACGAGATCGCCTTCCTGGTGCTCGTGTCGGGCAGCGGGGTCAGCCCCGCGGCGCAGATGCGGTACGGGACGGCCGAGCAACTGCGCCGGCACGGCTTCGGCGCCGCCGACGTGGCCGAGCTGGACCGGCTGCGCCGGACGGTGGAGCGTTACCTGCGGGGCGAGACCGGCCGGGAGCCGGCGCAGGCGGCGGTCGACGCCGCCGCCGCGCGGGCGTGGTTCCCGCTGGCGTACCTGCCCCGGGAGCTGCCCGCGCAGTCCGGCACCTGGCGCGACATGGACTTCGACCCGGTGCCGGTGTTCGCCCTTGTGAACTGCCCGGTGCTGCTGTTCTTCGGCGAGACGGACGGCTGGGTGCCGATCGAGGAGAGCGTCGCCGCGTGGCGGCGGGCGGCCGGCACCACGGTCGAGGTGACCGTCAGCCGGCTCGCCGGCTGCGACCACCTCCCCACCCGGCACGAGGGCGAGGACCTGGCGAGCATCAGCCCGCAGTACGCGGACACCCTGCTCGACTGGCTCGACCGCCGCCTCCCCCGGTCGGTCGACGGCCCACCCGGCGCCGGTCAGGCGGACGTCGGAGTGAGCAGGTAGTCCTCCGCGTCGGCGCTCCACCGCAGGTCCACCGCGCCGCTGGTGGCGGCGGCCTTGCAGAACTGCAGGAAGCTGCGATAGCCGAGCTTCTTCTCGCTGAAGTCGGGGCGGGCCCGGCGGAGCTGGTTCTTCAGGCCGGACAGGGCCACCGCGTCGCCGTCGGCCGCCAGGTCCGCCACCACCGAGTGCAGCAGCGCGAACGCCACCTCCTGGTCGCCGCGTTCCGGCAGCGACACCTCCGGGTCGCCCTTGGCCGGCCCCTCCGCCAGCTCGACCACGTCCCGCCCGGCGAGGTAGCGCAGCAGTTCGCCGAAGGTGCGGAAGCCGTAGTCGGACTCGGTGAAGGTGGGGTCCTTGCGCAGCAGGGTGCGCTTGAGGCCGGAGGCGGTCACCTCGCCGCTGGAGCTGCCCTGCAGGCCGGCGACGGTCTGCGCCACCAGCACCGCCAGCGTGTCGACGTCGCGGCCGGGCTCCTCGACCACCGGCGGCGTCTCGGGCTCCTGCTCCACCTGCGGGGCGGCGGCGCCGGAGGGTCGGCCGCCACGGCCGCGCCGGGCGGCCGGCGCCGGGATCTCGACGCCCTCGAGCCGGTCGTAGAAGAGGAACTCGTCGCAGGCCGGGGGTAGCAGCGCCGACGTGGAGTTCTCCACCCCGACGCCGATGACCCGCTTGTTGAGCTCGCGCAGCTTGTGCACCAGCGGGGTGAAGTCGCTGTCCCCGGTGCAGATGACGAAGGTGGAGATGTAGTCGCGCTCGAAGGCCAGCTCGATCGCGTCGACGGCCATCTTGATGTCGGCGGCGTTCTTCCGCGAGGCACCCATCCGCTGCGGGATCTCGATCAGCTCGACGTGCGACCGGGTGAGCATCCGGCGATCCTCGTCGAAGTACGACCAGTCGGCGTACGCGCGGCGCACCACCACCCGGCCCCGCTCGGCGAGGGCGTCGGCGACGGGGCGGAAGTCGAACGGCAGACCGCCGTGATGGTCGCGGGCACCCAGCGCCAGGTTCTCGTAGTCGAGGAACAGGGCGATCCGGTCTTCTTGATCCACGCAGGTCAGCGTACGCCGGACCGGCCGCGGGTCGACGGCGGCCACGCGCGCCGACGGCGGGCGACCAGCAGCCCGACCGCGCCCCCGGCGACCAGCAGCACGCCGCCGACCACGACGGCGGTGCTCCGGTGGCCGGGTGGGCCACCGCCGGTCCCGCCGCGCTCGGGGCGCGACCCGGCGAGGCTGGCCGCCGCCGCGTCCCGGCCGGACAGCGGGGCCAGGTGGAACATCCGCTCGATGGTGGCGAGCACCGAGGTGGTGTCGTAGGTGGTGTGGTCCACCGCGAACGGCTCCGGCAGCCCCGGTGAGATCAGCAGCGCCGGGACCCGGGTGCCGGGCCCCCACACGTCACCCTTCGGCGGCGGGACGTGGTCCCACTGCCCGCCGAACTCGTCGTAGGTGACGACGACCAAGGTGTGCGCGGCCTGCCCGCCGCCCTGGATCGCCCGCAGCAGCTCCACCAGGTGGTCGTTGCCGGTGGCCACGGACGCGTAGCCCGGGTGCTCGTTCTCCGCGCCGACCGGCTTGACGAAGCTGACCGGCTTGAGCCGGCCGGCCTTCGCCGCCGCGACGAACTCCACCTCGTCGCGCAGGTGCGCCGCGCGGGCCGGCGTGCCGGGGGCGTAGCGGGCGAAGTAGCTGAACGGCTGGTGGTGGAACTGGAAGGTGACGTCCGGGCAGTTCGGGTACGCCGCGCCCGGCATGGTGCGCGGGTCGGTGCAGCTGGTGCCGTCCGCGCCGTTGGTCCACCCGGCGCCGCCGACCCGGCCGCTCGCGTTGTCCCAGCCGCCGGCGTACCAGGCCCAGTCCACGTTCCTCGCCGACAACCGGTCCCCGATGGTGTCGTAGGTCAGCGCCGGCAGCCGCTGCGCGTCCGGGGTCCCCGGGCGGTACGGCGGGTACCGGGGCTGCACGGTGTTCACCGCGTGGTCGCCGCAGACCGCCACCCGGCAGGACCCGTCCGCCTCGGGCGCCTGCGTCAGCGGCCCGTCGCGCAGCCCGGCCGGGTGCGCCGGGTCGGCCGGCGGGTGGAGCGGATAGTACGCGGGCATGCCGTGGGCGTCGACGATCGAGTTCTTCCCGGCGGCGGTGCGCCGGTCCGTCCACCGGGGGGTGCGGGCGGCCACCAGCCACTGGTGGTTGAGGAACGAGCCGCCGAACGCGGCCTGGAAGAAGCGGTCCGCGATCGTGTAGCGCGGCGCGCCGGCGGAGTGCAGGTAGCGGTAGATCGGCAGGGCCGGAGTGTCGTAGTGCCCCATCACCAGGCCGAGGGCGTCGCTGCCGGTGACGTAGCGGTCCTGCCGGCCGCCGTGGATCTGGTACTGCTCCTGGTAGAACCGGTGCACCAGGTCCTCGGTGCAGCCTCCCGCGGCACCGGTGCCCTTCGGCCAGCCGTTCGGGCGGGCCGGCCGGCCGGGCACCGGGCAGGTGGTGTCGCCGGGCCGGATGTGGTCCTCGATCCGGAACGGCGCGTTCCGGAAGGCACCGCCCGTGCAGTCGGGGCGGACCGGGGGCAGGTTCACGTCGTTCTGCGGCAGGCAGCGCAGCGGCCGGCCGTCGGCGTCGACCTGGACGGTGCGGTCGGGCGGGGCCGCGTCGAGTCCGTCGACGCCCTCCCAGCCGCCGAAGAGGTTGTCGAAGCTGTGGTTCTCCGCGTAGATGACCACGATGTTGGTGATGCCGGCCGGCGCGGCGTCGGCGGCCGCGAGGGCGACGGTCTGTCCGGCGACCGCGGTGACCACCAGCGCGAGACCACCGGCCAGCACCCGGCGCAGGCGGGAGCGGGCGGACACGGATCCTCCGGGGGCCGAGGGGAGCGCGGAGCCGCGGCGGCGGTGCTCGCCCGATGGATCGTACCGAGCGGTGGCCGGCCGCGCGGGTCAGTGGCCGCCCACCGCCTCCGCCGCCTGCCCCGGCCGGTCGGGCGTCCGGTTGCGGCGCCGTCGGGAGCGGAGCAGCTGGATGCCGATCGGCACCACCGAGACCAGCACGATGCCCGGCAGGATGAACTCGATGTTCGACTTGATCACGGCGATCTGCCCGAGGAAGTAGCCGAGCACCGTCACGCCCACGGCCCAGAGCGTCCCACCGAGGAGGTTGTAGATCAGGAACGTCCGGTACCGCATGCGGCTCACCCCGGCGATGACCGGGGTGAACGTCCGCACGATCGGCACGAACCGGGCCAGCACCACCGACCGGGCCCCGTACCGGGCGAAGAAGTCGTTCGCGCGCTGCACGTTCTCCTGCTTGAACAACCGCGAGTTGGGCCGGCGGAACAGGCTCGGACCCACCCGCTTGCCGAAGAGGTAGCCCACCTGGTCCCCGACGATCGCGGCCACGGCGGCCAGCAGGCAGACCAGCCAGAGCGGCTGGTGCAGGTAGCGGCCGTCGGCGACCAGCAGCCCGGCGGTGAACAGCAGCGAGTCACCGGGCAGGAAGAGGCCGATGAGCAGCCCGGACTCGGCGAAGACGATGCCGAGGATGCCGACCAGCCCGAACGTCGAGATCAGCCACTCCGGGTCGAGGAGACCGGGACCGGCGAGCTGCACCGCCAACGGTGTCGACACGAGGAACCTCCGAGGGGGTGGGCCGGGCGAGGGCTGGTGATCGCCGTATACCGCGCTACCCCGCAGCGCGGGACGGAAACCCCCGGGCCGACGCCGGGGGCCGTTCCACGGCGGGGACGCCGTACCCGCGCGGGTGCCGCCGACGTGGCGGGCAGGTGGTGATCGTGCCGGTGGGCCCGGTCGCGCCCCGTTCGGCGCCGCGGTCACCGACCTGCCCTGCGCCGCGCGGGTCCGCGCGGCGCAGGGCGGGTCGGGCTCCTGAACGGCCCGCACCGGCCAGGCTCGGCTCGGCCGGGACCTCGGCGCGGCCGCCAGGCTCGGCCGCAGCCTCCACCCGGCGTTGCCGCCGCCCGGGGCTCCGCCACCGCAGGCGGCTCGGACTCGACGGCAGGCTGCTCCGGCTCGGTGCCGGGCTGCGGCTGGCGCAGCGCCACCAGTGCGGCCAGCGGGGCGGCCAGGGCGACCACCCCGCACACCAGCCAGGTGGCGCGGACGCCGATCCCGGCGGAGAGCGCGCCGAAGGCCACGATGGAGACCGGGGTGGTGCCGATGCTGGCCAGGGTCAGCATGGACATCGCGGTGCCCAGCCGGGCCCGGGGTGACGCCTGCTGGTAGACGGTGACGATGGCGGGGCCGTTCAGGCCGGCCATCAGGCCGACCCCGGCGCCGACCGCGGCGAGCGCGGTCACCGACGGCATCAGCGCCATCGCCAGGATGCCGACGCCGATGCCGACACCGGTGACGACGAGGCGGACCACCAGGGGAATGCGGTGGGCCAGCAGCGCGCCGGTCGCGCCGGCGACGAGCGCGCCGCCGCTGAACGCGACGACCACCACGGCCACCGACCCGACGCCCCAACCCCGGCCGGCGACCAGCAGCGGCAGCGCCACGTCGATCGGCCAGCCGAAGGCCAGGTCGAGCAGGAAGGCGCAGACGAACAGCCAGCGCAGCCGGGAGTACGCGCGCAGCAGCCGCAGCCCGTCACCGGAACGGCGGAGCATGTTCTCCCCGGGGGTGCGGCTGCCGCCGGACATGCCCCGGGTCACCACGAGCACGCCGACCAGGGAGACCGCGCAGGTGACCGCGACGGCGGCCATCGCCTCCCACAGTTCGCCGGTGGCGATCATCCAGGCGCCGATCGGTGAGCCGACGATGGGGGCGACGCGGGTGACCATGGCCGACAGGGAGTTGGCCCGGGCGAGCTGGTCGCCGTCGGCCAGGCGGGGCATCAGGGTGCTGCTGGACGGGCTGGCCAGTCCCAGCAGCACCCCCTCCACCGCGGCGATCAGCACCAGCGGCCAGAACCAGTGCGTGGTGAGGGTGACCGCGGCGCCGGTGGCGAGCAGCAGCACCCGGGCGGAGGTGGTCCGCAGCAGCACGAAGCGGGGACCGAAGATGTCGGTGACGGCACCCGAGAAGATCAGCGTCAGGGCGCGGGGGATGGTGCCGGCGAGCATCAGGGTGGTGATCGCGCCCGCGCCGCCCAGTTGCACCGCGGTCCACCCGAGCGCCACCAGCAGGACGTAGTCCCCGGTCAGCGAGAGTCCCTGGCTGGCGGTCAGGATCATGACCTTGCGCCACTGGATCGCCGCCCGGGTGTCGGCCCGGGTGGCCTCGGCCGTGTCAGCAGTTGTCATCGAGATGCCTCACTGTCGTGGGGAGACCCTGGCCGGGTCCCGGGTGGTGTCGTCTGGTCGGTCAGGTGGTGATCGGTCGCGGTCAGCGCGGCGGGAGCCGTACCGTGCCGCAGCCGCCGCGCAGCGCGTTCTCGACCGCCCGACCGGCGGCGAGCTGCTCGACAGCCGCCGCCGACCCGTCCGGCGCGCCGCCGGCCGGCTCACCTCGACGCAGCCGCCGAGGTCGGCCCGACCGCCGGGCCAGCGCCTCGGGCCCCGCGCAGCGCCGCCGTCGGTCCACCGGAAAGCAGGTCAGCACCGGTACGTCCGACGGGGTGAACCGGACCCGCACCCCGCCGTACGTGCGCTCGGCCTCCTCCCCGGCCCGCACCCCGACCGGTGGCCGAGGTCCGCGCGAGCGTCGGGCGGGCGGGACGGGTCCGCCCGACCCGGCCGGCCGGCTCGCACCGCCGGCCGGTGTGGTGCGGGTTGCGCCTCATCGGCTCCCCCTCGGGTCGCTGGGCGGGACCGGACTGCCCTGCCCCGAACGGTAGGTAGCCGAGGGGCGTTCCCCCGGCGGTTGGCCGGGCAGCCCACCGGCACTTTCGTCGCGTCGGTACGGCCGCCAGTCCCACTCGAACATCCGCAGCTGCCCGGCCCGGTCGCCGGTGGTGGCGAGGGTCGCGACGTAACCGGGCGGTGCGGGCAGGTCGCGCAGCGTCCAGCGCTGCCCGGCGAAGGCCCCGGCCCCCGCCACGGTCCCGGGCACCAGCACCCGCAGCCGCAACCCCTCCAGGAAGCGCCCGCCGCTGGCCTTCACGCACGCCTCCTTGCGGGACAGCAGCCGGTGGTACGCGGCGCTGCGCGCGACCGGGTCGGGTTGTCCGGCGACGGCGGCGGCCTCGTCGTCCGGGAGGAACCGGGTGGCCAGCGCCAGCGCCGGGGTGCCGCCGCGGATCTGCTCCAGGTCCACCCCGACCGGATCGGTCAGGCAGACCGCGAGCAGGGCGTGCCCACCGGACCGGCTGAGGCTCCACGATGCCGCCGGCCACGTCGAAGCGCGGCTTGCCGTTCATTGCGCGCCCAGCGCAGCGCGTACCGGCGGTGCCGAGGTAGCTGCCGAGCACCGTCCGTACGTGCCGTGCGCCACCGACTGTGCCGCCCGCTCGTCGCGCAGGCTGTGGGCCCGGTGACGCTCGTCGGCGTCGAAAGCGCGGCGACCGGACCGGCGGTCTCCGGGTCGACGTCGACCGATCGCCGCGGTCGGCGCCCGAACGGTCGGGTCGGCGGTCGACCCGGCCTGCGGCCAGGGCACCGGATCGGCGAACGGCCCGACCCCGGGCCAGGGACCCGGATCGGCGAACGGCTGCGCCGGGCCGGCTCGGCTGCCGACCCGCGCCGGTTCACGCCGCCCGGGCATCGCCGAGCCGTCCCTGCAGGTAGCCCTGGGCCAGGGTGAGCCGCTGGATGTTGCCGGTGCCCTCCATGAACTCGAAGGCCCGCGCGTCGCGGACCAGTTTGTCCAGCAGCGGGTGCTCCCAGCGGGCACCCGGCCCGAGCAGCCGTACCGCGGTGGTGGTGATCTCCTCGGCGAGCCGGGTGGCCCGGATCTTCGCCGCCGACGCGAGGGTGCCGTCGCCCGGGTCGCGGTCGGCGGACCGGGCGGCGGCGAGCACCAGGGCGCGGGTGCCGACGAGCCGCTGCGCCCAGTCGGCGAGCAGGTGCCGCTCGTCGACCCGGTACCGGCGGCGCTCGGCCACGACGAGGTCGTACGCGGCTTGGGCGACGCCGAGGGCGAAGCAGGACACCACCGGGCGGTAGCGGTTGAAGGTGCGGGTGGCCGCCCACATGCCCTGCCGGGTGGCGGAGCGGTGCCGGCCGAGCACGTCGCCGGCGTCGACCGGCACGTCGGTCATCCGGATCTCGCTCAGTTGCAGCCCGCGCAGGCCGAGGGTGGGCAGCGGCTCGGCGACGAAGCCGGGCCGGTCGGTGTCGACGAGCACCGCCACCACGCCGAGCGGGCCGGCGTTGCGGCGGGCGAAGACGACGCCGATCCGGGCGCGGGCGGCGTTGCCGACGTACCGCTTCATGCCGGTGAGGCGCAGCGTGTCGCCGTCGGGTCGCAGGGTGGTGCCCATGCTGCCCGGGTCGGAGCCGTGCGTCGGCTCGGTCATGCCGAAGAACGTCCAGGTGGGACCGGCGGCGACGGTCGACCAGTAGCGTTCGCGTTGGGCGTCGTCGGCGAGTTCGGCGATGACGAAGCCGGACATCGACGGGCCGGGCAGGGCCAGCACGGCGCCCGCGTCGGCCCGGGCCAGCTCCTCCAGCACCACCACCTGCTCGACGCAGGTGTCCAGCAGGACGGGCCGGCCCTGGACGCGTACCGGGTCCGGGTTGTGCTCGGCGGGCAGGCCGACGAGCTGCCGCCAGGGCAGTGCGCCGTCGAGCACCGTCCGGAACAGACCGGGGTCACGGTCGAGCGCCACGGCGGTGGCGCGCAGCGGTTCGGCGTACGTGCGGGCCAGCGCGCGCAGCTCGGTGAGGAACTCGGTGGTCATGGCGCCTCCAGCTCGGTCGGGGGCGGATAGGTGTCGGCGAGCAGCTCCGAGAGGCGGGCCTCGCCGCCCGGGCCGTCGGCCAGGAACCCGGACGCGCCGAACAGGTGCAGGCAGCCTCGGCCGGCCTCGTCCAGGGCCTGGTGCGCCCGGCGCAGCCCGGTCCCGTCGCTCCCGGTGTCCAGCAGCGCCCGGGCCTCGGCGATCCCGGCGGCCACGTCGGCGACCATCGCCCGCACCATCGGCAGGTTGACCACGCCGACGGCCCGGCCGCGCAGGTGCGCGACGGCCGCGGTGAGCAGCCGCTCGGCGAGGCCGCGCCCGGATCGCAGGCGATCCCCGTCGGTGAGGCCGGCCCGGTGTCCGGGTCGCAGGCCGCCCTGCCGGTGATCCGGCGGCTGCGACCAGCTCGTCGTCGCGACGGATCACGACCAGCTCGGTGCGTCTCCCGTGCGGTGCGGGTCCGCTCGCAAGCCGGTCGCACGCGGGGAGTCCGCCGCCGACCGGCCGGTGAGGCTGTCGCCAGCCCCGACCGGCAGCGCTCGGCGTCCGTGCGGCGAACCGGTCGGTGAGCGCCGTCCACCGGTCCACCTCGGTGACGCAGCGGCGGTCCGCCGGGGTCGACGCGGGCCGGCGCGGCACGGCGAGTCATCGGACCAGCTCCCCAGGGTCCGGCGGCTCTCGTGCCATGGCCCTCGACGCCCGGCGACCCGTGCGGGCGTGGTGGCCGCCGGCAGATCGGGCCGCGGTGGGCCGACCGCGCCCGGCCGTGCGCCGCCGGTCCGGCGGCACCGCGCCGTGAGGGTGACCGCGCACCGGTACGGCAGCACCGGCGGTCGTTGACCAGCAGACCGCCCCGGCGCGTCGGCGCAGCCGACGCCAGGGATGGGTTGCAGACGCAGGGGTGTCCGGCTCGGCCCGCCGCACCGGCTTACCGGTCGGCAGGTCGTCGACGTGCGCGCCGGCGACGAGCAGGTCGGCGTCGACAACGGGCCAGCCGGCCGGGCCGGTCCGGGTCACCGCGAGGGTCGGCGCGTCGACGGTGAGCGTGCCGGACCCGCCGAGCAGCAGCGCCACCGCCACGTCCCGGGTCGGGCGGACCGCGGTGTCGTCCGGGGGCAGCGTGGACTGCTCCATGACCACGATCAGGGCGCGCCGGGCGCCGCCGGTGCGCAGCTGGTGGTGGGCCACCCGCAGGGCGGTGAACGGGCCGGCCACGCCCTGCTCGGAGATGCCCATCATGAGCGGTTCGCCGGGCAGCAGGTCGGCCAGGAGCGCACCGGGGAAGCTCTGGTGCCGGCAGTCCGGGCTGCCGTCGACGGTGATCACCAGGTCGACGTCGGCGAGCGCCGGGCCGAGCTCGTCGACCACGGCGCGGACCATGTCGTGGTAGCTGACCACGGTGCCGCCGGTCAGCCAGGACAGGTCGGTGAACTCGCCGTGCAACGACTCCATGTGGTCGACGAAGGGCTGCAGGTCGGCCGGGCCCGGCGGGGGCGCCGGGTCGGTGAAGGTGAACGGGACGATGCGTTCGAGGGCCGGTCCGGCCGCGTCACCTGGCGCGACCGGACCGGTGGGCTCCCCGAGCCGCCGCAGGACCGGCACGGTCAGCGGCTCTCGGCGATGAAGGCGGCCAGCGAACCGACGGTCTCCAGGTGGGACTGCTCCAGCCCCTCCGGGTCGACCTGCATGTCCAGCGCGTCCTCCAGGGCCATCAGCAGGCCGAGCACGCTGGTGGAGTCCAGGCTCAGGTCGTCGAAGAGCCGGGTCTGCTCGGTGACGTCGGTGAGCTGCTGGCCCAGCACCTCCTCGAGGGCGGAGACGATGGCGGAGACGATCTGCTGGCGGCCGGTGTCGTGGGCGGTGACGGTCATGGGATGGTCCTGCCTCTCGGATGGGTGTTCGGTCGATTGATCGGTCAGCGGAAGTCGTGCAGGATCTGCGCGGCGAGCATGCTGTCGACGTCGTCGCGGGTGCGGATCAGTCGGGCCTGGCCCTCGTGGACCAGCACCTCGGCCGGGTAGCCGTGGCTGAGGAAGTGCACCGGCGAGGCGGTCGGGCCGTACGCGCCGGAGCGCTCCACCCCGACGACGTCGCCGGGGCGCAGGTCGGCGGGGAGCTCGACGCCCTTGCCGATGGTGTCGTTGGGGGTGCAGAGCGGGCCGGTGACGTTCCACTTCGCCGGCTCGGCGGCGCTGTCCCGGTTGAGCAGCCGCATCGGGAAGTTGCGCTTGACGAAGGAGCCGATGCCGACCGCGGCCATGTGGTGGTTGGTGCCACCGTCGGCGACGGCGAACCGCTCGCCCATCGACTCCTTGACGTAGCGGACCTGGACGGCGTAGGTGCCGCTGTGGCCGACCAGGTAGCGGCCCAGCTCCATCACCAGGCGGGTGTCCGGGTGCCGCTCGTGGAAGCCGGCGAAGACCGGGTTGAGCTGGTCGGCCAGCACGGCCACGTCCAGGTCCCGCTCGCCCGGGAAGTACGCCACCCCGAGGCCGCCACCGACGTCCACCACGTCCAGGGTGACGCCGAGGTGGGCGGAGAGCCGCTCGGCCAGCTCCAGGATCCGGGTGGTGTTCTCGACGATCATGTCCTCGGCGAGGAACCGGGTGCCCATGTACGCCTGGAAGCCGCTCAGCCGCACGTGGCGGTGCCGCTCGGCGAGGTCCGGGTTGTCCAGCAGGGTCGCCTCGTCGATGCCGAACTGGCGGGGCTTGCCGCCCATGGTGAGGCCGCTGCCCTTCACCGCGAAGCTCGGGTTGACCCGCAGCACCACCCGGGCGGTGGTGGCCAGCCCCTCGGCCAGCTCGTCGATGAGCGCCAGCTCGCCGAGCGACTCGCAGATGAGGGTGATCTCCTCCTTGAGGCAGGCGGTGATCTCGTAGTGGCTCTTGCCGGGGCCGAGGAACATGATCTGGTCGGCCGGTACGCCGGCGCGCTGCGCGGTGACCAGCTCGGTCAGCGAGGAGACCTCGGCGCGGGCGCCCAGCGAGTGCAGCAGCGCGCAGACGCTGATGTTCGGGTTGGCCTTCAGCGAGTAGAACATCTCCACCGCCGGGTGCAGCCGGTCCCGCAGGCCCCGGTACTGGGCGGCGATCGTGCCGCCGTCGTAGACGTAGAGCGGGGTGCCGAAGCGCTCCACCAGCTCGGTGACCGGAACCCCGCCCACCTCGGTCGACTCAGACATGGACGGTCTCCTTCCGGACGGTCGCCACGATGGCGCGGTCGAGGTCGGCCAGTTCCTGCTCGCCGGTGGCCAGCAGCAGGCCGTAGAGGCGCCCGGCGTACGGGCGGGGGTCGTCGGGCGGGGGCGCGGCGGCGTTGACGGTGGCGAAGTTGTTCACCAGCAGGCCGGTGCCGCGCCCGGCGGTGAAGAGCAGGTCGCCGAGCCGGTCGGCCAGGTCGGCGAAGCTCACCGGGCCGGTGAGGGTCAGGTCGTACTGGCGGGCCAGGGCGACGCTGTCCGGGCCCATGAAGCGCTCCTGGAGCGCGGTCTGGTAGGTCGACATGTTGTTCCGGGCGTTGATCTCCAGCACCGGCAGCAGGCCACCGTCGGTGGTGGTGATGGCGTCCACGCCGACCACGCCGTGGAAGCCGTCGGCGGCGAGCCGCGCGCCGAGCCGGTCGGCGGTGTCGACGAGCTGGGCGGTGTGCGCGGCGGAGATCCGGGCCGGGATCCGGTGTCCCTTGTGCACCCCGTGCTCGGTCAGCGCCTCCTTGACGAAGTCGAACCGGACGGTGCCGTCCCGGCCGACGGTGAAGTGGTAGTTGAGGTCGAGCGCCTTGTCCGCCCACTCCTCGATGACCAGGGCGATCCGCTGGTCGCCGGTCTTCTCGGCCCGGCGGGTGACCATCCGGACGAGCTGGTCGAGCCGGCGCGGGTCGTCGACCACGACGATGCCCTTGCCGGACACCCCGTACGCGTCCTTCACACCGACCCGGCGCCCGGCGGCGACGGAGCGGGCGGCCTCGCCGGCCGCGGCGGCGAACTCGGCGACGGTCTCGCACTCCCAACCGACGGCCTGCGGCAGGCCCAGCTCGGCGGCGACCCGCCGGCTGTAGATCTTGCTGTTGACGGCCTTGACCACCGGCACCGCCGGCAGCGCCGGGGCCAGCCCGGTCAGCTCGCAGAGCCGTTCCTCCACCGTGGACATGCCGTGCGGCAGCAGGTGGGCGCCCTGGGCGGCGAGGACCCGCAACTCGGCCAGCAGCCGGGGCGAGCGCAGCGCGTCGACGCTGACCGTGGCGGCCGGGTCGGCGGAGTCGGTGACCAGGATCCGGGGCAGCGGCACGCCCAGCCCGGCGAGCCAGGCCAGGTAGTCGGGGTCGGGGGCGGACTTCAGCACGACGTGGTCGCCCGCGCCGGCGAGCAGCACGGCGAACTCGTCCATCCGGTTGACGATCGCGGCGGAGGCCCGTCCGCCGATGCTCGGCAGGCCCACCTCGTCCCGGGCCCACTCGTCCTCGACCTCGAAGTTGCCGAGCAGCACGAACGGGGTGGTGGCGTCGCCGGTGCAGGCGCTCTTGACGCCGGCGAGGAAGCTCGGGGGTGACATCAGTTCTTCCTTTCTGGTCGACCCGGTGGGTCGGGGCGGGGTCAGTGACGCAGGACGGCGGCGGAGAACGTCGCGCCGAGCCCGACGGACGCCATCAGGTAGAGGTCGCCCGGGCGCAGCCGCCCGGAGTCGCGGGCGTGCACGTAGTTGATGAACGGGTCGGCGGTGAAGCAGTGCCCGGTGACCGGGACGTTGTCCAGGTGGACCCGCTCCAACGGCACGTCGAGCAGGCGGCAGGTCCACGACCAGGACAACCGGTTGACGTTGTGCGGCAGGATCAACGCCAGGTCGTCGACGCCCACCCCGGCGGCCCGGGTGGCGTCCCGGATCACCTCGGCGAGCACCTCGTTGTGGTCCTTGAGGAACCGTGGGTCCAGCGGGTACGGCGGGAACTGCTCGGCGTACGCGCCGAGGGTGCGGGTGGCGTAGCCGAGCAGCCGGTCCCGGTCGCCGGCGGCGGAGACCAGGCAGGCGGCGGTGGACTCCCCCATCACCGTGCTCTCCGGAATGATCTCCAGGATCGGGTTGAAGACCTTCTCGCCGGTGAGCACCAGCGCCAGGGCGTCCGGGTCGCCGTCCCCGGCGAGGAGCTGCCCGGCCAGGTCCACCGCGAGCAGCCCGGTGGCGCAGGCGTGCTGGGTGAGGGTGAAGGCGACCGCGTTCGGCAGGCCGAGCGCGGCGCAAACGTCCTCGACCGGGGTCTCGCCGGCGCGGGTGGCGGTGGTGACGGTACGGGCCAGGATGACGTACCGGACCCGGTGCTCGTTGCCGCGCAGCGCGGTCAGCGACCCGACGGCCGCGCTCATCAGGTCGCGCAGGTCCCGGTCCGGGGCCCGGCGCACCGACTGCAGCCCGTAGAAGCGGCGGAAGGTCCACAGCAGTCGCGGGTCGGCGTCGACGGCGGCGCAGACGTCACCGACGTCGACGCTCAGGTCGGGCAGGTGGCACCCGACGTCCAGCAGCGCGGTCATGCCCGGCCTCCGATCGGTACGACGGGACGGTCGGCCTCGGCGTCGGTGCCGGGCCACCACAGGTCCTCAGGGGTGAGTGCGTCGGCGGTGTAGCGGCCGAGGGCGCTGACCAGCAGGCGGGCCTCCAGCGCCAGGGCCTCGACCAGCCGGACCAGGCCGGCGTCGGCGTCGGTGTCGACGGCGAGCAGCGCGGCGCGGCCCAGCCCGACGGCGGTGGCGCCGGCCGCCAGGGCCCGGACGGCCCGGCCGCCCTCCCAGATCCGGCCCGAGGCGAGCAGGCAGCCGTCGGGGCGGCCGATCCGGCGCAGGCACTCGCCGAGCGGCAGCCCGACCTGGCCGAGGAACGCCGGGGCGCCCAGCCGGTGCCGGCCTGCGCGCCGTCGACGGTGACCGCGTCGGCGCCGGCCCGCCAGGCGGTGGCTGCGGCGTGGCCGACGTCCCGGCCGGGGTGGAACTTCACCCACACCCGGGCCCGGGGGAAGTTGTTGCGCATGAAGCGGATCTGTTGGCGCAGGATCTCCTCGGTGAAGGTGCCCGGGGTGGCGCAGCGCAGCCACCCGTCGGCCCCGAGCACGTCCCGGACGGCGAACCGGTCGGCGAGCCGCCGGGCGTCGGCGGCGTCGACCACGGTCATCCCGCCGAGGCCGGGCTTGGCGCCCTGGCCGGTCTTCAGCTCGAAGGCCAGCCGGCCGGACTCGACGAGCTCGCGCACCGACGGGTCGCTGTAGACGAGGTTCCACACCTCCGAGTCGGCGTCCTCGGTGCTCTGCTGCACCACCACGCCGCCGAGGCCGGGCGGACAGTGCTCGGCGTACGCCCGCAGGCGGGCCAGGATCGGCGACTCGGCGCCGGCGGCGCGGCGGTAGCCGCCGACCGGCACCAGGTTCTCGCCGATCACCATCGGGATGCCGAGCCGGCCGGCCTGCCGGGAGGCGGCCAGCCCGGCGTCGCCCTGGGCGATCCGGGTCGAACCGAACGCGGAGACGTAGACCGGCAGCGGCGAGCGGAACCCGCCGATGGTGGTGGCCAGTTCCACGTCGTCGTAGGTGGGTTCACGGCCGAGGTCGATCAGCTTCTCCAGCCGCTGCGGCATGAAGATCGGCGGAACCAGGCGGGCGGCGTCCAGGTCGTCGGCGACCCGCGGGTCCACCTCGGGGCCGTCGCCGGCCCCGTAGAGCTGCCGGCCGTAGCCGTCGACCGGGGGGAAGACCGCGGCGGTGCCGTGCCGGGCCCGGTCGCGGACCGCCGCCTCGGGATAGCCGGGGGCGTGCACGCCGGTCACGGGGCCACCACCCCGGGCAGCTTCGGGTACGCGCTGACCTGCCACAACGCGTCCAGGCCGGTGAGGAAGCGGACCAGCCGCTGCACCCCCATGCCGAACCCGGCGCTGGCCGGGATGCCTTCCCGCGCCAGCTTCAGGTACCAGTCGTACTTGGCCGGGTTCTCGCCGCTCTCCCGCATCCGGGTGACGATGGTGGCGTAGTCCGACTCGCGTTCGCTGCCGCTGACCAGCTCCCCGTAGCCGCCGTGCGCGATGAGGTCGAAGTTGCGCAGCACGCCGGGGCGGGCCGGGTCCTCCCGGTCGTAGAAGCCGCGCGAGCCCTTCGGGTAGTCGGTGACGAAGAACGGCCGGTCCGCCTCCCGGGACAGGGTCTCCTCCCCCACCCAGTCGATCTCGGCGTCGGCGCTCTGCGGGTGCCCGCCGCCGCGCAGCCGCTCGACCGCCTCGGCGTGGGTGCAGGTGTCGAACTTGCCGGTGAGCAGCTCGGTGAAGGCCAGCCGGTCGCGGCCCAACTCGTCCAGGACGTCCGGCACGGTGTCCAGGACGTGCCGGACGACGTGGGTGAGCAGCCCAGCGGCGATCTCCATGGCGTCGTCCCGGGTGGCCCCGGCGCACTCCACGTCGATCTGGTGGAACTCCACCAGGTGCCGGCCGGTGCCGGCGGTCTCCGGCGGCTCGACCCGCACGTTCGGGGCGATGTAGAAGAGCTTGCCGAAGCCCCGCAGCGACGCCTGCTTGTAGAGGATCGCGCTGGTCATCAGCTTGTACGGGTGGCCGTAGTAGTCGACGTCGAGGGCCTTGGCGCCCCGGCCGCCGGGGTCGGTCACCGGGCCGATCAGCGGCGGCAGGAGCTCGGTGAAGCCCCGGCCGCGCAGGAACTCCCGCGCCGCGTACAGCGCCTCCTGCTGCACCGCCATGGCGGCCCGGGTCGCCGGAGCGACCAGGTGCTCGCCGAGCGGTCCAGGTCGGGGTCCGGCCCCGGTCACCGCCGGCTGGTGGTCCGTCTGGTGCATCTCGCCTCCCGGTGTCATTGGTCGTACCTGCGCGCGACGGTGTGCAGGGCGGACAGCAGTCGCGTCGAAGTCATCGCCGGCCGGTCGGTCGCCGGTCGGGTGGTGGGGATCGGCATCCGGCCGACCGCCGACCAGCGCAGCCGGCCGGCGTCGTCGATCCAGCTGCGGGACCGGCCGGCGTTGTCCGGGTGCAGGCAGTACGGCACGTCGAGGTAGCCGCGCCGGAACGCCTCGTGCAGCGCCTCGCCCGGCTCGTCGTGCAGCTCCAGCACCGCCTCGACCAGGGCCCGCGCCTCCGCGTACACGCCGGTGTCGGCCGGCTGGCCGGCATACGGCTCGGTGACGCCCGCCGTCGCGGCGGCCGTCTCCAGGGCCCGGACGTTCTCCTCCACGGTGGGGATCCGGTGCGCCTCGGCGACCGTCTTGACGATCAGCCGCTCCGCCCCGGCGCGGACCGCCAGTTCGGCGGAGGCCGCGAGCAGCCGGCGCGCGCCGCGCGGCGACGTCGGGAAGGCGCCCATGTAGGTGTAGAGCACCACGTGCCGGTCCACCGACGCCGGCAGGAACTCCGCGGCCAGCCGGCGCAGCGCGCGGACGGCTTCGAGGTCCTGCCCGGGGTCGGTCTGCTGGGCATAGCTGAGCGAGACGCTGGTGATGCCGTGCCGGGCGAAGAACACGCCCTCCAGCAGGCTGATCGCCACCAGCAGCCCGGGCGGGCAGAGCTGGCCGAGCAGGCAGCCGCCGAAGCTCTCCAGGTGCGCGGTGCCCGGCACCAGGTCGGCCAGCAGCTCGCAGGCGTGCGCCCAGTTGCGCACCGACTCGCGCAGCGGGGTGCGCCCGTACGGCAGGCAGTAGGAGACCGGGCCGCCCTCGGTGGCGTGCAGTCCGGCGGCGGCCAGCGCCCGGATGATCGGCTCCGGCCGGGACGACCCGTGCCGCACCTGCACCGGGAAGGAGTCGTCGTGCACCCCGTCCAGCAGCGCGCGGGTGGTCGCCACCGGGTACGCCACGATCGGGTAGCCGTTGAGCGGGACGCCCTCGGTGAGCGCCCGGTGGGCGGCGTCGTGCGCGCCGACCCGGGTGTAGCTGTCGATGGTGACCGTGCCGACCGTGGTGGCGGCGGCGAACCTGGTGCGTTCCAGCCCGGCGCGCATCCGGCGCAGGTCGCTGAAGCCCATCCGGGGCTGTACGACCAGCCGCCCGGCGGCGGCGGCGTCGGCGACGAACCGGCCGAAGGGGCTCGCCGGCCGCCCGGTCGGCGCGGTCATGCCGTCCGCCCCGCAGCGGCCGACGGGCCGACCGTCAGCGCGGTCAGGAACCGCTCGAAGGCGAGCAGGTCACCGTCGTCGAAGACGGCGTCGAACCCGGCCGCGCGCAGCCGCGCCACCCGGTCGGCGTCGTCGCGCCCGTCCAGTCCGAGCTTGCCGCCGATGACCACCGGCAGGCCGGCCAGGTCGGGCTCGGCGCGCAGCCGGGTGATCGCGGCGAGACCGTCGGCGTAGCCGTGGCCGTTGACGCTGCTGATCACCACCAGGTCGGGGGCGTCGGTGCGGCAGCGCCGCACCAGCAGCTCCTCCGGCACGCACGGGCCGAGGTTCACCACGGTCCGGCCCTGCTCCTCCAGAAAGAGCTGGAGAAATACCAGGTTCCAGGTGTGGGAATCAGAGACGGTACCGGTCAACAGGACTGTGCCTGGGCCTTGCGACAGCGCCATCGAGGCTCTCCGAACAGACAGTGGGGACGCCCGTTCCGGATGCGGTGGGCGCATCCGGCGGTTCCGTTTTGCACAAGGTCGAATCTAGGGGCGTCCGGGGCCGCCGAACGGTAGTTGGAGAGGCAGGAAGGCGGGCAGTCGGCGGGCCGCGGGGCGGCGCTGTCCACACACGACGACGGCCCCCCGCGATGTCGCGGGGGGCCGTCCTGAGCTGGGCTCACGCGTACTGGGCGACCAGGCTCCGGGGGCGGATGTCGGTCCAGGCGCCCTCGATGTGGTCGAGGCACTCCTGCCGGCCGGCGGGGCCGAAAGCGGTCTGCCAGCCGCCCGGCACCGCCGCGAAGACGGGCCACAGGGAGTGCTGTCCCTCGTCGTTGGTCAGGACCAGGAAGGTGCCGTCTGCGTCGTCGAACGGATTCGCCATGTCAATTTCCTCTCTCGATGTTTCCGGACGTGTTCGTCACGCGATCTCGGTCAGCTTCCCGGCGAGGACGCCGCCGATTTCCGCGAGTGGTTCCCTTTCGGTCATCCGCAGATGAGTGGTGTCGATGTCGTGGCATTCCAGCGTGCCGGCGATGTGCTCCTCCCACAGTTTCGGCGAGGTGACGCCGGCGGAGTCGGCCCGACCGGCGGAGAAGAACAGCAGGTCACCGGCGAAGACCGCCGGCCGGTACGCCGCCATGATCTCGGCGTGGTTGACCGCGGCCAGGACCAGCGCGTGCACCTCGTCGGCGGTGAAGCCGGCCAGCACCGGGTCCCGGCGGCGGAGCACCTCGACCACGGCGTGCGGGTCGTACCGGTCGAGGAAGCCGGGCGGCAGGTCGTCGACCTCGCCGTCGTCGTCGCCGACCAGCATCCGCATGGTCTCCCGGTCGTCGCGGGGCCGCGCCGCGTCCTCGGCGGACACCGGGTACGCGTCCATCATGGCCAGCAGCTCCACCTCCTCGCCGGCCCGTTGCAGGGCGACGGCCATGGCGTGTGCCACCACCCCGCCGAAGGACCAGCCGAGCAGCCGGTAGGGCCCCTGCGGCTGCACCCGCCGGATCTCGGTCAGGTACTCCTCGGCCAACTCCTCGACCCCGGTCGCCCGGTAGCCGGGGGTGCTCAGCGCGCGGGTCTGCAGGCCGTACAGCGGCTGGTCGGGGCCGAGGTGCGCGGCGAGACCGGCGTACGACCAGCTCATCCCGGCGCCGGGGTGGACGCAGAACAGCGGCCGGCGGGTGCCCTCGGGATGCAGCGGCAGCAGCACGCCCAGCGCGTCGCCGCCGGTGGGCTCGCCGAGCAGCCCGGCGACGGTCGGGTGCTGGAACAGGTCGCGGACGCCGAGGTCCCGGCCGAGGGTGGTGCGGATCCGGCTGACCAGCCGGGTGGCCAGCAGGGAGTGCCCACCGAGGTCGAAGAAGTTGTCGTCGACGCCCACCGTGTCGACGCCGAGGACCTCGGCGAAGAGGCGGCACAGCTGCTGCTCGTCCGGGGTGCGCGGGGCCCGGCCGGCGGGTCCGGCGTGCGCGGGGGCGGGCAGCGCCCGGCGGTCGAGCTTGCCGTTGACGGTGACCGGCAGCTTGTCGAGCAGCACCACCGCCGAGGGGACCATGTAGCCGGGCAGGGTCCGGGCGGCGTCCGCCCGCAGGGTGGCCTCGTCCACCGTCGCGCCGTCGACCGGCACCACGTACGCGACGAGGCGCTTGTCCCCGGGCCGGTCCTCGCGGACGACCACGGCGACCTGGCCGACGCTCGCGTGGGCGGCGACGGTGGCCTCCACCTCGACCGGTTCGATCCGGAAGCCCCGGATCTTGACCTGCCCGTCGGCCCGGCCGACGAAGCGCAGCTCGCCCCGGCCGGTCCAGGCGACCAGGTCGCCGGTGCGGTACATCCGGCCGCCGGCCGGGTCGAACGGGTCGGCGACGAACCGTTCGGCGGTCAGCGCCGGCCGGCCCAGGTAGCCGCGGGCCACCTGGTCGCCGGCCAGGTAGAGCTCGCCGGTGGCGCCCAGCGGCACCGGGTGCAGCCGCTCGTCGAGCACGTACGCCCGGGTGTTGTCCAGCGGCCGACCCAGGTGGACGCCGGTGAACTCCCGCCGCTGCGTGCCGAAGCGCTGGTAGTGGGAGGCGAAGGTGACCTCGGTGGGCCCGTAGCTGTGCACCAGCACCGTGTCGGGGCAGTGCTCCAGCACCCGCCGTACGGCCGCCGGGGAGGCGACGTCGCCGCCGGTCCACACCTCCTTCAGCCGGGCCAGGGTGTCCAGGCCCTCGTCGGCCATGACGTGGAACAGGCCCATGGTGAAGTAGGCGGCGGTCACGTCGTGGCGGCTGATGGTCCGGGCCAGCTCGCCCAGGTCGGCGCCCTCCCCCTCGGCGATCACCAGTTCCCCGCCGGTGAGCAGCGGCACCCAGATCTCGTAGGTGGAGGAGTCGAAGCCGTAGTTGGAGTGCACCAGCATCCGGCGGTGGTGCTCGGCGTTCCAGCACCGGTCGGCGACGAGTTCCCGCACGTTGCGGTGGGTCACCCCGACGCCCTTGGGCCGGCCGGTGGAGCCGGAGGTGAACATGACGTACATCAGGGACCGGTCGTCCAGCGGCAGGTCCAGGTCGTCGTCGCGGTCGCCGGCCGGCCCGTCGAAGGGTACGACCAGGGTGCCGTGCGCCCGCTCGTCGGGCAACGCCGGGTTGGCCGCCGCGTCGGCGTCGACCAGCAGGACGGTGGCCGCCGAGTCCGCCATCACCGTCCGGACCCGGGCCGGCGGCAGGGTGGTGCCGACCGGGACGTACGCGGCCCCGCACTTGAGCACGGCGAGGCTGGCCACGATCAGGTCGACGCCGCGCCGCATCAGCACCCCGACCGTCGACTGTGGTCGGACGCCGGCCGCGACGAGTCGCCGGGCCAGCGCGTTGGCCCGCCGGTTCAGCTCGGCGTAGCTGAGCCGCCGGTCGCCGAAGGTGACCGCGATCGCCTCCGGGGTGCGCCGGGCCTGCTCCTGGAACGCCTCGTGCACCCCGCCCCGGGTGGCCGGCACGGTCGTGTCGTTGTAGTCGACCAGCAGCCGCCGCCGCTCGTCGGCGCCGAGCAGGTCCACGTCGCCGATCCGCCGCGCCGGGTCGGTGGCGACGGCGGTGAGCAGCCGGGCCAGCCGGTCGGCCAGCAGCGCGGCGGTGCCCGGGTCGAACAGGTCGGCGGCGTACTCCAGCACACCGTCCAGGCCGGCCGGGGCACCGGTGTCGTCCTGCCGTTCGCCGACCGACAGGGTCAGGTCGAACTTGACGGTGCCGAGGTCGAAGGGGATCTCGGTGCCGGCGAACGGCGAACCGGTCGGGTCCACCTCGGCGGTGTTGCGCACCAGCAGCATCACCTGGAACAGCGGGTGGTGGGCGGTCGAGCGGGTCGGGTTGAGCTCCTCGACGAGGCGGTCGAAGGGCAGGTCCTGGTGGTCGTACGCGGCCAGGTCGGCGTCCCGGACCCGGGTGACCAGGTCGGCGAAGGTGGGGTTGCCGGCGACGTCGGTGCGCAGCACCAGGGTGTTGACGAAGAACCCGACCAGGTCGTCCAGGGCCTCGTCGCCGCGACCGGCCACCACAGTGCCGACCGGGATGTCCGGGCCGGCGCCGAGCCGGGACAGCAGCACCGCGAAGGCGGCCTGGAGCACCATGAACAGCGTGGCCCCGGTGGCGCGGGCGACCCGCAGCACCGCGGCGTGGGTCGCCGCGTCGACGGTGAACGGCACCACGTCGCCCCGGTGGCTGGCGACCGCCGGGCGGGGCCGGTCGGCGGGCAGCTCCAGCACCTGCGGCGCGCCGGCCAGGGCGGTCCGCCAGAAGTCGAGCTGCCGGGCCAGCAGGCTGGCCGGGTCGGCGGCGTCGCCGAGCAGCGTGCGCTGCCAGCGGGTGTAGTCGACGTACTGGACGGGCAGCGGCGGCCAGTCCGGCGCCCCGCCCGCCGCCCGCGCCTCGTAGGCGGTCGACAGGTCGCGCAGCAGCGGTCCCATCGACCAGCCGTCCCCGGCGATGTGGTGCACCAGCACCACCAGCGCCTGGCGCTCGCCGGCCGGCCGCAGCAGCCAGGCCCGCAGCGGGACCTCGGTGGCCAGGTCGAACACGTGCCCGGCGGCGGCCTCGATGGCCGGGGCCAGCTCGTCGGCGGGCAGGTCCCGCACGGTCAGCTCGGGCCGGCCGTCGGCGAGGACCACCTGGTACGGCTCGCCGTCGACCGCCCGGTAGACCGTCCGCAGCACCTCGTGCCGCCCGGCCACGTCGGCCAGCGCGGCGGCCAGCACCTCCGGGTCGAGGTCCCGGTCCAGCCGCAGCGCCACCGGGATGTTGTAGACCGCGCTGGGCCCGTCCAGCTCGCCGAGGAACCAGAGCCGGTGCTGCGCGTACGACAGCGGCACCCGGTCGGCCGGCGCGGCCGGCACCAGCGCGGGCCGGACGGTGCCGCCGCCCAGCTCGTCGACCCGGCGGACCAGCCCGGCCGGGGTGGGCGCCTGGAACAGGTCCCGCACGCCGACCTGGGTGCCCTGCACGGCGCGGATCCGGTTGACCAGCTTCGCGGCGAGCAGGGAGTGCCCGCCGAGGGCGAAGAAGTCGTCGTCCACGCCGACCCTCGGCACCCCGAGCACCGCGCCGAACAGGTCGCACATCAGCTGCTCGGCCGGGGTGCGCGGGGCCCGGTACGCGGTGGTCGGGCCGTATTCGGGGGCGGGCAGGGCGGCCCGGTCGACCTTGCCGTTGGCGGTCAGCGGCAGCCGGTCCAGCACCACGAACGCAGCCGGCACCAGGTGTGCGGGCAGCGCCGCGGCCGCATCCTGGCGCAGCTCGGCCACGGCGAGGTCACCTCCCGGGTCGGCCGGCGTCAGGTAGGCCACCAGCCGCTTGTCCCCCGGTCGGTCCTCGCGGACGACGACGGTGACGCCGCCGACGCCGGGCCGGCGGGCGAGCACGGCGGCGACCTCCCCCGGCTCGATCCGGAAGCCGCGGATCTTCACCTGGTCGTCGGCGCGGCCGACGATCTCCACGGTGCCGGCGCGGGTCCACCGGGCCAGGTCACCGGTGCGGTACATCCGGGCGCCGGCGGGGCCGAACGGGTCGGCGACGAACGCGGCGGCGGTCAGCCCGGCCCGGTGCAGGTAGCCGTCGGCCAGGCCGGTGCCGGCGACGTACAGCTCGCCGGTGACGCCGACGGGCACCGGCGACAACCGGTCGTCGAGGACGTAGCAGCGGCGGTTGGCCAGGGGGGCGCCCACCGGGACCGGGGCGGTCCGGGGCGGGCTGTCCACCGGGTGGCAGTTGGTGAAGATCATGCTCTCCACCGGGCCGTACCCGTGCACCAGGCGCAGGTGGGGGAAGCGACGGCGGGCCCGGGCCAGGTGTTCCACCGAGGGGGCCTCGCCGCCGGTGACCACCTGCCGGACGGCGGCGAGGGCGTCGGGGTGCTCGTCGAGCATCAGGTTGAACAGGCCGGCCGACAGCCACAGGGTGGTGACGTCGTGCGCGGCGACCAGCTCGGCGATCCGGGCCGGTTCGGGCCGCTGGCCGGGCTGGAGCACGCAGGTCGCACCGTTCAGCAGCGCCCCCCAGAACTCCAGCGCGAACGCGTCCCAGGAGACCGGCGCCGCCTGCAACCACACCTGGTCCGGTCCGAAGTCGACGAAGTCCTGCCCGGTGACGGTGCCGACGATGGCCCGGTGCGCCGACAGCGCCCCCTTGGGCCGTCCGGTGGAGCCGGAGGTGAACATGACGCAGGCCGGGTCGCCGGGATCGCCGGGCAGGTCGAGGGGGTCGGCGGAGAGCCGGTCCAGGGTGGCGGCGGCCTCGTCGAGCAGCACGGTGCGGTCGGGTCGGGCGGCGCCGAGCCGGTCCACCAGCGTGCGGTCGCTGACCAGCGCGGCCACCGCGGCGTCCGCGGTCAGGTCGGCCAGCCGGGCGTCCGGGAACTCCGGGTCGAGCAGCGCGTACGCGGCACCGGCCCGCAGGGCGGCGAGCAGCGCGACGGCCATGGTGAGGCCGCGTTCCAGCAGTACGCCGACGGTGTCGCCGCGCCGCACGCCGAGGTCGACCAGGTGCCGGGCGAGCCGATTGGCCGCCGCGTCGAGCTGGGCGTACGTCATCCGCCCGGTGCCGTGCACCAGGGCGACCCGGTCCGGGTGGGCGGCGGCCTGTCGGTCGAACGCCTCGGTGACCCGCAGGTCGGGTGCGGGGCGGGTGGTGTCGTTGAAGGTGTGCAGCAGCTCGTGACGCTCGTCGGCGGTGAGCAGGTCGACGTCGCGCACGGGGGTGTCGGGGTGGGCGGTGACGGCGGCGAGCAACCGGGCGAGGGTGGCGGCGAGCCGGGTGACCGTGGGCGGGTCGAAGAGGTCGGTGGCGTACTCGACGGCGCCGGTGATGCCGACGGGGACGCCGTTCGGGTCGTGCTGTTCCTGCACGGCGAGGGTCAGGTCGAACTTCGCCACCCCGGCCCGGAACGACAGCTCCTCGCCGGCCAGCACGGCGTCGGGTGCGGCCTCCCCGCCGGTCGCGTTCTGGAGCACCAGCATGACCTGCACGAGCGGGTGGTGGGCAGTGGATCGGGTCGGATTCAGCTCCTCCACCAGGCGTTCGAAGGGCAGGTCCTGGTGGTCGTACGCGGCCAGGTCGGCGTCCCGCACCCGGGCCACCAGGTCCGCGAAGGTCGGATCGCCGGAGACGTCGGTCCGCAGCACCAGCGTGTTCACGAAGAACCCGACCAGGTCGTCCAGCGCCTCGTCACCGCGACCGGCGATGACCGTCCCGATCGGAATGTCGGTGCCCGCACCCAGGCGGGACAGCAGCGCCGCCAGTGCCGCCTGGAGGACCATGAACACCGTCGCCCCGGTGTCCCGGGCCACCCGCAGCACCGCCTCGTGCGTCCGGGCGTCCAGCGCGAACGGCACCAGGTCGCCCCGGTGGGTGGCCTCGGCGGGGCGGGGACGGTCGGCGGGCAGCTCCAGGACCTGCGGCGCGCCGGCCAGGGCGGTCCGCCAGAAGTCGAGTTGCCGGGCCAGCAGGCTGGCCGGGTCGGTCGGGTCACCGAGCAGGTCCTGCTGCCAGAGCGTGTAGTCGGCGTACTGCACGGGCAGCGGCGCCCAGTCGGGGGCGTGGCCCGCGTCGCGGGAGGCGTACGCGATCGCCAGGTCGCGCAGCAGCGGGCCGGTCGACCAGCCGTCGCCGGCGATGTGGTGCACCAGCACCACCAGCACCTGGCCACCGTCGTCCACCCGCAGCAGCCACACCCGGAACGGGATCTCCATTGCCAGGTCGAAGACGTGCCCGGCCGCCGCGTCGACCGCCCCGGGGAGGTCGTCGGCGGGGACGTCCCGCACGGTCAGCTCGGGGCGTACGCCATCCAGGACCACCTGGCAGGGCTCGCCGTCGACCACCCGGTAGACGGTGCGCAGCACCTCGTGCCGGTCGGCCACGTCGGCGAGCGCCACGGCCAGCACGGCCGGGTCGAGGTGCCGGTCCAGCCGCAGCGCGACGGGGAGGTTGTAGACCGCGCTCGGGCCGCCGAGTTCGTCGAGGAACCACAGCCGGCGCTGCGCGTAGGAGAGCGGCACCCGCTCGGCGGTGGCGGCCGGGGCGAGGGCGGGTCGGGCGGCGGTGGTCAGCTCGCCGATCCGGCGGTCCAGCGTGGCGGGGGTGGGGGCGAGGAAGAGGTCCCGGATGCCGACCTCGGCGCCGAGCACCGAGCGGATCCGGTTGACCAGCCGGACGGCGAGCATGGAGTGCCCGCCGAGGGCGAAGAAGTCGTCGGCGGCGGCCACCGTGGGCAGGCTCAGCACCTCGGCGAAGAGCCCGCGCAGGATCTCGGTCCGGGGCGAGCCGGCGCGCCCGCCGGTCACCGCCACGGCGGTGCCGGTTCGGGTACGGGCGGTCGCGCGCCGGGCGTCGAGGCTCTCCCGTTCGGCATCGCTGAGCACGTCGAGGGCACCGACCGGGGTGGCGGGGTCGGCGGCGACGGCCCGCAGCAGCCGCAGGTAGACCTCCAGCAGCAACCGCGCGGTCGGCTCGTCGAAGAGGTCGGCCGCGTACTGGAGCCAGATCTCGACGTCGCCGCCGTCGGGCGCGGCCACGCAGGAGACGCTGAGGTCGAACTTGGCGGTGTCCAGGCCGGCGGGGGCGATCCGCCCGTCCAGGTCGAAGATCCGCAGCTCGTCCGGCACGGCGGTGTCGACGGTCAGCATCACCTGGAAGAACGGGTGGTGGCCCAGCGACCGGGCCGGGTTGAGCCGCTCCACCACCAGGTCGAACGGCACCTCCTCGTGGGCGTACGCGGCCAGGTCGGCGTCGCGCACCCGCGCCACCAGGTCGGCGAAGGCCGGGTCGTCCGACAGGTCGGTGCGCAGCACGACGGTGTTGACGAAGAAGCCGACCAGGTCGTGCAGCGCCTCGTCGGAGCGGCCGGCGACGGGGGTGCCGATCGGCACGTCCGTCCCGGCACCGAGCCGGGTGAGGGTGGCCGCGAGCGCGGCGTGGAAGAGCATGAACGGGCTGGCCTGTCGCTCCTCGCCGAGCCGGCGCAGCCGGCGGTGGGTGTCGGCGTCGAGCAGCGCCCGGATCGAGGCGCCCCGGTGGCTGGGCTCGGTGGGGCGGGGCCGGTCCAGCGGCAGGTCGAGCACGGCCGGGGTGTCGGCGAGGGTGTCCCGCCACCAGGCGAGCTGCCGGGCGAGCAGGCTGGTCGGGTCGTCGACGTCGCCGAGCAACTCCTGCTGCCAGAGGGTGTAGTCGGCGTACTGGACGGGCAGCGGCTCCCAGTCGGGGGCGGCCCCGCCGAGGCGGGCCTGGTAGGCGGTGGCCAGGTCGCGCAGCAGCGGTGCCATCGACCAGCCGTCGGTGGCGACGTGGTGCAGCAGCAGCACCAGCACCGAGCGGTCCGGACCGGCCACGACCAGGCGGACCCGCAGCGGCGGCTGGGTGGCGATGTCGAAGGTGCCGGCGGCGAAGCCGGCCACCGCCGCGTCGACCTGGTCGGCGGGGCACTCGACCACCGAGAGGCCGTCGCCGGGCGCGGCGAGGACCCGCTGCACGGGTTCGCCGTCGACGGAGGGATAGACGGTGCGCAGCACCTCGTGCCGGTCGGTCACGTCGGCCACGGCGGCGGCCAGCGCCGTCCGGTCCGGCACGCCGGCCAGGTCGAGCACGACCGGGACGTTGTAGGTGGCGGACGGTCCTTCGAGGCGGTTGAGGAACCACAGCCGGCGCTGCGCGTAGGAGAGCGGGACCAGTTCCTCGCCGGGCTCGGGGCGGTAGTCGGGCAGCTCCGGCTCGGGCGTACCGCCGGCCCGGGTCGGGGACATGGTGCGCAGCAACGACCGGTCGATCTTGCCGGTGCTGCTGCGCGGCAGCGCGCGTACCGGGCTGACCACGCCGGGCACGGCCGCGGCGGGGAGCCGTTCCGCCAGGTACGCCCGGACGTCCTCGGCGGTGACCGGGCCGACGACGTACGCGACGAGCCGCTTGACCCCGTCGGCGAGTTCCTGGGCGACGACGGCGGTCTCCCGCACCTCGGGGTGGCCCAGCAGCACCGACTCCACCGCGGCCGGGTCGATCCGGTGCCCGTTGATCTTGACTTCGTCGTCGAACCGGCCGAGGTAGCCGAGCTGCCCGTCGGGACGGACCCGGACCCGGTCGCCGGTGCGGTACGCCGGCGCCCCGTCGAGGGTGGTGAACCGGCGGGCGGTCAGCTCGGCACGACCCAGGTAGCCGTCGGCCAGACCCCCGCCGAGCAGCCACAGCTCGCCGTCGACGAGGGCCGCCCGCACCCCCGGCAGCGGCAGCCCGATCGGCACCTCGCCACCGTCGTGGCGGGACAGGTCGGCGACGGTCGCCACCACCGTGGCCTCGGTCGGCCCGTAGGTGTTGAGCAGCCGGACGGCGTCGCCGACGGCCGACCGCCAGCGGGCCACCCGCTCGGGCAGTGCCGCCTCCCCGCCGATGACCACGGTGCGCAGCGTCGGCGGCAGCGTGACCACCCCGGTGGAAAGCGCGTACGCCAGTTCGTGCCAGTACGCGGTGGGCAGGTCCAGCACGGTGATGCCGTACCGGGCGCAGCCGGCCAGCAGCGCCGGCACGTCCAGCATGTCGTCGCCGCGCAGCACCAGGGTGCCGCCGGCGCAGAGCGTCACGAAGATCTCCTCGACGCTGGCGTCGAAGTGCAGCGGGGCGAACTGGAGCACCCGGTCGTCGGCGCCGACGTCGTAGCGGCGGGTGGCCCCGGCCACGAAGTGGGCCAGCGCCGCCCGGCCGACCAGCACCCCGTTGGGGGTGCCGGTGGAGCCGGAGGTGTAGATGACGTACGCGGTGTCGACCGGCACGGTCGCGGCGCCGAGCACCACCTCGCCCCGGTCGATCACCTCGGCCAGGGTGGGCGGCGCGCCGGCCCCGGCGTCGGCGAGGATCGCCTCGTTGCGGGCGGCTGGCGCCCCCGGGTCCAGCGGCAGGTACGCGGCCCCGGTGCGCAGCACCGCCAGGATCGCCACGATCGCGTCCACGCCCCGGGCCCGGCAGACCGTCACCAGCCGGCCCGGTCCGGCACCCTCGGCGGCCAGCCGGGTGGCCCGTCGCGCGACGGCCGCGTCCAGCTCGGCATAGCTGAGGGTGGTCGGCCCGGCGGTCAGGGCGGGGCGGTCCGGGGCGGCGGCGACCCGGTCGGCGAACGCCGTCGTCACCGGGACGACCGGCCCGGCGAGCGGCTCGCCGTCGAGGATCGCGTCGGGCCGCCGGCCGTCCCGGTCCGACCGGGGGTCGGTCGCTGGCCCGGCGTGGTCGATCGAAGGCATCGAACTTCCTCCTGCAGGGTTCGGGTGGGTACCGGTGCCGTCCCTTGTGGACGGATCTGGTGCCGGGGCGCCGGCCGTCGGCGGTCGGTGGGGGCGGTCGCCGGATGACCTGCCCCGGCGGCGCGCTGACCTCAGGCTAGTCAGCGCGCCGCCGGGGCAGCGGCAGTCGGCGAGGCAGGATGGTCCCGCCCCGCGGCGGTGTTACCGGGCGCCGGCGCGGCGCGGCGGCGCAGCGTGGGCCGGGCGGGCGCGGCGCTCGCGGCACTCGCGGCGAGGCGCTCGGCGAGCGCGGCCACCGACGGGGCCTGGAACACGTCCCGGATGGTGACCTCCACCGACAGGGCGGCGCGGATCCGGTTGACCAGCCGCACGGCGAGCAGCGAGTGCCCGCCGATCCGGAAGAAGTTGTCGTGCGGGTCGACCGGCCGCCCGTCGAGCACCTCGGAGAAGAGTTCCCGCAGCCGGGACTCGCGCGGGTCCCGGGCGGCGGCGGTCGCGTCCGCCGGGGCGGGCAGGGCGGCCCGGTCGAGCCGGCCGTCCGGGGTGAGCGGCAGCGTCGCCAGCACCACGAGGTCCGCCGGCACCAGGTGCTCCGGCAGGGTCTGCGCGGCGTGCCGGCGCAGCTCGGCCACGGCGACCGCCGCGCCGGGGCCGGACCACGTATCCGACCAGCCGCTCGCCGGCGGGCCCGCCCGGGGTGTCGGCGCGGACGACCACCGCGGCCCGCCGGACCGCCGGGTGCGCGGTGAGCGTCGCGGCCACCCGCTGCGGATCCACGGGTACGCCGTGCAGGCGCGGCGGGTCCACCGGACCGTGCACCCGCAGGGTGCCGTCCGGGGCCCAGCTCGCCCGGTCGCCGGTGCGCAGCATCCACCCGCCGGTCGGGTCGCACGGGTCGACGACGAGCCGGGCGGCGGTGCCACCGGGCCGGCCCTCGGCCGGGCCGGTGCCGCACAGGTAGAGCTCGCCGGGGACGCCGGTGGGCACCGGCCGCAGCCGCTCGTCCAGGACGTGGCAGCGGTGACCGTCCCCGGCGACCGGCACGGTCGGGCCGGTGGGCGGCGCGTCGACCGGATGGGTGAGCGCCCACGGCCCCGCCTCCACACCCCGTACGCGTGCACCAGCCGCAGCCCGGGGTGCCGGCGGCGGACCTCGGCGAGGTGGGTGACCGACGGCGGCTCGCCGCCGGTGACCACCTGCCGCAGCCCGGCGAAGACCCCCGGGTGCTCGTCGGCGAGCAGCGCGAGGAACGCGGCCGGCAGGGCCAGGGCGGTGACACCCTGCGCGGCGACGAGGGCGGCCAGCGCGGCGGGGGCCGGCGGGACCCGCTCCGGCAGCACGCAGCGGGCCCCGGTGGTCAGCGCGGCCCAGAACGACGCCACGAAGTCGCCGGTGGACAACGGCGCCCACGCCAGCCACACCTCGTCGGCGCCGGTGTCCGACCCGGCCCGGACGACGGCGTCGACGAGCGCCCGGTGCGGGTGCGGCACCGCCCGTCCGTCGTCGCCGACCAGCACCACGGCCGCGTCGCCGGGGTGGCCCGGCACGGCCGGCGGGTCGGCGGGCCGGTCCCGCCAGTCGTCGGCGTCGACCAGCAGGGTGCGGGGCCGTCCGGCCAGCCGGGTGGCCTGCGCGGTGTCGGTGAGCAGGGCGGCCAGGGTGACGGTGGCGGCGCGGGCGGCCAGCGCCCCGTCGGGCAGCGCCGGGTCGAGCGGCAGGTACGCCGCACCCGCCCGCAGCGCGGCGAGGACGGCCACCGGCAGCGCCGGTCCGGGTGCCAGCAGCACCCCGACCACGTCTCCCCGGCGCACGCCGGACGCGGTCAGGTGCCGGGCCAGGCGGTTCGCGTCGGCGTCCAGTTCGGCGTACGTGATCCGCCGCGACCCGACGGCCACGGCGACGGCGGCCGGGGTGGCGGCGGCGTGGGCGGCGACGA
Organism: Micromonospora sp. R77; assembly: GCF_022747945.1. Taxonomy (NCBI): domain Bacteria; kingdom Bacillati; phylum Actinomycetota; class Actinomycetes; order Micromonosporales; family Micromonosporaceae; genus Micromonospora; species Micromonospora sp. R77. Next base: position 6,955,258 of record NZ_JALDST010000001.1, read on the forward strand.
GGTCGGCGAGCCCGACCGCGGGGTACTCCCCGTGGCCGCCGGTGTTCCGCCGGTGCTCGGCGGGAGTGAACAGGTCGAGGTCGCCGACGGGGGTGCCGGGGTCGGCGGTGACGGCCCGCAGCAGCCGGCCGAGCCGGTCGGCGATCAGCTCGGCGCTGGCCCGGTCGAACAGGTCGGTGGCGTACTCCAGCACGCCGCGGATGCCGCGCGGGGTGGTCCCGTCGTGGTCCTCGCGGACGGCCAGGGTCAGGTCGAACTTGGCGGTGCCGGTGTCGAACGGCACGTCCACGCCGGCCAGCGCGGTCCGGGAGGGCTGCGCCGCGCCGGTGTTCTGCAGCACCAGGGTGACCTGGATCAGCGGGTGGTGGGCGGTGGACCGGTTCGGATTCAGCTCCTCCACCAGGCGTTCGAAGGGCAGGTCCTGGTGGTCGTACGCGGCCAGGTCGGTGTCCCGCACCCGCGCCACGAGCTCGGCGAACGTCGGATCACCGGACACGTCGGTCCGCAGCACCAGCGTGTTGACGAAGAACCCGACCAGGTCGTCCAGCGCCTCGTCACCGCGACCGGCGATCACCGTCCCGATCGGAATGTCGGTACCCGCACCCAACCGCGACAACAACGCCGCCAGGGCCGCCTGCAGCACCATGAACACCGTCGCCCCGGTGTCCCGCGCCACCCGCAGCACCGCCTCGTGCGTACGCGCGTCCAACCCGAACGGCACCACGTCGCCCCGGTGGCTGGCGACCGCCGGGCGGGGCCGGTCGACCGGCAGCTCCAGCACCTCGGGGACGCCGTCCAGCGCGGCCCGCCAGTGGGCGAGCTGCCGGCCCAGCGGGCTGTCCGGGTCGTCGGCCGCGCCCAGGGTCTCCCGCTGCCAGAGGGTGTAGTCGGCGTACTGCACCGGCAGCGGCGCCCAGTCGGGGGCGGTCCCGGTGAGCCGGGCCTGGTACGCCACCGCGAGGTCGCGCAGCAGCGGGCCGGTCGACCAGCCGTCGCCGGCGATGTGGTGCACCAGCACCACCAGCACCTGACCGCCGTCGTCCAGCCGCAGCAGCCACAGCCGGAACGGGATCTCCACCGCCAGGTCGAAGACGTGGCCGGTGGCCGCGTCGACCACCCGGGACAGCTCGGCGGCCGGCACGTCCAGGACCGTGACGGTCGGTTCGGCGCGCTCCAGGACGACCTGGAACGGCTCGCCGTCGACGGCCGCGTACACGGTGCGCAGCACCTCGTGCCGGTCGGTCACGTCGCGCGCCGCCGCGGTGAGCGCCGCCGGTTCGAGGGGCCGGTCCAGTCGCAGCACCACCGGGATGTTGTAGATCCGGTCGGCGCCGTCCATCTCGGTGAGGAACCACAGCCGGCGCTGGGCGTACGACAGGGGCACCAGGTCCGGCCGGTGGGCCGGGGTGAGCGGCGCCCGGGCCCCGGTGCCGGTCAGCGCGCCAATGCGGCGGTCCAGCCCGGCGACGGTCGGGTCGAGGAAGAAGTCCCGCAGGCCGACCTCGACGCCGAGCACCGCGCGGACCCGGTTGACCAGTTTCGTGGCGAGCAGCGAGTGGCCGCCGGAGCGGAAGAAGTTGTCGTGCCGGCCGATCCGGTCGGTGCCGAGCGCGGCGGCGAAGAGACCGCAGAGGATCTCCTCCCGCGCACTGAGCGGCCCGTCGGCCTGCGGGGTCGCCGCGTCGACGGTCGGGGCGGTCACCAGCCGGGCGCGGCGCTCGGCCAGGCCGGTGCGCTCGGCGTCGGTGAGCACGTCGAGGGTGCCGACCGGGCTGGCCGGGTCGGCGGCGACGGCCCGCAGCAGGCGCAGGTAGACCTCCAGCAGCAGCCGCGCGGTGGCCTCGTCGAAGAGGTCCGCCGCGTACTGGAACCACACCTCCACCCCGGCGGGCGTCCCGTCGTCGTCGCGGACCTCGGTGCCGAAGACGGTCAGGTCGAACTTGGCGGCCTCCAGGGTGGCGGGTCGGACGGTGGCGGGCAGGTCGCCGAGGCGCAGCCCGGCCGGCGGGGCCGTGTCGACCGTCAGCATCACCTGGAAGAACGGGTGGTGGCCCAGCGACCGGTCCGGGTTGAGCCGCTCCACCACCAGGTCGAACGGCACCTCCTCGTGCGCGTACGCGGCCAGGTCGGCGTCCCGCACCCGCGCCACCAGCTCCGCGAAGGCCGGATCCCCGGAGACGTCGGTCCGCAGCACCACCGTGTTGACGAAGAAGCCCACCAGGTCGTGCAGCGCCTCGTCGGGCCGGCCGGCGACCGGCGCGCCGATCGGCACGTCCGTCCCGGCGCCCAGCCGGGTCAGGGTGGCCGCCAGCCCCGCCTGGAGCACCATGAACATGCTGGCCCGCCGGGTACGGGCCAGGTCGGCGAGGCGCCGGTGGCTGTCGGCGTCCAGCCAGCCGGTGACGGTGCCGCCGCGCCGGGTCGCCTCGGCGGTACGCGGCCGGTCCAGCGGCAGGTCCAGCACCGGCGGCAGGTCGGCGAGGGTCTGCCGCCACCAGGCGAGCTGGGTGCTCAGCAGGCTGTCCGGGTCGGACTCCTCCCCCAGCAGCTCCTGCTGCCAGAGGGTGTAGTCGGCGTACTGCACCGGCAGCGGCTCCCAGTCCGGCGCGGTCCGGGCCACCCGGGCCGCGTACGCCGCGGAGAGGTCACGCAGCAGCGGACCGGTGGACGCGCCGTCGGTGGCGACGTGGTGCAGCAGCAGCACCAGCACCGACCGGTCCGGGCCGGTCACCAGCAGCCGGACCCGCAGCGGCGGCTGCCCGGCGATGTCGAAGGTGCCGGCGGTGAACTCGGCCACCAGCTCGTCGACCTGGTCGGGCCCGCAGTCGCGGACCGACACCTCCACGGCGGTTTCGGTCAGCACGTGCTGGACGGGCTCGCCGTCCACCGACGGGAAGACGGTGCGCAGCACCTCGTGCCGGTGCACCAGGTCGGCGAGGGCCGCGCCCAGCGCCGCCAGGTCCGGCACCCCGGCCAGGGCCAGCACCACCGGCGCGTTGTACGTCGACGAGGGCCCCTCCAGCCGGTTCAGGAACCACAACCGGCGTTGCGCGTACGACAACGGGATCACGGAAACTCCTCCTGCTCGACCACGACTGACCGTCGGTCGGCGCCGTGGAATCCACGAAATCGGTGTCCATAGGGGTCGACGTGCGAGCCGCCGACGGGGCGGCTCGCACGCCGGTGGTACGGGCAGGTCAGGCCGACGCGAGTCGGGCGTCGATGGCCCGGGCCAGGTCCCGCAGCTTCGGGTTCTCGTACACCGTCTTGACGGGCAGGCTCAGCCCCAGCTCGGCGCGGACCCGGGAGACCAGCTTGATCGCCAGCAGCGAGTGGCCGCCCAGCTTGAAGAAGTTGTCGTCGGCGCTGATCGACGGCGCGCCGAGCACCTGCGACCAGACCGTGGCGATCAGCTCCTCGACCCGGCCGGTGGGTCGCTCCCCCACCGGCGTGGCGGCCTGGGGGGCGGCGGTGGGGGCGGGCAGCGCCGCCCGGTCCAGCTTGCCGCTGTTGGTCAGCGGGAACTTCTCCAGCGCGACGAACGCGGCGGGCACCATGTACGCCGGCAGGCTGTCCGCCGCCCGGTCCCGCAGCGTCGCCGGGTCGACCGGCCCGGTGGCCCGGTGGTAGGCGACCAGCATCGGCTCGCCCTGGTCCTCGCGGACCACCACGGCCACCTCGGCCACCGCCGGGTGGCCGGCCAGCACCGCCTCGATCTCGCCCAGTTCGATCCGGTGGCCGCGCACCTTCACCTGGCCGTCGACCCGGCCGAGGAACTCCAGCCGGCCGTCGGGCAGCTGCCGGCAACGGTCACCGGTGCGGTACATCCGCGCCCCGTCGACGGATTCCGGGTCGGCGACGAAGCGTTCCGCGGTCAGGCCGGGGCGGCGACGGTAGCCCCGGGCGACCCGGGAGCCGGCCAGGTAGAGCTCGCCCGGTTCCCCGGCGGCGACCGGGCGCAGGGCGTCGTCGAGCAGTCGCAGGTCGAGTCCGGGCAGGACGGTGCCGATGTGCGGCGGCCGGTCGCCGGTGATCCAGCCGGCGGTGGCGTCCACGACGCACTCGGTGGGGCCGTACACGTTGACCGCGCGGAGCACCCCGGACTCCACCAGGGCGGCGAGCCGGTCCCACAGCGACGGGCTGATCGCCTCGCCGCCGACGAGCAGGGTCAGCGGCCGTCCCTCGGCACCCCGGCTCGACGCGGCGAGGTGTTCCAGCAGCGGCTCGGCGTGCGACGGGGTGATGTCCAGGTCGGTCAGCGCGGCCCGTTCCACCAGCGCGCCGAGCAGTGCCGGGTCGGTGCGGGTCTGCTCGTCCAGCAGCACGACGGTGTCGCCGCGGCAGATCCGTACCCACTGCTGCACGGAGGCGTCGAAGGAGGGCGAGGCGTTCCAGCCGACCGTGCCGGCGTCCGCGCGGACGATGCCGGTGGACTCCAGCTCGGCCAGGAACGCGGCGACCGCGCCCCGGCTGACCTCGACGCCCTTGGGCCGGCCGGTGGAGCCGGAGGTGTAGATGACGTACGCGAGGGTGTCCGGGCCGACCGGCACCGGCCGGTACCCGCCGGCCGGGCGGTCGTCCGGCGCGGCGAGCGCCGCCACCGGCACCTGGGGTACGTCTCCGACCAGCGGCTCGGCCGTCGCGTCGGCGACGACCACCAGGTCGGCGCGGGCGTCGTCGACCAGGTAGCGGCGCCGCTCGGCGGGCAGCCGCGGGTCCACCGGCAGGTACGCCGCCCCGGCGGTCAGCGTGCCGAACATCGCGGCCACCAGGTCGACGCCGCGAGGCAGGCAGAGCGCCACCACGGTCTCCGGCCCGACGCCGTGGCCGGCGAGCCGGCGGGCGATCCGGGCGGCGGAGTCCCGCAGTTCGGCGAAGGTGAGGCGGGTGTCGCCGCTGACCACGGCGATCCGGTCGGCGGGCGCGTCGGCCAGCCGGTCGAGCAGGTCCCGGGCCGCGGCCGGCGGGACGGTGAGGGTGGGGTCGACGAGGACGCTGGTCATGGCCGGCTCACTTCCCGTACGGCGTGGCGGCCGGGGCGGTCTGCGGGGCGCAGTCGGCGAGCGCCACCGGGTCGCCCATCGCCACGAGGATCTTGCGGGCGCCGGTGAACGCCTCCCGACCGTGCGCGCAGGAGATGTTGTCGACCATCAGCAGGTCGCCCTCCTGCCAGGTCTCCCGGACCGTCACCCGGTCGTAGACGGCGTTGATGGCGGCGACCTCGTCGGCCGTCAGCGCCGACCCGTCCCCCACGTACGTGTCGAACGGCAGCCCGTCCTCGCCGTACGTCTCCTGGAGCACCTCGCGCACGTCGGCGTCGAGGGTGTGCCGGTTCCAGAAGGCGTAGTGGTTGAACCAGGACCGCTCGCCGGTGAGCGGGTGGGTGACGATCGCCGAGCGGCGCTGCCGGGTGCGCAGCTCCCCGTCGGGCAGCCACTCGTGGCCGATCACGTTCTCCCGGCAGTACTCCTCGACCCCGGCCGGGTCCTCGGTGCCGAAGCTCTTGTGCCAGGGCAGCCCGGCCAGCTCGGAGAAGTTGCGGACCAGCAGCCAGCCGTACGTCTCGAAGCGCTCGCGCAGGTCGGCGGGGATCTGCCGGAGGGCCTCGCGCATGTCGCCGACGGTGGTGGCGCCGCCGGTCTCCGGCGCGGTGACGCAGCCGAAGAGCAGGGTGCCCGGGAAGTCGAGGGTGTAGCTGTTCTCGTTGTGCAGCCGGATCGGTTGGGCGGCCGGCAGGTCGGTGGAGGAGAAGACCCCCTCGCCGAAGTCGGTACGCGGGGTGGCCTTCTCCCGGTAGCCGGTGCGCTGCGGCATCAGCACGTCCCGGACCCGGGCGAAGTCGGCGGTGTCGGTGACCGGCAGGCCGCGGATCATCAGGCTGCCGGAGCGGAGCAGCTCGGCGCGGATCGCCGCGCGGTGCGCGGTGACCCACGCGACGCCGGCGTCGAGGTCGTCGACCGGCGGGACGACGAGGACCGCCGGCTTGCCCGGCTCGCGGCGCACGTCGAGGTCGGTGGCGGGAACCGCCTGTGCGGTGGGTGACATCAGGATCCTCCTGGAAGGTCGGGGTGGGTCAGGCGAATTCGGGCCGGACGGTGTCGCCGTCGAGGACCCCGGTGACGAGGGACAGGAACTCCTCGAGCTGCTGCTGGAAATAGAAGTGCCCGCCCGGCAGGACGTGGGTGGTGACGGGGCCGGCGGTGACCTCGGCCCAGCGGCCGAGCGCCTCGGCCGGCACCACCGGGTCGACGCTGCCGCCGACGACGGTGACCGGGCAGGTCAGCGGGGCGGCCACGGCCGAGCGGTAGGCGTCGTCGAGGGCGAAGTCGGCGCGGATCGACGGCAGCACCAGTTCCCGCAGCTCCGGCTCGTCGAGGATGCCGTCGTCGGTGCCGCCGCGCGCCTTGATGGCGGCGACCAGCGCGTCGTCGTCGAGCGTGTCCGGATGCACCGGGCTGGGGTTGGCCAGGAACGGCGCGCGGCACGCGGAGACGACCAGGGCGCGCGGCGCGCGGCCGGCGTCGGTGAGGGCGCGGGTGACCTCGTACGCGACCAGCGAGCCCATGCTGTGCCCGAGCACCACCAGGTCGTCGGTGTCGGCGGGCAGGCAGGCCAGGATCGGGTCGACCAGGTCGGCCATCCGCTCGGGCAGCGGCTCGCTGAACCGGGCGCCGCGGCCGGGGTACTGGCCGATGAGCAGGCGCACGCCGTCGGGCAGCAGGGCCCGCCACGGCGCGTACGCGTGGGCGTTGCCGCCGGAGTGCGGCAGCACCAGCAGCGAGGTGCGGTGCGGGGCGGTCGCGTCGCCGCCGGGCAGCACCCAGACGACGTCGTCGGGGGCCGGCATGTCGGGGTCGAGCTGTCGGGCAGAGTCCACGGTGCGCTCCATTCTTCGACGCGCGTCAGGGAAGGGGGAGAAACAGCGGAAATGGGAGTCGACGCTTGATCCGGGCGCACATCCGAAATCCCATTCACCTCGAGGCTAACGACGGTTTCCGGGCCGGAGCGGCAGTACGCGGGGCAGGTTTCCCCGGCACCGCCGCAGCCGTCACGGGCCCGGCTGTCCGCTGGGCAGCGGCGCTCCCGCCTCGGTGCGTCGCCGCAGCACCGGCCGGGTACGAGCCGGTCTGGCGGCCGGTAGCCGGTCGGTGAGGACGGCGATGGTGGGGGCCTGGAAGATGTCGCGGATGGTCAGTTCGACGCCGAGCACGGCGCGGGCCCGGGCGGCCAGGCGGGCGGCGAGCAGGGAGTGCCCGCCGAGGTCGAAGAAATTGTCGTCGATGCTCACCGTCGGCACGCCGAGGATTTCCGCGTAGAGACCGCAGAGCATTTCCTCGCGGGCGTCGCGGGCGGCCCGGCCGGTGCCGGCGGTGGGCGTGAATTCGGGCCGGGGCAGGGCGCGACGGTCGAGTTTGCCGTTGGCGGTCAGCGGCATCCGGTCCAGCACCAGCACGGCGGCGGGGACCATGTGGTCGGGCAGCCGCTCCCGCAGCCATGCCCGCACCTGCGCGCCGTCGATCGCTGGCGGCTCCGCCCGGTCCGGCGCGTCGACCGGGCGACTCGGATCGGTGCCGGCCGTCGGCGGCTCGGTGTGGGGGACGAGGTAGGCGATCAGGCGCAGTGTGCCCGTCGGGTCCGGTGCCGCGACGACGGCCGCCTGGGCGACCCTGTCGTGGCCCAGCAGCACGGTCTCGATCTCGCCGGGTTCGACCCGGAAGCCGCGCACCTTCACCTGACCGTCGACCCGGCCCACGAAGTCCAGCACCCCGTCGGGCGTCCACCGGGCCAGGTCACCGGTCCGGTACAACCGCTCCCCCGGGCCACCGAACGGGTCCGCCACGAACCGCTGCGCCGTCAACCCCGACCGGTTCAGATATCCGTGCGCCAACCCGACTCCGGCCAGGTACACCTCACCGACCACCCCCACCGGCACCGGCCGCAACCGGTCGTCCAGGACGTAGGCCCGCTTGTTGGTCACCGCCCGACCGACGGGCACCGAGACGCCGCTGATGTCGGCCGGCACGTCGAAGGTGGTGGTGAAGCCCATCGACTCCGCCGGGCCGTAACCGTTGGCGACCCGCAGGCCCGGACAGCGCGCCAGGATCCGCGCGACGTGGGCCGCGGATGCGGCCTCCCCGCCGGTGAACGCCACCCGCACCCCGTCGAACGCCTCCGGGTACTCGTCCACCAGCAGGTTGAACAGGCCCGACGACAGCTGGAGCATCGACACCCCGTGCGCGCGGACCAGCTCGGTGATCAGGCCGGGCTCCGGCCGCTGACCGGGCTGGAGCACGCAGGTGCCGCCGAACAGCAGCGCCCCCCAGAACTCCAGGGAGAACGCGTCCCACGACACCGGGGAGCACTGCAGGAACACCTCACCCGGCCCGAACGACGCGTACGACTGGCCGGCCAGCGAACCCACCAGCGCCCGGTGCGACGACACCACGCCCTTCGGCACACCCGTCGAACCCGACGTGAACATCACACAGGCCACGTCACCCGGGTCCACCCGTACCCCGGGGTCGGTGTCGTCGTGGGTGGCGATGAGGTCGGCGTCGGTGTCCACCCGGACCACCGGGCCGGTGGCAGCGGCGGCGACGCGGGGCGCGAGCGCGGCGCGGGTCACCAGGGCGGCGGCGCGTGTCTCGGTCAGCACCCAGCCCAGCCGCTCGTCGGGGAACTCCGGGTCCAGCACCGAATAGCCGGCACCCACCTTCACCGTCGCCAGCAACGTGACCGCGAAGTCGACGCCGCGCTCCAGCAGCACCCCCACCGTGTCGCCACGCCGCACCCCCACCGACCGCAGGTACGCCGCCAACCGGTTCGCCCGGCCGTCCAGCTCGCCGTAGGAGACCGCCACCCCGTCACCGACCAGGGCCACCGCGTCCGGGTCGGCCGCCACCCGCGCGGCGAACAGTCCGGCCAGCGACCCGTCCGGCACGTCGACGGCGGTGGCGTTCCAGTCGCGGACGACGGCGGCGTGTTCGGCGGGGTCGAGCACCTCGACGGTGTCGAGCGGGCGGGTCGGCTCGGCGAGCACCTGGTCCAGCACCCGCAGTAGGGCGGCGACCAGGCGTTCCACGGTGGCCGGGTCGAAGATGGCGGCGCTGTAGAGCAGGGCGCCGCCGATGCCGGCGTCCCCCTCGTCGCGCAGCAGGAACTCCAGGTCGAACTTGGCGCTGCCGGTGTCGACCACGCCGCCCCGGCCGCAGCGCAGACCGGGCAGGCGCAGGTCCGCGTCGGCGGCGCTGTCGAGGGCGAGGCAGACCTGGAACAGCGGGTGCCGGGCCAGCGAGCGGACCGGGTTGAGCGCCTCCAGGAGCAGGTCGAAGGGGAGCTCCTGGTGGGCGAGGGCGTCCAGGTCGGTGGCGCGTACCCGGGCCAGCAGCTCGGCGAAGGACGGGTTGCCGGAGGTGTCGGTCCGCAGCACGAGCGTGTTGACGAAGAACCCGACCAGGTCGTCCAGCGCCGGGTCGGAGCGGCCCGCGACGGGGGTGCCCAGAGGTACGTCGGTGCCGGCGCCGTACCGGGTGAGGGTCAGCGCGAGCGCCGCCTGGAGCACCATGAACGGGGTGCAGCGCTGCTGGCGGGCCAGTTCCCGGATCCGGCGGGTCGACTCGGGGTCGATCCGTACGGTCACCGCGCCGCCGGAGTGGTCGGCTTCCGCCGGCCGGGGCCGGTCCAGCGGCAGGGTGATCTCCTCGGGCAGTCCGGCGAGGGCGTTCCGCCAGTAGTCGAGTTCGGTGGTGTGCACGCTGGCCGGGTCGGCGGGGTCACCGAGCATGTCGCGCTGCCAGAGCGCGTAGTCGGCGTACTGGACGGGAAGCGGCGTCCACTCGGGGGCGTGCCCGGCGCGCCGGGCCGCGTACGCGGTGGCCAGGTCGCCGAAGAGCGGGCGCAGCGACTGTCCGTCGGTGGCGATGTGGTGCAGCAGGATCAGCAGCACATGCTCGTCGTCGGCGAGGTCGACGAGGGTGACCCGGATCGGCGGCGCGGCGGCGAGGTCGAACCCCTCGGTGGCAGCCTCGGCGAGCAGCCGGTCGAGGTCTTCCGGGGTGGCCCGACGGCGGGCCACGGCGACCGGCGCCGGGTCGAGGATGAGCTGGTACGGCTCGCCGTCGACGGCGGTGATGACGGTCCGCAGCACCTCGTGCCGGTCCACCAGGTCGGTCAGCGCCCGTCCGAGGGCGTCGACGTCGAGGTCGCCGGTGAGCCGGACGGCCAGCGGCACGTGGTAGGTGCTGCCCCGCTGCTGGAGCGAGTCGATCAGCCAGAGCCGGCGCTGCGCGTACGACAGGGGGATGCGCTCCCCGCGCGGCCCGGCGGTGACGGCGGGACGCGGCCGGGCGCGGCCGGTGTCGGCCAGGTGGTCGGTGAGGGCGGCGATGGTGGGGGCCTGGAAGATGTCACGGATGGTCAGTTCGACGCCGAGCACGGCGCGGGCCCGGGCGGCCAGGCGGGCGGCGAGCAGGGAGTGCCCGCCGAGGTCGAAGAAGTTGTCGTCGATGCTCACCGTCGGTACGCCCAGCACCTCGGCGTAGAGGCCGCCGAGGATCTCCTCGCGGGCGTCCCGAGGGCCGCGTCCGCCGCCGGTGCCGGTGGTGCCGAAGTCGGGGGCGGGCAGGGCCCGGCGGTCGAGTTTGCCGTTGGCGGTCAGCGGCATCCGGTCCAGCACCAGCACCACGGCGGGGACCATGTGGTCGGGCAGCCGCTCCCGCAGCCACTCGCGCACCTGGGCGCCGTCGACGGTCGGGTCGGCCCCGGCCGCCGGCTCGTCGGTGGGGTGCGGGACGAGGTAGGCGATCAGGCGCAGCGTGCCGGTCGGGTCGGGTGCCGCGGCGACGGCGGCCTGGGCGACCTGCGGGTGGCCCAGCAGCACCGACTCGATCTCGCCGGGCTCGACCCGGAAGCCGCGCACCTTGACCTGACCGTCGACCCGGCCGACGAAGTCGAGGACCCCGTCGGCCGTCCAGCGGGCCAGGTCCCCGGTGCGGTACAGCCGCTGTCCCGGGCCGCCGAACGGGTCGGCGACGAACCGCTGGGCGGTCAGTTCGGGCCGGTTCAGGTAGCCGTGCGCCAGACCCACCCCGGCCAGGTACACCTCGCCCACGACACCGACGGGGACCGGCCGCAGCCGGGCGTCCAGCAGGTACGCCCGCTTGTTCGCCACCGCCCGACCCACCGGGACGCTCCCCGCGCCGAGATCGGCGGGCACGTCGTAGGTGGTGGTGAAGCCCATCGACTCGGCCGGACCGTAGCCGTTGCCGACCCGCAGCTCCGGACAGCGGGCGAGGATCCGCGCCACGTGCGGCGCCGAGGCCGGCTCCCCGCCGGTGAACGCCACCCGCACCCCGTCGAACGCCTCCGGGTACTCGTCCACCAGCAGGTTGAACAGCCCCGACGACAGCTGGAGCATCGACACCCCGTGTTCGGCCACGAGCGCCGCGATCACCGCCGGCTCCGGCCGCTGACCCGGTTGCAGGACGCAGGTGCCGCCGAACAGCAGCGCCCCCCAGAACTCCAGGGAGAACGCGTCCCACGACACCGGCGAACACTGCAGGAACACCTCACCCGGCCCGAACGACGCGTACGACTGGCCGGCCAGCGAACCCACCAGCGCCCGGTGCGACGACAGCACCCCCTTCGGCAGCCCCGTCGAACCCGACGTGAACATCACACACGCCACATCGCCCGGGTCCACCCGTACCCCGGGGTCGGTGTCCGGCTGCGCGGCGATCGCGGCGGCGTCGGTGTCGACGCGGACCACGCGGCGGTCGGCGGCGTCGACGCGGGCGGCCAGGGCGGCGCGGGTGACGACCACGGTCGCATCGGTCTCGGTCAGCACCCAGCCCAGCCGCTCGTCGGGGAACTCCGGGTCCAGCACCGAATAGCCGGCACCCACCTTCACCGTCGCCACCAGTGCGACCGCGAAGTCGATCCCCCGCTCCAGCAGCACCCCCACCATGTCCCCACGCCGCACCCCCACCGACCGCAGGTACGCCGCCAACCGGTTCGCCCGGCCGTCCAGCTCGCCGTAGGAGACCGCCACCCCGTCGCACACCAGGGCCACCGCGTCCGGCTCCGCCGCCACCCGCCCGGCGAACAGCCCCGTCAGCGACCCGTCCGGGACGTCCACGGCGGTGGCGTTCCAGTCGCCGAGCACCCGCTCCCGGTCGGCCGGGGTGAGCAGGTCCAGCTCTCCCACCGGCCGGCCGGCGGCGTGGGTCAGGGCCCCGAGGACCTGGTGGAAGGTGCGCTGGTAGGCGTCGAGGTCCACCGCGTCCCGGTGGGCGGTGTCGACGCTGACGTCGATCCGCAGGCCGCCCTCGGGATGGTGGGTGACGGTGAGGGCCAGATCCTCGACGGTGCCGCCGGTGGAGATGAGGTGGTGCAGGGCCGGCAGGCCGGCGAAGTCGTCGTGCTCGTCGCCGGCGACGAGGTTCACCACCGGGCCGAACTCGCGCCGGCCGTCGGTCGGCCAGTCCAGGTCCCGCCGCAGGTCGGCGGAGTCGTAACGCTGGTGCCACTGGGCGCGCAGGGTCTGCCGGGCCACCCGGGCGGCCAGTTCCCCGCTCGTCTCGGCCGGGTCGATCCGGCAGCGCAGCGGGAGGACGTTCGCCATCATCCCGGGCGCGCCGACCGACCGCGGGTCGAGCCGGCCGGGCACCGGCAGGCTGAGCAGCACGTCGCTGTCGCCGGTCCACACCTGCCGGTGCAGCACGGCGGCGGTGATCAGGGCCTGCTGCCAGGTGACGCCGGCCCGCTCGGCGAAGCGGCGCAGCCGGGCCAGGCCGTCGGCGTCCAGTCGGGACACCTGGCGGGTGACCCGGTTGGCGGCCTTCCCGGCCGAGGCGGGCGGCGGCGGGTACGTGACGTCGGCCATCAGCTTCCGCCAGTACGCGCCGTCCCGCTGCTGGGCGCGGGAGCCCGCGTACCGGGCCTGCTCGTCGAGCATGGCGGTGAACGAGCCGAGCGGTGCCCCGGTGGCCGGGCGACCCGCCACCAGCGCGGAGTAGAGCTCGGCACCCCGGCGGCGGACCACCGTCGAGGTGTAGCCGTCGTGGATGAGGTGGTGCGCCCGGTTGTACCAGAGGAAGTGCTCGGGCCCGAGCCGGAAGATCTCGTGGTGGAACAGCCGGTCGTGTTCGAGGTCCGGCGCGGTGTCCATGTCGGCGCGCATCCGGTCCAGCGCCGCCCCGAGCGGGTCCGGCTCGCCGCTCAGGTCGCACAGTGCGGGCTCGAAGTCCGGCGCCGGCCCGACGTACTGCACCGGGACGCCGTCGACCTCGGCGAACCGCAGCCGCAGCGTCTCGTCCTCGGCGACCAGGGCGCGGACCGTGGCGGCGAGCGCTGCCTCGTCGAGCCGGCCGCGGATCTCCAGGTAGCCGCCCATGTTGTGGACCGGATTGCCCGGGTCGATCCGCTGGGCGTACCAGACACCGAGCTGTGCCGCGTTGAGCGGGCGGGTGTCGGTCGACGGATCGGACATGGTGGACCCCCATCTGTGCACGGAAGGCGGAACGGTGGGACAGCCGTCACCGGCCCACCGCGGCACCCTCAGGGACGCGTGCGCGGTGGGCCGTGGGCGGGACTACGGACAGCGGTGGGGCGGACCGGGCTACGGGTCACTGCTTCCGCTCGATGAGGTCCAGGATGTCCTGGACGCTCTGGACGACGGCCAGCTCGTCGTCCGTGATCTCGATGTCGAAGATCTTCTCGACCTTGACCAGGATGTCGACGAAGGTGAGCGAGTCGATGCCCAGGTCCTGACTGAGCCGGTCCGCCGGACCGATGCGGACCTCCAGGTCCGGCACCTGTTCCAGGACGATCTCGTTGACCTTCTCCAGGGTGTCCAGGGTGTTCAGCACGGTGTCTCCCATCCTCGGGCCCTCGGGTGAGTGGCCTCGCCTTAGGTGATCGGTGGTGCGGGTGGTGCGGCCGGCGCGGTCCCGGCGGGTGGGGCAGGGTCAGCTGGTCGCGGGCAGCGTCAGCTCGGGCCAGGTGAGGGCCGCGGCGGCCCAGGTCGCGCCGCCGCCGAACGCGGCCAGCAGCACCCGGTCGCCGGCGGCGAACGAGCCGGACTCCACCGCGTCGACGAAGGCCAGCGGGATGGACGCGGCGGAGGTGTTGGCCACCTTGTCCACGTTGATCACCGCCTTGTCGGCCGGGATGCCGATGGCCTCGGCGGTGGCGGTGAGGATCCGCCGGTTGGCCTGGTGGGCGACGAGCCAGTCGACGTCGTCGACGCCCCAGCCCATCTGCTCCAGCACCGTCGTCGAGGCGAGGGTCATCCGGTTGATCGCGTGCTTGTAGACCGAGCGGCCGGCCATGGTGAAGTAGCTCTGCGCGGCGTCGGTGCCGACCCCGGCGGAGCGTTGCCGGGAGCCGCCGGCGGGCGTCTTCATGATGTCCAGCAGGTCGCCGTCGCTGCCCAGGACGTGCGCGGTGACGCTGCCCGGCTCGTCGGTGCCGCCGGCCCGTACGACGACCGCGCCGGCGCCGTCACCGAAGATCGGCGCGGTGATCTGGTCGTCGTTGTCCAGGATCGTGGAGATCGCGTCCGCGCCGATCACCAGCCCGGTGCGGTACGCGCCGGAGGCGAGCATGCCGGCGCTGACCGACAGCGCGTAGACGAAACCGGAGCACGCCGCGTTGAGGTCGAAGGCGGCGATGCCCTTGAGGCCCAGCCGGGCGGCGACCGCGGGCGCGGTGGCCGGGAACGGGTGGTCCGGCGTGCAGGTCGCCAGGATCAGGAAGTCGATCTCCGGGTTGCCGCAGGAGTCGAGCGCCCGCCGACCGGCCTCCACGGCCAGGTCGGAGGTGGCCTGCTCCGGTTCCATGACGTACCGCTGCTCGATGCCGGTGCGGTCCCGGATCCAGTCCGTGGTGACGCCGAGCCGCGCGGCGATCTCGTCGTTCTTCACCACCTGGTCCGGCACGTACGCGCCGAGGCCGGCGATGACGGCCGTCCTGGTGTTCCTCGTGTGCTCGACATTCGCCGACAAAGGTCGTCCCTCCTCGTACCGTCGTCCGGCGGTCCGACGGGCTCTCCGCCGGGCCGCTTCCTGCTCGGTGTGCAGTCATTCAACCGGCGGCCGCACCCGCCGAGCGGCAGTTGTTCCGGCACCCGCCCAGCAGTTGCACGGGCGGTCAGACCCGGGTCGTGCACGCGCAGAGCCGGGCCGCCCGCACCAGGTGCAGGATCCGGAACCGGGACTGTCCGGTCGCATAGCTGGACCGGACCAGGCCGTGCAGCACCAGGTCGCGGACCGCCCGCCCGCTGTCGGGCAGGCTGCGGCCGGTCAGCGCCATCACCTCGGCCAGCCCGAACTCCTCGCCCCGGGCGCAGAGCGCGTCGAGCAGGTCCCGCTCGTCGGCGGGCAGGCCGGCCAGCCGACGCTCCAGCGCCTCCCGCAGGCCGCCACCGCCCTCGGCGCCGGCCAGGTGGTGCAGCAGGCCCGCCGGATCGTCGTGCAGGCACCGGTGCAGCGTCGGCAGGTCGTACACGACCAGCCAGGACGCCACCGCGTGCAGCGCCTCCGGCACCCCGTCGAGCCGGCGGCAGATGGCACCGACGAGCTCGGTGTCGGCGGCGGTCGGCCGGAAGTCGGGGCGGACCCGGCGGGCCCGCTCGACGAAGAGCCGCACGGCCGCGGCCTGCGGGTCGACCGGCTCGCCCGGTTCGGGAACGGCCAGCGGGGTGAGCAGGAAGGTGCGCTCGCCGGGCACCCGCAGCGGCTGCGCGGCGGTGACCAGGATCCGCAGCCCGGGGCAGTCGCGCAGCAGCTCGGCGAGCCGGTCGGGGCGGACCGTCCCGGTCAGCCCGTCCAGCACCAGCAGCGGCGGCCGGTCGGCGACCGTCTCCACGAACGCGGCGATGTCGTCCGTTCCGCCGTCGCCGGCGTCGAGCAGCTGGCCGACGCAGCCGCGGACCAGCGCGGCGAGCCGGTCGCCGCCAGTCTGCGGGGCGGCCACCGGGCACCAGAGCACCGGGGTGCGCTCGGCGGTGTGCAGCCGGGTCGCCACCTCCAGGGCGAGCCGGGTTCGCCCGACGCCGTCGATGCCGACGATGGTCAGCAGCCGTTCGCCGCCCCCGGTCAGCTCGTCGAGCACCACGCCGGTCTCGGCCTCGCGGCCGAGCTGCACGTCGACGGCGAACGGCGGGGCCGGCGGGTCGGCCTCGTAGCCGGCCTTGACCGCCCAGCTGGTCCGGCCCTCGTTGGCCGCCGACTCCAGGTCCGCGCGGGCCCGCAGACCGAGCCGCAGGCCGTCGGCGATCAGTCGTACGGTGTCCTGGCGCGGCCGGCGCGCCCGGCCCTGCTCCAGGTCCCGGATGGCCCGGACGCTGACGGTGGAGAAGTCCGCCAGTTCCCGCTGGGTCAGTCCGATCCGCATGCGGTGCTGGCGGACCAGCAGGCCGAACCGCGGCACGTCCTCGCCGCTGCGTACGTCGATGCTCATCGTGCGGTCTCCACTTCTCCGGTGTCACGGCGCGGGGAAATCACCTGCGGCGGCTTGTGACCGCCGCGATTCCCGGCACCGGGATTTCCCTCGTCACCGCTATGCTCCGGACTCCGCTATCCGCCCGGCATCACCGGACCAAGCGGGGAAGAACCGCAGTTCAGCGCGGTCATCGAGCGGCCGGATCGATCGTGGTCGAGGTGCCGGCAGGCGGCGGGCGGCCACCCTATCGGCAGCACCGACAATGGTGATAGCGCCGGGATAACTGCTGGGATAAGGCCGGGATTCCGTCCGTCGTTAGCGTTCAGCCATCACCGGAAACGCCGACAAGGAGTCGACAATGCGCCGCACCGTCGCAGTGAAGATGTTCGCTCTCGCCGCCGCCACCGCCGGCCTCTTCTTCCTCGGCGTCACGGCAGCGCACGCCGACGACCTGCCGGCCCCGGACTCGTCGACCACGGTCACCACGGTCACCAGCCCGACCCCCAGCCCGACCAGCAACAACCCGTGGGACTGACCCCGGCGGCTCAGGAGGCGGACGGACGTCGGGTGGCCAGCTCCTCCGACAGCCGCTCCGCCTCACGCAGTTCGTGCCGCATGCCCCGCGTCCGGAAGCTCTCCGCGGCCTGCTCCAGCAGCGCGCGGGCAGCCGCCGGGTCACCCCGGCGCAGCTGCACCCGGGCCAGGTCGAGCCGGACCACCGCCGCGCCGCCGTGGTCCATGATCTGCTCCCGTACGGCCAGCGCCTGCTCGAAGGCCTCCCGGGCCTGCTCGTAGCGCTCGCTGGCCTCGTGCACCTCACCGAGGTTGCGCAGCAGGTGTCCCTCGCCGATGACGTCGCGGCTGCGGCGGACCATCTCCAGCACGCCGGTCAGCGTCCGTTCGGCCTGGACGTGCTCACCGCGGCGCAGCAGCACCTGACCGGCTCGGCGCAGGGCGTGCGCCTCGCCGTGGGCGTACCCCACCGAGCGAAAGATGGTCAACGCCTCCTCGAGCTGGTCGTGCGCGACGGCGGTGTGCCCCCGCCGCATCCAGATGTACGCGCTCTGGGTCAGCACCGTGGCCCGGCCGACCACGTCCCCGACCCGCTCGAAGTCCCGCGCCGCCTGCTCGTAGAGCAGCAGCGCCCGGTCGTCCTCGCCGATCTGCCGGTCCAGCAGGGCCAGGTCACGGCGGCACAGGGCCAGCCCGTGCGGGTCGCCCAGCTCGTCGAAGATCTCCAGCGCCGCGCCGAGCGCCCGCCGCGCCTCGTCCGGCTGCTGCCGGCTCAGGTGCATGGTGCCCAGGGAGCTGAGCACGGCCGCGGTGCCGCGCCGGTTGTCGGCCGCGCGGGTCGCCTCCAGCGCCCGCCGGTGGGTCCGCTCCCAGTGGTCGAAATAGCCCCGCGCCTCGAAGAGGGTGACCAGCGTGGTGGCCAGGTCCCAGCACAGCTCGTGCAGACCGGCCTGGGCGGCCTGCTCGACGGCGAGGCAGAGGCTGGGATGCTCGCTGTCCAGCCATTCCATCGGCTCGGTGAGCAGGGCGTCCACGTAGGCGGCCGGCGGCTGCCACCGCGCTCCGTCACCGCGCAGCACCGTGTAGTCGCCGCCGTAGATCCGGGCGTGGGCCTGCTCGGCGATCGCCAGCCAGCCGCCGACCATCCGTTCGGTCGCGGCGAGCTGCACGGCGGGGCTGTCGTGCAGGGTGAGCTGCTCGCGGGCGAAGAGCCGGATCACCTCGTGGAACCGGTAGCGGAACTCGCCGGTGCGCTCCACCGCCACCGCGTCCAGCATCTGCACGTCGACCAGCGGCTCGACCAGGTCGGACGGGAACGGGCGGTGGTCGTCGAGCAGCGCACCGGCGATCCAGCCCGGCACGGTCGGCCCCTCGGCGAGGCTGAACAGGCGCAGCAGCCGGCGGTCGGCCCGGTTGAGCCCGTCGTGGGTGAGCGACAGGCTGGCCCGCATGGTCATCTCGCCGTGCGCCAGCTCGTCCAGCCGGTGCCGCTCGTTGGCCAGCCGGTGCACCATCGACGCGAGCGTCCAGTGCGGACGGGCGGCCAGCCGGGCGGCCACGATCCGCAGCGCCAGCGGCAGGCCGCCGACCGTGGCCACCAGGGCGGTGGCCGCCTCCGGTTCCCGGGCGACCCGCTCCGCGCCGATCACCCGGCCCAGCAGCTCCAGCGCCTGCGCCCGGTCCAGCACGTCCAGCTCCACCCGCTGCGCGCCGGGCAGGGCGGTCAGCCGGGACCGGCTGGTGACCACGACCGCGCAGCTGCTGCTGCCGGGCAGCAGCGGGCTGATCTGGCGCTCGTTCGCCGCGTCGTCGAGGACCACCAGCATCCGGCGGGACGCCAGCAGGGTCCGGTACATCTCGGCGCGTTCGTCGGTGCCGTCGGGGATCACCGGGCCGGGGATGCCCAGCGCCCGCAGGAACCGGCCGAGGGCGTCCTTCGCGCTGACCGACTCGGGGCCCGCGCCGCGCAGGTCGCAGTAGAGCTGGCCGTCGGGGAAGCGGCTCCCGCCCAGCCGGTGGGCGACGTGGGTGGCCATCGCGCTCTTGCCGATGCCGGGCTTGCCGGCGATCACCACCAGCCCGAGCGCCCGCTGCCCGTCGCCGCCGAGCAGCGCGGCCTCCACCGTCCGCAGCACCGGCTCGCTGGCCACGAAGTCCGCGGTGTCGGCCGGGAGCTGGTGCGGCTTCTCCTCGCCGTACGCCGGTGCGGGCGCGACGGCCGGCGCCGGCCGGTTGCCCTCCGGGCGGTGCGGCGCCGTGCCGCCGGCGTGCAGCGCCGGGTCACCGGCCAGGATGGCGGCCTCCAGCTGGCGCAGCTCCTCCCCCGGTTCCAGGCCCAGCTCGTCGGCGAGCAGCCGCCGGCCGGCCCGGTAGACCTCCAGCGCCTCGGCCTGCCGGCCGGAGCGGTGCAGCGCCAGCATCAACTGCCCGCGCAGCCGCTCCCGCAGCGGGTGTTCGTGCACCAGCCGGCTGATCTCGCCGACCAGCTGGTGGCTGCGCCCGAGGCTCAGCTCCAGCTCGAGGTAGGTCTCGATCGCGGCCAGCCGGTCCTCGTCCAGCCGCACCCCGCGGGTGCGCAGCGCCTCGCTGGGAATGCCGCTGAGGCACGGGCCGCGCCACAGCGCCACGGCGGCCCGCAGGGTCTCCGCCGCCTCGGCGACCCGCCCCTCCTTGACCAGCACCCGGGCGGCCATCACCTGCCGGTTGAACACCTGCAGGTCCACCGAGTCCTCGTCGGTGCGCAGCAGGTATCCGGGGGCGCGGGACACCACGGACGCCGCGACGCCGGCCGCGGCGAAGCTCTTGCGCAGCCGGGACACGCAGATCTGGATCTGGGTACGGGCGGTGTCCGGTGGCTCCTCGTGCCAGATCAGGTCGAGCAGCCGGTCGGTGTCGACCACCCGGCCCGCCTCCATCAGCAGGCAGGCGAGGATGATCTCCTGCCGTCCCGGCGGGATCCGGACCGGCCCGGTCGCCCCTTCCACCTGCAGGGGGCCAAGGACCCGGAAAACGATTCCGGGCAGCGCGACCGGGCGGGCGAGGGTCAAGTCGGGCATGAGTCTCCAGGGCCGACAGCTATTCAGGAATGACGGTTCTGTAAACAACTTCACTTCATCGGAGGGCCCGCTGTCCAGCCGCGCAAGAACAACTCTTTGAACCGTCCGTAGGTTGCGCGATCCGGTGCCGGGATGGTCAAGTGGAACGTCGCAGCCCGCCCCCGGCACGAACGGGTGACGGTGGCTGCCGTCCGGTCGGTGAATGGCGGACGACGCGCGGGGAAAGCGCCGTGATAGGCCGGAGTTGCCTGGTCGGTCGAGAGTTGTTCGCACAGCCACCCAGTGTGGACAGCGGGGAACCAGGCAGAGGAGATCACCGGATGATCAGCCACCGGGGTTCGCGGACACGCAGCGCAGTCGCCACCGCGGCCGGAGTCGACCACGTCAGACTGTCGTACCACTATCTCGACACCGGTGACATCGACGGGTACGCCTCGCTGCTCGACGAGCACGTGCAGGTACGGCGACCGGACCTGGCGCAGGGCCGGGGCCGGGCAGAGGTGCTCCGGATCCACGCCCAGGTCGCCGGCCCACCGGCCCGGCACCAGATCTTCAAGGTCATCGCCGACGGTGACGGGGTGGCGGTGACCGGCCGCTACACCGGCGCGTCGAGCCGGAGCGACCTGGACTTCGTGGACGTGTTCACGCTGACCGACGAGGGGATGCTGCTCGGCTACCGGCGCTTCTACTTCGTCGCACCCGCCTGAGCGTCGGAAAGCGCTGTCTTGAGGTCGGCGCGAACCGTGTGCGATTCTTGGTCGTCGATGTGACCCGGCGCGCGGGCCGGAGCGTCGTCCACTGGGCAACCGCGGACCGGCACGGTCCACGGAGGACGACGGCACCTCACCAGAGCTGATCCGGCCAGGAGTCCGTCCGTCGCGCCCGTGGGTCACCCCGTCGCCGGCCGGGTGCGGTCTCCGGCGTGAGCACCGAAGGAAGACCCAGCCATGAGGAACCCGAACAGCCCCGGGGGCCCGCCCCGTCCCGCCCGACGTCGGTGGAGCGCGCTCGGGGCGGGCCTGCTGCTCGCCACGGCAGCGCTCGGCGGCCCGCAACCGGCCCACGCCGGGACCACGCCGACCCCGGTGACGGTCACCGTGAACGCCCGCGCGGGGCTGGCCACGGTGCCGGACACCGCACTGGGCGTCAACCACGCCATCTGGGACGCCAACCTGGGCAGCACCGAGACGTCCGACCTGCTGCGGGCGGCCGGCGTCCGGATGCTGCGCTACCCGGGCGGCTCGTACGGCGACATCTACCACTGGAAGGACCACACCGCGCCCGGCGGCTACGTCGCCCCCGGTACCGACTTCGACACCTTCATGGCCGCCGCGAAACGGGTCGGCGCCCAGCCGATGATCATCGCGAACTACGGCACCGGCACGCCCGCCGAGGCCGCCGACTGGGTGCGCTACGCCAACGTCACCAAGGGCTACGGCGCCCGGTACTGGGCGGTCGGCAACGAGAACTACGGCAACGGCCTCTACGGCTCGGGCTGGGAGGCCGACGACCACGCCGACAAGAGCGCCACCCAGTACGCGAAGCTGGTCGTCGCGTACGCCGACGCGATGAAGGCCGTCGACCCGACCGTCAAGGTCGGCGCGGTGCTCACCATGCCGGGCAACTGGCCGGACGGGATGACCGCCGGCAGCGACCCCGGACCGTGGAACTCCACGGTGCTCTCCATCGCCGGCCCGAAGATCGACTTCGTGGACGTGCACTGGTACCCGGGTGGCACCGCCGCCGAGTCACTGGCGCGGACCAGCCACCTCCCCGACGCGGCCTACCTGCTGCGCCAGCAGATCGACCGGTACGCGGGCCCGGACGCCGGACGGATCGGCATCAGCTTCACCGAGCTGAACGTCGGCGCCGGCCAGAACACCCAGCCGGGGGCGCTCTTCCTGGCCGACGCCTACAGCGGGCTGCTGGAGAACGGCGTCTTCACGGTGCAGTGGTGGAACGTGCACAACGGGATCGGCACCGTCTCCGAGGTGGCCGGGCACACCGACTACGGCGACTTCGGGCTGCTCTCCAGTGGCGGCTGCACCGCAGACGGGTCGGTCTGCGAGCCGCCGCTGAACACCCCGTTCGCGCCCTACCACGCGCTGTCCATGATGAACCTCTTCGCCCGCGCCGGTGACCAGCTCGTCCGGGCCGGCACCGACCAGCCGCTGCTGACCGCCCACGCGACCCGCCGCGCCGACGGGGACCTGGCGGTGCTGCTGGTGAACAAGGACCCGGACACGGCCTACCCGGTCACCCTGGACTACGCCGGGTTCACCCCGGCCGACACCGCGCCCACGGTCCACACCCTCACCAACGGCGCCGACGCCATCGCCACCGCCCGGTCGGGGAGCGCCACCAGCCGGACCCTGCCGCCGTACTCCCTGACCACGCTGGTGCTGCGACCGGCCGGCGCAGTCACCGGGCAGCCCGGGGCGCCGGGCCGGCCCACCGCCACCGCCGTCACCGACCGGACCGCGACCATCTCCTGGCCGGCGGCCACCCCCGGCGCCAGCCCGATCGCCAAGTACGAGGTCTACCGGCAGAACGGCGCGGTCAGCGAGCAGCTCGGCGAGACCAGCGGCCTCTCGCTGTCGGTCGGCAACCTCAACCCGGGCAGCCGGTACACGGTCAACGTGCTCGCCCGCGACACCGCCGGCCGGGTGTCCTGGTCGTCGCCACCGCTCAGCCTCACCACCGGCAGCCCGGCCGCCAGCACCTGCGCGGTCCGACTGAGCAAGACCTCGGACTGGGGCAACGGGTTCGTCGCCGGCGTGGACATCGTCAACACCGGGCCGAACCCGATCAACGGCTGGACCCTCGGCTGGAACTGGCCCACCGGCTGGCAGCAGCTGAGCAGCGGCTGGAGCGCCGACTGGTCGCAGGCCGGCACCGCCGTCAAGGCCACCAGCACCGCCGACAACCGGCAGCTCGCCGCCGGTGGGGGTGCCACCAGCATCGGCTTCGTCGGGTCGTACGGCGGTCCGAACGTGCTGCCAGGCGTGTTCACCCTGAACGGCACCGTCTGCACCACCCGGTGAGGCGCCGGGCCGGCCGGTCATGCCGACCGGTCGGCCCGGGTCACTCCGGCAGCAGGGCAGCGGCCACCCGACGGACCCGCTCGGGGTGGGTGAGCACGTCGACGCTGTCGACGTACTGGTCGACCGCCCCGAGCGGCGGCCGGGCCCGCAGCACCGGGTCGGCGATCCCGGCCCGCAGCGCGGTGGCGAACCGACCACCGTCGAGCACCAGGAAGGGACGTTCGTGGAAGGTCCGGGCCGTCGGGTCGACGGCCTCCGCCAGGCCGGTGTCGTTGGTCCAGCCGCCGACCGTCTCCAGGGCCCGGACCAACCCGGCCTGCCGGTCCGCCCAGGCGCCGGGCCCGAGGGCGTCGCCCAGCGCCGCGACCACCGGCCCGGCCGCGGGCAGCCCGGCGAAGACGGTGCCGAGCCATTTGTCGTACGGGGGCCAGCGGCGGTGCAGCAGCAGCCCCAGTCGCAGCACGTCCCGGGCGAGTCCGGCGGCGACCACCCGGCTGCCCAGCTCGTCGCCGACCTCCGCGCAGCGCCCGGCCAGGTGCTCGGACTGCCCGATCCGGGTCCAGCAGGCGGCCAGCACGTGCCGCCAGACGTCGTCCGGATACCAGGCCAGCCGGGCCCGGACGGTGTGCAGCGCCCCGTCCAGGCCGTCGTGGAAGACCGCGCCCCCGGTCAGCTCGGCCAGCCGCTGGGTGGGCGTGGCGAGCCAGTCCGCCACCCCGATCCCGGTACGCGGGTCGAAGCCGAGCCGGTCGCGCAGCCAGCCGCCCAGCTCGGCCACCTGCACCCCGTGCCGCTCCCCGGCCGGGTCGGCGACGCCGAGGCGCACCTCGGGCCCGCCCCGGAACCGGGTCGGCCAGTCGAGGAACCGCGCCGGCAGTTCCGCGTCCAGCAGCACCCGCAGCCCGGCCACCTCGGCCGGGTCGGCGACCAGCAGCAGGGCCCGGGGACCCCAGTCGTGGTCGGTGGAGCGCGCGGTGTCCAGGCCGAGCAGCTCCGAGCCGCCGTCGAGCAGTCCCGCCGCGTACCGCAGGCCGGGCCGGTGCCGGGCCAGCAGCGGCGCCAGCACCTCGTCGTGGAACCGCTGGGCCAGGGTCAACCCGGGGACGAACGTCATTCCCGCAGTCTGCCCGGTCACCCGGCGGATGTGGCGGCACCGGCCGGGCGTCGCCACTAGCCTGGGTACCACGGGGGTGGCGCGATGACGGCAGACGGCGGGGACCGCACGGCGGCACGGCGTCGTCGGCTGCTCTGGGCCGGCATCCTGGCCGTGGTCGGGCTGGTGCTGCTGCTGGTCGGCCTGACGGTGGCCGACGGCGCGCTCGCCGGGATCGAGGTGGTGCTGGCGATCCTGCTGCTGGTGGCGAGCTACGCCGTGCAGCACCTGGCCCGCCGCGAGAGCCTCTACGACGACCGGCGCTGACCCGGCCCGTGCCGGTCCCCCACGGCGTCGTACCGCTGTGCCAGGCTGTCGGCGTGGCACAGCAACCCCCGATCCTGCTGATCGACGCCCCGAGCCTCTACTTCCGGGCCTACTTCGGCATTCCCGAGTCGGCCGCGCGAACAGCGGAGGGTCAGCCGGTCAACGCCGTCCGCGGCTTCCTCGACATGCTCGCCCAGCTCGTCCGCACCCGCCGGCCGGACCGGATGGTCTGCGCGCTCGACCACGACTGGCGACCGGCCTGGCGGGTGGAGCTGCTGCCGTCGTACAAGGCGCACCGGGTCGCGCCGGAGGGCGGCGAGGTGGTTCCCGACACGCTCTCCCCCCAGGTGCCGATGATCCTGGAGGTCCTCGATGCGATCGGCATCACCGCCGTCGGCGCCACCGGCTACGAGGCCGACGACGTGCTCGGCACGCTCTCGGTGACCCAGCCCGGCCCGGTCGAGGTGGTCTCCGGCGACCGCGACCTGTTCCAGCTGATCGACGACAGCCGTGGCGTGCGGCTGCTCTACGTCGGCCGGGGCGTGGCGAAGCTGGACGACTGCGACGACGCCGCCGTACGCGTCCGCTACGGCGTCCCCGCCGACCGGTACGCCGACTTCGCGGCGCTGCGCGGCGACCCGAGCGACGGCCTGCCCGGGGTGCCCGGGGTGGGTGAGAAGACGGCCGCCCGGCTGATCGACCGGTACGGCGGCCTGCCCGGCATCCTCGACGCGCTCGACGACCCGACGTCCGGTTTCGCCCCCGGGCTGCGGGCCAAGCTGGACGCCGCGCGGGACTACCTGGCCGTCGCGCCGAAGGTGGTCCGGGTGGCCACCGACGTGCCTCTGCCGGCGCTGCCCACCGCGCTGCCGACGGCGCCCGCGGACCCGGACCGGCTGCTGGAGCTGGCGGAACGCTGGAACCTCGCCGGCTCGTGCCGGCGGCTGGTCGACGCGCCTGCCGGCGGGGCCTGAGCAGCCGGCGGGGCCGCCGGACCGGTCACGACGGCGGCCTGTTCAAGCGGCGCGCCGCGCGGGCCGACCTGCCGTCCGGGCCGGCCTGCGGCGGTGGGCCCGGCGTCGTCAGCGGGGCGAGGTGTCCCGCCGGGACGCCAACGGCGTGCCCGGCCGGCCGAGGGTGGACCGGCCGCGCAGCCCCACCGGGTCCGGCGTGGGTTCCGCCGTGGCGAGGCTGTGTTCCGGGGCCCGCCGCGCGTCCAGGTACGCCGTGCCCGCCCGGTCGTCGTCGGTGGGCGCGGCCAGCAGCGCGTAGACCAGTCCCACCACACCGAAGACCACCGCGAGCACGATCGGCACCAGCAGCCCGCTGACCTCGGTGCCGGTCAGCTCGCCCGACCGTTCGTGCAGGTGCACCGAGAGCCCGCTCATGCCGGTGAAGTGCATCCCGTTGACGGCGATGCCCATGACGAGCGCGGAGGCGGCGATGGCCAGGCCCCGCCGGACCGTCATGGACAGCCAGAGCGCCACCGTGGCGGCCACCAGCGCGATGAGCACCGACAGCACCACCCGGGTGCGGTCGTAGCCGAGGGTGCCGTCCAGCCGCATGGCGGCCATGCCGGTGTAGTGCATGGCGGCCACACCCGCGCCGGTGAACAGCCCGCCGGCGAGCACCCGCGGCGGCGAGAGCCGGCCGGTGCCGACGATGGCCAGGCCGACGCCGACCGCGGCGACGGCGATGGCCGTGCTGGCCGCGGTGATCGGCACGTCGTAGCGGATCCGGGTGCCCTCGACGGCGAAGCCGAGCATCGCCATGAAGTGCATCGCCCAGATGGCGGTGCCGCCGAGCGCCCACGCGGCGAGCAGTCCCCACCAGGCCCGCTGCCCGCCGGTGCGGGCGGTGCGGATCCGGCCGGCGCAGACCAGGCCGAGGGCCGAGCCGAGCACCGACAGCGCGTAGCTGAGCGCGGGCGTGATCCACCCGTACTCAAAGTGATTGATTTCCGCCATGACGGCCTTCCCCGAGACAGCTACCGACGCGTGACAGGCGCGTCGTAGCCATGATCGGGGAGGCTCTGAGCAGGCACGACGGCACCCCCCAGGAAATCCGGGGGGTGCCGTCGTGGTGACGTTCCGATGCGTCGATTTCGGACGGCCAGTGACCGAAAGTGATGATCAGGCGGTGGCGTGGTAGGCCAGCACGCCCCGGTTCACGGTCCCGATCGCCTGCCGTGCGGTGGCGCGCAGCTCGGCCGACGCGCCACCGGAGTCGGCGAGCTGACCGAGCAGGTCGACGACCTGCCGGGACCAGCGGACGAAGTCGCCGGCCGGCATCTCCCCGTCGATCTGGTGCCCGCTGGCGAGCACCTTGGCGAGGGTCTCGCCCTTGGCCCAGCGATAGATCGGCCAGGCGAAGCCGAGGTCCGGCTCGCGGGTGACGGTGAGCCCCCGGGCGGCCTCGTCCGCCTCGATCTCCCCCCAGAGCTTGAGCGTCTCCTCGACCGCGTCGGCGACCGGGCCGCGCGGCAGCGAGGCCCGCTCGTCGACGTCCCGGCGGGCCTCGAAGACCACCACGGAGACGGCGGCGGCGAGTTCGGCCGGGGACAGCCCGTCCCAGACCCCCCGGCGCAGGCACTCGGCGACCAGCAAATCCGCCTCGGTCCAGATCCGGCCGAGCATCCGGCCGGCGTCGGTGACCTCGCCGTCGGTGGAGAGATAGCCGCGGGCGGTGAGCAGCGCGACGATCCGGTCGAAGGTGCGCGCCAGCGAGCCGGTCCGGCCGGCCACCCGCTGGCGCAGCTCGTCGGTGTCCCGCTCCAGGCGGCGCCGGCGCTCCGCCCAGCGGGCGTGCTCCTCCCGCTCGCCGCAGCCGTGGCAGGGGTGCGGCGCAGCTCGGAGCGGAGCTGGGAGCCGGTGGTCCTCGCCGACCGCCTGCCGGGACCGGCCGCCGCGCCGCCCGCCGTGCCGGTCCAGCCCGGTGCCGCTGACCTCGGCGGCCAGGTCCCGCCGGGCCGCCGGGGAGCGGTGGTTGAAGTGCTTGGGCACCCGGATCCGGGCCAGCACCTCGGCCGGGGTGGTGAAGTCGCCGGGGCTGACCCGGCCGGCCCAGCGGTCCTGGGTGAGCACCAGCGGGCGGGGCTCACCGAAGCCGCCGGTGGCCGGGTCGAGGACCACCGCCAGCCCGGCCCGCCGCCCCGACGGCACCCGGATCACGTCGCCGACCCGCAGCCGTTCCAGCGCGGCCACCGCGGCGGCCTTGCGCTGGGTCTGCCCCTGTCGAGCGATGGCGCGCTCGCGGTCGGCGATCGCCACCCGCAGCGCGAAGTACTCGTCGAAGTCGCCCTGGTGGCAGGCGGCCTCCGCGCCGTACGCCTCCATCGTCTCGGTGTTGCGCTGCACCTGGCGGGCCAGGCCGACCACCGACCGGTCCGCCTGGAACTGCGCGAACGAGGACTCCAGCAGCGCCCGGGCCGGCTCCGCGCCGACCGTGCCGACCAGGTTGACCGCCATGTTGTACGACGGCCGGAAGCTGGACCGCAGCGGATAGGTGCGGGTCGAGGCGAGGCCCGCCACGTGCCGGGGATCGGTCTCCGGGGACCAGACCACCACGGCGTGTCCCTCGACGTCGATGCCGCGCCGGCCGGCCCGCCCGGTGAGCTGGGTGTATTCGCCCGGGGTGAGGTCGACGTGCGCCTCACCGTTGAACTTCACCAGGCGTTCCAGGACCACGCAGCGGGCCGGCATGTTGATGCCGAGCGCCAACGTCTCGGTGGCGAAGACCGCCTTGACCAGGCCACGGACGAAGAGTTCCTCGACGACCTCCTTGAACGCCGGGAGCATGCCGGCGTGGTGGGCGGCGAGGCCACGTTCCAGCCCGTCGAGCCACTCCCAGTAGCCGAGCACGGTGAGGTCCTCGCCGGGGATGGTGGTGATCTTCGATTCGACCACCTCCCGGATCTCGGCCCGCTCCTCGGCGGAGGTGAGCCGCAGCCCGGCGGCGAGGCACTGCTGCACGGCCGCCTGGCAGCCGGCGCGGCTGAAGACGAAGAGGATCGCCGGCAGCAGGTTCTCCCGGTCCAGCCGCTCGACGATGTCGGGACGCAGCGGCCCGCGCCACCGGGGGCCGCGCCGCCCGGCACCCGGGCCGGCACTGCGCCCCTCCCCCAGCTCCAGCCGGCGCACCGTGTCCCGGGTGTAGCGCAGCAGCTCCGGGTGGACGTCGTGCTTGCGGGCGGCGTCGGCGTCGTGGAACAGGTCGAACATCCGCTTGCCGACCAGCATGTGCTGCCAGAGCGGCACCGGCCGGTGCTCGCTGACCACCACCGCGGTCTCGCCGCGCACGGTGACCAGCCAGTCGGCGAACTCCTCGGCGTTGGAGACGGTCGCCGAGAGGGAGACCAGGGTGACCGAGGCGGGCAGGTGGATGATCACCTCTTCCCAGACCCCGCCCCGGAACCGGTCGGCGAGGTAGTGCACCTCGTCCATCACCACGTAGGCCAGGCCCTGCAGGGTGCTGGAGCCGGCGTAGAGCATGTTGCGCAGCACCTCGGTGGTCATCACCACCACGGGCGCGTCGCCGTTGATCGCGTTGTCGCCGGTGAGGAGGCCGACCTGGTCGCGGCCGTAGCGGTCCACCAGGTCGTGGTACTTCTGGTTGGACAGCGCCTTGATCGGCGTGGTGTAGAAGCACTTGCGCCGGGTCGTCGGCCCGGGCGGGCCGTCGGCCGCCGCCGACTGCTCCGGCGTGCCGCGCAGGGCCAGGTGTACGGCGAACTCGCCGACCACCGTCTTGCCGGCGCCGGTCGGGGCGCAGACCAGCACGCCGCTGCCGCGCTCCAGGGACTGGCACGCCTCCCGCTGGAAGTCGTCCAGGTCGAACCCGAGGTCGCGGGCGAATTCGTCCAGGGCCGGGAAGGCGGAGGCCTGCGCGGCCCGGCGGCGCGCCGCGGCGTACCGCTCGGCGGGGCTCGACATGCCTCAAGATTAATCGCTGGCACCGACGACCACCGGGCAAGGCCGTCCGGCAGGAGGGTCGGAGGGGGTCGGTAGGGTGCACGACGTGCCGGACCATGCCGAACCGCCCCACGCCTCGAGCGGCGCCGACGACGCCGTCCGCCCGAGCCCGTCCCGTCGGCCCGTGGAGGCGGTGCTCTTCGACTTCCACGGCACCCTCGCGCAGGTGGAGGAGCCCCGCGAGTGGGTGCTCCGGGCCGCCGCGGCGTGCGGGGTGGAACTCGACCGGGTGAAGGCCACCGCGCTGGCCGACCGGCTGCTCACCGCCGGGCGCGCGGGCGGCCCGCTGCCGGCCCGGGTGCCGCCCCGGCTGGCCGAGCTCTGGGCCGACCGGGATCTCTACGAGCACGCCCACCGGGCGGCCTACACGGGCCTGGCCGAGACGGTGGACACCGGCATCGACGGGTTCGCCGACGCCCTCTACGACCGGTTGCTGGTCCCGGACGGCTGGGTGCCGTACCCGGACACCGAGGCGGTGCTGAAGGGGCTGCGCCAGGGCGGGGTGAAGGTGGCGGTGGTCAGCAACATCGGCTTCGACATCCGGCCGCTCTTCGCCGCCTGGGGGCTGGCCGACCTGGTCGACGCCTACGCGCTGTCGTACGAGGTGGGGCGCTGCAAGCCCGACCCGGGGATCTTCCTGCGGGCCTGCGGCCTGCTCGGCGTCGACCCGGAGCACACCCTGATGGTGGGCGACACACCGGCGGACGCGGGAGCGGCGGCGGCCGGCTGCGCGGTGCTGGTGCTGCCGGCCGCCGACCCGGGCCGGGCCAGCGGGCTCGGTGCGGTGCTGGACCTGGCGCTCCCGTCCTGAGCGGCGGTTCCCGGCGCTAACACCGGACTGCTAGCGGTGCGCGTAGCGGCGCTAACCAGCGCGGTTTATCGTCTTTCCCATGATCGAGACGTCGCCCCGGGACCGGATCGTCCGCGCCGCCGCCGCGCTGCTCGCCGAGGGTGGCCGGGACGCGGTCACCACCCGGGCGGTGAGCCGGGCCGCCGGGGTGCAGGCGCCGACCCTCTACCGGCAGTTCGGCGACCTGCGGGGGTTGCTCGACGCGGCGGCCAGTTTCCGCTTCGCCACCTATCTGCACGCCCAGGCCGCCCGGGAGGCCGCCGCCGACCCGGTCGACGACCTGCGGCGCGGCTGGGACACCCTGGTCGAGTTCGGTGTCGCCCAGCCCGCCTGCCACACCCTGATGTACGGCGACCCGCGCCCCGGCGAACGCCCCACCGCCGCCCGGGTGGCCGCCGACATCCTCCGTCAGCTCGTGCACCGGGTGGCCGAGGCGGGCCGGCTGCGGGTCGACGTGGACCGGGCGGCGGAGATGGTGCACGCGGCGAACTGCGGCGTCACCCTCACCCTGCTCGCGGGCGGCGACCCGGCCCTGTCCACCGCCGTCCGGGAGGCCGTGCTCACCGCCGTCTGCGCCGACAGTCCCGCCGCCCGCGCCCTGCGCCCGCCCGACCGCCCGGTACGCCACGCGGTGGCGTTGCGCGCCGCGCTGCCCGAGGTGGCCGCCGACCTGACGCCCGCCGAACGCGCCCTGCTCGCCGAGTGGCTGGACCGCCTGATCGGCGCCCGCCCCACCCGCGCCGCCGGGGCGGCCTGAACCACCCGGCGGCGCCCTCGCCGCGGGGTGCCCGGTCGGCGACGCCGTCGCCGGCCGGGTGCCCGGTCGACCCGGCCGGCGACGGGGAGTTCCGCCGTCGCCCGCCACCGCCGGTGCGGCGCGTGCCGGGTCACGGCTAGCGTCAGGGCCATGACCAGCACCGCACCGTACCCCTCACGCACTCCCCGCCGCTCCGGCGGCCGGCTGGGGGCGGTCGGTCTGGTGCTGGGCGGGGCGCTGTCGGTGCACTTCGGCTCGGCGGTCGCCGCGCTGCTCTTCCCCCGGGTCGGGGTGGCCGGCACGGTGACCCTGCGGCTGGCCCTCGGCGCGGCGCTGATGCTGCTGGCGTGCCGGCCCCGACTGCGCGGGCACGATCGGGCCGCCTGGCTGTCGGTCGTCGCGTTCGGGCTGGCCCTGGCCGGCATGAACTCGGTCTTCTACCAGGCCATCGACCGGATCCCGCTCGGCCCGGCGGTGACCCTGGAGGTGCTCGGACCGCTCACCCTGTCGGTGCTGACCGCGCACCGCTGGACCGCCTGGTGCTGGGCCGGCCTGGCGCTGGCCGGGGTGGCCCTGCTCGGCCAGGGCGGCTTCGACCGGCTGAGCCCGGTCGGCGCCGGTTTCGCGCTGGCCGCCGGGGCGCTGTGGGCGGCGTACATCGTCTGCTCGGCGCGGGTCGGCGGCCGGTTTCCCCGGGCGGACGGCCTGGCCCTCGCGCTCGCCGTGGCGGCCGTGGTCACGCTGCCGTTCGGCCTGCTCGACGGTGGGGCGCGGCTGTGGCACCCGGGCACCCTGGCGCTCGGTGCCGGGCTGGCGCTGCTCGCGTCGGTGCTGCCGTACACCCTGGAGCTGCTGGCCCTGCGCCGGCTGCCGACCTCGACCTTCGCGGTGCTGATGAGCCTCGGTCCGGCGCTCGCCACCCTGGCCGGCTGGCTGGTGCTGGAGCAGGACCTGCGGCCGGTGGAGCTGCTGGCGATCGGCCTGGTGGTCGTCGCCAGCGTCGGCGCCGTCCGGGCCGCCGCGCCCCGGACGCAGGAGCGCGGCGACGGGACCGGCGAGCCGGCCGGCCCGGTGGCCGAAGGGCCGGACGGGCAGCTCAGCGCAGCAGCCGTACCGCCTGCGGCTCGGCGGTGATCCGCACCGGCAGGTCCAGCGCCCGCTCCCCGTCGGCGTAGGTGGTGATGCCGTCGGCCGACAGCTCCACGGTCCGGGCCCGGTAGCTGCGCACCAGCGGATGCGTGACGTGGGTGCCCCGGTAGATCTGCGGCTTCACCCGCATCAGGGTGCGCCGGTCGAACCGGCCACCGACCACCACGTCCAACAGGCCGTCGGTGGGGTCGGCGTCGGGACAGATCCGCATCCCGCCGCCATAGCTGGCGCAGTTGCCCACCGCCACCAGCACCGCGTCGACCTCGTGCTCCTCGCCGTCGAGACGCAGCCGGTAACGGCGCGGGCGCAGCCGGGCCAGCTCCACCAGGATCGCCAGGTCGTAGCGGCGCGGGCCGCGCGGCCGACGCATCCGGTTGGCGCGCTCGTTGACGATCGCGTCGAAGCCGGCCGCCAGCACCGCCCCGTACCACCGGTCGGGGCCACCGTCGGCGCCGGACAGCCGGGCCAGGTCCACCGGGCGGTGGCGGCCCGCACGCAGCGCGGCGACGATCACCTCGACGGCCGCCACCGGGTCGGACGGGAAGCCGGTGTCGACGGCGAAGTCGTTGCCGGTGCCGGCGGGCACCAGGCCGAACGGCACGTGGGTCCCGGCCACCGCCTGCAACGCGCGGTGGATCGTGCCGTCGCCGCCCACCGCGACCAGCGCGCCCGCGCCGTCGGCGACCGCGGCGTGGCAGGCCGCCTCCGCCTCGTCGGGGGTACGGGCCTCCAGCAGCCGCACCGGCCGGCCCGCCTCGCCCAGCCGGGCCAGCAGCTCGGGCAGCAGTCCCCGGTGCCGCCCCCGCCCGGCGGTCGGGTTGGCGAGCACGGCGACGGGGCCGGTCGGGGCATGATCGTGCGCGGTCACGGCGAGCACCGTACGGGACACCCCGGGCCGCCCACCAGGGGAGATCGTCGGGTCCGCCCGACCGGCGCGCGATCGCAGCCGCCTAGGCTGTCCCCGGCCGTCCCGACCCGGCCCCTGACCAGGTGAACGGAGTAGCAGGTGCCCGACGAGATCCCCCGCTCCCGGTGCAAGGAGCTGGACGCCGCCGACCCACTCGCCGGGCTGCGCGACCGGTTCGTCATCGCCGACGACGACCTCGTCTACCTGGACGGCAACTCGCTGGGCCGGCTGCCGGCGGCCACCCCGGAGCACCTGGCCCGGCTGGTCCGCTCCGGCTG
This sequence comes from Micromonospora sp. R77, assembly GCF_022747945.1. Classification (NCBI taxonomy): domain Bacteria; kingdom Bacillati; phylum Actinomycetota; class Actinomycetes; order Micromonosporales; family Micromonosporaceae; genus Micromonospora; species Micromonospora sp. R77. The sequence goes on from NZ_JALDST010000001.1 coordinate 6,988,645, forward strand.
GGGTGAGCAGCTCGTACGCGGCTGGCCGACCTGGATCGAGTGGTCCCGGCGGATCGGCGACCGGCTCGCCGCGCACGCCCTCGGTGCCCGCCCCGGTGAGGTGGCGGTTTCCGACTCCACCTCGGTGAACCTCTACAAGCTCGCCGTCGCCGCCCTGGACGCCGCCGGGGACCGGCGGACCGTGCTGGTCGACGGGGGCGACTTCCCCACCGACCGGTACATCCTCCAGGGGCTGGCGCAGGCCCGGGGACTCACCCTGCGGGTGCTCCCGAGCGACCTCGACCAGGGGCTCGACCCGGCGGTCCTGCGGGCCGCGCTCGACGACGACGTGGCGTTGGTGGTGCTTTCCGCCGTCTCCTACCGGTCCGGGGCGCTGCTGGACCTGGCGGCCGTCAACGACGCCGCCCGGCGGGTCGGCGCGTACGTGCTGTGGGACCTGTCGCACGCCGCCGGGTCGGTGCCGGTGGAGCTGACCGCCACCGGCGCGGACCTCGCCGTCGGCTGCACCTACAAGTACCTCAACGGCGGCCCCGGCGCGCCGGCCTTCCTCTACGTACGCCGGGAACTGCAGTCCCGGCTGCGCCAGCCGATCCAGGGCTGGTTCGGCCAGCGGGACCAGTTCCGGATGGGCGCCGACTACGATCCCGCGCCCGACCTCGACCGGTTCCAGGTCGGTACGCCCCCGGTCCTCGGCATGGCCGCCCTCGACCCGGCGCTGGACGTCCTCGCCGAAGCCGGCATCCAGCGGGTCCGCGAGAAAGGCGTCCAGCTCACCGAACTGCTGGTGACGCTCGCCGACGCGTGGCTGGCCGAGTACGGCTTCACCGTCGCCTCGCCCCGCGACCCGGCCCGCCGGGGCAGCCACGTCTCGCTGCACCACCCGGAGGCGCTGCGGATCAGCCGCGCGCTGGCCGAGCAGGGGCGGGTGGTCGGCGACTACCGCACCCCGGACCGGCTGCGCCTCGGGCCGGCCCCGCTCTACACCCGCTTCGTCGACGTCTGGGACGCCATGGACCGGCTGCGGGACATCGCCGAGCGGCGCTCCTACGAGCGGCTGCCGCGCGAGGCGCCCCGGGTCACCTGAGCCCTGCGGAAACGCGGACGGCACCCGGGAGGTCCCGGGTGCCGTCCGAGCGGGGTCAGGGCAGGTCGATCGGGCGGAGCACCCGGTCGACGGCGTGCGCGATCTGCTTGTTGCCCTTGTTGATGTCGAAGACCACCACGCGGGCGTTGCGGTCGCTGGTGTCGGCGTCGACCAGGCGGACCTGCCGGCCGTACCAGCAGTGCTTGACGTCGACCTCGACGGTGGCGCCGAGGGCGGTGGTCAGGTCCGCCCCGTCGGCCTTCAGCGCCGCCTTCCGGTCGATCGTGGCGCCCGGCACCACGTGGTAGAGCAGCACGTTCTCCACCGTGTCGATGCCGAGGCCGGCGACGGCGGTGAAGGCCGCCTGCTCGGTGGGGAGCGTACGGGCGTGGGTGATGTCGCGGACCAGCTCCCGGAACGCGCCGTCGGTGGGGACGAATGCGGTGAGCGCGACCGAACCGTCGGTGAGGACCTTCACCGGGGAGTTCGGCTTGGCCTCCAGCACGGCCAGCACGGCGGCGGTGAGCACGTCGAAGTCCCGGGAGTTGCGGTCGAAGCCGCCGGTGTCCTTCGTCAGCACCGCGGCCAGCGACCGGGTGCCGGTGCCGGAGGCCTGGGCCGGTACGGCGACGGCGGCGGTGGCGACCGCCGTGGCCATGGCACCCACGGCCAGCCGGGCGGCGAGGCGGGAGATCTTCATCGGTGGACCTTTCGTCTGGACGAGGCGATCCGTGACTGTCGTCACGACCATTGCTTCGCCCGGACCCCGCCGGCTGGATGCGTCCTGAGTGAACTTTTCCGGACCGGCGGGCCGGACCGTCCCGTCCGGACGGCCCGGCCACCGGTCAGAAGGTGATGCGGACCTTCAGGGCGGTGCGCTCGTCCATCGCCCGGTAGCCGTCCGGCACCTGGTCCAGGCCCACGCTGCGGTCGAAGACCGGCGACGGGTCGATGGTGCCGGCGAGGACGTCGGCCAGCAGTTCCGGGATGTACGCGCGAGCCGGTGCGACGCCACCGCCGACGGCGACGTTGCGGTTGAACATCTGACCGATGTCGACACCCGCGCTGCCACCGTGCGGCACCCCGACGTAGCCGACCGCGCCGCCGTCACGGGCGATGGAGATCGCCGTACGCATCGACTCCTCGGTGCCGACGGCCTCCAGCACGGCGTGCGCGCCGTGCCCGCCGGTCAGCTCCCGCACCGCCGCGATCGCCGCCTCGCCGCGCTCGGCCACCACGTCGGTGGCGCCGAAGGAGCGGGCGATCTCGGTACGGGCGGTGTGCCGGCCCAGCGCGATGATCTGCTCGGCACCGAGCCGCTTCGCGGCGAGCACCCCGCAGAGGCCCACCGCGCCGTCACCGACCACGGCGACGGTGGCGCCGGGACGGACCCGGGCGGCCCGGGCGGCGTGATGACCGGTGGACAGCACGTCGGAGAGCGCCAGCAGGGCGGTCAGCAACCGCTCGTCGCCGGCCGCCTCGGCGGGCAGCCGCACCAGCGTGCCGTCGGCGTACGGGACGCGGACGGCCTCGCCCTGACCGCCGTCGGAGCCGGGCTCGCCCCAGAACCCGCCGTGCGGGCAGGAGGTCTGCAGTCCCTCCCGGCAGAAGTCGCAGACCCCGTCGGACCAGACGAACGGCGCCACCACCAGGTCGCCCACCGCGACCGAACCGACCTCCGCGCCGACCGCCTCGACCACGCCGAGGAACTCGTGGCCGATCCGCTGGCCGGGCTGCCGCTTCGCCACCCCCCGGTACGCCCACAGGTCGCTGCCGCAGATGCAGGCGAGCAGCACCCGGACGACGGCGTCGGTGGGGGTCCGGACGGCGGCGTCCGGCACCTCCTCGACCCGGATGTCGTTCGGGCCGTGGATCACGGTGGCGCGCATGCGGTCTCCTCCGAGGTGGTGACGTCGAGCTGATCGGGTGCCCCGGCGAACGCTAGACCCCGGGGTCGCCGCCGGTCACCCGCCGCGCCGCCGACGTGGTCCGCCTCACCGGCTCCAGCATGGGCCCCTCCTGCCGCGGCGGCGTGGCGAAGGGGCCCGTGCTCACCCCTCAGGCGACGCGGAGCGGCTTGACGACGTCGGCGGTGCCGTCGCCCTCGATCTTCAGGGTCCAGGCGCCGGCGGTCTTCAGCGGCACGATCTTCTCGGCGGTGGCGTTCGGCTTGGCCTCGATCTCGGCGACGACCTTGCCGGACGGGTCGACGATCTCCAGCGAACGGGTCGCCGCCGCCTTGTTCTCCAGCTTGAACTCGATCTTGTCGCCGGGCTCGGCGATCAGGCCGTCCGCACCGGTCACGCCGGTCGCGGTGACCGCCACCTCGACCTCCCGGTCGTACGCGGCCTCCGGCTCCTCGGCGGCGGCCGAGCCGCCGGAGACGGTGATCCGGGTCCGGATGCCGTCGCCGGTCTGCCCGGGCTTGCAGGCCACCTCGTACGTGCCGTTGGCGAGGCTCGCGGTCACGTTCCGGGTCAGCCCGGGTGCCACGTTCTCCACCTCGGCGATCACCTGGGTGTACGCGTCGCCCTGCCGGCCGTAGACGTACACCTCGGTGGTCTGCTTGCCCTTGTTGGTGACCGCGAAGGTCGCCTCGCCGGGCGTGAAGCTGGTCTTGGCGACCGCGCAACTGCTGTCGGTGGCGGTGACCGCCACCGCCTCGGCCTTGGCGGAGTCGTCACCGCAGGCGGTGAGGGCAGCCGCGGCGCAGAGGGCGACGGCGACGACAGCGGTACGGCGGCTCATGGGCTCTCCGGTTGAGGGGCGTGGGTGTGGGCGTCGACGGGACGCCCGTCGACGCCCAGAGAATAAGGTAAGCCTTACCTGCCGTCGGCGGCGGGTGGCTCCCGGAATCGGTGCGCCGGCCCGGTCGTCGTGCTCGGGTCGCGGGCGGGGAGGATGGCGGGATGCGTCTGGTGTCCCTGCTGCCCTCCGCCACGGAGATCGTCTACGCCCTCGGCCTCGGCGACGAGCTGGTCGGCGTCACCTTCGAGTGCCAGGTGCCGCCCGCCGACCGGGCCGGCCCGACCGTCGTCGTCGGCGGGCGGGACACCCGGGGGATGAGCCCCGGCGAGATCGACGCGTACGTCAAGGGGCAGCTCGCCGCCGGCGCGGACCTTTACACGCTGCACGCCGGCGCGCTCGCGGGCCTCGACCCGGACCTCATCCTGACCCAGGACCTGTGCCGGGTCTGCGCGCTCCCCGCCGACCGGGTCGACGACGCGGTGACCCACCTGGGCTGCCGCGCCGAGGTGCTGTCGCTGGATCCGTACACCCTGGAGGAGGTCCTGGGCACGATCCTCGCGGTCGGCGCGGCGGCCGGCGTGCCGGCGCGGCGGCGGCCCTGGTGGACGGGCTGCGGGCCGGCTGGCCGCGGTGTCGACGGCGGTCGCCGGCCGGCCCCGCGCCCGGGTCGCGGTGGTGGAGTGGGTGGACCCACCGTTCGGCGGCGGCCATTGGATCCCCGACCTGGTCGGGACCGCCGGCGGCGAACCGGTGGCCGGCCACCCGGCGCCCGGTCGGCGCCGACCACCTGGGACGCGCTGCGGGCCACCGCGCCGCAGGTCGTGCTGGTCGCTCCACGCGGCTTCGGGCTCGACGGGGCGGCGGAGCAGGCCGCCACGGTGGTCCCGCACTTCCCCGGCGCGCAGGTGTGGGCCGTCGACGCGGACGCGCTGATCGTGCGGGCCGGTCCCCGGCTGGTCGACGGCGTCGAGGCGATCGCGGCGGTCCTGCACCCGGACGCCGTGCCCGCCGCACCGCACGGCGCGTCCGCCGGGTGGCCTGAGGGCCGCCCGGCGGACGCCAGGCGCGGGCCGGCCGGCCCGCGCCGGGTGTCACGAGGTGAGGATGCTCGACTCGGTGGCCAGCAGCACGAAGCCGATGTCGACGAAGGCGACCTGGTTGAAGCAGCCGCTGCCGAACTGGCCGCAGCCCACCGGGGCCAGCCCACCCACGATCAGTCCGGCGGCCCGGGTCTGGCTGAACCCACCGGTCAGCGTGAAGACCGGCCCTCCGCTGTCGCCCGAACCCGCGGCGGCCCGCCCGTCGATCTGGGTGCCCAGGGCGCCGCTGCTGACGAACGACCCACCGGAGAGGAAGAAGAGCGCGTTGATCCGGGTGGTCACGATGTTGCAGTGCACCCCGCTGAAGGCGCCCGAGGTGCAGACGAACTGGCCGGGGAAGTTGCCGACCGCGCCCACCACCGGCTTGGAGAACTCCCCCACCCCGACGCCACCGTCATAGATCCGGTTGCCCGACCGGGTGGGCACGTAGAGCGAGTCCGACAGCCGGCGGGCCGGCGCCGGCTCGGCCCGGCCGATCAGCTCACCCGTCGGGTCGGTGACCGCCACGCCGCCGCCGGGCGCGCAGTGCTCGGCGGTGAGGACGCCCCGGCTGGTCTCCCACCACAGGGTGCGGCGCACGACCGCGAAGCCGGTGCTGCACGACCCCGACGGGGTACGCAGCGCCGCCCCGCCCCACCAGGGTGGGCTGTCGTTCTGCCGGCTCGTCTGCTGGACCTGCTCGCTGCGCACCACGGTGGCCGGCACCCCGAAGTCCCATCCCGTGGTGTCGACGTCCTTCGCCACCCCGACCAGCAGGCCGCTGCCGTCCACCGCCGGGCTGACGTCGACCATGCCGGGGAACTCCTTCCACCGGTCCGGCAGCGCCTCGGTCACATCGACCAGCTCCCGTTGGGTGTACGCGGACCCGCCCAGCTCCACCCGGATCCCGCCGTCGACCGCCCGGTTGATCTCCTCCTTCACCTCGGGCGGCACGTCGCCCTTCCACCACAGGTCGACCGCCCGGTCGGCGACCCGCAGCCGGATCCCGCCGAGCCCCTTGCCGTCCGGGTCGAGTGCGGTGATCCGGGTGGCGAGGTCCACCAGCGGCTCCTGCGCCGCCATCACCTCGGCGGCGGTGTTCGAGCCGTCCTCAGGGTTGTCACTGGTCCATTGCGGCTTGTCGGCCGCGCCGGCCGGGACCGGCTGCACGGCGAGCAGACCGGTGAGCGCCACCAGGGCCACGCCGGCCGCCGCCAGCCGGCGGGTGAGCAGGGATGTCATCGGATCCTCCGGAGACAGAACGGCGGGACGCCAGGTCCCGTACCGCCGCGACGGCGGTGACCCCAGAGTCGGGTAGTCCCGGGCTGCGGTCGTCCACCCGGGAGCCGACCCCGAAGGTCCACCCCGGGGCGTACGTGGCGGTCCGGATCCGCCGTCCGGAGGACCCGGACAGCCGGTTACCTGACTGTCGGGCCGATCGATGGCGGCTAGCCTGCGGGCACCGTCACTTGCCGGAGGCGAACCATGTGCATCGAGACCGCGATCCGCGCCGACATCCGCGTGTCCATTCAGGACCGCGCCGCGCCGGACCGCGCCGCCGGCCACGTCGCCGCGGGGGTGCTGGTGGACGGGGACCTGGTGCTCGTGCCCGATCCGCCGGAGCGGCTCTTCGACCCCGCGCTCGACCTGGAGATGCTGATCTTCCCGGCCGACCTGGCGGAACGGCTGCCGGTCGAGACGCCGCCGGTGTGGAAGTGGGGCCGGTTCGCGGTCGCCGACCGGACGCCCCTCGCGGCCACCGCGAAGCTCGGCCGGACGTCGGTCTACAGCGCCCAGATCGGACGCGCCGACGCGTCCGCGCTCGCCGCCGCGATCGAGGCGAACGACGGCGGCTGCTGGGCGGCACTCACGGAGCAGCGGATCATCACCGCGGAGCTCTGGGCGATCGAGCCCGACCTGCTCACCCGGGCCGGGGAGCTGGAACGGGCCCAGCGGGAGCCCCGCCGCGTCAACCACCGGTTCGAGTCCGTGGGCGCGTTGACCGACGGGCTCTGCATCCTGTTCTGCTTCTGCGAGCCGCACGGCCCGCGATGAGCACCGTGACCGCGCCGACCCAGGCCCGGCCCGGCCGCCCGGCCCGCGCCGACGTGCTCGTCGCGGCGGCGGTCTGGCTGCTCGACCTCGCCCTCTTCTCCACCGCCGGCACCGACCTCGCGCACGCCGGCGCCGCCTCGTCGGGGCTGCTGCTCCTGCTCGGGTACGCCCTGCTCGGGCCGGTGGCCCTGCTGTGGCGCCGGACCGCGCCCGCACCCGTCTTCGCCCTGGTCTGGGTGCACGCGGTCGTCGGTGCCACCCTCGTGGCGGGCTACCAGCCGGTGCTGGGCGCGCTCGCCGCGCTCTACGCGGTCGGGGCGTACGCGCCGGCCCGGTGGTCCTGGCTGATCGCGCCGGCCCTCGCCCCGTACCTGGTGATCGCCGCGAACGAGGCGTGGCTCGCCGGGCAGACCGACCCCGGCCGGCGGACCGCCGTCTTCGTCGGCCTGGCCCCGACGTACGCCGTCGTCGTCACCGGGGTCTGGGCGGTGGGCCGGTGGGCGGGGACCAGCCGGCGGCGGCTCGCCACGGCGGAACGCCGCCGGGCGGAGGCGGCGGCCCGGGCGGTCGCCGCCGAACGGGCCCGCGTCTCCCGGGAGCTGCACGACATCGTGGCGCACTCGGTCACGGTGATGGTGCTCCAGGCCGGTGGGGCCGGGCGGGTGCTGCCGACCGATCCGTCCCGGGCCGCCGAGGCACTGGACCACATCGTGCGGGCCGGCCAGCAGGCCGTCGAGGAGCTGCGCCGGATGCTCACCGCGCTGGGTCCCGACGCCGCCGAGTCGGCCGACGCCACGTCCACCCACCCCGGTGCCGCCGACGTCGCCGACCTGGTGGACCGGATGCGCGCCGGTGGCCTGCGCGTCACGCTGACCGTCTCCGGTACGCCCCGCCCGGTGGACCCGAGCGTCGGGCTGGCCGCGTACCGGACGGTGCAGGAGGCGCTCACCAACGTCTCCCGCCACGCCGGTGGCGCGGCCCGGGCAACGGTGCTGCTGCGCTGGGGCGACGACCTGACCGTCGAGGTCCGGGACGCCGGCCCGGAGGGCGCCGCCCCGGAGCCGGCCGCCGCCCTCTCCACCGGGCACGGCCTGCTCGGCCTGCGGGAACGGCTCACCGTCGTCGGAGGCGAGCTGACCGCCACTCCCCTGCCCGACGGCGGCTTCCAGGTGGTCGCCCGGCTGCCCCTGGCCACGCCGGTGCCGGTGGGGGCGACCCCGTGATCCGGGTCGTGCTCGCCGACGACCAGCCGCTGGTCCGCTCCGGCATCGCCATGCTGCTCGCCGCCGAACCGGACATCGCGGTGGTCGGCGAGTGCGCCGACGGCGCCGCCGCCGTCGACCTGGCCCGCACGCTCCGCCCCGACGTGCTGCTGATGGACGTGCGGATGCCCGGCACCGACGGGGTGGCCGCCACCGGGGCGATCACCGCCGACGACAGTGGACCCGGTCCCGTCGTCCGGGTGCTGATCCTGACCACCTACCACGTCGACGACGCGGTCCGGGCCGCGCTGCGGGCCGGCGCCTCCGGGTTCGTCCTCAAGGACGCCGCCCCCGCCGAGCTGACCATGGCGGTCCGCGCGGTGGCCGCGGGCGAGGCGTGGCTCGACCCGGCGGTCGCCCGGTCACTGCTGACCGACTTCGCCGCCCTCGGCGCGCCCGCCGGGCCGGGCGACGCCGACCTGGCCCGGCTCACCGACCGCGAACGCGAGGTGCTGGTGCAGGTGGCGCACGGACTGTCGAACACCGAGATCGCCCGGCGGCTGCACATCGGCGAGGCGACCGTGAAGACCCACCTGGGCCGGGTGCTGACGAAACTCGGCCTGCGCGACCGGGCGCAGGCAGTCGCCGCCGCCTACCGGACCGGGCTCATGCCGCCCCTGCCGTGAACCGACCGGTCCCCAACCGGCAGGAAACGGAAAACGCCGCCCCGGGAGGGGCGGCGTTTCCGTTCTCGGACGACCGGTCAGGTCATGTCGTCGTAGCGGCGCTCGATCGGCGCGGGCGCGGCGACCGGCTCCGGCACCCCGATCGGCGCCACCGTCTCCACCCGCGCACCGGCCTCGACCGGCTCGGGGGTCAGGTCCAGCGGCGACACCTCGTCGTCACTGAGGTCCGAATAGACCTCCCGGCCCCGGCCCCGCCGCCGGTCGTTGAGGAACGCCACCCCGACCGCGACGAAATAGAGCAGCGAGAGCGCGGCGGCCAGCAGCGTCATGCCGAACGGACCCGGGTCGGGCGTGGCGATGGCGGCGAACGCGAACGAAATGAAGATCACCGCGCGCCACCAGCTCAGCAGTCGACGGGCGCTGGCCACCCCGGTGAAGTTCAGCATGAGCAGGATCAGCGGGAACTCGAACGCCACCCCGAAGAGCAGGATCATGTTGGTGACGAAGGAGATGTACCGCGTCACCTCCAACTGGGTGGACAGCCCGGTGACCCCGGACTCCATCAGGAACGCCAAGCCCTTGTCCACCACCAGGAAGGCGAGGACCGCACCCGCGGCGAACAGGGGCGCGGCGATCGAGACGAAGACGTACGCCCACTTGCGCTCGTGCCGGTGCAGGCCCGGGGCGATGAACGCCCAGAGCTGGTAGAGCCAGACCGGGGCACCGATGATCAGGCCGATCCAGAGGGCCAGCTTCAGCTTCAGGATGAACCCGTCCGCCGGGGAGAGCTGGAGGAACTGCTGGCACCGGCCGAACGCGTCGGTGGCCTCGGGCAGCCGGCAGTACGGCTGCTTGAGCAGGTTGAAGGCCGGCTGGGCCAGCCAGAACCCGGCGAACAGCCCCACCATGATCGCCAGGGAGGCGCGGAACAGGCGGGTACGCAGCTCACGGATGTGCTCCATGAGCGTCATCGAGCCGTCGGCGGCCCGCTCGAACGTGCTCGGGCCGCGCTTCTTCAGCGCGAAGGCCACGGTGCGGGGCCCTTCGCGTCAGTTCTCGCGGACGCGCTGCACCGGGTCCACCGGCGGGGCGACCGGCTGCTGCGGCTGGGCGTACTGCTGCTGCTGCGGCGGCTGCTGCGGCGCGTAACCCTGCTGCGGCTGCTGACCGGCGTACGGCGGGAGCGGCTGGTAGCCGGCCTGCGCGTCGGCCTTCTCGGCCAGGTCACGGTCGTCGTCGTGCAGGCTCTTCGTCTCGGCCTTGATGATCCGCAGCGAGCGGCCCAGCGAGCGGGCCGCGTCGGGGAGCCGCTTCGCGCCGAACAGCAGGATCAGCACGACCACGAGTACGGCGATGTGCCACGGCTTGAGGGCACCCATGGGAAGCTCCAGTCGCTCTGTGTCGGTGAGGGGGTGGTCGCAGCCCATCGTACGTGCGCCCGGAGCTGTTGCCACCCCGCCGGGCCTGCTCGTGCGGGCCGGCCGGTGAAGTCTCGACCAACCCCGAGTGTCCCGTCAACCGTCTGCCGCCGCGCGTTCGTGCGCGTAACGGCCACCGAACGCGCAGCTACCGCGCGTCGGACCGATCGGGATCGATCAACCGCCCCGCTTGGCCTTGATCAACGCGACCCGCTGCTGGGTGGTGGCGGCCTGCGCCTGCAACGCCTCGGCCCGCTCCTGGAGCGCCTCGGCGGTGGACCGCAACGCCTCCGCCTCGGCCTGACGGCGCTGCAACGCCACCGCCGCCCGGCGCAGCCGGGGCAACCGCGCCAGCACCGGCCGGACCGCCAGGCCCAGCACGACGAGCGCGAACAGCACCACCGCGACCACGATCCACGTCACCACGGCGGTGAGCCTACCGGGCGCCCGCCGGCAGCGCCGGATCGGCGGGGGCCACCGGCCTCGCGTACGCCTCCAGGGCGGCGACGGCCTGGGCACGCACCTGCTCGGCCAGCTCGGCCGGGGCCACCACGGTGACGTCCGGCCCGAGTCCCAGCACGAACCGGCGCGCCCAGCCAAGGTCGGTCACCCGCAGCGACACCAGCCACTGCTCACCGTCGGCCTCGACCCGCTCGCACGGGTAGTACTCGGTGATCCACCGCTCGCCCCGACCGATCCGCAGCGTGATCAGCGGCAGCTCCGCCGACGGGCGGAACACGCCGTCGGAGAGGTCGTGCGGGCGGGCCTGCGGCGGCACCACCGCCGGCTCGTCCAGCTCGGTGACCGCGTCGATCCGGTCGGCCCGGAACAGCCGCATCCCCTCCGCGCGGCGGCACCAGGCCTCCACGTACGCCCGGCCGCCGACCATCAGCATCCGCAGCGGGTCGATGGTCCGCTCGGTCGTCTCGTCCCGGGCGGCCGTGTAGTAGGTGATCCGCAGCGCCCGGCCGCGCTCCACCGCCGCGCGCAGCTCCCGCACCCGCGCGCTGTCCCCGGGCAGGCGCACCGCCACCGGCGCGCCCACCAGGTCACCGGCCGCGTCCTCGATCTTGGCGAGGGCCCGCTCGACGGCCTCCCGGTTCGCCACCCCGGGCGTCTCGGCGAGCATCCGCAGCGCCACCACCAGCGCCAACGCCTCGTCCGGGGTGAGCCGAAGCGGCCGGTCGATGCCCGCGTCGTAGGTGATGGTCACCCGGTCGCCGTCGAAGGCCATGTCGATCAGGTCACCGGGGCCGTAGCCGGGCAGCCCGCACACCCAGAGCAGCTCCAGGTCCTCGCGCAGCTGCCGCTCGGTCACCCCTAGGTCACCGGCCGCCTCGGCGATCTCGATGCCGGGCCGGGCCAGCAGGTAGGGCACCAGGTTGAGCAGCCGGGCCAGCCGGTCCGCGGACGCGCGACCGCCCCGGGCCGCCGGGCGGGTCACCGGGCACCCCCGGCCACCGCGAGCTCGTCGTGCCGCGCGGCGATCTCCTTCAACCGTTGGATCACCGCGTCGCGCACCTCCGGCGGCTCCACCACCCGCACGTCCGGGCCGTACCCGACGAGCTGACCGGCCAGGTAGTCGGCGTCGGCGTAGGGCAGGACGAGATGGTCGCCGTCCGGACCCGGGCTGGTCTCCACCGCCCAGCGGCGCAGTCCGGCGGCCCGCCCCGGGGCGACCAGCACGGTGGCCCGCCCGGTCCGCTCCACCGGCCCCGACCAGCGGGCGACGTGGCTGATCAGGTCGACCCCGGCCGGTGGCTCGTACGACCCCGGCCGGCCGGTCACCCGGACCGCGCCGACCACCCGCGACAGCCGGAAGCACCGGGTCGCCGCCCGGTCCAGGTCGTGACCGACCACGTACCACCGGCCGCGCCAGCAGACCACGCCCCACGGCTGGAGCCGGCGGCGGGTCGGCGCGTCACGGTCCGGCACACGGTAGTCGAAGTTGACCTCGCGCCGGTCCCGGGCGGCGGCGGTCAGCGGGGCGAACGCCGGGTCGACCGTCACCATCGGCTCCAGCCCCAGGGTGGCCTGCGGGTCCACGTCGACCCCGGCGGCGCGCAGCTTGGCCAGCCCGGAGGAGGCCGCCGCGGCCAGGCCGGCGTGCTGCCAGAGCCGGGCGGCGATGCCCACGGCGGCGGCCTCGTCCGGTTCGAGGGGGATGTCGGGCAGGGCGTACTCCCGGTGGGCGATCCGGTAGCCCGGCTCGGCGTCGAAGACGCTGGCCGTCCCGGTCTCCAGCGGCACCCCGAGCTCGCGCAGCTCGGCCTTGTCCCGTTCGAACTTGCGCTGGAACGCCTCGTGGTCCTTCGCGTCGTCCGGGTCGTGTTCGTAGCCGGGCACGGTCGCGGCGATCTGCGCGGCGGTCAGGAACCGTCGCGTGGACAGCAGGCAGATCACCAGGTTGACCAGGCGTTCGGTGCGGGTCCGCGACACGGGTGAACGCTAGCAGCCCGCGCGGCGTGGGCGTGCACCCGCGCCGCGCGACGCGCGTGACATCCGCGCCGGAGCGAGCCGCGCCACATCGGTACGACCGGCGCCCGCTCGCCGCGCGGCCAGCCGATCCCGGCCATATGGTGAGCGCATGTCGGAAGCGGAAGTCAAGACCGAGAGCGTCGGTACCGTCGTCGTGGCCGGCGCGGCGAACCTCGCCATCGCGGTCGCCAAACTGGTCGCCGGGCTCATCTCCGGCTCCGCGGCGATGCTCTCCGAGGCCGCCCACTCCGTCGCCGACACCACCACCGAGGTGCTGCTCTATCTCGCGCTGCGGCGCGGCGCCAAGCCCGCCGACACCCGACACCCCTTCGGGTACGGGAAGGAGAGCTACGTCTGGGCGTTCCTCGCCGCGCTGTTCACCTTCGTGGCCGGGGCGGGCTTCGCCATCACCCACGGCGTCACCACGATCCTCGTGCACGAGCACAGCGGCGACTACCTGATCTCGTACATCGTGCTGGCGATCTCCTTCGCGATCGAGTCGATCTCGCTGGCCCGGGCGGTCAAGCAGGTCCGCGGCGAGTCCCGCCGCTGGCGGACCACCCCGCGCCGGTTCCTGCGGCTCACCGCCGACACCGCCGTCAAGGCGGTCTTCCTGGAGGACAGCGCCGCGCTGACCGGCCTGCTCATCGCCGGCGTCGGCCTCGGCCTGTCTCAGCTCACCGGCGACGAGCTCTACGACGGCATCGCCTCCATCCTGATCGGCGTGCTGCTGCTGGTGGTCGCGGTGATCCTGGCCAAGAGCAACATCTCGCTGCTGGTCGGCCGGGCCGTCCCCGAACGCCTGCACCGGGAGATCGAGCACGAGCTGGCCGCGCTGCCGACCGTGGACCGGATCGACACCCTGCTGACCATGCAGCTCGGCCCCGACGACATCCTGGTCGCCGCCAAGGTCGACTTCCTGGACGACGCGACCGGCGCCGACATCGAGGCCGCCGCCGACGAGGCCGAACGCCGGCTCACCGGGCGCTACCCCGAGATCGGGTACGTCTTCCTCGACCCCACCCGGTCGATGCCCGGCACCGACGGCCGGGCCCGACGCACCCAGGACGAGGACGACCGGCCGGTGGACCAGGAGGCCCGCCAGGCCTGACCCGGGCACCACCGCCGGCACGGACGCCGATAGCGTGCCCCGCATGGTGCGATGGCGATCCGGAACGGTCACGGCGGTACGGCGACGGTGGGCCGGCGCGACAGAACTCGACGTCGACCTGCCCGACGGCGCCCGGCTGCGCGCGCTGGCCTACCCCGCCCTGGTCGGTGACCCGGAGCCCGGCGACCGGGTGCTGCTCAACGCCGGCGCCCTGTTGATGGGCCTCGGCACCGGCGGCTACGCCCTGGTCGTCGCGCTCCCCGACCGGCTACCGCCGGACCCGCCGCAGGCCGCCGACACCCGCGACGCCGGCCACCTGGTCAAGGCCCGCTACACGCCGCTGCAACCCATCCTGCTCGGCGTCGACGAGGAGGCCTCCCCGCACCACGAACTGCTGGCCGCCGCCGAGAGCCTGGACGGCATGCCGGTGGTCACCGCCGACCTGCACTCGGCCCTGCCGGCCGTGCTCGCCGGCATCCACGCCGACGCCCCCGACGCCCGGGTGGCCTATCTGCTCACTGACGGCGGGGCGCTGCCGGCCTGGTTCTCCCGCACCCTGGCCGGGCTCGCCGACCGGCTCGCCGGCACGGTCAGCGTCGGCCAGGCCTTCGGCGGTGACCTGGAGGCCAGCACCCTGCACAGCGGGCTGCTGGCCGCCCGGCACGTGCTGCACGCCGACATCGCGGTGGTCGCCCAGGGGCCCGGCAACCTCGGCACCGGCACCCGGTGGGGATTCTCCGGAGTGGCCGTCGGAGAGGCGATCAACGCCGTCGCCACGCTGGGCGGGCAGCCGGTCGGCTCGCTGCGGATCTCCGACGCCGACCCCCGCCCCCGGCACCGCGGCGTCTCCCACCACAGCCTCACCGCGTACGGCCGGGTGGCCCTCGCCCCGGCCGACCTCGTCGTGCCCGACGGCCTGGCGTCGGGGCTCGCCGCCGACGTGGCCGCCGCGCTCGCCCCGCTGGCCGAGCGGCACCGCGTCGTCGCGGTGCCCACCGACGGCCTCGACGCGGCGCTACGGGCCAGCCCGGTGGGCCTGTCCACGATGGGCCGCGGCCTCGACGCCGACCACGCCTACTTCCTGGCGGCCGCCGCCGCCGGCCGGTACGCCGCCACCCTCGCCGGCTGACCCCCGCTCCACCTCGCCGACCCGGCAGAGTCCGGACTTCGCCTAGATCGTTGACCGGTAATTCTGGGCAGGTCATCAATGGTCGTAGGCGATCAAGGAGCGTTTGACGGGTGCGTCGATGGTCCAGTTGTGCCAGATCGCGGCGTTGAGGGCGAGCAGGCGTTGCAGGACACGGGTCCATAGGCCGGTCGGTACCCGCCCGCCGTGTTGTTCCAGGCCGAGTTGGTTCTTCAACGTCCAGATGATCGGTTCGATGCGTTGGCGTAGCCAGTTCGGGAAGGGTCTGGGAGTTTTCTCGTCCTTGCGGGCCGGGCGGATCAGTTGCAGGCCCAGGTCGGTGAACAGTTGCTCGCTGCCCTGGCCGGACAAGCCCTTGTCGGTGACCACGGTGGTGCCCGGGGCGGGCTGGTTAGCGGGCTGGCGGGTCAGGATCTGGCGGGTCGCTTCGCGTTCGCCGAACAGTTTGGGGTTGGCCAGGGCGAACCCGGTGACGGTGCCGTCGGCGGTGGTGATCAGCAACAGTTTGACCCCCCAGTACCAGCGGCTGTGCGCCGACTCGTAGCCGTAGCCGGCCCAGCCGAACAGATCCGAGCGTTGGCTGGTGGTGCGTGACTGCCCGCAGGGGATCGGGGTGGCGTCCATCAGGCGCAGCGGTTCAGCGGATGTATCGGTGTGTTCGGCCAGCCACCGCAGCGCGGCCTCCATCAGCGTGGCGGCCTGCTTGAGACGCTGGTTTTACTCGCTTTGCGCCAGCAGCCGGGGGAACAGGTGGCCCACCCGGGCTGGCGCTGCCCGCAGCCAGTGCCGTTCATCGTTGTACCGCAGCAGGACCTGCGCGACCGCCAGGCAGACCAGTTCGGCGTCGGTGACCTGAGGTCAGCGGCCCGGTCCCGATCGGCGCGGCTGGTGGGCGGGGATGATGTGATCGACCAGTTCCACGTACAGTGCGATGAGAAGGGTGTCCAGGTCGGCGATCATGTAGGCCTCACGGTCGACTGTGTGGGAACGTCGATCCTGGACAGCCTTCATCCGTCTTTCACGCAACCACCGCGACGTGTCACACCTACCACATCAACACCACCGGTGAATTCTGCGTTTGGCCTATCAAACGAGTACGCGGACGGTGTAGTAGTGGACCTCCCGGAGCGTCACGCATACTCCTGTTCCAGGATGGCCAGGTCGCGGTCGGCGAACTGCACGTGCGCCCACTGGTCGCTGAAGATGACTTGCAGGCACTTGACCGCCGTACGTTCGGCGGGCGGCGGGCAGCCGATCGCGGTGTTCGGCCCCCGCACGCGGTCCAGCTCCTCCTGCGTGACCTGCGCCAGATATGCGCGCAGATCGGCGATCCGCTCGGCGCGCACGGCGAGGATTTCGGCGAGGGTGGGCGCGGCCGACTCGTCGATGCCGAACTCGGTGCCGTTGGTGGTGAACGATGCGGGTACGCCGATCGGATGGAACGGGTTCGGGCGAAGGGCCGCCGCGTGGCCATACCAGGCGTCCACGACAAAGATCGTGTGGCGCAGGGTTTGGGCGAGCGACCATTCGTCGTTTACTGATCTGTGGACGGCTTCCTCTGGCAGCACGCTTGCGCGTCGCAGCGTCGCTTGCCACAGCTCCTCGATGACATCCACCGCATCGCGCATCGTCTCGGGTGTGGTCGGCTGCAGTCGAAGCCGTTCGGGGTGCAGGCGATCCAGCTCGGCCTCGATCAATGGCATGACCTCCACGCCGTTGACGCGCAGGCCGTCGATCGCCCCGTCGATGTCGGCGTCCAACAGCAGCACGCCACGCATCCGGGCGCCGCTGAGATCCACCTCGCGGAAGGTTGCGCTGGCCATTGACAGGTCGATGAACTCCGCGCCCTCGTAGTCGGGCTGCTGCACGAATCGCGTCATCGGCACATCGTAGGGGCCCGGTAGGACAAGACCACCAAATCAAGATCCCAGCATTGGGCTGCCCGGAGGTTTCCGGACAGGGGTTCCATTCGGGACCATTGACCGGGAGCGGAGGAGATAGTAGTGGCACAGTGAAGAGGAGAAATACCGGTCAACGATCTAGGTCCGGAGTCAGGCTCTCGTCCACCTCCACGACCTGGCGGGGTCCGGTCCACCTCGGCGACCTGGTGGGGTCCGGAGGGTGGGGCTACCGCCATGTCGCGGGTTCGGCGTCGGTCCCGGGCCGGTCAGGCCGCCGTGGGGGCGTCGACCCGCACCGCCCGGTCCGGCTGATCCGGGCAGGCGAAGGCCGCCAGCCGCTCCGCCTCCGTCAGCAGCACCTCCTCGACGACCGTGTCGAGCCGGCGGAACGGCCGCACCACCAGCGTCGCCGTCTCGCCCTGCCGGTCGATCGTCCAGGTGCCGGCCACGAACCCGTCCATCAGCACGGTGGCGGCCACGGCCGGGGTGATCACCCGCCGGCGCTCCTCGGCACCCAGCACCCGGGTGCGGTCCGCGTACGCGAGCAGGAGGTTGTCGTACTCCGGCAGCAGTCTGGGCGGGACCGGCGTGTCCGGGTCGGGCCGCTCCGCGTCGGGCAGGTCGAACAGCTCGCGCCCCTGCTCGTCCCGGAACACCCGCAGCTCGCCCCGGAGCGGTTCGACCACCTCGGCCAACCGGGTCAGCCCCGACCAGGCCTGCACGTCCCGTACGCTCGCCGGCCCGAACGCGGCCAGACAGCGGCGGACCAGCACGGCGGGATCCGCCGGGGTCAGCGGCCCCAGCCACTCCTCGGCCAGCGCGCACGGGCCGTCGACCCGGCCACCCCAGGTGCCCGCCGGCGGCAGGTGCACCAGGGGCAGCAGGTACTGCACCGAGTGCAGCAGGGCGCTGCGGTCCCGGTCCGGCCAGCGCCGCGCCAGCAGCTCCCGCAGCCTGGTCCGGCTCAGCGGCTCCCCGGCCAGCAGCGTGCCGGCGTACGCCACCAGCTCGGCCGGGTCGACACCCTCGGTGGCCCGGCCCATGAACTGCCGCTGCAGCCGCACCATCAGCGGTTGCAGCAGCGGGCGCAGCCAGCGGTAGTCGTCCGCCGCGGTCAGGTGCAGGGTGCCCCGCACAGTCGTCGCCCGCACCACCTCCCGCCGCAGCAGCAGCCCCGTCAGGTCGTCGCGGCGGAAACCGTGCTGCCGCGACCACAACCCCAGGTAGGGCGCGGTCGGCACCTGGCCCTGCAGGCCGACCAGCCGGCGCAGCACGTCAAGGGCCGACCGGTCCGTCCGATCGAGCAGGAACTGGCGGGCCAGGGTGGCCCGGTTCACCGCCCGACGCGACAGCACCGGCGCTGCGGTCCTCGCCACCGGGCCCCCTCCCGACGACGGCCGGCACACCCGACCGGCCCGTACGGCAGGAGGCTAACCCGGACCCCCGACAGGACCCCGGAGCCGTCCGCTCAGCTGGCGCCGTAGCCGCGCGCGACGATCTGCTCGGCGGAGCGGGCGTACACCTCGGGGTCCTGCGGGGCCCAGGTGCCCAGCCCGTCGACGTAGCGGTTGAACATGCAGAACGCGGCGGCGATCAGCACCGTGTCGTGGATCTCCAGGTCGGTCGCGCCCGCCGACCGGGCCGCGTCCACCAGCTCGGCGGTGACCTCCCGGCCGCTGCGCTGCACCGCCGCGGCGATCCGCAGCAGGGCGCGCAGCTTGTCGCTCACCGGCGCGCTCGACAGGTCCCCGCGGACCTGCTCCACCAAGGTCATCCCGGTCGGCAACTGGGCGGCGGCGAACGCCGAGTGCGACGAACAGCAGAACGTGCACTCGTTCAGCCCGGAGACGTACGCGGCGATGAGTTCCCGCTCGCCGGGCGTCAGCGTGGGGTGCGGGGCCCGCAGCAGCACCTCGGCGAGCTGACCGAGCGGCTTCGCGGTCTCCGGACGGTACGTCAGCGGCCCGTTGATCCCGGGGTGCGTCTTCTCGTCGATACCGAGGTCGATGTGCGCCACGTTCCCCACTCCGCTGGTGCCGGCCACCGGTCACCGGCGACGTCGAATCCGATCGATGACCAGACCTTGTCAGCGGCACCGCGCACGAGGCAACTCCGATCGTGCGCACCTGCCCGGCTGCCCGCCGCCCGACAGCCGGGTCCGGCGCGTGCCGACGGCGCGGGCCGGAACGCCCGATCGGGGCGCAGCTCGCCGCGACGTCAGCCGACGAGGAAGATCAGCGCCAGCCAGGCACCCACGATGAGGATCAGCGCCGCCGCCAGCACCCAGGTCGGCACCGTGTACTCGCCCCGGCGGTTCCGCTCGACCTCGGCGCGGATCTTCTCCCGCCGGCGGTCGATCCAGTTGAGCTTCTCGGTGCCGGTCGACTTCTCGGCACCGCGACCGCGGTCAGAGGGTTCGGAAGTGTTCATCGCGACGCCAGCGTACCGGTGCCGGGGCGGCCGGTGCCCACAGCACCGGCCGCCGCACCGTCACATGCTCGCGATGAGCCGCTCCACCCGCTCGTCGTACGCCCGGAACGGGTCCTTGCACAGCACCGTGCGCTGCGCCTGGTCGTTCAGCTTCAGGTGCACCCAGTCGACGGTGAAGTCCCGCCGCTTCTCCTGCGCGTGCCGGATGAACTCGCCGCGCAGCCGCGCCCGGGTCGTCTGCGGCGGCGTCTCCTTCGCCTCGAAGATCTCCGGGTCGGTCGCCACCCGGTCCACCTCACCGCGCCGCTCCAGCAGCCCGTACAGGCCACGCCCGCGCCGCAGGTCGTGGTACGCCAGGTCCATCTGCGCCACCCGCGGATGCGACAACGGCAGGTCGTGCCTGCGCTGGTACCGCTCGATCAACCGCAGCTTCGTCACCCAGTCGATCTCCCGGGCCACCGGGTCCAGGTCACCCGTCTCCACCGCCCGCAGCACCCGGCCCCAGAGCTCCACCACCCGCTTCGCGGTCTGGTCGCCGCCCCGCCGCTCCACGAACTCGGTCGCCTTGGCCAGGTATTCCTGCTGGATCTCCAGCGCGCTGACCTCCTTGCCCGAGGTCAGCCGCACCTTCCGCCGGCCGGTGATGTCGTGCGACACCTCCCGGATGGCCCGGATCGGGTTCTCCAGCGTCAGGTCCCGCAGCACCACCCCGGCCTCGATCATCCGCAGCACGATGTCGGCCGTGCCGACCTTCAGCAGCGTGGTGACCTCGTTCATGTTCGAGTCGCCGACGATCACGTGCAGCCGGCGGTACCGCTCGGCGTCCGCGTGCGGCTCGTCCCGGGTGTTGATGATCGGGCGGCTCCGGGTGGTCGCCGACGACACCCCCTCCCAGATGTGCTCGGCCCGCTGCGACAGGCAGTAGACCGCGCCCCGCGGGGTCTGCAGCACCTTGCCCGCCCCGCAGATCAGCTGCCGGGTCACCAGGAACGGGATCAGCACATCCGCGAGCCGGCCGAACTCGCCGTGCCGGGACACCAGGTAGTTCTCGTGGCAGCCGTACGAGTTGCCGGCCGAGTCGGTGTTGTTCTTGAACAGGTAGATCTCACCGGCGATGCCCTCGTCGTGCAGCCGCTTCTCCGCGTCGACCAGCAGACCCTCCAGGATCCGCTCGCCGGCCCGGTCGTGGGCCACCAGGTCGGTGACCGAGTCACACTCGGGGGTCGCGTACTCGGGGTGCGAGCCCACGTCCAGATAGAGGCGGGCACCGTTGCGCAGGAACACGTTGCTCGACCGGCCCCACGACACCACCCGCCGGAACAGGTACCGCGCGACCTCGTCGGGGGAAAGCCGGCGCTGCCCGCGGTAGGTGCAGGTGACGCCGTACTCGGTCTCGAGGCCGAAGATTCGCCGCTCCATGATGTGACATTAGCCGCCCGAGGCCCCGGATGGGCAGCGTCTCATCGGCGTACGTCACCCGGTACCGCCCCGCACCACCCGTCCCGCCGCCACGGCGGCCGGCGAGCCGGTACAGTCCAGCCGTGCGGATCCTGGTCACCGGCGGTGCCGGCTTCATCGGCTCGGCGTACGTCAGGCGGCTGCTCACCGGCGCGGAACCCGACCTCGACGTCGACGCGGTCACCGTGCTGGACGCGTTCACCTACGCCGGCACCGAGGGCAGCCTGGACCCCGTCCGCGCCGACCCCCGGCTGCGCGTCGTCCGCGGCGACATCCGCGACGCGCCGCTGGTCGACGCCACCGTCGCCGGCCACGACGTCGTCGTCCATCTCGCCGCCGAGTCCCACGTGGACCGCTCCATCACCGGCGCCGCCGCCTTCGTCGGCACCAACGTGCTCGGCACCCAGACCCTGCTGGACGCCGCCCGGCGGCACGGCACCCGCCGCTTCGTGCACGTCTCCACCGACGAGGTCTACGGTTCCATCGGCACCGGCTCCTGGACCGAGCACGCGCCGCTGGACCCCAGCTCGCCCTACTCGGCGTCGAAGGCCGGCGCGGACCTGCTGGTCCTCGCCCAGCACCGCACCCACGGCCTCCACGTCGTGGTCACCCGGGGCGCGAACACCTACGGGCCCTGGCAGTACCCGGAGAAGATCGTGCCGCTCTTCGTCACCAACCTGCTCGACGGGCACGACGTGCCGCTCTACGGCGACGGCGGGAACGTCCGGGACTGGCTGCACGTCGACGACCACTGCCACGGCATCGCGCTGGCCCAGACCCGGGGCCGCCCCGGCGGCGTCTACCACCTGGGTGGCGGCACCGAACTGACCAACCGGGAACTCACCGGGCGGCTGCTGGCCGCCTGCGGGGCCGGCTGGGACCGGGTCCGGCCGGTCGCCGACCGCAAGGGCCACGACCGGCGCTACTCGCTCGACACCGGCACCAGCCGGCGGGAACTCGGCTGGTCCCCCACCGTCGACCTCGACCGGGGGCTGGCCGACACCGTCGACTGGTACCGCACCCACCGCGCCTGGTGGGAGCCCCTCACGCCGCGCCGCTGAAGGGCTCCCCCTTCGGCTTACGCCTCCGGCTGCTCCGTCTCGGTCTGCTGACCCTCCAGGTCGGCGGAGGCGGCCGACGTGGTCGGCTTGTGCGCCTCCTCCGTCGGCACGGTCGGGGTCTTCGCCCGCCCTGCAGCCGGCGCCGTGTCGGCGTCGGCCTCACCGTCCAGCAGCGCGGTCAGCGCCGCCCCGGTGATCCGGCGGAACGTGCGCCCCACCCGACGCCGGTCGAGGACCGCCACCTCCAGCTGGTGGGCGGCGATCGTCCGGGGCGAACCACCCTCCCCGCCGACACTGCCCAGCGCCTTCACCGCCGCCCGGACCGCCTCACCGATCGACATGTCCGGCCGGTGCTCCGCCTTGAGCACCCCGGAGATCGCCTCGGCCTGGCCGCCCATCGCCATCCGGCCCGGCTCGTCGTTCACCGAGCCGTCGTACGTCAGCCGGTAGAGCGCGTCGTCCTCCGGCGTGCCACCGACCTCCGCCACGCAGATCTCCACCTCGAACGGCTTCGACTGCTCGGTGAAGATGGCACCCAGCGTCTGCGCGTACGCGTTCGCCAGCGCCAGCCCGGTCACGTCGCGGCGGTCGTAGCTCAGGCCGTTCAGGTCGGCCATCCGCACGCCGGCCCGGCGCAGGTTCTCGAACTCGTTGTACCGGCCCACCGCGGCGAAGCCGATCCGGTCGTAGATCTCACTGACCTTGTGCAGGGTGCTGGAGAGGTTCTCCGCGACGAAGAGCACCCCACCGGCATAGCTGAGGACCACGGCGCTGCGGCCCCGGGCGATGCCCTTGCGGGCCAGCTCGGAGCGGTCGCGCATGATCTGCTCGGGCGAGGCGTAGAACTGCATGGCCACGGCGGCGGTTCTCCTTCAAGCTGTGCGGGCGACTGCTGAGTGTGGTGCGGGAGCGGGATCAGCCGCCCGGGTTCTCCATCCGGCGGGACACGACGCCCTCGGCGACCTCCGCCGTCTCGGCGTCGGTGAGCCGGTGCGTGCCGTCGGCCGTCGCGGTCATCACCACCGGGTAGATCCGCCGGGTCAGGTCCGGGCCGCCGGTCGCCGTGTCGTCGTCGGCCGCGTCGTAGAGCGCCTCGACCGCGAGCCGGACCGCCTCGTCGATGGACAGACCGGTCCGGAACCGCTTCTTCAGCGCCGACTTGGCGAACAGCGAACCCGAGCCGATCGCGTCGTAGCCGGTCTCCTCGTAGGGGCCGCCGGTGACGTCGAAGCTGAAGATCCGACCGGCCCGCGCCGGGTCGCTCGCGGCCAGGTCGAAACCGGCGAAGAGCGGGATCACCGCGAGGCCCTGCATCGCCGCGCCCAGGTTGCCGCGGATCATCGAGGCCAGCCGGTTCGCCTTGCCGTCGAGGGAGAGCATCGCGCCCTCGATCTTCTCGTAGTGCTCCAGCTCCACCTGGAACAGTCGCATCAGCTCGATGCCGATGCCGGCGGTGCCCGCGATGCCGACCAGCGAGTACGCGTCGGCGGGGTGCACCTTCTCGATGTCGCGCTGCGCGATCAGGTTGCCCATCGTGGCCCGCCGGTCGCCGGCCATCACCACGCCACCGGCGGCCGAGATGGCCACGATGGTGGTCGCGTGCGGCGCCAGGTCGGCGGCCATGCCGGGGGGCAGCGGCCGTCGGCCCGGCAGCATCTCGGGGGCCACCTTGCTCAGGAACGCTGTGAAGGAGGACGTCCCCGCGTTGGTGAACACATCTGGTAGACGCCCGGATGGATCAAAACCCGCTGCCACGTGGTTCCTCTCAGGTACGTGATCGCCCTGGCCAGCCTCGCGGGACTGTCACGGAACTGGCCAAGACCACCGTTGCAGTTGAAGCAGAGTATCCCGCGCACCCACCCGGTGCGATGATCGTGGTCCAGATGTTGCGGATCTTCACCGCCGCAGATCGCACACACGCCGCCCTGCTCGGCGAGGAGCTCCTGGAACTCCTTCTCCCCCACCCCGTAGCGCCGGCGCAGGTGGTACTCGCGTGTGCCGCCGTAGAGCCGCTGCGCTGTCTCCTTACCGCGTGCGTTGTGGCAGGGCTTGCAGTAAGTGTGCCGTCCGCTGGCCTTCCTGGTCCGGGGAAAGTCCTCGAGTGGCTTCATCTGGTCGCAGTCCGGGCACCACTTCAGACCCTGCGGAACAGGCGCAAGCGGCTTCTTCTGCGCCGCGATCCCGCGCTTGCGGCGGCTCGCCTCGGAGCGGGCCGCCGCGCAGTTCTTGCAGTAGTAGGCGAGTCCGTCCGCCCGTCGTCGGTTGCGATGGAACTCGGTGACGGGCAGTACGCGCTCACATTGCGGGCATAATTTGTCCGACCCGCCGAGCGAATCGGACATTACCCCTATTCCCCGCCTTTCTGGACATAGCCCCTCACGAATTCTTCGGCGTTCTCCTCGAGGACGGAGTCGATCTCGTCGAGGAGGTCGTCGACGTCCTCGGTGATCTCCGCGTGCCGCTCGGCAACCTCGGGGTTGGCCTGCGCGGTGACGTCCTCGATCTCCTCGCCCTGGGTCGACTTGCCGGACTGGGTCTGGCCGCCTTCTTGCGTCGCCATCTCGGTGCCTCCTCCACGATCGCCTGCGATGAACTTACCTCGCGGGAGCGACGAAAAGCCCGTCGCGCGCCGGGTTCCGGCGCGCGACGGGCCCGCGTACGTGAGGGGTCAGCCCCCGGTCAGGGTCTCCAGCAGGTCCTTGGCGCTGACGCACCGGTCGAAGAGGGCGCCGACGTGCGCGCGGGTGCCCCGCTCCGGCTCCATCATCGGCACCCGGACCAGCGACTCCCGGCCCACGTCGAAGATGACCGAGTCCCAGCTCGCGGCGACCACCTCGGAGGCGTACTGGGCCAGGCAGCGGCCCCGGAAGTAGGCGCGGGTGTCCTCCGGCGGCTGGGTCATCGCGGTGCGGGTCTGCTCGTCGGTCAGCAGGGTCTTCATCGAGCCGCGCGACACCAGCCGGTGGTAGAGGCCCTTCTCCGGCCGGACGTCGGAGTACTGCAGGTCGACCAGCTGGAGCTTGTGCGATCCCCAGCCGAGCTTCTCCCGCTCCCGGTAGCCCTCCAGCAGCCGCAGCTTGGCCACCCAGTCCAGCTCGTCGGCGCAGAGGAACGCGTCGCGGCCGAGCCGGTCCAGCACGCTCTCCCAGCGGTCCAGGACGTCGGCGGTCTGCGCGTCGACGTCGTTGCCGTAGCGGTCGTCCACGAAGGACCGGACCCGCTCCAGGTAGGCCCACTGGACGTCCAGGGCGGTCAGCCGCCGGCCGTCGCGCAGCCGCATCCGGTGCTTGAGCCCCGGGTCGTGGCTGACCGCACGCAGCTCGCTGACCGGGTCGGCGATGCCCAGGTCGGCGCCGAGCGCCTTCTCCTCGATCATGGTGAGGATCAGCGCGGTGGTGCCGACCTTCAGGTACGTCGAGATCTCCGACAGGTTCGCGTCGCCGATGATGACGTGCAGCCGGCGGTACTTGTCGGCGTCGGCGTGCGGCTCGTCGCGGGTGTTGATGATGGGCCGCTTGAGGGTGGTCTCCAGCCCCACCTCGACCTCGAAGAAGTCGGCGCGCTGGGAGATCTGGAAGCCGCTCTGCCCGCCGTCCTGGCCGATGCCGACCCGGCCGGCGCCGCAGACGATCTGCCGGGTGACGAAGAACGGCGTCAGGTACGCCACGATGTCGGCGAACGGCGTCTGCCGCCGCATCAGGTAGTTCTCGTGGGCGCCGTAGCTGGCGCCCTTGTTGTCGGTGTTGTTCTTGTAGAGGTGGATCGGCTGGGTGCCGGGGATCGTGGCGGCCCGCCGGGCCGCCTCGGCCATCACCCGCTCCCCCGCCTTGTCCCACCGCACGATGTCGAGCGGGTTGGTCACCTCGGGCGTGGAGTATTCCGGGTGCGCGTGGTCGACGTAGAGCCGGGCACCGTTGGTGAGTATGACGTTGGCCAGCCCCAAGTCCTCGTCGGCGAGCGCCTCGGCCGGGTCGTACGCCGCACCGGAGTAGGTGAAGCCGCGGGCGTCGCGCAGCGGCGACTCCTCCTCGTAGTCCCAGCGGGCGCGTCCGCCCCGGTTGAGTTCGGGCCGCGCCCCGTAGGCGTTGACCACCTGGGAGGAGGTGACCATCGGGTTGGCTCCGGCCTGGCCGGGCACGGAGATGCCGTACTCGACCTCGGTGCCCATGATCCGTCGTACGCTCACACCGCCACCTTCGATCCGCTCGCCCCTGCCGTCGAGACTAGTCTGCGCCGGGCCGTCCGGTGCCCGCCCAGGGCCTCGGCCGGGCGTCTTTCTGCCCGGGTCGCTGTTCTGCCGTGCGTTCCCCGCACGGCGAAGGCGGCGGCCCACCCGGGGGTGGCCCGCCGCCTTCGTCGTGGATCAGAGGTACTGACCGGTGTTGCTGGCGGTCTCTATCGACCGGCCGGCCTCCGTGCCCTTGCCGCCGGAGACGAGCGTACGGATGTAGACGATCCGCTCGCCCTTCTTGCCGGAGATGCGGGCCCAGTCGTCGGGGTTGGTCGTGTTGGGCAGGTCCTCGTTCTCCCGGAACTCGTCGACGCAGGCGTCGAGGAGGTGCTGGAGCCGGAGCCCCTTGCGCCCGGAGGTGAGGAACTCCTTGATGGCCATCTTCTTGCCCCGGTCGACGATGTTCTGGATCATCGCGCCGGAGTTGAAGTCCTTGAAGTAGAGGACTTCCTTGTCGCCGTTGGCGTAGGTGACCTCGAGGAAGCGGTTCTCCTCGGTCTCCGAGTACATCCGGAGCACCACCGCGTCGATCATGGCCGCGACGGTGGCCTGGGGGTCACCGCCGTGCTCGGCCAGGTCGTCCGCGTGCAGCGGCAGCCCGGACAGGACGTACTTGGAGAAGATGTCCTTGGCCGCCTCGGCGTCCGGTCGCTCGATCTTGATCTTCACGTCGAGTCGGCCGGGGCGCAGGATCGCCGGGTCGATCATGTCTTCCCGGTTGGAGGCGCCGATGACGATGACGTTCTCCAAGCCCTCCACACCGTCGATCTCGCTGAGCAGCTGCGGGACGATGGTGTTCTCCACGTCGGAGGAGACACCGGAGCCACGGGTCCGGAAGATCGAGTCCATCTCGTCGAAGAACACGATCACCGGCGTGCCCTCGCCGGCCTTCTCCCGCGCCCGCTGGAAGATCAGCCGGATGTGCCGCTCGGTCTCGCCGACGTACTTGTTGAGCAGCTCCGGGCCCTTGATGTTGAGGAAGAAGCTGGTGTGCCGCTCCTTGCCCTCCCGCTCGGCGATCTTCTTCGCCAGCGAGTTGGCCACCGCCTTGGCGATCAGCGTCTTGCCACAGCCCGGCGGGCCGTAGAGCAGGATGCCCTTCGGCGGCCGGAGCTGGTGCTCGCGGAACAGGTCGGCGTGCAGGAAGGGCAGTTCCACCGCGTCGCGGATCTGCTCGATCTGCGAGTGGAGGCCACCGATGTCGGTGTAGTCGACGTCGGGCACCTCCTCCAGGA
Source organism: Micromonospora sp. R77 (assembly GCF_022747945.1). Taxonomy (NCBI): domain Bacteria; kingdom Bacillati; phylum Actinomycetota; class Actinomycetes; order Micromonosporales; family Micromonosporaceae; genus Micromonospora; species Micromonospora sp. R77. The sequence continues at coordinate 7,015,969 of NZ_JALDST010000001.1, forward strand.
CCAGCTCCTCGACCTCGCTCTTCGGGATCCGCTCGTACGCGTACGCCGAGCGGGGCTCGATCATGAGCGAGTCACCGGCCCGGATCGGCGAACCGATCAGGGTCTCGGCCAGGTGCACGATCCGCTCCTCGTCGGAGTGCGAGACCACCAGGGCCCGGTCACCCGGGACGCCGTCGGGACCCGCGAGGATCTCCTTGAGCATCACGACCTCACCGACCCGCTCGAAGCCGAACGCGTCGACGATGTTGAGTGCGTCGTTGAGCAGGACCTCCTGGCCGCGTTGCAGCTCGTCGACCTCCAGCGAGGGCGAGACGGCGACGCGGAGCTTGCGCCCGCCGGTGAACACGTCCACCGTGCCGTCGTCGTGCTTCGCCAGGAAGACGCCGTAACCGCTCGGCGGTTGCGCGAGGCGGTCGATCTCCTCCTTGAGCGTCACGATCTGCGCGCGAGCCTCCTTGAGGGTGCTCACGAGCCGTTCGTTGTTCTCGGTCAGCCGCGCCAACTGCGCCTGGGTGGCCGCCAGCCGCTCTTCGAGCTGCCGGACGTGTCGGGGGCTTTCGGTCAACTTGCGCCGCACCAGAGCGAGTTCCTCTTGAAGGAACGCGACCTGCGTGGAGAGATCGTGGGCCTCCTTCTCCCACCGTGCGGCGCGCGAGTCCGCGTCGTCGCTGCGTGCCACGTCCCACCTCCCCGGGGGGCTTGAACGTTCTGAGCTAACACTAGCCGCTATGAGCCCGATTCGGTCCCATGCAACGCGCTCGTCACCGAAGCTTGATCGCGAACACCTGGTCGACGGGCCGGTACGGCGGTTCGGGTACCGTCGGAGTGTGGGACGGGAGAACATGGGGGGTGCACCGGTGGCGGAGGTCGCGACGGACCAGCTTCAGGTCTGGGTGGATCAGGATCTCTGCACGGGCGACGGGCTCTGCGTCCAGTACGCGCCGGAGGTCTTCGAGTTCGACGTCGACGGCCTGGCGTACGTCAAGGGCGCCGACGGCGAGCTGCGGCTGGCCCCGGGCAGCCGGGTCGACGTGCCGGAACACCTGCGCCTCGAGGTGATCGACTCGGCGAAGGAGTGCCCGGGCGAGTGCATCCACGTGGTGCGCGGCGACGGCGTCGAGGTGGCCGGCCCGGAGGCCGAGGAGGACTGACCCGCCCGCCTGCCGGCCCGGACGGGGCCGGCAGGCGACCGGTTGGTGCGGTCGGGCTCAGAGCACCGGGCGGCCGACCACCGAGGCGACCAGCCGGGCGAACTCCTCCAGGCGGGCGATCTGACCGGCCCCGCCGTCGTCGATGGTCTTGCCGAAGCGCAGCGCGTCGTGCCGTGGCGCGCCGGCGATCTCGTCGCCGGGCGGCGCCTCGTCCAGCGACGTGAGCAGCAGATAGACGTCGATGCTGTCGACCCGGATCTCGCCGGTGTCGGCACGGGTGAGCCGCCGGCGGCAGCCCACCTCGGTGACCGTGGAGACCGGCACCACCCGCAGCGACGAGGTCATCGACCCGGGCGGGCCCTCCCCCGGGGGGACGTCCTCGCCGTGCCAGAGCACCAGGCGGCTGCCGTCGCAGACGACGACCTCCTGCCACACCCCGTTGACCTCGTTGACGAAGCGTTCCAGGGTGAAACCGAGCACCGAGGCGCCGCGCAGCACCCCACCGAGCGCCTCCAGGGCCACGTCGGGGTCGCGCAGGTAGGCCCGCGCGGCGGACTCGAGGTCGGTGTAGGGCGACCAGTCCGGGAAGACCGCCGGCAGGTCACCGTTGCCGAACCCGGGTCGGCTCATGCCACCGCCTCCGTTCGCGTCACGGCTGGTCCCGCTCCGGTGCCGGACCGGTCGGCTCCGCACCGGCCGCCCGGTCGGCCGCCGCCTGCCGGGCCGCCGCGGCCTCGCGCAGCGCCTGCTTGCGCTCGGCGTACGCCTCGGCGCCCTTGCTGGGCTTGCGCCGGCGCGGTGGGGCGGTGACGCCGGGGGCGAGCTTGCGGGCGGAGACCAGGAACGCGGTGTGCGCGATCATCCGGTGGTCGGGGCGGACGGCCAGGCCCTCGGCGTGCCAGTCGCGCACCAGCGACTCCCAGGCCCGCGGCTCGGTCCAGCCGCCGCGCTCGCGCAGCGCCTCGACCAGCTCGGAGAGCTGGGGGGTGGTGGCCACGTAGCCGATGAAGACGCCGCCGGGGACGAGGGCCCGCTCGACCATGTCCAGGGTCTCCCACGGGGTGAGCATGTCCAGGATGATCCGGTCGAAGCCGGTCTCCTGGCACTGCGCGACGTCGCCGACGTGCAGGTTCCAGGCGGGGTGCGGGCCGTTGAAGAAGGCCTCGACGTTGCGCTTGGCGATCTGGGCGAAGTCGTCGCGCACCTCGAACGAGTGCAGCTCACCCTCGGTGCCGACGGCGCGCAGCAGCGAGCAGGAGAGCGCACCGGAGCCGGCGCCGGCCTCCAAAACCTTCGCGCCGGGGAAGATGTCGCCCATCGCGACGATCTGCGCCGAGTCCTTCGGGTAGATCACCTGGGCGCCGCGCGGCATGGAGAGCACGTAGTCCGACAGCAGCGGCCGCAGCGCCAGGAACGCGGTGCCGCCCCCGCTGGTGGTCACCACGCTGCCGTCGGGCAGGCCGATCAGCGTGTCGTGGGCCAGGATGCCGCGGTGGGTGTGGAACTCCTTGCCCGGCTCCAGCGTCACGGTGTGCATCCGCCCCTTGGGGTCGGTCAGCTGCACCCGGTCACCGGGGCGGAACGGCCCCCTGCGATGACTCAAGTTCGGCGCGTCTGACGCCGCGCCGCGACCTTGAGCCATCGGCACGGGCGTCGTCGCCGGGACGGCGGGGTCGGCCGGGACGGCGGAGGGATGTGCGGTCACGTGTTCATCTTCCGTTCGGGTTCTAGGAGCCGGGCGAGGTCCGCGATGTGCAGCACGCCGACGACATCTTCGCCTGCGGTCACGACGTACTGTGCGCCCGGGTGGGTCCGCACGGCCTCCAGCACCCGTTCGCCGTCCGCGCCGACCGGCAGGGCGGGCAGCGTGTCCAGGCCGTGGGCGACCTCGTCCACCGCGAGCCACGGCCGCCGTTCCGGGGGTACGGCGTCGGCCCGGGCCTCCTCGACCAGGGCGACCGGCCGGCCGGCGGTGTCGACCACGGCGAGTGTCGCCACCGGGGTGGGGCCCTCGGCGCGCCGGCGCTGCGCCTCGGCCAGCGGCGTGCCACTGGAGACGGGGAACACCGGGCGGGCCAGCCGGGCCAGGTCGACCAGGGGCAGCCGGCGGCTGATCCGGGCCATCCGGATGGACTGGCCGGCACCCCGCCAGAGGGTCAGCGCGACGAGCAGCAGCAGCGGCAGGGCCAGCGGCGCGAGCGCCCGCTGCAGGGTCGACGCCACCACCAGGGCCACGGTGCCGACGGCCACGGCGCGGCCGACCCAGCCGGCCACCTCGGTGCCCCGGTGCCGGTCGCGGGTGAGCGCCCAGACGGCGGCGCGCAGCGCCCGGCCGCCGTCCAGCGGCAACCCGGGCAGGCTGTTGAAGACGGCCACCACCACGTTGCTCGCGGCGAGCTGGAAGGCGAGCTGGTGGACGAGGGTGCCGTCGGGCAGCGCCAGGGTGGCCGCGACGCCGACCGCGCCGAGCACCGCCGACACGGCCGGTCCGGCGAGGGAGACCAGCAGGTCGACCTTGGGGCTCGGGGCGTCCCGGTCCATCTCGGTGTAGCCGCCGAGCAGTTCCAGGGTGATCCCGCGCACACCGATGCCGTACCGGCGGGCGGTCAGGGCGTGCCCCAGTTCGTGCAGCAGCACGGAGCCGAGCAGGGAGACGACGAAGCCGAGGCCGACCAGATAGCCGCCGAGCTGACCGAGGTCGAGCTGCCGGCGGGCCAGGGCCGCGTACGCGACGGTCACCACCAGGGTGAGCAGCAGCATCGAGGCGTCCAGGTGCAGCGGCACCCCGAACACCCGCCCGACGGTGAGGCCGCGGCGGCGTCCGGACCGGCGCGCGGGGCGGGTCGGCTGCTGCACCGCACCGATGGTACGCGGCGAGGATCATGTGCCGGTGCGGCGACGGCGCGGCTGTCACACCGGTGCCCTAACCTTCCGGGCATGACGGCGGAACCGGTGATCGACGCGCAGGACACCCTCGCTCCGGCGGTGCCGCCCACGGTGCGGGCGTCGCTGTCGCCGTCGCGGGCGGCGGACTTCAAGACCTGTCCCCTGCTCTACCGGTTCCGCAGCATCGACCGGCTGCCCGAGCGGCCCACCGTCGAGCAGGCCCGGGGCACCCTGGTGCACGCGGTGCTGGAGCGGTTGTTCGACCTGCCGGCGGCGGCCCGCACCCCGGAGTCGGCGGGCGACCTGGTGACCCCGCAGTGGGACCGGCTGGTCACCGAGCAGCCGGAGCTGGCCGGGCTCTTCGCCGAGGGCGACGACGCCGGGGCCGCCGAGTTCCTCCGCTCGGCCACCGCCCTGCTGGAGGGCTACTTCGCGGTGGAGGACCCGCGCCGGCTGGAGCCGGCCGAGCGGGAGGCGTTGATCTCCGCGGTGGTCGACGACGAGCTGCTGATCCGGGGCTACCTGGACCGGCTCGACGTCGCCCCGGACGGGGCGCTGCGGGTGGTCGACTACAAGACCGGCGGGGCACCCCGGGAGGCGTTCGAGGCGCGGGCGCTGTTCCAGCTGAAGTTCTACGCCCTGGTGCTGTGGCGGACCCGGGGCGTGGTGCCGCGGGTGCTGCGCCTGCTCTACCTCAAGGACGCCGAGGTGTGCGACTACACCCCCGACGCCGAGGAGCTGCTGCGCTTCGAGCGGACGGTGGTGGCGCTGTGGCAGGCGATCGAGCAGGCCACCCGGCGGCAGGATTTCCGGCCCCGGCCGAGCCGGCTCTGTGACTGGTGCAGTCACCAGGCGCTCTGCCCGACCTTCGGCGGCACCCCGCCGCCGTTCCCGGTGACCGCGCCCGCCGACCCGCTGCGCGACTCCCGGTCGCAGCCGGCCACCCCCGGCGCCGACGAGTGACCCTCCTCCTCGCGGAGGACGCCGGGTTCGGCATCGGCGACGAGGGATCCACGGCCGGGGCAGATAGCGTTTCGGCATGACCGACCGGCTGAGGGCGTGGATACGGCACCGGCCGTTGGCCGCCGACGGGCTGCTCGCCGCCGCGCTGGTGCTGGTGGAGGTCCTGTTCGTCCTGCTCACCCCCCGGGAGTTCTGGCCCCGGCAGCTGCCGGCCGCGCTGGGCTGGAGCGTGCTCGCCGCCACGCCGGTGGCGCTGCGTCGGGTCGCCCCGTGGCCGGCGGTGGGCGCGGCGGTGGCCACCCTGGCGGTGCCGGTGCTGCTCGGGCACGCCCCGACCACGCAGAGCATGACGTTCGTGGTGCTGACGTACACGATGGCGGTGCACCGGTCGGCGCGACCGGCCGCGCTGGCCACCGTGCTGCTCTGGGTGCCGGTGGCGATCGCGAACGCGGTGGCGCCGCTGGAGGGCCCGCTGGAGATCGGCACCGCCTATCTGGTCCTCAACAACGCGCTCACCGCCTCGGTGGCGTACGCGGTGGGCCGGGCGGTGCACGCCCGCCGCCTGTCGACCCGGGTGCTGCGCGAGCGGGCCCGGGTGGCGGAACGCACCCAGCGGGCCCTCGCGGAGCAGGCGGTGGCCGACGAGCGCCGGCGCATCGCCCGGGAGCTGCACGACGTGGTGGCGCATCATGTCAGCGTCATGGGGGTGCTCGCCACCGGAGCCCGGCGGGTGCTGCGCCGGGACCCGGACGCCGCGGACGGGGCGATCGCCAGCATCGAGGACACCAGCCGGGCCACCCTGCGGGAGCTGCGCCGGCTGCTGGACGTGCTGCGTACCGAGGCGGAGCCGGCCGCCGACCTGGCGCCGCAGCCGGACCTGGCCGGCATCGAGGCGCTGGTGGAGCAGGTCCGCGAGGCGGGGCTGCCGGTCGCTCTGCAGGTCGACGGCGTTCCCGGCCCGATGGAGCAGGGGGTGGCGCTGACCGTCTACCGGATCGTGCAGGAGGCGCTGACCAACGCGCTCAAGCACGCCGGGACGGCGACTGCGGCGGTGCGGCTGGGATTCGTCGACGGCTGCGTGACGGTCCAGGTCGAGGACACGGGACGGGGGCCCGGCCCGGCACCCGACCGGGTCGGGCACGGTCTGGTCGGCATGCGGGAACGGGTGGCGCTCTACGGTGGAACCCTGCGGACCGGTCCTCGGCCGGGCGGCGGCTTCCGGGTGTCCGCCCGGATCCCGCTGGAACCGCTCGGCGCGGTGCCGGCGTGAGCACCCGCGCACACCGGCGGGCCGGGGCGCCGGCGGGACAGGCACGACGATCGGCACGACGGGGGATGCGATGACCGAGGGCACGGCACCGAAGCGGCCGGTGCGGATCCTGCTCGCCGACGACCAGCCGCTGCTGCGGACCGGCTTCCGGATGGTGTTGGGCATCGAGGACGACCTGGACATCGTGGCGGAGGCCGGCGACGGCGCGGAGGCGGTCGAGCTGTCCCGCCGGCTGCTGCCGGACGTGGTGCTGATGGACATCCGGATGCCGCGGATGGACGGGGTGGCCGCGACCCAGGCGATCGTCGACGCCCGCCTGCCGGTGCGGGTGCTGATCCTGACCACCTTCGACCTGGACGAGTACGTGGTGGGCGCGCTGCGGGCCGGGGCGAGCGGCTTCCTGGCCAAGGACGTCCCGGCGGAGGACCTGGTCACCGCGATCCGGACCGTCGCCGCCGGCGAGGCGGTGGTCGCGCCGCGCATCCTCAAGCGCCTGCTGGACCGGTTCGCCGACGTGCTGCCCGATCCTTCGGCGGGGCCGCCGAAGGCGCTCGGCACGCTCACCGAACGGGAACGGGAGGTGCTGGTGCAGGTCGCCCGGGGTTTGTCCAACGCCGAGATCGCGCGGGCACTGTCGGTCAGCGAGACGACGATCAAGACGCACGTGGGGCACGTGCTGACCAAGCTGGGGCTGCGGGACCGGGTCCAGGCGGTCGTGCTGGCGTACGAGACGGGCCTGGTTCGGCCGGGCGGCTGAGCACCGTCCGGGCTGTTGCCGTCGTCACCTACCGTGACCGGCGACGGCGCGGCGCGGTTGACCATGACGCGACGTCAGGTCCTAGCGTCGGCGGCACAGCCGTGCCGGGCACCGGAATCCGGTCGTCCGGCGGCCGTCTCGGGGGTGACCCTGAGTCGACGTCGGGGGCGACCCGCAGGGAGATCTCCGGCCCGGCTACGCCCGGGGTCGGACGGATTCCCGGCCGGCGGCACCGAGGATGGGAACTGCCGCACCGACCACGGGGGCGGTGCGGATCACCAACGGACAGAAGAGGTAGATGACGTGACGGCGACGGTAGGCCAGCAGGCGCAGGCCGCGGCCCGGGCCAGCGACGTGTGGAAGGTGTACGGCAGCGGCGAGGCCCAGGTGGCCGCGCTGCGCGGGGTGAGCGCGGAGTTCGAACGCGGCCGATTCACCGCGATCATGGGGCCGTCCGGCTCCGGCAAGTCGACGCTGATGCACTGCCTGGCCGGCCTCGACTCGGTCACCAAGGGCACCGTGGCGATCGGCGACACCACCGTGACGGGGCTCGGCGACGCCGGGCTGACGAAGCTGCGCCGCGACAAGGTGGGCTTCATCTTCCAGCAGTTCAACCTGCTGCCGACGCTGACCGCGGAGGAGAACATCCTGCTGCCCCTGTCGATCGCCGGCCGCAGGCCCGACCGGGCCTGGTACGACACGGTGATCGACACGGTGGGCCTGCGGGACCGGCTCGGGCACCGCCCGGCGCAGCTCTCCGGCGGCCAGCAACAGCGGGTCGCCTGCGCCCGGGCGCTGGTCTCCCGCCCCGAGGTGATCTTCGCCGACGAGCCGACCGGCAACCTGGACTCCCGCTCCGGCGCGGAGGTGCTGAACTTCCTGCGCAACTCGGTCCGTGAGCACGGCCAGACCATCGTGATGGTGACCCACGACCCGACCGCCGCCGCGTACGCCGACCGGGTGGTCTTCCTCGCCGACGGGCAGATCGTCTCCGAGCTGATCGAGCCGACCGCCGACACGGTGCTGGACACCATGAAGAAGCTGGACACCCCGGCCGAGGTGAGCAACTGATGTTCCGCGCGACGTTGAAGAGCCTGCTGGCCCGGAAGGTCCGGCTGCTCCTCTCCGGCCTGGCCGTGGTGCTGGGCGTCATGTTCGTCTCCGGCGCGTTCGTGCTCACCGACACCCTCGGCCGCTCCTTCGACGCGGTCTTCGCCGACGCGTACCAGGGCATCGACGTGAACGTGGCCGCGAAGCCGAAGGTGGCGGCGGGCGGGACCGAGGGCGAGCAGGCGCCCGCTCCCGTCCCGGCCGCGACGCTGGAGAAGGTCCGCGCGGTCGCCGGGGTGGCCGAGGCGACGGGGGTGGTCGCCACCGACGGCGCCCGGCTGATCGGCAGCGACGGCAAGGTGGTCACCTCGTTCGGTCCGCCGCAGCTGGGCGAGAACTGGCTGGGCGAGAGCGACCTGTTGAAGCTGCGGGAGGGCCGGGAGCCGCGCGCCGACGACGAGATCGTGGTCAACGCCGCGCTGGCGAAGGCGGCCAAGGTGAAGGTGGGTGACCGGGTCGGCGTGCTGACCCTGGCGCCGAAGAAGGAGTTCACCCTGGTGGGTGTCTTCGGCTACAGCGGCGACCGGGACTCCGTCGGTGGCGTCAACGAGGTCGCCTTCACCACCCCGGTGGCGCAGCAGCTGATGCTGGGTCAGCGGGACGTGTTCAACAACATCACCGTCAAGGCCGCCGACGGGGTCGCCGACACCACGCTGCGCGACGACGTGGCCGGCGCGCTCGGCGGCGACTACGAGGTCAAGACCGGTAAGCAGGTCTCCGCCGACGCCTCCGCGGGGCTGAAGGAGGGGCTCTCCTTCTTCAACAAGATCCTGCTCGGTTTCGCCGCGGTGGCGCTGCTGGTGGGCACCTTCCTGATCCTCAACACCTTCTCGATCATCGTGGCGCAGCGGACCCGGGAACTGGCCCTGATGCGGGCCATCGGCGCCAGCGGCCGGCAGATCATCGGCTCGGTGGTGCTGGAGGCCGTCCTGGTGGGCCTGATCGCCTCGGTGCTCGGGCTGGCCGCCGGCATCGGCGTGGGCGCGCTGCTGGCGTACGTGTTCGGCAAGGTGGCCGGCGGCCTCGAGCTGTCGTCGCTGGGGGTGCCACCGGCGGCCGTGATCGGCGCCTTCGGTGTCGGCCTGGTGATCACGGTGGTGGCGGCGCTGCTGCCGGCGCTGCGGGCGTCCCGGATCCCGCCGATCGCGGCGATGCAGGACGTGGCCACCCCGGACCGGCCGCTGACCAAGGTCACCGTGGCCGGCGGGATCGTCACCGCGATCGGCGCGGTGCTGCTCTTCCTCGGCCTGGACGGTCACGCCGGCGACAACACCCTGGCCACCATCCTCGCCGGCGTGCTGTTCGCCTTCATCGGGGTGGCGCTGCTGACCCCGCTGATCAGCCGGCCGGTGGTGTCGCTGCTCGGGGCGATCTTCGCCTGGTCGGTGCCGGGCAAGCTGGGCCGGCTGAACTCCGGCCGCAACCCGCGCCGCACCGCCATCACGGCGGCCGCGCTGATGGTCGGCATCGCGCTGGTCACCGGCGTCACGGTGATCCTCGACTCGGCCAAGGGCAGCATCAGCAAGGTCGCCGCCGACACCATCAAGGCCGAGCTGGTGATCTCCGGGGCGCAGAGCGGGCCACGCCCGCCGAGCTTCGACCCGGCGGTGCTGGAGAAGGCGGCGGCGATCCCGGGCGTGCAGATCGTCGACGGCGAGTACGGCGACATGGCCACGGTCAACGGCACCCGGACCTACGTCGCGGCGTCCAGCAACGTCGCCGCGCTGGAGCGGATCTTCGGGGCGAAGGCCACCGCCGGTGACATCAGCCGGCTCGGTCCGGACCAGATGCTGTTCAGCTCCGACACCGCGAAGTCGCGGAACGTGTCGGTCGGCTCGCAGGTGACGGTGCAGCTGTCCCGCGGCGAGGCGAAGACGTACACGGTCAGCGGCATCTACGAAAGCTCCCAGGTGACCAACCCGGTGGTGCTGCCGGCGCAGGCGGCGAAGGACTTCGCCATCCCGCAGCCCATCCAGGGCTTCGTGCAGCTCGCGCCCGGCGCGACGGTCGCCGGCGTGCAGCCGCAGGTGAAGGCGCTGCTGGCCGACAGCCCCGAGGTGTCGGTGGCGGACCGGGACGCGTTCATCAAGCAGCAGACGAGCCAGCTGGACACCCCGCTGCGGATGATTCAGATCCTGCTGGCGCTGGCCATCGTGATCGCCGTGCTCGGCATCATCAACACCCTCGCCCTGTCGGTGCTGGAGCGGACCCGGGAGCTGGGGCTGCTGCGGGCGATCGGGCTGCGCCGGGCGCAGACCATGCGGATGATCACCGTCGAGGCGGTGGTGATCTCGATCTTCGGGGCGTTGCTCGGCGTGACGGTGGGCACCGGCCTCGGTGCCGCCGTGGTCCGGGCGCTCAAGGACGAGGGCATCACCGACCTGGTCCTGCCGTGGGGCCAGATGGGGCTGTTCCTGGGGCTGGCCGCGATCATCGGCGTGATCGCCGCGGTGCTGCCCGCCGTCCGCGCCGCCCGGATCAACGTGCTGAACGCCATCGCCCACGACTGAGGGCCCGTCAGCGCCAGGCGAGCCGCCCTCCGGTCACCGACCGGGGGGCGGCTCGCCGAGCAGGGCGGCCAGCAGTTCCAGGTCCGCCGAGGTCAGGCTCGTCACCTGGTGTACGCCGTCAGCCGGCGGGATCGGCACCTCCAGCGGTACGGCCAGCACCGCCGCGCCGGCGGCGAGCGCGCTGGCCACCCCCGTCGGGGAGTCCTCGATCGCCACGCACCGCCCGATCGGCACGCCCAGCAGCCGGGCGGCGGTCAGGTACGGCTCCGGGTGCGGCTTGGCGGCGTCCACCTCGTCGCCGCAGACCACCGCGTCGAAGCTGTCCCGCCCCAGGGTGTCCAGGGCCACCTCGACCAGCGTCCGCCCGCTGGAGGTGACCAGGGCGGTCGGGATGCCGGCCGCGCGTACCGCCCGCAGCAGCGCCAGCGCGCCGGGACGCCAGCGCAGCCCGCCCCGGAACAGCTCCAGGATGCGGGCGTTGATCCACTCGGCGCTGGCCGCCGGGTCACGCTCCGGCTGGCCGAGGTCGTCGTGCAGGATCCGCATCGACGCGGCCATGCTGGTGCCGACGATCGCCCGGCGGGCCGCGTCGGAGAGGGTTCCGCCGTATTCGGCCGCCAACTCCTCCAGCGCGACGTCCCAGAGCTTCTCGCTGTCGACCAGGGTGCCGTCCATGTCGAAGAGCACGGCGGCGGGATGGGTGCTGCTCAGCGGAGCCTCCTCGGCGTGCGGGCGTACCCGGGGATCCTCTCAGCCCCGCGCGGCCCGGCACCGCCCGTCCCGCCCCGGCGTGACCTGCGGCATCGTCGGGTCAGCCCAGCCCGCAGGCGTCGAGGGACTTCTCGTAGCCCCGGAAGAACGAGTCGGTGCGCTGCTCGGCGGTGCCGTGCGAGCCCTCCGCGAACCACGGCTGGTCCGGGTCGTCGCCGACGGCGAGCAACCCCTCCCGGAACTCGTCGAGGTCCCCGTCGGCCAGCTGAAGGCTCCCGTCGCGGACGGAGTCGCCCAGGTAGGCCCCGGCCATGCAGTCGGCCTGGAGTTCCTGCTGGATGGTGTAGTTGTAGCGGATGCCGAGGCGCACCTGCACGCCGTGGGCGTACTCGTGGCCGAGCAGGTAGAACAGGAACGCGTCACCGATCTGACGGAAAGCCGCCACCGACCAGTTGACGTCGTAGGCGATGAAGTCGCCGTCGGAGCAGTAGACGGCGTTGTTGCGGGGCAGTCCCTGCCCACCGCAGGAGACCTCCCCCTGGCGCGTGTAGGACACCACCCGGCGGATCGGCTGGAACCGCTTGCCGGACTCCTGGAACTGGGCGGTCCAGTAGCGCTGGGCGCTGCCGACCGCGTCGTTGAAGTCCTGCTTGAACTCGGCGACGCTGGTCGTGCCGTCGGCCCGGGTGGTCTTCGCGCCCGGCGCCGCGGGCTGACGGGTCTGCTGCGGCCGGGGCTGCTCGGGCTGACCCTGGCTGCTGACCCCGCCCACCATGCAGCCACCGGCCACCACCAGCGCCACCAGCAGGCCGGCGAGCAGCCCCGGCTGCCGGCGTCGCGCGTTCTCCCCCACGGTGCCTCCCCGGCCTCGCTCCTGACGGCACCCTTACCCCGTCCACAGACGGGTGATGCCATCCGTGAGCACGCGCCACCGCCGGTGATCGTTCAACCGTCCCGCCCTCGACCGGCCGGTGGACCGCGCCCGGTACAGTGCGCCGCGTGCCTCATGATCCCGCGTACGGCAGCATCGTCCACTGGCGACGCAGCTGGTGGAACGGCGCCCGGTGCGAGCCGATCCTGCTGACCCTGCACGAGGGGCGGCTGCGGGCCACCGATCGGGCCGGCCACGAACTGTTCGCCGTTCCGCCCGGCCAGGTCGCCGGCCGGCTGTCCCGCTTCGGCACGCTTCTGCTCGACGTCGGCGGACAGACCTTCCACCTCGTCGGACGCGGCGGTGCGCAGGCCCCCTCGCCCACCGCCGAGCAGCAGCGGGCGTACGCCGACTTCCGGGCGCGGCACCCGGAGCCGGCGCCGACCGACCGGCCGGGCCTGGTCGACCAGTTGGTCAACGGTGCGGCGGCCTGGCGGATGCGCCGCTGGCGGGACGCGCTGCGCGCGGCCGGCGCCGGCGTCGCCCGCTGAACCGCCCGGTCACCCGCCACCACCCAGGTGGGGGCGACGGATGCCGTCGCTCTCCGGATGCTGCCACTGCGCCGTGTCCCGGTGCCGGGCGGCGCGAGCGTCCCGGACGGCGGCCCGGTCCTCGTCGGGGCCGATCCGCCGCCGGTCCCGGTACGCCAGGTGGCCGAACACCGCCGCGAACACGACGGCCAGCACCGCCAGCACCATCAGCATCGTCGTCATGCCCCGACGGTAGGACCGGCGCGCACCCCTGGACACCGCCAGGGTGTCAGCGCAGCCGGCGCCGCCACTCGTGGGTGGGGTGCACCAGCCCCAACGCGTCGTCCAGCCACCGCCGCTGCGCCGCCGAGAGCAGCGGTAGGACGCCGTCGAAGTCGGCCCGGTCCTTCTCCCGGGCCGCCTTGGCCTTGAACAGCAGCACCACCTCCGGCCGCAGGTACGGAATGCCCTGCGGGGTGTGCCGGATGAGTTCCGCGTAGGGCAGGCGCAGGTAATACCAGAGGGCGGTCATCACGTAGCCGAACAGGAACCCGCCGAGCGCCCCCACCGCGCCGGCCGCCGACGCGACCAGTGCACCGGCACGACCGGTGGCGCGTGGCCCGTGCCCCTGATGCTTCAACGGCCCGCCCGCCGTCCGGGACACGACCCCCTCCCGGCCGCCGTCGGCACCGGACGGCCGCGCCGGGCACGGTTCGGGCACGATCCGCCGTACGGGACAGCGCCGCCCCGCCCCGACCGGGAGCCTGACGGGAAGCGACGTTCAGGGGGTACGCATGCAACGGAACACCGAGGCAATCGGGCCGGAGTCGACTCTCGACGCCCTCCGCCGTGCCGCCGGGACGCGACGCCGGAAATACCTGCTCGCCGGCACCCTGCTGCTGGGTCTGACAGCCGCGGTGGCGCTGGGCGCGGCAGGGCCGCCCGGTGACCGTACCCTCGCCTCCTTGGCCGACCTGGTGCAGAGCCTGATGTCGGTCGCCGTGCCGCTCATCGGCATCCTGCTGGTCCACGACCTGCGCCGCGCACCCCGGACGACCAGGCTCGCCCCCACGCTGCTGGCGGGGATCCTGCTGGCCGCCGCCGTTGGCGTCTTCGGCACCCTCGCCTGTGTCGGCGCGCTCGCGCTCGCCCCGTCGGGCACCGCCCCGGACCCGTGGCGGCACGCCGGCACCATCGCGCTGGGCGGCGTACTGGTGCAGGTCGTCGCCATGCTGGTCGGCACCGGGCTGGGTCTGCTGCTGCGGTCGACCGTTCTGGCGTTCCTCGCCACCATCGTGCTGCCGCTGGGCTGCTGGGCCGTGCTCGGTGCGGTCGACGTGCTGCGGCCCGCCCAGGCTTTCACCCCGTACGCCTCGGTCCGCAACCTGCTCTCCGGTCGGATGGACGCGGCGGCCTGGGCGCAGTGGCTCGCCGTCCTGCTGATCTGGGGCGTCGGCCTGAACGCCCTCGGCGCGGCCCGCTGGAAGCGGTCGGCCCCGGAGAGCGCGACAGCCCGGCGGCGATGACCGGAGCGGGCATGATCATCCGACTCAGAGCCGTTCCGGAGGCTCCAGCTCAGGTCGGAGCGGCCGCGACGGTCACTTGGCGTTGAAGTAGCTGGCCTCCGGGTGGTGGACCACGATCGCGTCGGTGGCCTGCTCCGGCTCCAGCTGGAACTCCTCCGACAACCGCACCCCGATCCGCTCCGCCCCCAGCAGCTCCACGATCTTCGCCCGGTCCTCCAGGTCGGGGCAGGCCGGATAGCCGAACGCGTACCGGCAGCCGCGGTAGTCGGTACGCAGCAGGCCCGCCAGGTCCGCCGGGTCGTCGTCGGCGACCGTACGACCACCCGGCAGCACCAGCTCCGACCGGATCCGGCGGTGCCAGTACTCGGCGAGGGCCTCGGTGAGCTGCACGGACAGGCCGTGCACCTCCAGGTAGTCCCGGTAGGAGTTGGCGGCGAACATCTTCGCCGTGTACTCGCTGATCGGCTGCCCGACGGTGACCAGCTGCAACGCCACCACGTCCAGCTCGTCGCCCTTCGGCCGGAAGAAGTCGGCCAGGCACAGCCGCCGCTCCTGCCGCTGCCGGGGGAAGGAGAACCGGGCCCGCTCGGTGTTGCCGCTCTCGTCGAGCACCACCAGGTCGTTGCCCTCCGCGTACGCGGGGAAGTAGCCGTAGACCACGGCCGCCTCCAGGACCTGGTCGGCGATCAGCCGGTCCAGCCAGTAGCGCAGCCGGGGCCGCCCCTCGGTCTCCACCAGCTCCTCGTACGACGGGCCCTCACCACCGCGGGAACCGCGCAGCCCCCACTGGCCGAGGAAGGTGGCCCGCTCGTCGAGCAGTGCCGCGTAGTCGGCCAGCGGCACCCCCTTGACCACCCGGGTGCCGAGGAACGGCGGGGTGGGCACCGCCACGTCGGCGGCCACGTCGGAGCGGACCGACGCGTCGTCCAGCTCGGGCAGCGCCTCGCTGACCATCGCCCGCTGCCGCTCCCGTCGGGCACGCCGGGCCGCCAGCGCGGCCTCCCGCTCGGGGTCGATCACCGGCGCCCCACCCCGCTTGGCCGTCATCACCCGGTCCATCAGGGACAGTCCCTCGAACGCGTCGCGGGCGTAGTGCACCTGGCCGGGGAACATCGACCGCAGGTCGTCCTCGACGTACGCCCGGGTGAGCGCCGCCCCGCCGAGCAGGACCGGCCAGCGCTCCGCGACGCCGCGCGACGCCATCTCGGCCAGGTTGTCCTTCATGATGACCGTGCTCTTGACCAGCAGCCCGGACATGCCGATCGCGTCGGCCTTGTGCTCCTCGGCGGCGTCGAGGATGGCGTTGATCGGCTGCTTGATGCCGATGTTGACGACCTCGTAGCCGTTGTTGGACAGGATGATGTCGACCAGGTTCTTGCCGATGTCGTGCACGTCGCCCTTGACCGTGGCGAGCACGATCCGGCCCTTGCCGCCGTCCTCGGCGGTCTCCATGTGCGGCTCCAGATAGGCCACCGCGGTCTTCATCACCTCGGCCGACTGGAGCACGAACGGCAGCTGCATCTGCCCGGAGCCGAACAGCTCGCCGACCACCTTCATCCCGTCCAGCAGGATGTCGTTGATGATGGAGAGCGGGGCCCGGCCACCGGCCATCGCCGCGTCCAGGTCCGCCTCCAGGCCGTTGCGCTCGCCGTCGATGATGCGGCGCTTGAGCCGCTCGTCCAGCGGCAGCGCGGCCAGCTCCTCCGCCCGGGTGGCCCGCGCCGAAGCGGCGTCCACCCCCTCGAAGGCCTCGATGAACCGCTGCACCGGGTCGTAGCCCTCGCGGCGCCGGTCGTAGACCAGGTCGAGGGCCAGCTCACGCTGCGCGTCCGGGATCTTCGACATCGGCAGGATCTTGCTGGCGTGCACGATCGCCGAGGTCAGCCCGGCCTGCACGCACTCGTGCAGGAACACCGAGTTGAGCACCTGCCGGGCGGCCGGGTTCAGGCCGAACGAGATGTTGGAGATGCCGAGGGTGAAGTTGACCCCCGGGTAACGGGCCGCGATCTCCCGGATCGCTTCGATCGTCTCGATGCCGTCCCGACGGGTCTCCTCCTGGCCGGTGGCGATCGGGAAGGTCAGCGCGTCGATCAGGATGTCCGACCGGTCCATCCCCCACCGGCCGGTCAGGTCGTCGATCAGCCGGGCGGCGACGCGTACCTTCCAGTCCCTGGTGCGGGCCTGGCCCTCCTCGTCGATGAGCAGGGCGACCACGGCGGCGCCGTGCTCCTTGACCACCGGCATGATCCGGGCGTAGCGGGACTGCGGGCCGTCGCCGTCCTCGAAGTTGACCGAGTTGACCACGCAACGCCCGCCGAGCATCTCCAGCCCGGCCTCGATGACCGGCGGCTCCGTCGAGTCGAGCATGATCGGCAGGGTGGAGGCGGTGGCGAACCGGCCGGCCAGCTCGCGCATGTCCTGGGTGCCGTCCCGGCCGACGTAGTCGACGCAGAGGTCCAGCAGGTGCGAGCCGTCCCGGGCCTGGCTGCGGGCGATCTCCACGCAGGCCTGCCAGTCGGCGGCGAGCATCGCCTCGCGGAACGCCTTGGAGCCGTTGGCGTTGGTCCGCTCCCCCACCATCAGCACCGAGGCGTCCTGGGCGAAGGGCACCGGGTGGTAGATCGAGGAGACGCCGGCCTCGTGCTGCGGCGCACGGGCGACCGGGGTGGCGCCGTGCAGCCGCTCGGCCAGCACCCGGATGTGCTCCGGGGTGGTGCCGCAGCAGCCGCCCACCAGGGAGACGCCGTAGTCGGCGACGAACCGCTCCAGCGCGTCGGCCAGTTCCACCGGGGTCAGCGGGAAGTACGCCCCGTCGGCGGTGAGTACCGGCAGGCCCGCGTTCGGCATCACCGACAGCGGCACCCGGGAGTGCTGGGACAGGTAGCGCAGGTGCTCGCCCATCTCCGCCGGCCCGGTGGAGCAGTTCAGCCCGACCAGGTCCACCCCGAGCGGCTCGATCGCGGCCAGCGCCGCACCGATCTCGCTGCCCAGCAGCATGGTGCCGGTGGTCTCCATGGCGACCTGGCAGATGATCGGCACCACCCGACCCAGCTCGGCCATCGCCCGCTTCGACCCGACCACGGCGGCCTTGACCTGGAGCAGGTCCTGCGAGGTCTCGATGATCAGCGCGTCGGCCCCGCCGGCGATCAGGCCGGCGGCGTTCTCCCGGTACGCGTCCCGCAGGCTCGCGTACGCGGCGTGCCCGAGGGTGGGCAGTTTGGTGCCCGGCCCGATCGAGCCGAGCACGAACCGGGGACGCTGCGGTGTGCTGTGCGCGTCGGCCGCCTCCCGGGCGATCCGGGCACCGGCCTCGGCCAGCTCCCGGATCCGGTGCGCGATGCCGTACTCGCCGAGGTTGGGCAGGTTGGTGCCGAAGGTGTTGGTCTCGACGCAGTCCGCCCCCGCGGCGAGGTACGCCTCGTGCACGCCGCGCACCACGTCCGGGCGGCTCACGTTGAGGATCTCGCTGCAGCCCTCCAGCCCCTCGTAGTCGTCGAGGGAGAGGTCGGCCGCGTGCAGCATGGTGCCCATGGCCCCGTCTGCGATGAGGATCCGGTCGGCCAGCACATCCAGCAACGAAGTCCGCACAGAGCCAGGTTAGTGCGATCACCCGAGTGCTGGTTACCGCACGTTCGGCTTCCCACATACTGTCAGCCGGATCACCGTGTCCGGTTCGTCTGCTTCGGCCGACGGGTCGGGCCGGTGACCGGCGCGGCCGACGGGCCGCCCGCCGCCCCGGCACGTAGGCTGACAGACGTGAAGGACATCAGGGACGCCACCGTGCACGGCGGGCGGACGACCGGGCACCGTCCCGGGGCCGCCCCCGACGAGCAGGGTGAGGTGACGGCGTGACCGAGTTCGACGGGCTGCCGGTGCTGCGGTCCCCGGTGGCCATCGCGGCCTTCGAGGGCTGGAACGACGCCGCGGACGCCTCCACCGCCGCCGTGGAGCACCTGGAGCAGGTCTGGCAGGCCCGCCAGGTGACCGAGCTGGACCCGGAGGACTTCTACGACTTCCAGGTGAGCCGGCCCACGATCACCATGGCCGAGGGCGAGACCCGCCGGGTCGAGTGGCCCACCACCCGGTTCATGGTGGCCAGCCCGGAGGGCACCGAACGGGACGTGGTGCTGATCCGGGGCATCGAACCGAGCATGCGCTGGCGGACCTTCTGCGAGCAGGTGCTGGAGATCTGCCACAGCCTGGAGGTCGAACGCGTGGTGCTGCTCGGCGCGCTGCTGGCCGACGTGCCGTACACCCGGCCGCTGCCGATCAGCGGCAGCGCGTCGGACGCGGAGGCCGCGCAGCGCTACCAGCTCACCCCCACCCGCTACGACGGCCCCACCGGCATCGTCGGGGTGCTGCACGACGCCTGCACCCGCGCCGAGGTCGACGCGGTGTCGTTCTGGGTGCACGTGCCGCACTACGCCAACAACCCGCCCTGCCCGAAGGCGACCCTGGCGCTGCTGCACCGGGTCGAGGAGGTGCTCGACCTGCCGGTGCCGATGGCCGACCTGGCGGAGGAGGCGGCCGAGTGGGAGCAGCGGGTCCGCAGCGCCGCCGAGCAGGACGCCGAGCTGGGCGAGTACGTCCGCGAGCTGGAGGAGCGGGTCGGCGACGCGGGGATCACCCCGTTGACCGGTGACGAGATCGCCCAGGAGTTCGAAAAGTACCTGCGCCGCCGGGGCGGTTCGGCCGGCCCCACCGCCGGCTCCTGGTGACCGCGTACCGCTGCCGGTGACCCCGGCCGGCGCCGGCGGGACGAGCACCGCCGGCGCCGCTGCGGCACGACTCAGGCGGCGACCGGGACGAGACCGTCGACCGTGGCGGTGAGCTGCTCCTCGTGGCCGTGGCCGCCGAAGAGCAGTCCGGTGCCGTCGACGAAGCGCACGTCGGTGATGCCGAGGAAGCCGAGGAACTGCCGGATGAACGCCGAGGCGTGATCGGCCTCGGAGCCGAGCCGCACGCCGTTGCTGGTGAGCACGACGTAGGCGGTCCGTACCCGGGTGACGAGCCCGGTCGGGCCCTCCGGCGAGTAGCTGAAGGTCACGCCGGCCCGCGCCACCTGGTCGAAGTACGCCTTGAGCGTGGCCGGCACCGAGAAGTTGTAGATCGGCGCGCCGATGACCAGGTAGTCCGCCGCGAGGAGTTCGGCGACCAGGTGGTCGGAGGTGGAGAGCGCCTGCGCCTGGCCGGGGTGGCGGTCCGCCGGCGGGGTGAAGCTGGCCGCGATGGTGGTCTCGGTGAGGAAGGGCACGCCCTGGGCGACGTCCCGGTCGACCACCGTGGCGTCCGGGTGCTGCCGGGTGAGTGCGTCGGTGAGCCGACCGGTGAGCCGGCGGCTGAGGGAGTCGCCGTACCGGCCGCTGCTGTCGACCCGCAGGATCCGGATCGGTGCGGGGTCGTGGTGGAAGCCGTTGACAGACACGGACAGGTCCTTTCGACAGTCGCCGGCGGCCGACCCGCAGGCACTTACCAAACGTAAGTACTTACGAAAGGTAAGTCAAGGTATGCTGTCCAGGTGACTTCCGACGTCACTCCCGACGCGGCCGGCTACTGCCCCTATGTCCAGCACGCCATGGAGATGCTGGGACGACGCTGGACCGCGTCCGTGCTCCGTGTGCTGCTGGCCCGACCGGGCCTGCGCTTCGGCCAGATCCGCTGCGCCGTGCCGGGTCTCTCCGACCGGCTGCTCACCGAACGCCTCGCCGAACTGGAGCGTGAAGGCGTGATCAGCCGCACCGACGACGGCAGCGGCCACGCCACCTACCGCCCGACCGCGAAGGGCGAGGCGCTGCGCCCGCTCTTCGACGAACTCCAGAACTGGACGAGCCGGTGGCGGATCGGCGACCTGGGCGACCGGCCCGGACGCCTCGACAGCTGTCGGCGTACCGCCCCCTGAGATCCCGCACCCTCACCTCGGCAGGCCGGCGTGTCGGTCTTCCGCGCGACACACCCCGTAGGGCATCCTAGGAACCTAGCTGTCATGAGGAGGCGGGCATGCAGATCAACCCGGGCGCGGCCGAGTTCCCGCACCGGCAGATCGCCGCGCAGCTCAAGGCCCAGGTCCGCCGCGGCGACTGGGCACCCGGCGAGCGACTGCCGTCCATCCCGGCCATCGCCGAGATGTTCGGCGTCGCGAAACAGACCGTCCAGCGCGCCGTCGACCAGCTGCGGGTCGAGGGCATCCTGATCACCAAACCCGGCTCCGGTACGTACGTCCGCGGCACCCGGCGGCGGCTCAACCGCCTCGCCCGGGGCCGGTACGGCGGCTTCCGCGGCTACCACACCGACCTGGCCGCCCGGTACAAGCAGCAGCTCGTCTCCGTCGGCCGCTCCCCCGCCCCGCCCGAGGTCGCCGACGCGTTCGGCGTGTCCGACGGCACCGACCTGCTCTGCCGTCGGCACCTGGTCCGCACCGACGACTCCCCGGTCGAGGTGGGCGCGTCCTGGTTCCTCCCCGCCGACACCGCCGGCACCTCGCTGGAACGTGCCGAGGCGTTCGGCCGCCCCCTCTACCAGGAGGCCGAGGAGGCCACCGGCCGCCGGTACGTCACCGCGACCGACACCATCAGCGCGCGGCAGCCCAGCCGGGAGGAGGCGGAGCTGCTCCAGATCCGCCCCGACACGCCGGTGCTGCACCTGCTGCACGTCGCGTACGACGCGCACCGCAAGCCGATCGAGGTCGCCCAGGCCACCTGGCCCGGCCCGATGACCACCCTCACCGAGGAGTACCGGATCCCGGCGCCCGCCCCGGAACCGGAGCCGGATCCCGGCCTGGTGCTGGGCTGAGCCGGGATCCGCCCGCCCGGCCCGGCGTCGTCAGAGCCGGATGCCGAGCAGGGCGTCGACGGTGTCGGCGAAGAGCTTCGGGGCGTCCGCGTCGTCGGCCACGCCGGCGAGGGTCCGCTCGGCCCAGGCGTCCGCCACGGCCAGCGCACCCGCCGTGTCCAGGTCGTCGGCGAGGCGCTCACGTACGCCGGCCAGCAGCTCCGCCCCGGCGGGGCCGGCCGGCGCGGCGGCGGCCCGGCGCCAGCGGGCCAGCCGCTCCTGCCCCTCGGCGAGCAGCTCGTCGGTCCACGAGCGGTCGCTGCGGTAGTGCCCGCTCATCAGCGCCAGCCGGACCGCCATCGGGTCCACCCGGTCGGCGCGCAGCCGGGAGACGAAGACCAGGTTGCCCTGGGACTTCGACATCTTCTCGCCGTTCAGGCCGATCATGCCGGCGTGCACGTAGTGGTCGGCGAACGGCACGGCGCCGGTGAGCCGCTCCGCGTGCGCGGCGGAGCACTCGTGGTGCGGGAAGAGCAGGTCGTTGCCGCCGCCCTGCACCGAGATCCGCTCACCGAGCAGGTTCAGCGCGATCACCGTGCACTCGATGTGCCAGCCGGGGCGCCCCGGGCCCAGGTCGCCACCCGGCCAGGACGGCTCGCCCTCCCGGGCGCCGCGCCACAGCAGCGGGTCGAGCGGGTCACGCTTGCCGGCCCGGTCCGGGTCACCGCCCCGCTCCGGGAAGATCTCCAACATCTGCTCACGCGACAGGTTGGACTCGTAGCCGAACCGGGGCGCGGCGCTGACGTCGAAGTAGACGTCACCCGTGCCGTCGTCGAGGCGGTACGCGGCCCCCTCCTTGAGCAGCACGAGGACCTTCTCGGCGATGTCCGGGATGGACTCCACCGCGCCGACGTAGTGCGCGGGCGGGATGATCCGCAGCGCCTCCATGTCCTCCCGGAACAGCGCCGTCTCCCGCATCGCCAGGACCTTCCAGTCCTCGCCGTCGCGGGCCGCGCGCTCCAGCAGCGGGTCGTCGATGTCGGTGACGTTCTGCACGTACCGCACGGTCAGGCCGGCGTCCCGCCACATCCGCTGCACCAGATCAAAGGTGATCATGGTGGCGGCGTGACCGAGGTGGGTGGCGTCGTACGGGGTGATCCCGCAGACGTACATCGAGGCGGCGCCGTCGGGCCGGCTGGGATGCGGGCCGCGACGCGCCGAGTCGTACAGGTTCAGTGTGGTGCCGTCGCCCGGCAGCCGGGGCACCTCGTGTCCCACCCAAGACTCCATGAACGCCAGCCTAACGATCCGTCAGGCCACCGGGAGCAACCCCTCGGGTGATCAACACGACAGCGCTCACATGGGTGGCCAGGGCATCGCCGGCCAGTCCTCCGGCGGTTGCGGGAACCGGCCGGTCCGGCGCAGCCGGTCGACCCGGTCGGCCAGCGCGACGACCTCGCCGATCGTCAGGTGGTCGGCCAACTCCTCGCCGAGGGCGCCGGTGACCTGACCGGCCAGCGCGTCGAGCATCTCCACGGCGTCCGGCGGCAACTCCCGGCCGGCCCACCCCCAGAGCACGGTGCGCAGTTTCTGCTCGACGTGGAAGCACACACCGTGGTCCACGCCGTAGATCCGGTCGTCCGGGCCGACCAGCACGTGGCCGCCCTTGCGGTCGGCGTTGTTGAGCACCGCGTCGAGGACGGCCAACCGGGCCAACCGCGGATCGTCGGCGTGCGCCAGGGCGTAGGCCGTGCCGTCGTCGTCCCGGGCCGCGGCGACCGGGAACCAGCGCGGCGGCAGCGCGTCCGCCGGCACGAACCCGACCAGCGGCTCCGCCTCCTCCGGCTCGTCGATCCAGAGCTGGCACGAGCCGGGACCGAACGGGCCGTCCCGCAGCACCGTCGGCGGCACCAGGTCCCAGCCGGAGGCGCGGGAGACCAGGTACGCGGCGACCTCCCGGCCGGCGAGCGTGCCGTCCGGGAAGTCCCACAGCGGCCGCTCGCCGCGTACCGGCTTGTAGACGCACCGGGCGGTCACCCCGTCGAGGGTGAGGACGGCGCGCAGGGTGGTGTTGGAGGCGTCGACCAGCCGCCCCTCCAGGTCGAGCTCACCCTCGGTGAGCAGCCGCAGCGCGTCGGCACCATCCTGGCGGGGTCGGAGGTCGGACGACGTCACCGGTGGTAACCGTTGTGCCGCGGGCAGAGGTGTCCGGCGGGATCCAGCGGCTGGCCGCAGAGCGGGCACGGCGGACGACCCGCGTTGACCACCCGACGGGCCCGTTCGATGAACTCGCGGGTGGCCTCCGGGGTCAGCCGCACCCGGAGCCGGTCGAGGTCCTCGTCCGGCTCCTCCGGCTCCTCGCCCTCGTCGCCGTCCTCCTCGTCATCGGGCCCGCCGAGCTCGACCTCGACCTCGGTCTCGCCCACGGCGATCGCCTCGATCACCACGGTGGCGGTGTCCACGTCGAAGGCCAGGCCCAGGGTCCCGACCCGGAACTCCTCGTCGACCGGGGTGTCCAGCGGGTCGTTGTCGCCAACCACCGGCGCCGCCTCCGGCAGGTCCACGCCGAACCGGCGCTGCGCCTCGGAGAGCAGTTCCTCCAGCTTCTCGGCGAGCAGGGAGACCTGGACCTTCTCCAGCGCGACACTGACCAGCCGGCCACCGCCCCGCGCCTGCAGGAAGAACGTGCGCTCCCCCGGCGGGCCGACGGTCCCGGCGACGAACCGCTCCGGCGGCTCGAAGGCGTGCACCTGGTGGGTCATACGTACGACCCTATCCGGCGGGTGGAACGGTCGCGCACCGCACCGACACCGGTTCCGCCGAAGGCGAAACACCGGCGCCCGCCGCAGCGCCCGCGCCGGGCGGCACCGCTCACCGGGCCGCCCCCGCGCCCCCGCCCACCGCCGCGTCCGAGTCGGCCGGCCGGGCCGCCCGCCGGCGCCGCTTGCGCGGCGGCGGCACCAGCCCGGCCAGGTCCCCGCCGGTGTCGTTGAGCCGGACCAGGAACGGCCGCATCGGTGTGTAGCGGATCACCGTCACCGACGCCGGGTCGGCCACGATCCGCTGGAAGAGATCCAGGTGTACGCCGAGCGCGTCCGCCACGATGGCCTTGATCACATCGCCGTGACTGCACGCCAACCAGACCGCCTCCGGCCCGTGCTCGGCGGTGATCCGCGCGTCCCAGGCCCGCACCGCGGCCACCGCCCGCGCCGACATCGCCGCCATCGACTCCCCGTCGGGGAAGACCGCCGCGCTGGGGTGCTGCTGGACCACCGGCCAGAGCGGCTCCTTGGCGAGCTTCTTCAGCGGCTGCCCCTCCCAGCTGCCGTACCCGCACTCGATCAGCCCCTCCTCGACCACCGGCTCGGCCTGCGGCAGGGCCAGTTCCAGGGTCTGCCGGCAGCGGATCAACGGGCTGGTGAGCACCGCGGCCAGCGGCAGCCCCCGCAGCCGCTCGCCGACCGCACCGGCCTGGGCGCGACCGGTGTCGTCCAGCTCGACCGGCTGGCGTCCGGCCAGGCCGCCGTCGGCGTTCGCGGTGGTCCGGCCGTGTCGCAGAAGCAGAAGGGTCGCCACGCTGACCACCCTAGGGCCTGGGGGTCCGGGCGGGGTGGCCGGTCGCGGCCGTGCCGCCGCCGCGCCCGGTCCCACTCCTCGGGTACGGGCAGCCCCACGCCCCACGCTCCACGCAGCGCCGCGCGGTGTCGGGGGTGCCGGGTGGGGATCGGGCGGTGCCGCGGACGAGTTGGGCGGCTGGGTCCGGTTCATGTCGCCGCGGCGGCGTCACCCGGGGTGCACGGTGGTTTTCGCTGCTGGGCCATTTCAGGCGGGGTGTCCGATTGACCCGTGGCCTCGCAGCGGCCCACCTGTCGCCGGCTGGTGGGGTGTCCGGTTCGGGGTGTGACCGGGGGCATCGTCAGGCCGGAATCCTGGCGCGGGCGGGGTCGTTACAGTCCCCGTACGACCGAGTACCACCGCCGAACCCCGGCCTGGTGGACGGGCCCGGCCCCGGAATGCGGGTGGCCGGCCGGTCGTTACACATGGTCCCGGCGCCGCGAAGAGGCCCCCGCCCCGCGAGCCCGCCGGCCGAAGACTTTCCCCTTGTGCGTGTTGGGCGCCTGACGGTGCTCGCGTCCGTCCGCGTCCCCCTGCGGATGGTGCGCCGACCCCCGAATGGAGCTACCTCTCATGAACACGATGCTGCGGAAGAGCGTGCTGGGTATTGCTGGTCTGGCTTTCACCGGTGGTGTGTTCGCCGGTCCGATCGCCGCTCACGCCGACACTCCGGTGACGGCCGGTAAGCCGGTCGCGGTGGTGCAGGCTGACAAGCCGGACACGTCGAAGCTGGTCCCGCATGGTGTGCAGGGCAGCCAGTCGAAGATCGACCTGAACGGCGAGCAGGTGTCGAACGCCAAGGCGATCATCGCCGCCACGAAGAAGGCCGGCCTGCCGGAGCGGGCCGCGGTCATCTCGATCGCCACGAGCCTGCAGGAGTCGAAGCTGGAGAACCTCGGCCACCTCGGCGACGCCAACGACCACGACTCGCTGGGCCTGTTCCAGCAGCGCCCGAGCTCGGGTTGGGGCACCCCGGAGCAGATCACCGACCCCGAGCACTCCACCCTCGCGTTCCTCAAGGGCCTCAAGCAGGTCGACGGGTGGCAGGACATGCCCCTGACCGACGCCGCCCAGACCGTGCAGGTGTCCGCCTACCCGGACGCGTACGCCCAGTGGGAGCAGCAGGCCGCCGACCTGGTCGCCCAGCACTGGAACAGCTGACCCAACGAGCAAACCGCCGCTGGCCGGCACCCCGAACATCCGGGGTGCCGGCCAACGGCATGCGCACTGTGAGAAGGGTTCCCTTCTAGACAGCAGGCGTTAACAAGGGGCCCCTCCTTACACCTCAGGTGGCGCTGATCGTGCCGGTGAGGAGTAGACAGAGGACCAGGGTGCCCAGCGCCACGCGGTACAGCACGAAGAGGTACAGGGTGTGGTGGGCGACGTACCGCAGCAGCCAGGCGATGGCCGCGTACCCGATCGCGAAGGCGATCAGGGTGGCGACGACCATCTGCGCGACGGTCGGTGCCGCCGTGCCCGGCTCGGCCGGCTGGAAGACGTCGCCGAGGCTGAACACGCCGGACAGCACCACGGCGGGGATCGCCAGCAGGAACGAGTACCGGGCCGCCGTCTCCCGGGTGAGGTTGAGCAGCAGGCCGAAGGTCAGTGTGCCGCCGGACCGGGAGACACCGGGGATCAGCGCCATGGCCTGGGCGAAGCCCATGATGATGCCGTCGCGCATCCGGAAGTTCTCCAGCGTCCGGGTCTGCCGCCCCCAGTACTCGGCGAAGGCCAGCACCAGGGCGAAGAAGATCAGCGTGAAGGAGATCAGGTAGAGGTTACGCGCCCCCTCGCGGATGGTGTCCTTGAACAGCAGACCGAGCACGCCGATCGGGATGGTGCCGACGATGACGTACCAGCCCATCCGGTAGTCGAGGCTGCTGCGGACCGAGCGGTCCCGCAGCCCGAGGAACCAGGTACGGACGATGCGCCAGATGTCCTTGAAGAAGTAGATGAGCACCGCGGCCTCGGTGCCCAACTGGGTGACGGCGGTGAACGACGCGCCCGCGTCCCGGCCGAAGAAGATGGCCGAGGTGATCCGCAGGTGACCCGACGACGAGACGGGCAGGAACTCCGTGAGCCCCTGGACGATGCCCAGGACGATGGCCTCGACCCAGGTCACTCGCCGACTCCGGACAGGTCGAGCGCCTCGGCCACGGTACGCAGGGTCTGCACACCGCTGTCCCGGTCCGCCACGAAGAGGGTCACCGACAGGGTGGTGACGCCGGCGGCGGCGTACTCCCGCATCCGCTCGGCGATCCGCTCCTTCGGTCCGAGTAGCGAGGTGCGGTCGATGAACTCCATCGGCACCGCGGCGGCGGCGTCGCGCTGCCGCTTGGCCAGGTAGAGGTCCTGCACCTCGCGGGCGGCGTCGCCGTAGCCCATCCGGGTGGCGAGCTGGTTGTAGAAGTTCTGCTGCCGGCTGCCCATGCCGCCGACGTAGAGGGCGGCGTACCAGCGGACCAGCTCGGCGCACATGGCGATGTCGTCGCCGACCACGACCGGGACCGACGGCACCACGTCGAAGCCGGCCAGTTCCTTGCCGGCCTTCGCCCGGCCGGCGGACACGGACGCGAGCTGCTCGTCGGCGAACTCGGGGGCGTAGAAGACGGCGAGCCAGCCGTCGGCGATCTCGCCGGCGAGTTCCAGGTTCTTGGGGCCCACGGCGGCGAGGTAGATCGGGATGTGCTCGCGCGGCGGATGGAAGCCGAGCCGCAGCGCCTTGCCCGGCCCGTCGGGCAGCGGCAGGGTGTAGTGCTCACCGTCGTACGCGACCTCCTTGCGGGCGATCGCCAGCTTGACGATGTCGACGTACTCCCGGGTGCGGGCCAGCGGCTTCGCGAACCGGACCCCGTGCCAGCCCTCGGAGACCTGCGGGCCGGAGACGCCGAGACCGAGCCGGAACCGGCCGCCGGAGAGGGCGTCGATGGTGGCCGCGGTCATCGCGGTCATCGCCGGGGTGCGGGCGGGGATCTGCATCACGGCACTGCCCACGTCGATCCGCTCGGTCTGGCCCGCCATCCAGGCCAGCATGCTGGGCGAGTCGGAGCCGTAGGCCTCCGCCGCCCACACCACCGAGTAGCCGAGCCGATCCGCCTCCTGGGCGAGCGCCAGGTGGTCGGCGGGCGTGCTCCACGCCGTCTGGTATCCGAGGCTGAGCCCGAGTCGCACTGGTCCTCCCACTGTCCGCACCACAGGTCGCACCAGGCTACGCAATGCGGGTGGGGCGGCGGACCACCGGCTCACCTCGAACGCGTCACAGCTGACGGGCAGGAAGTTGACTGCGGGCGAGGATATCCGTGACGCCGCGATCGAAATAAGGTTCACCCATGCAACAGCGACCGCTCGGCCGAAGCGGGCTGGCGGTTTCGCGGCTCGCGCTCGGCACCATGACGTGGGGCCGGGACACCGACGCCGATGACGCGGCCGCCCAGCTGAAGAGCTACCTCGACGCGGGCGGCAACCTCGTCGACACCGCCGACGTGTACGCCGACGGCGACGCGGAGTCGGTGATCGGCTCGCTGCTGGGCGGCCTCGTCCCCCGCGACGAGTTGCTGATCGCCACCAAGGCGGGGCTGCGGCCGGGCAGCGGGCGGCGGCGGGACGGCTCGCGGGGGCACCTGCTGCGCACCCTGGACGCCTCGCTGCGGCGCCTCGGCACCGACCACGTCGACCTGTGGCAGGTGCACGGGTATGACCCGGACACCCCGCTGGAGGAGACCCTCTCCGCGCTGGACCACGCGGTGACCAGCGGGCGGGCCCGCTACGTGGGGGTGTCGAACTTCGCCGGCTGGCAGACCGCCCGGGCCGCGGCCTGGCAGGCGGCCTGGCCGGGCCGGGCCCCGGTGGTGGCCGCCCAGGTGGAGTACTCGCTGCTGGAGCGGGGCGTCGAGCGGGAGGTGCTGCCCGCCTGCGAGGCGCTGGGGCTGGGTGTGCTGCCCTGGTCGCCGCTGGGCCGGGGGGTGCTCACCGGGAAGTACCGGCACGGCAGGCCGGCGGACTCGCGGGCCGCGTCGCCGCACTTCGAGCGGTTCGTCGCGACGTATCTGGAGCCGCGCTGCTCGAGCATCGTGGAGGCGGTGGCCACGGCGGCGGGCGGGCTGGGCGTGTCGCCGCTGGAGGTGGCGCTGGCCTGGATCCGGGACCGGCCGGGGGTGACCGCCCCGATCCTGGGGGCCCGCACGGTCGGGCAGCTCCTCGGCGCGCTGCAGGTGGAGCGGATGACCCTGCCGGAGGAGATCGTCACCGCGCTGGACGACGTCTCGGCGGTGCCGGTGGGCTACCCGGAACGGGACGGCTGAGACCGGGCGGCACGGGAGGGCGGCGACCGGCGGGAACCCGACGGGACCGCCCGGAAGGGGCGCGACGACCGGCGGGAGGCGACCCGGATCACCGTCGGGGGGTGGCGAAGCACGGCCTGGCTGGGCAGCATGGATCGTATGGACTACGAATACGCGCCGTTGCGGTTGCCCTCGAATGTCGACCGGCTCACCGCCGCGGCGCAGCTGGCGATCCAGGCGGAGTTCTCCGGCTGGGAGTTGGCCCGGGTGCGGCTGTACCGCGACGGCACGCGGCAGGTCATGCTGCGCCGCCGCCTGGTGAACCAGCCGCAGCCGGGTCTGTCGTACTGAGCGCGGCGCGAGCCGTACCCGGGTGGACGCCGACGCCCCCGGGGCCCGGACCGCAACGGTCGGGCCCCGGGGGCGTCACGGCCTAGTGGGCGTGGTCGTGGTCGTGCTCGGAGTCCAGCTCCAGGAACGGGTGCTCGTCGAGCCGGCCCACCAGCCGGTCGTCGGCGGCCGGCTGGAACGGGCCCACCGGGTCGTCGTCGTCGAACGACTCCAGGTCGACCGGGGTGCCGACCTCGCTGACCATGACCACCCCGTCGAGCGGCTCCAGCTCCGGCACGTCCAGCGCGCTCAGCGAGCCGTCGCCGCTCTGCAGCAGCTCCAGCACGGCCTCGCCGACCCCCTCGACGGGGGCCGGCTCGTCCTCCTCCGGGGTGCCCTCGCGGCGGGCCGCCTCGGCCACCCGCAGCAGGGCGGCCACGCTCGGTACCCGGTAGTCGCGGCGCTGGCGCACCGAGATGACCCGCGGGTGCGGGTCGGTCGCCTCGACGCCCTCACCGCCGAAGCGCTCGTCGGCCTCGTCCGGGTCGATCGACTCGACGTCCCACGGGGTCACCTCGCCGAAGGCGTCGAGCAGCTGCTCGTCGTAGGCGAACGAGGCGTTGTTCAGGGCGACGTACGCCTGCCAGACGTTGTCGTCGTCGATCCGGCCCTGGGCGGCGCGAACGGCGGCCAGGTGGGCACGGGCCGCGTCGATCACCCGCTCGAGGGCGGCGTCCAGCTCACCGTGCTGGTCGGTCATGTGAGGCAGTCCCTTCGCGATGGGGGAGGATCCGCGCCGGCGGTGACGCCGTGGACACGGTTAGCAACTGCGGAGAAACCGGTCGAGAACCCGCACGCCGAACTGTAGCCCGTCCACCGGGACGCGCTCGTCGATGCCATGGAACAGGCCGGAGAAATTGAGGTCGGCGGGCAGCCGCAGCGGGGCGAAGCCGAAGCAGCGGATGCCGAGCTGGGAGAAGGCCTTGGCGTCCGTGCCGCCGGAGAGCATGTAGGGAACCGGACGGGCGCCCGGGTCCTCGGCGCGCAGCGCCGCCGACATCGCCTCGACCAGATCGCCGTCGAAGGTGGTCTCCAGGGCCGGCTGGCGATGGATGTACTCGATGTCGATGTCCGGGCCGACCAGCTCGCGCAACTGCGCCTCCAGCAGCTCGGACTGGCCGGGCAGGCTGCGGCAGTCGATGGTGGCGGTGGCCCGGCCGGGGATCACGTTGTCCTTGTAGCCGGCGGCCAGCCGGGTCGGGTTGGCGGTGCTCCGGATCGTCGCGCCGATGATGTTGGCGATCGGACCGAGCTCGGCGATGGCGGCCTCCGGGTCGTCCGGGTCCACGTCCACCCCGAGCACCTCGGAGACCTCCTCGAGGAAGGCCCGGACGGTGTCGGTCACGGTGACCGGGAAGCGGTGCCGGCCGATCCGGGCCACCGCCTCGGCGAGCGCGGTGACGGCGTTGTCGTCGTGGATGAACGACCCGTGCCCGGGCCGGCCCTTGGCGTGCAGCCGCAGCCAGTCGATGCCCTTCTCGGCGGTCTCGATCAGATAGAGCCGAGACGACTCGTTGACCGAGTAGGAGAAGCCGCCCACCTCGCCGATCGCCTCGGTGCAGCCGTCGAAGAGGTCCCGGTGCCGCTGGGCCAGGAAGTGGGCGCCGTAGTCGCTGCCGGCCTCCTCGTCGGCGGTGAAGGCGAGCACCACGTCCCGCTGCGGACGGACGCCGGCGCGCTGCCAGCCGCGTACCACGGCGAGCACCATGGCGTCGAAGTCCTTCATGTCGATCGCGCCGCGGCCCCACAGGTAGCCGTCACGGATCTCGCCGGAGAACGGGTGCACCGTCCACTCGTCGGGGTCGGCGGGGACCACGTCGAGGTGGCCGTGCACCAGCAGCGCGTCCCGACCGGGGTCGGTGCCGGGGATCCGGGCGACCAGGTTCGCCCGGCCGGGCGCCGATTCGTGCAGTTGGGCGTCGATGCCGACCTCGGCCAGCTTCTCCGCGACGTACTCCGCGGCGCGCCGTTCGCCGACGCTGGTGTCGTTGTCCCCGGTGTTGGTGGTGTCGATCCGCAGCAGGTCGCGGCAGAGGTCGACGACCTCGTCGGTCGGGTCCGGTCGGGCGGAAGCGGCGTCGCTCGTCATGGGCCCTTCATACCAGCCGGGGGCGGCCGGCGGTGCGCCCCGTCCGGCTGGTTGCGGTACGGCCGACCGCCGGCCGGTGTCCGGCCGAGTTTCGCGCGACGGGCGTCCGGGTACCGCCGCTGCGTCCCCGCACCGCCCGCCGGTCCGCCGGGTTCCGCCGGCCACTCGAGTCGAGGAGGGCACCATGACGGTCCCCCTGCCCCCGCTGCCGCCCGCCGCCGACGACACCTACCGTCCCGGTGGCCGCAGCCTGGCCGACATCGTGGGCCGGGAGCACCGGCAGTTGGGCGAACTGGCCGACCAGGTCACCGACCCGGGCCTGCCGGCGCCGCGCCGCCGGGAGGTGCTGGACGTGCTGACCGCCGCGGTGTCCCGGCACCTGTCCGCGGAGGAGCAGTACCTCTTCCCCGCCGTCCGGGCCGCCGTGCCGGCCAGCGCCGAGCTGGTGGACCGGGAGATCGAGGCGGACGCCGCGCTGCTCACCGCCCTGAAGGGACTGTCCGGGCCGGACGACCCGGCGCTGGCCGAGGTGGCCGAGCGGGTCCGGCGGCACGTCAGCCGGCTCGCCGCGCTGGTCACCCCGCTGCGCGAGGTGGCCACCGACGCGGAGCTGATCCGGCTGGGCAACCGGTGGCAGATCGCCGAGGAGGCCGCACCGACCCGTCCGCACCCGGGCACCCCGGCCACCCCGCCCTGGAACAAGATCGTGGAGCCGGCGGTGGGTGTGGTCGACAAGCTGCGGGACGCGGTGACCGGCCGCCGGACCCAGTTGAGCGACCTGGAGCCCCGACCGAAGGCCTGAGCCGGACACGCATCGGGCAGAGCCGATGCACCGGTCGGACAGGCATCGGGGAAGGCCGATCCCGTCCGGGCCTTCCGCCGACCGCTGCGTGGCCCTACGGTCACCCTATGAATCTGGAGCTGCGACACCTGCGGGTGGTCTGCGCGATCGCGGAGACGGGGAGCGTGACCAAGGCGGCCTCGACGCTCGGCCTGGCCCAGCCGGCCCTGACCGCTCAGCTCCAGCGGATCGAGCGGACCCTGGGCGGACCGCTGTTCGAACGGGACCGCCGGGGCGCACGGCCCACCGCGCTGGGGGAACTGGTGCTGGCCCGGGCCCGGGTGCTGCTGCCGGCGATGAAGGGCCTGCAGGACGAGGCGGCCCGGCTGGCCGGCGCCGACGACGCGCTGGGCCGCTACCGGTTCGGCGGGGTGAACAGCCCCATCCTCGGCCGGCTGGTGCACCGGCTCGCCGCCGAGCAGCCGCAGGCGCAGATCACCACGTACGCCTCCTGGTCGGTCGACGAGCTGTCGCAGCTGGTGGCGGGTGGCCGGCTCGACTTCGCGCTCACCGGGGTGTGCGGGGACTCCAGCCCGTCGGCGGAGTTCGGGTTGAGCTGGCGGGAGGTGGCGGTGGACCCGGTCCTGGTGCTGCTGCCGCAGACCCACCCGATGGCCGACCGGGACGAGGTGCGGCTGGTGGACCTGCGCCGCGAGCAGTGGGTGGCGGCGCCGGGCGACGGCTGCTTCGGCGACTGCTTTGCCGCCGCCTGCGCCCGCGCCGGCTTCACCCCGCGCAAGGTGTACGAGACGGACGTCCGCGGCTGCATGGACCTGGTCGACGCCGGTGCGGCGGTGGCCCTGTGCCAGGCCACCTTCCGCCCGGTCAGCGGGCTGGTCACCCGGCGGCTGGCCGGTACGCCGCTGCGCTGGCGGCTGCTGCTCGGCTGGCACCCGGACGCACCGGCCGCCCGGGTCGCCGAGACGGTGCTGGAGACGGCGCTGGCCGCGTACACCGATTCGCTGGCCCCGCACCCCGACTACCTGGCCTGGCTGCTGCGGCACCCGGGGTTCGGCGCCCAGCCGTGGGGGTCCGGGCCTGGCGGCGGGGTGCGAACCGCCTGACGGCGGGTATCTGTCCCCCATGACCGATCCCCGAACCGCCGTCGACCAGCGGGAGCTGCTGCGCCGGGCGGCCGCCGCGCACACCGCCGCCGCCCGGGACGTCGAGGCGTTCCTGCGCCGGCTGCCGGAGGTGCCCGACCCGGCCGACATCACCGAGTACGCCACCCTGCTCAGCCGGGAGGAGCGCACCCTCACCGACCGGCAGGCCGCCGCCGACGCCGCCGGCCTCCAACTGCCCAGCCTGGAATCCGAGTAGCGCGCACGGCTACGGCACCCGGGGCGGACACCCCGGGTGCCGTCCGCGTGGTCAGCGCTCGACGAGGACGTCGTGGCCGAGGTCGAGCAGGGAGTGCCGCCACTCGTCGTCGGCGTTGCCCCGCTGCGGCTTCGACTCCACCAGGGACTGGATGCGGTCGACGGCCTCCCGCATCACCTCGATGTCCTCCGGGGTCAGGTCCACCTTCCGCTTGCTCAGCACGTGCAGGATCTGCCGCCCCGGCTCGGGCAGGTTCAGGTCCGGGTCCGGGCCGAACGCCTCCTCGCCCGACCCCCGGGTGAGCAGCCACTGCCGCAGCTGCTCGGAGGGGACGTTCACCTGGGCGTGGAAGTCGTCCCAGATCACCTCGACCTCGGGATCCAGCCGCTTCTCGCGTACCATCACGCCTCCTGTTCGGCCGGCGGCCCGGACGGCGTCGGGTCGCCCTCGTCGGTCTGCTGCTTGAGCCCCTCCGGCGGCACCTTGACCCGGGACGGGTTCGCCGTCGGCGGCGCGACGATCGGTTCGCTGCGCTCGGTGTCCTCCCGGGTCTCCTCCGGTTCGGTCATCTCGGCCTCCCGTTCATCGCGGGTGGGACGTGGTGGCCGCGGTGTGGTCGCGGTCACCGGCGCCCACGTCGAAGGCGAGCTGTCCGTCCCGCGCGTCGACGGTGACCTGCTGGCCGGGTGAGAGCCGGTCCTCCAGCAGCATCCGGGACAGCCGGTTGTCGACCTCCCGCTGGATCACCCGGCGCAGCGGCCGGGCCCCGAACTCCGGCTGGTAGCCGTGCTCGGCGAGCCAGTCGACGCCGGCGGCGGTGAACTCCACCCGGATGTCCTGGGCGTGCAGCCGGCGCCGGGTCTCCTCCAGCAGCAGCCCGGTGATCTGGCGCAGCTGCTCGGCCTCCAGCCGGCGGAAGATGATCGTCTCGTCGATCCGGTTGAGGAACTCGGGCCGGAAGGTCTCCTGGAGCCGGCGGGTCAGCCGCTCGCGCAGCTCGTCGGTCTCCCGCTCGGTGCCGGGCTCGCCCGCGCCGAAGCCCACCGCGCGCTGGGTGCCGGTGATCAGCTCCGCGCCCAGGTTGCTCGTCATGATCAGTACGGTGTTCCGGAAGTTGACCGTCCGGCCCTGGCTGTCGGTGAGCCGCCCCTCGTCGAGCACCTGGAGCAGGATGTTGAACACGTCCGGGTGCGCCTTCTCGATCTCGTCCAGCAGCACCACCGCGTACGGGCGGCGGCGGACCGCCTCGGTGAGCTGGCCGGCCTCCTCGTAGCCGACGTAGCCGGGCGGGGCACCGACGAGCCGGCTGACGGTGTGCCGCTCCTGGAACTCGCTCATGTCGACCCGCACCATCCGGTCGGACTCGCCGAAGAGCGCCTCCGCCAGGGCCCGGGCCAGCTCGGTCTTGCCGACGCCGGTCGGGCCGAGGAAGAGGAAGCTGCCCATCGGCCGGTCCGGGTCGGCCAGCCCGGTACGCGAACGGCGCACCGCCTCGGCGACCGCGCTGACCGCGTCCTCCTGACCGACCACCTTCTCGTGCAGGTGTCCCTCCAGCCGCAGCAGCCGGTCCCGTTCCTCCTCGGTGAGCTGACTGATCGGGATGCCGGTGGCCCGGGAGACCACCTCGGCGATCTCCTGCGGGCCGACCGCGGGCACCTGGGAGGTGTCGGGACCCTCGCCCTGGGCCCGCCGGATCTGCTCCTCCAGTTCGCCGAGCCGGTCGCGCAGCGCGGAGGCCCGCTCGTACTGCTCGTCGGCGACGGCCTGTTCCTTGTCCCGGCGTACGTCGTCGAGCTGCTGTTCCAGCTCCCGCACGTCCGAGGCCGGGGTCCGGGTGCGCAGCCGGACCCGGGCGCCGGCCTGGTCGATCAGGTCGATGGCCTTGTCGGGCAGGAACCGGTCGGTGACGTACCGGTCGGCGAGTTCCACCGCGGCGACGAGCGCCTCGTCGGTGAAGCGGACCTGGTGGTGCGCCTCGTACCGGTCGCGCAGGCCGCGCAGGATGGTGACGGTGTCCTCGACGGTCGGTTCGGGCACCAGCACCGGCTGGAAGCGGCGGGCCAGCGCGGCGTCCTTCTCGATGCTGCGCCGGTACTCGTCCAGCGTGGTCGCCCCGATCACCCGCAGCTCGCCGCGGGCCAGCGCCGGCTTGAGCATGTTGGACGCGTCCATGCCGCCCTCGCTGCCGGCGCCGCCCGCGCCGACCAGGGTGTGGATCTCGTCCAGGAAGATGATCAGCTCCTCCCGGTGCGCCCGGATCTCGTCGATCACCTTCTTCAGCCGTTCCTCGAAGTCGCCGCGGTAACGGGTGCCGGCGACCAGGCCGGCCAGGTCGAGCTGGATCACCCGCTTGCCGAGCAGGGTCTGCGGCACGTCGCCGTCGCAGATCCGCTCGGCCAGCCCCTCCACGATGGCGGTCTTGCCGACGCCCGCCTCCCCGATCAGCACCGGGTTGTTCTTGGTCCGCCGGGACAGGATCTCCACGGCCTGCTCGATCTCGTCGGCCCGGCCGATGACGGGGTCGATCTGGTCGTTGCGGGCCAGGTCGGTGAGGTCCTGGCCGTACTGGTCGAGGGTGGGGGTGCCGCGGTCCGGTCTGGGACCGGCCATCGGGCCCCGCTCGGCGCTGGCCGCCTGGAGCGACTCCGGCTGGATCCGGCCGGCGGCGAGCATCCGGCCGGCCGGCGACTCCGGGTTGAGCGGCAGCGCCATCAGGATGTGCTCGGGGCCGATGTAGTTCGCCCCCATCGCCCGGGACAGCTGGTGGGCGTCGAGCAGGGCCCGCTTGGCCGCCGGGGTGAGCGACAGGTTGGGCGGCACCTCACCCCGGGGCGCCCCGTCGCCGCGCCCGCCGAGGGCGTTGAGCAGGGTGTCCGGGTCGGCGCCGGCGCGGCGTACCAGGTCGCGCAGCTGCTCGCGTTGCAGCGCCGCCCAGAGCAGGTGGTCGGTGTCCAGGTCGTTGCTGTGTTTCTGGGCAGCCCGGCGGGCCGCGTCGGCCAGCATCTCCCGGGCGTCGGCGGTCATCAGCCGGGTGATGTCGACCCGGTGCGCCGGCCGCCGTCCCCCCTCGCCCCGGCCGAAGTAGCGGGCCAGGAATTCGTCCCACGGGTCCGAGCCGAAGTCACCGGGTCCCATCATCTCTGTCCTCCGCAGTCGGGCGCGGCACGGTCGCCGGGGCGACACCGCGGGCGCGGCACGGTCGGCGGTGGCTACCCGGCGGTCGGCGCGACAAACTCCCCGGGGTGGCAGGCTGGGGGCCATGGAGAGCCGACCGCTGCTGATCGTCGACGGCGCCAACGTGGTGGGGTCCCGCCCGGACGGCTGGTGGCGGGACCGGGCGGGCGCCGCGGCCCGGCTGCGGGACGCCCTGCTGCCGGTCGCCGAGCGCGGGGTGCCGCCGGAGCTGGACCCGCCGGTGGAGGTGGTCCTGGTGCTGGAGGGGGCGGCGCGGGGAGTGCCGGGCGTGCCCGGGGTGCGGGTGGTCGCCGCGCCCGGTTCGGGCGACGACACGATGGTCGAGCTGGTCGCGGCGGCGCCGGAGCGCCGCCGGCTGGTGGTCACCGCCGACCGTGAGTTGCGGGCCCGGGTGGGCGCGCTCGGCGCCGAGGTGTACGGCCCCCGCTGGCTGCGCCCGGAGCCCGGCGGCCGGGGTTCCTGACCGGGTGGCGGACGGGTCGGGTGTCCGCACAGCGGGACGGGTGGCTGACTCGCCGACGGGACCGGTTGGTGCGTCGACGGGACTGTCGCGGTTCCGGCCGGCGGGTCTTCGCGCACGTCAACGACGGAATCGGACACCGGGGCAGGAACACCGCGAGGGCGGATGTTCGCTCACCCGGTGGGATGCGTTGTAATGGAGATCTCCCCGCCCCCAGGAGGTCCCCGTGGCGAGCGTCGCCGAGCTGAAGGCAGCCATCGATGTCGCCCTCCAGCAGATAGGTGACGGGCAGACAGCCGTGCAGGCGGCCGGCGAGAAGCTGGCCGAGGCGCAGCAGACCCTGGCCGGCGCATTGGAGGGCAGCGGCCACGAGACGGTCGAGGCGGCCCAGGCCTCGCTGACCCAGGCCAGCCAGGAGCTGGAGGAGTGTCTGGCCGCGACACTGGTCGCGGTCGAGCAGGCGCAGCTCTACGTCTCGACGCTGTAGGCGCAGGCCGTGTCCATCGTCGAGGACATCGGGGCGCAGGTCCGCGCCGCCGCCGAGGAGCTGCCGCTCGCCCCGCTCGCGCTGGCGCTGGAGAAGTTCGGCCAGGCCGCCGAGCGGCTGCGCTGGGTGCGGCAGGAGTCGGCGAACCCGATGGGCGTGCCGGAGCTCTCCGCCGCCACCGAGCACGCCGAGACCGCCGGCTACGCGCTGCGGGTCGCCCAGGAACAGCTCGCCGGCTACCTCGCGGCGATCGGGCTGGCCGCCGACGGGGCGCCTGCGCCGAAGCCGGAGCAGCGCCGGCCGAGCACGACGCGCCGCGACGCCGCGCCCGTACCGGGGGAGTGCCGCCGGAGCAGGAGGCCGACCCGACGGTGCGGCGCTGGTGGGCGGTGCGGGTGGCGGAGCTGACCGGTGGCCGGGGAGCCGGCGGACGAGCCGGACGAGCGGGTCCCGGATGCGCGGGACCTGCTGCACGGGTGGTCGGCGGGGTGCGCTCCGGCGACCGGGACCGGCTGCACCGGGAGCTGCGCCGGGCGCACGCGGACGTCGACGCAGGGCTGGCCGCGATCATGCCGCTGCTGCGTGAGCTGGCCGGGGAACTGCTCGGGCATCACCCGCGCCGACGACCTGGGCCGGCTGCGCCCGGGAGGTGGACGGCGGTGCAGGACCTGCTGCCGGGTCTGCCGCCGCCGGTGCTGGACAGCCTGCTGACCCAGGTGTGCAGGTGCCGCCGCCGCGCCGCGCACCGGTGACCAGGGCAACCGCACGCGGCCGACGCGGCGGTCGGCGCCGAAGTGCCCGACAGGTGTACTGCTGGCCCGGCTGGGGCTGGGACCTGCCGCCGGAGACCGCGAACAGGACACCGGCCGGGAGGAGCCATGCCTGACGTACGCCGCAGCTCGTGACCCGGGTCCGGGATGCTCTCCGAGGCGCTGGGCGCCCTGGAACCGGCTGGCCACGGCCAGCGCCGAGCTGGCGGCCGGCGAGGAACGGCTCGCCCGGGTGCGGCGCGCCGCGGCCGCCATGCCCCGAGCGGGTGGTGCCGCCGGACGCCGGCCTGGCCGAGATCGACGCCCGGCACACCGCGCGGATCGCGGGCTGGCCCGGCGAACGCGGTGGCAGCGGAACAGGGCGCCCGGCGCGGCGTCGGCGTGGTCACGGTGGCGGCCCACGCCCGCCGGGCGGGCCGGCATGGCGCGGTGCAGGTGAGCACGGTCGAGATCGCCGGCGCGGAACCGGTGCCCGCGCTGGTGCCGCTGCTGGACGCCGGGCACGTCCACCTGGCCGGCGGGGACACCGACGGCATCGCCGCGGTGGTGCCGGCGCTGCTGCTGCGCTCGGTCGGCCGCGCCGACCCCGGGTCGGTCCGCCTCTTCGGGTACGACCCGGAGCACCTCGGCGGCGGCCTGGCCGGGTTCGCCCCGCTCGGCACCGCCGGGCTGCTCACCTTCGTCGGCCCGGGTGGGCTGGGCCGGCTGCTGGACGACCTGGTCGAGCAGATCCGCCGGATCAACGAGACGGTGCTGGCCGGCGAGCACGGCTCGCTGGGGCTGGCCGCGGCGACGGGCCGGCGGCCCGAGCCGTGGCGGGTGGCGGTGCTGCTCGGCGGCGACGAGCTGAACCGGCACGAGCGGGGCCAGCTGGACCGGGTGGTCCGCACCGGCGCGGCCTGCGGGGTGCACCTGGTGGTCCGCGGCATCGACCTGCCCGACCACCCGACGGTGACCCGGGTCGTGGTGCAGCCCGACGGCGCGCGGGTGGCCGGGTTGCCGGTCACCCTGGACGACGCGCCCCCGGCCACCCTGGTCACCGAGACCTGTCGGGAGGTGGCGTCGCGGGTCAACGCCGGTCCCCCGCCGGCCCCGTTCACCGACCTGCTGCCGCCGGCCGACCGGTTCTGGCAGGAGGACTCGGCGCACGGCCTGAGCGCCCCGATCGGGGAGGGTCCGCACGGCCGGCCGGTGCTGCTCACCCTCGGCGACTACCCGCCGCACGCGCTGATCGGCGGCCCGTCCGGCACCGGCAAGACGAACCTGATCTTCGCCTGGATCGGCGCGTTGGCGTCCCGCTACTCCCCCGCCGAGCTGGAGTTCTATCTGCTCGACTTCAAGGAGGGGGTGTCCTTCGCCCGGTTCGCGCAGGGCCGGCGGGACCCGAGCTGGCTGCCGCACATGCGGCTGGTCGGCATCAACGTCAACACCGACCGGGAGTTCGGGCTGGCGCTGCTGCGCTTCCTCGCCGAGGAGCTGCGCCGCCGGGCGGACGCCGCGAAGAAGCACGAGGTCACCAAGC
Organism: Micromonospora sp. R77; assembly: GCF_022747945.1. NCBI lineage: Bacteria > Bacillati > Actinomycetota > Actinomycetes > Micromonosporales > Micromonosporaceae > Micromonospora > Micromonospora sp. R77. The sequence goes on from NZ_JALDST010000001.1 coordinate 7,055,991, forward strand.
TGGCCGAGCTGCGGGCGGTCGACCCGACCGGGCACTGGCCGCGGATCGTCGCGGTGGTCGACGAGTTCCAGGCGCTGCTGGCCGGCCGGGACGTGGTCGCCCGGGAGGCCGCCGACCTGCTGGAGGACCTGGCCCGGCGGGGCCGGTCGCAGGGCATCCACCTGGTGCTCGCCTCGCAGGATGTCCGGGGCATCGAGGCGCTGTGGGGCCGGCCCGCGCTGGTCGCCCAGTTCACTCTGCGGATCGCGCTGCCCAAGGCACTGCGCATCCTCGCCGAACGCAACGACGCGGCGCAGTCCCTGCCCCGGCACCACGCCGTGGTCAACGCCGAGTCCGGGCTGACCGAGGGGAACGAGGTGGCCCGGATCCCGTCCGCCAGCGACTGGGAGAGCTGGAGCGAGTTGCAGCACCGGCTGTGGCGGATGCGACCGGCCGACGCCGCGCCGGCCCGGCTCTTCGACGGCGACGCGATCCCCCGGCTGGCCGACGCCCCGGACTTCCGGGCACTCACCCCGCCCGACGAGGGGGTGCCGCGTAGTCCGGTGGCGTTGCTCGGCGAGATCATCGACGTGCAGGCCCGGTCGGCGGCGCTGCGGCTGCCCCGCGCCCCCGGGCGGAACCTGGCGGTGCTGGGCACCCGGGTCGACGAGGCGTGCGCGGTGCCGGACGCCGCCGCCCGCTCGCTGGCCCGGCAGCACCGCCCCGGCACGGCCCGGTTCTCCATCGCCTGCCTCGACCCGGACGCCGATCCGGCCGCCCGGGAGCTCTACGCCGACCTGGCCGACGACGCCGCCTGGTACGACGAGGACAGCGTCACCGAGCTGATGGCGGAGGTGGGTGACTCGCTGGGTGCGCCGGGCACCCCGAGCACGCCGCACTACCTGCTGCTCTACGCGGTCGACGCGGCCTCGGGTCAACTCGCCGGGCGGGCCGGTCGGCGCAGCGGGCTGGAGCAGCTGCGGCGGATCCTGCACGACGGGCCGGAACGGCGTACGCACGTCCTGGCGTGGTGGCGGGGCGTGGCCCGGATGCGGGTGGACCTGGGCGGGCCGGCCGCCCGCACCGACCAGATCGGGGCCTGGGTGGCGCTGGACGTGCAGGGCGGCGAGCTGGGCTCCTCGCTCTATCCGGGCAGCGGCGGGCCGGACTGGTATCCCCGGCCGTGGCGGGGGCTCTACTTCGACCGGGCGATGCACCGCACCGGACAGGTGATCATCCCTTATGGTCCGTCCCGATGAACGAACCGGTCACGAGTGAGACGTACGCCGCCCAGCTCCGTCGGCTCGCCGAGCTGACCGCCCGGGTGGCCACCCAGCGCGCCGAGGCGCACGACTGGTACGCGCAGCAGTGCGCCGCCGCGGAGCGCGCCGTCGCCGAGGCCACCGCGGAGGTACGCCGCGCCGAGGCGGCCGTGGTCGAGGCGCAGGAGCTGGTCGAGCGCGTCGACGCCGGGGCGGCCACCCTGTGGCAGCAGCTCCGGGCCCGGCTCGGCGGCGGTGGCCAGCAGTTGGGCGACCCGCCGAGGCCAGCCCGGGACGCCGAGGTGATCGGTGCCGCTGCTGCGCGGTGCAGGAGCTGCTGGACCGCACCCGTCAGCCAGGTGAGCTACCCAGTTCGGTCAACCCGCTGCTGGCCGGCTGCCGGATCGGCAGGTCCGTGGTGGCGTACGCCCTCGGCGCGGCGGCCCGGGCAGTCGGCGCGGGCAACGGCAACGACCTGGCCGTCGGCAATACCGGTGCTGGCCCTGGTGGTGGCGCTGGTCAGTCCGCTGCTCGGGTTGGCGCCAGCCCGGCTGCTGGCGGACCGCCGGCACGCGGTGCTGAGGCCGCGCCCGATCATCGTGGTGCTGGTCGCCGGCCTGCTGACCACCATCGCCCTGCTGGTCCTGACCCGCTGAACCGTCGGCCGGCGACCCGGATCGGGTCGCCGGCCGACGGTGCTCAGGCGGGCGTGAGGACGGCTTCGGTGAGCAGCCGGCGGGCCAGGACGAGGCGGTCGGCGTCGTCGTCGAGGCCGGGCAGGTCACCGACCCGGGTCACCTCGCCGGTGAGCACCGCGCGCAGCGCCGGCTCGCAGGTGCCGGGCAGGGTGATGGTGCGGTCGAAGAGCCGCAGCGCGACAGCCCGTCGCCGGTGGAGGCGAGCTGCCAGTGCAGGCCGGCCCGGAGGGCGGCCGGCTGTCGGCGTCGAGGCGGCCAGCGCGCGGCCGCCTGGGCGAGCAGGCGGATGGGGGCCAGGCGGGCGGCGGCCCAGGCCGGTGGCGCAGCCAGGCGGCGACAGCGGCCAGGTCGGCCGCAGCAGCCAGTCGCGCAGCGCCTCGACCGTCGCGGTCAGCTCGGCGTCGATCGCGTCCGGGTCGGCCACGTCGGTGCCGAAGGGCAGCCCGGCGCGCAGCCGGGCGTCCTCGGCGGCGAGGGCGAGCAGCTCCTCGACCAGGGCGTAGCGGGTCAGCGCCCGGATGCCGACGGTGAGGTGCAGCGAGGCGGACTCCTGCGCCTGGGCGCTGTGCAGCCAGCCCCGGGGCAGATAGAGCGCGTCGCCCGGCTCCAGCACCACGTCGAGCGCGGCGGGGCCGTCGGCGGTGGCGGAGACCTCGTCGGCCCGGCCACCCCAGGGCTGCTTCTCCAGCGGGTCGGGCAGCACCGGCGGGTGGATCCGCCAGTGCTTGCGGCCGTCGACCTGGAGCACGAAGACGTCGTGGGTGTCGTAGTGGGTCGCGAAGCCCTGGCTGCCGGCCGGTGTCAGATAGGCGTTGACCTGCAACGGCTGGTGCAGCGCGGTGCCCAGGTCGCGGGCGAAGTCGATCAGGGCGGGCCAGATCCGGTGCAGGCCCTGGAGCACCAGGGTCGCGCCGGCGGCGTACTGCTGGAGGATCCGCTCGTCGAGGACCTGGTCGCCGATCTCGGCGCCGGCACCGCCGCCGCCGGTCCACCGGGCCGCCGGCACCAGCTGGCCGTCCTTCGCCACCCGCAGGAACGGGGTACGCAGACCCCGCCTGCTGAGCAGTTCGTCGGCGTCGGCGGGGCTGAGCAGGTCGGCGAAGCCCTGCGGGTTGGGCAGTTCGGCGGCGCGGGACAGCAGGGGCGCGCGGCCCCAGTGCGCGGCGGCGAACTTGGCCGGCTCGACGCTGATGCGGCGGGCGAGGGCGTCGGCGGCCGGGGACGGAACCGCCGGACAGCCGTGGCCGCCAGCAGGTCGGTACGTCGATCAGCTCGCGCTGCCGTCGGCCGCCGTCCTGCTGGCCCGGGGTCGCGCCACCGTCGGCCGGACCCTCGGCGCCACCGTCGCCACCGTCCTGCTGACCCGGAGTGGGCGCCACCGTCGGCCGGACCCTCGGCGCCACCCGTCCTGCTGACCCGGGGTCGCGCCACCGTCGGCCGGACCCTCGGCGCCACCGTCCGCGCCACCGTCCTGCCGGCCCGCGGTCGCCCCGCCGTCGGCCGGGCCCTCGAGGCCGCCGCCGCTGGTGGTCTGCATGTCGTCGTCGTTGAGTGCCATGGGTGTGCTCCCTCGGGTGTGCCGCCCCGCCGTGCGTCGGGGTTCGTCGTGCAGCGGGTGGTACCCCACGCGCGATCTTCTAACCCACCGTAGACGGCGGGCCCCGGCGACACGGACGGTTCGCCGGGGCCCGACCGTGGTCACCCGTTGCGGCAGGTCACGCCGTTGAGGGTGAAGGCCGACGGGGACGGGTTGGCGCCGGTGTGGGTGCCCTGGAAGCCGAAGCTGACCGTGCCGCCCGCCGGTACGGCGGCGTTCCAGCTCGCGTTGCGGGCGGTCACCTGGGCGCCGGCCTGGGTGACGGTGGCGTTCCACCCGTTGGTCACCTGCTGGCCGGCGGTGAAGGCGAAGCCGACGGTCCAGCCGACGAGCGCGCTGGTGGCGTCGTTGCGGACCCGCACGTCGGCGGTGAAGCCGTTGTTCCAGGAGTTCGGCACGTACGTCACGGTGCAGCCACCGGTCGGCGGCGGCGGGGTGGGCGTGCTCGGGGCCGGGGTGGGCGTGGTCGGCGACGGGGAGGTGTTCGGTGTGCTGGGCGGGGTGGCGACGCCGCCGAGCGCCTCGCTGACCGCCTGGTACGCCGGCTTGGGCGCGTAGTTGTCGTCCCAGATCAGCGCCGCTCCCTGGCCGGGGAAGACGCCCGGGATCCACGAGTACCGGTCGGTGATGCCCCAGGTGGTCACCCCGACGCAGCGGCTCACCGCGAGGCAGGTCGTGACGACCCGCTGGTAGTCGGCGGCCTGCGCGGTCAGGTTGGCCGCGGTGGCCGGGGTGGGCATCCGGATGTCCAGTTCGGTGATCCGCACGTCGACCCCGAGGTCGGCGAAGCGTTGCAGGTTGGCCCGGAAGTCGCCGGGCACCTGCCCGACGATGAGGTGCGACTGGAAGCCGACGCAGTCGATCGGCACGCCCCGGGCCTTGAAGTCCTTGACCAGGTTCCAGATCGCGGTGCTCTTCGCGTTGACGCCCTCGATGCTGTAGTCGTTGATGCAGAGCCTGGCGTCCGGGTCGGCGGCGCGGGCCGCGCGGAACGCCTCCTCGATCCAGCCGTTGCCGATCTTCTGCTGGAAGACGCTGTCCCGGCGGGCGCCGGTGCCGCCGTCGGCGAACGCCTCGTTGACCACGTCCCAGGCGACGACCTTGCCCCGGTAGTGCCCGGCGACCCCGGCGACGTGGTCCTTCAACGCCTGGAGCAGGTCGGCGCCGGAGAGGGCGGAGACCCAGCCGGGCAGCTGGTTGTGCCAGGCCAGGGTGTGGCCGTACACCTTCTTGCCGCCGGTGGCGGCGTAGCCGACCACGGCGTCACCCTGACCGAAGCTGAACTGCCCCCGGTTGGGCTCGGTGGCGTCCCACTTCATCGCGTTCTCCGCGACGACCAGGTTGAACTCGGCGTCCCCGACCTGCTTGTACGCGGTCTCGGAGAGCTTGTTCGGGTCGAGCGCGAAGCCGATGTCGCGGCCCTTGGCCGCGGCGAGGCTCTTGAGGGTGGTGGCGGCGTCGGCGGGCCCGGAGTGGACGACGCCGAGGCCGACGGCGAGGGCGGTGGTGGCCGCGAGCGCGCCGGCCAGCAGACCGGACCGGAGGCGGCCGGTGGTGTGGTGGTGGATGGACATGCGGTCCCTGTCCTTCGTCGGGGTCACCGGAGGTGGTGACGAGACTGTGACATCGACCGATGGGAGCGCTTCCACATGCTGGCAGTCGGGCCCGCGCGCGTCAAGCGTGGTCGCCCGGGGTATCAGACCGGCATGATCCTGGTCGGCACCTCCGGCTGGCAGTACCGGGACTGGCGGGACCGCTTCTACCCGGCGAAGCTGCCGCAGCGACGCTGGCTGGAGCACTTCGCCGAGCGGTTCGCCACGGTGGAGGTGAACAACGCCTTCTACCGGCTGCCCGAGCGGGACACCTTCGTCGCCTGGCGGGACCGCACCCCCGACGACTTCTGCGTGGCGGTGAAGATGAGCCGCTACCTGACCCACATCAAGCGGCTGCGCGAGCCGGCCGAGCCGGTGGCGCGGTTCCTCGACCGGGCCACCGGGCTGGGCGACCGGCTCGGCCCGGTGCTGGTGCAGCTCCCGCCGAACCTGCGGGCCGACCCGGCGGCCCTGGACGCCACGCTGCGGCTCTTCCCCGCCGACGTGCGGGTGGCGGTGGAGCCCCGGCACCCCACGTGGTGGACCGACGACACCCGGCGGGTGCTGGAACGCCGCCGTGCCGCGCTGGTCTGGGCCGACCGGCTGAGCCGGCCGGTGACGCCGCTGTGGCGGACCACCGACTTCGGCTACCTGCGGCTGCACGAGGGCCGGGCCCGGCCGTGGCCACGCTACGGACGGACCGCGCTGGCCTCCTGGGTACGCCGGCTTGCCGACGCCTTCGACGACACCGAGCCGGCGTACGTCTACTTCAACAACGACCCGGGCGGCGCGGCGATCACCGACGCGGTGGCCTTGGCCGACCTGGCCCGGGCCACCGGCCGGCGGGTGACGCGGACACCGCCGGCCCGCCCCCCGACGGGGCGGGCCGGGTCGGCTCCGGTCACGGGATCAGCTGGTTCAGGTCCCGCGGCAGCTGCGACTTGACGTCCTGCCACTCCCCCTGGGTGACGTGCCGGCGCAGGGTGTCCAGCACCACCTGGACCACGCGCTGCGGGCCGCCCTCCACGTCGTACGGGAAGCCCTGCCGGACCTCGTAGAGGAAGTCGTCCCGGTTCAGCTTGACCGGCACGTTCTCCGGCTGCCAACCCTCGAAGTAGATCCCCCGCAGCAGCACCGGCAACTGCTGGGCGAACTCGGCGCTCTCCGGCACCGGCATCCGGTCCCGCAGCAGGTGCAGCACCGTACGCAACGCCGCGTAGGACTGGTTGCGCTGCGCCTTCGGCCAGCCGTACGCCGCCTCGATCTCCTTCAGGATCACGTTGGTCTTGTCCAGCGAGGACTCGAACGCGGAAATCAGCTGCTCAGCCATCTGCCCACCCCCGTGCGTCGGTTTCCCGGCGTCGTTCGTCGGTGCGGGACGGCGGCCCGCTGGGCCCCCGCCAGAGCCGGGTCGGACGGAACCGACCGGGCTGCTCGGCACGCCGGGGAGGGTCGGTCCTGCCGACCACGTGCAGCACCCCGCCGCGGCGCGCATCCGCTACCACCCGCACCGTCATGGCCAACCTCCTCCTCGGGCGGTCGCGTCGGTCGAGGCGACCGCACACACCGTCCATGCTGCGCGCCGGCCGGGTGACCGGCCCTCACCCGCCCCGGGTGATTCGGCATCAGCCGGCGTCGAGCAGGCCGCGCAGGGTCGCGCCGTTGCGCTGGGCGTAGTCGGAGAAGCAGTTGTTCATCAACACGTGGGTCTGCTCGGCCTGACCGGCCAGCTCGCGCAGCTTCGGCGCCCAGTCGCGCAGCTCCCGGTCGGAGTAGTCGTAGCCGAACTTCTCGTGGATGTCCTTGCTGGTCCACTTGTCGCTGTGGCCGTGGAAGCGGACCACCGCGAGGTCCGCGGTGGCCGCCAGCACCGGCGGTACGGACGACCTGTGCCCCTGCGGCATGTCGACGCAGACGTACGCCAGCTCGTGCTCGCGCAGGAAGCCGAGCGTCTCGTCGCGGTTGTCACCGTCGAACCAGGAGGCGTGCCGGAACTCGAAGGCCGGGCGCAGCGGGGCGCAGCGTCGGGCCACCTCCAGCAGGTACTGCTTGTTGTCCCGCCTGATGGTGAACCAGGGCGGGAACTGGAACAGCAGCGCCCCGAGCCGGCCCGCCTCGACCAGCGGGTCCAGTGCCGACAGGAAGCGCGTCCACACCTCCTCGTACGCCTGCGGCGGCAGGTCGTCCGGGTAGACGTTCTTCTTCTCCGTGTCGGGGCGCAGGTCCTTGTAGAGCGCGCCGACCCGGGTCGGGTGCCCGGTCAGCAGGCTGAAGGCCTTGACGTTGAAGGTGAAGCCGGGCGGCGTGCGGTCCACCCACAGCCGCGCCGTCCGCTCGGCAGGCGGCGAGTAGTAGGTGGCGTCCACCTCGACCAGCGGAAACTGCCGGGCGTAGTACGCCAGGCGCTTCTCCGGGGTGTCCGCGGTCTGCGGGTACCACCCGGAGTCCAACAGGGTCCGGTCGGTCCACGAGGCGGTGCCCACCCTGATCTCACCCATGCGGGCAGTCCACCGGGTGCGGGACCGACCGGCGACTCGGGCCGATCAGGCCGCCCGCCGCTCCCGGGTCTGCTTGCAGGCCACGCAGGAGGTGGCGGACGGGAAGATCTCCAGCCGCTCGACCGGGATCGGCGCGGAGCAGCCCTCGCAGAAGCCGTAGGTGCCCTCCTCCAGCCGGGCCAGCGCGTGCTCGAACTGGCTGCGCCGCTCCAGGATGGTCCGCAGCAGGGACTGCGCGGTGTCCCGCTCCGCGGTCTTGGTGCCGCTGTCGGCCTGGTCGTCGCCGGCGGTGTCGCCCACCTCGACCAGCCGCAGCACCTGGCTCTGCAGGACCGCCTGCTCGTACTCGGCGGTCAGCTCGTCGTAACGCGACTGCAGGGACTGCCTGATCTGGTCGGTGTCCGCCTGGGAACGACCCGTGGTCACCGTGTCGTGGACGAGCATCGCTGCCTGCCTTCCTGGGGCCTCACGCCGGTCCGGGGCGACGATGCGCCCCGGACCGTGTCGTCGGGTGGCGCGGGTGAGATCACCCGTGCTCTGTGAGCCGGGCGATTACCCGTCGCTCCTGTGGATCAAACCGGGGATTTCCGCGAGTTTCCACCGCGTTCGTGCGCTCTTGCGCGGCGCTGCCCGTCCCGGGCATCCGACAGCGCGGCGGCGTCCGGTTACGCCCCGGCACGGCGGACTCGTCCCGCTCGGCGGTGGTTCAGTCCCGCTCCACGACGGCCGGGTGGCGGGGGTCGTCGGCCCGTACCACCACGTCGGCGAAGGAGGCCGGGGCGACCTCGTCGGCATAGCGGGTGAAGGCCGGCAGGGTCCAGGCCGACGCTGGGTCGGTCCGCCGGGCCAGCGCGGCCGGGGTGAGCGCCAGATGGACGGCGACGTCGAAGGTGAGCCCGCCACCGAGCAGCATCGCCCCGCTGACCAGGACGACCCCGCCGGCCGGCAGCTCCACGTAGCCGGCGCGGCTGGCCCGGTCGGTGACCGGGTCCCACAGGGACGGCAGCAGCCGGCCGGAGCCGCCCGGCCCCGCCGGGTCCAGCACCTCCCGGCGCAGTCCCGGCTCGTCGGTCCAGCTCTCGTAGTAGGCGTCGGGATTGGTGCGGCCGTGCTCCAGCCGTACCGAGGCGGGACGCAGGAAGTCGGCGGACCGGACGTGCAGCACGGGCCGGCCGGCGGCGCGCAGCGGGTCGACCAGGGCGGCGGCCAGCTCCTCGGGGTGGGCGGCCGGCGGGCCGTCGACAGCGACCCGCAGCCGTCCCGGCACGTCGGTGGTGACCAACCGCTCGGTCAGCTCGGCCACCAGCAGCTCGGGGGTGACGGGACGGACGCGCACCGGTCCATCCTGCCGCGCCGGCCCGGTCGGCGCAGGCGGCGGGGCCGCGCCGACCGGGGCGACGGGGGTCAGCCGGTGCGGTCGATGGTGACCCGGGCGTCGTCGGCGAGGCGGTAACCCACCCCGTAGACCGTGGTGACCAGCGGGACGTCCACGCCGACCTTGCCGCGCAGCCGGCGCACGTGCACGTCCACCGTGCGGACGCCGGCGTGCTCGTAGCCCCAGACGGCGTTGAGCAGCTGCAACCGGGTGAAGACCCGCCGGGGGTGGGCGACCAGGTGCAGCAGCAGGTCGAACTCCAGCCGGGTCAGCGGCAGCGGCTCGCCGTCGCGCAGCACCGACCGGGACGAGGCCAGGATGTGCAGGGCCGGGATGGTCGGCGCGAGCGGCCGGGTCGGGGCCCGGCCCGCCGGCACCACGTCGGGCCGCCGGTCGCCCGGCGCGGGACCACTGGAGACCACGCCCTCCCCGCGTTCCAGCATCTCCCGGGCGGCGTCGAGCAGCCGGCGGGCCGCCGGGGTCAGCGACTCCTCCGCGGCGAGCGGGATGGACAGGGTCACGGTGAGCACGGGTGCGGCCGTGTTCGCGGGGCGACGCTGGCCGCCGGGGGGACGACCGGGGACCGCGGGTTGGGACGTATGCCATCCGGCGCGCGACGAGGCGGGGCTGACCGACATGGTCCTCCTTGGCTGGTCCGGGTGTCTCCCACGGCCCGGGACGCCGCTCCATCGATGCTTCCCGGCGCCTGTGCGAGGGTCAAGGGGCGGCTGCGTTGCATGAATGTGACAATTGACGAACACATCGGAGCCGGATGCTCGCTCTGCGTACGAGGCCAGATGATTACAGCAGAGCCGGTGAGTTGACCCGATACGGGGGTCCCCGCCCGGTTCACCGCGGCCCGCCGAACGGCCGGCCCCGCGCACGCCGCGGCCCCGGGTCGGGAGCGGACCCGGGGCGGCGAGGAGCGGCTCAGTGGTCCGGCTCGACCACCACCCGGGCGGCGTCGGCGAGCCGGTAGCCGACGCCGTACACGGTGGTCAGCAGGGGTGTGTCGGGGCCGAACTTGGCGCGCAGGCGGCGGACGTGCACGTCGACCGTGCGGGCCACCGCGTGCTCGTAGCCCCAGACGTGGGAGAGCAGTTGCGCGCGGGTGAAGACCCGGCGCGGGTGCGCGGCGAGGAAGTGCAGCAGGTCGAACTCGATCCGGGTCAGCGGGACGGCCCGTACCCCCTGGCGGACCTCCCGGGAGGCGGCCAGCACGCGTACCGGTTCGGGGTCCTGTCGATCGGACTCCGCGTCGGCGGCCGAAGGCAGCGGGTCCGTCGCGCGGGGCCATGGGCCCACCGCGCGCGGCGGGGCGGCCGGGTGCTGCGGCACGACCTCGCCGGTCGCGGCGAGGTCGCCGAGCACCTCGACGAGCAGGGCCAGCCCGGGGTGAGGCCGCCGGGACCGAGGTCGAGGGTGATGGTCAGGGTCGGCGCGGTGCGCGGCCGGGGCGCCGCCCGGTCGGGGCGGCCACCGCGGTACGCGCGGGGAGATGGCGACGACGGACATGGGAGCCTCCTGAGCTGTGGCGGTCGCGCCCGCCACGCCGGGATCGGCGTGACGGTCAGCGCGCGGCCGGCGGTGACCGGGGCGCGGCGGACGAGGGACGGTGCGGCGGGGTGGGGCCGAGGGTGGGCAGGCCGGCGACGCGCCAGGCGACGAAGCCGCCGACGACGTCGGTGGCCCGGTGCAGGCCGATCTCCTGGAGCGCGGCGGCGGCCAGCGAGGAGGTGTAGCCCTCCTGGCAGAGGATCACCACCGGCACGTCGTAGTCGACGGCCTGCGGCAGCCGGGCCGGGCAGCGTGGGTCGAAGCGCCACTCCAGGACGTTGCGCTCGATCGCGAGCGCGCCCGGGACCGTCCCGTGCGCGGCCCGCTGGCCGGCCGGGCGGATGTCGACCAGCAGGGCTCCCGCCCGGTACGCGAGGTGGGCCTGCTCCGGGTCGAGCCGGGTCAGCCGGGCGCGGGCGGCGGCGAGCAGCTCGTCGATGCCCCGCGATCCGGGCGGTGGCACCGGACAGCTGTCGGTACGGGTCTCGGTCATCGTCGGTCCTTCCTCGGGTGGTCGGTTCGGGGTGCGGTGGCCGGTCACCAGGCGACGCCGGCCTCGGCGACGTCGGCGACCTGGAGCCGGCCGTCGGCGAGCCGGTAGCGGGTCATCCGGCGCAGTGACGGACGGTAGACGTGCACGCTGACCGCAGGTTGAGTGCCCCGATTGCTGACCGCGTGCACGTGCCGGGGGCCGAATCGACGGCCGACGCCGGCGGCGAGCCGGTGCGGGCGCAGCCGGCCCGCGGTGACCGTCTCCTCGGTGAGGGTGCCGGCGAGGACCAGGAACGCCCCGGCGCAGCCGCCGTGGTCGTGCAGGTCGGTGCCCTGGCCGGGCAGCCAGCTCAGCGCCCAGACCTCGTGGTCGGCGGCGACGGCGAGGCGGGCGTACCACCGTTCCGCGCGGTCGAAGCGGAGCGGGACCGGCCAGCGGACCGGGTCGGCGTGGCGCCGCGCGACGGCGAGCAGGTCGGACTGGTCGGTGCCGGTCATGGGTGGTCGTCCTCCCGGTACGGTGCGGCGCGTGCCCACCGAGCATAGGAGGTAAACCCTATAGGTTTAGTAGGCAATACCGGATGGTGGGACGTGGTGCGCGGCTCCGGTTGCCCGGATCAGCGCAGGACCGGTGGCTCCACCCGGTAGCCGGGCACCGACGGCCAGCGGACCGTCAGCACCACCGACTCCCGCTCGGCGTACCAGGAGTGGTCCACTCCTCGGCCCCACACCACGTAGTCACCCGGGGTGCCGAGCAGCACCGTCCGATCCGGCAGCTCCACCCGGAACCGGCCGCTGATCAGCACCAGCAGGGCCGTCCGCCGCTCCCCGGTGGCCCAGCGCGACCGGGCCTCCCCCGCCGGGTGCACGCCCCACTTGACCTCCACCTCGGCGCTGTGCCGCACGTCGCCCGCCGGCTTGAAGTGCCCGAGCAGCCAGCCGGCGTCGGTCGCCCCGTCCACCCCGGCGTTGCCGACGTACACCGCGTCGTCCATCCCACCTCCCGTGCCGGGTCGGCAAGTTACCAGGCGACGGACCCACTAGCGTGGACGGATGACCGACGACCTCGACGCCGAGACCCTCGCCTTCGCGCACCGCATGTTCGACCTGGCCCGCGCCGGGGCCGCCGAGGAACTGGCCGGGTACGTCGACGCGGGGCTGCCGGTCAACATGACCAACGACAAGGGCGACACACTGCTGATCCTGGCCGCGTACCACGCCCACCCCGAGACCGTGGCGGCGCTGCTGGCCCGGGGCGCCGACCACGCGCGGGTCAACGACCGGGGGCAGACCGCCCTCGCCGCGGCGGTCTTCCGGAAGAACGCCGACGCCGTCCGGGCCCTGCTCGACGCCGGTGCCGACCCCGAGCACGGCAGCCCGTCCGCCGTGGACACCGCCCGCTTCTTCGACCTGCCGGAGATGCTGGCCGCGCTCGCCCGGAGCTGACCGCCGCTCGGAAC